>NZ_JBIBYO010000001.1:0-1088932 GCF_043083385.1 Streptomyces sp. NPDC014733 | reverse complement strand
GGCGTAGATGTCGCAATCCACACCGAGCCAGAAGGCCCTCACCCGTTCAAGCACCCCACGCGCGTGTCACCAACGTCCCGGGACAACACACCTAGGGGGTGCCGTGGCCGGCCGCAGCGCCCGGCGCGCCCCGACCGCCGGGCGGACGGCGGGACGTCACGGACCCGCCCCGGCGGTGACCCGGCGGCCGCCGCGCCGGGCGGGTCAGGTGCGGAGCATCCGCTCGATCGCCTTGGTGGCCTCCTGGACCTTGGCGTCGATGGCCTCGGGGCCGTGCACCGCGGCGTCGGCGACGCAGTGGCGCAGGTGCTCCTCCAGGAGCTGGAGCCCGAAGGACTGCAGGCCCTTCGTGCTCGCCGAGACCTGCGTGAGTATGTCGATGCAGTAGACGTCCTCCTCCAGCATGCGCTGGAGGCCGCGGATCTGGCCCTCGATGCGGCGCAGTCTCTTGAGGTGGGCGTCCTTCTGGTGGGCGTAGCCGTGGATGCCGCGGTCGTGGTCGGTGACGGCGTTCGGGTCGCCCTGGGGGCCGGTTTCCGGCGTGGGCGCGGGGGCGGCCGAGGCGGTTTCGGTGGTGCCGTCCGTACCGGCGTCCGTGGTCGTCATGGCCGTCTCCCGTGGTATCCCGTCCATCCATATACCCCTGGTGGGTATATGGTACCGAATTTTCCGGGTACCGGAGGTACCCCGTGCAGAGCATGCTGCCCGATGCGCGACACTGAAGGAATGCTGGTAAGCAGTGGCTGGATGATGCGCCTAGCATCAAGTCGACCGAAACCGATGCACCCCGAGGATTTCACGTGCGCTTTCGTCTGACCCCCAGGGAGACGAGCTTCTACGACATGTTCGCCGCATCCGCGGACAACATCGTCACCGGCTCGAAGCTCCTGATGGAAATGCTCGGGGCGGACACCTCCGCGCGGGCCGAGATCGCCGAACGGATGCGGGCGGCGGAGCACGCAGGGGATGACGCGACGCACGCGATCTTCCACCAGCTGAACTCCTCGTTCATCACCCCCTTCGACCGCGAGGACATCTACAACCTCGCCTCGTCGCTCGACGACATCATGGACTTCATGGAGGAGGCCGTCGATCTCGTCGTCCTCTACAAGGTGGAGGAGCTGCCGAAGGGCGTCGAGCAGCAGATCGAGGTGCTGGCGCGGGCGGCCGAGCTGACCGCCGAGGCGATGCCGAATCTGCGGACGATGTCGAACCTCACCGAGTACTGGATCGAGGTCAACCGTCTGGAGAACCAGGCCGACCAGATCCACCGCAAGCTGCTCGCGCACCTCTTCAACGGCAAGTACGACGCCATCGAGGTGCTGAAGCTCAAGCAGATCGTGGACATCCTGGAAGAGGCGGCCGACGCTTTCGAGCATGTGGCCAACACCGTCGAGACCATCGCGGTCAAGGAGTCCTGAGCCCCGGCCATGGACACCTTCGCGCTCGTCGTGACCATCGCGGTCGCGCTCGGTTTCACGTATACCAACGGCTTTCACGACTCGGCGAACGCCATCGCCACCTCGGTGTCGACCCGGGCGCTGACGCCACGGGCGGCGCTGGCGATGGCCGCCGTGATGAACCTCGCCGGTGCCTTTCTGGGCAGCGGGGTCGCCAAGACGGTCAGCGAGGGGCTGATCTCCACGCCCGAGGGCAGCAAGGGGATGGGGATCCTGTTCGCCGCGCTGCTGGGCGCGGTGGTCTGGAACCTCGTCACCTGGTACTTCGGACTGCCCTCGTCCTCCTCCCACGCACTCTTCGGCGGCATGGTCGGCGCGGCGCTCGCGGGGGGCACCGAGGTGATCTGGACCGGGGTGATCGAGAAGGTCGTCCTGCCGATGTTCATCTCGCCGGTGATCGGCCTGGTGCTCGGCTATCTGGTGATGGTCGTCATCCTCTGGCTGTTCCGCGGCGCCAATCCGCACCGTGCCAAGCGCGGTTTCCGCATAGCGCAGACCGTCTCGGCGGCGGGCATGGCGCTCGGCCACGGTCTCCAGGACGCGCAGAAGACCATGGGTGTCGTGGTGATGGCGCTGGTCATCGCCGATGTCCAGGACGCCAGCGCGGCCATCCCGGTCTGGGTGAAGCTGGTCTGTGCGATCACCCTGTCGCTCGGTACGTACGCGGGTGGCTGGCGGATCATGCGGACGCTGGGCCGGCGGATCATCGAGCTGGACCCGCCGCAGGGCTTCGCCGCGGAGACCACGGCGGCGTCGGTGATGTACACCGCGTCGTTCATGTTCCACGCGCCGATCTCCACCACGCACGTCATCACCGCCGCGATCATGGGTGTGGGCTCGACCAAGGGCCCGCGCGCGGTGCGCTGGGGCGTGGCCAAGAACATCGTGATGGGCTGGTTCATCACGATGCCGGCGGCGGCGCTCGTCGCCGCGGTCTCCTACTGGGTGATCAAACTGGCCTTCGGCTGACCCGCGCCGGGCTCCGGTCCGGCGCCTCCGTACGAAGAAAGGGCCCGCCCCCGATGTGGGGGCGGGCCCTTCGCCGTGCGGTGGCACCGCCATGCAGCACCGCAGGACGTGGGTGGGGCCGCCGGGCGGGCGGCTCAGCCGAAGCGGCCGGAGATGTAGTCCTCGGTCGCCTGGACGGACGGGTTGGAGAAGATCCGCTCGGTGTCGTCGATCTCGACGAGGGTGCCGGGCTGCCCGACCGCCGAGAGGTTGAAGAACGCCGTACGGTCCGAGACGCGCGCCGCCTGCTGCATGTTGTGCGTCACGATGACGATCGTGAAGCGCTCCTTCAGCTCGCCGATGAGGTCCTCGACGGCGAGCGTGGAGATCGGGTCCAGCGCCGAGCAGGGCTCGTCCATCAGCAGGACCTGCGGTTCGACGGCGATGGCGCGGGCGATGCACAGCCGCTGCTGCTGGCCGCCGGAGAGGCCGGAGCCGGGCTTGTTCAGGCGGTCCTTGACCTCGTTCCAGAGGTTGGCGCCCTTGAGGGACTTCTCGACGATGTCGGACAGCTCGGACTTCTTCTTGACCGTGCCGTTGAGCCGCAGCCCGGCCGCGACGTTGTCGAAGATCGACATCGTGGGGAACGGGTTGGGCCGCTGGAAGACCATGCCGACGGTGCGGCGGACCGCGACCGGGTCGACGCCGGGACCGTAGAGGTCCTCGTCGTCCAGGAGCACCTTGCCCTCGACGCGGCCGCCGGGGGTGACCTCGTGCATCCGGTTCAGGGTGCGCAGGAACGTCGACTTACCGCAGCCGGAGGGGCCGATGAAGGCGGTCACCGAGCGGGGCTCGACGCTCATGGAGATGTCGTCGATGGCCTTGTGGCTGCCGTAGAAGGCGGAGAGGCCGCTGACATCGATTCGCTTGGCCATGGGATCACTGCTTCTTTCGTTGCGCTTACGGTCAGCGGCCGGATTTGGGGGCCTTCCAGCGGGCGATGCCGCGGGCCACCAGGTTGAGGAGCATCACGAAGGCGATGAGGACGAGGGCCGCGGCCCAGGCGCGGTCGTACGACGCCTCGGAGCCCTGCTGCCACTGCTGGAAGACGTAGAGCGGCAGGGACTGCTGGGCGTCCTGGAACGGGTTGTTGTTGATCGTCTTCGCGCCCCAGACCAGCAGCATGACCGGCGCGGTCTCACCGGTGATCCGGGCGACGGCCAGCATCACGCCGGTGGTGATGCCGCCGATCGACGTCGGCAGGACGACCTTGAGGATGGTGCGCCACTTCGGCACGCCCAGGGCGAGGGACGCCTCACGCAGCTCGTTGGGGACGAGCTTGAGCATCTCCTCGGTGGAGCGGACGACGACCGGGACCATCAGGATCGCCAGCGCCATCGCCCCGGCGAAGCCGGACGGGCCGAAGCCGAGGATGAGGATCCAGACGGAGAGGACGAAGAGACCGGCGACGATCGACGGGATGCCGGTCATCACGTCGACGAAGAACGTGACGGCCTTGGCGAGCCGGCTGCGGCCGTACTCGACCAGGTAGATCGCGGTGAACAGGCCGAGCGGCGCGGCGATCAGGGTGGCGAGGCCCACCTGCTCCAGGGTGCCGATGATCGCGTGGTAGATGCCGCCGCCGGGCAGCGCGTCCGGCAGGGTGCCCATCGAGTGGGACAGGAAGTAGCCGTCCAGGACCTTGCTGCCGCGGACCACCGTCTCCCACAGCAGGGAGGCCAGCGGGATGACGGCGAGCAGGAAGGCCATCCAGACGAGGCCGGTGGCGAGGCGGTCCTTGGCCTGCCGGGCGCCTTCGACGGCGGCGGACAGGACGAAGGTGGCGGCCACGAAGACCAGCGCGGCGATCAGACCCCACTGGACGCGGCTGTCCAGACCGGCGCCGAGGCCGATGCCGCAGCCGATCGCGGCCGAGGCGAGGGCGAGGGCCGCCGGGGTCCAGCGAGGGAGCCGGGCCTGCTTGAGGGAGAACGGTACGGGGGTGCCGCCGGGCCGGCCGGTGACGGTCTGCCGTTCCGTCATGACGTCGCTCACGAGTACTCCTTGCGCCGGGCGATGATCAGGCGGGCCGCGCCGTTGACGAGCAGGGTGATCACGAAGAGGACGAGGCCCGAGGCGATCAGTGCGTCCTGGCCGAAGGTGTCGGCCTCGCTGAACTTCGCTGCGATGTTCTGCGCGAAGGTGCCGCCGCCCGGGTCGAGCAGGCTCTTGCCGATGAGGAAGCTGGGGGAGAGGACGGTGGCGACGGCCATCGTCTCGCCGAGCGCACGGCCCAGGCCCAGCATGGAGGCGCTGATGATGCCGGAGCGGCCGAAGGGGAGGACCGACATCCGGATGACCTCCCAGCGGGTGGCGCCGAGCGCCAGGGCCGCCTCCTCGTGCATCTTCGGCGCCTGGAGGAAGACCTCGCGGCTGACGCTGGTGACGATCGGCAGGATCATGATCGCCAGCAGGATGCCGACGGTGAACAGCGAGCGGGCGGCGCCGCCGCCGTAGCTGAAGATGCCGGTCCAGCCGAGGTAGTCGTCGAGCCAGCCGTAGAGCCCGCCGAGGTGCGGGACGAGGAAGAGCGCGCCCCACAGGCCGTAGATGATGCTGGGCACCGCGGCGAGCAGGTCGATGACGTAGCCGAGCGGGGAGGCCAGCTTGCGCGGGGCGTAGTGCGAGATGAAGAGGGCGATGCCGACGGCGACCGGGACCGCGACGACCATCGCGATCAGGGCGCTGACGACGGTGCCGAACGCCAGGACCGCGATACCGAACTTCGGCTCGGTGCCGGTGGCGTTCCAGTCGAGGGTGGTGAAGAAGTTGGCGTGGTCGCCGGATATCGCGAGCACGGACCGGTAGGTGAGGAAGGCGGCGATGGCCGCCATGATCACCAGGAGGGCGATACCGGATCCCCGGGAGAGCCCGAGGAATATCCGGTCGCCGGGGCGCTGGGCCTTCCCCGAGACGGTGGAGGCCGGGGCCGCGGCCGGCGGGGGCGCGGCGTCAGGTGTCGCGGTTGCTGAGGGGGTCATGGTTTCTCCGGTCTGCGGAGCCCGGGGGCTCCTGGCGCGGCGGTGCACCGGACGGGCGGCGGCCCGGGGGCCGTACGGCGGGGTGACCCGGGCCGTACGGCGGGGCCGCCGCCCGGTGGATCAGGCGAGGGCGGCGACGGTCTTGCGGACCTTGTCGGCGATCTCGGAGGGCAGCGGGGCGTAGCCCAGGTCCTTCAGGGCGTTCTGGCCGTCCTCGCTCGCGATGTAGGTGAGGAAGGACTTGGTGGCCGGCAGGGTCTCGGCCTTGTTGCCCTTGTCGCAGGCGATCTCGTACGTCACCAGGGTGATCGGGTAGGCGCCCTCGGCCTTGGTGGCGTAGTTCAGCTCCAGGGCGAGGTCGTCGCCCTTGCCGACCTGCTTGGCCTCGGCGATGGCCTTGGAAGCGTTGTCGACGGTGGCCTCGACCGGGGTCTTGGCGCCGGTGGCGATCTTGACGGTGGGGATCTTCCCGGCCGTCGCGTAGGACAGTTCGAAGTAGGAGATCGCGCCGTTGGTCTGCTTGACCTGCGAGGAGACGCCGGCGGAGCCGGAGGCCGCCTGGCCGCCCTTGCCCTCCCAGGTCTTCGCGGGCTCGTGCTTCCAGGCGTCGGGGGCGGCGCCCTTGAGGTACTTGGTGAAGTTGTCGGTGGTGCCCGAGTCGTCGGAGCGGTGGAACGCCTGGATCTTGAGGTCCGGCAGCGAGGCGCCCGGGTTGAGCTTCTTGATCGCCGCGTCGTTCCAGTTGGTGATCTGCGAGTCGAAGATCTTGGCGAGGGTGGGCGCGTCGAGGACGAGGTTGTCCACGCCGGGGACGTTGTAGCCGACCGCGATCGGGCCGCCGACCATCGGCAGGTTGATCGCCTTGCCGCCCTTGCAGATCTTCTCCGACTTGGCGACCTCCTCGGGCTTGAGGGCCGAGTCGGAACCGGCGAACGCGGTCTGGCCCTGGAGGAAGGTGGTGATGCCCGCGCCGGAGCCGGTCGGCTGGTAGTTGATCTCGGTGTCCTTGCAGGAACCGGCGTAGTTCTGCACCCAGACGTCCATGGCGTTCTTCTGCGCCGAGGAGCCGGAGGCGCGCAGCTTGCCCTTGCCCTCGCACTTGATGCTGCCGGCCTTGGCGGCGTTGCCCGCGCCACCGGCGGCGCTGGTGTCGTCGGAGCCGCACGCCGTCAGGGCCAGGGCACCGGTGACGGCGAGAGCGCCCACCGCGAGGGCGCGAACCCGGTTCTTGCGCTGAAGCTTCACTGTCGAGAGTTCCTTCCTGGGGCGCGCCGCTTGCTCGGCGTGCGAGGTGTGTCAGGAGTGTGCGGAGTCAGCCGGAGCCCTTATCGGTTCGCGACGGTGACGCGCACTCGGTACGGCTGAAATTAGGCAGATCAAGTGAAGCGACCGACGGAGAAGAGTGAACGCACGGTGAACCTCACCCGTCAGCTGGGGGCGGGCCTTCCTGGCATGTATCAGTCACGCGAAATCGGGGAATTGCCCCGTCCTCTGTCGACTTACCGATCGGTATGGCACCATCCGCGCCAACGACCACGGGGAGACGAATCGGTGTGCATCGACCGGAGGTGGCGGGTGGGGATCCAGGGGACGGCGGATGCCGTACAGGGCGGAGCGGACACGAGGGAAACCGGGGGCGTACGGGATGCCGTGACTCCGGGTGATGGCGTGGGGAGCGCGTCCGGCCGCGGCGCCCCGCGGGGCCGGGCCGTCGCCCGCGCCGTCGTGGTGGTCTGCGCGCTGGGGCTGTTCGGCCCGCAGGTCCCGGCGGCGTACGCCTCGGCCGGGCGGGCGGCCGACGGGCCGGACGGGCGCACGGCCGGGCGGGCGGCGGACGGTGCGGGGAACGGACCGGAGGCGGACGCCGCGGGCCCCGGCGGGGACCGGCTGGCCCGGATACATCAGCGGATCGAGGACCTCTACCGCGCCGCGGAGCGGGCCACCGACGCGTACAACGCCGCGCAGGAGCAGGTCACCGACGAGCAGCGGAAGATCGTCGATCTCGCCCGGCGGATCGAGGACGCGCAGCGCCGCCGCGCGGCGCTCAAGCGGCAGGCGGGCGTGCTGGCCAGTGCGCAGTACCGCGCCGGGGGCATCCCGGACGAGGCGCGGCTGCTGCTGCACGCGGACCCCGAGGGGTACCTCGACAACGTGGTCCTGGCCCGTAAGAGCCAGCGCGCCGCCACGAACGTCGCCGGGGAGCTGAGCCGGCTGGCGGCCGGGCTCCGGGACGACGCGCACTCCGCGACGGTCCGCTGGGAGCACCTCGACGCCGAACGCGTGAAGAAGGAAAAAGCACGGCGTGACATCAAGGAGAAGATCGACGCGGCGAAGAAAATCGAATCCCGGTTGGCCGCCGCGGAAAAGGACCGGCTGAAAGAGCTGGAGGAATCCCGGGCCCGCGCCGAACAGCAGAAATGGCTGGACACCGGCATCCTGAAGGAGATCGGCAACAAGGCATCGGCCGCCGGAAAGAAAGCCGTTTCGTTCGCCACCGCGCAGATCGGCAAGGATTACGTGTGGGGCGCCGTGGGGCCGGACACCTTCGACTGCTCGGGGCTGACCCTGCGCGCCTGGCAGGCCGGCGGCCGTACCATTCCGCGGACCTCCCAGGAACAGTGGCGGCAGTTGCCCCGTGTCGCCGTCACGGACCTGCGCCCCGGGGACCTGATCATCTATTTCTCCGATGCCAGTCATGTCGGGATGTATCTCGGTGACGGGGCGATCGTGCACGCTCCGCGACCGGGCCGGCAGGTCACGATCGCCGGGGCCGGTTCGATGCCGATCCTCGGTGTCGTACGGCCCGATAAATGACGGAATGAGCGTGACGGCCTCGCCCGTGATTGCCGGCGCAACGCGGGTGAGGCCGTTATCGGACGGTCGCCGCGCCGTGGCACATTGCGATCGGTTCCGGCCCCGGTGGGGTGATGTTCGTCATTCCCTTTCCGGCTTCTCCCGGTCTCTCCAGGTCAAATGGCTTATACCCGGCGGCATATGACGTGTGCCGCGTGCCGTGGGTCATTCCGCACAAGTGTCCGGTGGCGCTATGGTCGCACTCTCGGTGCCCGGTGGCGCACCGCTCTCCCCCACGAGCGGCGCACGACCGGGCATGTTGGTGCGCCGGACGGCGCGCCGGGACAGCCCTGAGGAAACGCCTTCGCACGTGGTCTCGCGCCCGTCAGGGCGACCACCGGCGATCCGGGCGTCGAACCGGCCCACCAGGACCCAGGGGGAGGGAAGGAAGCAGAGCCATGTCCGTACCCGTACCGCACCGGCGCACGGCCGTGCTGTCGCAGCAGGCGGCCCCGGCCCGTGACGTCTGCGCCGCACGCCGCACGCCGGACGGCGCGGTGGACGTGCCCGCGCACCTTCTCACCACCACCGCCGGCGCCACGACGGCGCCGATCCCGGGCGCCCGCCGCCCCGACACGCCGGCCGACAACGGCTCCGGGCCCGGCCTGACCGTCCTCCTCATCGGCTCCGACCCCAGCAGCACCGTCCCCGACATGTGGGACTGGGCGGGCCGCAAGGTCCGGCTGCGCACCGCCCGCAACCTCACCGAGGCGGCGCGGCTGCTCACCGACGACGTCGACTGCATCCTCCTCGACCTCGCCCCCGCCACCGAGGCGGACGCCCCGGCGGACGGCGCCGGCGACACCCTCGGCGCGCTCCACGCGGTGCTGCGGATGGCCCCGGCCCACGCCGTCCTGGTGATGACGCCGGAGACCGACGCCGAACGCGCTGCCGAGGCCGTCCGCGTCGGCGCGCAGGACTACCTCTTCCGCGACGAGCTGGACGGCGCGGTCCTCAGCCGCGCGGTGCGCTACGCCGTCGAGCGCAAGCGCGCCGACCTCGCACAGCGTCAGCTCACCGAGTCGCGGATGCGCGCCCAGGAGAACGCCCGGCTGGAGCGCGGCCTGCTGCCGACCCCGCTGCTCGACGGCTCCGACCTGCGCTTCGCCGCCCGCTACCGCCCCGGCCGCAGCCGCGCGCTGCTCGGCGGCGACTTCTACGACACCGTCCGCACACCGGACGGCACCGTCCACGCGATGATCGGCGACGTCTGCGGCCACGGCCCCGACGAGGCGGCGCTCGGCGTGGAGCTGCGGATCGCCTGGCGGGCGCTGACCTTCGCCGGGCTCTGCGGCGACGAACTGCTCTCCACCCTCCAGAAGGTCCTGGAGCACGAGCGCGCCGACGACGAGATCTTCGCGACGCTCTGCACCGTCGACATCTCCCCGGACGGCCGCCGCGCCGGACTCTGCCTGGCGGGCCACCCGGCCCCGCTGCTCTCCCGCGCGGGCGGCCCGCCGCGGCTGCTCCCGTACGAGTACGGCGGCCCGGCGCTCGGCCTGCTGCCGTACGCCCGCTGGCCGCGTCACCAGATCGAGCTGGGCGGCGCGTGGAGCCTGATGATGTACACCGACGGCCTGATCGAGGGGCACGTCGGGGAGGGCCGGCTGCGGCTGGGCCAGGAGGGCATGGCCGATCTGGTCGCCCGCCGGATGGCGGCGGGCCTGACCGGCGAGGAACTGCTGGACACCGCCCTGAACGAGGTCCGCGACCTCAACGGCGGCGAGCTGACGGACGATGTCGCGGTGCTGTGGCTGGACCGGGGGCGCGGCTGAGCCGGGGCGGCGGGGGAACGGAGACGTCCGGGCGCCGGCCCGGTCATGCGAACGGGGCGCCCACCCGCGGTGGCGCGCCCCGTGTGTCCGTCCGGCCCGAAACTCAGCGCCCCCCGTTGTACGGCCCATAAGGACCGTCCGAGCTGGAGCCGCCGCGGCGGGGGCCTCCGCCGCCGGTGGCGTGGCGGAGGGCCGGGCGGACGTCGACGGTGTAGACGATCACCGCGATCACGCCGATGATCGGCAGGAACGACATCAGCGGCATGACGAAGAGCAGCAGCGTGGCGAGGGCCAGGAGGAGCAGCCACATGGGCTTGGTCTGCTTGTCGGCCGCGCGGTAGGCGTCGTCGCGGCGGACCGCCGCGTCGATCAGCATCACCGCGGCATAGATGCCCAGGGCCAGCTGTGCCCAGCCCAGAAGGGACTGGAATCCGTACACCAGCACGCCGCGCACCACCTTGCTTGTCGTCTCAGGGCCGTCGCGGCCCACCGTACCCGGACAACGGGCCGGGCCGCCGTTGCGTGCCCGGCCCGTGGGGACAACTACGTCACTTCGACGGCGGGGTGCTCCGGCGGGTGGCGGGCTTGCGGGCCGGGGCCTTCTTCGCGGACTTCGCCTCGGCCGCCTTGGCGCCGTCGGCCTTCGCGGTGGCGGGCTTGGCGGCGGGCTTGGTGACCGGCTTCGGCACCGCGCCGGTCCGCGACGGCTTGGCGGCGGCCTTGCCGTTGGCGGTGCCGTTCGCCGTGCCGTTGGCCTTCGCCGGCTTCGGGGCGGTCTTCGGCGCCGGGTCCGGCTCGATCACCACGGCCAGCTCCTCGACGTGGTCGGCGGCGTCACCGCGCCAGCCCTGCACCGCACCGCGGCCCCGCTCGGCCAGCCCGTCGTAGGTCTCCCGCGCCTTGACCGCGTACTCGGCGGCCCGGCCGACGCCCTGGAGCGCGAGGACCTGCGCCTGCTCGCGGAGCTTCTTCAGGTCGGTGTCGAGCGAGCCGAGCAGGTCGTTCAGCTTGCCCTGGGCCTCCTTGGCCTGCTGGGCGACGCGCGCCTGGACGTCCTTCGGATCCGTGGCCCGCACCGCCTCGATGTGCTTGGGGGCCTCCGCGCGGATCCGCTCGACCAGCACCGGCACCTCACCGAGCTTCTCGGCCGCCAGATCGGCGGTGCCGGCGAGGGCGTACAGCGGGGTCGGGTCGGTCAGGGTCTTGCGGAGGTCATCGGTGATGGCCATGAGGTGCTTCCTCCTGCATTCGGTGTCCTGATGCGGATGTCGTGCGCTCAGCCGTGGCCCGGCACGTCATCGGCCGGGGCGGCTCCCGGGTCGGTGCTGCCGTATCCGTTCTCCTTGCGGAAGGAGTCGTAGATCTGCAGCAGGACCTGCTTCTGCTTCTCGTTGAGGGAGGGGTCGGTGCGTATCGCGGTCTGTACCTCGACACCGCTCGGCCCCTGCCGCTCGTCGAGGATCCCGGCCTGGACGTACAGCGTCTCGGCGGAGATCCGCAGTGCCTTGGCGAGCTGCTGCAGGATCTCCGCGCTCGGCTTGCGCAGCCCGCGCTCGATCTGGCTGAGATACGGGTTCGACACCCCCGCGGCCTCCGCGAGCTGCCGCAGGCTCAGCTGCGCCGTACGCCGCTGCTCCCGCAGGAACTCACCGAGATTGCCGACGTTGAGCGATGCCATGGCCCCATGGTGCCCGCTGGTGCTAACTATTGCAAGCAGAGTGCTTGCGGGAGTGTTGCCGCGGTGGGGCGGGCCGGTCCGGGGCCGCCGGGCCCCGGGCCTCACGCCCTGCGGGAGATCTCCGCGCGGACGTCGGCCAGCAGCTGGAGGGCGTGCTCGCGGTCCTGCTTCAGCGTGCCGTCCACGCCGTGGACGGTGATCGTGATCCGCTTCGTGCCCTCGCCGCCGTGGACGTCCAGCTTGCCGCCGACCAGGAACTCCTCGGTGGGCTCGGCCCGCCAGACGCTGCACGCGCCCTTGGGGCCCTGGAAGATCTCGGTGACCGCGACGGCCGAGGTGTTGTGGCAGACCTCGTCGACGGATTGGGCCACCAGGGCGGGGTCCTTCCAGCTGAGGATCTCCAGCGAGAGTTTCACGTCGCTGTGGCGCGGCCCGCTCGTGCCGCGGCCGGCCTCCCGGACCGAGACGGTGATCGAGCACGACCCCTTGTCGCCCTGGATCTTCCCGAGGGTGCCGTCGAAGGTGTTGTCGCCGAGCGCCGCGGCGACCGACTCCGGCTTCAGGAAGTGGCCGCAGTTCTTGTTCACGGCCTTGGCCAGTGCCGGGTCCACCGCGGGAGCGGAACCGTTCCCGCCGCCCCCTCCGCAGCCGGTCACGAACAGCAGCCCCACGGCCACCCCGGCTCCGGCCCACCCACTGCGACGCATCGTTGCCCCCCCCACGCCGTGGCGCGCCACCGCGCCCGCTTCATGGCGGCATGAACTTAACAGGCTTGTTGGCGAAGCCGGTTGGGTTTCCGGGTGGAATCTCCGGAACGGTCGGACGCAGTGGCGCGCATCACGGTCGCGGGCGGTGCGCAGGTCCCGGGGCGGTTGTACTTTGTGCCGCATCGCTGTCCGGCGCAGGGAGCACCGGACGGCCAGGGGGAGACAAGTGAAGAGGCGCATGGTGAAGCCCGAGGTCCTCGTGGCCACGGCTGTCCTCGTGGCGACGGGCGCCCTGGGGGCCGCGGCTCCGGCGCAGGCCGCTTCGGCGCCGGCGGCCGCCGGCGGTACGGCGCCGTCCTGCATCGACCGCAGCGGTGTCAGGAACAGTGCCGAGGGCGGCATCGCGGGGGACACGGCGGTCGACCGGTTCGGCCGGCTCGACGTCCTGGCCTCCAACGCCGGGACGATGGCGGTCTCCCCCTTCGACGAGCTGCGTCAGGACGACTGGGACGCGATGGTCGCCACGCACATCACCGGGCTGCTCAACGGGATCGGCGCGGCGCTGCCCGCCGTCATTCCGCTGTCCTCCTGAAGGCGACTTCCCGCGTCATTCCCGGTCGGCCCGAAAAGCGGTGACAGCAATGCGGTGACGGGGCTTTCCGGGGCCGGGTGATTTCACGGTACGGAGGAGGGAGGGCGGGGCAAAGACGGAAATTCAGTGGCGGGTACAGGGGTTTCCTCTAGCGGGTTCCGGTCGGGGCGGGCTCCGGGGCGGGTCCCGGGCCGGTTCCGGGTCGGTCCTCGGGCACCTTCCGTACCGTCGTGTCGCCCGGCGTCACCCGCCGTCCGTCCTCGGCCCGGATCTCCAGTGGCCGCAGCCGGTGTCCCGCGCGGCGGTCGACCAGCTCCGAGTGGGGCTCGCCGGCGGTGAAGAAGTGCTGCTCGCCCCACTGGCGCAGCGCCACGATGACGGGGAAGAGCGCCTCGCCCTTCGGGGTCAGGACGTACTCGCGGTAGGCGCTGCCGTCCGAGGCGGGGACGGAGGCGAGGACGCCGCCGGCGACGAGGGCGCGCAGCCGGGCGGTGAGGATGTTCTTCGCGACGCCCAGGCTGCGCTGGAACTCGCCGAAGCGGCGGCTGCCGTCGAACGCGTCCCGGACGATCAGCAGCGACCACCAGTCGCCGATCGCGTCCACGGAGCGGGCGACCGGGCAGTCGCTGTCGTCGAAGCGGGTCCTGCTCACCATGGCGTCCCTCGTTTCCGTCGCTCCCGCGGATCCCGTCGGTCCGTCCGGGGCTCGTCGATCCGGCGATTGTGGTTGCAACATGCTACCAAGCGGGTTAGCGTCACCCTCGTTCCGGATTGGTAGCAAGATGAAACCAGACGTGTGGAGGGTGGGGGAACGGGTGGCGATGACCGGTGACGGTGAGGCCCTGACGCGGCGGACCGAGGGGTGCGGGGAGGAGGGGGCCGGGTACGTCCTGTCGCGGGGCGTCGTCGCGCTCTTCGCCGTCGCCTGCGGGGCGGCGGTGGCCAATGTCTACTTCGCGCAGCCGCTGCTGGTGACCATGGGGCGCGACCTCGCCATGAGCCCGGCGCTGGTCGGCGCCGTCGTCACGCTCACACATGTCGGGTACGGCCTGGGCCTCTTCTTCCTCGTACCGCTGGGCGATATGGCCGACCGGCGGCGGATCATCGTGCTGCATCTGTCGCTGCTGGTCGGGGCGTTGGCCGTGGTCGGCACCGCCCGTACGGCGGCGGCGTTGCTCGCGGGGGTGGCCGCCACGGGGCTGCTCGCGGTCGTCACCCAGACGCTGGTGGCCTTCGCCGCGTCGCTGGCGCCGCCCGCCGGGCGCGGCCGGGTCGTCGGGCTGGTCACCGGCGGTGTGGTCATCGGCATCCTGCTCGCCCGCACCGCCTCCGGGCTGCTGGCCGACCTCGCGGGCTGGCGCTCCGTCTACCTCGCCTCGGCGGCGCTGACCGCGGCGCTGGCGCTGATCCTCTACCGGGTGCTGCCCCGCCGCACCGCCGCGCCGACCACCCTGCGCTACGGGCAGCTGCTGCGCTCCACGCTCACCCTCTTCGCCCGCGAGCCGGTGCTGCGGCTGCGGGCGCTCTACTGCCTGCTGGTCTTCGCCGCGTTCAGCACCCTGTGGAGCAGCGTGGCGCTACCGCTCAGCGAAGCCCCGTACTTCCTGCCGCACCGCGCGATCGGTGCGCTCGGGCTGATCGGCGTGGCCGGTGCCCTGGCCGCGACCGTCGCGGGCCGCCTCAACGACCGCGGTCTCGCCCGCCGCACCACCGGGCTCGCCCTCGCCCTGCTCACCGCCGCCTGGCTCCCGCTGGCCTTCACCCGCAGCTCGCTGTGGGCGCTGGCCGCCGGGGTGGTCCTCCTGGACCTCGCGGTCCAGGCGGTCCATGTCACCAACCAGACGGTGATCTACGCCCTCCACCCGGACGCGGGCAGCCGCCTGATCGGCGGCTACATGGTCTTCTACTCCCTCGGCAGCGCCACCGGTGCCCTCGCCGCGACCTCCCTCTACGCCGCGGCGGGATGGGGCGCGGTCTGCGTACTGGGGGCGGGGTTCAGCGGCCTGGGGGTGGCGGTGTGGGGGTGCGTGTGGTGGCGGGAGCGGCGCGCGGAGCTCCGGGGAGGGGCCGGGGCGCCGCCCGTGAGCGGTTAGCCAGGCGTTAGCCCGGCGGCAGTCGCGCGCCAGGGCCTCCGGGCAGCGTGGGTGCCGTACCGAGGAGACCACGCCACCGACCGCCCCGGGGGGAACCCGCCATGCGCACCCACACCGTTCGTACCGCCCGCCGCCGTACCCTGCGGGTCGCCGCCGCCGCGCTCACCGCGGCCGCCGGGCTGACCCTGACCGCCTGCTCCGGTGCGGACGCGGGCGGGACGAAGGCCGCGGGGCAGGTGGAGGCTGCTTCGCAGGCCGACGCCGGCGCGGGCGTCTCCACCACGGTGCCGGACCGGGAGTCGCCGGCGGGCTCCGGGGCGAAGGGCGACGCCAAGGCGGGGGCCGCGGGCGGGGAGACCACGAACTCGGCCACCCAGGGCGAGCGGTGCCACACCTCCGGCCTGAAGGCGGAGTTCGCCACCGGTGACGACGCGGCGCCGGACCCGGACGCGCAGGGCGCGACGACCACCAGCATCCTGCTGACCAACACCAGCGGCCGGACCTGCAGGATCGGCGGCTTCCCCGGTGTGGACCTCGTGCCCGACAACGGCGGCACCCCCTGGTCGCTGGCCCGCTCGTCCGCCAGGTACAGCTCGATCACCCTCGCCCCCGGCGAATCCACCGACTTCACGCTCAGCCTCGGTATGGCCCACGAGAACGACGAAGGCTCCTGGAAGCCCGCAACCATGCAGGTCACCCCGCCGAACGAAACCACCTCCCTGACGGTCGAGTGGCCCTGGGGTCCGCTCGTCGACCAGTCCGGTGCCACTCACCCGGCCACTTTCGTCAACCCCATCGGCTGACGTCCGCGGAGGCCCGGAGCGGCCGGGCCCGGTCGGCCGCCCCCGCAGGGGCGGGAGCGGACGCCGCCGCATCTGCGCTGTCGGCTCACTTCCTCACCCGGTAGCGCAGATGGGTGACGCCGGTGCCCTCGATCACCGCGACGGGGCCGTCGAACCGCACCGGTCCGCCGCCGAGTCCGTCGAAGAGCCGTTTCCCGCCGCCCAGGACGACCGGCACCAGCGCGACCCCGACCTCGTCGAGCAGCCCGGCCTCCAGGCACTGACGGGCCATCTGCCCGCCGTTCACCACCACGTCCTTCTCCCCGGCCAGCGCCTTCGCCCGGGCCACCGCCGCCGCGATGCCGTCGGTGACGAAGACGAAGTCCGCGTCGTCCTCGGGCCGGTCGTCCGGCCGGCGGTGGGTGAGGACGACCGTGGTCACGTCCATCGGGTGGCGTCCGCCCCAGGCGTGCGTCAGGTCGTAGAGGTGCCGGCCGACGATCAGCGCCCCCGTGTTCCCCCACTCCCGCCGCAGCAGTGCGGCGCTGGCCGCGGAGACGCGGAACGGCGGCACGTCGGGGCTGGCCGACGGGATCTCGACGTCGCCGTTGCCGTACCACTGGAACAGCAGGTCGAAGCCGCTTTCGTCCGGTCCGGCGATGTAGCCGTCCAGGGACATCGTGGTGACGCTGGTGGTGACCTTGCCCATCGGGTGTCTCCTTCGCAGGTCTGCGCTCGGTACCGGGCCGCCGGTACGCCGTGGACGGCCGGTCTTGCGGTACTCGGCACCGTAACTCCCGGCACTGACAGTCCGGTTGGGATCACCGTGCCGGTCGGCGTCCCCGGTACAGGCGACCACACGCGCCGGACCGCCGCCCGCAGGCACGCCCGTACGCCGCCAACCCGCCCGGCACGCCACCTCGTTGACTTCGAGCGCACTCCACCTCCTACGGTCGTCGGGACGGCCGCGGTTCCGGGAAGGCCCCGGCGGCGGGCGGTGCCAGGAGGTGGCGGAGATGACGGGGACGACGGGAATGCCTACGCGCAAGCTCGGTGCGCTGGAGGTTTCGGCCCAGGGGCTCGGGTGCATGGGGATGAGCCACGGATACGGGGCGTCGGACGACGGGGCGTCGCTCGCCACCTTGAACCGGGCGCTCGACCTCGGCGTCACGCTCCTGGACTCCTCCGATTTCTACGGGGCGGGCCACAACGAGGAACTGCTCGGCAGGCTGCTCGCCGAGCGGCGCGACGAGGTGGTGCTCGCCACCAAGTTCGGCTTCGCCAACCGCGTCGGCGAGCCGGCCGTCATCCGCGGCGACGCCGCCTACGTACGGCAGGCGTGCGACGCGTCGCTGCGCCGCCTCGGCGTCGACCACATCGACCTCTACTACCAGCACCGCGTCGACCCGCAGGTGCCGATCGAGGAGACGGTCGGCGCGATGGCGGAGCTGGTCGCGGCGGGCAAGGTGCGCCACCTCGGGCTCTGCGAGGCGGGCGCGGAGACCGTCCGCCGGGCGCACGCGGTCCATCCGATCGCCGCGCTGCAGAGCGAGTGGTCGCTGTGGACGCGCGACCTGGAGCGGGAGATCGCGCCGGTCTGCCGGGAGCTGGGCATCGGCCTCGTCCCGTTCTCCCCGCTCGGCCGCGGCTTCCTGACCGGACGTTACGCCTCCGTCGAGGGCATGGCGGAGAGCGATCTGCGGCGCACCCAGCCGCGGTTCGCCGACGGGAATCTGGAGCAGAACCTCGCGATCGTCCGGAGGCTGGAGGAGCTGGCCGCCGAGCGCGGGGTGACCGCCGGGCAGCTCGCGCTGGCCTGGGTGCAGCACCGCGGCGACGACGTCGTCCCGATTCCCGGCACCCGGCGTGAGCGGTACCTGGAGGAGAACCTCGCCGCGGTGACCATCGAACTGTCCGCCGACGACCTCGCCGCCATCGACGCCGCGGCCCCCGCCGACCGCGTCGCCGGCACCCGCTACGACGCGGGGAGCCTGGCGCTGGTCGGCCGGTGAGGGAGGAGCCGGTGCAGGAGGAGCCGGTGCGGGAGGAGCCGGGGGCCGGAGCGCCACCGGCGGAGGGCGGGCGTCCGGACGGCCCGGTCCCCGGCGGCCCGGCTCCGGCCCCCGACGGCCCCGCCTTCCTCCGGCGCTTCCACGCCGCGCACCCCGCGGTCACCGCCCGGGCCATGGCGCACGGCCGCGGGCCCGACGGCCGGTCCAGCTATGCGCTGCTGCGGGACGCGGTGGCCGGGCGGCGCCGGGTGCTGGACGTGGGCTGCGGCGACGGTCTGCTGCTGGAACTGCTCGCCGCCCGGCCCGGCCGGCAGGTCGCGGGCGTCGACCTGTCGGCGGCGGAACTGGCCCTGGCCCGCCGCCGCCCGGGGCTGGCCACCGCACCGCTGCACGCCGGGAGCGCCGAGCGTCTGCCCTTCCCCGACGGCGGGTTCGACGGCGCGGTGTCCCACATGGCGCTGATGCTGATGAACGAGCCCGAGCGGGTCGCCGCCGAGCTGGGCCGGGTGCTGGCGCCCGGCGGGACGCTGGCCGCGGTGCTCGGCGGCGGGCCGGGGGAGGGCGAGGCGTACGCGACGTTTCTGCGGCTGCTGCGGCCGGTGCTCGACGCGGCGCCGCCCGAGCGCCGCATCCCGCGCCTCGGCGACCGGCGGCTGCGGACCCGCGAGGGGTTCGACGCGGTCTTCGGGCCCGCCGGGTTCGCCCCGGTGACCTGGGAGCGCGTCCCGCTCGACCTGACCGCGCCGCCGGACGCGGTGTGGCGGACGGTCGGCTGCCTCTACGACCTGGCGCCGCTGGATCCGGCGACCGTCGCGGAGCTGCGCGACCGCTTCACCGCCGCCACCGCGCCGACGGCGCTGCCGGACGGCCGCATCCCGTGCGTGATGACCGTGTACGTGGCGGTGGCCCGGCGCGCGGGGTGAGCCGTGGGGCGTGCGCGAAGTGCGTGCACGCCCCCCGGTCAGGCCCCGTACGGCCGCGCGGCCCGGCCCTCGCGCAGCGTGAGGGCCCACCAGGTGAGCTGGTCCAGCAAGGTGTCGGCCGCCTTGGTGGCCGGCGCCGGGTCGTGCAGTTCGCCGTTCTCGTCGAAGAGCGTCCAGGCCAGCGGGAAGCTGACCGTCTCGCGGACCGTCGTGGCGTGCAACTCCGCGAAGACGAGTCGCAGTTGCTCGACCGCCCGCAGACCGCCGGAGAGCCCGCCGTACGAGACGAAGCCGACGGGCTTGGCGTGCCACTGCGGGTTCAGCAGGTCGATGGCGTGCTTGAGCGGCGCGGGGAAGGAGTGGTTGTACTCGGGGGTGACCACCACGAACGCGTCGGCCGCCGCGATGCGTCCGGCGAACTCCTCGAACTCCGGCGTGCCGTGGCGCAGTTCGTAGGGGCGGACCGCGTCCAGGTCGATGACGTCGACGTCGAGGTGCGGACGGGCGGCGGCCTGCCGGGCGAACCAGCCGCTGACGACCGGCGCGAACCGGCCCTCCCGGGTGGAGCCGACGAGCACGGCGAGGGTGTGGCGGGCGGGGGCGTCGGTCGCGGACACGGGATTCCTCCGGAAGGGAGCGTGGATGCGGGGGCGGGTGCCGCCGTCGGGACCGACGCTAAAACCTCAAGTGGAGTTGAGGTCAACTGCCGTCCGTCGATTGCGTTCCGCCGGTTGCGTTCCGCCG
Source organism: Streptomyces sp. NPDC014733 (assembly GCF_043083385.1). NCBI lineage: Bacteria > Bacillati > Actinomycetota > Actinomycetes > Kitasatosporales > Streptomycetaceae > Streptomyces > Streptomyces sp. NPDC014733. The sequence goes on along the minus strand of NZ_JBIBYO010000001.1, from coordinate 1,069,324 downwards.
CCCGCCGCCCGCCGCCCGCCGCCCTCCGTCTGCGATCTGCCCGCCGCCCGCCCCCCTCGGGCCGGACACGGGCCGGACGCCGCAGGGCCCCGGGCGGCAGCGGTCCCGCGCCGTATCCGGCCCGTGTCCGCTCCGCCCGGGGCCCTGTCCCGGGAAGCCGTGCCGCTCAGGCGGCCTTGAACAGCTTCAGCAGCTCCGTCTTCTCGAACATCCGGGCCGTGTCGATCGCCGACGGCGTACCCGCGGCCGGGTCCGCGCCATGGGTGACCAGCACCTTCACGACCTCGTCCTCGCCCTTGAAGACCGCGCCCGCCAACGGCGTCTGGCCGCGGTCGTTGGCGCGGTCGGCGTCGGCGCCGCGCCGCAGCAGCGCCTCCACCGTGGCCGCGTGGCCGTGGTAGGCGGCCAGCATGACCAGCGAATCGCCCTTCTCGTTGGTCAGATTGGCCGGCACCCCGGCGTCCACGTACGCGGCGACGGTGTCGGTGTCGCCCTGCCGCGCGAGGTCGAACACCTTGGCCGCGAGCTGTAGCACCTCGGGGTCGTGGGCGTGCTCGGTCGCCTCGGGCCCCTGCGGTCCGGTCTGCGCATCGCTCATGATCGCCGGCCTCCTGCTGTGATCGTTCCCCACTGGCTGTCGCCGCCACTGTAGGCACGCCCGACGCCCTTTGTGCAGGCCAACGCCGTACGACGAGGGAACACCACGCGACCGGGCAGGCGGTGCGGGGCGAAGCCGGTCCCGCCGCCCCGCCCCGCGCGTACCTCAGAACGCCGCGCGGATCTCCCCGACCCGGACGCCGCCGCCCAGCAGCGGTACGTCCGCGATCCGCTCCAGGACCGGCGCCTCGACGCCCATCCCGCGCAGCGTGCGCGCCAGCACCGGGCCCAGCGTGCGGGTGTTGCCGTCGTCGATCTTGAAGGCGAGGGCCCGGCCGTCGGGCAGCGCCAGCGCCTGGACCGCCTCCGCGCCCATCTTCGACAGCGTCCCGGGCAGCTCCCGCATCAGCCAGGTGTCCGGGCGCCGGGTCCCCGCGACGTACTCGGGGTGCGCGCGCATCGCGTCCGCGACCCGCCGCTCGGGCGTGCCCGGCGCGGCGAGGACGAAGGTCCGGAACGCGCGGGCCAGACCGGTCAGCGACAGCGACATCAGCGGCGCGCCGCAGCCGTCGGTGCCGATGTGGGCCACCTCCTCACCGCTCGCCGCGCGCACGCACTGAAGGATCAGCTGCTGGAGCGGGTGGTCCTGGTCGAGGTAGGTCTCCGTGGGCCAGCCGTTGGCGACGCAGGCGGCGAGCATCGCGGTGTGCTTGCCGGAGCAGTTCATCGTCAGCGGCGAGCGGACCTGGCCGGACGCGAGGTACCGCTCGGCCTCCTCCGGGTCCAGCGGGAGGTCCGGCGGCGTCTGCAGCTGCGCCGCGTCGAGCCGGAACTCGTCCAGCATCGTCCGCACCAGCTCCAGATGGAACGATTCTCCGGAGTGGCTGGCCGCCGCGAGCGCGAGCCGTTCCCCGGACAGCTCCAGGCCCGCCCGCAGCAGCGCCGCGGCCTGCATCGGCTTGTTGGTGGAGCGGGGGAAGACGGGCGCGTCGACGTCACCGAGCGCGGTCTCGACGCTGCCGTCGGCGGCCAGCACCACCAGGGAGCCGCGGTGGCGCCCCTCGACGAAACCGGAGCGGACGACCTCGGCGAGGACCGGGGCGTCCGGGGTGACCGGCGCCGGGCGGTCGGATATCGGGCGGGACGGAGACATCGATGGGCCTTCCGGGAACGTGACCGGCCCTCCCTGGAAGGCTTGTGGCCCAGGTCAGGACAGCAGGTCGTCTACTTGTGCTTCCCCTTCACGGTACCTGCGGGCCATTTCGGTGCTGCAATCGTCGGCCATCCGCTGGAGCGACTGCCGCCGCCCGGAGACCTGCTGCTCGTACCGGACCAGCCGGGTCATCGCCTCCGTCAGCTCGCCGTCGGTCCGCGCCCCCAGATCGGACAGTTCCACCTCGCCGAGCATGTCGTCGGCGAGCCGCCGGTACTCCTCGCCGTGCGGGGTGCCGACCGTGACGTGCCGGGCGGAGGAGCGGTGGCGGGACGGGACGTCCGCCAGGATCTCCGGCAGCCGGTCGAGCAGCGGCGGCAGCGGCGCCGCCCGGCGGGCCAGCTCCGCCCGCAGGATGTCGATCCGGCCCTGGAGCAGCCTCCGCAGATAGCTGAGATCGGCCTCCTCGCGCTGTGCGTCGCGCCGCAGCACCCGCAGTTCGGGCAGGCCCGGGGCGGTCAGATCCGGCTGGACGACGGGGTGGAAGCGGTCGCGCTGCTGCGGTGGGCGGTGCTGCGACCGGCCGGCTTGGAGCATGGGGCCATCCTCGGTGCGGGCGCCGTCAGGAGCCGTCGCCATGGTCGTCCCCCGCGCGACGGGCGGTGCCGGAGCGGCACCCGGGGTCGTACGGGCGGGTGGTACGGGACCGGGGATCATCCGCCCGGCGCCGGCAGTGTTCATGAGTGTTGTCCCCTCGTCCGGTGCGGCATCCAGGGCATGTTGTCCATGAAACGCACCACGTGCACGCATCGTGCCACTCTGGGCGGTCCGTATGCAGGGCCATGACACCCGAACGGCCCCTGGAGGGGCACGGCTGTCCGAACGGTTCCGGGGCCCGGCATGATGGCGGGTATGCGAGCAGTGGTGCAGAGGGTGGACGGCGCACGCGTCGTCGTGGACGGCGAGACGGTCGGCGAGATCGTCGGCGAGGGACTGTGCGTGCTGGTCGGGGTCACGCACGACGACACCGCGGAGAAGGCGGCGCAGCTCGCCCGGAAGCTGTGGTCGGTGCGGATCCTCCAGGGCGAGAAGTCGTGCTCGGACACGGCCGCCCCGCTGCTGGTCATCAGCCAGTTCACTCTCTACGGTGACGCGCGCAAGGGCCGCCGCCCCACCTGGAACGCGGCCGCGCCCGGCCCGGTCGCCGAACCCCTCGTCGACGAGGTCGTCGCTCAGCTGCGGGCCCTCGGCGCCCAGGTGGAGACCGGCAGGTTCGGCGCCGACATGAAGGTGTCGCTGACCAACGACGGGCCGTTCACCGTCCTCGTCGAGGTCTGATCACCGGCGCTCTCCCGGCACGACGAACGGCCGCGGTCCCTACGGGAGGGGCCGCGGCCGTTCGCCGTGTCTCGGGGCGCCCTACGGCGCGACCACGACCTCCTGCGCCGCGGCGGTGCCCTCGGCGTCCAGCGGGGCGTCGACGGGGACGTTCCGCTTGATCAGGCCCAGGGCGATCGGGCCCAGCTCGTGGTGGCGGGCCGAGGTCGTGATGAAGCCGATCTGGCGGCCCTCGGGACCGTCGGCGGCGAGCCGCAACGGCGTGCCGTGCGGCGGCAGATGCACCTCGCTGCCGTCCAGGTGCAGGAAGACCAGCCGGCGCGGCGGCTTCCCCAGGTTGTGGACGCGGGCGACGGTCTCCTGACCGCGGTAGCAGCCCTTCTGGAGGTGCACCGCGCTCTCCAGCCAGCCCAGCTCGTGCGGGATGGTGCGGTGGTCGGTCTCCAGGCCGAGCCGCGGACGGTGCGCCTCGACGCGCAGTGCCTCCAGCGCGAGGACGCCGACCGCCGGGCCGTGGGCCGCGGCGAACTCGTCCAGCTCGGCGCGCGGCAGGAAGAGGTCCCGGCCGTGCGGCGTCTCGCGGACGACCGTGCCCTCGGGCGCCTCGGTGATCGAACCGGCCGGGAGGTGCACCACGGCGATGTCGGCGGTGCGGTCGGCGACCTCGACGCGGTAGAAGAACTTCATGCTCTCCAGATAGGCGATCAACGCCTCCTGGGTGCCCGGCTCGGCGTGCAGCCACGTCGTCTCCCCGTCGTCGACGAGGTAGAGCGCATGCTCCACATGGCCGTGCGGGGAGAGGATCAGCGCCTCGGTGGCCTGCCCGGGCGGCAGCTCGCTGACGTGCTGGGTGACCAGCAGATGCAGCCAGCTCAGCCGCTCAGGACCGGTGACGGTGACGACGCCGCGGTGCGAGAGGTCCACGAAACCGGAGCCGTCCGCCAGCGCGCGTTGTTCACGGAAGAGGTCACCGTAGTGCGCGGCGACGCCTTCGTCGGGGGCCTCGGCGGGGACGGCGCCGGGCAGCGACAGCAGGGAACTCTTCATGCCGCCAGCCTACGGCCCGGCGGTACGCCACCGGGAGCGCGGTGGGGTGCCCGGGCGGGCGCGGGGCGGCCCCGCGCCCGCGACGCGGAACGGGCCTGCCGCGGGGCCTACGCCTCGCCGTCCTGCCGCTCCGCCGCCTTCTGCGTACAGGCGCGGCAGCGGCCGAAGATGGCGAAGTGCTTCAGGTCGGTGGTGAAGCCGAACTGCTCGTGCAGCGTGGCGGCGAACGGCTCGGCCACCGACAGATCCGCCTCGATCACCTCCGTGCAGTCCCGGCAGACCAGGTGCATGTGGTGGTGGCGGTCGGCGAGGTGGTACGTCGCCGAGCCGTGCCCGAGGTGGGCGTGGCTGACCAGGCCCAACTCCTCCAGCAGCTCCAGCGTGCGGTAGACGGTGGAGATGTTCACGCTGCCCGCGGTCTTGCGTACCTCGGTGAGGACGTCGTCCGGGGTCGCGTGCTCCAGTCGGTCGACGGCTTCCAGCACGAGCTGACGCTGGGGCGTCAGCCGGTAGCCGCGTTTGCGGAGGTCGCTCTGCCAGTCGGTGCTCACCACAGGCCCAGTGTAAGGAGCGCCCGGCCGCCCGAGGAGTCAGCCGACGTGTCCGGCGGCGAGATAACGCGCCAACGAGCGCACCGCGGCCGGGTTCCGGGGCGATTCGACGAGGTCGGCGTAGTCCAGCGCGTAGATCCGGCGGTGCTTGACGGCGGAGACGTTCGCCAGCGGCTTGTAGTGGAGCAGGAAGTCCTTCTTCTGCGCGGCGGTCGGCGAACCGTAGTCGTTGATCACGATGACGTCGGGGTCGCGCTCGACGACGGTCTCCCAGCCGACGGTGGTCCAGGTGTCCTTGAGGTCCTTGGTGATGTTGACGCCGCCCGCCTTGGTGATGATGTCGTCCGGACCGGCGAACGCGCCCGCGGTCAGCGGCTTGTCGGTGCCGCTGTCGTAGAGGAAGACGGTGGGCTTCCGCCGGTCCTCGGGGTGCCCGGCGCGGGCCTCGGCGATCTGCGCGCGGTACTCCCCGATCAGCTTCGCGGCGCGGTCCTCGACGTGGAAGATCTTCCCGAGGGCCGTCAGGTCGGTGTAGAGCGCCTCCAGCGGCGGCATCACCCCGCGGGCGCTGCCGGCGCCGCCGTTGCGGCACGACTCGGTCAGCACGTACGAGCCGATGCCGAGCTTCTTGAGGGAGGCGGGCGTGAGGTCGTTGCCCTCGCCGAAGCCGTAGTTCCAGCCCGCGAGGACGAGGTCGGCGTGGGCGTCGAGGGCGATCTCCTTGGTGATCGCCTTCTTCGACAGCCACGGCACCTTGTCGTAAGCGTCCCGCCAGGCCACCTTGTCGATCCGGCCCCGGTACGGCGGTGTGACGTACCCGGCCATCCGGTCCTCCAGGCCGAGCGCCAGCATCAGGTCGGTGATGCCGATGTCGTTGGTGACGACCCGGGACGGCTTTCGGTCGAAGGTCAGATCGGTGCCGCAGTTCCTGACGGTGACCGGGTAACCGGCGGCTTCCTTGCGGTCGGCGCCCCGCTCCGAGGAGATCTTCGCCCCGCATCCGGTGAGGGGCAGGACGAGGGCGGCGAGCGCGGCGAACAGGGCGGCGGGGCGACGGGACATCGGCGGCCTCATCTGGGGGAGGGGGAGGACGGGGCGGAGGGGGAAGCGGCGCCGTCCGGGGCGGCCTCCGGGGCGGCCGTTCGCTGCGGCAGCCGGTCGAAGAGCAGCTGTACGGCGCCGGTCTCCGGATGGCGGACGCGGTGGGCGCGGACGCCGAAGACCTCGGCGAGCAGTTCGGCGGTGAGCACCTCGTGCGGCGCGCCGGAGGCGACGATCCGGCCGCCGTCCAGGACGTACAGCGCATCGCAGTGCTGCGCCGCGAGGTTGAGGTCGTGCAGCGCCGCCAGCACCGTCAGCCGGCTGTCGCGGACCAGCGCCAGGACCTCCAGCTGCTGGGCGATGTCGAGGTGGTTGGTGGGCTCGTCCAGCACCAGTACCCGCGGTTCCTGGGCCAGCGCGCGGGCGATCAGCACCCGCTGCTTCTCGCCGCCGGACAGGCCGGGGAAGCCGCGGTGCGGCAGATGCCCGGCGCCGACCCGGGCCAGCGCCCGCGCGCAGATCTCCTCGTCGGCGGCGGACGCCCGGCCCGAGCCGCGCTGGTGCGGGAGCCGGCCCATCGCCACGATCTCGGCGACGGTGAAGTCGAAGGTGGCCTGGCCCTCCTGCGGCAGCGCGGCCAGCAGCCGGGCGCCCTCGCGGGCGTCCATGGCGTGCAGATCGGCGCCGTCCAGCCGGACCGTGCCGCCCGCCGGGCGCAGCGCCCGGTAGACGCACCGCAGCAGCGTGGACTTGCCGCTGCCGTTGGGGCCGACCACCCCGATGAGCTGCCCTTCCGCCGCGCGCAGCGTCACGTCGTGGAGCAGCCGCCGCCCGGCGGCCTCCACGGCCAGGTCCTCGATGTCGACGCGCATCAGACGCCCCCTCCGAAGCTGTAGCCGTTCCGCCGCATCAGCAGCACGAAGCCGGGCACGCCGAGCACCGCGGTGATCGCCCCGACGGGTAGTTCGACGGGCGCGATCAGCACCCGGGACAGCACATCCGCCCAGACCAGCAGCACCGCGCCGAGCAGCGGCGCCACCGCGATCACCCGCCGGTGGTCGGCGCCCACCAGCATCCGCGTCACATGCGGCACCAGCAGCCCGACGAAGCCGATCGCCCCGCTGACCGCGACCACCGCCCCGGCCACCGCCGCCACCACCAGGAACAGCTCCCGCCGCAGCCGTCCGGCGTCCACACCGAGCGCCGCGGCCGTCTCGTCGCCCATGGCCAGCGCGTTCAGCCGGCCCGCGGCCAGCCGCAGGTAGAGCACCGCCCCGGCCACCGCGGCGGCGGCCAGCGGCACGGACGGCCAGCCCGCGCCGCTCAGGGAGCCCAGCAGCCACATCACCGCCGAACGGGCCGCCTCACCGCGGTCGGCGGAGAACACCATCAGCGTCGTCACGGCGGAGAAGCCGTAGTACATCGCGGTGCCGGTGAGGACCAGCCGCAGCGGGGTGAGGCCGTGGGAGGTGCGGGCGGCGGCGTACACCAGGGCCATGGCGAGCAGCGCGCAGACGAACGCGGAGGTCGACAGCGCCCAGACGCCCAGCGCCCCGGCGGCGCCGAAGAGGAGGACGGCGTTGGCACCGACGGCGGCGCCGGAGGAGATCCCGAGGACGAACGGATCGGCGAGCGCGTTGCGGACCAGCGCCTGCACGGCGACGCCGATGGCGGAGAGCCCCGCGCCGACGACGGCGGCCAGCAGCGCCCGGGGGAAGCGCAGCTCCCAGACGACGGTGTAGCCCGCGGCGTCCCCGGCCGGGAGGGTCCCGCCGGTCACCCCGGCGGCCAGATAGCGCACCACCTGGCTCCAGCTCACCCCGGCGGAGCCCAGGCCGACGCCGCAGACGACGGAGCCGAGCAGCGCGACGGTGAGGGCCGCGACCAGCGGCGGGAGGGGGAGGCGGCGCACCGGCGCGGGCGCCTCGTGCGGGCGCGCGGTGCGGGGCGCGGGGGCCTGGGAGGGCGTCGGTTCCACGGACGGTCCGCCTTCGACTCGGGCCGTCCTGCAAGTGAAGGCACGGCCCGGCGCGCGGCGGGCGTCCCCTCGCAGTCCACGGCGAGTTCTACAGGAACAGGCGCCGCCGCGGGCGATCGGGCTCACGGACGCTCCCCTGGACGGGGGCTCCGCTTACCGTTGCGGGTCAGCGCCGGACTCTCACCGGACTTCCCCCGCGGGGCGCGTCATGCGTATGCGGTTGTGGGATGTGCGGGACAGTGCGAACACCGTCCCGTACGCCGTCGGGCGGTGCTCAGCCCTCGTACGGGGTGCCGTCCGCGTTGAAGAACGAGACGCCGTCCGGGGTGTCGGCCGGCAGGCTCTCCGCCCACTCCTTGAGGCCGGCGACCTTCTTCAGGTGCGCGGACATGTACGGCCGCAGCGGCACCTCGGGGGTGGCCTTCTCGCCGACCCACATCAGGTCGCTCTTGACGTAGCCGTAGAGCCGCTTGCCACCGGTGTACGGACCGGCGGCCGCGGTGCGGGCGACGGCGTCGGTGGCGAGGTCGATCTGGGGCTTCTGGTCGGCCAGTTCGCCGTACCAGACCTCGACGATGCCCTGGTCGCGGATCATGACGATCTCGACCTTGCGGTCCTTGTCGATGCGCCAGTAGCCGCTCTCGGTCTCCAGCGGACGGACCTTCTTGCCCTCGCCGTCCAGGACCCAGCTGTGCGAGGTGTACTCCAGGAAGTCACGGCCGTCGTGGGTGAACGTGACCTCCTGCCCGAAGTTGCACTTCTCGGTGCCGGGGAAGTCGGCGACGCCCGCGCCTTCCCAGTTGCCGAGGAGGAAGGCCAGGGGAACGAGGGCCGGGTTCAGGTCGGACGGGATCTCGATCATCAGCTCAGGCGATCTGTGGGGAGGGACAAGGCGGCACGTCGGGAGGCGGTCGTCAGCGCTGACCCTGGTAGAGCTTCTTGTAGGTCAGACCGGCGAAGGCGATGACGCCGACGCCGACCAGGACGAGCAGGGTGGTGAAGACTGCCTCAAGCACGTCGTGCTCCTTGGACGGAGTGGGGTGGAACGGACCGGGCACGAGTCTAGTCGGCGCCGTTCGCGACGGCGCTGTGAGGTTCCCCGCGCGCGGAGCGGGGCCGGCGCCTCAGTGCGAGTGGTGGTCGTCGCGGTCGTCCAGCTCGCGCCACCAGCGGTCCGACTCCGGGTCGCCGGACTCGTCCCACCAGCGCTCGTAGGGGCCCCGGCGGTTGGCGACGATCGCCGCGACCGGCGGGATGACCATCGCGATCACGCACATCACCACCGCGGCCGTCACCGACCACATCCGCACCACGCTCCAGGCCAGCACGAAAAGGGTGAGGCAAACCCCCATCATCACGAAGTACCAGCGATGACGGCGTCGGGGAGGCAGCCAGCCGGGCATACCTCCACGGTAAGTCCGCGCAGCCCCGGAAAGAAGCCCCGGCGGCCCGTTCGCGACACGCCCCGCCGGTCCGTACACAGCGCGGAGGGCCGCACCCCCAGCAAGGCGTCCAACCCCGGGGTGCGGCCCTCCGCCGGTGGGTGCGCGACCGCTGCCGCGCACCCACCGCACGCTGTCGTCAGACGGCGATGGCGACCTCCGCCAGGCCGCCCTTCTGCGCGACCACGGTGCGGTCGGCGGTGGCGCCGGGGACGAGGGCGCGCAGCGTCCAGGTGCCCTCGGCGGCGTAGAAGCGGAACTGTCCGGTCGCGGAGGTGGGGACCTCGGCGGTGAACTCGCCGGTGCTGTCCAGCAGGCGGACGTAGCCGGTGACGGGCTCGCCGTCGCGGGTCACGCTGCCCTGGATCGTGGTCTCACCGGGCTTGATGGTCGACGCGTCGGGGCCGCCGGCCTGTGCTCCACACATGGGGATTCCTTGAGGGGTATAGGGGTGGGGCGGACTTACTTGTTGGCGCCGAGCTCGATCGGCACGCCGACCAGCGAGCCGTACTCGGTCCAGGAACCGTCGTAGTTCTTGACGTTCTCCTGGCCGAGCAGCTCGTGCAGGACGAACCAGGTCAGGGCGGAACGCTCACCGATACGGCAGTAGGCGATGGTGTCCTTCGCCAGGTCGACGGACTCCTGCTCGTAGAGGGCCGTCAGCTCGTCGTCCGACTTGAAGGTGCCGTCGTCGTTGGCGTTCTTCGACCACGGGATGTTGCGGGCGCTCGGCACGTGGCCGGGGCGCTGCGACTGCTCCTGCGGGAGGTGCGCCGGGGCGAGCAGCTTGCCGCTGAACTCGTCGGGGGAGCGCACGTCGACGAGGTTCTTGGTGCCGATCGCGGCGACGACGTCGTCCCGGAAGGCGCGGATGGAGGTGTCCTGTGCCTGGGCCTTGTACGCGGTGGCCGGGCGGTTCGGGACCTCGGAGCCGTCGACCAGGTCGCGGGAGTCCAGCTCCCACTTCTTGCGGCCGCCGTCGAGCAGCTTCACGCTGCCGTGGCCGTAGAGCTTGAAGTACCAGTAGGCGTACGAGGCGAACCAGTTGTTGTTGCCGCCGTAGAGGACGACGGTGTCGTCGTTGGCGATGCCCTTGGCGGAGAGCAGCTTCTCGAAGCCCTCCTGGTCGACGAAGTCGCGGCGGACCGGGTCCTGAAGGTCCTTCTGCCAGTCGATCCGGACGGCGTTCTTGATGTGGTTCTTGTCGTACGCGGCGGTGTCCTCGTCGACCTCGACGAGGACGACCTTCGGGTCGTCGAGGTGGGCCTCGACCCAGTCGGCGTCCACCAGAACGTCGGTGCGGCTCATGTTCTTCTCCTCCGGGGCAGTTGCGGGGGTGTGCTTGCGGGACGGGCACGCGGATACGCCGGGGAAGCGCGGCGGCCGAGGGCGGCGCGCGGCGCGGCGTGGCACAACGGGAACGGCGATCAGACGGAGCGGCCGGGGCGGACCGGCCGGCGACGGGGACGGACCCGTCAGACAGGGCGACAGAGCATGGTGGCGACGCGGCACAGGTCGACTGCCCGCCGCTTCGTGAGGTTCGCCTGTCCCCGGAAACGGAGACCGCTCGATGCGCTCTGCATGGCCTCGATCGTAGGGACGGACACCGGGGCCTGTCACCGGTGTGTCACATGACGAGACGCGATTGTCCGCGATACGGAACGAAGACCGCCGCCCGGTGCTCCCCCGCGGGGGCCGGACGGCGGTGGGACGGTGGGGGGTCTGTCGTACGGAACATGCCGTCTCAACGGCTGGACGTGGGGGCAGCCGGGCGGCGGGCGGTCAGCCGGGGAGCTTGACGTCCGTACCGGTCGCGGTGATCTTCACGCCGCCGGGGCCGGTGGTGACCTTGTCGAGCTTGAGGTGGGACGGCAGCTGGTCGAGCTTCCACTCGTGGTCGGTCTGCTCGCGGACCTTGTCGGCGCAGCCGGGGAGCAGCCGGCACATGGTCGGGATGGAGTCGGCGCGCAGCCGCAGGGTGTTGCCCTGCGCGGTGACCGAGCCGGTCACCTCCAGCGAGCTGAGCAGCGGAAAGCTCGGCGAGATCTTCACCTGGCCCCGGCCGTCCTTCTGCCCGCCGTACGCCACCTGCACGTTCGCGCCGGACGCCGAGGTCAGGTCCGGGTAGGAGAGGGTGGCGGTGGCGGTGGCCGACGCGGCCTTCTCGATCGAGCTGTAGTCGTCCGAGAGCCGCACGTCGTGGAAGGTCGCCTTCAGCTTCGCGACCCGGAGCGTGTGGCCGTCGGCGCTGGCCTTGAGATCGCCCAGCGAGGTGTCGACCTCGTCCAGGCTGCGCCCGGCGACCTGGGTCAGGAACGGGAAGCCCTTGATCGAGACCTCCGGATCCGCCGGGAGCGACAGGCTGCCGCGGATCTTCTCCGCCGCCTTGTCCTCGGCGAGATTGACCGCGACGCGGTCGGCGGCGACGAACAACCCGCCGACCACCACCACCAGCACCAGCAGCACCTTCAGTGCGCGCATCGAACCCTTCCCCCACACTCGGCCGGTCCACCCGGCCTGTCGCTTCGTCTCCGTACGTCGCGGAGCCCCTGCCCGCGCACCGGCGAGCCTAGACGACTCACCCGTCCGGACGACCGGCCGCGGGGAACGACGGGGCGACCGGTTCCCGCGCCGCGACCCGGCCCGCGGCGGCTCCCGGAACGCGACCGGCCGTCGGGGGCGCGCGGGGCGCCCGGCGGCGGCCGGTCGGGGAGGCGGTCGGAGAGGCGGGCGGGTCAGCTCAGGACCGGCCCCAGCAGGTGGACCGCCGGGGCGGCGAGCGCCAGCGGCAGCGCGACGCCCGCGGTGAGGTGGACGAAGCGGGACGGGTAGTCGTAGCTCGCCACCCGCAGACCGATCAGCGCACAGCAACCGGCCGCCAGTCCCAGCGCGGCACCCATGGCGCCGAACGCGTTGAGCTGCCCGGCGGCGGCGCCCGCACCGGCGGCGGCGAGCAGCGCCAGGACCGCGGAGACCGGGCCCGGCAGCGGCAGTGCGCGGACCAGGACGGCCAGGGCGACACCGGCGGCGCCCACCACGACCGCGTCCGGGACGGCGGAGAGCTGTCCGGCGGCGAGCACCGCCAGCGCCGTGGAGGTCAGCCCCGCGGTCAGCGCGTACATCCGCTCGTCGGCGCTGCTGCGGTTGCGCAGCTGGAGGACGAGGACGAGCAGGCACCACACGCCGAGCGTGCCGAGGACCACCAGCGGGGCGTCCTCGCGCTCCGTCGCGAGCAGCGCGACGTCCGTCGTCACACCCGCAAGGAACGCCAGCGCGATGCCCTGCCGGGCCGGCCACATGCCGTTCAGCCGGAACCAGCCGGCCGCGGTGACCGCCTGGAGCAGCACCACCGGCACCGCCCGGACGGCCTCCGGCAGCGGAGCGGTGACCGCGAGCAGCAGCGCGAGCACGGCGGTCAGCGCGGCGGGCTGGAGCCCCGGCGCGATGATCGGGGACCGGCCTTCGGCCCGGGCCCGCTGGTTGGGCGCGAGCCCGGAGAGGTCCTGGGGCGCGTCCGGCTGCGGGGCGCCCTGTGCGGCGCCCCGGGGCACGGCACCGTGCGGGGCCGCGCCGCCCTGCGCGCCGCCGGGGGCGGGGACGGTGGGCGCGGCCGGGGCGTGGGGGGCGGTGGCTGCCGGGGCCTGCTCGTACGGGGCCTGCTCGTACGGGGCGGCGGCCGGGGCGGCCTGGGGCTGCCCGTACGGGTCCTGGCCCGGGTGGCCCTGCGAGGGCTGCCCGTACTGCTGCGCCGCGTACTGCTGCGGCGCGGGCTGCTGCCCGTACGGCGCCGGGGCCTGCCCGTACGGCGCCTGGTCGTACGCGGCCCGGCCGTCGTGCCCCTGGCCGTGCGGGGTCCGGTCGTAGGCGGCCTGTCCGTGGGGTTCCTGCCCGTAGGGCTGCTGCGGGGCGTGCCCCTGCCCGTAGGGGGACTGCGGGTACCCCTGGGGGAAGGGCTGTCCGGGGTACGGGCCGGCGGCGTACGGGTCGGGGCCGGGCTGCTGCTCCGGGGTGCCGTAGGGCTGGTGCGGGGAGTCGTTCATGATCGTTTCCTCAGCCTCCCGCGAACGGCGGCAGGACCTCGACGGTGCCACCTTGGACGAGCGGGACGTCCGCGTGGTCGCGGGTGCCGACCTGGGCGCCGTCCACCAGGAACGAGCTGCGCTCCAGGACGCGCGCGAACTCCGGGCGCGCGGCGTGCGCGGTGCGCGCCGCGTCCAGCGCCTCGGCGAGCGTCTCCGCCGCGTAGGGCTCCTCGGCCGTGCCCGCGGCGGCCTTGGCGGCTGCCCAGTAGCGCACGGTGCCAGTTGTTGTCACGGCCGCCTCTTTGTCGTGGATGGGTGTCGTGGATCTCGTGGGTGCGGGGGTCCCCGGTGCGGGGGTCCCGCCGCGGCGCCGGAACAGGGGCACCCGGACCGCGCCGTCCATGATGGCGTACGCACGGCCGGGCGCGGCGCGGCCGGGGGCCGGACGGGCGGCTCCGGCACACGGCCGGCGGAGGCCCGTGCACCCGTGCACCCGATGAGGCCATCGGATATCCGGTTGCCGCGGGCAAGTGTTCGCATAAGGTCGTACGGTGTTGGTCCGACTCGCGTGGGCGCATCTTCGGCCCCATAGGCGCGCAATATCGTTGATCGTCCTCCTCCAGCTCATCCAGACGCTGGCCACCATCTCCCTGCCCACCCTCAACGCCGACATCATCGACCACGGTGTCATCCACGGGGACACGGGCTACATCCTGCGCGTCGGCGGCGTCATGATCGCCATCGCGCTGCTGCAGGTCGCCTGCGCGACCGGCGCCGTCTACTTCGGCGCCCGCACCGCCGGCCGGCTCGGCCGGGACATCCGGGCGGCGGTCTTCGACCGGGTGCAGACCTTCTCCGCCCGAGAGGTGGCCACCTTCGGCGCACCCTCGCTGATCACCCGCACCACCAATGACGTCCAGCAGGTCCAGATGCTGGTCCTGATGACGTTCACGATGATGGTGTCCGCGCCGATCATGTGCGTGGGCGGCGTGATCATGGCGCTCAACCAGGACGTCCCGCTCTCCGGCCTGCTGCTGGTGATCGTCACGATCCTGGGGATCTTCGTCTCGGTCATCGTGCGCCGGCTGCGGCCGCTGTTCCGCAGCGTCCAGGAGCGCATCGACACCGTCAACCGCGTGCTGCGCGAGCAGATCACCGGCATCCGCGTCATCCGCGCCTTCGTCCGCGACCGTCACGAACAGCAGCGGTTCGCCGCCGCCAACCGTGACCTCTACGACGTGTCGCTGCGCTCCGGCAAGCTGATGTCGACGATGTTCCCGCTGGTCATGATGATCGTGAACCTCTCCAGCGTCGCCGTCGTCTGGTTCGGCGGGCTGCGCATCGACTCCGGTGCGATGCAGATCGGCGCGCTCACCGCGTTCCTCAGCTACCTCATGTACATCCTCATGTCGATCATGATGGCGACGTTCATGACGATGATGCTGCCGCGCGCCGAGGTCTGCGCCGAGCGCATCCAGGAGGTGCTGGACACCGACAGCAGCGTCGTCCCGCCCGAGCGGCCGGTCACCACCCTCGGCCGCCCCGGCGAGCTGGAGCTGCGCGGCGTGGAGTTCCGCTTCCCCGGCGCCGAGGAGCCCGTCCTCAAGGACATCTCGCTGCTCGCCCGGCCCGGCGAGACCACCGCCGTCATCGGCTCCACCGGCAGCGGCAAGTCCACCCTGATCGGCCTGGTGCCGCGCCTCTTCGACGCCACCGGCGGCACCGTCCTGGTCGGCGGCGAGGACGTCCGCACCCTCGACGAGGCGACGCTGGCCCGCACCATCGGCCTCGTCCCGCAGAAGCCGTACCTCTTCTCCGGCACCATCGCCTCCAACCTCCGCCACGGCGACCCGGACGCCACCGACGAGGACCTGTGGCGGGCGCTGGAGACCGCGCAGGCCAAGGAGTTCGTCGCGGCGATGGAGGGCGGTCTCCAGGCGCCGGTCGCGCAGGGCGGCTCCAACGTCTCGGGCGGTCAGCGTCAGCGCCTGGCCATCGCCCGCGCACTGGTCGGCAAGCCGGACCTCTACCTCTTCGACGACTCCTTCTCCGCCCTCGACTACGCCACCGACGCCGCGCTGCGCGCCGCGCTGGCCCGCGAGACCGGCGGCGCGAGCGTCGTCATCGTCGCCCAGCGCGTCGCCACCATCCGCGGCGCCGACCGCATCGTCGTCCTCGACGGGGGCCGCGTCGTCGGCACCGGCACCCACGCCGAACTGATGGCGGACAACGCAACGTACCGGGAGATCGTGCTCTCCCAGCTCACCGAGCAGGAGGCGGCGTGACCACCGCGGACAAGGAGACGGAGACCCGCGGCGAGGACGCCGCGGAGGCGGAGGAGCTGCGCCGCACCGCGCGCCCCACCGGACCGGCCCGCGCCATGGGCGGCCCGCCGCTGGTGAAATCGCTGGACTTCAAGGGCTCCGGCAAGCGGCTGCTGGGCCAGCTGCGGCCGCAGCGCGCCGCGCTCACCGGCGCGCTGCTGCTGACCGTCGCCTCCGTGGCGCTCACGGTCACCGGCCCGCGCGTCCTCGGGCACGCCACCGACCTGCTCCTCGCCGGACTGATCGGCCGCGATCTGCCGTCCGGCGTCACCAAGGCGCAGGCCGCCGAGCAGCTGCGCGCCCACGGGCAGGGCGGTCTCGCCGACCTCATCGGCACCCTGCCGCTCGTCCCCGGCCACGGCATCGACTTCACCGCCGTCGGCACGGTCCTGCTCTACGCCACCCTGATCTACGCTGCGGCCACCCTCTTCGGCTTCCTCCAGGCACGGCTGGTCACCACCGCCGTGCAGGGCACCGTCTTCCGGATGCGCGAGCAGGTCGAGGAGAAGCTGTCGCGGCTGCCGCTGAGCTACTTCGACAAACAGCAGCGCGGTGAGGTGCTCTCCCGCGCCACCAACGACATCGACAACATCCAGCAGACGCTCCAGCAGAGCCTGAGCCAGATCGTCACCTCGCTGCTGACCGTCCTCGGCGTCCTCGCGATGATGTTCTGGGTCAACCCGCTGCTGGCGGTGGTCGCGCTGATCACGGTGCCGCTGTCGGTGCTCGTCGCCACCCGGGTCGGCAAGCGGGCGCAGCCGCAGTTCGTCAAGCAGTGGTCGTCCACCGGCAAGCTCAACGGCCATGTCGAGGAGATGTACACCGGCCACTCCCTGGTGAAGGTCTTCGGCCGTCAGAAGGAGTCCGCCGACCGCTTCCGCGAGCAGAACGACGCGCTCTACGAGGCGAGCTTCAAGGCGCAGGCCATCTCCGGTCTCATCCAGCCCGCGATGACCTTCGTCGGCAACCTCAACTACGTGCTGATCGCCGTCGTCGGCGGACTGCGGGTCGCCTCCGGCGCGCTCTCCGTCGGTGACGTCCAGGCGTTCATCCAGTACTCCCGCCAGTTCAGCCAGCCGCTCGCACAGTTCGCGGCGCTGGCCAACCTGGTTCAGTCCGGCGTCGCCTCCGCCGAGCGGGTCTTCGAACTCCTCGACGCCGAGGAGCAGACGCCCGACCCGGAGGAGTCCGCCGCGCCGCCGCGCACCGCCGGACGCGTCGCCTTCGAGAACGTCTCGTTCCGCTACGACGAGGAGAAGCCGCTGATCGAGGGCTTGTCGCTGACCGTCGAGCCCGGCCAGACCGTCGCCATCGTCGGCCCCACCGGCGCCGGCAAGACCACCCTCGTCAACCTCCTCATGCGGTTCTACGAGACCCGCTCGGGCCGGATCACCCTCGACGGCACCGACATCGCCGGGATCGGCCGCGAGGAACTGCGCTCCCGTATCGGCATGGTCCTCCAGGACACCTGGCTCTTCGGCGGCACCATCGCCGAGAACATCGCCTACGGCGCCCCCGACGGCACCCCGCACGAGAAGATCGTCGAGGCGGCCCGCGCCACCCACGTCGACCGCTTCGTGCGCACCCTGCCGGACGGCTACGACAGCGTCGTCGACGACGAGGGCGGCAGCGTCTCGGTCGGCGAGAAGCAGCTGATCACCATCGCCCGTGCCTTCCTCGCCGAGCCCGCCATCCTCGTCCTCGACGAGGCCACCAGCTCCGTCGACACCCGCACCGAGGTGCTGATCCAGCAGGCCATGGCGCGGCTGCGCACCGGCCGGACCAGCTTCGTCATCGCCCACCGCCTCTCCACCATCCGCGACGCCGACCTGATCCTGGTCATGGAGTCCGGCGCCATCGTCGAGCAGGGCACCCACGACACCCTCCTCGCCGCCGACGGCGCCTACGCCCGCCTCTACGCGGCCCAGTTCGCCGAGGCGGTGGTGGAGGCGGAGTAACTCACCGGCCGTCCCGGCCGCCGGCAGCCGGGACGGCCCTGGCTGTCAGGCGGCGTACGGGTCGGTGATGGTGTGGCGCCGCTGCGCGGTGTCCAGGACGTGGCGGGGGAAGCGCGGGCCCGCTGTGTAGTGCCGCCCTCGGGTCTGTCCGACGGCGTTCAGCAGCCCGGTCCTGGTGAGGGACTGGAGATCCCTCGTCGCCTGCTGGGTGTTGAGCGCCTCCGCCTTCTCGTAGCGCGAGCGCCGCACCCGGCCCACCATCGCGACTTCGTGCAGAGCGGTCAGCTGGCGCTCGGTGACGCCGAGGTCGTCGGCTGCTTCCATCAGCTGGATCCAGCAGCCGTTCGACCGGTCCACCCGGTGCTGTACGCGCTGGGTCTGCTGGTGAGAGGCGAGCAGGTTGAACCGGATCCACGGAAGGGTGTCGCGTTCAGGCGACCAGACGGGACCGCCCACCTCGCGGAGCACCTTGTAGTACTCCCAGGTGTTGCCCGGCATGCCCAACCACTCCTCGATGGAGGAGAACTCCGGGGCGAGCACTCCACCGCGGGCGATGACCAGGGTCTGGAGCGAACGGGACATCCGGCCGTTGCCGTCGGACCACGGGTGGATCTTCACGAGGTTCAGGTGGGCCATCGCGGCCCGCACGAGGACGTGATGATCGAGGTCCCCCTCGTTGAGCCAGGTGACGAGTGCGCCGGTGAGGTCGGGGAGGAGCTCGTGATCGGGCCCCTCGTAGTCGGTGGCGAACTCGTCACCGGGGGCCGTGATGCGGATGGCGGTTCTGCGCCATTGCCCTGCGGTGGTGAGAGGGTGGTGGTGTCCCTGGAGCATCCAGGTGGAGACCGTTGAGGAGCCCCTTGCTGTAGCAGAAGTCGGGGGCGTCGTGGAGCGACTGGATGTACAGCATGGCCTGCTGGTAGGCGAGCGTCTCCGCCTTGTTCTCCTCGCTGGCGTCCACGTCGCGTTCGCCGTCCATCAGGTCGGCCACGTCCTTGGCGTCGACCCGGTAGCCCTCGATGGTGTTCGAGGCGGCGATGGCGCCGGCGGTCAGGGCCTTACGGAGATCGAGTTCCCACTTCCTGGGGACCTGCTGTACCGCATGCCGGAGCTGCTCCCGCAGGCCGTCGATCTCGTCCAGGACCCTCTGGTCGGCGGGCTGAAGGTGCGGGGTGCGATAGAGCGTGACGCAATGATACCTACTTCCTGTCATTGCGCCGTGGGTAGCCGCTCCGCGATCCACCCCCCGATCCGGTCCAGCAGTTCGGGGGCGGCGGCGTTCTCCGCGTGGCCGAAGCCCGGTTCCAGCCAGAGGTCGCAGGTGGCCGGGGAGGCGGCGGCGTACAGCATCCTCGGGTGGTCGAGGGGGAAATACGGGTCGCGGTCGCCGTGCACGAGGAGCAACGGGACGGGCGCGATCAGCGGGACCGCGGCGACGGGGGAGAGCGGCACCGGATCCCAGTCCTCGGGGTGGATACGGGTGCGCAGGCCGACGCGGGAGACGAGGCGGCCGGTGGGGCGGGTGACGGCCCAGTGGAGGCGGCGCATCGGAGTGGTGCCGCGGTAGTACCAGCGCGCGGGGGCGCTCACCGACACGACCGCATCGGTGTGAGCTGCGGTGCGCCCCCTGTGCGCCGGTCGGTACAGCGCGGCGTGCCGCAGCACCACCGAGCCGCCCATGGAGAAGCCGAGGGTGGCGACGCGGCGGTGGCCCAGCGCGCGGGCCCAGCGGACCGCCGCGGCCAGATCCTCCACCTCGCGGTCGCCGACGGTGGAGCGCCCGCCGGAGCGCCCGTGGCCGCGGAACGAGAACGTCACCACCGCCGCCCGGCCCCGGAACGCGGCGGCCGCGCGGCGCAGCGTCGGACGGTCCAGGGAGCCGGTGAAACCGTGCGCGACGACCAGCGCGAGGGTGCCGGCGGCGCCCGCGCGGGCCCCGTCGGCGGTGCCGTCGCGCGGGGCGTACGCGGCCTCGATCCGGACGCCGTCGGCGGTCAGCAGCGACGCTCGGCGACCACGTGACGTGACCGAAGGAACACGGGAGCGGCCGGGATCGACCTCGGGTCCGGGGGACATGTGGGCTATTCTGCTGGGCGTGGAGGATCCGGGCAGCGAAGCCCCCGGATCCTTTTGTGCTTTCGGACAGGCACGGTGCGTGGCCGAAAGCAGCGTACGAAGCAGTGCCGCAGACTCCCCCGGCCGAGGCCGGGTGGTGCCCCCGTCGCAGGGACCGAGGAGGAACCAGACGTCATGGGCGAGCGAAGCGAGCAGTACCGACAAGAACGGGCCGGGTACCGGGCAGGTGGTCGGAAGTGAGTTCCCTCCTGCTGCTGACCAATGCGCTGCAACCGTCGGCGGAGGTGCTCCCCGCCCTCGGCCTGCTGCTGCACGGTGTGCGGGTGGCTCCTGCCGAGGGCCCGGCCCTGATCGACACCCCCGGAGCGGACGTCATCCTCATCGACGGCCGCCGCGACCTGCCACAGGTGCGGTCGCTGTGCCAGCTGCTGCGGTCCACGGGCCCCGGCTGCCCCCTGATCCTCGTGGTGACCGAGGGCGGACTCGCCGCCGTCACCGCCGACTGGGGCGTCGACGACGTCCTGCTCGACACGGCGGGCCCCGCCGAGGTCGAGGCCCGGCTGCGGCTGGCCCTGGGCCGCCGCCAGCTGTCGGTCGACGACAGCCCGATGGAGATCCGCACCGGTGATCTCTCGGTGGACGAGGCGACCTACAGCGCCAAGCTCAAGGGCCGGGTCCTGGACCTGACCTTCAAGGAGTTCGAGCTGCTGAAGTACCTCGCGCAGCACCCGGGCCGGGTCTTCACCCGCGCCCAGCTGCTCCAGGAGGTCTGGGGCTACGACTACTTCGGCGGCACCCGCACCGTGGACGTCCACGTCCGGCGGCTGCGCGCGAAGCTCGGCCCCGAGCACGAGTCGCTGATCGGCACCGTCCGCAACGTCGGCTACCGCTTCGTGGTGCCGGACAAGGCGGAGCGCGCGGCCGAGGCGAAGGAGAAGAAGGCCGCCGCGGCCGCACCGTCCGAGAAGCGGACCGCGGCCGCACCACCCGCGAAGGAGGCCGTGCGCTCCGGCGCCACGGCGACCGGGGCGCGGTCCGGCAAGAAGTGAGCGCGGGCCGACGGTTCACGGCCCGGGCCCTGCCACACCCGCCCCCTTGAACCGTCGGCCGCCCCCTGGGGAGCCCCCCGTTCACCCGCGTAGACTGCCGCGCGTGGCCAAGGTGACGCGGGATGATGTGGCAAGGCTGGCGGGGACCTCGACCGCGGTGGTCAGCTATGTCATCAACAACGGACCGAGGCCGGTCGCCCCGGCCACCCGGGAGCGGGTGCTCGCCGCGATCAAGGAGCTGGGGTACCGCCCGGACCGGGTCGCGCAGGCGATGGCGTCGCGCCGTACCGACCTCATAGGGCTGATCGTCCCCGACGCCCGGCAGCCGTTCTTCGCGGAGATGGCGCACGCCGTGGAACAGGCCGCGGCCGAGCGCGGCAAGATGGTGCTGGTCGGCAACGCCAACTACCTCGACGAGCGCGAGGTCCACTATCTGCGTGCCTTCCTCGGGATGCGGGTCTCCGGACTGATCCTCATCAGCCAGGGCCCCAGCGAGCACGCCGCCGCGGAGATCGACGCCTGGGACGCCCGGGTGGTGCTGCTGCACCGCAGGCCCGACGCGATCGACGATGTCGCGGTGATGACCGACGACGTGTGGGGCGCCCAGCTCGCCACCCGTCATCTGCTGGAGCACGGCCACCCGTACGTCGCGTTCCTCGGCGGTACGGAGCAGACGCCCAAGTCCGGCGACCCGGTCACCGACCACGTCGAGGGGTGGCGCCGGGCGATGCTGGAGGCGGGCCGGTCGCTGGAGGGCCGCTACTTCCAGGCCCCGTACAACCGCTACGACGCCTACCGGGTCGCGCTGGAGCTGCTGGCCGGGCCGGACCGGCCGCCGGCCCTGATGTGCGCCACCGACGACCAGGCCATCGGCGTGCTGCGCGCCGCGCGGGAGCTGCGGATCGATGTGCCGGGGGAGCTGGCGGTCGCCGGGTTCGACGATGTGAAGGAAGCCGGGCTGACCGATCCGCCGCTGACGACGGTCGCCTCGGACCGGGAGGCGATGGCGCGCGCCGCCGTCGATCTCGTCCTCGACGACGGGCTGCGGGTGGCCGGGTCGCGCCGCGAGCGGCTGCGGCAGTTCCCCTCGCGGCTGGTGGTCCGCCGCTCCTGCGGCTGCGGCGGCTGACACCGGGCGCCTCCGGGCGGGTGTTCTTATACCGGGCATACCCACTTCTGCCGGGTCTCTCAGGGCGTTCTCACCCCGTTCTCATGGTGGCCGCGCACAGTGATCACATGACCGAGAGCTACCGCCGCAGCGGCGATGAGATGTCCCAGGACGGGCCGTACGGCTACGGCCACGGCGACCACGCCCGCACGGGCGGGGCCGGCGCGGCGTACCCGCCACCGCCTCCGTACGCGCCCGGCGGTGAGGGCACGTACGCGGGGTTCGCGGGTGCCAATCCGGCCGCGCCGCAGGCGTCCCAGGAGGCGCCGCGGCGCCGGGCGCGGCGGCCGGTCGCGCTGATCGCGGCGGTGGCGCTGGCCTCGGGTCTCATCGGCGGCGGCAGCGCGGCGCTGATCGCCGGGGCGACGCAGCACGGGCAGGGCTCGACGGTCTCCGCGCCGCTGGTCAACGCGGGGAAGACCAGCGGGAGCGGGGTCGCCGCGGTGGCGAAGGCGGTCAGCCCGTCGATAGTCGAGATCCAGGCGCGGACCGGCGAGGGCCGGTCCACCGGCTCCGGTGTGGTCGTCACCGCCAAGGGCGAGATCGTCACCAACAACCATGTGGTGGCCGGCGCCCGCACGGTGACCGTCGCGTTCAGCGACGGCAGCCGGAAGACCGCGCGCGTCGTCGGGACCGACCCGGACAAGGACCTGGCGCTGGTCAAGGTGGACGACGCGAAGGGGCTGACGCCCGCGAGCCTCGGGGACTCCGGTGGGTTGGCGGTCGGCGACCAGGTCGTGGCGATCGGCTCGCCGGAGGGCCTGACCGGCTCGGTGACCAGCGGGATCGTCTCCGCGCTCAACCGCGACGTCACCGTCCCGAAGAGCGACGGGCAGAGCCCGGACCAGGGGCCGGGCGGGGACCAGTGGCCGTTCGAGTTCGGCGGCAACCGCTACAACGGCGACACCGGCTCCTCCAAGACCTCGTACAAGGCCATCCAGACCGACGCCTCACTCAACCCCGGCAACTCCGGTGGTGCGCTGATCAACATGGCCGGGCAGGTCGTCGGCATCAACTCCGCGATGTACTCGCCGAGTTCGGCGAGCAGCAGCACCGCCGGGAGTGTGGGCCTGGGGTTCGCGATCCCGATCAACACCGTGAAGGCGGACCTCGCCGCGCTGCGTGGGGGCGGCAGCGGCGGGCCGAACAGCGGGGTGTGATCCCGGGGGAGGGGTGACGGGACGGCTGGGCCGGTGTGGGGCCGGCCGGCCGCCCCGTCGCCCGTTTCCCGCGTCCGCCCGGGCCGTGTGCACGGCTGCCGCCCGGCCCGACCTCCCCTCGGGCCGGGCCGTCCTCGTGCGACGCTTGCCCCGGGCGGCCCGCCGCCCCCCGTTCCGTATCGCGTCCAGAGGTATCCAGAGGTAGTCGCGCATGAGCCCCGCCGACCACGGTGACCAGCCCGCCCGCATCCTGATCGTCGACGACGAGCCCGCGGTCCGCGAGGCGCTGCGGCGCTCGCTGGCGTTCGAGGGGTACGCCACCGAGGAGGCCGTCGACGGGCTCGACGCCGTCGAGAAGGTCGCCTCGTACGATCCCGAGCTGATCGTGCTGGACGTCCTGATGCCGCGGATGGACGGGCTGACCGCCGCCCGCCGGCTGCGGGCGAGCGGGGTGACCGTGCCGATCCTGATGCTGACCGCCCGCGACACCGTCGGCGACCGCGTCACCGGCCTCGACGCGGGCGCCGACGACTACCTCGTCAAACCCTTCGAACTCGACGAGCTCCTCGCCCGCATCCGGGCGTTGCTCCGCCGCAGCTCCTACGCGGCGGCCGCCGGGGCGCCGCCCGCCGACGGCGACGTCCTCGCCTTCGCCGATCTGCGGATGGACCTGGCGACCCGCGAGGTGACCCGCGGCGAGCGGCCCGTCGAGCTGACCCGGACCGAATTCACGCTGCTGGAGATGTTCCTCGCGCACCCGCGGCAGGTCCTCACCCGCGAGCAGATCCTCAAGGCCGTCTGGGGCTTCGACTTCGAACCGACCTCCAACTCCCTGGACGTGTACGTGATGTATCTGCGCCGCAAGACGGAGGCGGCGGGCGAACCGCGGCTGGTGCACACGGTGCGCGGCGTCGGCTACGTCCTGCGCGCGGAGGGCGGCGGCGAATGACCGCGCAGCCCCCGCCGCCGCGGGCCCCGGGCGGCGCCACCGCGGGGGAGCGGGCGCCCGGGCTGCTGGCGCGCGCCGCCCGCCGCTACCGGCAGCTGCCGCTCCGCTCCCGTCTCGCGATGCTCACCGCCGTCGCGGTGGCCCTCGCCGTCGCGGCGTCCGCCGCCGCCTGCTGGCTGATCACCCGCGACCGGCTCACCGGACAGCTCGACTCCACGCTGCGCAGCGTCGACGTCGGCCAGGGCTACGTCCAGGCGCTGAAGATCTCCTGCTCGGGGACGGCCGACGGGCAGGTGGCGTTCCAGCCGACGCCGTACACCGTGCAGCTGGTGTCGACCTCCGGGGACGTGTGCACCTCGCCGGAGAAGGACCCGATCCCCGCGCAGCGCGCCGATGTGGCCGTCGCGGACGGGCGGCTGAACTCCGCCGTCCACACCACCCGCTCCGTGGACGGCACCCCGATGCGGGTGGCGACCCTGCACTACCCGGGCCCGCTCACCGACGCCCGCGGCAACCGCATCGCGGTCTCCGTCGCCGCGCCGATGGACCAGGTCACCCAGCCGCTGAACCAGCTGGCGCTGGTGTTGCTGATCGTCTCCGGGGTCGGGGTGCTGGGCGCCGCGACCGCCGGACTGTGGGTGGCGCGCGCCGGGCTCAAGCCGGTCGACCGGCTGACCGACGCCGCCGAGCACATCGCCCGCACCGAGGACCTCACCATCCGCATCCCGGCCGACGGGGAGGACGAGATCGCCCGGCTGTCGCGGGCGTTCAACTCCATGACGGCGGCGCTGGCCGCCTCCCGGGAGCTGCAACGGCAGCTGATCGCGGACGCCGGGCACGAACTCCGTACGCCGCTGACCTCGCTGCGTACCAACATCGATCTGCTGGTGCGCAGCGAACGCGCCGGCCGGCCGATCCCGCCCGCCGACAAGGAGGCGCTGCTGACGTCGGTGAAGGCGCAGATGGGGGAGTTGGCGTCGCTGATCGGCGATCTCCAGGAGCTGTCGCGGACGCCGGACGCCGGGCCGGGCGGCGGCACCTCGCTGCGGGTGGTGGCGCTGCACGACACGGTCGCCACCGCCCTGGAACGGGCCCGGCTGCGCGGCCCGACGCTGACGATCACCTCGGACCTGGCGCCCTGGTACGTCCGCGCGGAGGCGGCGGCGCTGGAGCGCGCGGTGGTCAATCTGCTGGACAACGCGGTGAAGTTCAGCCCGGCGGGCGGCACCGTCGAGGTACGTCTCGCGGCGGGCGAGCTGACCGTACGCGATCACGGTCCGGGCATCGCGGAGGACGAGCTCCCGCATGTCTTCGCCCGGTTCTGGCGCTCCCCGTCGGCCCGTTCGCTGCCCGGCAGCGGTCTGGGCCTGTCGATCGTCGCGCGGACGGCGGAACAGGCCGGTGGCGGCGTGCTGCTGCGGCCGGCGCCGGGCGGCGGTACGGAGGCGGTGCTGACGCTGCCGGGGGCGCCCACCCCGCCGCCTCCGGGGCCCCCGGCGGGCACCCCGGAGTGAGGGCGGGCCCGGCCGGGCCCCGGCCCGTACCCCTCGCCGCCGCTACTTCCCGGCCTTCTTCGCGGCGTCGCCGAACGGCAGATCGCGGCCGTCGAGTTCGGCGCGGATGCCGTCCTCCTCGACCGAGATGTGGCGCAGCCGCACGTCACCGGGGGTCTTCGGGAGGCGGAAGGAGAGCGACAGCTGGTCGGCGAGCTGCGGCTTGGTCAGCCCGGTGAGGGCGCCGAGGATCTTCGGGTCGATGCCGACCTTCTCCAGGAGCCACGGGTGGTCGACGACCACGTCGACGAGGTTGACCTTCATCAGCTTCGACACGAAGTCCGGCGAGCCGGTCAGCTCGTGCAGCTTGTCCTCGCTGTGCAGCGCCTGATCGACGTACTCCTGCGGGATGCCGATGCGGTGCACGATCGCCGGGACGCTCAGCATCGACTTGATCTTCCCGGCCTGGCGGCTCAGCTCCCCCGCGGCCTTCTGCGTCAGCCGCAGGCCCTCCTCCTTGCCGGTGCCGGGGCGGTAGACCGCGACATCGCCGATGTCCAGCCGCATCTTGCTGATCTGCGTGGAGACGCCCCGGTCGCCGGCCTGCTGGATACGGGCCTGGGCGTGCATCCGCAGCTCGTGCCCGGCGATCGGCAGCCGGCCCACGGCGCGGACCTCGTTCGGGCCCATCTCGCTGAACTTGACCTGGGAGGCGCCCAGTTCGCGGTTCATGTCTTCGAAGGCGAGCAGCACCGTGCCGTGCATCTGCCCGATGGTGGCGCCCTTGATGGCGGTGGGCAGATCGCCGTCCAGCCGGATGTCGCGCGCGCTGGCCTCGAACTTCGCGAGCGACACCCGGTCGGCCGCCACGTCCGGGATGGTGACGTCGACCTGGCCGAGGCGCTTGTCCAGCACCTGGGTGAGGAAGGGGAAGCCCTTGATGTCGACCTCGGGCGCGGCCGTCAGATGCATCGCCTTCTTGATCTGCTCCTCGGCCTTGTTCTGCGCGTAGAGCACGGCGAAGCGGTCGCCGAGGGTGAGGAAGGCGGCGAGCACCACGACCGCGACCAGCACCTTGAGGGTGAGCGGTACGGCGGCGAAGCGGCTGATGCCGCGCTTCATCCGCCGGTGGTTGGGCGGCTGCCAGGCGTCCGGGTCGTCCTCGTCGGAGCGCAGCCCCAGCCCGAGCGGATCGTCGCTGCCGTCGCGCTCGTTGAGGTAGCGGCGGTGCTCCAGCCGGTGCGGCTCGACGGGCTCCGGTTCCGGCTCCGGCTCGGGGTCGGCGAGGGCGGCCAGGTCCGCGTACGGGTTGACCGGCTCGAACTCACGGGTGTCCCGGTCCTTCTCGTCCGGTGCCGGTGGGGCGGCGGATCCCGTGTCGGGGAGCGGGGACGAGGGTGAAGATATGCGTTGGGGGGTTCGCATCCGCACATCTGACCATGAGCGGGTCCCCCGTTAGCAACTCCACCCGGCCGTAAGTGCGCAACGCCACGATTGTTCGTGGCGGGAAGGGGAATATCGGGCGTGGCCGTGGCCCTGCGGCCCCGGGGGCGCGTCCCGTACGGGGCGTCCGGGGCAGCCCGTCCGGGGCCCGGCGGCCGGGCCGTCCGGGTACCCGGCGGGGCAGCCCCTACGGGCCGCGCGGCCCGTGGCGGCTGCCGGGGCCGGGCCCGTAGGGGGACCCGCAAGGGCATTCCCGTAGGTGGGCGGCAGGGCAACCGCCGCCCACGCAGGTTTACTTCACGATGGTGATCCGGTCGGCCTTCGGCGGTGTCAGCGGCTTGTCCGCCGAGGAGTGGGCCGTCAGGTAGGCGGTGAAGGCGTCCAGGTCGGAGCCGCCGACCAGCGGGTTCTTCCCGTCCTTGAAGACGGGGAAGCCGTCGCCGCCGCCGGCCAGGAACTCGTTCATCGCGACGCGGTAGGTCTTCGCCGGGTCGAGCGCGGCGCCGTTCAGCTTCACCGAGTCCTTGACGATCCGGTCGGCTCCGGACTTCGTCAGATCCAGGGTGTAGGTGAGCCCGTCGGAGACCTGCAGGATCTTCGGCGACGCCTCGTTGGCGCCGCTGACCTGCTGCTGGAGCGCGGTGAGCAGCTGAGCGCCGGTCAGGTCGAGGGTCCGCATCATGTTGGTGAACGGCTGGACGGTGAACGCCTCCCCGTAGGTGACGACCCCGTCGCCCTCCTTGCCGGACGCCGCGTACGCCAGATCCGAACGGATCCCCCCGGGGTTCATCAGGGCGAGCTGCGCGCCGCCCTTGTCCGCGGGCGTGGTCGCCTCCAGCTGCGCATCGGCGACGACATCGCCGAGCGGTGACTCCGCTGCCTGCGCGCCCCGGCCCGCGATGTCCGCGGAGATGTGTCCGACGGGCCGGTCCGCGACCGGCGCGGCCAGCTTGTTCCAGCGCGCGATCAGCGACGTCATGTCCGCCGCCTTGGGCTGCGTCCGGTCCACGACGTGGTTGACCGCCCGCCCCGCGCCGCGCGCCTTGACGGCGGTCCGCACGATGTCGCCGGTGGCACGGTCGTACGTCAGCGTGGTCTCGGTGTAGAGCTTTCCGAACGACGCGGCGGAGGTGACCGTACGGGGCTTCCCGGAGGGGTCGGGGAGGGTGCAGACGTACGACTGGTGGGTGTGGCCGGTGACCAGCGCGTCGACCTTCGGGGTCACCTTCTTGGCGATCTCGGTGATCGGCCCGGAGATGCCGTCGCCCGGACCGGGGCTGTCGCAGTCGTAGTTGTACGAGGTGGAGGCGGGCATCCCGCCCTCGTGGATGAGGGCGACGACCGACTTCACGCCCTGCTTGTCGAGGACCTTGGCGTACTTGTCGATCGTGGCGACCTCGTCGTGGAACGTGAGCCCCTTGACGCCGTCGGCGTTGACGATGTCGGGGGTCCCCTTCAGGGTCACCCCGATGAAGCCGATCTTCACGCCGTGGTGCTTCCACACGGTGTACGGCTTGAGCAGCGGCTTTCCGGTCTTGTCGTCGGTGACGTTGGCCGTCAGGTACGGGAAGTCGGCGCCCTGGAAGGTCTTGCCCTTCTCGAAGCAGCCGTCCTTGGGGTGGCAGCCGCCCCGCTGGAGGCGGGTCAGCTCGGCCCGGCCCTCGTCGAACTCGTGGTTGCCGACGGAGGTGACGTCGAGGCCGAGCTTGTTCATCGCCTCGATGGTCGGCTCGTCGTGGAAGAGCCCGGAGAGCAGCGGACTGGCCCCGACCATGTCCCCGGCGGCCGCGGTCACGGAGTAGGGATGTCCCTTACGGGCCGTGCGCAGCGACTGGGCGAGGTACTCGACGCCACCCGCCGCCACCGTCTTCTTGCTGCCGTCCTTCTGGATCTCCTCGACCGTCCCGGACGAGCCCTGCGGCGGCTCCAGATTGCCGTGGAAGTCGTTGAACGAGAGCAACTGGACGTCGACGGTCCGCCCCTGGGCGGCGCCCGCGCGGCCGGCGCCCGGCCCCGCACCGGACGGCAGCGAGGCCGCGGTGACCGCGGTGGCGGCGGCCAGTACCGCCGCTCCGGCCGTCAATCTGCGCACGAGGCGGCGCCGTTGGGGTGTCGCTTCCATGGGATCCCTTCCGTGGACCGGTCACCCGGCGGCGCCGCGCGGATGCGGGCGGCCGGGCGGGGCTGCGGTACCGGCACGCGACTGCGTCCGGGCGCACGCAGCCTACGGTCAACGCGCGTAGCGCAACAGGGCCGGGAGATGGCCGGGCGGTGACGGTCCGTCGGCCTGATCGGGCTGGCCGGCGGAGGCCGCCGCCCGTCCGCCACGGGTCCGCGTCCGGCGCGGGCCCGCCGGGGTGCGGCGTAGGGTCCTTGCCGTGACGGTTCACGGAATGCCCGCCGCGGACCTGCCCGTCTCCGCCGGGCAGGTACGCCGGCTGCTCGGTGAGCAGCACCCCGACCTGGCGGGCCTGCCGGTCGAGGTGCTGGCCAACGGCTGGGACAACCTGGTGTGCCGGCTCGGCACGGAGCTTCTCGTCCGGTTGCCGCGGCGCGCCCTCGCCGCCGAACTGGTCGCCCACGAGCAGCGGTGGCTGCCGGAGCTGGCCGGCCGCCTGCCGCTGCCCGTACCGGCGCCGGTACGGGTCGGGCGGCGCACGGACCGGTACCCGTGGCCCTGGAGCGTCGTGCCGTTCTTCCCGGGCCGGGCCGCGGCGGTCTCGGCCCCCGACGATCCGGGGTCGGCCGCCGCGACGCTCGGCGGCTTTCTGCGCGCACTGCACACCCCGGCCCCTGCGGAGGCGCCCGGCCATCCGTCCCGCGGCATTCCGTTGGCCGGGCGCGCCGAGGGCGTCCTGAGCGGGCTGACACACCTCGCTCCGGCCGACCGCGCCGCCGCGCTGCGGATCTGGGAGGCGGCGCTCGCCGCGCCCGCCTGGGCCGGTCCGCCGCTGTGGCTGCACGGGGATCTGCACCCGGCCAACATCCTGGTCGACCGCGGCCGTATCGGCGCCGTGATCGACTTCGGGGACATCACCGCCGGCGACCCCGCCACTGATCTGTCCGTGGCCTGGATGCTGTTCACGGCGGGGCAGCGCGCCGCCCTCCGGCGGGCGTACGGCCGCGCGGACGACGCGACCTGGGAGCGGGCGCGCGGCTGGGCGCTCGCCCTGTCGCTGGTCTTCCTGACGCGCTCGGCGGACAACCCGCTGATGCACGGCATCGGCGAGCGCACCTTCCGCGCCGTGCTGGAGCAGCGGCCGCGGTGAGCCCCCGGCGAGCCGGTATCCGCGCCGCCCCGCGCCGGCCGGCAGGGTCCCGGCAGCCCGTACCGGGTGCCCCGGAGGTCCCGCCCCGTGCGGGTCACCCCGGAGAGGCGGTGCCCGTACGGGTCACCCCGTAGGGCTCCGACCCGTACGGGACCGGGGTGCGCAGGGCCCGCCCCCACGAGTCCGTCCGCCCCGCCCCCCGGGGCCGTACGCTTCAGACCATGACTGACGCTGCACAGGAGATGGGCCCCACCGGCCGCCGGATCCGGGTCGCCGACACGCTCACGTCCGAGGAAGCCGCCGAGGTACTCGCGCTGATCGAGCAGGCCGCGCGGACCGACGGGCAGCCCGCCGTGTCCGAACAGGGACGGCTCCAGCTGCGCGGCGGGGCCCGGGAAGGGGTGCGGCACCTGCTGGTGTCCGTACCGTCCGAGGAGGCCGAGGCGGGCATCGCGCTGGTCGGCTACGGCCAGCTGGAGGACACCGACCCGGTGGAGGCGCCCGCCGCCGAACTGGTCGTCCACCCCGCGCACCGCGGCCGCGGCCACGGCCGGGCGCTCGGCAATGAACTACTGGCCCAGTCCGGCCGCCGGCTGCGCGTCTGGGCCCACGGCGGCCACGCCGCCGCCCGCCACCTGGCGCAGACCCTCGGCCTGACGAAGTTCCGCGAACTGCGCCAGATGCGCCGCCCGTTGACCAACCTCGACCTGCCCGAACCGCAGCTCCCCGACGGCGTGACCGTCCGCACCTTCCAGCCCGGCCAGGACGACGCCGCCTGGCTGGACGTGAACGCCGCCGCCTTCGCGCACCACCCCGAGCAGGGTTCGCTGGCCCAGCGCGACCTCGACGACCGCAAGGCCGAGTCCTGGTTCGACCCGAAGGGCTTCTTCCTCGCGGAGCGCGAGGGCACGCTGGTCGGCTTCCACTGGACGAAGGTGCATGCCGACGAGGGTCTCGGCGAGGTCTACGTCGTCGGCGTCCGCCCCGGCGCCCAGGGCGGCGGCCTCGGCAAGGCCCTCACCGCCATCGGCCTGCGCCACCTGGCCGCCGAGGGCCTGCCCACCGCGATGCTCTACGTCGACGCCGACAACGCGGCCGCGGTGACGGTGTACGAACGCCTGGGCTTCGTCACCCACGAGACGGACCTGATGTACCGCTCGGAGACCTGAGCCGGACCGCCGGCCTGACGCCCGAGGGCCCCGCGACCGCGTGCCGGTCGCGGGGCCCTCGCCATGGAGATGCAGCGGGCGGGAGAGCCGTTCGCTCATTCACCCTCCGGCTTCCCGCTTTGCCCCCACATTACGCGGACTATCCCGGGACTTGCCCGTACGGACCGGGGGTACGTAAGCGCGAGGGCATACCCGAGAAACCTGCATCCCGGAGCGAACTTCCTTCGCCGGGCCCGCATCTCTCTCCGTGAAACACACGCGCCATCAACGTCCCCGCACAGAGGGGGTCTTGGCAACGGGTGTGTGCGTGCTGAGCAGCGCTGAATTCAGCCTTTGTGCATGGAGGAAGAGATGAAGTCCTGGCGTTCCCGTATCGGTATCGGCCTCGCCGTCGGTGCCGCGGCGGTATCCATCCCGCTGTCCGCCGCCACTGCGTTCGCCGCCCCGCCGCCCGGCGACGGCTGGATTCCCGCCGGCGCGGAGCGGTACCCCTCGAAGGCGGAGTGCGAGGCGAAGGAGCTGGCCGGCGCCCAGGCGAACGGCTACCACGAGGTGTGGTGCGACGACAGTGACCCGATCATGGCGGTCTACTACCGCTGATCGGTCCGATCGCCAACAGTCGACTGCCGGTGACCGCTGAGCGGTCACCGCGTGGCGGGTCGTGGGTCCCGTCGTACGGTGGCGAGACAAGGAGGCCCGCTTCCCCCGGTATGCAGCACCGGGGGAAGCGGGCTTCCGCTCAGTGTGCCCGGAGTAGTCTCGCCCTGTGGCGGATCAGGAGCAGTACGCCCGGTATCGGGAAGACGCGAAGGTGCTGGCGGCGATCGGGAAGCAGGTCGACGCGCAGGTCGGCCCTGTCACGGTGCGGCTGCCCAGGGCTGTGGCCGAGGCCGCGGTGGCCGCCTGGGAGCGCGACGAGTTGGGCGACCTCGGCGAGGAGACCCATGAGCAGTACGCACTGCGCGACCAGGCCGGTGAGCTGGCGCTGATCGGCCTCGGCATCTCGGAGCGCGGCCGCTGGGAGGGCGAGGAGGTCGTCATCGACCTGCATGTCGCCTTCGCCGGGGCCGCCTCCCGGGCATCGCAGCAGTAAGTCAGGCCGCAGCGGTGGCCGGTCCGCCGCCCCGGCGCCGAGAGATCAGATGGCCCTGAACTCCCCGCCCTCCAGGGCCTTGATGAACGCCGTCCAGTGCCCGGCGGGGAAGACCAGTGCGGGCCCGTCGGGGTTCTTGCTGTCGCGGACGGGGACGATGCCGTGCGCCTGCGCGGCGGGCGCGAATTCGAGGCACGCCCCGCCGTTGCCCTCGCTGTAGGACGACTTGACCCAGGCGAAGGTGCGGGAGAACTCGACGCATTGGCCGCCGTTGGCGTCGCTGTACGACGACTTGACCCACTCTGCGGCGGTGAGATCGACGTCGGGGCTCATGCTCGGTACTCCTTCAGCACGGTTTTGATCAAGTCCAGGGATGCGTCCGGGGACAACGCGTGCGCCCTCAACAGATCGTAGTCATCGATGGCGGCTTCGACCGTTTGTGCGGAGTCATGCAAACTGCCTCCTACCCGCGTTTCCGTGTAGAGGACCGCGGGGGAGCCGTCGAAACGCAACACGGTGAACGGCCTCGTGGAGGCGGCTGGGGCGCCTGCCGGGAACGGCATCACTTGGAGCGTGATGTACGGCGACTCAGCGGCTTCCAGCAGGTATGCGAGCTGGCCAGCCATGACCTCGGCGCTACCCATCACCGTGCGTAGGCATGACTCGTGCATGATGCTCCACAGGAGCGGAGGCTTCTCCCGTTCGAAGATCTGACGGCGGCGAACTCGTGCGGCGGTCTTGCCCTCGATCGCCTCGGATGCCTCCTGGGAGTGATGCGAGAGGAACACCGCCCGCGCATAATCCTCCGTCTGGAGAAGCCCCATCACGAGGTTCGCCGAGTAATCCAGTATCCGCGTCGCCTTCTTCTCCAGGTTCAGGTATGGGACGAACCAGCTCGGGTGGTCGCCCTCCTCGATCCGCTCCAGCATTCCGGTGAACAACTTGCCGGTGCCGAAGGCGACATCGCAGCCCTTGGCGAACTTCATGCTGGGTCTGGGCAGCAGCGTGCCGGACTCGACCTTGCTCACGTAGCCGTCGGAGTAGCCCGTCGAGTTGGCGAGGTGCTTCTGGGTGAGCTTGCGGGCCAGACGTACCTCTCTGACGTCGCGGCCGAAGCGTTGCAGCGGATTCAAGTGCTCGGGTGGGGTGGTCTCGTCCAACGCTGTGGCCTCTCCTCATGTGGGCGCACGCCGGCACAGACATCGGCAGCAAACTTGAATGCCGCCGGTTCAATGGGTGCGCCTTTATTGCCCGCCGCGTTCCCCAGGTGACCAACTGAGCACATCTCGGGCCGACTTCACCCGGGAGTGGGATTCGAACCTCGTGGCAAGGAGGCCGAAGGCAATGCTGCATTCCGGAGGACACGGCAAGGTGCCCGTTCCGTACATCACCGCCTGGAGTGGGGAGCGGGTGGCCGTGCGTTCGCTGACGGTGCGGGCGGGACGGGGCGGGGCCGGCGTACCGGGACGAGGTGGCGGGCGTGGGGTGTTGTTCCTGCTGCCCCGGCAGGAGGGCCGGGCGCCGGGGTGGCCTGAGGGGGCGTACGGGATGAAGCCGCCGGTCTGCGTGGGGTGCGCGGCGGTCGCGGTGCGGCACTGTCCGCAGCTGGGCGATCCGGTCGCCGTACGGGTGCGGAAGGCGCGGGTGCGCGGGGTGTACGGCGGGTTCCACGCGCCGGGCCGGGGCGGTGGGTTGGCCGCCGCGTCGGACGACGGGGTCCTGCCGTACAGGCATCCGCACGCGGCGTGGTTCCTGGCGTCGCAGCTGGTGGTGGAGTTGCGGCGGTGCACGGTGGTGGATCTGGCGGCGGAGATCGGCGGGGCGGCGGGGGCCGGGGCGGAAGCCCGCGGGCCGGCGGCTGCGCCCGGCCGGGCGCCCGTGCCCGGCCCGGCGGCCACCCCGGGCGCATCCGCCGCGTAACGCCGGACCGGACCGGTCGAAGGCCGGCCGCCGCGTAACGCCTCGCCGGGCGCGCTCGACGGGCCCGGCCCCGGCGGATTCACTCCGGATGGTTCACGGCGTCCTTCTGCAGTTCGACCGCTGCCAGCAGGGTCAGCTTCGGCTCCGCCTGGCGGAGGGCCTTGACCGCCGCGACCGAGTCGACGGCTCCGGTGAAGCCGGCGGCAGTCAGCCGGGAGCGGACCCAGCGGGCGCGCAGCTGGGACTCGGTGGCCGCGGCGGTGGACTCCGCGAGTGCGGCGGCGCGTTCCAGGCCGGGGCGTTCCTCGGGCGGGGCGTCGGCCAGTGCCTGGCGCAGCGCCGCCGTGATCACGTCCGCGTCCCGGATGACCGGCACGACGTCGTGCTTCTGTCCGCTGTGCTTCTTTCCGCTCAGTCCTGCAAAGGGTGCCATGGGGTCAATCGTGACGGTTGTGCTCCGTGTGCGACAAGCTGCTTGAGGGTTTCCGGAGGATCATCCCGAACCGGCGCCGCGGTCACCGGCGTGCGGGTCGCCCCGGAACCCGGCCGGGACCTGCCCGGCTGGTTTCCGCAGTTCAGACGCGGGGCGCGGCCTCCGGAGCCGGCGCCCGCAGCGCCTCCCATTCCCGCGCCAACATCGCGTAGACCACCTCGTCGGTCCACTCCCCGTCGAGGAATTCGTTCTCCACGTGGTGGGCCTCGCGGCGCATGCCGAGGCGTTCGAGGAGAGCGGCGGAGGCGGTGTTGCGGCCGTCCAACTCGGCCTGGATGCGGTGGAGGCGGAGGTGGTCGAAGCCGAGGGCGAGGAGGGCGCGGCTCGCCTCGGTGGCGTAGCCGTGGCCGTGGTGGGCGGGGTGGAAGACGTAGCCGATGCTCGCCTGGCGGTGGGCGGCGCTCGTCCAGACGAAGGTGACGTCGCCGACGAGGGTGCCGGTCTCGCGGACGACGACGGCGAGCTGGAGGACGTCGCCCTCCGTGCGCAGCGTCGTGCGGGCGGTCTTCTTGGCGACGGAGTCGCGGGACCCGGCTTCGTCGAGCGGGCCCCAGTAGAGGTACCGGCAGACCTCGGGGAGGCGCTGGTAGGCGTGGATGGCGGCGAAGTCGTCGTCGGTGACCGGGCGGAGGTCGAGGCGCGCGGTGCGCAGCGGGTTCGGCGGGGTGAAGGGGAGCGGCGAGTGTGCGGGAGAGGTCGGCATCGGGGGAGCGTAGAGCGTTCAGGTTGACAGGTGCAGCCCCTTTCCCCCACTCTTCCACTACTTAATTAGTGGAATGGGGTGTGCGGGTGCGGCGGGCGACGAGTGGCCCCCTCGGCGACGCTTCGAGGGGTACGGCGATGGAGGCGACCGGTCTCGGCAGGCGCCACCGGCACCACGGTGAGCTGCGGGACTGCACGTTCCGGCTGCCCGCCGGACGCATCTGCGCGCTGGCCGGACCGCCCGGCGCGGGCACCGGCACCCTCCTCTCCCTCGCCGCCGGACTCCTGCGCCCCGACGCGGGAACCGTCCGCGTCTTCGGCGCCGACCCCAGGACGGCGGACGGCCGCGGCCGGGTCGCGTACCTGGGCCGCGAGCGGGTCACCCGGCCCTGGCGCACCGTCTCCGAGGCGCTGCGGTACGCCCGCGCCCGGCACGACGGGCCGTGGCAGGCGGCGCGCGCCGAGCGGGTGCTGGAGGCGGGACGGGTGCCGCTCCAGGCGCGCGTCGGGGAGCTGTCGGCGGAGCGGTACGCCCGCTTCGCGATGGCGCAGGCGCTCGCGAAGGGGCCCGAACTGCTGCTGCTGGACGAGCCGTTCGCCGGACTCGGCCCGCTGGCCCGGCACGAGGTCGCCGCCCAGCTGATGGAGCAGGCGGCGGTGCACGGCACCACGATCGTGCTCTCCTCGTACGCCCTCGCCGAGCTGGACGGGATCTGCGACCACCTGCTGTTGCTGGGTGAGGGCCGGGTCCGGCTGGCGGGTGAGGTCGACGGCGTGATCGCCGCGCACGCGCTGCTGCTGGGCACCGCCGCCCGGCCCGGGACGCTGCCCGCCGGGCTCGCCGCGCATCCGGTCGTCGACGCGCAGTGGTCGGGGCGGCGCTACACCGCGCTGGTCCGGCGGCAGGGTGCGCTCGACGGGCCCTGGGAGGCCGCCGAACCGTCGCTGGAGGAGCTGCTGCTCGGCTATCTCCGCTCACCCGGGGCGCCCGCCCCGCCCGCGCCCGGCGGCGCACCGGCGGGCCCGCGGCTCTGGCAGCGGCCGGGCGTGCCGGGGCTGCCGCGCAACGGGGGCGCGCCCCGGGGCGGCGCGGCGTTCCGGACGGCCCAGGGGCCGCTGCTGTCCGGTGTCCCGCGCGGACGGCGGCAGAGCGGCGGGGGACCCCCGGGACACAGGTGGGAACTGCACGGCAACGAAGGAGTGACGGTATGAGCACGGCGACGGAACCCCGGACGGCGGGGGCGGCGGGACGCACCGCCGGGACGAGCCGGCGGGGCGGTCTGCTGTGGCTGGTGTGGCGGCAGAACCGGGGCGTGGCGCTCGGCCTCCTCGCTCTGCTGCTGGCCGGCGGCATCGGGATGGTGGTGCAGGGCGCCTCGATGACCGCGTACCTCGCCCAGCACGACATCGCGGGCTGCGCGCTCTTCTCCCCCAGCCCGCGCTGCGAGGGCCTCCAGCGAGCGGTGGAGGACTTCCGGGCGGGGTACGGCAAGACCTTCCGCCTGGGACAGCTGCTGCTGGTGCTGCTGCCCGCGCTGATCGGCCTGTTCGTCGGCGCGCCGCTGCTCGCCCGGGAGCTGGAGAGCGGCACCCACAAGGTCGCGCTGACCCAGTCCGTCGGGCCGCTGCGCTGGCTGACCGCGAAGCTGGCGCTGCCCGCCGTGCTGACCGCCGTCACCGCCGCCGGGCTCGCCGCGGGCTACCTGTGGATGTGGCGCTCCGGCGGCCAGGAGACGCTGGGCGCGTACTGGTACTCCGACTCCGGGTTCATGGCGCTCGGGCCGGTGCCCGTCGCCCAGAGCCTGCTGATGCTCGCGACCGGCACGCTGGTCGGGCTGCTGCTCCGCCGGACCATCGTGGCCATGGTCCTCACCCTCGGTGTCTCCGCCGCCCTGACCTTGGTGTTCATGAACGCGAGGCAGTACCTGCTGCCGTCCGTGACCACGGACTTCCCGCACGGCGGCAGGGTGCCGGACGACTCCTGGGTGCTGTGGGAGGGCAGCCTCACCACCAGCGGCGAGCACCTGCCCCGCGGCACCTGCTCCGCCGGGCCCGGCGTGGAGAAGTGCCTGCTCTCCCACCACGTCGACGGCGGCTCGTACATCGTTCAGCACCCGGCCGCCCACCACTGGCCGCTCGCCTGGATCGAGGCGGGCATCGCCCTCGCGCTGGCCGCGGTGGTGACCGCGGTGATCTACCGGGTGGTCCGGCGGCAGTTCGGCTGACCGGCCCCGCCCGCGGCGCGACGGCGCCCGGCCCGTTCCCCACGGACGGACCGGGCGCCGTCGCGTGTTCCGGGGGCGTCGCGCGCCCCGCGCGCGGGCCGGATTCCGCCGCCCCGGCGGGCCCCGTACGCCCCCGTTCACCCCACTCCGTTCCTGCTCGGTAGCGCCCCGCTTGCCTGGTCGCCACGTTCGCGTTACCGGTGATTCAGACGCGCTTGCGAGCATCGGTGAATGCAGCCCGCTGTGCCGAACGTTCCCCCACCACGGCTCTCCGCCGCGTACCCGTCCGACGCGCCTGGAACGCACCAGGCGCGGAAGAATGGGGACATGAACCAGCAGCCGAGCGCTCAGGTCCCCACCGAGACCGGGCAGCCGGCCCCGTCCCGGCCCGCCGTGGCGTTGCCGGACCGGAGCCCCGCGGCCCAGCCGTCGGTCGGTGCCATCGCGGCCCACCGCCCGAACGCGGTCGCCCCGTCCGTCCCGGAGCTGGCGCCCGATCTGGACTCCGACCCGGACGAGTACGAGGAGACCGCCGTCCCCGGGGCGGGCGGCGAGGAGCTGCCCGAGGGGCGGTTCCTCGACCGTGAGCGCAGCTGGCTGGCGTTCAACGAACGGGTGCTGGAGCTGGCCGAGGACCCGGCCACCCCGCTGCTGGAGCGCGCCAACTTCCTGGCGATCTTCGCGTCCAACCTCGACGAGTTCTTCATGGTCCGCGTCGCCGGGCTCAAGCGCCGCATCGCCACCGGCGTCGCCACCCGCTCCGCCTCCGGGCTCCAGCCCCGCGAGGTCCTCGACCTCATCTGGACCCGCTCGCGCGAGCTCATGGCCCGGCACGCCGCCTGCTACCAGCAGGACGTCGCCCCCGCCCTCGCCGACGCGGGCATCCACCTCATCCGCTGGCCCGAGCTGACCGAGAAGGAACAGGCCCGCCTGTTCACCCTCTTCCGCCAGCAGATCTTCCCCGTCCTCACCCCGCTGGCCGTCGACCCCGCGCACCCCTTCCCGTACATCTCCGGCCTCTCGCTCAACCTCGCCGTCGTCGTACGGAACCCGGTCAGCGGCCACGACCACTTCGCGCGGGTCAAGGTCCCGCCGCTGCTCTCCCGCTTCCTGGAGGCGTCCCCGCAGCGGTACGTCCCGCTGGAGGACGTCATCGCGGCCCACCTGGAGGAGCTGTTCCCGGGGATGGAGGTCCGCGCCCACCACATGTTCCGGGTCACCCGCAACGAGGACCTGGAGGTGGAGGAGGACGACGCGGAGAACCTCCTCCAGGCGCTGGAGAAGGAGCTGATGCGGCGCCGCTTCGGGCCGCCGGTGCGGCTGGAGGTCGAGGAGTCCATCGACCCGTCCGTCCTCGACCTGCTCGTCCAGGAACTGAAGATCTCCGAGGCCGAGGTCTACCCGCTGCCCGGCCCCCTCGACCTCACCGGACTCTTCGGCATCGGCGCACAGGACCGGCCCGAGCTGAAGTACCCCAAGTTCGTCGCCGGGACCCACCGCGACCTCGCCGAGGTCGAGTCCGCTTCCGCGCCCGACATCTTCGCCGCCGTCCGCGCCCGCGACGTGCTGCTGCACCACCCGTACGACTCGTTCTCCACCTCCGTCCAGGCGTTCCTGGAACAGGCGGCGGCCGACCCGGACGTGCTGGCGATCAAGCAGACGCTGTACCGCACCTCGGGCGACTCGCCGATAGTGGACGCGCTGATCGACGCCGCCGAATCCGGCAAGCAGGTCCTCGTCCTCGTCGAGATCAAGGCCCGCTTCGACGAGCAGGCCAACATCACCTGGGCGCGGAAGCTGGAGGAGGCCGGCTGCCACGTCGTCTACGGGCTCGTCGGCCTCAAGACGCACTGCAAGCTGTCGCTCGTCGTCCGCCAGGAAGGCGAAACGCTCCGCCGCTACGCCCACGTCGGCACCGGCAACTACCACCCCAAGACCGCCCGGCTCTACGAGGACCTCGGCCTGCTCACCGCCGACCCGCAGGTCGGCGCGGACCTCTCCGACCTCTTCAACCGGCTCAGCGGCTACTCCCGGCGCGGCACCTACCGCCGCCTCCTGGTCGCCCCCCGCTCCCTGCGCGAGGGGCTGGTCCAGCGGATCGCCAAGGAGATCACCCACCACCGCGCCGGACGCCCCGCCTACGTCCGCATCAAGGTCAACTCCATCGTCGACGAGGCGGTCATCGACGCGCTCTACCGCGCCTCGCGGGCCGGTGTACCCGTCGACGTATGGGTCCGCGGCATCTGCGCGCTGCGCCCCGGGGTGCCCGGGCTGAGCGAGAACATCCGGGTCCGCAGCGTCCTCGGCCGCTTCCTGGAGCACTCCCGGGTCTTCGCCTTCGGCAACGGCGGCGAGCCCGAAGTGTGGCTGGGCAGCGCCGATATGATGCACCGTAACCTCGACCGGCGGATCGAGGCGCTGGTGCGGGTCACCGACCCCGCGCACCGCGCCGCCCTCAACAGACTGCTGGAGACCGGGACTTCGGACGCCACCTCGTCCTGGCACCTCGGCC
Organism: Streptomyces sp. NPDC014733; assembly: GCF_043083385.1. NCBI lineage: Bacteria > Bacillati > Actinomycetota > Actinomycetes > Kitasatosporales > Streptomycetaceae > Streptomyces > Streptomyces sp. NPDC014733. Next base: position 1,029,152 of record NZ_JBIBYO010000001.1, on the reverse strand, counting down.
CCGACGGCGACTGGACCCGGAACGCGGTCGACGCGGACGGCAAGCCGTTGCGCAACGTACAGGAAATGCTCATCGACGCGCGGAGGCGCCGGCGTGGCCCAGCGACCTGACCTTCCGGCCGGGGGGCCGGGCGGTCTCATCGGCATCGGTATCGGATCCGGGCCCGGCCCGGGGTGCGGCACACGGGCCGCGGTGGTGGACGGGCCCGGCCCGTACGGGGGCTCCCTCGAAGGGGCGCCGGCCGACGGGGCCACCGCCGGGCAGGCCCTCGCCGCGTACCTCCACGACCGGTCCGCGGACTTCCTGCGCAGCCTGCGGCAGCACCGCGAGAGCGGCTCGGACGCCGACGCCGCCGAGGACGCCGCCCGGCAGCTGCGCCGCGCCGCCCGCCGGATCAGCGCCACCCTGCACACCTTCCGGCCGCTGACCGAGGAGGCGTGGGCCGACCAACTCCGCGCGGAACTGGGCTGGTTGTCCGGCGCCCTCGCCCGTGAGCACGCCCTCGCCGACCGCCGCGACCGCCTGATGGCCGCCCTCCAGCGTCTCACCGGCCGCCCCGACCGGCCCCAGCCCGCCGGACGCGGCACCGGGCGCGGGGACCGTACGGCCGCCGGGCGCGGCGCCGCACCGGCGCGCGGCCGCACCGGCACCGGAACGGAGCCGGCCGACGCGGCGGGCGAGGCGGACGGCGACGGGCTGCTGTCGGCGGGCGCCGCACGCGCCGCCGCCCTCCTCGACCGCCAGCTCACCCTGGCCCGCAGCCGCGCCCACTCCGCCGCCCTCCAGGCGCTGGGCTCCGCCCGCTTCCACGCGCTCGCCGACGCGGTCGCGGTCCTGGCGTCCGAGGCGCCACCGGCCCGCGCCGCCGGGACGGCCCCGGCCACCGGGGCGCTCCAGCCGCTCGCCGAGCACGCCCACCGCCGTCTCGCCGAGGCCGTCGCCGCGCTGCCGTCGGCCCGCGCCGGACACGCCCACCCGTCCGACGCGCTCTCCGCCGAGCACCGCGAGGACGCCCCCTGGCACCAGGTGCGCACGCTGGTCCGGCTCAGCCGCTACGCCCAGGAGGTCGTCGCGCCGGGCCGCGCCGACCCGCGGCTGGCGGAGGCCGGGCGGGCGCTGGGCCGCCACCGCGATGCCGCCGAGGCCGCGTCCGCCGCGGCGTCCGCCGCCCGGACGCCCCGCATCGCCCCGGCCACCGCCTACGCGCTCGGCGTCCTCCACGCCGACCAGCGCCATGAGGTGGCCGCGGCCCGCCATGCCTTCAGCCGCCTGTGGCTGCCCGGGCCCGCGCCCGAGAGCCGCTGGAGCTGACGCCCGCGCCCGATGCCCCGAGGAGGCCCGTGACCGGCAGGAGGAGCGACGAGATGACGACGGCGAGCGGCGAGGGGACGCCCGGTCCGGCCGCACCGGGGGCGCGCCCGATCCGGGCCGCGGGCTGCGTCCTGTGGCGCCCGGCCCGGTCCGGCGACGGGCTGGAGATCGCGCTCGTCGGGCGGCCCAAGTACGGCGACTGGTCGCACCCCAAGGGCAAGCTGAAGCGGGGGGAGAGCTTCCGGGCGGCGGCAGTCCGCGAAACGGTCGAGGAGACCGGCATGACCTGCACCCTCGGCCCCCGTCTGCCCACCGTCCACTACGTCGTCGAGGGCCGCCCCAAGGAGGTCCGCTACTGGGCCGCCGAGGCCACCGGCGGCGGTTTCCTCCCCAACCGGGAGGTCGACCAACTGCTGTGGCTGCCCCCGGCGGCGGCCCGCGCCCGGGTGACCCAGGAACGCGACCGGGGGCTGGTGGACGCGCTGCTGGAGGTGTTGCGGGGAGCCGGGGTGGTGGGCTGACGGGCGCGCGGTGCGGGGTGCGGGGCGCGCGGAGGTGGGGTGCGCGCCCCCCCTGGGCCCGGGCGGGCGCCCTCGGCCACACCGGCCGCGCCCACCCGCCCGTATCCGGCCCGGACCGGGATCGTCCGCCGTCGGCTCAGGAATGCGCCGGCCGGATCTCCCACACCTGGCTGCTGTTCCCGCCCGCGGTGTTCAACTCCAGCCGGGGCGGATAAATGAGCAGCGGTGAGAGGTCCAGCGCGTAATTCCGGTCCTTGGCGGCGAGCAGCCGGTACGTGCCGGGCGCGCCCGCCGGGTCGAGATGCCAGGCCGTCGGTTCGGTCCGCGTGGTCACCGGCTCATGGGCGGCCGGCCCGCCGCGGTGGCCGAGGAACGCGCCGCTGCGCACATTGCTCAGCGTGCAGTCGCCGCCGTCGTCGCAGCGGATCTCCCACCGCTGCGTGTCCGGCTGCGCCGCGGGCGGCACCAGCGTGGCGTGCGCGTCGGGGTCCCCGTCCGGCTCCGTCACCCGTTGGCCGCGCTGGCCGAGGGTGTAGACGCCGTCGACGACCGGTGTGGTGGCCGTTGCGGTGGCCGTGGGCGGGGTGGCCGCGACGCCGACACCGGGCACGGCGGCGGCCAGGACGGCGACCGCCCCGAGGGCGGCGGCGCGGACGGTACGGCGGGATGTGCGGGGGCCGGGTGCCGGCCGGGCGGCGGTCGGGCGGGCGGGGCGCGGTGGTGGCGGCAGGGTCAACGGTCTCTCCCGGGTGCGGAATTCACGGCGGGCCCGGAATTCTCCTCCGGAAATTCCCGGAATCCGGACGCCGGTCGAATCTAGTGCGGAATTCCACCCGGACGCGGGCGGAGCCGGGACGGCGGGCCGGGCGGGTGAAAGGAGTTCGAATTCCGGCGGAGGAATTCGAAAGCCCCGCCCGGGGCGCCGGTCCGAGGGCCGTCCGCCCGGGGCCGCCGGTCCGGGGCCACCCGCCCGGAGCCGGTCCGGGGCCACCCGCCCACACGCGTCACCGCCGCCGCAGTGACGCGTCCGCCAGCGCCGGGGCCGTGTAGTAGTTGTCGGCGGGGTTGAGGTCGGTGCCCGGCGGGACGATGGCGTCGATACGGTCCAGGAGATCCGCGCTCAGCGTCACCTCCGCGCCCGCCAGCAGACCGTTCAGCTGGTCGAGGGTGCGCGGCCCGATGATCACGGACGTCACCGCCGGGTGGGCGCGGACGAACGCCGTCGCCAGATGCGGCAGCGACATCCCCGCCTCCTCCGCCACCTGCTTCAACTCCGCCACCGCCGCCGCCTTACGGGCGTTGCCCGGCAGCGACAGATCGAACTTCCGCGTCTCCAGCGACGCCCGCGAACTCACCGACAGATCCCGCCCGGACAGCCAGCCGGCCCCCAGCGGACCCCAGGTCAGCACGCCCATGCCGTACCGCTGCGCGGTCGGCAGCACCGCCGCCTCCACCCCGCGGTTCAGGATCGAGTACGGCGGCTGCTCGGTACGGAAGCGGACGTGGCCGCGCCGCTCGGACACCCACTGCGCCTCGACGATCTGCTCGGCGGGGAACGTCGAACTCCCCACCGCCAGCACCTTTCCCGCCCGTACCAGATCCGACAGCGCGCCGAGCGTCTCGTCCAGATCGGTGGCCGGGTCGGGGCGGTGCATCTGGTAGAGGTCGATGCGGTCGGTGCCCAGCCGCCGCAGGCTCTCCTCGACCGCGCGGACGATCCAACGCCGGGAGCCGCCACGCCGGTTGGGGTCGTCGCCCATCGGGTGGTAGAACTTCGTCGCCAGGACGACGTCGTCGCGGCGGCCCTTGAGCGCCCGGCCGACGACCCTCTCCGACTCACCCGCCGCGTACATGTCGGCGGTGTCCACGAAATTGATCCCGGCGTCCAGCGCCCGCTGGACGGCCGTGACGGCCTCGTCGGGGTCGGTGCCGCCCATGGGGCTGAGCATCATCGCGCCCAGCGCGAATTCGCTCACGGAGATCCCGGTGCCGCCGAGCGTCCTCTGCTTCATCTGCTGCTCCTCCTGCGGAGAGTGCGGGTGGGGGCCGTGCGCACGGCGGAAGCCCTGCCCACCGGCCCTGCGGGTCCGGCGGCGGGTGCCCTCAGCCTGCGGGCCGCCCACCCGCGGCACCAGACCCGCCGCAACCTGGGTCCGGCAGAACCACCCGAGCGGACCCCGCCGCATACTGGACGGATGCCGTCTGCCGAAGCTGAGATCAGCTCGTTCCTCAAGGCCCGCCGCGCGGCGCTCGACCCGGACGCCCTCGGGCTGCCCGGCGGGCTGCACCGCCGCCGGGTACGTGGCCTGCGCCGCGAGGAGGTCGCCCAGCTCGCCGGCATCAGCGTCGACTACTACACCCGCATCGAGCAGGGCCGCGCCCCCGCGATCTCCGACGGCGTCCTCGACGCCCTCGCCGGGGCGCTGCGGCTGACCGGCGGGGAGGCGACGTACCTGCGCAACCTCGCCTCCCACGGCCGCCGCACACCCGGCCGGGGCCCGGACGCCCCCGGCCGGACCGTGCGGCCGGAGGTGCGGCAGCTGCTGCACGCGATGGACGGCGCGGTCCCGGCGATGGTCTTCGGCCGGGGCCTGGACATCCTCGCCTGGAACACGCTGGGTGGCCGGATCGGCTTCGACCTCGCCGCCCTCGCACCCGAGCGGCGTAACTCCGCACTGCTGGTCTTCCTCGACCCGGCGGCCCGCGCCCTCCACCCCGACTGGGAACGCGTCACCGAACAGGCCGCCGCCGCCCTGCGCGCCGAGAGCGGACGGCACCCGGACGATCCGCGCATCCGGACCGTCGTCGGCGAACTCCTCGACCGCAGCCCGGAGTTCCGCAGGGTGTGGACGGCGCAGGCGGTCAGCGAATGCCGCTACGGCGTGAAGCGCCTCGTCCACCCGGAGGTCGGCACCCTGGACATCACCTTCGAAAGCCTCCGCCTGTCCGTGGAGGACGATCAGCTCCTCGTCACCTACAGCGCTCAGGAAGGCTCCCTGACAGAAGCCCGGCTGAGGGAGCTGGCCCGCAGGGTGGCGGGGGAGCGGGTTCCGGCGGCGTGAGGACGGGTGGCGTGAGAGCCGGGCGGTGCCCGGGTCCGGCCGGTGCCGGGCCGCGGCGGCCACGCCGGCGGCGTCCCGCCGGGGGCGGCCGGTCCGCACGCGGTGGACGCCCCGCCCGGCCTCACCCCCGGGGCGCCACCGCCTCCCACTCCACCGTGACCTCGCCCTGCCGGCGGCGGCGCGGATCGCCGGTCAGCGGCCAGTCGGCGGCCAGGGCGCGGGTGGCGGCCAGCCAGCGCTGCCGGGCACCGAGCGCGCCGAGCGGGGCGGCCGCCGCCCACGCGCGGTCGAAGTCGCGGAGGAAGGCATGCACCGGCTCACCCGGCACATTGCGGTGAATCAACGCCTTCGGCAGCCGTTCGGCCAGGTCGGACGGGGTGTCCAGGGAGGCGAGCCGGGTCGCGAAGGTCACCGTGCGCGGCCCCTCGGGACCCAGCGCCACCCACACATGGCGGCGCCCGATCTCGTCACAGGTGCCCTCGACCAGCAGCCCGTCCGGCGCCAGCCGCGCACAGAGCCGCCGCCAGACCGCCGCGACCTCGTCCTCGTCGTACTGCCGCAGCACGTTCGCCGCCCGGATCAGCGCCGGTGCCCGTCCCGGGGCGCCGGGCAGCGGCACCTCGAACCCGCCGTGCCGGAACTCCAGCCCGGGCCGCTCGAACGGCCGGGCCGCCGCCACCCGCTCCGGATCGATCTCCACCCCGACCACCCGCGCATCCGGCCGGGCCGTCCGCAACCGCGTCAGCAGCTCCAGCGCCGTCCAGGGTGCCGCCCCGTAGCCGAGATCGACGGCTACCGGGTCCTGGCTGCGCCGCAGCGCCGCCCCGTGCTCGGCGGCGATCCAGCGGTCCATCCGGCGCAGCCGGTTCGGGTTGGTCGTGCCCCGGGTGGCGTTCCCGACGGGACGGGCGGCGGCGGGGACGGCGGAGCGGCGGGGCATACGACGAGCCTAAGGGGGTGTCTTCAGGAAGCCCGTCCGGCGGCACGCTCGTCACGTCCAGTCGGCACCCCGCCCCGTACGGTTACGGTTGGATAACGGTGGGAACTCGGGCGGTCCGGGGGAAATGGATGCCGGGTCCGCGTTGTTGGACCAGGCCGGAGGCGCGCAGCCCGTCACAGGAGAGAGGTAGCTCGCAGTGAGCCCATACGTGTCCCGGCTCCGCAGCCGTCCCCTCGGCCAGCACCCGGGCCCGTCCCGGCTGCGGCTCCCCGGAGCCGCCCGCCGCCCGCGCCGGGTGGCGATGCTCAGCGTCCACACCTCCCCGCTCCACCAGCCCGGCACCGGCGACGCCGGCGGCATGAACGTCTACATCGTCGAACTGGCCCGGAAGCTCGCCGCGATCAACATCGAGGTGGAGATCTTCACCCGCGCCACCACCGCCACCCTCCCGCCCGCCGTCGAACTGGCCCCCGGCGTCCTCGTCCGCCACGTCGACGCCGGACCGTACGAAGGGCTCGCCAAGGAGGAGCTGCCCGCCCAGCTCTGCGCCTTCACCCACGGCGTGATGCAGGCGTGGGCGGGCCACCGCCCCGGCCACTACGACCTCGTCCACGCCCACTACTGGCTCTCCGGCCACGTCGGCTGGCTCGCCGCCGAACGCTGGGGCGTCCCCCTCGTCCACGCCATGCACACCATGGCCAAGGTCAAGAACGCCTCGCTCGCCGAGGGCGACACCCCCGAGCCCGCCGCCCGCGTCATCGGCGAGACCCAGATCGTCCGCGCCGCCGACCGCCTCATCGCCAACACCGCCGAGGAGGGCGACGAGCTGGTCCGGCACTACGACGCCGACCCCGCCCGGGTCGCCGTCGTCCACCCCGGCGTCAACCTCGACCGCTTCCGGCCCCTCGGCCCCGGCGCCACCTCCGTCACCCTGAGCGGCCCCGGCGCGGACGCCTCTGTCGCCGCCGGCCGCGCCGCCGCCCGCGACCGCCTCGGCCTGCCGCAGGACGCGCTGATACCCCTCTTCGCCGGGCGGATACAGCCGCTCAAGGCCCCCGACGTGCTGCTGCGCGCCGTCGCCGTCCTCCTCGAACGGCGGCCGGAGCTGCGCTCCCGCCTCGTCGTCCCGGTCGTCGGCGGCCCCAGCGGCAGCGGCCTCGCCAAGCCCGAGGAGCTGCAGAAACTCGCCGCCCTGCTCGGCATCACCGACGTCGTCCGCTTCCGCCCGCCGGTCGGCCAGCAGCAGCTCGCCGACTGGTACCGCGCCGCATCCGTGCTGGTCATGCCCTCGTACAGCGAATCCTTCGGGCTCGTCGCCATCGAGGCGCAGGCGTGCGGCACCCCGGTGATCGCCGCCGAGGTCGGCGGTCTGCCGGTGGCCGTCCGCGACGGCGTCACCGGCCATCTCGTCCCCGGCCACGACCCGGCCGACTACGCCCGCGCCCTCGACCGCTTCGTCACCGACCCGGCGCTGCCCGCCCGGATGGGCGCCGCGGCCGCCCGGCACGCCCAGTCCTTCGGCTGGGACACCGCGGCCGCCGCCACCGGCGACGTCTACGCCGCCGCACTGCAGGAAAGGCGTCGTCACCTACGATCACCCCATGGCTGACGAGGTGACTGAGGCGAAGGACGGGCGGACGGACCGGGGTGCCGGAGCGACCGCCGCCGCGGTGATCGAGCGCACGCTCGGCGACGCCGGACTGACGTGGGAGTCCCCCGCCCCCGGCCGCTACGTCGTCACCCTGCCCGGCACCCGCAAACTCTCCACCACCTGCTCCCTCGTCGTCGGCCGCCACTCCCTCTCCGTCAACGCCTTCGTCGTACGGCGCCCCGACGAGAACCACGAGGCCGTCCACCGCTGGCTCCTGGAGCGCAACACCCGCCTCTACGGCGTGAGTTACGCGATCGACCAGCTCGGCGACGTCTACCTCGTCGGGAAGTTCCCGCTGACCGCCGTCACCGAGGAGGAGCTGGACCGCATCCTCGGCACCGTCCTGGAGAACGCCGACGGCAGCTTCAACACCCTGCTGGAAATGGGCTTCGCCACGGCGATCCGCAAGGAGTACGCCTGGCGCGTCGCCCGGGGCGAGTCGACCCGGAACCTTGAGGCGTTCGGGAACCTGACGCGGGGGGCGGGGGAGGGGGCGGGGGGCGACGAAGGGTGAGGTCAGGGAGGGGGCCCTCCCCCCTCCCCGCCCCTCCCGGCCGGCGTCACGCCGGGCGTAACGGCCCGGCGTCCGGTGTGCGCGCCCGGGCGCCGGCCGGTGGTGTGTCGCGGTCGGCCGTGCCGGTGGCGCCCACGGGCTTCATCGAGCCCGTCGAATGCGTCGTGACCACCGGCCCGTTGGGCCCGCCGGGGCCGCGGTGGCCGCCCGGGCCGCCGGTTCCGACGGCGACCCCCACGATCAGACTGGCCGTCATGACCGCGGCGGCCACCGTCGCCGCCCGCCGGATCCCCCGTTGCTCCGTCGAATCCATCCGTACCGTCTCCCTCCGCCTCGGGTTCGGCGTTTCCCGGAGAGCGTTCCCGGCGCCCCGTGCCGCGTCCCGCCGTGTCGCGCGCGAGCCCCGGCCGGTGCGGCACCGGGCGCCGCGCCCCCGTCCTCCGTACGCAATCCACCGGGTGACCGCAGCGCCGCCGCGGGCCCGTGTTCAGCATCGTGGACCCGCCGGGCCGGGCGCGAGGGGGCTGACACCCGTATCGGGGGTGCGGCCACCCCGACAGCACGTCCGGGGACCCGAACGCCGAGGTGCTCCGGCCCTCTTCCGCCCGTCCGCGACCCGTGGCATCCTCACGCCATCAGCAACCTGAACGCCGATCACATACGTGTACGTGGGAGGGCGGGGCGCATGGCGACCACGAGACGAGGGCTGCTCGGCGGCGCGATCGGCGCCGCCGCGGCGGCGGCCCTGCCGTCCGGCACCGCGCACGCCGCACCTCCGGCCGCCCCGGACCCGGCGGGCACCCGGGACCGCACGGCCGCCCTCTGGCGGGAGTTCACCCGTAGCCCCTTCACCCACCCGCAGATCCCCTACGTGGGCCGCGCCGGATACCGCGGCGGCGCCGAACCGCCCCGGCGTCCCGTAGTGGCCGACGCCGTCCGGGAATACGGTGCCCGCCCCGACGGCTCGGCGGACGCCGCCCCGGCCCTCAACCGCGCGCTGCGGGACGCCGGACGGCGCGGCGGCGGCACCGTGTACCTCCCGCCGGGCACCTACCGCATCGACTCCCTCATCCGCATCGGCCACGACAACGTCGTCCTGCGCGGCGCGGGCAGCGGCCGCACCACGCTGTACGCGACCCGCAGCCTCACCGATCTCATCGGCCCGTACGGCAGCCGCTACGGCGGCGACAAGTCCAGCTGGTCCTGGGCGGGCGGCCTCATCTGGCTCTGTCCGCAGGCCCGTTGGGCGTCGCTGACCGGGGCGATCAGGGCGCGCGAGTGGCCGTTCGAGGGCTGGACCGGCAACCGCCGCGACGCCTGGCGCACCCTCACCACCGTCCGCCCCGCCCGCCGCGGCGACCGCACCCTCACCGTCGCCGACACCTCCGCCCTGCACCCCGGCGCCCGCGTCCTGCTCCAGCTCTCCGACGACGCCGACCACACCCTGCTGCGCCACATGAGCGGTGACATTCCGGGCGCCGCCGCCTACCCCTGGGACGACCGGACCAAGCTCACCTCGTACGTCCCCTACGAGTGGCCCTGCCGGGTCACCGCCGTCGACCCCCGACGCCGCCGCCTCACCCTCGACCGCCCGCTGCCGCTCGACGCGCGCCCCGCCTTCCGCCCCCGCCTCACCACCCACGTCACGCCGCTGACCGGCGCCGGCGTCGAGGCGCTCACCCTGGAGATGACCGAGACGCCGCAGTCCCCGCACCTGCTCGACAAGGGCTACAACGGCGTCGCCCTCCAGTGCGCCTGGGACTGCTGGGTCGACGACGTCCACGTCCGCCACGCCGACAACGGCTTCCTGCTCGTCGCCGCCAAGGCGTGCACCCTGCGCCGTACCCGCGTCTCCGGGCGCGGCAGCCACCATCCGTACTGCTGCCGCGAGGGCTCGCACGACAACCTCGTCGAGGACTTCACCCTCGACCGCCGCACGGTCCCGGCGCCGCCCGGCACCCAACTGCACGGCATCAACGTCGAGGGGCTGTCCAGCCACAACGTCTGGTCACGGGGCCGGATGGCGATGGGCACCTTCGACACCCACCGCGGACTGCCGTTCGCGAACGTCCGGACGGACATCACCGTCACCAACGACGGTGCCCACGGCGGCGACGGCAGCGCCGGACCGCTCTACGGCGCCCGCTTCACCCACTGGAACATCACCGTCGCCAACCACCGGGCGGGCTGCGTCCGGCTCGACGACATCGCCCCGTACAGCGCGACCGTCGCGATCAGCGAGGTCCGCCCGTTCGGCCAGATCGACACCCCCGACTTCACCGGACCGCTGCGCACCCGCGCCGAGCGGTACGGACACCCGGGCGCGGTCTTCCCGCCCAACCTTCACGACGCGCAGCGTGCGCTGCGGCTGTGAGGCGCCGGTGCCCGGCAGCCGGCGCAGCAGCAGCGCGTAGCCGACCGCCGCGACGGTGCCGACGACGGCGCAGCCCGCCCACAGGACGTCCGGCCCGTAGTGGTCGATGACGGTGCCGCCGACCAGCGGCGCGGTCAGCGACGCGACCGACCACGACAGGGAGTACATGCCCTGGTAGCGACCGCGGCCGTGGGTGGGCGAGAGGCGGACCACCAGCCCCATCTGGGTGGGGGCGTTGACGACCTCGCCGAGTGTCCAGACGGCGACCGTCACCGCGTACACCGCGACCGAACCGCCGACCGCGGTGAGCCCGAAGCCGTACCCGGCCAGCAGCGCGGAGCCGATCAGCAGCGCGGCGGGGCTGCGGTGCTCGATGAAGCGGGTGACCGGTATCTGGAGCAGCACGATCAGCGCGCCGTTGACCGCGATGACCAGCCCGAAGTCGCCGCTGCCGAACCCGTCGAGCCCCATCGACACCGGCAGCGACACATACGCCTGCTGGAAGAGGAGCGCGAGGAGGAGGTTGAGCCCGACGACCGTCATGAAGCGGCCGTCGCGCGCCACCGTCAGCATCGACACCCGCGCGGGCGCCTCCCGCGTCCCGGTGTCCGCCTCCGCCGCCTGCGGGCGGGACTCCGGCAGCTTGCGGAACACCACCAGCGCGCAGACCAGGACGAGCGTCGCCTCACCGAGGAAGAGCAGCAGATAGCCGTGTTCGGCGAGCAGCCCGGCGGCCGTCGAGGAGACGGCGAAGCCGATGTTGATCGCCCAGTAGTTGAGCGCGAAGGCGCGGGTACGGTCCTCGGGCGCGACGATGTCCGCCATCATCGCCTGCACGGCGGGCCGCGAGGCGCTGGAGGCGGCGCCCACCACGCCCGCCACCGCCGCGATGGCCACCGGATGCGTCATGAACCCGAGCGTCGCCACCGACCCGGCCGTCGCCAGCTGCGACAACAGCATCGTCGGCCGCCGCCCGACCCGGTCCGTCAACACCCCCGACCCGACGGATCCGACCACCCCGCCGAGCCCGTAGAGCGCACCGACCAGCCCGGCGTACGAGGCGGAGTAGCCGCGCTCGACGGTCAGATAGAGGGCCAGGAAAGTGGAGACGAACCCGCCCAGGCGGTTGACCAGGGTGCTGGTCCACAGCCACCAGAACTGGGCCGGAAGACCGGCGAAGCTCGCGGGCAGGGCCCTGGCGAACCGCGATGCTGCGGGCATGTCATTTTCCCCCGACGGTGAGCGGACGACGGCACCGCGCACGGCACCCGACCGGACCGGCGGCGCCCCCACCGGGCACCGCCACCGCTCGGAAAACTACTGAGCGCCCGGCGCCACGGCCAACGGATTGACGGGAACCGTCAAACGTCCCGGGGGCGGGCGACACCGTCCGTGCGCCCCCGGCGCACGCGGCCCGCCCCGGGCACCCCGGACCGGCGGAAGCCCCCGGCCGCCCGGGGCGCGCGGCCCTGGCCCCGCGCCCCGCCGCACACACCGGCCACAGCCGCCCGCCCCCTCGCCCACCTGCGGCTTCGGCCCGGCGGCAGCCCGCGGCGCCGCTCCCCGCCAGGCCCGGCCTCGGGGCGTTCCCCCGCCGGGCGTCGATTAGGCTCGAAGGCATGGCCGACGCACCGTACAAGCTGATCCTGCTCCGCCACGGCGAGAGCGAGTGGAACGCGAAGAACCTGTTCACCGGCTGGGTGGACGTCAACCTCAACGAGAAGGGCGAGAAGGAGGCGGTCCGCGGCGGAGAGCTGCTGAAGGACGCCGGTCTGCTCCCCGACGTCGTGCACACCTCCCTCCAGAAGCGCGCCATCCGCACCGCGCAGCTGGCCCTGGAGGCCGCCGACCGCCACTGGATCCCCGTCCACCGCAGCTGGCGCCTGAACGAGCGCCACTACGGCGCCCTCCAGGGCAAGGACAAGGCGCAGACCCTCGCCGAGTTCGGCGAGGAGCAGTTCATGAAGTGGCGCCGCTCGTACGACACCCCGCCGCCGGCCCTCGACCGCGACGCCGAGTACTCCCAGTTCGACGACGCGCGCTACGCCGCCCTCCCGCCGGAGCTGCGCCCGCAGACGGAGTGCCTCAAGGACGTCGTCGTCCGGATGCTCCCGTACTGGTTCGACGGCATCGTCCCCGACCTGCGGGCCGGGAGGACGGTCCTGGTCGCGGCCCACGGCAACAGCCTCCGCGCCCTGGTCAAGCACCTCGACGGCATCTCCGACGCCGACATCGCGGGCCTCAACATCCCCACCGGCATCCCCCTCTCCTACGAGCTGGACGCCGACTTCAAGCCCGTCACCCCGGGCGGCACCTACCTCGACCCGGAGGCCGCCAAGGCCGCCATCGAAGCGGTGAAGAACCAGGGCAAGAAGAAGTAATCCCTGGCGACAAGCCCCCTACCTGCGGTTTTCGCCGGTAGGGGGCTTGTCGGCGTTCGGGGGCCGTCGGTGGGCCGGCGGGCTATTTGTCGATCAGCCACTGCACGAACAGGACCGCTGCCACCAGCAGCACTGCGCCCTCCACCCAGTCCGTCCACGTGAACTCGTGCTTCTTCTTGACGTGGGGCCCTTGTTCCTCGGTCATATTTCCGCCCCCGTGACAGGCACATACAAGATCGATATCCACTCAGCCACAGGCGGCAGGCGGTCCGCCGCGCCCTTCGCCACTCCCAAGGCGCGGCTCAGATCACGTCCTGCTGCCCCTGCTGCGGCTGGTCCAGTTGCTGTTCGCGCATCCGTTGGTCCGCACGCAGCTCCTCCACCGTGGTGGCGAACGCCTCCAGGTTCTCCCGGTCGTCCGGGAGGGTGTACGGCGCGATCCCCAGCTCCAGCGCGGTGGTGTGCTGCTCCATGCTGTCGGCCGTCTGCTGGAGGTTGAAGGCACGCTCCCGCGGTTTGAAGTACCCGGCGGCGCCCGTGACGACGGTGACCGTGAACGCCAGGACGATCAGTGCGCCCTTCGCCGGCTGCGGCGGGTCGTACCAGGCGGTGACCGCGGAGATGGCGGCCGAGCTGAGGAACAGCAGCCACTGCATCACCAGATGCACCCGCCGGTAGTGCCGCGACTCCCGGCGCAGCCGGGCGATCTCCCCGGGGATGCGCTCCTTGTACGACGCCTGCCGCTCCACCGTGGGCGGGGTGAGCCGCCGCGCCTCCAGGATGCGGCGCTCCTCGGTGAGTTCGAGTTCGAGCCTCAGCTTCTTCAGCGGGGTGCGGGCGTCCTCCCAGACGGAGTCGACGCTGAACTCGTTCACGAACTGCACGAACGTGGCGATCGCCAGCACGACGATCAGGCCGAGCAGGGTGCCGTTGAGCGCCCCCGGCATGTCCGAGTGCAGCCAGACCAGCAGATTCAGCGCCGCCCAGACCATCGGCGTCAGCACCAGCAGCACGGGCGTGAGGTACAGGCCGAGTACCTGAAGGCGCCGGTTCTTGATCCGCTGCTGGAGGTCGGCGATCTCCCGGCGGTGCCCGATCAGGGCGTCCGTGGTGTGCGCGTCGGTCGGCTGCGGCATGGCGTGTGCGTTCCCCCTGATGCGAATGCCGCGGGCCCCCCGGCCCGCCGCTCCGTCAGCTTACGGCCGTACGGGGGACCCGCCGCCCCCTGACCTGCGGGACCACGACTCGTGCGCCACCGCCGTCACGCAGACACCCAGCACAAAGCCCCGCGCACCCGAAGGTGCGCGGGGCCGTCGTGCCTCGAAGGGCGGCCGCCCGAAGGTCAGCCGCAGGATCCGCCGCACTGGCAGGGCGCGCCGCCCTGGCAGCCGCAGCTGCACCCGGCGCCGCAGCCGCATGCGCCGAGCAGCGGGAGACGGGGCCGTTCGCCGGGGACCTGCTCGGCGCGGGCCGTCGTCTCGTGGTTCTCCGTGCTGCGTGCCATGACTTGCCTCCTCTGGATCACCTGTCGCCATTCCAAGCCCGCGCACCGCGGCGCGTCAACGGCGCGTGGAGGCACACAGCCCCGGCGCACGCCACCGGCACCAGGTGGCGGGCCGACCGGCGCCCCCGCACCGGCCGGCCCGCCTCCGGGCCCGTCCGCGTCCGCCGCACACGGCCGGATCAGGCGCCCTCGACGCCCGTCGGCGGGGCGATCTCGTCGGCGTGCTCACCGGTCACCAGATAGACGACCCGCTTCGCCACCGAGACCGCGTGGTCGGCGAACCGCTCGTAGTAGCGGCCCAGCAGCGTCACGTCGACGGCCGTCTCGATGCCGTGCTTCCAGCGGTCGTCCATCAGGTGCTGGAAGAGCGCGCGGTGCAGCCGGTCCATCGCGTCGTCGTCCTGCTCCAGCTGGAGCGCCAGATCGACGTCCTTGGTGATGATGACCTCGCCCGCCTTCGCCATCAGCCGCTGCGCCAGCTGGCCCATCTCCAGGATGGTGGCGTGCAGGTCACGCGGGACGGCCGTCTCCGGGAAGCGCAGCCGGGCCAGCTTCGCGACGTGCTGGGCGAGGTCGCCGGAGCGCTCCAGGTCGGCGCTCATCCGCAGTGAGGTGACGACGATCCGCAGATCGGTGGCGACCGGCTGCTGCCGGGCCAGGAGGGTTATCGCCCGGGCCTCCAGATCGCGCTGGAGATCGTCGACCTTCTCGTCGGCGGCGATCACGCTCTCGGCCAGCTTGAGGTCCGCGTCCAGGATCGCCGTGGTGGCGCGCCCGATCGCGGAGCCGACGAGCCGGGCCATCTCGACCAGGCCCTCGCCGATCGAATCCAGCTCCTCGTGGTACGCGTCCCGCATCTGTGACCTTCTCTCGCATCGACTGGTGACGTGGGCGAACGGGGGCGCGGACGGTGCGCACACACGTTCCGCTCCCACGCTCCCACGGACGGTGTGCGGACGGACCGGACTCCGCGAAGAGCCCACCGGCCGCCCGGGGCCCGGGGAAGGGGGCCCGGGCGGACCCGGAGCGCATCCGGACGCCGGATCCGGCACGGACACCGGAAGCGCTGCCTCCGGCGGACCGCCCCGGCACCACGGCCGTGCGCCGCCGCGGGACCGCTGCGCGCCCGCATCCGCACGGCTCACAGTGCGCGGGCATCACGAAGAGCGGTGCCATCGGGGGTGAAGCCGGGACGGCCTCAAGGTGAACTCTGGGCGACGCGGCCACGGCCGGAGCGGGCGCCCCGACCGCCCCTCGGAGCGGCGGCGTACGCCCCTGACGTGCCCCTTCCGGAGGAGCACACGGGACCGCCCGGCGCGATCGAGGGGGCCGGAACGGCAGGGAATCGCCCCGAACGGCCGATTCGTGACCGCCGGAATGAACCAGTTCTGACGCCACGGTGAACTCTGGGCGACGGGTGTTCGAGCAGACACCCGGACGGCTGGGGAAGTGTCGGACCTGCCGCATAACCTGGAGTCATGAACGTGGACGCGGCCTTCGCCGCAGTGGCAGCTGTCGCCGGTCTGGGGACCGGCGTCTTCGCCATGCTGGCGTTCCGCTGGAGCGAGCGGGACCAGGTCAAACCCACCCGCACCTCCCTGCACACCGAAGCGGTCCTGCCGCCCGGCGTCGACACCGTCCTCTCCGTCCTCCGCTCCTCCGCGGTCGTGCTCGACGAGTCCGGCGCCGTCGTCAAGGCCAGCTCCGCCGCGTACGCGCTCGGACTGGTCCGCGGCGGGAAGCTCGCCGTCGAGCCGATGATGCAGATGACCCGCGACACCCGCCGCGACGGCGAGATACGCCAGGTCGAGCTGGACCTGCCACGCCGCGGCACCGGCCGCGGCGACACCCTCGCGGTCTCCGCCCGCGTCGCCCCGCTCGGCTCCCGGCTGGTGCTCCTCCTCGTCGAGGACCTCACCGAGGCCCGCCGCATCGAGGCGGTCCGCCGGGACTTCGTCGCCAACGTCAGCCATGAGCTGAAGACCCCGGTCGGCGCGCTCTCCCTGCTCTCCGAGGCGGTGATGGACGCCAGCGACGACCCCGAGGCCGTCACCCGCTTCGCCGGACGGATGCAGAACGAGGCCACCCGCCTCACCAACCTCGTCCAGGAGCTGATCGACCTCTCCCGGGTCCAGAACGACGACCCGCTGGAGGACGCCGAGCCGGTGCCGGTGAAGGAGCTGGTCGCCGAGGCGATGGACCGCTGCCGCCAGCCGGCCGGTACGAAACAGATCACCATGGCCTCCAACATGGGCGTGCCCACCGGCTCCACCGCGGAGAGCGAGAGCGGCCGCCGCCCGCTGCCAGTCCCCGACCTGCACATCTGGGGCAACCGCGGCCAGCTCGCCGCCGCCCTCGGCAACCTCGTCGAGAACGCCGTCAACTACTCCCCGGCGCACACCCGCGTCGGCATCGCCGCCCGCCGGGTGTCCGCACCCGGCGGCGACCTGATCGAGATCGCCGTGACCGACCAGGGCATCGGCATCTCCGAGAAGGACCGGGACCGCATCTTCGAGCGGTTCTACCGCGTGGACCCGGCGCGCTCGCGCGCCACCGGCGGGACCGGCCTCGGTCTCGCCATCGTCAAACACGTGGCCGCCTCCCACGGCGGAGAGGTCACCGTGTGGAGCGCTGAGGGACAGGGCTCCACCTTCACCCTGCGTCTCCCGGAAGCCGGCGCCGTACGCGACCGCGAACGCCCCGACGACCGCACCGCTGCGGAGGGCCTCGACGACGAGGACCGCCCGTACGAGACCTTCAACGATCCACTTCCTGCTCACCCCGCCCCGGAGGTCCTTCCGTGACCCGAGTGCTCGTCGTCGAGGACGAGGAATCGTTCAGCGACGCACTGTCGTACATGCTCCGCAAGGAGGGCTTCGAGGTCGCCATCGCGGCGACGGGCCCCGACGGCCTGGACGAGTTCGAGCGCAACGGCGCCGACCTGGTCCTGCTCGACCTGATGCTGCCGGGCCTGCCCGGTACCGAGGTCTGCCGCCAGCTGCGGGGCCGCTCCAACGTCCCGGTCATCATGGTGACCGCCAAGGACAGCGAGATCGACAAGGTCGTCGGCCTGGAAATAGGAGCCGACGACTACGTCACCAAGCCGTTCTCCTCGCGCGAGCTGGTCGCCCGGATCCGCGCGGTGCTGCGCCGCCGCGGCGAGCCCGAGGAGGTCGCGCCGCAGGCCCTGGAGGCCGGTCCGGTCCGCATGGACGTCGACCGGCACGTCGTGACCGTCGGTGGCGGCAAGGTGGACCTGCCCCTCAAGGAGTTCGACCTCCTGGAGATGCTGCTGCGCAACGCCGGCCGGGTGCTGACCCGTATGCAGCTCATCGACCGCGTCTGGGGCGCCGACTACGTGGGCGACACCAAGACCCTGGACGTCCACGTCAAGCGGCTCCGGGCCAAGATCGAACCGGATCCGGGCGCCCCGCGCTACCTCGTCACCGTCCGCGGCCTGGGCTACAAGTTCGAGCCGTGACCGGGCCGGCCGCCCTCCGGGGCGGCCACCGGACGCCACTGGGGCGCCCCTCCGCATCGGAGGAGCGCCCCAGTGGCGTTGTGCTGCGGGTGGCGGCGGCTCAGTGGCCGGAGTGCGCCTCTCCGTCGTGACCGGCGGGCGCACCGGGCTGCCCCGACTCGGTGGGCTTGCCGGACTCCGACGGCTTGCCCGACTCCGAGGGCTTGCCGCTCTCGGAGGGCTGGCCGGTCCCGGTCGGCGTGGTGCCGGGCTGCGGGACGACCTCTGGGCCGAAGTCCTTGAAGTAGCCGTGCGCGGGCACGACCAGCGCCGGGATCTGGACCTTGCCGGTGCTGCTGAAGCTGAACGTCACCGACTGCGCGTTGCCGTCCTGCGCCGCCTCCCGGCCGCTGTGCAGGACCGCGGACGCGTTGCCCTTGCCGCCGAGCACCAGGTAGCCGCCGGCGGGGACCGTCAGGGGGCCCTTGGCGCCCTTCGCCGGGCTGAGCTCGGCGCTCTGGCCGGTGCCCGGGAGGGTGATGGAGTTGAGCTTCTGGTCCTTGGTGCCGGTGTTGAACACCGTCGCGGTGACCACGGCCGGGCCCTTGGCCTTCAGGTCGGGCTGGGTGATCACATTCGCGTTCTGGACCTTGATGTCACCGACGGAGGTCTCGGCGTTGTCCGGCTTGATCCCCAGGGTCTGGGCGTCGTTCCCCGCGCTGCACGCGGAGAGCGAGGCGACGGAGAGCGTGAGGACGGTGGCGGCGAGGACGCCGCGTCGAAGGCTGCGGCTCACGGCGGCGGCATCTCCTTGGACGAGCTTCGGCGGCCGAACGGCGTCCGGTCGCGGATGGACGGCTGGGCGGCGCAGCGTACGCGTCATGATCTACGGGTACGTAAAGCCGCCCTAAGGGTGTGTCAGCGCCGCTAGGTTACCGAGCCGCCTTCGCGCCGCCGCACCCGACCCGCCCCCAGAGCGATCACGGGCCGCCCCGAGGCACCGGAGCCACTCCTTCCACATGTGTCTTCCGTGGGCTGTGACGGCGTGTGGTTTGTGACGGGAATATGCACGGAGAGCGGGTTACCGACGTCGGGCGGCCGGATTCCGTACCGTTCCCCGACGAAAGAAGTATTCGCCGGGAAAACCGTCCGTCCACGGAATTGATCACCGGGTCCGCGCAGCCGAAGGTGATCAATTCCAGAAACCCGTCCGAGAGATCGGCGGAGTCCGAACGGAGTAGCGGAAGTCGCTCATACGGATCGGTGCAAAGCGGACCTTTCGCCCGGCCGGACGGGTACTTCAAGGCTCGTCGCGGACGCGTTTCCCTTCACCGGAGAAACAGCTCTCACCTGCGGATACCTGCATTCCGCACCCCCGCGCAGCACGACGCGGCCGCTGTTGTCAAGCCCCGAGATATGCCCTGACCTGCGAAAACGCCATTCAGAACGGTCCGTTCCCGTGTTAGCATGGATAGCCACGGAAGGGGTACCTGTCACATGACGTTCAAGGTTGGCGACACCGTGGTCTATCCCCATCACGGGGCCGCGCTGATCGAGGCCATCGAAACTCGCCAGATCAAAGGCGTGGACAAGACCTACTTGGTGCTGAAGGTCGCCCAGGGCGATCTTACGGTTCGCGTACCGGCGGACAATGCGGAGTTCGTCGGTGTGCGCGATGTGGTCGGCCAGGACGGGCTGGACCGGGTCTTCGAGGTGCTGCGTGCACCGTACGCCGAAGAGCCGACGAACTGGTCCCGTCGTTACAAGGCGAATCTTGAGAAGCTCGCCTCCGGTGACGTGATCAAGGTCGCCGAAGTAGTGCGCGATCTCTGGCGCCGGGAGCGTGAGCGCGGACTGTCCGCCGGTGAGAAGCGCATGCTCGCCAAGGCCCGCCAGATCCTGGTGAGCGAGCTCGCCCTCGCGGAGAACACCAACGAAGACAAGGCCGAGGCCCTGCTCGACGAGGTCCTCGCGTCCTGACGACGCGCAGACCGCGCCGTAGCGCTCCGTGCGACGACACGGACGGACCGGCGTGGTGAGCGGCGCACGACGCGCCGCACCAGTGAGTACGCAGTGATGCCGCGGTGCCCGATGACGATCCCTTCGGGAGGATCTGTCGCCGGGCGCTGCGGCATATCTGCGCCCCGCGCGGCCGATCCCGGGACGGCTGACGCCTGCCGGGCGGCGAAGTGGTGTGCCGGGCTCGGACAACAGCCTCGACCACTGTCACGGAAGGGGCGGTTGAGGCGTGGCGCCCGGCACGGTGAGGCCATACCCACGTCGGCCGCGACAACAAACCTGTCTGCCCCAATTCCGGGACCTCCCGGACTCCGGAGCCCTCGATGCCAGATCCCTCCCGTCCGATCCGTACCGCCGCGGTGATCCCCGCGGCCGGCCGCGGCGTCCGCCTCGGACCCGGTGCCCCCAAGGCGCTGCGGACCCTCGGCGGCACCCCGATGCTGGTCCACGCGGTCCGCGCGATGGCCGCGTCCCGCGCCGTCTCCCTCGTCGTCGTGGTCGCCCCGCCGGACGGCGCGCCCGAGGTGCGCACCCTCCTCGACGAGCACTCCTCCGGCCGTGCCGAGCTGCTGGTGGTGCCCGGCGGCGAAACGCGCCAGGAGTCGGTGCGCCGCGGGCTCGACGCGCTGCCCGACGGCATCGACGTGGTCCTCGTGCACGACGCGGCGCGGCCGCTGGTGCCCGTCGACACCGTCGACGCAGTGATCGCCGCGGTCCGCTCCGGCGCCCCGGCGGTCGTCCCGGCGCTGCCGCTCGCCGACACCGTCAAGCAGGTCGAACCGCGCCCCCGGGGCGAGGCGGAGCCGGTGACCGGCACCCCCGAGCGGGCGCTGCTGCGCGCCGTGCAGACGCCGCAGGGCTTCGACCGGGAGACCCTGCTCAAGGCGCACGACACGGTCGTCGAGGGCGAGGGCGCCACCGACGACGCGGGTCTGGTGGAACGGCTCGGGGCGCCGGTCGTCGTCGTCCCCGGCCATGAGGAAGCGTTCAAGGTGACCCGGCCGCTGGACCTCGTCCTGGCCGAGGCCGTACTCGCCCGTAGGAGGGCCACTGATGGGTATGTCTGAGCCGGCCGAGCAGTCCGGGCCGGAGGCGGGGGGCGTCGCCGGGCTGCCCGGGATGCCGCTCGTCGGGATCGGCACCGACGTCCACGCCTTCGAGCGCGGGCGGGAACTGTGGTGCGCCGGGCTGTTGTGGGAGGGCGCCGAGTACGGCCTCGCCGGGCACAGCGACGGCGATGTGGCCGCGCACGCCGCCTGTGACGCGCTGTTCTCCGCCGCCGGGGTCGGCGACCTCGGCGCGCACTTCGGCACCGACCGCCCGGAGTGGTCCGGCGCCTCCGGTGTGACCCTGCTCGCCGAGGCCGCGCGCATCGTACGGGCCGCGGGCTTCGCCATCGGCAATGTCTCCGTGCAGGTCATCGGCGTCCGGCCGAAGGTCGGCAAGCGGCGGGACGAGGCGCAGCGGGCGCTGTCCGCCGCCGTCGGCGCGCCGGTCTCGGTCTCCGGAACGACCTCGGACGGCCTCGGCCTCACCGGCCGCGCGGAGGGTCTCGCGGCGGTCGCGACGGCGCTGGTGGTCCGTACGGCGTGAGCCGCGGACGGGGCGGGGCCGGGCGTCGTGCGGCGGCCCGGCCCGTTCCACGGCGGGAGCCCGTAGGGGAGACGCCGGAGGCGGTCCGCCGGTGCGGCGGGCGGCCCCTACGGGGAGCCCCGGTATCTCCCTGATCACCGCGGGAATGACGTGGAACGGTGGGGAGTTGGGGGGAGGGTAGGGAGTGTTCGCCGCCGGACCGAGTCCCAGGAAGGCCCCTCGTGACCGCCACCTTCTCCGACGCCCTCAAGAAGCTCCTCGACAGCCCCGTCGTCGTGACCGTCGCCACGCTCCAGCCGGACGGCAGCCCGCAGCTCTCGCCGGTCTGGGTGCAGCGGGACGGCGAGGAGCTGCTGATCTCCACCACCCGCAGCCGCCGCAAGGCGCGGAACCTCCACCGCGACGCCCGCGTCGGCGTCCTCGTCCAGCCCGTCGGCGCACCGGAGTCCTACGCCGAGATCCG
This sequence comes from Streptomyces sp. NPDC014733, assembly GCF_043083385.1. Classification (NCBI taxonomy): domain Bacteria; kingdom Bacillati; phylum Actinomycetota; class Actinomycetes; order Kitasatosporales; family Streptomycetaceae; genus Streptomyces; species Streptomyces sp. NPDC014733. The sequence continues at coordinate 1,007,359 of NZ_JBIBYO010000001.1, read as the reverse complement.
CGGCACCGCCACCCTCACCACCGACGAAGGCCGCAGGATGCTCGACGCGGTGTCGCGGAAGTACACCGGCAAGGACTTCGTGGAGTACGCACCGGAATCGGCGGCCGAGGGGCCCGAGGAGCGGGTGATCATACGGATCACGCCGCACAAGGTGATCGAGCGCCTCTGACCGTGCGGCCGGTGCGCCGCCGGTGACCGGTGGCCGGAAACCGCGGGAGGAGGCCGCGGTGCGCGCGTCGGGCGCGGTGGGCGATCGGGAGCGCATCGGGCGAGGGTCACGCTTCGGTGACCGCGGCCCCCAGGGGGCACGGGGCACTCCCTCGTTCCGACTACCCTGGTTCCGTGACGATTCGCCTGTACGACACCAGCGCCCGGCAGATCCGTGACTTCACCCCGCTCGTTCCGGGCTGTGTCTCGATCTACCTGTGTGGCGCGACGGTGCAGGCTGCCCCGCACATCGGCCACATCCGGTCCGGTCTGAACTTCGACATCATGCGCCGCTGGTTCAGCCACCGCGGCTACGACGTGACGTTCGTCCGCAACGTGACCGACATCGACGACAAGATCATCAAGAAGTCCGCCGAGCAGGGCCGCCCCTGGTGGTCGATCGGATACGCCAACGAGGTCGCCTTCAACGAGGCGTACGACGCGCTCGGCTGCCTCCGCCCGACCTACGAGCCGCGGGCCACCGGCCACATCCCCGAGATGATCGAGATGATGCGCGGCCTGATCGAGCGCGGCCACGCCTACGCCGCCGACGGCAACGTCTACTTCGACGTCCGCTCCTTCCCCGGCTATCTGGAGCTGTCCAACCAGGAGCTGGACAGCCTCCGGCAGCCGTCGGGCGAGGGCGAGACCGGTAAGCGGGACGCGCGGGACTTCGCGATGTGGAAGGCGGCCAAGGAGGGCGAGCCCAGCTGGGAGACGCCCTGGGGCCGCGGTCGTCCCGGCTGGCACCTGGAGTGCTCCGCGATGGCGCACAAGTATCTGGGCAGCGCCTTCGACATCCACGGCGGCGGCGTCGACCTGGTCTTCCCGCACCACGAGAACGAGATCGCGCAGGCGAAGGCGTTCGGCGACGACTTCGCCATGTACTGGGCGCACAACGCCTGGGTGACCATGAGCGGCGAGAAGATGTCCAAGTCGCTGGGCAACTCCGTGCTGGTCAGCGAGATGGTCAAGCGCTGGCGCCCGATCGTGCTGCGCTACTACCTCGGCACCCCGCACTACCGCTCGATGATCGAGTACAGCGAGGAAGCGCTGCACGAGGCCGAGGCCGCGTTCGCGCGGATCGAGGGCTTCGTCCAGCGCGTGGTGGAGAAGGCCGGGACCGTCGAGCCCGCCGCCGAGGTGCCGCCGGCCTTCGCCGAGGCGATGGACGACGACCTGGGCGTCCCGCAGGCGCTGGCGATCGTGCACACCACCGTCCGGCAGGGCAACTCCGCGCTGACCGCCGACGACAAGGAGGCGGCGGTCGCCCGCCTCGCGGAGCTGCGGGCGATGCTCGGCGTGCTCGGCCTCGACCCGCTCGACGAGCGCTGGTCCGGCGGTGCGGAGCGCGGCGAGGACCTGCACGGCGTGGTCGACTCGCTGGTCCGCCTCGTCCTCGACCAGCGGCAGGCCGCCCGGGGGCGGAAGGACTACGCCACCGCCGACGCCATCCGCGATCAGCTCCAGCAGTCCGGCCTGGCCATCGAGGACACCCCGTCGGGTCCGCGCTGGTCGCTGTCGTGACCGTCCCCGGGCACCGCACCGCCGCGCTGCCCTGACCTCGTCGCACGCCGCGGCGGCACCGCCACCGTGGCACCCCGGCCGCCGTCCGGATTCGCCCTCCCCGGCGGCCGCGGGCGACACTCAATCCATACGTACGTATCCACTCCACGTCGCGAGACGTCGAGCGCAGTGAAGAAACGGGTGACCCATGGCCGGCAACAGCCAGCGCAGGAACCGCCGCACGTCCAACAAGAAGGGCGCGCAGATGGGCAGCGGCGGCCAGCGGCGCAAGGGCCTCGAAGGCAAGGGCCCGACCCCGCCCGCCTCCGCCCGCAAGGGACATGTCAAGAACCGCATCGCCAACGCCAAGGCGAAGCACGTGGCGGCGCGCCGTCCCGCCCCGCGGCGCGGCGGCGCGAAGGGCACGGCCGAGCTGGTCGTCGGCCGTAACCCGGTCTTCGAGGCGCTGCGCGACGGCGTGCCCGCGACCACTCTCTACGTCCAGCAGTTCATCGACTCCGACGAGCGGGTCCGCGAGGCGCTCCAGCTCGCCACCCAGCGCGGCGACATCAACCTGATGGAAGCGCCCCGCCCCGAGCTGGACCGGATGACCAACGGCCTCAACCACCAGGGGCTGGTCCTCCAGGTGCCGCCGTACGACTACGCGCACCCCGAGGACCTGGCGGCCGCCGCGTTCGACGACGGCGAGGAGCCGCTGATCGTGGCGCTGGACGGCGTCACCGACCCGCGCAACCTCGGCGCGGTCGTCCGTTCCGTCTGCGCGTTCGGCGGCCACGGCGTGGTCGTGCCGGAGCGCCGCGCGGCCGGGATGACCGCCGGTGCGTGGAAGACCTCGGCGGGTACCGCGGCCCGTACGCCGGTCGCCCGGGCCACCAACCTGACCCGGACGCTGGAGCAGTACCAGAAGGCCGGGCTCATGGTCGTCGGGCTGGCCGCCGACGGTGAGATGGAGCTCCAGGACGTCGAGGCGCTGGACGGCCCGGTCGTGATCGTCGTCGGCAGCGAGGGCAAGGGCCTGTCGCGGCTGGTCGGCGAGACCTGCGACGTGCGGGTGCGGATCCCGATGCCGGGCGGCGCCGAGTCGCTGAACGCCGGTGTCGCCGCCGGTGTCGTCCTGTGGGAGGCGGCCCGCCGCCGCGGCTGAGCACGGCATCCCGCCGGGCGCCGGGCCGTGGCCCGCGTCCGGCGGCCGCGCCGCACGGAGTCACAGGGCAAGGCGTGACGCTCCGTGCGGCATCCGGCGATCCTGTGATTTTTTGACGGGTCTCGGACAGATCGGCCAGGTCAAGGCAGTGTCTTAACCGCTCGTCACTCGGTTAGATGAGCGTGGACACCAGAACACCCCGCATGCCTACGGGGGGACGCTCACCGGGCTTCGATGACGAGCCGCCGCTGAGCGCGGTCAAGGTGCCGTGCGATCCCGCGCAGGTCATCGTCAACCACGCCAGCTTCCGCGTACAGCTCGCCGCGCCCGTCGTCGGCCGGGTCAGGGCCGGGGCCCGGGCCCCCGTACTCGGCGCGCGGGCCGGCGGGCGCCGGGCGCCCGTGGTGTGGAGCGGCCGCACCGATCCGGGCGGCTCGGCCGGCGCCACCACCCAGCTCCTGCGCGCCGTCCGTACCTCCGGCATCGGCCTGGACACCGACGAGGGCGACGACGCCGCGGCGACGCAGATCCTGCCGCGGGTGACCGCCGACACCGGCCCCACCGTCATCGGCCAGCGCACCCCCGCCGACGCCGACACCACCCTGCTGCACCCGGTGCGCCCCGGCGGCGGCCCGTACGATCCGTACGGCGCCGACCGGGAGGCGTTCGCGGGCGGGCGCGAGGCCGCGTACGACGACGCGTACGCGGGTGACGGCGACGCGGACCGCTTCGAGGCGCGGGAGAGTTACGCCGCCGAGCGGCGCCGCGACGGCGTCCGCCACGCCTACTACCCGGGCCGCCGGATGAACCTCGGCGTCGTCCTGCTGCCGCTGCGCATCTTCCTCGGCCTGATCTCGATCTACGCGGGCATGGGCAAGCTCTGCGACCCCGTCTACTTCGACGGCGGCGAGCGCGGCTCGATGGTGAAGTGGCTGTCGTCGCTGGAGCCGTGGGCGCTCGCCGTCCCGCTGCGTGACTTCGCGCTGGCGCACCCGGTGGGCGCCGGGCTCACCGTCGCGTTCCTCCAGGTCGTGGTCGGTGTGCTCACCATCTGCGGCCTGTGGCAGCGGCTGGCCGCGTCGATCGGCGCGCTGCTCTCCGCGGTGCTGCTGATGACCGTCACCTGGCACAGCATCCCGGCGTACGACGCGCCGGACATCATCTATCTCGCCGCCTGGAGTCCGCTGGTCATCGCGGGCGCCCCGGTGTACTCCCTCGACGCCCGGCTGGCCGGCGAGGCGTGGCGGCGGCTCGGCCCCCGTGTCGACGTCATCGATCTGCGGCGCCGGGTGCTGCGCCGCGGCGCCGCGATGACCGCGGTGATCGCCGGGCTGACGCTGCTGATCGGTTCGGTGCTCGGCGGCGCCGTACGGTCGGCGACGGTCACGTCCGTGCCGCGGCCCGGCGAACCGGCGATCAACAACCTGCCCGGCCGGCCGCTGCCCAGCCCGCACCGGCAGGCGACCCGCCCGCAGCAGACCCGGACCGCGGCCCCGCACCGCCCCGGTACGCCGCTGCCGGGCGCCGGGCACACCGCCGGTCCGACGGGCGCGCCGTCCTCGACCGCGGGCAGCAGCTCCCCGACGGCCGGGGCGACCAGCGGCGCCGGCCGGCAGCCCGGCGCGGGCGCCACGACCGGCGCCCCGCAGCACTCCGCCTCGACCCGGGCCCCGGCGCCGACCACGGCGGAGCCGTCCGGCGGCACGGGCGGCGGGACCACCGGCTCCGGTGGCGACGGTTCGACCGGCAAGCCGAAGGACCACACCGGGGCCCTGGGCGGTCTCCTGGGGTGATCCCGTAGGGGCCGGCCGGTGCCCCGGCCGGGCAGTGGGCGAACGGCCCCCGCGGACGGAGCCATTCCGTCCGCGGGGGCCGTTCCGTATCGGGAGGCGGGCGGCCGTCAGGCGAGGTCCAGGCCCCGCAGCCAGTCGAGGAGCAGGCGGTTGACCTCGTCCGGCCGCTCCTGCTGGATCCAGTGACCGCAGCCGTCGAGGAGATGGGCGGCGGCCAGGCCCGGCAGGGTGGTGGGGAAGGCGTCGATGGCGTCCGCGAGCCAGGTGGTGGAGGCGTCCCGGGTGCCGCCGACGAAGAGCGACGGTTGGGCGATCGGGGCGCCCTCCAGGTCGGCGGCGGCCGCCCAGTCGCGGTCGGCGTTGCGGTAGCGGTTCAGGGCGCCGGTCAGTCCCGTACGGGTGAACTCCGCGGTGTAGAAGTCGAGTTCGGTGTCGCCGAGCCAGGACGGGGTGCGGTCGCGGACGAAGCGGTCGCGCAGGCGGCCGCCGGGCGGGACGAAGAAGTGGCCGGTGGAGCCGTCCGCGGGCAGGGTGTCGCCGGAGAGCGAGGCGTAGAAACCGGCGAGCCAGGAGCGGATGTCCGGCTCGATCTCCGCCTCGGCGCGGCCCGGCTCCTGGAAGTACCGGACGTAGAACTCCTCGTCGCCGCCGAGCGCCGCGAAGGCGTCGGACGGCCGGACCGGCCCGCGCGGTGCGTACGGGACGCTCAGCAGGGCCACGGCGGAGCAGACGTCGGGCCGCCGCAGCGCGGTGTGTGCGGCGATCGGGGAGCCCCAGTCGTGGCCGACGAGGACCGCGTCGCGGGCGCCGAGCGCGCGGATCACGGCGGCGTTGTCGGCGACGTGCGCCGCCATGTCGTACGCCTCGACGGCCGCGGGGCGTGCGGAGCGGCCATAGCCGCGCAGGTCGAGGGCGGCGGCGTGGTAGCCCGCCGCGGCGAGCGCGGGGAGCTGGTGGCGCCAGGAGTACCAGGACTCCGGGAAGCCGTGCAGCAGCAGGACGAGTGGCCCGCTGCCCTGCTCGACGAGGTGGAGACGGCCGTCCGGGGTGTCCACCAGGCGGTGGGTCCACTGCGGTGACGGTACGGATTGCGGCATCGGTCCTCCCGGGGACGTCGGTCGCGCCAGGATGCGGCACCCGCCCGCCGGCCCGTACACGGATTTGCCGTTCCGGCAAACCGCCGCGCTCAACTGCCCGTGGCGCCCAGCTCCTTGGCGGCCTCGGTGAGGTCCTTGGTGGTGTCGATGGCGCGCCAGTACGCGCCGTGCGGCAGGGGATAGCCGGCCAGCCGCCGTTCGCGGGCGAGCCGGGGGAAGGTGGTGCGTTCGTGGTCGCCGCGGTCCGGCAGCAGCGCGGTGAAGGCGGCGGAGAAGACGTACACCCCGGCGTTGATGAGGTACGGCGACGGCGGCGCCTCGATGAAGTCGAGGACATGGCCGAACTCGTCGGTCTCCACGACGCCCCAGGGGATCCGCGGCCGGGCCAGCGCCAAGGTGGCCTCGGCGCCGCGTTCGAGGTGGAAGGCGGCCATCTCGGTGAGCGGGAAGCGGGTCCAGATGTCGCCGTTGGTGGCGTACCAGGGCTCGTCCGGGCGGGGCAGCGACGCCGCCGCGTGCTTGAGGCCGCCGCCGCGGCCGAGGGGTTCGGTCTCGACGACGGTCGTGACGTTCAGCGGGAGGTCGGCCTCGGCCAGCCAGTCCTCCAGGACGTGGGCGAGGTGGCCGCAGGAGACCACCGCGTCGGTGACGCCCTCGGCGGCGAGCCAGGTGAGCTGATGGCCGATGATCGGGGTTCCCGTGCCGGGAATCTCGACCATCGGCTTGGGCCGGTCATCGGTGTACGGCCGCAGGCGCGAGCCCTGGCCACCGGCCAGGACAACGGCCTGTGTCGGATAGGGATACGGGGCGACTGTCATGGTTCGCACCCTATGCGGTGCGAGGGCAGGTCACGGGGCGGTGGCGACGCCGGAGGCGAAGGAGGTGTCGCACACCGGGCGGGAGAACGCCTGCGCGCGGTGCCCGGCGCCGTACTTGGCGACGGCTGCCCGGCCCAGCGCCCGCGCGATGGAGGTGCAGTGCTTGGCGAGCGACGGCCGCTCCGTGGTGGCCCGCTGGAGGTGGGTCAGCGCCACGCCCGGGTCCTTCTCCTGGAGTTCGAGCAGCAGACGGTCGCGGAGGACGTCCTGCGGGGCGCGGGGCCCGGTCTTGGCGAGGGTCTTGCCGCTGGACGCGGTCAGCATCTGCGTGTCCGTCGACTTCGAGGCCCACGGCACGCTGGTGACCGCGAGCGTCCCGGAGAGCACGAGGACGACGGGGAGGACAAGGGCGAGAGTTCTGCCGATACGGCGGGCTGCGGAGTTCACGGTCGCGATGGTAGCGAGCGGTGATGATTTGGCGACATTGCGTCACCTTATCGAGGGATGAGAGGGGTCGTTGGCGAGGGCGCGATGTTGACGAAGGGGGCGCGGAAGCTTTTTTCCGCGCCCCTCGCCGGCCCGTTGCCCGCACCCGTTCCCGTAGCGGCCGAAGCCCCGGAACGGCAGCGGCCGGCCGCGGCGATCGAACGCCACGGCCGGCCAACGGACCTGCTGTCCCGCCGAGTTGGGTCAGTCGGCCAGGCGCTCGCCCGACGACGTCGAGAAGACATGCGTCTCACCCGGCTGCGGGACGACGTGCAGGGTGGTGCCCTTCTCCGGCACCTGACGTCCGTTGACCCGGACGACCAGGTCCTTGGGCGCACCGCCGACCTCGACGGTCCCGTAGACGTACGCGTCGGCGCCCAGCTCCTCGACGACGTTGACCGTGACGGCCAGACCGGCGGGGGAGTCCGCCGCCGCCTTCGTCAGCGCCGACGCGGCGGCGCCGTTCTGCTCGACGATCTCGAAGTGCTCGGGCCGGACGCCGACGGTCACCGTCGTGTCGCCCTTGTCCGCCGCCGTGGCCAGCGCCTCCCGGCCGACCGGCACCACGCTGTTGCCGAACTTCACGCCGCCGTCGGCGATCGGCACCTCGATGAGGTTCATCGCCGGCGAGCCGATGAACCCGGCGACGAAGAGGTTCGCCGGCCGATCGTACATGTTCCGCGGCGAGTCGACCTGCTGCAGCAGCCCGTCCTTGAGGACCGCGACCCGGTCGCCCATCGTCATCGCCTCGACCTGGTCGTGGGTGACGTACACCGTGGTGATGCCCAGCCGGCGCTGGAGCCCGGCGATCTGCGTACGGGTCTGGACGCGGAGCTTGGCGTCGAGGTTGGACAGCGGCTCGTCCATCAGGAAGACCTGCGGCTCCCGGACGATCGCCCGGCCCATCGCGACACGCTGCCGCTGCCCACCGGAGAGCGCCTTCGGCTTACGCCCCAGGTACTCCGTGAGGTCCAGGATCTTCGCCGCGTCCTCGACCTTCTGCCGGATCTCCGCCTTCGGCACCCCGGCGATCTTGAGCGCGAAGCCCATGTTGTCGGCGACGCTCATGTGCGGGTACAGCGCGTAGTTCTGGAACACCATGGCGATGTCCCGGTCCTTGGGCGGCAGATGCGTGACATCGCGGTCGCCGATGCGGATCGCCCCGCCGTCGACGTCCTCCAGACCTGCCAGCATCCGCAGCGAGGTGGACTTCCCGCAGCCGGACGGGCCGACCAGAACGAGGAATTCACCGTCCTCGATGGCGATGTCGAGCTTGTCGACGGCGGGCTTGTCGGAACCCGGGTAGATACGGGTTGCCTGGTCGTACGTGACCGTAGCCATGATGTGTCCCTTCACCGGCAGGAACGTGCCGGACGATCCGAGTAAAGGAGTGGCGTGGCCCACAACCGCGGGCCGGGCGCGACGCTACCTGCGGCGATGCCCGGTGTCAGCACCCCAGAGGTCACGAAATGGCGACCGGCATCCACCCCACCTGGGTACACTGCTCCCGCACGCCTCCTTAGCTCAGCTGGCCAGAGCACCGCTCTTGTAAAGCGAAGGTCGTCGGTTCGAATCCGACAGGGGGCTCTGAGAAACACCAGGTCAGAGTCTGGTTCGGCGTCACGAAGGCCCTCCGTGAAGATCACGGAGGGCCTTCGTGACGCCGGATGGGAACACGCTGGGAACATGCCGTCAGGCGGCTGTCTCCCCCGGCGTTGCTGGGAGCGTCGAGTCCTACGGGGCCGCGCTGGGGACCTCGGGCTCGCCGGGCGGATCCTGCTGCTTCCGGGCTCGCGGCACGATGGCGACCGGAGCTTCGGCTTCGGCCTTCTCGAACTGGGGCAACACCGAGGTGTAGGTGTCGGCGGTCAGGGAGTAGCTGCTGTGGCCGAGGAGAGCTTGGATCTTCTTCATGTGGAGGCCGGCGGCCAGGGAGAGCGTGGCAGCGCAGTGCCGGAGATCGTGGAGCCGGACTGGCGGCAGGTCCAACTTCTTGATCAGCCGTTCGAACACCTGTGACAGGTACTCGGGGTGGTAGGCGCGTCCGTCCTGCCACGTGAAGACCAGGCCGGTGTCTTTCCAGGGCTCCTTCGGGGCCTTGCGGTTTGACTCGTCGGGCTGGGCCTGGCGGTGTCGCTGCCACAGCTCGTGGGCGCGGTTCCATTCCTCGCACTCGACCTGTTGGCGCTGCCGCCACAGCTTGAATAGTTCATGGGTCTGTGAGTCCAGGGAGACGGTGCGTTCTCCGCTTTCGCTCTTGGGCGTGTCTTCCCAGACCTCGTACGCGGCGGCGACGAGCTGCTCGCTGATGCGGACGGTGCCGATCGTCAAGTTGGTCTCGCTCCAGGGCAGGCCGGCGACTTCGCCGCGGCGCAGGCCCCGGAAGACCATTAGGTGGAACATCGGGTAGAGCCGGTGCTCGGCGACGGCGTCGAGGAACGTTCCGGTCTGCTCGGGTGTCCAGACCATGACCTTGCCCGGCTTCTCGCCGGTGGCCCGCCAGCGGGTAACTCGCTCATCGGTCCACACCACTGGCTTGGGGCGTACGTACTTCGGCAGGACGACGTCCTTGGCCCAGTTCTCGCTGATCAGCTTCTCGGCGAGCGCGTCTTCGAGAGCGGCGCTGAGCGTGTTGTTCATCTTGAGCTGGGTGCCGGGACCGGTGATGTGGCGTGGTTTGCTGCGGGCTGCCCGGAGTGCAGCCTTGGCGGCGCTCCAGCTCTGGCGCAGCTGACGCGGCCGAGGGCGGATCGTGCAGGTGCGCCATGCCTTGTGGGCGGCGCGCTCGGTCGCCTGGGCTGCGTCGGCTTTCTCCTGGTTTTGCTGGTGCAGTTTGTTATCCGCCCAGATTTCTTTGAACATGTCCTGGATGTGCCGGGTACGGAGGTCGCGCATCTTCAGATGGCCCAGGGCGGGTATGAAGACGCGTTCGATGTGGTCTTCGTAGCCGGCGCGGGTGGACCGCTTGAGGTCGATTCGCTTGGCGAACCAGCGGCGGAGGAACTCGGCGACGGTTTCCTTCGACTTGACCTGTATGCCGCCCTGGGCAAGGTCCCAGATCTCCTTGCACTTAGTTGCTGCGTCCTTCTGGGTGCGGAAGCCGCCCTTCTTGGCGGTGTCGCGCTTACCGCCAGGGCCTGGCGGCAGTTCGATGCTGTAGTACCACGATCCGTGGTCACGCCGGGTCAGCTTGGGGCACCGCTTTTCCAAGTAGCCGATCTTCTGCGTGCCGTCCTCCTTGAGGACTGGCTTGCCTTCCGTATCTACCAGGGGCCCCTTGCACGCACACCGCTTATAGGTCCTCTCCTCGAACACTGCTGCCCCTCGCCCTCGCATCACCCGTGATCGGGATGCTGTCGGTTCCTTCTTTGTGATCGCGCTGCGCGATCTGTCTCGATCTTCCGGGGGCTGTCGGACAGTGTTGTATGGTCGGATTTCAGTTGGCGCGGGGAGGAGGCGACCAACGACATGACTGCGCAGGAAGAGAGCGGACGGGATTCGTCCGGAGCGATGGGGTTGAATGAGCTGCTGGCGCTCCCCGCCACGGTCAACGTGACAACTGCCGCGCGTGCTCTGGGTATTGGCCGTGACAAGGCGTACGGACTGATTCGCGCGGGAGCGTTCCCGGTGCGGACGTTGCCCGTAGGGGCCACGGTGAAGGTGCCGACCGCTGAGCTGTGGAAGGTCCTGGGAGTGGCGCGAAGCGAAGATTAATGGTAGCAAATTGCAACCTTGAGGTGTGCGTCTCTCTCTAAAAACATGTGACCTATCTTTCGCTAGACTGGGTGCACATGTAGGGGGTCGGTAGGAGGGGCGGCATATGCCAAGGTTGTACGGCTTTGAGGACATGGCGTACGGCCGGGTGCGCGAAGCGGAGGCTGAGGGCATCCGGGCCGCCGCCTCCAGGCGGCTGCTCGGCCAGCCGAACGCGGCTGTTACTGCGTGGATGAACGAGGCGGGGTACCGCACGACGCGCGGCGGGCTCTGGAAGCCCGATGTCCTGGCGAAGGTGCTCAATCACCCAGCCATCGCCGGTCTCCGGGAGGACGAGCACGGGGAACTGATCGAGACGGGCGGCCCCGCGATCATCTCGCGGGAAGACTTCGTGGCCATCCGTGCAATGCGACCGTCCAACAATCCGGACTACCACCGCGCGGCCCCGCGGGAGTACCAGACGCCAAGCAAGCTGAGTGTCTGCGGCCTGTGCGGCCACAGGCTGGGTGCCGCGCCGTCGGCGAACGGGAGCCGCGGCTACCGTTGCCCACCAGGCACAAAGGATTTTCCAGCCGGATGCGGGAAGGTCCGTATCAAGGCCGAGCCGTTTGAGATCTACATCGCTGAGAACGTGGTGGCCGAGCTGGCCAAGCCGGCAGTTGCCAAGGTGATCAGCCAGGCACGCGACGAGGTGCTTGCCGAGGCCGCGGCCTTGCGCGAAGGGGCGCGTGCCGCGCGGCAAGAGCAGAAGGCACTCGGTAACGACTACGTCCGCTCGCCGGACCTCTCGCTGGCCGCATTCCGGGCGGCCGACGCCGAGTTGAAGCGGACCATCCAGGAGAAGGAGACCAAGGCCCGGTTCCTGGAGCAGGTCAAGCATGCGCCCGTGGGGAATATCCCGGACCTGGCACGGTGGTGGACGCACGCGCCGATGAAGTCGAAGAAGGGGTTGCAGATCCTGATGCTGGAACAGGTCGCCCTGTACCCAGCCGTTTCCAAGGGCTCCCGGGCAGCGGTGGACACCGACCGGGTAGCCCTCACCTGGCGACGCTGGGGCCAGGACCAGTAGACGCCACGTTTGACCGCTCCGGGCCGACCCCTGCTACACGCCGAGGTTCACCGGGAGCGCCTGGAGAGCGCGGGAGCGGAAAGACGCTCGCCACCGGAGTTCGCCGTCCGGCGCAGCTAGGCCCAGCTTGGGGAATCGGGCGGTCAAGACATGGAGGGCGCCCTGTACCTCCATACGGGCGAGCGAGGCCCCGAGGCAGAAGTGCGGACCGTGGCCGAGGGCGAGGTGCGTTTTGTCCTCGCGGTGGATGTTGAAGTCGTCCGGGTTCGAGTAGCGGTGGGGGTCCCGATTGGCGGAGGCGAGGCAGAACAGCACGGTGTCACCGGCAGGGACGCGGGTTCCTCCGATGCGGACAGGCTCGATCGGGAAGCGACGGATGGCCATGTGGTTGGGGTGTCCCCACCGCATCAGCTCTTCTACCGCGGGGGCGAGCAGCGCAGGGTCTGAGCGGACTGCCTCCAGTTGGTCTTGGTGTTGCAGGAGGGTATGGACTCCGTTGCTTATGAGATGCTGGACGTTTTCGCTGCCAGCCATGAGGAGCAGGAAGGCGAGCGAGACCATTTCCTCCTCGGTCAGCTTGTCGTCGTGATCGCGAGCCGCGATGAGCCCGCTCAGCAGGTCGGTTCCGGGGCTCTTCCTGCGGGCGGACACCAGATCCACGAGAAAGGCGTGGATGGCTTTCACGGACTCGCTGACCTGCGTATGACTCTGCGGCACCAGCATGTTGCTCACCCATTCCGAAAAGGGGCGGCGCGCAGACTCCGGTATGTCGAGAAGGTCACCGATCACGACGAGCGGCAGGGGCACAGAGAAGTCGTTGACGAGATCGACGGATTCCGAGCCGCTGATGTGGTCAGCGATTAGGTGAGCCGCCCTCTCGACAGATTCCCGCAGTTCGTCGACGCGACGCGGAGTGAATGCCGTGGCGACAAGCCGCCGTAGGCGACGGTGGTCTTCGTGGTCCATGTTGAGCAGGTTCGCGTCGAGCGCCGGCGGAAGGGAGAAGCCGGTGTATCCCGTTCCCGCGTGGGCCTTGTCGACGGTCAGGCGCCGGTCCGTCATGCCGGCACGTACGTCGACTTCACGCAGCACCAACCAGACAGGAGAGCCGTCGGGCAACGCGATTCTGTGTACGGGGGCTGCGTCTCGCAGGCGGGCATACCCCCCGTAGGGATCGGTGAAGAACTCCGCGTTGAAGGGCTGGGGAAGGCCGGTGGGTTCGGTGGTCATGCTGTGTGCTCCTGTACGGCCGTGGCATCAACTGCCTTCTGCGCGCGGAAGGCTTTCGCGAGCTGGCGCTGGAATGCCAGTTCCTCGGCGATATCGGGCGGCTCGATCGCGCGGGGTGTGCTCGGATTCTTAGCCGGAGGCAGGTCGGCCATCTTTGCCTGGATGGCGGCGTGGAGCTGCGCTGCTTCGATTGAAGCAGCGAGGGCGCTGCCCTTCAGGCCGGCGGCCTCTCCACGCCGACGTGCTTCGGCGGCGACTTCTGGCGGTATCCAAAGACGCAGGAACCACTGGGCGTCACGGACTTCGACCATGGTGCGATAGAGGCGCGTGCGCAGATCAGTACCGGCATCCAGGGTCAGAACAGCGGTTGGAACCTGGTCGGTCAGTGAACGGTGCAGTCGCGTGAGAGTGAGATAGGCGGCGCGGCGGTCGATGCCTTCCCACACCCTGCTGATGTAGCGGCCCCAGTCGGGGAGGATCCATCCGATGGTCTTGGCAACAGTGCCGGCGATAGCCAACTGAGCCAACGGCTCCCAGGGATGGCCTGTTGCACCGAGTGCGCCGGCGACGATGTCGGCCGCCCGGCACGCGGTATAGATCAGTGCGCACGGCATAGCAATGGCGACGAGGCGCAAACCTCGGCGAAGCCAAGGGGTGGGCGCGACTTTGGAGTACCGCCAGCCCATGATGCCTACGTCTACCTGATTTACGGCATGTCCAATCAAGTACACGCTCAAATAGGCAGGGTAGTAAATGGCCTTGGTCAAGGCAAAGTCGTTTGGCTGTTCTTCCATACTGGTCGACTGGAAGAACAAGGAGACCATCAGCACCAAGATCAGGGCAAGCCCGGCCAGTCGCGGTATCGACTTTCGCCACGCAGTGCTCGGTTCGTGAGACAGGTGCAGGAGAACGAGCTGCTGGCAGGCGGCCGAGAGGATGACCGAGCTTTGCGTCAGCAGGCCACTGAAGTTAACGATTCCGACTGCTTCGCTGACAGCCGCCCACACCACTGGTGTTGACACCACGAAGGTCACTGATAAGAAGAAGAAATTCCCTATGAGGGCGAGCTGTGTGGGGGAAGAACGGCACGTGCGCAGCGTGATGATCTTGAGACCTAGGGCGAGCAGAGAAATGGCTGCGCATATGGGATAGAGGAACGCATTCATTGTTTTCTCGCCGGGGGTAGGTATTCGAGTGCAGACAAACGGGAGACGAGTTCGCGGGCTTCGGGGGGTACGGCACGCACCCGGTGTTCAGTCCAGGTGCCGATCTGTCTGCCGATGATCGATCCGACGTACTCCGCTTCACGCTCGATGTCCGTGCATGAATGATCACGACCGAGGACGCGCTGCACCATCGCGGAGTCAAGGGACGGCAGGAGGGACGCGGAGACGGAGGCGTCCATGACCTTGTGGCTCGGGTGGTCGCAGAGTATGTGCCCCACCTCGTGGTAGAAAACTTGGCGCTGGTGCACTGGGGCGAGCCGTTCCTCGTAGACGATGAAGTCTCTCGATTCGGTCTCGATCAGCAGTCCGTCTGGGCAGCCAACCGGCAGAGCCATCGGTACGACGTCAAGTTGGCGTCTGCGTAGGTCACTTAGCCGCTGGACGAGAGCGTCAGTGGTCAGATTCGCCGCGGGAAGACCGAGGGCCTGGACCCGCCTCTCACACGATGCCCTGAAGTCGTTCCGGATACCCGAAGGGGTGCGCCACCGCTTCGCCATGGCTACCTGCCGCTCTCGTCTTCGCTCACCTGCTCGTTGGGCATGCCTTGCAATGCGCCTTTGACCTTCGCTGCATTGTCGAGGATGTCCGTGATGAGGAGGGAGATCTCCTGCACGGCCGAGGGAGACCAATCCCTGTGCGTCGAGGTGCGCATGGCTACCCCTTGGAGCTGTTGGTCGCGCATCTCTTTGAGCGCCGTGAGTTCCGCGTTGACCTGGCGGAACACTTCCTCGTCGAGAAAGTAGCCGGGGCGGGCGACGCCGAGGCTGTGAGCAACCTTTACTAGTGTCTCCAGGGTGACGTTGGACCCCTCGGCCGACTCGACCTGAGCCAAGGTCCGTTGCGACACGCCCGAGCGTTCAGCCAGAGCGGCCAAGGTGAAGGGCCCCTCGGGGTGGTGGGCTCGGAGGTGGCGCAGGCGCCTGGCGACCGCGGCACGAGCGTCGCGGATCGCGTCATCACGCTCTTCGCTCGTCGGTCTTTGACTGTCTCTGGTCTCGTCGTGCATCCGTCCCGACCCCCTCGGCGAACATTCCGATGCATTACATTGCACCCGGTATGCAGCGTAGTGCAAGATCCTGGGGGCGGTTGATCTTCGGTCGCGCGCCCCGGCTCTCGGCCGCGCCAGAGGAGGGGCGGCGGCAGGGCGTGGCTTCGATGTTGATTCATCAACCATGTGTTTGTGTGGGTTGATCGGTAGGGGTGCGTGGGGGGGTCGTGAAGATCCCTCGACGAAGAGGGGGATGTCTGCGCTGCGGTCGGCGCGAGCAGGGGGTGTGGAGTGAGTGACCTGGATTTGGAGCGGGTGGCGCGTCTCGCCAGTGAGCCCCCCAATGTGATTGACGCGTCGGCGGACGCGGCGGCGCAAGCGCACGCGGTTCTCGGTGAGTTGGCCGGGTGGAGTGGAGGTGGCGAGGAGGAAGGTGAGGAGGTGTGACGGCTGTCCGTCGAAGTAGGTGACATTTTTTAAAAGCTGCGCTACGTTCATGGATGTCGGGCGGCGCACGCCGGCTCGACGGCACCAGCCCTGGCGGTGCCTTCCCTGCTCCTCGCGGGTGGTCGACCCCCCGCGCCCTGCCCGCGAGGAGCCGGCCGTCTCGGTGCGGCCGGTGGGGTGCGTGATGGGAATGGAGCCCGTCGCGGCCGTGAGGCTGCGGCGGGCTCACCTCGTTTCCAAGCGCCCCCGTCTTCGCCGACGGGTGCCCCCTCGCAAGAAGAAATTCGAGGGTGGCGGATTGAGGATTTTAATTCTCGAAATTAAAAAGAATTCCCCCTTGCTTTAGGGGTGTTTCCGAATAAGATGTAAATGTAAGAACAAAGGGGGAATTAAAAGGGATTCCCCTTGGGGATAAGGAGCGCGGGAATATGTTCGCTAGCCTCAAGATTGAAGAGATCGCCGCCAACCCCGAGCAGCCTCGGAGGTTCTTCGACGAGGCCAAGCACGAGGAGTTGAAGGGCAGCATCAAGGAGAACGGCCTCCTTCAGCCGGTCGTCGTCCGGCCGGTCGAGGGCGGTGGGGCTCCCTACATGCTGATTGCGGGCGAGCGTCGGTGGCGGGCCTGCAAGGCGCTGGAGATGGCCGCCATCCCGGCCAAGGTCATCAAGGACGCCGACGACGAGCAGGCTTACGTCCTCAGCATCGCCGAGAATGTGAACCGCGAGGACATGACCATCATGGAGGAGGCTGGCGCGTACGCCGACCTCAAGGCGGCAGGTTGGGAGCCGGTCGGGATCGCCAAGCGGTTCGGGAAGACTGAGACCCACATTGTCTGGCGGCTGGGACTGCTCACCCTGCGCGATGAGGTGGCCGATATGGTCAACGAGGGCAAGATCAAGAACAACTTGGCCTGGCACATCGCCCAGCTCAACCCGGCCAACCAGATGGTGGCAGCCATGCGGTACGTGCGCGGTGACTTCGACAGCGAGGCCGACGCCCAGCACTTCGCCAACGGCCTCAAGATGATGGAAGCGCAGACCACTCTCACCGGCGAGAAGGCGCCGACGGAGGAGGAGAAGGAGCAGCGCAAGGCGGCCAAGGCCAAGACGAAGGACGGCCTCGGCAAGGCGGAAGAGGTCCTCATTCCGCTCCTGGAGGACCTGGCGAAGAAGAAGCCCGAGGACCTGGCGGTCATCCTCGGCGACGATCTCGCCCGCCACCTGCGGGTCGTCACCCGCCTCCACGCCAAGGTCCAGATGGTCAAGAACATCCTGAGCAAGTCCCAGGGCATCCAGCGAGCCATGGAGGCCGACTTCAACAAGGCGGCTACTGAGGTCAAGCAGGAGGCGGTAGCCAAGAAGGCGGAGGCGGAGGCCAAGCCCGAGAAGCCCAAGAAGGCGGCCGAACCGCAGGCCGCCGAGAAGGGCGAGGCCAAGGCGCGGCCCGCGGTCAAGAAGACGGCCGCGAAGCCCGTCGGCCAGAAGCCCTCCGCGCGCAGCACGGCCACCAAGGCCCCGGTGCGGCGGACGCCCGCCAAGAAGGCCGAAGCGGCGAAGTAGGACTGAGATGAGGGGCGCGGCGATGGCCGCGCCCCTCTCCTCATCGCGCAGCGGGCGTGGCCTGACGCCGGGGTCGTGCCCGCTGCGCAATGAGTGCCGAAAATGTGGAATTCAGGGACCTTGATTTCGAGTGGATATGTACTCTGCCTGGCGATTTCAATAAGATATAAGTGCTGGAAATGGGAAATCTCGCAGATTGGAATTGGGGGAATGGGAGGAAATGCGGAGCGGGCCCAGGTCGGGGGCGCAGAGGGGGCTCCCTGCGCCCCCGGTGCCGCCCAGATTCACCAGGGCCCGAGCGGGCGGAATCGAAGGGATCCAGGCCCGCCGACGGCGCGCGCCCGGCCGCTGAGCAGCGCGAAAGGAGCAGCTGAGTGATCACTCTGTTCACTAATCGGTTTCAAGGATTCCGGCCCCCTCAAGGAGTGCCGGTACGGATCACCCTGGGCGGTGTCCGCTTCAAGCTCCCCTACTCCCTCACCCACTCGGTGCGGGAGCTGGCGCCACGTCGCGATTACCTCAACGCGGCGAAGCCCGAGTTCGAGAAGGCGTACCGGGCCGACCTCGACAAGCTCGGCCCCGAGCGGGTGGCGGCGCTGCTGCGGCGGATTGCAGAGGCTGAAGGGGATCACCGCCTGGTGCTGCTCTGCTTTGAGGACCTGGCCGCTCCTGGGCTGTGGTGCCACCGTCGCGTGTTTGCTACGTGGTGGAGGGAAGTGACCGGTGATGCGGTGCGGGAACTCGGGCCGGGGGGCGCATACGAACAGGGGGTCCTGGTGTAACCCCGGTGACGCCTCCCGAGGGCTTCCGGGCCGGAGGCGCCGTACCGGGGAGGACTGGCCGCGTCCATGGTTGAAGTGTCGGCGCATCTGACGTGACTGCCCTGCTTCTGAAGCTGAAGGAGGCCAGGGGGGGTGCCGGAACGAGGGCGCGGGCGTGGAGGGCGAAGTAGGTTACCTGTTTAGTATTCGTTCGGCCTTATATTGGTGAGAGGCGTGCCGGCCCGGCTACTCCGGGCCGGGCGTTGCCGTGTCGTGCAGGAGGCGAACGATGTTCCAGGGCACCATCCCCGGCCCCATGCGCGCGATAGTGCGCGAGGCAGCCGGGCAGTGGCCGCGCGGCCCGGTCTACGTCCCGTGCTGCGGCAACTTCACCATCGAGCGGTCACTCGCCGGGATGGGCTTCGCCCTCCACTCCTCGGACGTGTCCATCTACACCACCGCCATCGGCCGGTGGCTCACACGACAACCGGCCGGGATCCAACTCCGGGAAGAGAGCCGTGACGAACTGGGCTGGCTAGAGGGATCGTTGGACGATGGCGCTGGCACCGTCGCGACGATGATGCTGGGCACACGGTTCCTCGGGAGCGTCGGCCGCGGGGGGCTGTGGCACCAGCGAGTAGTGCGCTCCTACCGGGATCAATGGGCAGCCCAGCACGCACAGACGGTCGAGCGGCTATCCGGCTCGGACGTCCACCTGGACTCCTACGAGGTAGAAGACGTCCGGTCCTGGCTCCGGAAGGTGCCCAAGGACGCTCCGGTATGCTCCTTCCCTCCCTTCTACGGCGGCGGCTACGAGAAGCTGTACGAGCCGCTGAACACCCACTTCACGTGGGACGCGCCGGAGTACGAGCCGCTGTCGGACGCCGACGTTGTCGATGTGCTCGGCGCGATTACCGACCGGCCGTACTGGCTCACAGCCTCCAACCACGACGTGCCGGAACTACAGCCCTACCTACGTGGCGTCATCAAGGCAACGCCGCGCGCAGCCCCCTTCTACGTCTACGCCTCCGCCGCTCCGACGAGGATCGTCGCGCCCCGCCAGCCGATCGAGCAGGTCAAGGCGCCCCGGCTCCGGCGAGGCGAAGAAGTCACTGGCCCGTTGAAGCTCGCAATGCTCAAGCCGGGCGAGTTCAACGCCCTGCGCTCCCGGTACCTGAACCCCCGGATCGCGCCGGGAGCAGCGAACCTCACGGTAGCGGTGAAGGACGGTGCTGGCCGCATCATCGGCGTGTTCGCCATGGCACCGAGCAGCTACACGCCCGACGAGACATACCTGCTGTCCGACTTCGCGGTCGCGCCGACAGACTACCCCCGGCTGTCGAAGCTGGTCGTCCTCGCGGCCATCAGCCTCGAAGCGCAACTGCTGTGCCAGCGAGCGTTCTCCCGGCGCATCAGGGCGGTGTCCACGACGGCATTCAGCAACAACCCAGTGTCGATGAAGTACCGCGGGCTGCTGCGGCTGACCAAGCGCGGCCCGTCGAACGAGGACGGCTGGCAGTACCAGCTTCAGTACCAAGGAGCCATGGGCGCCCACACCCTCGAACAGGCGTGGAACACCTGGCGCGCTAAGTGGGGCAAGCGCGCCGCCGAACTCAAGGAGAAGCGATGACCGGAATCCGAGCTGGCCAGTTCTACACGGCCTGTGACCCCCGACAGAACGGATTGCGCATCGTCGTGCGTTCCTACGTTCCAGGGGACGGCCGAGTTCTCATCGAGACGGCCGAGGACGGCAGGACCAAGCGGCCGCGCTGGATATCGGCACGTGCGCTGCACCCCTCCGCTCAGACCGCCACCGGTGCCGACCGCCGCACTGGTTATGCCCTGGTGTCGCGGTGGGCCGCGTGGGGGTGTGTGGATGAGGACGGTGAGGAGTACGCGGAGCACCACTTCGGCGACGAGGACGAGTGCTCCCGCTGTGGCGCCGAGGTGGTGGCCCGCCGTGGCTGAACGCCTAGAGCCCCCGAAGTACGTCGAGGGCGACCCGCGGACGCTGACCCTGCTCGACGTGAACGCGCGGTACATGCCGTACGAGCAGTTCCGGCAGCTGGTCACCAACATCGAACGGGACGGCTGCCTCACCTCGGCGCCGCTGGTGTGGAACGACACGGAGAGCGCCCGGCGCATCGTTCTCTCCGGCAACCACCGCACCATGGCGGCGATCGAGGCCGGCCTGGAGAGAATCGGCTGGCTGGAGATATCCGAGCCCCTGCCGAGGCAGCGCCAGATCGCGCTTCAGCTCTCCCACAACGCCATCTCCGGCCAGGACGATCCGGCGACGCTCAAGGAGCTGTACGAGGAGCTGGAGTCGGTGGAGTGGAGGCAGTACACCGGCCTGGATGACAAGACGCTGGACCTCTTGGAGAAGGTCGATGTCGCCGCGCTGGGCGAGGCGAATTTGGATTTCGCCAGCGTGCAGTTCATGTTCCTGCCCGACGAACTGGAACGCGCGCGGAACGCGTTCGACGCTGCCCGGGCGATGGCGACGGCCGATGAGCGGTGGGTGGCCGGGCTGGAGCAGTACGAGCCGGTGCTCGATGCGCTGGAGACCTCCCGGGCCGCATACAAGATCGGCAACTCCGCGACGGCGCTCGGCGTGATCCTCGCCGTGTTCGAGCGGCACCTGGGCGAGCTGGCCGAGGGCTGGTTCGACGCGGCCACCGGGGAGCCGCTCCGGGCGGGTGTGGCTCCCCTGGAGACGGTGTTCGGAGTGAGGGACGTGCCCGTGGAGACGGCGGCTGCGGTACGGGCGGCCATCGACCGGATGGTGCAGGAGGGGACGGTGCCGGCGGGCGAGCCGTGGCGTGTGCTGGACGTCCTTGCGCGCTCGATCACGCCGTGAGGCAGTCTCTCGGCCGCCTACGCCGTGTCTGCGGTGGAGGTGCTGCTGCGGTCGAGACGGCGGACGAGCCCGGCGTCCGCGAGGGCGATGAGGTCCTGGCGGGCAGCCGCAGCATCGAGAGGTCGGATGCCCTCGGCCCGGATCCCGAGCACCTTGTATGTGGCCAGCGCCCGTTTGCTGTCCCATGTGCCGCCGTTGCTTCGCCTCATGGTGAGGAGCTGCGTGGCGCGTGGCGCGTCCTGCGGTGGTACGGACACAGGTTGGGTGTCCGGCTCGGACAGGGCCAGTACGGCATGCGTGAGGGTTGTCAGGAGGTAGTCGGTCCGGTCACCGCCTTCTGCTTCCTGGGCGGAGCGCAGTGCGTCGAAGGCGGCCTGCCGCGGGCTGGCGGGGTGAGTCACGTTGTATCCCTTTGCGCGCGGGGGTGCTATGGCCATTGTGCTGCATGGCGATTGCCGCAGCAGTCGTTGCCCGCGTGGTGGCTGTCTAGTCTTGAGCAGGCGGAATGGCTGTTGGCGCTGGGGAGAAGGAAGGCTAACCGGTGGTTGACCGGGGAGTCGTCGATCCCTGGGAGCGGCAGAGCGAGTCGGTCCAGGCGTTCGAGGCGTTCGCCGTGTACCGCGATCTCGGTCCGGCGCGCAGTGTCACGAAGGTGGCACGGGAGTTGGATAAATCCCGTGCGCTGGTGGGCCGGTGGTCGCGGCAGTACGCGTGGGTGATGCGTGCGGCGGCGTACGACCGGGAGCAGGACCGGCTGTTCGTCGCGGAGCAGGCGCAGGCGCGGCGGGATATCGCCCGCAGGCACGCGAAGTTGGCGCAGGCCGTGCAGAGCAAGGCCATCGCGCGGCTCCAGACGCTCGACCCGCGGGAGCTGTCGCCGGGCGAGCTGTTGCGGTACGTCCAGGTCGCGGCGGAGATCGAGCGGCGGGCGGTGGGTGAGGCACCGGCGGTCGGCGCGGTCGAGGAGCAGGACCAGGGCGCGGACGTGGCCTCGTTGTCGGACGAGGAGCGGCGGGCCCGGATGGACCAGTTGCGCCGGGAGTTGGAGCGGCGACTGTCGGAGGACGGGCGGTGAGCCGGGGCCGGGCCAAGCGCCGGGAGATCGAAGGCTTCGCGGATCCGTCGGTGATGAGCGCCGAGCAGTTGAGGGCCGAGGTCGTGGCCCTTGTTCGGGCTGATGAGCTGTCGGCGCGACGGTGGGCGTGCGAGGTTCCGGATTGTGATGGTTTGCCCCATGAAGGGTGGTTGCATCACCATGCCCGTGCGGCGCAGCGGCGGCCGTTGTGGCTGTGGACGGTGTGGATGCTGCTCACCGGCCGTGGCTGGGGCAAGAGCCGGACGGCGGCGGAGGCAGTGCGGGAGTGGGCGCGGACGCCGGGGATTCAGATCGCGGTGGTGGCGAGGAACGCCACCTTGGTGAGGGACATCTGCTTCGAGTCCCCGAAGTCCGGGCTGCTGTCGGTGTTCCCGCCGGAGGAGATCGCGAAGTACAACTCCTCACTCGGTGAGACGACGCTCCGGCTGAAGAACGGCACCGTCATCCGGGGGTTCGGCGCGGAGACGCCCGACAACTTGCGTGGCTGGGCCTTCGACAAGGCGTGGCTGGACGAGTACGCCGCCTGGAACCGGATGACGGCACAGGCGGTGTACGACATGCTGTGGTTCTGCCTGCGTGAGGCAGACACCCCGCAGGCCGTGATCTCCACGACGCCGAAGCCGCTTCCTCACGTCAAGCGGCTGGTCGAGCGCGGCCGGGCGCAGGAGAAGGCGCACCGGGAGGGCGGGGCTCCTCCGCGGGTGGTCTTGACCCGCGGGCACATGCGGGAGAACGACGCGAACCTGAGCATGGCGGCCCGCGAGGAACTGGAGGAGGAGTACGCCGGCACCCGGCTGGGGCGGCAGGAGCTGTCCGGGGAGCTACTCGAGGATGTGGAGGGCGCGCTGTGGAAGGGCTGGATGCTGGAGGTCGAGGGCTTCCGGTCCAGGCCCGAGCATCTGCCGGACCTTCAGCGGGTGGTAGTTGCCGTGGACCCGGCCACGAAGTCCCACGAGAACGCGGACATGACGGCGTTCACGGTGGCCGGGCGCGGGTTCCCGGTGGAGACGATGTTCGGGGACGACCGACCCCGCGGGTATCTGCTGCACTGCGAGCAGGACCGGCACACGCCGACGCAGGCCATGAGGCGGGCCGCCGAGCTGTACCACGAGCACCGTGCGGACTGTGTGGTCATCGAGGCGAACAACGGCGGCGACTACCTGCCCGCGCTCCTGGAGCAGGTGGATCCGACGGTGAACTGGCGAATCGTTCACGCGACGCGGGGGAAGCGGGCGCGGGCGGCTCCTGCGGCACAGCTGTACGAGCAGGCGAGGGTGTCGCATGTCGGTCCGGCCCGGCTGTTTGCGGAGCTGGAGGAGCAGATGACGACGTTCGTCGGTCAGGGGGAGACGGAGGACTCTCCGGACCTGTTGGACTCGGCTGTGTGGGCGTTGTGGGACTTGTTCTTGGACCCGGCGATGCCGTCGCCACGGGGCGGGGATGATCGGCGGTTGAGTGGTCGGCGGTGAGGCTGTGATGGCCGCCGGGCAGCCTCCGGCATGAGCTTCCTCGTCGGGCGGACGCGGACTCTATTTCGTTATAGGGGAGTTGGGGTGGCGCGGCCTGCGGGCGTTTCCCTATTGTGCGCCCGCAGGTGAGCGGCGATCGGACCGCTCCGAGGCGAAGGGACAACTGTGGGCTGCCCTACGGACGGCAAGCTGGTGCGGGATGAGATTCCTCGGCTGCTCCGGGAGGACGGAGCGGACCCTCACATCTATGCCGCAGGCCCTGAGGAGTATCGCTGGAGGCTGCGGCGCAAGCTCGGCGAGGAAGTCGTCGAGTTCTTCGCTGCGGACGATGACGCGGCGCCCGAGGAGCTTGCGGACGTGATGGAGGTCGTGCTCGCGCTCGCTGAGGACCTTGGGGTCGGCGCGGCTCAGCTGGAGAAGATCCGCGAGGCCAAAGCGCGTGAGCGAGGCGGGTTCAGGGACAGGGCTGTGTGGATGGGCAACCGCTGAGCGCGTGGTGAGTTGCGCCGGGAGACTGGCGGGGCGTGTGAGAGCGGCCGATAGGCTGGCGGTGGCGCGGGGGCGACCTTCCTGGAGTGGATGTGGGCCTGCGCCAACTCGTGATCGATGCCTGGTCATGGCTGAACTACAAGCCGGTCCTCGCTGAAGCCGGCCGCCCGGGAAGCCGGGCCTTTCCGGAACTCGCCGCGTCATGGCTGCCGCCTCACGAGGTACGGCGTCTGGCGGCGTACAAGGTGTTGGCGGCGTACGACAACAACCAGGCCGGTCAGATCGCTGCCGCCGGTGGCGATGAGGCGGCGGTGGAGCGGCGGGAGTTGGGTGACGCCGCGAACCTGGTGGATACCGCGTTGGCGTATCTGCTCGGTGCGGAGCAGAAGATCGTGGTGGAGGGCGCCGAGCACGCGGAGGAGGAGGCGCCTCCTGCCGGTGCGATGGAGGCAGCAGCCGCCCAGGACCGGCTGAGGATGTGGGCGGGCAAGGAGCTGCTGTCGTTCCGGATGCAGCAGGCGGAACGTTCGGCGGTGCTGCTCGGGGATGGCGTGATGGTGGTGGCCTGGGACCCGAAGCGGCAGCGGCCGACGCTGCGGGTGGAGGATCCGGGGTTCTTCTTCCCGCAGTGGGACGACGAGGAAGACGATGATTTCCCCTCCCGGGTGCATCTGGCGTGGGAGCTGCCGGAGGATCCCGCGGCGGGGGTGAAGGCAAGGGTGCGGCGGGTGACCTACGAACTCGGGCCGATCGACGGGGGCGGGGGGCGGGTGTATCCGTGGGATCCGGGGCGGCCGTCGAACGTGACGTGTTATCTGACGGATGCGGAGTGGCTGCTGGAGGACATCTCCCGCGGGCAGACGCTGGACCACCTCCCGATGAACAAGGCGTCGTTCCGGGTGCGGCCGGACGGCACGGAGCTGAACCGGCTCGACTTGATGATCGACTTCGTGCCGGTGGTGCATCTGGCGAACACCATCCCGCCGGCCGGGGAGCACTGGGGGCGTCCGGCGCTGGCCCGGGTTCTTCAGGGCCTGGATGAGCTGGCGGCCACGGACTCCGACGGGTCGGCGGCGTCGGCGACGACGGGTACGCCGATCATCGGGCTGGCGGGCGCGCGGCTGCCGGTGGACCGGGTGACGGGCCGTCCGGAGAAGCTGAAGGTGGAGGCCGGGGCGGTGTGGCAGCTCGGTGAGAGCGGCCGGATGGATGCGCTGGATACGTCGGGGCAGTTGGCGGAGCTGCGGGCGCGTGTGGAGCACCTGCTGGACCGGATCGCGGCGAACAGCGGTGTCACGGCCGCCGGTCTGGGCACGCTGGATGCCTCGAAGGTGCCGTCGGGGTACGCGTTGAAGCTGGCGCTTGGGCCGTTGGACGCGCTGGTGGCGATGATGCGGTTGGCGCGGGAGCATAAGTACCGGGTGCTGCTGAAGATGGTGCAGCGTCTCTACCAGGCGGGCCAGGGCGAGGGGTGGGCGGCGGGGGAATCGTTCCCGGCGAGGCTGTCGTGGGCGCCGCACACTCCGACCGATCGTGCCGCGGTCCTGGAGGAGGTCGTCACCGGCTTCGGGGCGGGGGTGCTGTCGTTGGAGACGGCGGTGGCGATGCTCACCGAGGCGGGCTACCCCATCAAGGACGCGGCGCAGGAGGTGGACCGTATCCGGGCGGCCGCCGAGCAATCCGCCCTGGAGGGGATGCAGCCGGAGGAGGCGGGTGCCGGGGGTGAGGCGGGAGTCGAGCAGGAGGAGCCCGGGGCCCCCGGTGCGGGCGAAGGTGGGGGCGGCGCGTTCGGCTTCGTCGCACCTCGTGGCCGGTGAGTGACTTCCTCGCCGTCCGTAGGCGGTGTGGGTGGGTGTCGTGGGCTGGTGTGGAGGTGTTGCGCGGGTAGCTGAGCCGGCAGGGGGCGGACGGAGAGCGGCGCCCGTGCGGTTTTCGGGGTGCGGTGGGGGGCGCGCCGGCTGACCATGGCCCTATGAAGAGAACCGTTGTCGTATATCCGGTGTCGCGGACAGGCGGCCGTCGGGTGACGGTCGACGGGGAAATTCTGGGTCTGGCGTACAGCCTGCTGGATGTGGAGGAGTTTCTGCGGCGCGCGGGCGCAGAGGATCCGGACGCGGTGCTGGCGACGGAGCAGGGAGTCGTCGAGTGGCGCGGCGGTGGCCCGGACGAGTGGGCCTGAGCCGGTGCTGCTTGTGAGGGTCGATGTCCCCTGGGGGTGAACTTTGCGGGGGCGAGGTTCCTAGCAGGGCGGCTTCCGCCAGGCTGGGGGTGTGAATGCGGAAGGTGTTGTTGCTGTGGTTGGCGCCGTGGCCGCCCTGTGTGGCCCGGTGGTGTCGTGGTGCATCGATCGGTGTAGTGGGCGCCGGGCCCGTGACTTGGTGCTGGTGCAGGAGGCTGTGGAGCAGCGGGCCCGCGAGCAGGAGGCGTATGAGGCGTTCGCTGATGCCGTGCGCGGCTTCGATCGTGTGCTGGAGGGCCTTCCGGACCTCGGCGTGGTGGAGCGGAAGACGGAGCTGGATGCGGCGTTCACGTTGGTGAGGCGGGCGCACAGCGCGGTGACGATCCGGGGTGCGTCCGACGTCGTTGTGCTGGCGGATGACGTATACGCGCAGTGTGCGGGTATGGAGCGGTGGGCGTTGCGGGCGGCGGCGGTGCGATCGGCACTGCGGGCATTGGAGAGGCAGTGGTGCCCGGGGACGGAGGGCCGGTGTGAAGGCGATCCGGAGCGGTGCACCTACGATCCGCACAACAGTGCGATTGTCGCGCACGCGATGGTGGAGTCCTGGGGCGGCCGGGACGAGTTGGATCAGGCGGAGGACCGGAGCTTGTTGGAGTTCTGCCTGGAGGAGAGCGGGGCGCTCTCCGAGGAGCAGCTGGTGGCACTGCGGCAGGAGCTGAACCGGGCCTCGTCCTGGGATCTGCTGCTCGGTTACGGACGCCGCCGCCCGGCGGGGCGGCTGCGCGAGGCGTTGGCGGCGTTCGTCAGCGGGAGCCGCCGGGAGCCGAGCGTCGCCTGATCCACCGGGCGCTGCCGGCCCGTCGGCTGGCTGGTGAAGGGTCAGCGCCAGATGCCGCGTGTGTGCATCAGCTTGATCTGGGGGCGGGTGACGTGTTCGCGGTAGTCGTCGTGGTGGTACGGCGGGCGGTCGGAGTAGAGATTCGCTGGGTAGATGGGCTGGTCGTACAGGGGGCGGTACAGCTCGACGCGTAGGTCCTTGGTCCAGTTCGTCCAGGTGGCGGTGGAGCGGTGGGCGCGGAGGGCGGTGAGGTCGATGGTGGCGGTGACGAAGGTGGCGACGCCGCCGTGGTCGACGTGTCCGGCGGTGTGGCCGGTGTAGTCGGTGATGGTGGAGTGGCCGCCGAAGAAGTCGGTGCGGGGCCCGTCGGTGCCGGTGTAGGAGGCGGGGTTGGGGGCGAGGACGTACATGGTGTTGTCGAGGGCGCGGGCCCGGTTTTGGACGTCGAAGGCGTCGGAGGCGACGCCGGGCAGCGGGTAGCTGGTGCGGTAGGCGATCTCGCAGCCGCTCAGGGCCAGGCCGCGGGCGTTTTCGGGGAAGGACGCTTCGTTGGCCATCATCACGCCGAGGCGGCCGATGGCGGTGTGAGCGACGGGCCAGTACGCGTCGGGTCCGTTGCCGTTGAGGCGGGTCCACTGGGTGAGGACGTCGTGGGGGCTGAGGCTGGTCTCCATTCCCGGGAGCGGGTTGAGCTTGTAGTGGCGCAGGATGATCTCGCCGTTCGGGTTGATGGCGAAGCCGACGTTGAAGTACCGGTCGGGGAAGGCGGGGTGGAGGGCCTTGGCCTGGGCCATGATGTACACGTCGAACTCGGCGGCCCAGCGTGCGAGTTCTTGGGTTTCGGCGCCGGGGATCTGGATGGCGCAGGTGCGGGCGTAGGCGGCGTGGTCGAGGTCGTGGATCTCGTCGCCGAAGCCCTGGAGGGCGCCTTCGGGGAGGGCGACGAGGCGGACGGGGTGGTCGAGGCCGCCCATCGCGACGGCGGTGCGGGTGAGGCCGTAGAGGTGGTCGAGGTTGGTGGCGATGTCGTCGCGGCTTTGGATCTCGGTGATCTCGGGGATGAGGCCGACGGTGGTGTAGGGGGCGATCGTCATGTGCTGCTCCTTTCGGCGTCCGGCCATGCTGGGGGCGCGGTCGGACAGGGGGCCGGCAAGACGGGGCCCTGTTGTCGGATCTCCTGGTTGTATGGCTATTCACTCCCTGGTGGGGAGTGCGTGCGGTAGACGCATCGAGGTGCTGATCGTGGGCAAGGCGATGCTGTGAAGACACCAACTCGCCTTCTTTCGACGCTCATTGCCAGCGTCTCGTTGCTCTGTGCCGCTCCTCCGGCCCACGCCGAGGGCATTCATCTGCCGTTGCGTGCCGCTGTCGCTTCGCTGCCGGTGGCTGATGAGGACCGCACCGGCTACGACCGGCACCTCTTCCGCCACTGGATCGACGCCGACCGGGACGGCTGCAACACCCGCGCAGAGGTGCTGCTCGAAGAGGCCGTCGAGGCCCCGACGGTCACCGGCCGGTGCAAGCTGACCGAGGGACGCTGGAACTCCTGGTACGACCACGCCGACATTGAGGGCCCGCGGGGCCTGGACATCGACCATCTCGTTCCGCTGGCCGAGGCGTGGGATTCGGGAGCATCGGCGTGGACGCCGAAGAAGCGGGAACGGTACGCCAACGACCTGGGCGATGCGCGGGCGCTGGTGGCGGTCAGCGCGCGCTCCAACCGGCAGAAGGCCGACCAGGATCCGACGACGTGGCTGCCCGCCGAGGATGTGAGGTGCCGGTACGTCGCGGACTGGACGGCGATCAAGCTCCGGTGGGGCCTGTCCATCGACGGCGCCGAGCAGCAGACTCTGATGCGGATCGCCGACGGCTGTCCCGACACTCCGGTCGAGGTCATCACCGCCGACTGACTGGGCGTGCCGCACAGCACGCAGCGGCGTACCGGGCTGTGGCTGGCCGGTACGCCGCTTGCGTGTGTCGGGCTGGGTGGGCGGTGGCGTGGCTACACTGGCCAGCGGTGCGGGGGCGCACTGGAGGAGTTGTATGGTCCGGCCCCTGCCGCCCGAGGACCGCACGTCGCAGGATGTGCCCGACGAGCCGCGTGACGGCCTCGCCCCTGCCCCGGAGAACGGCGGCGTAGAGCAGCAGGTCACGGTGTCCCAGGATCGCCTGGGCAAGCTGTTGACCCGTGAGAAGGCTCAGGGCGAACGTGCGGCCATCAGACGCCTGTTGGCGAGTTTGGGCTTCGATTCGCCGAAGGATCTGACGGAGTTCGTCGCCGCGCAGCGGGAGGCGGAGCAGGCCGCACTGTCCGAGGTAGAGCGCCGCGAGCAGGCGGCGAAAGAGCGTGAGATGCAGGCGGCACGGCGGGAGGCGGCGGCCGCGGAGCGGGAGCGGTCGGCGCTGCGGCGGGCTGTGCTGGTGGGGCTCGGTGCTGAGGGGGATGATCTGGCGGACGCGGAGCGTCTGCTGGACGTTGACGACGAAGCCGACGAGCCGCAGGTTCAGGCGGCGAGCGAGGCGTTGAAGGGGCGTCGGCCCGAGCTGTTCGGCCGGGGCCGTGTTCTGGGCGCGGCGGCTCCGGCAGGTGCTCCGGCGGGGCGGGGGCCGTCGCGTACGGCGGTGGTGGCGCGGCCGGGGGCGGCGGGGCTGGAGATGGCCCGCCGTCGGGGTCTGACGCCGTCGGACGAGGGCCGCTGAAGCGTGCTGTACGGGGACCACGCCCCTTCGACTTCGTGGACGGCGCCGCTGCGGGCGGTGCGCGGGAAGAGACCGCACGTCCATGGAGAAGAAGATGACCATCCAGCCTGTTTCGACGTCCGAGCACACGACCGCGAACCGTGAGTGGCTGCTGTCGCTGCACGGTACGGACTCGACCGACACGATCACCCTTGACCTGCCACTGTTCCGCGAGGGGACGCACTACGTGTGCAGTGACGGTTGCGACCCGTATGGGCGGGTGCTGTCCGGCGTTCCGGTCGGAAAGGTCGCTGAGTCCGGCCTCTACGGGCCCTACGACCCGGAGGCGTCGTGCGGCCGTCAGGTGCTGCGTGGCTTCGTCTACGCGGAGGTGCCGTTCGCGCCGGGGCAGACCCGCGTCCCGGCGGCGCTGCTGTGGCACGGCGCGGTGCGGTCGTCGAAGGTCCCCGGTGGCCTGGACGTGTCGCAGTTGGCCTGGCATCCGCGCGCGGCGCAGATCCGCTTCGCGTGAAAGGGGCGTGAGCTGTGACGATTCAGGACCTGTTGAAGGATGTGGCCGCCGCCGATCTGACGGCGTTCGCCCGCGCGGTGCCGTCCCCGGCGGACTTCCTGCTGACGCAGTCGATCTTCCCGACGAAGGTGCTGCCGGAGGTCAAGTGGCGTGTGAAGGACCAGGGTCGGTACGTGAATGCCGCGAAGTACCGGGCGTTCGACGCCTCGGTGCCGTTCGCGACCCGTGAGGCGTGGCAGACCTCCCGTGAAGGGGCGCTGCCCGCGCTCGGCCAGAAGCTGGTGGTCGGTGAGCAGGAGCAGATCCTGCTGGAGACGTCCCGCGGCGCGGATCAGGACCGGCTCATCGAGCTGCTGTACGACGACGTGGAGCGGCATGTGGAGGCGATCCGTTCCCGTCTGGAGCTGGCCGCCGGCGATGTGCTGGCTGATGGGAAGTTCTCCCTCGTGCAGGAGAACGGGCTGACGCTGGAGGTCGACTGGGGTGTGCCGGTGGAGAACCGGCCGGTCGCGGCGCGGCCGTGGTCCGATCCGGCGTCGGATCCGATCGCGGATGAGCTGCGGTGGATCGCGCACCTGGACGACATCGGCGCGCCGGAGCCGGAGTTGGTGATCACGTCGAGGAAGGCGTTCAGCTTCCTCGCGGCGAACAACGCCTACCGGGCCGCGTACTACGGGTCGGTGTCGCCGTCGACCACGCCGACGGCGACGCTCACCCCGCAGCAGATCAACGTGGTGCGCGGCAACTACTCGCTGCCGCCGATCCAGTTCTACAAGGCCCAGGTGCGGGTCGACGGGACGCCCCGCAAGGTGCTGCCTGAGGATCTGTGGGTGCTGGTGCCGCCGGAGCGGGAGAAGTGGGCGCAGACGATGATCGGTGTCACGGCGGAGGCCCTGGTCCTCTCGCGGGGCAGCAACCCGGAGATCGTGCGGGAGGACGCGCCGGGGCTGATCATCACCCGCGGTGTGCAGGACGACCCCGTGCAGATCTGGACCAAGGGCGCCGCCGTCGGTATGCCGGTCATGCACACCCCGGATGCCCATCTCGTGGCGAAGGTCCTGTGATGGCGGGCTCGGGGCGGCTGAAGGCCGCCGTGTACGTCCAGGACCCCGCCACCCGTGAGGTGGTGGTGCTGGTGCCGGGCGCACGCCCGGCACCCGAGTTGGCCGCCTTGATCACCAACCCCCACGCCTGGGAAGAGCCACCCGAGGACGCCGGGGCGGTGCCGATCGCGGTCGGGGAACCCGACCCGGCAGGCCCGCCGCAGCCCGGTGCGGGCGGGGGCAGGAAGGGGACCGGAGCCCGCCGCCGCCCGGCTGCCGCCGAGTCGTGAGCTCTCTCCCGCCGTCGGCGTCTGCTCGGCGGCGGGAGACAGCCGTAGAAGGAGAGGTGAGACGGGTGGATGAGTTCCAGCGGTCGTGGCTGCTCGCCCAGCTCGGCCCGGACGTCGATCCCGCGGACCTGGAGCGCCGGTACTTCAGGCTGAGGTCGGCGCGTGCGGTCGCGCTAGAAGTGCTTGGGGAGCGCCGGGCGAAGCTGTTGGCGGACCCGCTGAAGGTCACCGTCGACGGCGTCGTGACCATGGACCTTCAGGAAAATCTGAGGGGCATCGAGCGGCAGATCGAGCAGGTCCGTCAAGCTCCCGTTCCGGATGAGCCCGGCGCGGAGGAGAGCGACGGTGAGGGCGGCGGGCTGCTGGCGGTGACGTGGCTGGCGCCGGGGCGCCGGTACCGGTAGTGGGGGAGCGGTGCTCAAGGCTCGGAGATGCCAGGCGCGCCGCACGGTGGTGGCCACTCGGTGCGCTCTACAGCTCCTTCCCTGCGGCGCGGCCGTTGTCGGCGGCGGTGATGTTGAGGCCGAGGTGCGCGTGGGGCGGGAGGATCTGCGGTACGTAGACGGCGCATGATCCCCTGTGCGGGTGAAGGGCGCCCTTGCTCCGAGTTGCATCGGCAGTACGGCGAATGGGTGGCAATCGAACTCTCCGGCGTGGTGAGCTGCCGTGCTGGCTACCGGTGGTGTCGCGGGCGATTGTCGGCCTCGGAGAGGAAGAGAGCGAGGGGGCCGGCGGGGAGGAGGAAGCGGCCGTGACGAGCAGCGTCAAGGGCGTCGTCCATGGGCCACCACATGAGTTTGAAGTCCGCTTCACTCGCGGTGAGTTGCTGGGGCCCGAGGGTGAGGTGCCGGGCTTCGTAGAGGTGGATGCGGGCGGTCGAGGCCAAGGTCATGGCATAGGAGCCGAGGGGGCGCCACTGCTGTGCGGTGACCCCGGCTTCTTCGTGAAGCTCACGCTGCGCGCATTCCTCTGGTGTTTCGCCGGTCTCCATGCGGCCGCCGGGGAGGAAGAGGTGGTGGCCGCCGTGGCGGGGGAAGTCGGCGGTGAGGAGGGCGACGAGACCCTGGTCGTCCCGGGCCACCACGACGGAGGCGTCCCGGGACGGGGCGGTGTGTTCGGTGTCGGTCATGCGCGGAGCGTAGCGGCTACCCGCGCACCAGGGCGGTGTAGGGGACGGTGGTGACGGCGGGGTGGGTGATGCCGCGGCCGTGGAAGCCGTCGTCCCCGTAGGCGTCGCCGTGGTCGGCGCACAGGATGATCAACCACCGTCGGCCGGTGGTGAGGGTGGCGATGAGGCGGCCGAGGTGGGCGTCGGCGTACGCGAGGGCGGCACGTTGGGAGTGCGCGGTGTCGGTGCTGTGGCCGAGGTAGTGGCCGTGGGGGACGTGGGTGGCGGAGACGTTGAGGAACAGGAACAGCGGCCGTTCGCCGTGGAGTTCGGCCAGGTGCAGGGCGTGGTCGGTCTGGTGGCGGGTGGAGTCGGGTTCGGTGGAGCCGAAGGCGGGCTGCCAGTGGTCCTCGTCGAACATGTCGGGCAGGACGTTGCCGAGCGGCGTTTCGCGGGAGAAGTAGGTGACGCCCCCCACGCACACGCTCCGGTAGCCGTGCTGCGCGAGTCCGGCGGGCAAGCTGGGGGCGTCGAAGACGAAGGTCGGCGGGCTCACGGTCTTGAAGGCCGGGGGCCGGCACTCCCACAGGCGCGGGGGCTGGTGCGGGGTGGGGAGTTTGGGGAGGAAGCCGTGGAAGAACGCGGTGTGGGCGGGGAGGGTGAAGGTGCCCGGTGTGGTGCGGCGTTCCCAGCCGGTGTCGGGGAGCAGGCGGGCGAGGTGCGGGGTTTCGCCGAGTTCGAGGGCTTGTTGGGCGACGTCGTAGCGCAGGGAGTCGAGGGTGACGAAGAGGATGTTCGTGCCCGTGGTGATGATCTCGCGCGCGTCGATCACCTCTGAACCTCCGCCCTCGGGCCGGTGCGGTGGGCTTCGATGCGGCCGCGGGCGGCATCGTTGACAGGGATCGGGACGTGGTCTTCGGCGATCATGCGGCGGATGACGGCGAGCCCGCTGTCCTCGGTGAGGCGGCGGCCGGCGTGGTCGTGGAGCGTGAGGGTCACCGTGGCGCCTGTGTCGGCGTCGCCGAGGGTGGAGACGAAGACGCTGGGAACGCCGCCGAGATTGCGGGCGGCGGCCAGCAGGCTGTCTTCGGTGGCGTGGCCGAGGTCGGTGACGGTGGCGGCGTAGTGGCGTGCGTTGATGGCGCCGCGGCACAGCCGCTCGTGGAAGCGGACGGAGATCGGGTGGCCGTCGTGGGAGACGGCGATCCGGTGGGTGTGGGTGGTGACGACGAGGCAGGAGCCGATCCACCACGCGACCCCTTCGTGGATCTGGCCGGGGTAGCGGCCGATGGCGCATCCGCCGGTGAGGACGGCGTTGACGTCGATCGGGTTAAGCACGGGCCTGCTCCAGGTGGTTGAGGACGGTATCCGCGAGTTGGCGTGGAGAGATGCCGTCGGTGTCGAGGCGGATGGCGGTGGTGTCGGCGTCGGCCGCGGCGTCGAAGTTGGCGACCAGGCGCTCCAGACGCCCGGGGACGCCGAACAGGGCGGTGTCGTCGGCCTTGAGGTCCTGTTTGGTCGTCATCCGTTCGCGCAGGGCGTTGGGTGAGCACCGCAGGTAGAAGGTGTGGTCGGGGGCGGTGAGGTAGGGCGTGAACGGCGTCAGGAGGCGGGTGACGTCGTCGGTGTGGAGGTGGTGGACGGCGGCGTGGCAGGCGATCACAGAGGAGGCGTACCGGTCGGCGATCACCGGGCCGCGGGCCAGCTGTTGTCGGACGAGGTCGGAGGCGTGCAGGAGTCCGGAGAGGTAGAACGCGAACTGCGGAAGCGGCTTCATGGCGGTGTTGGCTGTCTCGGACCAGGCGGAGTGCGGCGCCGGAAGGGTGTGCAGTGCGGCGGCGCCGATGCGGGCGGCGAGGATGCGGGTGAGGGTGGACTTGC
Source organism: Streptomyces sp. NPDC014733 (assembly GCF_043083385.1). Lineage (NCBI taxonomy): Bacteria > Bacillati > Actinomycetota > Actinomycetes > Kitasatosporales > Streptomycetaceae > Streptomyces > Streptomyces sp. NPDC014733. Next base: position 972,829 of record NZ_JBIBYO010000001.1, on the reverse strand, counting down.
CGATTCCGGAGACGCCTTCGAGGACGATGAACGGGCCGCGGCGGGCCGCGGGTGGCGGCGTGTAGGGGGGTGGGGTGGTCACAGGACTCCCTCGGTGAAGGCGGCCAGGTGTCCGGCGACGGACTGGGCCAGGCGGTCGGGGTCGGAGAGCTGGTCGCGGATGTCGAGGCGCAGGTCGTCGCGGAGCAGGCAGGGCTGGATGCCGCCGTTGTGGTCGGCGCGCAGGGCCCAGAACCCTTCGACGCAGGTGGTGCGCAGGGGGCAGGTGCCGCACTGGCCGACGTGGTGGCGGCCGAGGTGGCGGTGGATGACGTCGATCTCCACCCCGTCGACGCGGAAGATGCGGCGGCCTTGGCCGGTCCCGGCGACCTCGACGTGCTCGTCGTGTGTGAGGGTGCGCAGGTGGTTGACGATGGCGTCGGCGGGCATGGCGCTGGCGGCGCGGGCGGCGTTGAAGTCGGTGCCGACCAATTCGATGAACTGCACGGGCAGTCGGCGTTGGAGGGCGAAGTCGAGGATGGCGGGGACCTCGTGCGCGTTCTCCTTCAGCAGGAGAGTGTTGATCTCGACGCGCGGGATGCTCTCGCGGGCGGCCTCGATGCCGTCGAGGATGGCGTCGATGCTGATGCGGGTTCCGGCGATGGCCTTGAGGGACGCGTCGGAGAAGTAGTGCAGGGACACCTTGATCTTGTCGAGGTGGGTCTTGGCCAGCCAGGACTGATGCGTGCGGACACGGGTGCCGTTGGTGATCAGTGTGAAGGAGGCGTCCGGCGTGGGTGTGGGGAGACGTTCGAGGACGGGGCGGGCGAGCGGTGAGGTGAGCGGTTCGCCGCCGGTGAAGTAGACGCGCTTGAGGCCGGCGCTCATCAGGGAGGAGATGAGCGTGAGGTAGTTGTCGGCGGTCAGGGCGCGCTCGCGCGGCTGCTGGGTGCGGTCGCGGCGGGTGAGAGGCGGCGGGACGTCGCCTTCGTTGTGGCAGAACCAGCAGGCTATGTTGCAGCGGGGCGTGAGGGAGATGCGGAGTTGACCGCGTAGGGCGGCGAAGTTGTGGAGGGCGGTCCAGTCCGTTGAGGGCTTGCTGCCGAGCAGGTCGTGCACGGTTCCTCCCAGTGCCGGATGCCGCTCCGCGCCGTGCGGAGCGGGTCGTTCACGGATCACGGGCTGGCCTCGATCGGCCAGCGGACGGTGCGCGGTACAGCCTCTTCGGCGGACGGCGGTGACCGTGCGGTGGGCATGGGCCTCCTCGGGATCGGGGCGAAGGAACGTGGCTCTTACGGCGATGGTGTGGGGCTGACTGCGGTGCGCAGTGGTCTAGGTCTGGTCGCTGTCCTTGAGCTTTTCGGCGGCGAGCGCGGCGGTGGCCTTATCGATCCCCTGGAGCGCCAGCTGTTCGAGGTCGACGGTGCCGTCCGACTTGGTGGGCTCGTCTCTTCCCGGAAACGGCAGGGGATCGCCGTTGTATCCCATCAGGACCATGATTTGTTTCCTTTTAACTGGTATGAGTGATAGTGAAAGGAGAGCTAGGTGGAAGCTCGTGCTCCGCCTGTCAGCATTCTCCGGAAGGTGTCATTGAATCGGTTTTCCATACTCCGGATTCCCTGTACATGACGACCGTCATGCGCTCAGGGCCCGCAGGCGCACCGTCGAAGTGCTCGCCGGTTCGAGGGTCCTTCGCGGCAAGTCCGCGATCACCGATGCAGTAGCTCAGGAACGCGGAGTTTTCGCCGAGGGATTCCACGTACGGGTCGGAATACCGGATGGTGCCCACAGGTGCGCGGTGGCGCTCCTTCGCCTGGCGGACCACCGTGCGCGCGTCCTGTGCAGCTTTGCCGCTGTAGTAGTGCCCGATTTCCGGGGCGTCTGGGTCGCTTTTTGCGACGGCTGAGTATCCGGTGAGAATGGCCATTTTCCCGTCCAGGAGAACTGACTTCTCCTGGACGTCATCGGCGGACCACGATTCGAATTTTGCTTTGAGGCCCGGGATGGATTCCAGGGGAGGGCGGGCAGAGGAATGTGATGGCGTGGGTGCCGGCTGGTGATGTGCAGGGCTCGCTTTCTCGATGGGGTATTGGGGGGTGATCCCGCACCCCGTCAGCAGAGCACCTCCTGCGGTAAGCATGGCGATCAGGGCGGGGAGGGAGAAATGTTTTCCGGTCATGGCTCTTTCTTCTTGAGGGGGAGGGGGCTCGGGGTTGCGTACGCGTCTGACGGGCGTGTCAGGCAGCGGCGTTGCGGAGGCGGGGGCGTACGGGCGTGATGCCGTGCAGGGAGACAAGCGCCTGGTGGGCGACCACCCACCGGGCATGAGCACTGCGGTAACCGACGGGGACGAGGCTGGCGGTCGTGGGTCGGAGGGGGACGGAGACCGGGTCGTGGAGGAGACCGGAGACGCCCCACGGGCGGACCTCGTCCACGAGGACGGCGGTGTAGGGGCGGCGCTGGCGGTGTCGGGCACCGGCCACGCGCGGGGCGCACCGGTAGCACACCGGCGGGACGGCGGTTATGTGCCCTTCGCGCACTTCGGTGCAGCTGAGGAGGAACAGAGGCCGGTCGCCAGTGCGCTCCGGCCCGCCGCGGAGGAGGTGCCCGCCGAGAGCGGAGACGGCGTCGACGTGGCACAGCAGATCGTCCATCGCGCGCCGCTGCCGGTAGGAGTGGACACGGCCGGTGAGCTGGGGACCGCGCCCGGGGGCGGTCTGCTGGCGGCGCCACAGGATCTCGTGCCGGTCACGGTCGTGCGCCAGCTCGCCCCGGAAGGCGAGCCGCGGGTAGCCGCGCGGGCACCGGCGCATGATGACCGGCGGCGTCACGTCGACCTCTTGGCCCCACATCGCCGTGTAGGTGATCACGGATGCTGTCACGGGACGAGGGTCCGCAGGTCGAAGGTGGCGATTCCGGGGAGGTGATCGCTCGACGTGCGGGCGACTGGGTTGTCGATGACCCTCCAGTCGGTCAGGGCCGGGGCGAGAGCCTCGGAGGGAAGGACGAAGTCGCTGCGGTGCTCCCATTCCTCGCCGCCCGGCCAGTACCCGGCGGTCGGGGTGGGCGGCTGGCCGAGGTGGGCGGCCGGGTCGGCGTATCCGACGGCGGTCAGGGCGCGGATCGCCCGGCGGTCGAGGCCGCCGTGCCCGCCGGAGGGCAGGACCTGGCGGTGACGGGAGTGCAGGTGTGGGGGGATGGCGTCCCAGCTCGGAGGTTCGGGGTCGTCCGGGCCGACGGTGTTGAGGTCGCCGATCAAGAGGCTGCGGCGGCCCTGCTCCGCGTACTCCGTCAGCCAGCCGGTCTCCGCGAGCCGCATATCGGGGCTGGCGGGGTTGAGGTGGGTGTGCAGGACGGTGATGCGGTGACCGTCGGCCTCGATCAGCGTCCGGCTGGCGGCGTGGTGGAAGTCCGCGGGGGCGATGTTGGGGGTGTGCTCGATGATCTGCACGCGAGGCGTGCGGATGAGGAGCAGCAGATGGCAGCCGTGGGAGGCGCTCGGTGTGAGCAGGGGCTCCATTCCCAGGGCACTGGCGGTGTGCCGCAGGCGGCGTTGGCGATCGCGGTCCCAGTCCTTGGCCTCCTGGATGCCCAGGATGTCGAGGCCGGCGACGAGGGCCAGCTGCCGCTCGAAGTCCTGGGAGTCCGGTGCGCCGCCGTCGCGGATGTTGTAGGTACCCACCCGCAGCAGTTGTTCGGTCATGCGATTTCTCCTTGCGATAAGTCCGGGAAGAGGTGGTCACCGGGGTGCGTTCGGTGGCGGCGTGCCGAGGAGCGTCCGGAGCCCCCTGGCCGCGATGTCCCAGAGGGTCGGAGGCGGGGCGTCGTCGGGGACGTAGTCGGGGACGTAGTGGCAGAAGCGGCAGTGGGAGACGACGCGCACCGCGCCGGAGGCCGAGTCGATGAAGTAGTCCTCGACGGCCGGTTCGCCGCACGCACACCGGGGTTCGGACGGCGGGATCACGCTCCCGCCTCCCCGGTGCCGGCGCGGGCGGCTTCGTCGCGGAAGCGGGACGCCGCCGCGGCGATGAGCTGGCGGCTCTCTTCCGCGGGGAGGGCTGCGGCCTGGGCCTCGTCCAAGACCTCGATGAACGGGCGGCCTTCGGCGCCGGTGTGATAGATGGCGCTGTAGGACTCCTGGACGAACAACCTCTGTGCGGAGATCGCAAGTTCACTGCTGCCGCCCCACTCCCAGATGGGCGGGCCGCCGTGCGGCAGGACGTGCACCTGGGCACCGTGGTCGATGAGGGTCAGCAAGTGGTTCATCTGCGCGGCCGTGATCGCGGCGGTGCCGACGGGGCGGGCGAGGGTCTGGTAGTCGAGCAGCGCGGTGAGGGAGGCCGCGCGGCGGAGAGGGAGGCCGCGCGGCGCCCGGATGACGGTCCTCGGCCCGATCGAGATCGCGTGTGCGTAGGCGGGGGTCCGGACGACGGCGGGCAGGAGCCGGTCGGCGTACGTACGGATCGTGGTGGCCGCCTGCTCGCACCAGGACAGGCGCTGGTACCACCTCGGCCCGCAGTCGCAGATCATCCGGCCCGTCCATTCGCCGCCGTCCTCATCACCGGCGAGGTGGGTGATCTCGCGGGCCTCGTCCGGGTCGACGCCGTAGGTGGTCAGCAGTTTTCGGATGACGTGCGGGTCCAGGGGGTACTGGGCCCGCTCCAGCCGGGACACTGAGGAGTTGCTCGGCCGACGGCCCGAAGAGGTAGTTCCGTGGGGGCGGTTGCGGGAGCGCAGTGGGGTTGGGCTCGCGGCGTGGAGGGCGGATGGCGCTGCCGCGGCGGCGTCCTTCTGTGTCCCGAACTTGGTGCGGTGGGTGCGGAGCGCGACGGTGGCCACGATGCGGCCGGGGGGCGGGGCGCCGCCGAGGGACGGGACGGGGGCGGGTGCGGGCACGGGGTCTCCTGAGGCGCGGGAGCTAGCGGGGGCAGCAGGTGGTGCAGCGGTTCATGCGGACGGTGAGGTCGGATGCCTCGGAGGCGTCGCCGCGGGCGCGGGCGGCGACCTGGGCGTGACGGAGTTCTTCGCACCGGGCGCACAGGGCTGCTGGTCTGCGGAGTGGGAGCAGGACGTCGTGGCCGAGGAGGCGGGGTGCGGGCGACATCGTGCGCTGCTGCGGCGCGGGGGCGGGCGGGATGTGGTGGGTTGTCACTGTGCCTCCGAATGGGTGGCGGTCCAGCTGTGGAGCCCGGAGTGATGGAGGAACAGCACGCACGCCTCGCCGGTGTCGCTCGCGTGCGGGCAGTTGGGCCGGGTCTCGAACCAGCAGTGGCGCCCGCGGTCGTGGTGGTTCCACCGCAGCCACGCCACAGGGCGTGGCCGTCGGGGAGTTCGGTCAGGGCCAGGGCGTGGGCGACGTCGGGCAGGGCCTCGTGGTCGGCGACCAGGATGCAAAAGCAGCGGCGCCAGATGGCCGCGGCCAGCGGGGCGAGGTCGGGCTGGCTGGTGCGGCGCTGGTCTTCCAGTGCCTCGCGGGGCGGCGCTTCCTCGTAGCAGAACTGACTCACGGGGCCTCCGCGAGATGGGCACTGTCGTCCAGGTCGACGGCGGTGTGCTCGGTCAGTTCGCGGACGAGGAGCCGTGCGAGGGTCCAGCGCGCGTTGTAGCTGCCGTAGGGCACGGGCAGCGCGTCGGTCTCGGGGGCCGGCGGGAGCTGCTGGACTTGGTGACCGGCCCAGCGGTACCGGGTGCCGATGACGCCGTGGAGGCGGTGGCGGGCGACGAGGAGGGCGGTGTGGCCGTGCTGCAGGGCGGCGGACTCGCGGGCGGCGATGCGGGCGTGGGCCAGGCACACCGGTGGCAGGACCGTCCGCACCGACTGCGAGGTGTCCGCACCGCCGGGGACGAGGAACAGCAGGCCAGGCCGGACCTTGGGGCGGGTGCTGTGTATCTGCCGGACGGGCTGTCCGCACATGACGCACGTCAGGTAGAGCATGAACGCGCGTTGCTCGGCCGGGGCGGTGGGGTCCCACAGGACATCGCGCAGGTCCCGGTGACCGGGACGTTCGTCGACGAAGCCGAGCCGGAAGTGGTCTCCGGGGCCGCCGCGGCGCACGCACAGCTGCGGTCCGTCGTGCGCCCCGTCCGTCGGAGCCAGGGGGAGCAGGTCGGTGGTCACGGTCATCAGGCGACCGCCAGCTGGGGGGCCGGGCGGCGCGGGCCGGTGGCCTCGCCGTCCGGGCCGAGGTCGCCGGTGTCGTCGAAGAGCACGACGCCGTTGCACAACAGGCTCCATCCCTGCTCGGGGTGGGACACGAGGGGGCGCGCGGCATCGCGGTCGGGGGAAGCGGCCGCGGGGCACGGGGGGACGTGGGTACACATACCGGGTCCTTCCGGTTCGGGTGGCTAGAGCGCGACGTGGCGGCGGGAGAGGGGAACAGGGCGGCGGGGGAGCTTGTGGCGGTAGGGGACACCGAGCTGGACGGCGCGGGTGATGAGGTGCGCGGCGGAGTCGGCGCCGGTGATCTCGCACAGCGTGCGCAGGTCCTGCTCGACCTCGGACTCCGGCTTGGTGACCGCCCCGGCGATGTCCTGAGCGGTCACGCCCTGGGAGAGGAGCCGTATGAGCGCGACCTGCGCAGGGGAGAGACGCACCGAGATCTGATGACGGACCGGGTCCGGCGGCGGCGCGGGCAGCGCACCGGTGGCATAGGCCCGCTCGACGGCCCCCGCGCACGTCATCTCGCGGCGCCCCAGCTTGCCCTTGGCGCTCGCCAACATGCCCCGGACCGTCTTCGCCCGCAGGGTGGTCTGCGTCGCTACCGCCTCCACGGACATCCCGAGGGCGACCCCCAGCACCACATCCGCCTCCGCAGGCGTCAACCCCGCCGTCATCAGGCGTCTCCGTGAGCGGGATTCGAGCCGCCGGTCAGGGCCGCGGCCAGGCGGCGTGCTTCGTCGCCGCCGAGGGGGAGGAGTTCCATGGTGACGACCTGGCGGCAGCGGTCGCAGTACGGAGCGAGGTCGCCGAGAAGCGGAAATCCGATCGCGGACTCGCTCGCTACCTTGAGACGGGTGCACGCCTCCTGAGCGACATGCCAGTCGGGGTAGTACTCCCGCTCCGGTGTGGGCGGGACCGATGCGCCCAGGGCCTGGGCGAGGGTGTCGACGTCCGGGATGCAAAGGTCTCCGAGGTGGATCAACCCGAACGCGATCCGAGGCGCGACGCGGATCTTGTGCACCTTCAACGCCTCGCGCAGCTCCTGCACGACCGGCAGGAGGGAGGGATAGAGGCGATCGGCCAGGACATCCATCTGCCTCGCGGAGAGGCCCTTGAGGATGACGTCGCCGCCGTCCACGCTGAGGGAGACCTCCCCGGGTAGGTCCGCAGCCCGCAGTCCCTCGGACACGTGGCGGACGGCGATCCGGCGCGCGAGCACCTCGACGTCCGCGCTTTCGGCGGGGTCCTTCGGCATCAGAAAATCCCTTCAGATCAAGGCAGTTGGAAAGAAAGAGGAGCCAGGTGCCAGCGGCGTGACGCAGCTGTGGGAGGGAGGTGGCGGAGTGGGGCACGGGTTGGCCAGAGGCAGGGGCGCACTGACGGGGGCGACGCTCCAGGCCCAGTAGCCCGATGGTGTTGTCACGGTGAAGCGCACGGGGTGCCCCTGACGGAGACCGACTGTCGCCTGGCGGGCGGCGCGGTGATCGCCCAGCCACGCCCACGCGACCCCGAAACCGACGGTGTCCAGGTCGAGGAGGGCGGCGCGGACGGAGCCGCGCAGCCACTCCATCGCCAGGTCGTGGCTCGCCGCGACGAAGCTGTGTGGCACCGGCCCGTCGGCGTTGAGGGTGACCGGTAGACCGATGTCGTTGGTGCGGTCCAGGTGCGCCCAGTACGCGGACGGTGGTGGCGGGGTCACGCGCACCACAGCTCCCGGTCCCGGAGATGAGGTTCGAACGTCGGCAGCGGTTCGGTGGCGACGTCCGGCTCCAGCTGGTCGAGGAGGTCCTGGGCGGCCATCGCCATCCGACGCACCTGGACCGCATCGGCGCTCGCGGCTGCGGCCGGGCCCGTGCGGAGCCGGTCGGCATGGTTGAGTGCTGCGCCGAACTCCGGAGACGAGCAACGGCCGGCCGCGGCGCGGGCCATGTTCACGAGCTGCCCCAGCAGCCGGTCCAACCGCTCCGCGAGGTGCGGCAGCTCGGCGGGATTGACCAGGTCCCGTGCGGGGCTCTCGAGGCGACGGCGCATCAGGCCCGGTGCCCGGCGGCTCCCGGCGACGCCCTCCGGCCCAGCGGGCGCGCCGAGGACCCGGTTGAGGTCTTCGTCGTACTCGGCCAGATACGCGTCGTGCAGCCTGTCGATGAGTCGCAGGAAGCGATCCGTCCTGCTGGCGTCATCAGGACGAGACGCCCTTGCCGCTGCACCGTAGGGGAGCACGGTGTTCATGACGCGGCCTCCTTGGAGGGAACGACGGGAGTGGATGGCCTGAACGAGAAGGGATGGACTGGTTGGCCCCGCCGATTGCCGCGCATCAAGAGCACGCGGGCTCCCGCCATGTCGAGGCGCCGTTCGCGGTCTCGGGCTGTCTTCTTTGGGCCTAAATGAGACAGCGTGGGCAGAACAACCCCGTACGCGTCGGGCACCTTGAGAGCTTGTAGAAGTCCCGCGAAAGCGGCTGGTGACGACGGAGAGCGTTCAGCGAACATGCCGCCGAGCGTCAACTCATGGGTGCTGCAATATTCGGCTATAGCTCTGGTAAGCGCCTGTTGCCGGGCTGATGAGGTTCCTACCAGGCTCAGAAAGCCGTAGACGACAGGACCAGTTACTGCGCGCTGCTCGGTGAGAGGCTCCATGGGTGCGAGTCCGTCCAATGCATCGGAAGACTGGTAGTTCGAGACTCCCGTGGAAAGGCAGATCAGGGAACCAACTGCTGTCCCACTTGTGTTCCACTTCCGTACCTGAAGCTGCACCTGCTGTGCTTTCATGGCGCACGGAAGGGAGCGACGCGTGGCGACTGTGCATGAATGGACTGGCCTGGAGGCTCGTGCCCTGCGTCACGCCCTCCGTATGAGCGTCAGAGGGTTCGCCGAACGACTTGGTGTGGCAGTCAACACGGTCTCGAAGTGGGAAAAACTTCTAGCGGGCACCAAGCCCAACACCGACAGTCAGGCAATCCTGGATACGTGTCTCGCGCGGGCTGACGCGGCGGCTCATCTGCGGTTCGAGACCCATCTCTCGGAGACAAGAGATGGGGCGACAGGGACGATGCGGCGCGTCATGATCCCGCGCCCGAGAGCGTGGGAGTACGAGGAGTGGACCGACGATCTCGATCGAGCCGTCGTCGCCCTCTCCCGTCAAAAGTTCCACTTCGCAGATGACCTTCTGCGCCGCTGGACTGCTCGATTTCAACCTGCTGACCTGGATGACCGGGGGCTCTATCTCCTTGCACGATCTACTACGCTGCTAGGCGACCTGCGGCGTGATCAAGGCGAGATCTTTGGGCCCTTGTCCGCTAGGCGGTCCTATGCCGGGGCACGCTCGGTCTTCGCTCAACTGGAGATTCCGCGTCGCGTCGCCCAGCTTGATCTCTCCCTGGCTGTGGTGGCTGAGATGGCCGGTGAGCTGGACGCAGCCGCGCATCGATACGAGGAGCTAGCCGTTGACGACCGCCTTGCACGCCGGGACCGAGCGAGGGCACGCCTGTGGGTAGGTACTGCCTTGAGCAAGGACGGCAACCACGACTTCGCCGCCCGCGTCATGCAGGGTGCAATCCGCGAGTTCGAAGACCTTTCCGAGCCGGAAGACTGGTCGGTGGCGCATCAGAAGCTTGCCCTCGCCCGCCGGGGCGCCGGCGATCTGGACACCGCCCTACGGTTGATTGATGTCGCTCGTAGCACTGGGGTAGTCGACTCCCCGATGCAGCGAGTGCGTCTGGACACTGCGTATGGCCACATCCTGCTATCCGACCCTGCGACCCTGGATGATGGATTCCACGTCCTCGATAGCGCCCAGAGGTTGGCTGCCGAGTTCCGGCTGAGCCACCAACTCCACAGCATCGAGGACATTCGGAAGTCGAGCCAGGGGCAGCAGGCCCCCTGACCGTGACCAGGGAGACAGGCGAGTGACGGACAACCAGCAAGTCATCAGCGAGGAACAGTGGCGTGACGCGAAGTTGATCTGGGATTTCCACCAGATGCACCATGAAGTGCGCCAGGCTGATGTGGCCGTCGGACTCGGCAGCCACGATCTTGGGGTGGCTTCCTTCTCCGCCGAGCTGTACCACGCTGGCTTGTTTCCCACCGTGGTGTTCACGGGTGGCAATAGCCCTACGACAGCGGCCCGTTTCCCGCGCGGGGAAGCCGTCCACTACCGCGAACACGCTCTCGAACTTGGCGTTCCAGACAGCGCGATCCTTTTGGAGCCTAACGCTGGCAACACTGGCCAGAATATTTTGCTTTCCCGCGAAGTGTTGGCCGCCGCAGGAATTTTCCCGAAATCCGTACTGCTTGTGTCGAAGCCCTATATGGAGCGACGCTCGTATGCGACCGCGCGTAAGGTTTGGCCTGAAGTGCAGGTGATCTGCGCTTCGGAGCCGCTGGAATTCGATGAATACATTAAGAACATCGGCGATGAAAAGCTTGTAGTTGACATGCTGGTGGGAGACCTACAGAGGGTAATTGAATACCCGTCGCTCGGGTTTGCTGTCGAGCAAGATGTCCCGGAGGGCGTGCACGCCGCATACGCCTCCCTCACCAACAGTGGATTCACCAGCAGACTTCTCTCTTCGTGATTTCCCCATGCCTGGGGACTGAAAGCCCTGACAGCAGCCGCTGAAGAACGAGTTGCCCAGGAACCAGCGGCTGCGCAGCGAGGGTACGGAAGTGGCATGAGCGTAGGGAATCCGGAAGGCTGAGTCGCGCAGACCGGCAGCGGCCGGTTCTCGGCGTCTTGCCGCTGGGTAAAGAAGCAGCAATGCCCTCGGAGATGTGCAGGTCGTTCAGGGTTTGCTCCGCGCGAGCGGAGACGCGTTGACGGGGGTGGTGTCCGACGCCGTCCCTAGGGTCGGCCAGATGGATACCACCACCGCATTGCACCATGTTCGGATTGGTGCTCGTCGCGAGCACGCTGACATCGAGATCGACGGTGCCGAGATCGCTCCGGGCGCCGTCGAGGCGTACACCGTCACCCAGGTCGCGGGCTCACCCGCGCAGATCGTCCTTCACGTCACCGAGCAGCAGGATGCCCAGTGGTCGGGGGTCGCTCGGGTGGCGGTGGCCGAGGCTGCCGGGCCGGGGCCGGAGGCGGCGGTGTTCCTCGACGCCATTGACCCCGAACTTCTGGAACGCGCCGCGCTCGCCCGGCCGGATCTCGGTACGGAGCCGCATGCGGTGACGCGGGCGATCCTCACCCAGCTCGGGGAGTGGGCCCGTGGCCTTTGACGTCGAAGGTGCCCGCCGGGTCGTCGGCCGTGTGCTGGACGACGAGTTGGAGGTGTGGCGGGACGGCGCGGGCCGTGCGGACGACGTGCTGGACGAGAACACCGGCCGGCTGGTGCCGCCCGCGGGGGACGAGGTGCTGGTGTGGGCCGGGCTCGGCGCGGTGATGCCGCTCGGCCGCCCCGCCCTCACCCCGCCCTTCGCCGGAGCCACCGTCGCTCAGCCGCCGACCACCGACTACCAGGCCGTCCTTCCCATCGAGGCCCCGCCGCTGCGCCGCGACGATGTGGTCCGCGTCGCTGGCTCCGTACGTCCCGGTGGGCCCCGTGACGCGGCTCTGGTCGGCCGCCGGTTCCGGGTCGCCGACGAGACGGTGGGCACCTTCACGGTGGTGCGGATCGTCCGGGTCCAGGTGATCGACTGATGCCGCCGGAGAGCCAGAACCCGCACCCCAACGCCCACCCGGACGCGGTCCCGTTCCGCGACCCGATCGCCCTGGCCGCCACCCTGGCCCGGATGGGCCCAGCCGTCCGCGCCCGCACCCGGGCCATTACCCGGCATCACGCGATGCTGCTGCGCGTCCGCGTCCAGCGCAACGCCAGCGGCCGTCCCGGCCCGAACGTCATCACCGGGCAGTACCGGGCCTCGTGGGACGTGCGGATGCGCACCGGCGGCGGGCAGGTCACCGCCGAGGTGTTCTCCAACGCCCCGCAGGCGCGCCGCCTGGAGTACGGCTTCGTCGGCGTCGACAGCCTCGGCCGTCACTACCGGCAGCCGCCGTACCCGCACGTCGAGCCCGCCTTCCGGCAGACCGAACCCGCCTTCCTCAAAGCCCTCGCCGACGGGATCCTGCGGTGAGCGCCCCGGCCCGTCTGCCCGTCACCCGGGCCCTGGCCGCACTGCTGGAGCACGCCACCGGCCACCCGTGCGGCCTGAGCGAACTGCCCCGCATCCAGCAGGAGTCCGGGCAGTGGGCGCCCGCGCCCGCCCCGTACACGATCCTCGACGCCCTCCCGGCGGAGTTCGGCGGGCCGGGGCTGTGGGACTGGCACGCCGACGCCTCCTGGAGCTACCAGGTCACCTCCATCGCCGACCGCGTCGACCAGGCGCAGTGGCTGGCCGACCGCGTACGTGACGCACTCGTCGGCCGCACCGACGACACCTGGACCTACGACCTGCCTGTACCCGAAGGACGGGTCATCGACCGGGAGGTGACGTACGACGCCGGAGGGGAAACCTCGGTGTCGGCGGCAGGGGCTATCGTGTCGTACGTGCAACGGTTCACGATCACCGTGACCCCTGCCTGAACATCCTCACCGCGGAGGCCCGCGCGGACGCCCGGCCCCGGCCCGGCGACCCCCCTTTTGAACCTCAAAGGGGCAGGGCCCCAGGCTGGCCGCTGCCCCGGAAGTGGGAGCGGACCGTGTCCCCGAAGCAGCCCTCCACCCAGAACCGATTCCTGCGCCGCGGCATCTCGAAGATCTACTGGCTCAAGAAGATCAACGACCCGAAGTGGCCGACGCGCACCGAAATCTCCGAACCCAACCGGTTCGACCTGACCAGCGCCGTCTCCGACATCGAAGGCTGGGCGCTGGAGAACGACCCCATCGAGACCCCCGACATGGGCTCGACGTTCAACAGCTCGATTCCCGGCAACGACAAGGCCGAGAACAGCTCGCTGACCTTCTACGAGGACCAGCACTCCGACACCGTCGAGCAGCACCTCACCAAGGGCGCGAAGGGCTACGTCGTCCTGCTCCGCAAGGGCGACCTGCCCGGCTCCCGCTCCGCCGACGTCTTCCCCGTCCAGGTCGCCACCCGCGCCGCGACCTACAGCACCGGCAACGAGGCCGCGAAGTTCAAGGTCGACTTCACCATCACCGACAAGCCGTCCCTCGACGCGGTCGTCCCCGAGGCGTTCCACACCCTGCCGGCGCCCGCGGACGACTGCGATGACGACGGCCACCCGCACAGTGACCACGTCGACCTGACCGTGGTCAGCACCACCAAGACCAAGACCGAGGCGACGGCCCGTGAGCACACCGCCGACGACGAGGACTGACGTGTCGCGCCCCACCCAGGCCAAGCGCCCCGCCCCTCCCGCCAGCCCGGCGGAGGGGGCGTGGGCGGCCAAGATGGACCGCCTCCGCCACCGCGCCCGGCCGCAGAACCGGCTGCGCGTCTGCGACGACGACGAGCTGCGCCAGCGGCACGACGAAGCCGAACAGACCGCCCGACGCGCTCGGTTCGTCGCTGAGGCCAACCCCGGTGACGAGCTGGCCGAACGCCAGTCGGCCGACGCCGACTCGGCACGCGACCAGGCCCTCGCCGCGCTGGACGAGGCGTCGGAGTTCTTGACCTTCCGCGCGCTGCCGCGCCCGGTGCTGGAGGAGCTGATCTCCGAGCACCCGCCCACCGAACAGCAAGCGGAGGAAGGGGCGATCTTCAACCCCGACACCTTCCCCGTGGCGCTGGTGGCGGCGGCCTCCGTGGACGGCATGAGCCCCGAGGAGGCCGAGGAGCTGCTGAACGGCTGGTCGGCGCCGGACGCGAACGCCCTGTGGGACGCGGCCTGGCAGGTCCAGCAGCAAAGCCGGGTGGAGCTGGGAAAAGGCTGAGCCGCGACGCGGGCCTGCGCGCCGAACTGGAGCTGTGCGAGCACTACCGCATCCCGCACTCGCAGTTCCTCGGCGGCGACGGCCGCTGGTCCGATCTCGACCGTGCCAAGGCCCTCGCCTGGGCGCAACGGCAGCGGTCGGTGTGCCCGGAGTGCCGCACCCGCCTGGAGGAGTGGGACCACGTCCGCGGCGGCGACCGGCACGCCTACGTCACCGACACCCTGCGCTGTCCCGGCTGCGAGCTGATCGAGCAGGAGCGCGATCAGGTCCCCCAGGACCGGTCCGGCTACGGCGTGAAGATCCAGCTCTTGCCGCGCGACCAGTACGAGCCGCGCCCTGATCCGCCCCGCACCACGTAAGGAGCTGCCCGGTGGCCGGGTTCACTCTCACCGTCGCGATGCGCGCCGAGGTCCGCGACCTGATTGCGGGGACCCGCGCTGCCTCCGCGCAGATGCGGACCCTGGGGGAGCGGACCACTGCCGCGAACCGGTCGCTGGCCCGGCTGGACGCGGGCGGAGCCCGCCTCGCCTCGCAGTTTGCCGCGCTGAACCGCTCCTCCCGCTCCGCCGCACGCGAGCTGAACCGGATCACCGCCCGCGCCGCCGCCGCCCGCACGGCACTGCGCTCGGCCGGGACCGACGGCGCCCGGTCCATGTCCCGTCTCCAGCGCGCGACCGCCGGGGCGGGCCGCCGGGGCATGGCCGCCACGTCCCTGCTCGCGGGCGGCGGCCTGCTCCTCGGCGCCGGCGAGATGGTGGAGGAAGGCAACCGCTACCAGCGGGAGATGAACCAGTTCCGTGCCGTCACCTCGGCCACCGCCGGGCAGATGAAGCGGGCCGCCCTCGTCGCCCAGGACCTCGGCAATGATCTGACGCTGCCCGGGGCGACCGCCGCGGACGCCGCCGAAGGCATGGTCGAACTGTCGAAGGCCGGGTTCCGCGCGGACCAGTCGATCGACGCCGTCCGTGCCTCCCTCCAGCTCTCCAGCGCCGCGAACATCGACGCCGCCACATCAGCCCGGTACCTGGGCGACACCATGGACCAGTACAGTCTCGGCGCCGACCAGGCATCCCGGGCCGCCGACACCCTCGCCGCCACCGCGAACAACGCCTCCGGCTCGATCACCGACATCTACTACTCCATGCGCTACGCCGGGCCGGTCGCCAACGCCCTCGGCGTCTCGCTGCAGGACACCGCGGCAGCCGTCGGCATGCTCGGCAAGGCCGGAATCCTCGGCCACACCGCCGGTACGAGCCTGCGCGGCATGCTCGCCAACCTCGCCGCCCCGACACCTCAGATGGTGGGTGCGCTCAAGGATCTCGGCATCCAGGCGTGGGACGCCGAAGGGCGTTTCAAGGGGCTGCGCGTCGTCATCGACGGCCTGTCCAAGGCCGAACACTCCATGTCGCAGCGCGACTTCACCGCTGGCGCCACCAAGGCGTTCGGCAAGACGAGCCTGTCCGGCGTGGTCGCCCTTGCCCACCAGGGCGTCGAATCCTTCGACGCCCTGTCGGCGTCCGTACGCCAGACCGGCGCCGCCGCCTCCCTGACCGCCTCCCGCGGCCAGGGCCTGACCGGCGCGATGACGCAGCTGCGCACCCAGGCCCGCCAGACCGGCCTCGCCCTCTACGAGGGCATGGCGCCCGGCCTGGAATGGGTCACCCGCCTGATGACCCGCTCGATGGCCGGGGCCACCCCGTTCCTCACGCAGGCCCTCGACTACGGCCGTGACCTGGCCACCCTCTACGGACCGGACCTGAAGGCGAAGACGAAAGACGGGCTCGGCGGCCTCATGACCGAGGCCGAGCAACTGCTCGGCCCGCTCAAGGACATCGGCGAGCACTCCCTGGCCACCGGCCTCAACCTGCTCACCAACGCCGCCTCCACAGTCGGCGATGTGCTGGGAAACGCCGCCGACGGCGCCGAACCGTTCCTCAGCGCCCTGGCCGGGCTCGGGCAGGAAGGAGGCGCCGCGGCCGGGACCCTCGACATCATCGCCACCGTCGGCAACACCGCCATGGACGCCGTCTCCGGACTGTCCCTCGTCCTCGTTCCCGTAGGCCACATCGTCGGCGGCCTGGTCACCGCGTTCGGCGCGCTGCCCGCACCGATCCAGTCCGCCGCCCTGGCGATGCTCCTCTTCCGCCGCGCCCAGCCCGCCCTGACGAGGATGGCGACCACCGTGAGCGGCCCGGTGCTTTCGGGCTTCGCCGCGTTCAACCAGCAGATGCGCGTCCAGCAGTCCCTGGCCGCCGCGTCCGGAGTCTCCCTGAACCGCTACGGCGCCGCCTGGGCTGCCGTCCAGGCCCGCGTCGGGTTCCTCGGCACGATGACGGCAGCGTTCCGCAGCGCGAACGGCGCCGGGCAGACGTTCACCGGCACACTGTCCGGCATCGGGCGGGCAGCCGGATCCGGACTCCGCTCTGCGCTCGGCGGCGTGACCAGTGCCCTCGGCGGACCGTTCGGCGTCGCCATGGCGGGCGTATCCGTCGGCCTCGGGCTGCTGGCCGACCACCAGCAAAAGGCCGCGCAGGCCGCCGCCGAACACCAGCAGCGCATCTCCTCCCTCACCTCCGCCCTCCGCGACTCCGGCGGACAGATCGACACCAACGTCCGTACACAGGCCGCTCAGGCCCTGCTGGACGCCAAGACCGACCAGGGCCAGCTCACCAAGGTCATGGAACAGGCCGGCGTCCCCCTGGCCAGCCTGACCGACGCCTACCTCGGCCAGGGAACCTCCCTCGGCGCGCTGCAACGCCAGCTGATGGCGACGGCCAACTCCCACCGCGCCTACAAGGACATCGCGAGCGGGAAAGCATCCGTCCTCGACTACACCGACGTCGGCCAGCGGTACAAGGACGCCGCCGACGCCCTCGGCTCCGTCAAGGGCGAGATGGCCGAATCGGTGAAAAACGCCAAGGAACTCGCCCAGGCCACCCAGGGCGCCGGCGACGGCACCTCCGCCTACGACCGGCTCAAGACCGCCGTCGGTGGCCTCGCCGACCAGACCGCCGACGCCGACACCCGCACCCGGTCCCTCAAGAGCGCCCTCGACCTCCTCTCCGGCGGACAGATCTCCCTCCAGGCCGCCGAAGCCAAGGTCAACTCCGCCGTCCTCGACCTCAAGGACGGCGGAAAGAACATCGACCGCGGGCAGGGCTACGGCGCCCGGCAACTCGTCAACCAGGACAAGACCCTCAACACCACGACGAAGAACGGCCAGCAGCTCTACACCCAGCTCACCGCTCTGTCCGACGCCGCCGCCGACGCGTCCGTCGCCACCTACGACCTCGCCCAGCGCAACGGCGAAGCCCTCCCGACCGCCCTGGCCAAGGCCACCGGGCAGATGAGCCGCGCCCGCGCCGAAGCCATCAAAGCCGCCCGAGGGTACGGGCTGACCAAGACCCAGGCCGAAGGCGTCGCCGACAGCCTCGGCCTGCTGCCCTCCAAGGTGTCCCTGCTCCTCCAGACCAAGGGCATGGACAGCACCCTGGCGAACCTCATCGCTGTCCAAGCCGAGTTCCACCGCCTGCCGAAGACCAAGACGATCAAGGTCGACTCCCTCAGCGACGGCGCGCAGAAGAAGCTGCGCTCCCTCGGCTTCACCGTGAAGACCGTCCCCGGCACCCGCCAGATCAAGATCACCGCGCCGACCGCGGGCGCGAAGAAGAACCTCGACACCCTGATCGACAAGCTCGGCCGCACCCCGAACAGCAAACACGTCAAGGTCTCCGCGCCGACCGCCGCCGCGATCAAGAGCCTCCAGGCCGTCCAGACGAAGATCCGCGCAACGCCCGGCGCGAAGACCGTCACCGTCCGCGCCCCCACAGCCCAGGCCCGCAAGCAACTGGAGGCACTCGGCTTCCGGATCGAGAAGGTCCCCGGCTCCAAGAACGTCCGCGTCACCGTGCCCACCAGCGGGCCCCGCCGCGCCGCCGACGCCATCCAGCAGCGCATCAACGCCCTGCGCGGCAAGCAGGTCACCGTCACCACCCGCCACGTCACGGTCTTCGACGACCTGCGCCGCTCCAACGACGCCGCGGCCGACGCGCTGCGCCGCCAGGCCGACAACGCCCGACGGCAAGCCACCGGGCACGCCGACGGCGCCGTCGTCGACTACTTCGCCGACGGCGGCATCACCGGCGGCCCGCGCCGCGAACAGCACATCGCGCAGATCGCACCCGCCGGTAGCTACCGCGTCTGGAGCGAAAAAGAAACCGGTGGGGAAGCGTACGTTCCCCTCGCCGCAGCCAAGCGCGACCGCAGCAAAGCCATCGTGGAAGAAGTCGTCACCCGCTTCGGCGGCGACGTCCAGTGGTACGCCAACGGGGGCATCCGCGGCGCCCGCGACCGCAACTACGCGCCGATGCTGTCCGGTTCCCTCAAGTCGGCACGCAGCGTCGCGGCCATGGCAGGCGTCGTACGGGCCTTCGACCTGCGCACCGGCAGTGACCAGGCCCGCACCCGCGTCGTAGACGCCCGCGCCGGAGGGCGCGTCCAAGTCGTCGTCGTACGCGAACAGCAACCGCTGATCGGCTCCATGCCGGTCACCGTCTCCGACAGCTCCGCCACCCCCGAGCAGATCGGCACCGAGATGATGCGCACCCTGCGCAACGCGCAGCGGGGCGGGAGAGTGTGAGATGAGCACAGCACTGAACAAGAACCCCGAACTCGCCCCGTTTCAGTACGAGATCGGCGGCGTCGTTCTCGGCACCGGCAGTCTCGTCCCGGTCGGGAACATCGAAGGTCTGGGCTCCCCGGCCACCCGGTCGCAGGACGCCGACAACGCCAACGGCGACGGCACCGCACCGGGCCGCGACTTCTACGGTCCGCGGCCCCTGCGCTTCGAGGCGGGCATCAAGACGCCCGGTGACCCTGTGAAGGCCGCGGAGATTCTCGCCCGGCTTGAGCGGGCTCTGGATGACCCCGCCGCCCGGACCAGCCCGGACGGCCGCCATGTTCTGCGCGGCCGGTGGCCCGGGCACTCAACACGCCGCCTGTACGGACGGCTTCGCCGTATGGAGGCCACCAGCACCGCCACCGCCGTGCACGGGTGGATCCCGCTGGACATCGAGTTCGTGAGCTTGGACAACCCGCGCTGGTACGACGACGAGCTGTCGAAGCTGACGCTCGGCCTCGACCAGGCCGCCCGCGCGAGGGGAGGCGACCGCACCGTGGACGAGGCGATGGATCCCCCCGCCGCCTGCCGCGGCACCGCCGACCCGGATCACCGTCCGGCCGACGATCGGCCCGGCTGGGTCACCAACCGCGGGGACGCGCCGACGTGCCCGAGCCTGCGCGTCCACGGTCCGGTCACCCGGCCACGGATCTGGAACACCGTCACCCGCCGCGTGCTCGAACTCGACCTGTCGCTGCGCGAGGGCGAGTGGGTGGAGCTGGAGACCCGACCCAACACCTGCTGGGTGCTGCGCAACGGCACCGTCAACGTTGCCAACGACCTGAGCCCTGCGAGCCGTCTCGACCTGTTCACCCTGCCGCCGGGCCGCTCCGAGATCGCGTGGACCGCGACCGACCCGTCCGGCACCGCGCGCCTTGAGGTGGCGTGGCGGTCCGCCTACACCACCCTGTGAACGGAGAGCACTCGTGACGCTGCAACCCCCCATGATGGTGCACGGGGCCGATCACTCCGCCCGCGCGATGCGCCTGGTGATCCGCGACCTCGCCCGCGGCCGGCAGGGCGTAGCGGAGAGCGAGGACCTGAAGGTCCGGCCCCTTGAGACGCCCGGTCCCGGCGTCCGTGTCGGTGACGGCTCCGCGCTCATCCACGGCGCCCGCCCATGGCAGGGGGCCTACACCCAGAGCAACATCGGTGATGCCAGTGTGGACGTCGAGCCGACCGGCCCGTTCGCGCGCACCGACCTCATCGTCCTGCGGATCGAAGACCCCGAGTGGGAAGGGGACCGCGACCCGCGCACGCAGGAGATCGGCTACTTCCACGTCGTCCAAGGCGTGGCCGCCGACGCCTCCGCCGTGCCCGAAGGGATGACCGGCCTCGCCCTGGCCCGGGTCGCCCTGCCGCGCAACACCGCGTCGATCACCGCTGAGATGATCACCGATCTGCGACAGGTCGCGAACCCGCGCACCGAGCGCATCCTGCGCACCGTGCACCCGACGAAGACGGAGGAAGTCCCGGGCAAGCACGGCCAGTGGGCGGCATGGCCGCAGGAAGCCGCCTGGGATCTCGACGTTCCCACCTGGGCGACGACCGCCACCGTCGTCGTCACGCTCTCCGGGCTGCGCGCGGAGGCGGGCTCGGTGTACGCCGAGATGCGCACCCACCTCGGTGAGCGGGCCGCGAAGCCGACCGTTGTCGACGACGACGGGACCACCACCCGCCGCTCCTCCGCGACCCTGGCCGACACGCTCGCCGTGCCGCCTGCCTACCGCGGCACCCGCCAGCACCTGGCCGTCGAGATCAACCAGAACGACAAGTACGGGGACGGCAAGCTGACCGTGGCGAAGGGCACGACGGTCACGCTCGACGTCGCCTTCACGGAAGGACCCGCGTGACGATGGCCGACTACCGTTACATCGTCGCGCGGGCCTCGACCGGCGATGTCCTGCACTGGAACCTCCCGCTCGGCGAAGTCGAGTACGGCCCGGAGATAGCCGGGCCCGGCTCGCTGAAGGCGACCTTGCCGACCTCGTTCCGCCGCTCGCTGAGCGACACGCTCGACGCGGGCGACACCGTGCTCCTGGTCGAGCGCGACGCCCGCCTGGACTGGGGCGGGGTCCTGTGGCGCGCCGAACCGGAGGGCAACACGCTGCCCGTGGAAGCCTCCGGCTTCACCAGCTACCTCCACAAACGCTTCGACCTGCACGGCAACCTCGACGGCCGCGGCCCATACATCGAAGCCGACCCGTGCCAGGTGATCCGCGACGTATGGGCGTACGCCCAGGAGCAGCCGGACGGCGACCTCGGCGTGGTCGTGGACGACACCAAGTCGAAGGCGAAGACCGGGACTGCGAAGGACCCGTACACCACGACCAGGACCGATCCGCGCAATCTCGGCGAGATGGTGGACGAGATGGCCGAGATCGATGACGGCCTGGAGTGGTCGGAGACGGTGGCCTGGCGCGGGCGCCGCGCCGAGCGGCGCATTCTCCTCGGCGCCCCGCGCCTCGGGCGGCGGCGGGAGGACCTG
The DNA here is from genome assembly GCF_043083385.1 of Streptomyces sp. NPDC014733. Taxonomy (NCBI): domain Bacteria; kingdom Bacillati; phylum Actinomycetota; class Actinomycetes; order Kitasatosporales; family Streptomycetaceae; genus Streptomyces; species Streptomyces sp. NPDC014733. The sequence goes on along the minus strand of NZ_JBIBYO010000001.1, from coordinate 951,687 downwards.
ACGTTCACCACCGGCGCGAACGTCGTCGGCACGCCGCACGTCATCAAGGACGCCGACGCCTACGCCCAGTGGGTGATCGGGCTCGGCGCGGGCGAGGGCAAGAAGCGCAAGGTCGTCGTGGACGGCGAGCGCAACGGGCGTCTTCGCCTGGAGCACGTCCTGGAGACCAGCGAGAAGGACGAGGCGAAGCTGAAGCAGCGGGCCCGCCGCGAGCGGCTGGCCCGCCAGGTCCTGCCCTCGCTGACCGAGCTGGAGATCACCGACCACCCGGCGGCCCCGATCCACGCGCTGCGCGTCGGGGACGACGTACGCATCCGCCTGTTCGAGCCACACACCGAGTTCGACGGCTGGTGCCGGATCGTCGGGTGGACCGTCCGGCCGGGCGAGGGCGAGACCGCCGAGCGCGTGACGCTGAAGCTGGAGCGTACGAACAAGCCCGAGGACGGGGCGGGCGAAGAGGGAACGGAGCAGTAGATGCCGGACACGATCGCCCTCCTCGGCCGCCGCATGGCCAAGCTGGAGCGGCGGGTCACCGCGCTGGAGCGCGCCCGCCGCGCCCCGTACCCGGAGTGGAGGGATCTCCCGCTCACCGGGGACACCTCCGTCCCGGACGAGGAGCAGCCGCCGCAGTTCCGGGCGAACCTGTGGGACACGACGGAGTTCTGCGGCCGAGTCGGGCTCGAAGGCGGCCGGGCCACCGACGAACAGCTCGTCGCTCTGCTGCCCGAGGGGTACTGGCCCGAGGCCCCGCGCACGGTCGACGTCGCCTCCGATGCGCGGCGCGCGCTCCGGCTCGACATCGACCCGAAGGGGATGGTGCGGCTACGGCTCCAGGGCGGCGGCAGCGTCCGCGCGACCTGGATCAGCCTCGACAGCGCGTCGATCCGTACCGATCGCGACGATGCCTGACCGAGCGGCGCACCGGCTGCGGCTCGGCGCGCCGCCGATAGCATGACGACCTGGGTGACCCTCCACCCGCTTCGCACTCCCGAGGGACCGGACCGCTTCGGCGGCCATGGCCGACTGCCATCCGGCGCAGGGGAGAAGATGGACGAAGCGCGTGGCTACACCGCTGGTCGCGGACAGGTTCCTGTCCGCGCTGAAGGGCGCCGGGCTCGGCGTGGTCGAGCACGGGACGTGGCGCACCCACAACCGCAACACGCACGGCAACTGGGGCCCCGTGAATGGGGTCATGATCCACCACACCGGCCCGTACAGCTCCGAGAAGGACATGGTGGAGCTGTGCCGCACCGGCTACCAGGATCTTCCGGGCCCGCTCTGCCACGGGGTGATCGACCGTGCCGGCACCGTGCACCTGGTCGGCTACGGCCGCACGAACCACGCCGGCATGGGCGACACGGACGTCCTGCTCGCGGTCATCGCGGAGAAGACGACCCTCCCGCGCGACAACAAGGCAGATATGGACGGGAATCGCCACTTCTACGGCTTCGAATGCATCAACGCCGGAAACCAGCCATGGCCGACGGCCCAACTCGACGCGATGGCGCGGGCGGCGGCGACGATCTGCCACGTGCACGGCTGGAACGAGAATTCGGTGATCGGCCACAAGGAGTGGCAGCCAGGCAAGCCGGACCCGGGCGGCATCGACATGGATGGCTTCCGCGCCCGCGTTGCCCGGCACCTCAAGGACGGCGGCAGGCCGGGGCCCGCCCCGAGGCCGCACCCCAAGCCCAATCCGGATCCGAAGCCGGCCCCCAAACCCAAGCCGAAGCCGAACCAGGAGCATGACCCCATGCCGCAGGCTCTCGCAGACGTTGCCGAGCGCACCCTTGCCACCTACGTCCAGTCGCTGCTGGGGCTGATGGCCGCCTCCAGCACCACAGACATGGTCTCCCTGTCGGCGTGGCAGGCTGCCGCGGTCTCCGCGATACCTGCCGCGCTCAGTGCGTTGAAGTCCACTGCGGGTACCGCCTTGGGCAGACCTGGCACGGCGTCGTGGCTGCCATCGAAGCGCGACCCGACCACCCCCAACTGACCGACTCGTGAAGAGAGGAGAGGGGGAAGCCGTGCCGGAGGGAGAGGTCGCCCTCGCCCTGGCAGAGCTCCGGTCTGCACTGGAGGTGGGTCTTGCCCGCATCGATGGGCAGCTCGCGCTGCTCGTGCAGCGCAGCGATCAGACCGACAAGGCATTGGAGGAGTTGGAGGAACGGGTGAGCGCGCTAGAGACGACGCGGTGGCCATTGCCGACCGTCGCTGTCCTCGCCAGCATCACCGCTGTCGCGCTCACCGTCCTCAGCCTGGCGCGCGGATGAGGGGAAAGGTCGCGATCGAGGCGTGAACGCACACGGCCCCCGCCGAAGCGGGGGCCGTTTGGTCCTCTTGGAAAGACCGCCGTCACCATAGCAGTGACCGCCGCGGGGCGGAGCGCCGATGCGGCTACCCTTCCGTTGGCGCGAGCGCGGCGACAGCGGAGGACGGGGCGATGCAGAAGCCGTACCTGGTGGGGCACCAGGAGTTTGCCGCGCTATACGGCGTGAAGCCGCAGATGGTCGCGAAGTGGCTGACCAGAGGGGTGCTGGATTCGGCCACGGCTATCGTGATCTCGGGTGTGCGGTACTGGCCCCTGGGTTTCGCGGCGCGCTACGGCGCGACCACCCCGCGGCCCAAGCCGGTCGACGTGCAAGCGAAGGAACGGCTCATCGCTCAGCAGGGCGAGGGCTGGGAGGCAGACCTCGGTGAGGAGCTGCCACCGATCGTGGGCCAGCGTGAAATCGTTCAGCTCTTCCGCCTGCCGGCGCAGGGCAACCTGTCGACAGCGATCGCCGCGGGTCGATTTGTCGATAGCGACTGGAAGCTCTCCGGGTCACAGCTGTGGCTGCTGGACACGGTGATCGAGGCGGGGGCGGCGCTGCGCAAGAGCGCCCATACCGTGCCGTGGGAGGTGGACGAGGCTGTGGCCGCCGCGCTGCGCGAGGGCACCTATGGCGGCCCTGGATCGCGAGTCCTCACGCGAGGGCCTTACGCGCGAACAGTCCTCTGACCTGCGGAGATTCTGTACATAGAGCACTAGTGCACATAAGATATATGCATAGCCCTTCAGGGGTGACCTGGTCGCGGACGGAGACGTTCATGTGGTTCGCGTCAGGCGATTGCGGTCCGGTTGCCGGTGAAGTCGCCGCTGAATCAGTGGGGTTGATCTGCTGGTTCCCGCCTCTCAAGATGGGTTACGTTATTTAAAACGGCTCGTGAGAGGTGGGGTTATGGCGGCCATCCAGGACGAAATTCCCGGCCTGGTGATCCACGCCGTCCGCCAGCCGGACGGCCGCCAAGCGGTCTCCATCCAGGCCCAGTTCGAAGAGTTCCATCAGCTCAACCCCTGGGTCCTGACGGCCCTGGAGCAACTGGCCGCCGACTACCTCAAGCGGGGTGCCGCCCGGGTCGGCATCGGGATGCTCTTCGAGGTCCTGCGCTGGCAGTACGCCACCTCCACCGCCACCGACGACGAGTTCCGCCTCAACAACAACTTCCGCTCCCGGTACGTCCGGCTGCTCATCGAGCGCCACCCGGAGTGGACAGCAGCGTTCGAAGTCCGGGCGCTGCGCACCGATTGACACCTCTTGGAGACCAACGCATGACCCACAACACGCACACCGAGAACGACCCGCCACAAGCAGCGGACATTGCCCCCCGCCGAGGTGCCGGAGATGAGGCGCTGGCCGGAGTGAACTCCGCCATCGTCCTCCGCGTCGACCAACGCGAGTTCGACCCGTGGCAGTTGGGGGCACTCGCCCTCATCAGCCCCGGCTTGACCGACGCCCCCCGAGCCCAGCTGGCGGTCTTCTTCCACCACTGCGTACGCAGCGGCCTCGACCCGTTCGCGCGGCAGATCTACATGATCGGCCGCACCAACTGGAAGGCGGAGCAGGACCCCGACGAGCCCGGGAAGATCTGGACCATCCAGACGGGCATCGACGGCTTCCGGACCGTGGCCCACCGCGCCGCTGCCGCAACCGACGAATCGATCGGCTACGAGGACACCGTCTACTACGACACCGAGGGCAACGCCCACGAGGTGTGGCTCGGGCAGGGGCGCCTGGCGGCGGTGAAGGTCACCGTCCTGCGCGGCACCTCCCGCTTCCCGTTCGTCGCCCGCTGGGACGAGTTCGCCCCCACCTATTTCGATAAGAAGCAGGGCACATACGTCATAGCGAAGATGTGGCGGCAAATGCCCGCCCACATGCTCCGCAAATGCGCCGAAGCCGGGTCCCTGCGCATGGCCGCGCCGCTGGACCTGTCGGGGCTGTACGTGGACGAGGAGATGGAGCAGGCCGATGCCGAGGCCGTAGCCGGCGTCGCCAAGGACGCCGTTGACCGGCTGCGGGTCGCCGCGGGCCTGGAGGCCAGCGCAAACGGCGAACCGGAAGGCGCGGCGGCTGCACCCGCGGCCCCGAAGGGCGCCGCCGAAGGTGCCCCGGCCCCGGAGCCCGTCGACGGCGAGCAGCCGTCGAGGAAGAAACCTTCCGCCGCCGCGAAGTCGCAGGCCGCCAAGGCCCGCACCTCCTGACCCGCCCGTAGGGGTGCCGCCCAACCCGGGCGGCACCCTGCCCTTGGAGACCTCATGACCATCACCGAACAACCCGTCAGCCTGTGGCCCGCAGCCCACGCGGCCGACGCCCGTCGCGCCCGCTCCCAACAGACGAAACTCGGAGCGAGCGACACCGTGTGCGCACGGCGCGCCGGATACCTCCTCCACGGCCACACCCCCACCGACGGGGGCGAAATGCGCAAAGCCATCCTGGGGACCTGGCTCCACGCAGGCATCCTCGCCGCCGCCCGCGAGGAATACGGCTGGATCATCGAACGCCGCGTCGAGGACGACACGATCCGCGGACACATCGACGCCGTACAGCTCGACAGCGCCACCGCCCGGCGACTGCCCGCCAGGCTGCGTCCGACCCTCCCGGCCGAGGAGACGACCGTGGAGGACGTGAAGACCAAGTCGACCTACCAGTGGGACAACGTGCTCCGACACGGCGCCAGCGAAGCCGAGATACGCCAGGTCGTGCTCTACGCAAGCCTCCTGGCAACCGAAGGGTTCGCCGACATCGACGGCCAACGTCAGCTCGCCCGCATCGGCGAAGTACCCGTCGGCCGCATCCGGTTCCGCTTCATCAACCGCGACAACGGCGACGACCACATCCAGGAGATGGCCTTCACCTCCAAACGGGCCCGCGGCGCCCGCTGGTGGGTGACCACCATCCTCGACGCCCGGACGCCAGAGGACCTGCCGCGCTCCTTCCCCGGCCCTGGCCTGTCCGCCGTATGCGACAACTGCCCCTTTAAAACGGCGTGTTGGGGGCCAGCCTTTGCCGGCCGTCGCCCTCAAAGCATTCTCGTCCACGACGACGCTGAGCGCGCTGAAGTGCTGGCTGAGTACGTCGAGGTTACCGAGAAGATGAAGCCGCTCAATGACCGGCAAAAGCAACTGCGGGCGATGCTCGACGGCTCTGAGCCGGGGGTCTACGGCGACAACGCGCTGTCGTGGACCGGGGGCAACCCGACGAAGGTCACGGACGTCGATGCGATGGTCGCGCTCTACGAACAGGCCGGGCTGACCGTGCCGATGGCGCCGGACATTGCGGCGATGGGCGCCCAGCTGAAGGCCGCGAAGATCCCCCTGCCCGTCCGCCTGGACCACGACCGGCGCACATCTGTCGGCATCAACGTCGCCCCACGAAAAACCCGTTGACGCTCCCGTGGGCGGTGGCGGGCCTGCGACGCCCGCCACCATCCCGGCGCGGCGCAACCCGGACGAGCACGGAGGGATGCGGTGAGCATCCAGTTGATGGTGGTGGCGGCCTACCTGGAGGGGGTCAACAAGACGCAAAAGCTCGTGCTGATGAAGATCGCGGACTCCGCCGACGACCAGACACGCCTGGCCCGACCCGGCCTGGAGCGCATGATGGCGTGGGCGGGCGTGGGGGAGAAATCCGTCATCACGGTGGTGACCGAACTGGTCGGCCTGCGGCTGGTGGAGCGCGTCACCATCGGCCGCGCGGGGCGGCGAGCGGAATACCGCGTCTTCCCTGACGGCGTCCCGCCGATCCCCTCGACCGAAGAACTGATCGAGCGGCGGCTCGCGGCGCAGTCTGCCCCGAAGAACCCGCGCCTGGCTCGCAAGGGCGGAGGGCGCAGGAAGCCGTCTGCGCCCGCCCGGACCGACAAGGACGTCGCGGCAGTAAAAGATGCTGGTCAGCAAGGGTTTCCACAGGGCAACCCACGCACGAGAAGAAGGAGGGTTCCCGTGGGGGAACCCGACAGGTTTCCCCGCGCAAACCCCGTGGGTTCCCCCGGGGAAACCCCTTCTCTTCCTTCTTCTTCCTCTCCCCTTCCTAACCCCCCTACCCCCGTGGACGGGACGCAGAAGGCGCCGACTGGCGGCCCCGCCGAGCCGCCGCACTCGAGGTGCCCTAGGCACCCCGTGCAGCCCGCGCGATCGTGCCGCGGCTGTGGCACAAACCCGAGGGCGGGCCGGGAAGAGGCAGAGCGCCACGCCCGGTCGCAGGAGCATGCCGACGAACAGGAGCGCCTGCGTGCCTTCGTCGAAGACCAGGCCCAGCGCATGGCGCAGCGCGACTCCGTGGCCGTAGGGGAAGCCCGGCAGCAGGCCCGGGAATTGGCCCGGAAGGGCCGCGAAATGAATCAGCGCAAGAGGAGAGCGGAAGGGAATTCAAACAATTGACGCGGGTGAATAGGTAGCTAGGGTTTATTGAGTAAACCCAAAAACGTCGAAACTATCCCTTGGAGGGGAAATGGAAAGCGATTCTCCGGAAGGTCGGTACGTAATCCATGCAGGCGTTGTTGACGGCCCTCATGCCGCATCAATCGTCATGGGGCCGTACTGCTCGCCCGTATGCGCAGCGGGCGACGTGAACCGGCTGGTCGCCATGCTCGCGTATGTCGAGGAAGGCAGCGGGGTGGTGACCGGGAAAGGCGGCCGCCTCGAAGGGGTGGTCACCACGAAGGGTGGCCGCGTGTGGGAGGTGAAGCTCTTCGCCGATGGCGAGTCGATAGACGGCGACTGAGAAAACAAGCACCTAAAAGTAGGTGCCGGATTTGAAGATTTAGCCAGACACATTGCGTGCCTGGTTGCACAGCACCTCTTGGAGACCGCATGACCCTCGCACCACTGCCCGATTCCGGCCGCAACGACTCCCCACGGTGGCGGACGTACCTGCACGCCTACCGGCACGTCATCGCCCCGCTGCGTCACAACGGCTGGACCACAGATCTCGACATCACCGACGACGACGCCTTCATCCGCTGCGACCTCGGCACCGGCACCGAGCTGATCATCACCAGCACCCCCGAGCTGCCTGCCAACCCGCAGGTCGTTGCGGGCTGGTCAGTGATGCGCCAGCCCCGCGGCAGCCGCACTCACTACACCTGCATCTACGACTCCACCCCCGGTGGCGCACACGCAGACAACGAAGCAGACCTGCTGCCACTGTTCGAGCACATCGACGCGCTCGACGTCCCCAAGCCTGGCCATCGGCTGACCACCTCCGCCGCCTACACCTCGCCGACCGGCGCCCACCACCTGCTGGCCGCCGACAGCGAGACACCGGCAATGGCCGTCAGCCGCTTCTACGCCTGGTCGAAACGACTGACCGGTGACGAGGGCTACCGCGGCCTTTGGGAACGCCCTGAGACCGACGGATACCCGATGGCGGTCTTCGAGCGCCTGGGCCACGTCACCACCGTCCGCGTCACCCGCAGCAGTGACTGACAGGCCGGGCCTGTGATCGCCCTGCTGATCACAGGACTCCTCACCCTCGGCGCATTCACCGCCCTCGGGATCGAGGACACCCGCCACCACCGCGCCACAAGCGCAACAGAAAACCCCTGACCACGGCCGCCCGGCCCACCGGGCCGGGCGGCCCCTCTTGGAGACCAAAGACCGTGCCCCGATCCATACATCTGCTCTGCGGAGCAGGCGGAGACGCCACCGGCCTGCTCGAAGCCGGATTCGACCCCATCCTCGGCATCAACCACTGGCAAACCGCCATCGACACCTTCGCACTCAACCACCCCCGCGCGTCGGCACGCTGCGCCGACATCCAGAACTACCCCATGCGCTGGCTCCCCAAGGCCCTCGTGCTGTGGGCCTCGGTGATCTGCACCGAGATCAGCCCCGCCGGCGGCAAGAAACGCCCCAACGCCGCACAGGACGCCCTGTTCGAGGAAGAGGAACAGTGGCGCGAACTTCCCCCCGAAGCCTTCGAGATGACCCGGGTGACAGCCTGGTGCGTTCTGCGCGCCGCCGAGGCCAAACGATTCCCCTGCGTGGTCGTCGAGAACGTCACGGAGTTCGTCACCGACTGGATCTTGTTCCCTGAGTGGATCCGCGCGATGAAGAAGCTCGGCTACCGAGTCCAGACCGTCTCCGTCTCCTCTGCGCACATCGGCTCGGAGACCAACCCCTACGCGCCGCAGTGGCGCGACCGCATCTACCTAGTCTTCACTCTCACCGGCATCCGCCGCCCCGACCTCGCGCCGCGCCCCCTGGCCTACTGCCCCGAGTGCGGGCAGGACGTCAACGCGCGGCAGAGCTGGCGCAACTCGAAGGTCAAGGTTGGCAAGTACCAGCAGCAGTACGACTACAGGTGCCCTCACGCCCGCTGCGGTCGCCCCGTGGTCGAGCCCTACGTCCGGCCCGCCTCGGACGTGATCATGTGGGACAACGTCGGCCAGCGCATCGGGGATCGCGTCAAGCCCCTGGCGCCCAACACCATGAAGCGGATCGCAGCCGGGCTGGAGAAGTTCCCCCACGAACCCAGCGTGGTCACGCTCACCCACGGCAAAGAAGCCACCGCCCGCGCCTTCGCCCCGCACACCCGGCCGCTCCCCACCCGTACAGCCAAGCTCGGCGAAGCCCTCTTGGTGCCGGTCGGTGGTTCGTGGAACGACACCGCCTCCCCGGCCGCCCAGCCGATGCGCACGCGCACCACTCGCGAGAGCGAAGCCCTCGTCACCGTGGACCCGTTCATCGTGGAATTCCGCAACAACTGCGACGCCGCGCCGATCGACGCACCCCTCAGCACCATCGCGACCGCTCGGCATCACGGCCTGATCGTGCCCGACGGCGACGTGCGCACCAGGGCGCGCAACACGCTGGTCATCCCGTACCGCAAGGCGGCACCGAAGACCGCGGGCATGCCGCTGCACAGCCTTTCCACCCGAGACTCGGCGGCCGTCGTGCGCAGCGCGATCGACATCAACGACTGCTACTTCCGGATGCTCGCCCCCAGGGAACAGCTGTCGGCACAGCGGTTCCCCGAGACGTACGACGTCGTCGGCTCCAAAGCCGCGCAGACGCAGCAGGCCGGTAACGCCGTGTCGGTGAACGTCGCCCGCTGGATCGGCGAACGCCTCAAGCCCGTCCTGGCCTGACCTAGCCCTACCGGAGACATCATGAGCGGAGCCTGGTGGGCGCGGGCCCCCTGCGCAGGAGACGTCCGGTTCGCGCCCGCGCTGCCTGCGCCAGCGCGCGACCCGACCATGCTTGCCCTGCTGGAGGCGTGCGGCACCTGCCAGTGGCGGGCCCAGTGCATCGCACGCGTACGCCCGCGGCGCAGCCGCTTCGACGGGATATGCGGCGGACGCCTGTGGCGCGACGGCAAAATCCTCGCCTCCTGCGAGGACGCCACCACCACCGAACTGGCCGAGGGCGCCGCACCGATCGCTCATGGCACCGAGGCCGGAGCCCGTACCCACCGCCGCCGCGGGCAGCGGCCCTGCGCCGCCTGCCTGGAGGCACAGCGAGTGGCCCAGATGCTCCGACGCGACAAGAAGCCCACATAACTACTGGAAGGAGACCCATGTTCACGATCGATGCCCGCGCCCTTGAGGACCTGCTCGATCGCGTCGGCCCTCACTGCCTGATCGGGCAGGAGGAGAACACGCTCACGCTGGAGTGCTCCCGCACCTGGTTGCACGCAGTCGTCAGTACCCCCGCGACCCTCGTCGTGGCCCGCACCCCAGTCGAGGGAGGGCAGTGGGCGGCGCCCCTCGCAGCCCAGGACATCGCCGTGCTGCGCGGGTGGTTGGAGACATGCGAGAACGTGTGCGTGGACTACACCACGCAGAGGCCCGCGGTCTGCTTCACCGAGGGCGCAGCCCAGATGACGGCCCCCGTAGCCCCTTACGCGAGCGTCCCGCACTGGCGCAGCCGGCTGCGTGCTGGAGTCCACCGCGATACCGCGGCGACGAACCCATCGGCCTCGATCCGGCTGAGCGCCCAGGACCTCGACCTGTGGCGGCAGGCCGGTGACGACGTAGAGCTGACGCCGACAGGCCGCGACGGGTTCATCGTGACCGCAGGCCCCGATTTCATCGGCCTGCAAACAGGGCAGCCCGACCGACATGGCAGGGACGACCTGGAGGGGTGGACCCGACCTCTGAGACCACTGCGTCGCTTCTTCTACCAAGGGCTCGCCTATGAAGTGGGAGCCGACTACGTGGACCGGTGGGGGACGGTATGGCGGATCACGCAGCGCCCGCCCGCCGGTGAGGAGCCCTACGTCGCGCTGGCGGGACCGTCCGGGGCCTGCGTGCCGATGTCCGCGGTGTTGAAAGACGGCGGCCCGCTGGTGCCTCTCTCAACACAACTCGTCGCAGGCCGCACCCCCCTGCCCGAAACCAGCAACTCAATCCGCAAGGCCGCCAGGACCCACCGCCCCTAACGACCACGAACAGCACGCCGCCCCGACACACGCCGCGGCGGCCCGCCGGAGGAACACCCCATGAAGCCCTACTCGCTCGGGCAAGAGATAGAAGCCACCGCCCAGTGGCTCGACCAACACTCCGCCCCCGGAGCCGCAACAGTCCTGCGCCGCGTCGCCGCGCAACGCACACACGCCCGCGAACAACTCACCGCGGCCCGCGCCCGCACACACCGCTACCGCCAGGCTTGGTACTCCGCACGCCGGCGCGCCCGCAGGCACACCACCGAACTCGAACTGCTCACCCGTCAGGTCAACGACCAGCAAGCGCAACTCCACGCCCAGCGCACAGCCGTCGCCCACCCCGGAACAGACCTCGTACGGGAAAACGCCGTCCTGCGCGTCGAAATCGCCCGCTGCCAGGCCCTCGCCGAAAGAACGGGCTGGATGGACGGCAGTACACCGCGCACCCTGTGGCGCTGGCGCCACGGCTGGTGGGAACTCGCCTTCCGCAAACGGAACGCCAAGGACGGATACCCCGACACCGGCTGGTACCTCTGGGGCCCCACCGCCGGTGAGCCCGACGGCGAATGGGCGGGCCGTATGAAGGGCGAAGCCAAGGTGGGGGCCGACCGGCTCATCACCCACTACCTCACCTCGCAGGCGACAAGGTGACGAACAGCCACCCGGCCCGCACCGCCGACCAAACCCGCCCAGCACCCCGGGGGCCTCACCGCCCGCACGTCATCGGCCTGGACCTCTCCCTGACGTCCACCGGCATCGCCGGGACTGACTGGGCATGTGCCGCCCGCCCCGGCACCCGGCGCGGCCACGAGCGCATGACCTGGTTGCTGGCGACCATCGCCGGGTTCATGACGCAGGAACCGGACCTCGTTGTCGTGGAAGGGCCCGCCTACGCGCAGGGCAGGCAGGCAGGCCACCACGAACTCGGCGGCCTGTGGTGGCTGGCAACCCATGACCTGTGGCGCCGCGGCATCCCGTACGCCGTGGCCAACCCCCACCACCGCACCATCTACGCCACCGGCCGCGCCAACCCCGCCCAACACCTGCCGCGCGCAGAGCGGGCCCGCGCCGCCAAGGGCATGGTGCGCAACGCCGTCATCAGCCGATACGGCATCGACTGCGAAGGTCCCGGCCGGTACGACCAAGCCGACGCGGCCATCCTCGCCGCGATGGGCCTCGACTGGCTCGGCCACCCCACAGCGCCAGTACCAGAAACCCACCGGCGCGCCCTGGAAACCATGAACTGGCCCGACCCTGCCCCCTAATTTCGAAATGGGTGAACCCTTTATTTACCCCGGACGGGAAACTTGATTTCCGGGCAATTTCCACTAAGGTTTAATTAACGAATTCGCAAATCACTGAATTCGAAAAGCGGGGGAGTTGCGGAAATGGAAGTCATCCTCTGTTCGCGTGTGTGACCACATTGAGGGGGGCACGGCGAACACGGGAGCACCCAACGCCACGGCTACCGCCACTCAAACCCCGAAACGCACCACCCGCGCCCCCGGCCCCGGCCGGGGGCGCACCCATGCGCGAAAGCGTCCTCTTGGAGACCACATGAACATCACCGAAGAAATTCAGAACATCGCAAGCCAGATAGGAATCGACCCCGACGACGTCGCCCACGCCCTCGAAACCGCCCACAGCGCCTACGACCACCTCAACGGCACCCAGACGGACCCCGCCGAATTCCACGACCGCTTCGCCAACAACCGCAAGACGGCCGTCAGCGTCGCCATCATCGCCATGCGCAGCGCCAACCGCCGCGACGACGCGCAAATCCTCCTGGACACCCACAAAGCCAGCACCAGCGCCGTCCCCTACCAGCTTCCCATTCACACCGGCATCGGCGCTGTACCCCAGGACCACAACGCCCCCCACGTACAAGACGTCATCCGCATCCTCGCCGCCGCCGGCCTCCCGCCCATCCACACCGACGGCACAAACGAACTCCGCCCCGGATTCCAGGTACTGGCCTGCGACGAACTCCCCGGCTGGGTATTCATCGCCCCCGACCCCGACGCCGAGAACCGAACCGGCTTCGCCGGGGGAGAACTCGGCTACCTCGCCGTCATGCGCTGGGTCGGATGGAACGTCTACACCGAACGCCTCACCGGTGGCCTCTACGCCGTCGGCCACCCCGACCACAGCGACACCACCCACCTCAACAACCTCACCCGCCAGCCCTCAACCACCAGCATGACCCTGCCGGTAGACGAGATCACCCTCGCCAACTGGGCGACCCTCCTCGGCCTCACCACGGCCCAGACCACGAACGTCCTCAACCACATCGAACAGATCCTGCGCACCAGCTACGACATGCGCCCACCGTCCCTCCGCGACGCCACCTTCGAACAGCTCACCGCGGACATGACGCTCGACGAGGCCGCAGCCATGTTCCTCACCGTCGGCCTGCGCCAAGCCGGCCACCACCGAGCCGCACACAGCGTCGAGTCCCGCCTCTTCACCCCCGCCAGCGCCCCGCCCGCCAACTAACCCACACCGCCCACACCACCCACACCACCCACACCGCCCCGGTCGCGCACCGCGCACCGGGGCGGCCCCATGCGCGCCCGCAGAAAGGAATCGGCCGTGACCGACGACTTCATGCCCCGCACCGCAGCCACGATCGCCACCGTGCGCCCCGTGCCCTCATGGGCGAAAAACCCCTCGCCCAAGCCCACCGCCCACACCACCAACAAGATCACCGCCCGCCGCTACGCCGCCCCGAACGACCCACACGCGCACGCCCACAAGATCGCCGACAACGTCCTCGACGCCTGGCACCAGAACTTCGGCGGCAGCAGCATCGACATTCCCCTCGGCACCGTCGCCGGGCTCTGCCTGCTGCGCAACCTCCCCGGAGTCGCCGACCTGGTGCTCAACCTCACGCCCGAACAACTCCCGCAACTCCTCAAGGAGATCTATCTCGGCCACTGGATCAAACGCCCCGACCTCATCAACCGCGCCATACGCCTGCACGACTGGGCCTGGAACCCCAGCCCGGCCCCCCAACAGCTCCGCGCCGCCCACGCCGTCACACGCACCGCCATCAACACCGGCCTACTCGACCTCACCGGCCACGACGACCCCCAGCGCCGCGCCGAAGCCGACGTCCTCAGCCCCCTACTCACCAACCTGCGCCACAAGAGCGACAAGAAATGGCGCGGCGAATACCACACGCCAGCCTGCGTCAGCGACCTGATGGCCAACATGACCATCGACGAGGACTCCGCCAAGCCCGGCATGACCATCTGCGAACCCGCCATCGGCTCCGGCATGATGTTCCGCTCCGTCGCCCAACGCCTACGCGACCTCGGCCTCAGCACCCACGACTTCGGCTGGTACGGCAACGACGTCGACTCACTGTCGGCCGCATGCGCCGCCGTCAACGCGATCATCTGGGACCTCGGCCCCCGCTGCCTCATCGGCTGTGCCAACAGCCTCACACGGGACGACGACTACGCCAAAACACGTACCGAAGCCCTCGAAGCCTTCGAAGAACGCGACCGGCACGTAGAAACCGCCACCACGATCGCCGCCCACCGCCGCGCCCTCGCAGCCTTCGACAACCTCATGGCCGGCGCAGGGAACGCAACATGACCGACGCCTTCGACCGACCCCGCACAACCCCAGCCCCCCGCCGCCGACGGCCAGCCTTCGCCGCACCACGCGATGACATCGACCTACCGCCCCTCGACCAGATCACCCCGACCCTCGACCCGCCCTGGCTCAAAGAGGAAACCGACACCCCCGAGCGCAAAGCCACCTTCCGCCACCCCGACGGCCACAGCCTCGGCCTGCGCGTCCAATCCCGCGGCCTCACCATCCAGACCTGGATCACCGCAGGCCCCTACCTGCCACCGATCCCCGACCTAGCAACCCCCGACGAGCGGGCCAAAGCCAACGCCGCCCGCGACGCCCGAATCCAACCCGGCCGCACCTGGCACACCGTCCTCAACACGCGCACCAGCAATGCCCTCGCCGAAGACCTCGGCGCCCTCATCCGCGACCGGCTACTACCCGCCCTGACCAACAAGCCACGCGGCATCCCCGCCCCGCCCCCACCCACCCGCATCGGGCAGACCGACACCACCGCGCACGAAGGAACCCAGAAATGAGCCCCGACAACACCGTGCAGGTCAACACCCTGCCCAACCTCGCCCAGATCCTGCCGTATCTCCTCGGCCACTACCCAGACGACAGCATCACCCTCCACGCACCCGGCCCCAACTTCCACGACGGGCCGACCATGACCTACCCCCTGCCCGAAGACCCCACCCAGTGGCACGCCACCTCACAGAAAGCCGCCCGCCACTTCGCCGCGTACGCCCATGACCGAGGACACGACCTCGGCCAAGGCGTCATCATCTACCTCTGCCGTGAACCACGCTCCAACGAGACCCCCTGGGACACCGCAGCCCTCCTCGCCCCCGTCACCGACTGGCTCACCACCGAACTCACCCAGCAGCGTGCCACCGTCCACCAGACCATCGGTCTCGTCGCGAACCGGTGGTGGGCCTACGAATGCCACACAGACGGATGCTGCGAAGGAGAACCGCTTCCCTCACCCGACGACCCCACCAGCGTGGCCGCGCAGATGGCCCGCCTCGGCCGCACACCCGGCCCCCGCACCCGCGACATCATCAACGAGTTCCGCGCGACCACCACAGACCCTGACTTCCTCCAGGACCTGCGCAACGCCGCGTCCCGCTTCAACACCGCCTCCGCCACCGGCGCCGAACTCGACGCGACACTGACCACGACCTACGCCCAGATCGACACAGCCATAAACCAGTTCCGGGCCGGAACAACCACCCTCAACCGCACCCTGACCGCACAACTCATCGTCGGCCTGCAAGACGACGCAGCCGTAGATGCCGGCGCAGCTCACACCGCAGACGACGACCTTCCCCACGCCCGCCAACTATGGGCCTACCTCGCCCGACACAGCACCGCCCAGCCCGCCCGGGAAGCCGTGCCCGCCCTGACGCTGTACGCCTTCGCCGCATGGCAGCAAGGCGACCTCATTGCGGCCCGGCTAGCCCTACGCGATGCCCTCACCGCCGATCCCGAATACGACCTGGCCCTCGGCATACACCTCTGCATCACCGACGGCGAGAACCCCCACGACCTCCTCTCCGCCATCCAAGACAGTCACGCCCGGCGTAAGACACAGACCCAGCACACCACCCAGGTCACCAGCGAATACCGCCCTATTGCCGACACCACAGCACACCGTCACCGTGAGGCCCTTGACGCGGCCGTTGCCACAGACCGCATCACCCGAGCCTTCACCGAACACGGACAGTTCCTCGCCCGCTGCGGCACGATCGACATCATCAACGCAGCCCTGGCCGACTTCCGTGCCGGCCGTGCCCACCTCATGGACGAGATCGCCGCGCGCATCATCCTCGGCATCCAAGACCGGCTGACCCGAGACGTCGCGATGTCCACCGGCGACGAGAGCGACCTCCCCGCCGAGCGGCAACTGTGGGGCTACCTCGCCCGACGCTGCGTACCGCCGCACACCGACAAAGCCCCACACCTCCTCACCCTCCTCGCCTGGGTGGCCTGGCGGCAGGGCGACATCACCACGGCCTGCCACGCCCTCTCAGATGCGCTCGACATTGAGCCCGGCAACAGGCTCGCCGAGCCACTTCTCAACGGACTCCGCGACGGCTTCGACCCGGCCATGTTCTTGGAGATCCTCCGCGACGAAGAGAAGCAGTTCCAAGCCGAGCGGGCTGACCTCGACAACCTCTGATTCCCACGGTGGCCCCGGCGCAGTTGCCGGGGCCACCCCGACCTGCCCCCCTGTGACCACACCGCCCGATGCCCGCGAAGCCGCCGTCCGCCACTTCACCACAGCCGGACGGCAAGCGGCGGAGCGAACACCATCAGCGCGGGCCGACCGGTTCCGAACGCGGCAACGACGAGCTAGCGTGTAGCCACACGGCTGACCTGCACAAACGGTCAACGGCTCAACTCCCGGGCTGGGGGAGAGAGGGGCCGCTCCCCCCCAAAGCATCTGCGGTGCTCACCGAATCGCGACCGGCCGGTTGACCTCCGCAGACCTCTCAGCTGGATCTCAACGACCTGTTTTCAGGCCCTCAGTTGGGAACGAGATGGGAACGGAAGGGCAGAGAAAGCCCGGGAAGAATCACGAAAGACCCCGCCGTCATCTCTCCCTATCGGGCCACTGAACTGCGAAAACAGTGAAGCGGGACGCAGGATAAGGAAAGGTGAGTAAGCCTATGATCATGCTTGTAAAGCGAAGGTCGTCGGTTCGAATCCGACAGGGGGCTCTTTGGAAGCTCAGGTTGGAACTCTTCTGACCTGGGCTTTTCCTTGTTCTGGGCCCGGCGGGACGGGAACGCGATGATCTTCGCGCCCTCATGTGTGGCCATCGCGTCCGACTGGTGTCGCTGCAAGGGGCTGGACGCGCTCTTGTGGGGGCTCTATCGGCGCCGGCTGCGGGGGGGTGGCTCGACCCTGTGCCGGTCGGCGGGCGGCGCCCCTGGGGACGATGGCGGCCGTTGCCTCGGCTGCTTCCTGGGCGACCTTCGGCAACACCGACTGGGATACCGGACGCGATATCCGGCCGGTCTCAGCCGCCGCACCAGCCGTACAGCGGCGACGGCGTTGAACACCCGACTGGCGCGCTCACACGGCACCTGGGCCGAGGCGGCCGAGAACACCGTCGGACGTGGTCACCTCCCCCACCCGCTCTGCGATGCTGAACTCAGCACGCGAAAGGGGCGGCGTAGATGCAGTGGAAGACCCATGGCGAACGGCAGATCTACACGAACCGGTGGGTGAACCTGTGCCTGGTGGATGTCCAACAGCCTGACGGGCACCGGTGGGAACACCACGTCGTCCGGCTGCGGCATCTCGCTGTGGCGGCGGTGGTCAACGAGCGCCGCGAGGTCCTGATGATGTGGCGGCACCGGTTCATCACCGACTCCTGGGCGTGGGAGCTGCCCATGGGGCTCATCGAGGAGGGCGAGACTCCGGAGGAAGCGGCGGGCCGCGAAGTCCTGGAGGAGACGGGTTGGCGCCCGGGACCGCTCAAGCAGCTGATCTACGCCGAGCCCGCGAACGGGATTACCGACTCGCAGCACCATGTCTTCCGGGCCGACGGCGCGACCCGCATCGGGCCGCCGACGGAGAAGAACGAGTCCGACCGCATCGAGTGGATCCCGCTCGCCGACGTGCGGGGCATGATCGACCGCCGGGAGATCGTGAGCAGCGGCTCCCTCGTGGGTCTGCTGTACGTGCTGATGGATGAGGCGATTCGCTGACGTCCGAGCGGCTCACGCCGGCAGCAGTTCCCGTAGTCGTGCCTCGAAGGCGATGGCGGTGGGTTCGTTCCGGTGTGGGCCGAGCTGGTCGTAGAACTCTCTGAGATGGCCGGTCACCCGTTGGGAGGCGATCGCTGAGGCGTGCTCCAGGGCGTCCGTGGCCGTCCGGCATGCCTGTTCCAACTTGCCGCGCTGGAGCTGGGTGCGGGCGAGCCAGAGCGTGTGGAACGCGCGTCCGCGCTGGTTGGAGTCGCTCTCCCTGCGCAGGGCGTCGGCGATCAGCGGTTCGGCGGTTGCCGCCTCGCCCAGGCGTCCGTGCGCGATGCCGGTGTCCACGATCAGCTTCGGCTCGTCGAAGTACCGCACCCACGTCGGGTCGGAGTCGCCGGGGCGAGTGCAGTCGAACTGGCGGTGCGCCTCGGACAGCGCCGCGTGAGTGGCCGTGCGGCTGCCCAGTGTGGCGTGGGCGAAGGCTTCCCGCATGGACAGCATCGACATCACGCGGGGCGTTGCCCCGGGCGCTCCCCGGGCCGCGTCCTGGGCGGCGTTGACGTAGGCCAGGGCGTCTCCGGGCTTGTCCTGATACGTGGCCTGGAGGCTCATACACGCCAGGACGTTGGCGATGAACTGCCGGTCGTCGACCTGCTTGGCCAACTGCAGCGCCTCGGCGAAGTACGCGCGGGCCTGGCTGTACTGGCGGGCGTCGAAATACGTCCAGCCGGTGAGGCGCGCCAGCTCTGCCGCGACTCCGTACAGCTCTTGGCGGATGGGTTCGGGGTAGCCGTCGTGCAGAAGGCCGACGACATACCGGAGCTGGCCGACCACCGCTGGCCGAAGGACCTCGCCGCCGTGCTGGTCATCCCGCCGCCAGTAGTCCTCGATCGATGCCTGCAGGGCCCGGAGTGTGGACGGGCCGGGGTCCGCCCGCGAGGCGAGTGCGAGGAAGCTGTCCACCTCGGAACCGGGCAGCGTGGCGGGAGCAGGTTCCTGTACTGCCGCTTCCTGGGGTGGCTGCCGCTCGGACACCGTGAGAGCGGTGGGCGTCTCCCAGGAGCGCCGGGCGAGGCCGAGCATGTGGCCGGGGATGCGCAGGCCGTCCGCGACGCGCTCGATGACGTCCATGTGCACCAACTGGCGGCGCCCGGCCATCACTTCGCCGACGCGGCTCGGAGTCAGGTCACACCGGCGGGCGATCATCGACGGATAGATGCCCGCCCGCGCCTTGACCAGCCGGAAGACCCTGGCGAAGTCGCGGACGCGGCAAGCCTCGATCATCTCCGCGTCGGTGAGCAGCCGGGCAGGCAGTTCCTGCGGACGGGAGGTCTCGGGCATCGCGAAGCTCCAACTGCTGAGAACTACTCACTGTCGCTACGAATCACCAGGCGTGATGGTACCCAAGTTGGGTAATCAGCAGGGCCTTTGGAGCAGGTTGCCCCGCTCGCGATGCTCTCTCCATGGCGAACGAACAGCTGACGAGCATCAGAAGCGGCGCCCCGATCCGGGGCCGTGCCGCCGATGAGGCCAGGAGGCGGTGGCGGTGTTGAGTAGTGCTCCTTGCCCGGCCGTGGGCTCTTTGACGATCGACAGACGGAGCGGGCGGGCCGGAGTGGTCATGGGACACGTGGGCGCGTACGTGCAGCTCCGGCCACCGCGGGGAGGAACCGAGTGGGACGTGCCGCCCGATGAGCTTCGCCGGCCCACCCGTGCCGAAGAGCTGAGTGCCAAGGTGTCCGTCGCCAACGGGCGGTGGGGACGGTGAGAACGCGCCCGGTGCGCTGGCTCGCGCGCTACACCGGCCCGCTGCTCATCATTCTGTTCTCGGCCTCGTGCGGTTTCGTGGTCGGCGTGGCAGTCGCTCTGTCACGGAACTCGCCGCCGGTCGGCCCGTAGCCAGATACCCGATGAACACGGCTGCCCCCCGCCCCGAGGCCACCACTCGCACCCCAGCGACACCTACACAGATCGGATCTCCCATGGCAGGCATCGAATACGAGGCGAAGGCTCTCGACATCGACCCCGCGAAGACCGCTCGGCTCATCGTCGAGGCGGGCGGCATCCAGCAGTCCGAACCCCGGCTCATGCGCCGCTACGTCTACGACACCGTCCCGGCCGTCCCCGGCCGCTGGGTACGGCTCCGCGACACCGGAGACGGCGTCACCCTGTGCGTCAAGCAGATCGCCACGGACGCCATCGACGGCACCCACGAAACCGAGATCACCGTCGACTCCTTCGAGGAAGCCGGCGCACTCCTCGGCCTGGTCGGCCTCACCCCGCGCAGCTACCAGGAGAACCGCCGCACCTCCTACACGCTCGGCGGCGTGCGGCTGGAGATCGACGAGTGGCCCCGCATCCCGCCATACCTGGAGATCGAGGCCGACGACGAAGCCCAAGTCTGGAACACCGCCGCCGCCCTCGGGATCGACCGCGAGCACCTGACGTCGATCAACACCACCAAGGTCTACGCCCGCTACGGCATCGACCTCGACTCCATCGCCGACCTGCGCTTCGCATAGGCGGCGGCATCTGCCACCACCGGCCGGGGCGGGTGCCCCGGCCGGTACGGAAAAGGGGGAACACCATGCACGACCTCACGAACCTGCCGGTCGAGGTCAGGCCGGACCGCACGCTACGTGTGAAGATCATCGACGCCTGCGGGCTGGCCTGCTCGTTCTGCCACAACGAGGGGACCCCGGTCACCGCTGACAACACCGGCCGCGCCGCAGACCAGTTCACCGGCACACCGGGCCGCTCCGGCCGCGTGTCGATCTACCTCAAGACCAACGGCGCCGACTTCCTGCCCGCCCGCATCCCCGCCGACACCGACTTCGCCCTCGCACTCGCCGCCGTCCGCGGCAGCCTCCCCACCAACGAAGTGCACTTCACCGGCGGCGAACCGACCATCCACCCCGATCTGCCGGGCCTGATCCGCATCGCCCGCCGCCTCGGACTGACCGTCGGCCTCACCTCCAACGGCGAGAACGGCGCCGCCGTCCTCCCCGACGCCGCAGCCGCCGGCCTCGACCGCATCAACCTCAGCGTCTTCGGCACCACCCCCGAAGAACTCGCCGCCGTCCAAGCCCCACGCCTCGCCTCCCCCAAACTCGCAGCCCGGAAGCTGGACGCGCTTACGCATACGATCGAGGCCGCCCGCGAGCACGGCATCAAGGTCTCCGCGAACATCGTCATCCCCGACCACCACCACGTCGAACGCGTCCTGCGCATCATCGAACAACACGGCCGCTCCGTCGTGGTCCGCATGCTCGTCTCCCTGGAGGACGACGGCGCCTCATTGGCCGCCATGCAGGAGGTCGTCGACCACCTTGGCGCCATCCCCGTCCGCCGGATCATCACCGCCGGAGCCTCCGACCAGCGGGTCCGATACCGTCTGCCGGACGGGCGAACCCTCTACGCCAAGAGCATCCGTCCCGTACGCCTTCCGGAGACCTGCAACGGCTGTCGGTTCAACAACCCCGACGACTGCCAAGAGGGGTATTACGGGGTCCGCATGTACCGCGCCACCAACGGCCCGTTCATGGTCGGAGTCTGCATTCAGCGAATGGACCTCTGCCTCCCCCTCGGCGAATTCGTCATGAGTCAGCGATGCCAAGAAGTCGCCACGTTCCGGGAGGACGAGGCGGCACGGCTGGCGCGGCTGCACGCGGTTAACGCACCGGCTGGGGGAGCGTGACCTCCAACCGCGGCTGGAAATGACCCACGAGGCCCGGCATACCGACTGACGAAGACGCTGCAACATGGCAGTGGTCCTCTGCGAAGTGCGGACAGGCCGTTCCTCGGCGCATCATCAGCGCGCCGGGGAACGGCCTGCACCCGTTGGCAGTAGGAGTGCGGCCTAGACGACCTCTGCATTCCCTTCATGCGGCTGATCAAGCTGCTGTTCGCGCTTGCGTTGCTCAACCCTCAGAAGCTCGATTTCCTTGGCAAGCTTGGCCAGCCTGACGGATTCTTCAGGATCGTCGTAGGGGTAGATTCCCAGTTCGAAAGCCGTC
Source organism: Streptomyces sp. NPDC014733 (assembly GCF_043083385.1). NCBI lineage: Bacteria > Bacillati > Actinomycetota > Actinomycetes > Kitasatosporales > Streptomycetaceae > Streptomyces > Streptomyces sp. NPDC014733. The sequence goes on along the minus strand of NZ_JBIBYO010000001.1, from coordinate 929,667 downwards.
GCGTGGTGTTCAATTTCGTCTGCTGTCTGCTGTAGATAGAATGCTCGCTCGCGCCACTTGTAGTACCCGGTGAAGCCTGCTGCCGCACCTACCGTAAGCGTAATTCCCATGGCCCAATATTTAAGAGGTGCTGGCGTATCTGCAAGCGCGGAGATGGAGGTTCCGCCCAGCGATCCGAGGATGATAACCGATTGGGCGAAGTTGTGCCTCCTCCTGTACTTCTTTCCGTCTTTACGCAGGCTTTCGAGTTCCGTCGGAATGGAATCCTTGTAGGAATATTGGCGATCGGGAACTGGGAGGCCAAGCCGGGCGGCGTCCAGAAGACGCAGCTCTTCCGCTGCTTCTAGCTCGATCTTGAGTTCTCGCGGCGTCCTCTCGTAGTGTTTTCTTTTATCGTCCCGCGCCTTCCATTCAACTCCCCAGACAGCGCCGCAGGTGGCGGCGCTGAGTACAAATACAGGGATGGCGATCTTGTTTGCGAGGGCGATAGAGTCCCATCCGACAGCTACGTTCGCGATGACGAAAGCGAAGAGGAGGGCGACGGCTAGGGCCCCGGATGACCAGCGGGTAACTGTCTGAATGGTCCTGATGCGTAACGCAACTCGGATTTCGGCGATATTTTTCTTGTGTTCGATCAGGGCCTTGACCCTGGTCGCTGTGCCCTGCGGAGCCGCCTCCATTGTCCCTTTCCTTTCTTTTTTCGCGTGCTCGTGGACCGCCCGAGGTGGATGGGTCTCAGGGAGCTGCCGATGGCCTGCCTGGCAGTCCGGGGCCGCGTCACCCGGGAGGGTGTTTTCCTCTCCTGCGCACCGTTCGGGACGGGTGCTTCGCCGAGCTGCAATGACAAGGAACGCGCCACCAGCAACCCCGACAAATGCGATCAATGAGCCCATGCCGAAAGCGGCTAATAGTGGAAATGTGGCTTCCAAGGCCCTCCCTGTTGGATTGTGGCCACGCTTTAGTTCCGCTCGTTGAGCTGCAAGGTCTACGTAAAGTCCTTATTTCATAAGGTAGTTGAAGCTCTGATTCGGCGGGGCTGATTGCCTGAGATCTTGACCTCGCCCAGATGGGGAAAATTGTTCTAATTCGGAAAAATGTTCGAGTCGCATCCCGAGGGGAGGTGAGGGGTGCGGCCGTTGGGGGCGCCAGGTCTCCGTATGCCGCCTCGACTTCAGATCCCACCCCGGCAGATCGCCCCCTTCATGCGTGAGTCAACGGGTCCGCGGGATGTCCTCCCCGACACCCATGAGCAGAGGCGCTGGGTCCACAAAACGGCCAATGTCCTGGACGCCCTACCGAAGTCGGCTCAGCCGACGGCGAAGAAGGCGATCCAGGACATTTGCAACGCCGAGGACCGCGACCACGCCGAGCAGGCCATCCAGGCCTTCGCCAAGCTCTACGGCGCGAAGTTCCCCAGGGCCGTCGAGAAGACCACCGACGACCAGGATGTCCTGCTGGCCTTTTGCGACTATCCGGCCGAGCATTGGATCCACCTGCGGACCACCAACCCCATTGAGTCGACCTTCGCAACCGTCCGCCTGGGCACGAAGGTCACCCGGGGCGCTGGCTCCCGCGCCGCGGCCCTCGCGATGGTTTTCAAGCTCGTCGAGTCGGCCCAGACCCGCTGGCGGGCCGTCAACGGAGCCCACCGCGTCCCGCTCGTCCGCGCCGGAGCTCGCTTCGAACGCGGTCGGCTCGTCGAGAACCCTGAGGTGGTCGCCGCATGAACCGGACCGCGATCCTGACCGACATCGGTGGCGTCCTGGTCCCCGACTGCCTGACCGCGGCCGCCGCCGAGTGGAGCGCCCGGCTCGCGATCACCCAACGCGTTTTCCTGGCTGCGCTGTTCGGCGGGAACGACGGCCAGGTACCCATCGGCCACACCCGCGAGGAAGCCTGGTGGAGCATCGTTCAGGACCGGCTCGGAATCAGCCTCGACCTGATCAACGAGATCCAGCGCGACCTGGCGTCCAGGGAGACCTGGGACGACGCCCTTGTGGAGGGCCTGCGCAGCCTCCGCGGCCACGCGAAGACCGCCATCGTCAGGCAACACCTGGCCGCTGATGCGCACCAGGATGGCGAACGCCGGCCTCCTCGACGTGGTCGACGCCATCGTCTTGTCCTACGAGGTCGGATACTCCAAGCCCGACCCCCGCATCTATGCTTCCGCCCTGCAACGTGTCGGTTCCCGTCCCGCCGAGACCCTCTTCATCGACGACACTCCAGGACACGTCGCGACCGCGAGGTCACTCGGGATGGCCGGTCACGTGCACACAAGCACCCGCGACACCCTCGCCCGGATCTGGGAATTCCTGCAGCCGAGCTGAATCGAGCGCCCCACTGCCCGCATCACCCGCCGAGCCGCCGCCCACAACTCTTGACAATTACTCCTCATGCAGTCGGGAACACAACTGTGGAGTGAACGTGATAGCGCGACCAGGGTTCGCTACGGGATGCGCCCCTGTATCGGCTCCGAACGCCGAAGGCGCTGATATGTGCCAGCCACCAGGGGTAAGCCGTCCACGTGCTAGTCGTACCTGGCCACGCGAAGGAACCGGCGCCGGTGTGGACCGGCGCCGGTTCCTGGCATCCTTACGCGCCAACGTGAGGATGCGAAAACCCTGTTCAGCTTTGGTTGGAGCCAGTAGCGATCAGGGAGAGCTGCCACAACGCCAAGCTCGCCGGGATCGTCGCAGTCTGGTCTGCATGACCGCAAGCCGAATTGGGGCGATCCTGCATCATTTCTGATTACCACATGCAACGGTAGCTGCGGCAGGTTCGCTCAGAGGTGTCGTGACGACTGGTCAGCGACGTGATGGCGGCGCGACGGCCTCGCTGTGACGTGTCCAGAAGACTCGTACGACCGAATCCGCACTGGGACAACAGTGCATCAATTGTTGTCGAGAGGACGGGTTTCACCTGTTTGGCTGCCACCATGCTGTCTACGCCGCGCCTGGGCAGCGCCAACTGCCCGCGGCCGTAAGCAATGGAGCCAGTAGCACCCGTCCGGCGGCCGAACGGCCGCCGGACCTCAACATCAGGGAGTCCCCCCTTGTCTCAGCACCATTCCGTCGCATGTGTGGAATCTCAGCCCGCTCCGCGGCGTCTGACGGGCAGCGAAGCCGTAGTCGTCATTGTGATCACCGCCTTGGCTGGCGTGCTGGCCGTGAGGGGTCTGCCGATTGCTGAGATTCTCCAGCTCCTGGCAGGGGCTGGGCTGGTCGCCGTCTTGGTCCTCGCCTTGCTGGTCCATGGCCGCAGGCCGGCCATGCTTCCCGCACTTCGTGCGCTGCTCGCTCCCGGGGCACAGGCCTGAGGGCGGCGATTGTGGGACGTCGCGAGCACGCAGTGATCACGGACAATCGGTCTTTGGCGGAACTGGCCGAATGGTTGCCCAAAGCGCGGGCGCTCACCGGACTGACCTACACCCGCCTGGCCGACCGGGCCGGCTATCACCCCACGACGCTTCAGCGCGCGGCGTCCGGGAAGTCCGTGCCCCGTCGGGCTGTTGTGATCGCCTACGCACGCGCCTGCGGTGTATCCACTGACCATGCTCGGCAGTTGTAGCGGCAGGCGCGGTACGAGGAGCGTGGAACTGCGGGTGTCCCGCAACGCGCGCTTCTACGGCCGGTTCATGCTCCAGGGGGCGCAAGGCGCCGCACCGTCGCCGGCCGCCCGGCTGGTCGCGGTGACGCCGGCCGATCAGGTCGGCGCGGCCTTCGAGGCCGTCAGTCCCGTACGGGTCTGAGCCCAGCGGTGGCTGGTCGCCGCGGCGCGGCCAGGGCGTGGTTCAGCTCCACGACGCTGACGTAGGGCTGCCCCAGAAAGCCCAGGACGCGCCCGTGGACGTGGCGGGAGACCAGCTGTCCGACCTGGTCGGGGGTCAGGTGGCGGGCCTTGGCGACGCGGTTCACCTGCTCGTATGCGGAGGCCGGGGAGATTGCCGGGTCGAGGCCCGAGCCGCTGGCGGTGACGGCGTCAGCGGGGACGGAGGCCGCGGGGACGCCGTCGAACGCGGCGACGGCGGCGCGGCGGGCCCGTACGGTCGCGGTGAGGGCGGGGTTGGCGGGGCCGAGGTTGGAGGCGCCGGATCTGGTGGGGTCGTAGCCCCCGGCGGAGGGGCGGGGCTGGAACCAGGACGGGTCGGGGCGCGGGGCTTCGTCCGGGTCGTGGGGGTTCCGCTTCGGCAGGGTGAAGTTCTGGCCGATCAGGCGGGAGGCGACCGTTCGGCCGTGGGCCGTCAGCGTCGAGCCGTTGGCCCGGTCGGGGAAGGCGACCTGGGCGATGCCGGTGACCAGGAGCGGATAGGCGATGCCCGTGAGGACGGTGAGGACGAGCAGCATGCGCAGAGCTGCCAGGTGGCGTAGCGCGGCAGAGGGGAGGAAGTGCGCCATGGTTGCCTTCTCCTGTCGTGGGGCGCCGGTGGGTCCTCCTCGTCCGCCGGTCAGCGCAGGCCGGGCACGAACTGGATGACCAGGTCGAGGAGTTTGATGCCGAGGAAGGGCAGGACGAGGCCGCCGAGTCCGTAGAGCCAGATGTTGCGGCTGAGGAGTCCGGCGGCGGAGGACGGGCGGTAGCGCACTCCGCGCAGGGCGAGCGGGATCAGTACGACGATGATCAGTGCGTTGAAGACGATCGCGGAGGTGATCGCCGAGGTCGGGCTGTGCAGACGCATGATGTTGAGCTTGTTCAGGCCCGGGTACACGACCGCGAACATCGCGGGGATGATCGCGAAGTACTTGGCGACGTCGTTGGCGATGGAGAAGGTGGTCAGGGCGCCGCGGGTGATCAGCAACTGCTTGCCGATCTCGACGATTTCGATGAGCTTGGTGGGGTTGGAGTCGAGGTCGACCATGTTTCCGGCCTCCTTGGCGGCGGAGGTGCCGGTGTTCATGGCGACGCCGACGTCCGCCTGGGCGAGGGCGGGGGCGTCGTTGGTGCCGTCGCCGGTCATCGCGACGAGTTTGCCGCCCTCTTGTTCGCGGCGGATCAACGCCATCTTGTCCTCGGGCGCGGCCTCGGCGAGGAAGTCGTCCACCCCTGCCTCCTGGGCGATGGCGCGGGCGGTGAGCGGGTTGTCGCCGGTGATCATGATGGTCTTGATGCCCATCCGGCGCAGCTCGTCGAAGCGCTCCCGCATGCCGTCCTTGACGACGTCCTTGAGGTGGATGACGCCCAGCACGCGGGCGTCGGGCGTACCCCCGTACCGAGTGATCTGCCCGACGACCAGCGGGGTTCCGCCGCCGGCGGAGATGCCGTCGACCACACGGCCGATGTCGTCCGTGGGGTGCCCGCCGTTCTCGCGGACCCAGCGCATCACCGCGGTCGCCGCGCCCTTGCGCAGTGAGCGAGGTTCTTGGGGGCCGCGCAGATCGACGCCGCTCATCCGGCTCTGGGCGGTGAAGGGGACGAACGTGGCTCCTGCCAGTTCGCCCTCGCCGCGGCCGCGCAGGGCGTACCGCTCCTTGGCGAGAACGACGATCGAACGGCCCTCGGGGGTTTCGTCGGCGAGGGAGGACAGCTGGGCGGCGTCGGCGAGTTCCTCGATGCCGACCCCACGCACCGGCAGGAATTCGGTGGCCTGGCGGTTGCCCAGGGTGATGGTGCCGGTCTTGTCGAGCAGCAGGGTGTTGACGTCGCCGGCTGCTTCGACGGCCCGTCCGGACATCGCCAGGACGTTGCGCTGGACGAGCCGGTCCATGCCGGCGATGCCGATCGCGGAGAGCAGGGCGCCGATCGTGGTGGGGATGAGGGCCACGACGAGGGCGACGAGGACGACGAGGGGCTGCTCGGCGCCCGCGAAGACGGCGAAGGGCTGAAGGGTCACCACCGCCGTCAGGAAGATGATGGTGAGCGAGGCGAGCAGGATGTTGAGTGCGATCTCGTTCGGTGTCTTCTGCCGGGCGGCCCCTTCGACCAGGGCGATCATCCGGTCGATGAAGGTCTCTCCCGGTTTCGAGGTGATCTTCACGACGATCCGGTCCGAGAGCACCTTCGTGCCGCCCGTGACCGCCGACCGGTCACCGCCGGACTCCCGGATCACCGGCGCGGACTCGCCCGTGATGGCCGATTCGTCGACGCTCGCGAGGCCTTCGGTGACGTCACCGTCGCCCGGCACGATCTGCCCGGCCTCGACGACCACGAGGTCGCCGAGGCGCAGGTCGACCCCCGGCACCTCCTCCTCCACCGCGTCGGTCGCGCCCGGTCGCCAGCCGACGAGGCGGCGGGCCGTCACCGTGGTCCTGGTGCGGCGGAGGGTGTCCGCCTGGGCCTTGCCACGGCCTTCCGCCACCGCTTCCGCCAGGTTGGCGAAGACGACCGTCAGCCACAGCCACGCGGTGATCACCCAGGCGAAGACGCTCGGTGTCCTGAGGGCCGACAGCGTGGTCAAGGCCGCACCGACCTCCACGACGAACATGACCGGGTTGTGGGCCGTGGTGCGCGGGCTCAGCTTGCGCAGAGCGTCGGGAAGGGAGCTGACCAGCTGTTTCGGATCCAGCAACCCGCCCGGGAGCCGGTGGTCGGCGCCGGGCGGGGCGGTGGGCGGGACGGCGGTCGGGGACATCAGTGCAGACCCTCCGCGAGCGGCCCCAGCGCCAGCGCGGGGAAGTACGTCAGACCGACGACGATCAGGATCACGCCGGTCAGCAGGCCGGCGAACTGCGGCCGGTGGGTGGGCAGGGTGCCGGCGGTGACCGGGACCGGCTGCTGTCCGGCGAGTGAGCCGGCCAGCGCCAGGACGAACACCATCGGAAGGAACCGGCCCAGGAGCATGACCGAACCGAGGGCGGTGTTGTACCAAACGGTGTCGGCGCTCAGACCGGCGAACGCGGAGCCGTTGTTGTTGGCGGTCGACGTCAGCGCGTACAGGACCTCGGAGAAACCGTGCGCGCCGGGGTTGAGCACGGCTGCCCGCTCGCCGGACAGCGCCATGGCCAGTCCGGCGCCGATCAGGACGAGGGCAGGGGTGGTCAGGAGGTAGAGCGAGGCGAACTTCATCTCCCGGCCGCGCAGTTTCTTGCCCAGGTACTCCGGGGTGCGGCCGACCATCAGCCCGGCGACGAAGACCGCGACGATCGCCAGGATCAGCATCCCGTAGAGGCCGGAGCCGGTGCCGCCCGGGGCGACCTCTCCGAGCATCATGTTGAAGAGGGCCATTCCGCCGCCGCCCGGAGTGTACGAGTCATGGGCGGAGTTGACCGCTCCGCACGAGGTGAGGGTGGTGGACGCCGCGAACAGCGCCGAGGACCAGATCCCGAACCGGGTTTCCTTGCCTTCCATCATCGCGCCGGCCGCGTGTCCGGCCGGGCTGCCCACACGGTGCAGCTCGTTGGCGGTGAGGAGCGCGACCGAGGCCGCCCAGATCAGCGCCATCACGGCGACGATCGCGTACCCCTGACGGTGGTCCCCGACCATCGCGCCGAACGTCCGCGGCAGCGAGAAGGAGATCACCAGCAGCAGATAGACCTCGATCAGGTTGGTGAGGGCGTCGGGGTTCTCGAAGGGGTGCGCGGAGTTCGCGTTGTAGAAGCCGCCGCCGTTGGTGCCCAGTTCCTTGATGGCCTCCTGGGAGGCCGCCGGTCCGCCGGTCAGCGTCTGGTGGCCGCCGGTGAGGGTGGTGATGTCCTGGGCGCCGTGGAGGTTCTGGATGACGCCGCGGGCCGCCAGGACGAGCGCGAAGACGAAGGCGAGGGGCAGCAGTACACGCAGGACGATCCGGGTCAGGTCCACCCAGAAGTTCCCGACACATACGGCCTTTTCCCGGGTGAAGCCGCGGATCAGAGCGGCCACCACGGCGATACCCATGGCTGCGGAGACGAAGTTCTGCACTGCCAGACCCGCCATCTGCACCAGGTGCCCCATCGCCGTCTCGCCTGAATACGCCTGCCAATCGGTGTTCGTGACGAAGGACGCCGCGGTGTTGAACGCCAGGTCCGCGGGGATCGGCTTGGCCGCCAGGGAGAGCGGCAGGCGGTTCTGCAGCCGCAGGAACGCGTAGAGGAAGAGCACCGAGACCGCGGCGAAGGCCAGAAGGCTGCGGAGGTAGACCGGCCACCGCTGGTCGGTGTCCTCGTTCACGCCGCCCGCACGGTAGACCAGACGCTCGATCCGCCCATGGTGATCGCTGGTCAGGACACGCGCCATGTAGTCGCCCAGGGGACGGAACGAGAGTCCCAGTGCCGCCACCAGGACGGTGATCTGGAGCCAGCCGGCGAGGGTGTCGTTCATCCGGCCGCTTCCTAGAACTTCTCGGGGAAGAGCAGAGCGAGGACGAGATAGCCCACGAGACCGGCGGCGACGATCAGGCCGACGATGTCCTCCGCGGTCACAGGCGTCCGACCCCCTTGGCGGCCAGCCCGATGAGGGCGAACACCATGACGACGAGTCCGACGTAGACAAGGTCCGGCATGTGTGCGGCACCCCGCAGAGTCATCGAGGGCGGGAACGTCCGTCACGCCCGGTTGTTGGGTGAGCCTTTGGGTGTTTTGAGGCTATATCGGCAAAGGGGGGTAGGTGCCTTTTGCGACGCGGGCGATGGAGTGACAGCGGTGCGAGGGCCTTACCGGGCGCCACCGGTTGCCGGTGCGGCGCCGGGCGCGCAGCCCGGGAGGGTCAGCGTCACCGTGAAGGGGCCCCGCTCGGCCGTCGTCTCCAGGCACCCGTCCATGGCCTCGGCCAGATCCCGGGAGAGCCGCAGCGCCAGGCTGCCGGCGCGGGAGCTGACGGCCCCGCCGGCCGGGGCCGCGTCGTCGGCGGTACCGTCCGCCACCTGGATCGCCACCCGGCCGTTCACGGCCTCCATCGTGATGACGGGTGGCCGGTCCGGTGGGCTGTGGCGCAGTGCGTCGGCTCCCAGGGCGGTCAGGGCGCGGGTGAGAAGCGCGGCGTCGGCGATCACGTCGGGCAGGTACTCCGGCATTCGCAGCGCGATGGAGTGCCCACCGGGACCGAGGTCGTCCAGCGCCGCCCCCAGCGCCTCGTTCGGGTCGACCGGGCGGAGGTAGAGCTCCAGCGCCCCGGCGTGGAGCCGGCTCAGATCGTCGAGATCGGCGACGAGCTGTCCCGCGCGGTGCACCGCCATCTGTGCGGTGTCCAGCAGCCGCTTCTCGTCCGGCGTCCGCCTGCCCGTGCCGCGGCGCAGCCGCCTCAGCGCCTTCTCGGCGGTGCGCAGCGGCGCGCGCAGATCGCGGCCCGCGGCGAGCAGCAGCGACGCCCGGGTGCGTTCGGCCTCGGCGAGCGGGTCATCGGGGCCGCCGGAGCCGGTGATCCGGCCCCGGGCGTGGGCAAGCCCCAGCTCGGCGGCGCACGCGGCGAGCACTCTCCGGTCCTCCGCGCTCAGCGACGGTCCCCGGGCGGCCAGCGTGAGAGCGTCGTCGACCGGGCTCTCCACATCGGCCTCGTACGGCTTCTCCGGCGGATGTTCGCCCGCGCCGGCGATCACGTACCAGCGCGGTACCGGCGAGGCCCGTGGGTCGCGTTCGAGCAGACTGACCGCGCTCAGGCCGAAGTTCTCCCGGATGATTTCCACCAGCGCCGCCAGGTCCTGGCCGCGCATCATGCCGGCGGACAGCCGGCTCAGCGCCCGCGCCTCCGACGTCGCCCGCACGGCCTGCTGGGTGTGCCGCGCTCCCGCGCCCGCTGCGGTGCCGACCAGTACCGCGGTGGCGAGGAAGACGACGAGCGTGGCGATCTGGGCGGGGCGCTCGATGTCGAGGGAGTGCAGCGGCGCGGTGAAGTAGTAGTCGCCGAGCAGCGCCGCGGCGACGGCGGTGAGCAGCGCCGGGTAGACCCCGCCGACCAGGGCCACCACCACGATCACCAGCAGATAGATCACCAGGTCGCCGGCGAGCCCCAGTTGGCCACGTACCGTGGTGAGCAGGAGCGTCAGCGTCGGCAGCAGGACCGCCGCGCCGGCCAGGGCGGTGGCGTGGCGCCACAGGCCCATGCCCTGGCCCGGACGCGGAAGCCGCAGTGCGGCGTTCCCGGCGGCCTCCTCATGGGTGACGATGTGCACGTCGATGGGGCCGGAGCGCTTGATGGTCCGCTCTCCCACCCCCGCTCTGACCAGCGTGGCCAGGCGGCCGTGCCGACTCGCGCCCAGCACGATCTGGGTGACGTTCTCCGCCTCGGCGAACTGCAGCAGGGGCTCGACCGGGTCCTCGCCGGTGGTCTGGTGGTAGCTGCCGCCGAGCGATTCCAGCAGCATGCGCTGGGCGTCCAACGCCGCGGGGTCGACGCGGGCGAGTCCCTCCTCCTGGACCACATGGAGGGCCAGCAGCTCGGTGCCCGGTGTACGGGCGCTGATCCGCGCGGCACGCCGGATCAGCGTCTCGCCCTCCGGGCCGCCGCTGAGGCCGACCAGGATGCGCTCCCGGGTCTCCCACGGGGCGACGATCCCGTGCTCGGCGCGGTACCGCTGGAGCCCCTCCTCCACCCGGTCGGCCAGCCACAGCAGAGCGATCTCCCGCAGTGCGGTGAGATTCCCGACGCGGAAGTAGTGGGTGAGGGCGGACTCGATGCGGTCCGGCGGGTAGATGTCGCCGTGCACCATCCGCCGGCGCAGCACCTCGGGTGGCAGGTCGACCAGTTCGATCTGGTCGGCCCGGCGCGCCACCTCGTCGGGGAGGGTCTCCTGCTGCCGGACCCCCGTGATCTGCCGGACCACGTCGTTCAGGGACTCCAGGTGCTGGACGTTGAGCGTGGTGACGACGTCGATGCCGGCATCCAGGAGCTCGGCCACGTCCTGCCACCGCTTCTCGTTGCGGGTCCCGGGAGCGTTGGTGTGGGCCAGCTCGTCGACGAGTGCGACCTGCGGGCACCTGGCCAGCACCCCGTCGAGGTCCATCTCGGTGAAGGCCGCCCCGCGGTGCGTGAGGGTGCGCCGGGGGACCGCCTCCAGGCCCTCGGCCATGGCCGCCGTCGGCCGCCTCCCGTGCGGCTCGACGAAGCCCACCACCACGTCCGCGCCCAGCGACCGCAGCCGCTGCCCCTCCGCGAGCATGGCGTACGTCTTCCCGACCCCTGGGGCGGCCCCAAGGAAGATCCGCAACCTTCCACGTCCCACCGGCGGACTCCTGCCAGGTCGAACCGCGTCGTGCCCGTGCCCTTCCATGGTGCGCCGTTCGCGCGCGGTGGGGGCGCGAGAATCTTCGTGTCCTCGTGTGTGGGCGGTGCGCCTGGAGCCGGTCGATGTTCGTGCCGCCCCGTCGCCGGAGCGGTGCGGTGACGAGGTGATGGCGGCTCCGTCGCCCGCCCTTCGGTGCCTGGGCGCGCGGGCAGGCGCAGGTGTTCCGTGTGCTCGGTTCCTCGGGTGCCGAGGCTGCTCTTCCTGCCAAGTTGGCTTCCGGCGAGAACATTAAACTTGTGCGGATGGTGGCCGTTCGCGGTGCTGGATGCCGGCACGTGAGGCCAACGTCCTTGCGGGCGAGGGGGAATGATGGCAACACCGCGGATCAGGCATGGGCGGAGCGGTACGGCTGCGCGTCGGGCCCGTCTTGCGAGATCGGGGAGAGCGCCGGGCGCGGAGGAACGCGAAGGGGCTTCACTGCGCGACAGGAAACTGTGGATCGGCGCAATGGTGACGGTCCTGACGGGTGTGGTTGCCCTGGTTTTCCAGGGAGGGTGGGAATGGCTGCAAGGCCAGATGTCGGGCCCTCCGGGGCTCACGGCTTATTCCTCCGGTCTTCTCGGCTGTAACCCGAGGTATCTGGATGCCCCGTTGGCGGAGCTGCACAAAAAGGCCGAAAAGATTGACCGCGGCGGCGTCCACATTCCGACCGCCGAGGCATGGCCCTCGCTCCCTGTCACTCTCCAGACGAGTACGCCCCAGGCGATCGTCGTCACAGGCGTCAAAGTCTCCGTGCTCTCCACCCGGCCGCTCCCCGAGCATGGATCAGTTGTCGACGACGAGTGCGGCGGAGGGATGGACGAGCGGCCCTTCGACGTCGATCTGACGGCCGTCCCCGTGTCCGTGAAGCCGAGCGTGGAACGTACGGGGCAAGGGAAGGTCATTCAGGGGCGGGACTTTCCTTTCAAGGTGGCGTCCGGCGATCCTGAGCAGTTCACCTTCAATATCAGGCATGTCGCCCGGGACGTGCGCTTCGTGGTCACCTTTTCCTGGGTCTCCGGCGGAGAGCCGGGGAGTACGCGGCTGGACAATGAGGGGCGTGGCTACCGCGTGATGAATCTGCCGAAAAGCTTGCCGCGTTACAGCAAGGCCGACGTCTTCAGGGGTAAGACCCTGCCGTAGTCGAGCGGGCGATATCGAATTCCGGGTTGTGTGCCGGGGCCTGTTCGGTCCCGGACTCGGCTCGGACCGTCCGCCTACGTGCTGTAAGGGCCGCGTAGCGCTCTGTCCGGGATTTCGGTGGGGTGAGGGCGCGCCGGTTACCCTGCCTCGTTCTCAACCGGCCAGGAGGTTTCCGCCATGAGCAGCAGTGTGTCGCCCTTTCCCGAGCGGATGGAGCTTTCGGGGGAGGGGCTCGTTCTGCGTGACTGGACGGAGGCGGACCGGAGTGCGATGCCGGAGCTGTTCGATCACCCCGATATCGCGTACTGGACGCCGGTCGTCTCGCCCTTCGACGCGGCGGCCGCCGACGATCGGCTGGTCCGGGCCCGGCAGCTGCGGGCCGAGGGGAAGGTCATCATGCTGGCCGTCACCGTCGACGGCGGCGCGCCGCTCGGCGAGGTGATGCTGCGGCGCGCTCCCGAGGGGACGGAGCTGGGGTACGCGATCGGCCCCGCGCACCGGGGCCAGGGGCTGGCGGCGCGCGCGGTGCGGGTGATGGCCGGATACGCCTTCGAGGTGCTGGGCGTGGAGCAGGTGATCCTGGAGCTGGAGGCGGAGAACGCGGCGAGCGTGGCCGTGGCCACCAGGGCCGGTTTCCGGCTGCTCGACGTGCCGCTGATCACGGGGGAGGAGAAGGGGCGGGCTTACGCGCTGCAGACGTGGGGGTTGGAGCGCGAGCGGGCGTGATGCCCGGTGTCCGGTGCCCGGTGACCGGTGCCCGTGCCTGACGTCGGCCTGGGGATGCCGACCGGCCGGGCGGTGATCGCCGGGGCCGGGATCGGGGCCGGCGCCGGACGGATGGTGTCGGTGCCGGGCGAGCGGCACCGGCCCGGCCGGCCCGGGAAGGCCGTTCGCCGGGGCCGGCGCCCCCGGCTACGCCAGTGACAGGAAGAGTTTCTCCAGGCGGGCCCGCATCTGCTCGGTGTCCTCGCCGCTCTTCGCGCCGGACTCGATGTCCGCCACGCACTGCTGGAGGCCGGTGGCGATGATCGCGAATCCGGCCCGGTCCAGGGCCCGGGAGGCGGCGGCCAGCTGTGTGACGACGTCCTCGCAGTCCCGGCCCTCCTCGATCATCCGGATCACGCCGGAGATCTGTCCCTGGGCCCGCCGCAGCCGGTTCAGTACCGCCTTCAACGAGGCGCCCTCAAGCTCCAGTTCCACGACCACGCTTCCGTTCCATGACCAGGCCGCCGTTTCCGACCGCTTTTCGCCCATACCCCTCGGGGTACTGTACGTCCCGGTTCGGGACGGTGGCGACTGCCGGAGGCCCTTCTGTGCCCCGCTCCCTCGTATCCCCGTCACCCTCGGCGCCCGGATGCCCGGTGAGCGCGTCGGCGGTGTACTGCGGGAGGGCGGCGGAGGGCGCTACGGGCCGGAGGCGCGGCGCATCGTCTACAGTGCTGTAGACATTGCCGTGGGCGTTCCGCCCGTCCCTGATCGCCCGGGACCGTTCCGTCCGCGTCCGGCGCCGCCGCTCCGGTGGCCGCGCGGCGCGGGACCGGCCGCGCCCGGGTCCGTGAGGTGACCGCTGTTGCATCCCGCCACGATCCTGGTCGTCGAGGACGATCCCGCCCTGCGTGACGTCCTGGTGCGCGGGCTGCGGGAGGAGGGGTTCGGGACGGTGGCAGCCCCGGACGGGGCCGGTGCGCTGCGGCTCGTCGGCGACGGCGTCGACGCGGTGGTGCTGGACATCGGGCTGCCGGACGCGGACGGACGCGATGTGTGCCAGGCGATGCGGGCGCGCGGATTCCTCCGGCCGGTCGTCTTCCTCACCGCGCACGGCGGGCTCGCGGACCGGCTGAGCGGGTTCTCCTCGGGCGGCGACGACTATCTGCCCAAGCCGTTCCACCTCGCCGAACTCACCGCACGGCTGCGCGCCGCCCTCCGCCGGTCCGGCGCCGCGACCGGCCTCGCCACCGGGGACCTCACCCTCGACCCGGTGCGGCACGGCCTGTCCGTACGGGGCGTCGAGACGGCGCTGACGCCCACCGAGTTCCGGCTGCTGGCCGCGCTGCTGGCCGAGCCGGGGGCGGTGGTGCGCCGCCGGGAACTGGTCCGCGCCGGGTGGCCGGCCGGCGCGCAGGTCAGCGACAACACCCTTGACCAGTACCTGAGCCGGCTGCGGCGCAAGCTCCGGGACGCCGGCAGCGCCCTGACGATCGGCACCGCCCGCGGCATCGGGCACCGCCTGTCATGACCGGCACCGCCCGGCCCCGCCGCCCCCGGATCGCCGCGGCGTTCGCCCGCCGCGGCCCCCGCACCCTGCGCGGACGGCTCTCCCTGGCGGCGCTGACCTGCGCCGCCTCGGTGATGGTGCTGCTCACCGTCGTCTGCAACCTGGTCGTCCGCCACCACCTCCAACGGCAGGCGGACGACGAACTGCACACCCGGGTGACCGCGGTGGCCGCCACCGTCGACACCCGCCGCACCCCGGTACGCGTCCTGGAGACGACCGACGACGCGCCCCTCGACACCAACGTGTGGATCTACGCGGGCCCCCGCCTCCTCGAACACCCCGCCTCCGCCCCGGCCGGCACCCCGCTCGGCCGGACCGCGGCCCGCCTCGCCGCCCACGGCGACAGGCGGTGCGCGGTCCACGACGCGGGGGCCCCGATACGCCTGTGCGCGGCACCGGTGGGCGCACCCGACGCCCACGGCCGGCCGGCCGCCGCCGTGGTGGCCGCCCTGGACCTCGGCCCCTACCGCGCCTCGGCCGCCACCCTGCTGTGGGCCTCCCTCGCCCTGGACGGTGCGGTGCTGGCGGGCGCGTACGTGCTGACCTGGCTGGCCGTGGGGCGGGCGCTGCGCCCGGTGACGGAGATGACCGACCAGGCCACCCGGTGGAGCGCGGTCGCCTCCCCGCACCGCCTGGCCGGTACCGGACGCCCCGCCGAACTGACGCGGCTCGGCGCCTCCCTGGACGAGCTGCTGGACCGTATCCGCGCGGTGCTCCGCCACGAACAGCAGCTCACCCGGGAGCTCTCGCACGAACTGCGCACGCCCCTGGCGCGGATCACCGCCGAACTCGACTGGTGGCGGGCGCGTCCGCGCACCGCCGCCGAGACCGCGGCGACCCATGCGCACCTCGCCGATGCCGCCGACTCCATGCGCTCCATCTGCGACACTCTCCTCGACGACGCCCGCGCCACCGCCCACACCGCCCCGGGGACCAGCGACGCGGTGGCCACGGTGCGGCGGCTCGCGGACCGGCTCACCCGCCCGGACGGGCCCGCCGTCACGGTCACCGGCCCGGACGCGGCGGTCGCCGGGGTGCCCGCCCCGCTGCTGGAACGGATCGTCGGCCCGCTCGCCGACAACGCCCTGCGGTACGCGCGTACCGCGGTCGGCATCCGGGTCGGGCGGGCGGACGGCACCACCTCGGTGGAGGTCACCGACGACGGCCCGGGGGTCCCGCCCGCCTTCGTCGCCGAGCTGTTCCGGCCGGGCAGCCGGGCCGATCCGGCGGACGGGCACGGCGGCGCGGGCCTGGGGCTGCCGCTCGCCCGGCGGCTGGCCCGCGCCGCGGGCGGTGAGGTGGCCCACGAGGCCGGGGAGCCGTCCGGGGCGCGGTTCGTGGTCACCCTGCCCGGCGGCTGACCGGGCCCGCCGTCAGCGTTCGCGGGGGACGGCGTCCCGGCGCTCCCGCAGCTGGGCACGGACCGTGAAGCCGATCAGGACGGTGAGGAGCACGGCCGACGAACCCGCCGTACCGAGGTCGAGACCGCCCTTGGCGAGCGGCTTGGTGAGGAAGTCACCGGCGGTCGCCCCCAGGGGGCGGGTGAGGACGAAGGCGATCCAGAAGAGCAGCACGTTCGGTACGGCGGGCACCTTCATCAGGGCCACCAGCACCGCGAGCGCACCGGTGACGAGGAGCGCGCCGCCCGCGTAGCCGAGTCCGGAGCTGTCGGAGAGGAAGTCGCCCATCGAGGTGCCGAGCGTGTTCGACACCAGGATCGCGGTCCAGAACAGCGCCTCCGCGCGGAAGGTGACGATGTCGCGGAGGGCGAACGTCAGCCCGGTACTCCTCCAGACGGCGAAGATCGCGAGGAGCAGTGTGATCAGGATCGCGGCTCCGGCCGGATACCCCAGGCCCAGTCCCTGCGGCCCCCAGCCCAGGGAGGTGGCCCCGCCGGAGAGGTACGTGGCGCTCGCGTCGCGGTTCATGAAGTCGGACATCGTGGTGCCCGCCGTACTGGTCGACAGGATGACGGTCCAGTAGAAGAACGGGTGGTAGCGCCGGGACCGCAGCTGGACGGCGAGCGTGACCACGAAGATCAGGAACAGCAGGACGGTGGTGAGGAAGTAGCCCAGCTTGAGGGTCTGGGCGAAGAGGCCACCGGCCGTCTCGCCGAGAGTGGTCGCCGCGATCTTCATGATCCAGAAGGCCGGGGTGACCTCCGGCAGCTTCTTCGGGCCGGGGGCGGGCGCCGCGGACGCCGGTGGCGGGGCGGTGACGGCGGCGTCCGGACCGGTCAGGGCTTGGGGGTTTTCCACGGTGGAACTCTCCGAGGGAATGCCGGTAGGGGGCGTGCGCGGTGGCGGCACACGCCGCCCGACCCTCCCAGCCGCTCCCTGAACGCATCCTGAACGCCGCGGCCCGCCCTCAGGCCCCCCGCGGGCTCCCGTCCTCCGGGCCGGAGACATCGCGCCGGGTCACGGTCAGGAACACCACCAGGATCAGAATGACCGCCAGGAACAGCACGCTGGTGAGCACGGTGCCGAGGCCCAGCCCGCCGTCGGCGACCGGCTGCGCGAGGTAGTCCCCGAGGGAGGCGCCCAGCGGCCGGGTCAGCACATAGGCGGTCCAGAAGCTCCCCACCGCACCCAGGGCGTGGGTGGAGCGCGCCGCCGCCACCACGGCGAGGGCGGCGGCGAACAGCACGGCGGAGAGCGAGTACCCCAGGTCCAGGCGCTCGGCGACCAGATCACCCGCGGCGGTGCCCAGGGCGAAGGTGAACAGCACGGCGAGCCAGTAGAAGGACTCCCGGCGGGTGGTGTCGATGTGGTGGATGGAGAGCGTCCGCTCGCTGCGGAACCACAGGGCGAACACCGCGGCGAGAACGAGCGCGAAGGCGGCGGTGGAGACCTCCAGGGGCACGCCGAGGCCGTCCGTCAGGTTGTCGCTGAGCAGCGTGCCGACGACGCTGATCATCGCCACCGCCGACCAGTAGACGCCGGGCCGGTAGGAGGCGGTGCGGAACTGTGCCACGCCCACTCCGACCAGCACCGCGCTCATCAGCAGCGACACCCCGGTCAGCCCGAGGCCCAGCTTCTCGCTCAGCAGATCCGCGGCCGTCTCACCGACCGTGGTGCACAGGATCTTGATCACCCAGAAGTACGGGGTGACCTCAGGGACCTTGTTACGGCGGGGACGGGGGCGCGTGGCGCCGGCCGGCCCGTGGGCCGTCACGGCTGCGGAGATGTCAGCACTCATGGTGCCCGACCGTGCCACCCGCGTTCTGAACACATCCTGAACACCTCTCGGGCACCCGCCGCGCCCGCGTGGTGTGATGGCGCCGTGAACGAGGCGGTGGAGGAGCGCAACCGGCGCATGCTGCGGGCGCGGGACGCGATGGACCGGGCGTACGCGCAGCCGCTGGACGTCCCGGCGCTGGCCCGGATCGCCCATGTGTCCCCGGCCCACTTCGCCCGCACCTTCCGGGCCACCTTCGGCGAGACACCCCACCGCTACCTGCAACGACGCCGGGTCGAACGGGCGATGTCGCTGCTGCGCGAGACCGACCGCAGCGTCACGGACATCTGCTACGAGGTCGGCTTCGGCAGCCTCGGCACCTTCAGCCGGACCTTCCGCGAGATCGTCGGCAGCTCACCGCGGACGTACCGGAGGGAAGCGGTGGCGGCGGGCGTACCGACCTGTTTCACCATGGCGTGGACACGGCCCCACGGGTGAGGCGGGGCGCGGCGCCTCGGAGAGCCGCGGAGGAGAGCAGTTTCGGAGAAGTTTTCCGGCCACCCCCGCCCGTAGGTTGAGGACATGTTCAACGCCATCACGCACTCACAGCTCTACGTCCTCGACCAGGACAAGGCCCTCGACTTCTACGTCGGCACCCTCGGTCTCGAGGTCACCGCCGACATCGACATGGGGTTCATGCGGTGGCTGACCGTCGCCGTCCCCGGCCACCCCGAGCGGCAGATCCTCCTGGAGAAGCCGGGCGCCCCCGCGCTCTCCGAGGAGACGGCCGCCCAGGTCCGTGACCTGGTCACCAAGGGCGCGATGGGCGGCTGGCTCATCCTCGCCACCGACGACTGCCGCGCCACCTACGAGACGCTCCGGGCGCGCGGCGTCGAGTTCACCCAGGAGCCGACGGAACGCCCGTACGGGATCGACTGCGGACTGCGTGACCCCTTCGGCAACAACCTCCGCTTCACCCAGCCGAAGGCGTAGCCGCCGGGGCCGGGAGACGTCCGGGGCCCGCGCCGGGGGCGCACCGGCCGGGCGGGCGCGCCGGGCGCGCGGACAGGGCATCCGCGCCGGTGGCCGAGCGGGTGGCGCCCCGGAGCAGACCGCCCGGAACGGGTGCGGGCGCCGGAGCGGCGGGCGTACATTGCGGCCATGGCGACCTCCATGACACGTGACGCTTACGGGCAGCGGATGGAACGGGCCGCCGCCGCGGCCGCCGCGGCGGGACTCGACGGCCTGATCGTGACGCCGGGCCCGGATCTGGGCTGGCTGTGCGGCTACCAGGTCACCGCGGTCACGGAACGGCTGACCGCCCTCGTCCTCACCCCCGGCGCCCGGCCGCGGTTGCTGGTGCCCGCCCTGGAACGTCCGGACGCCGAGGCGGCCCCGGGCGCCGGTGCCCTGGCCGTCACCGGGTGGGGCGATGGCACCGACCCCTACGCGGAACTGGCGGCCTGGCTCGTCCCCGAGGGACGCTACGGCGTCTCGGACTCCACCTGGGCGCTGCACCTCCTCGGCCTCCAGCGGACCCTGCCGGACAGCGGCTACGGCGCCCTGTCCGAGGCGCTGCCGATGCTGCGCGCCGTGAAGGACGCGTACGAGATCGAGCGGATGGCGGCGGCGGGCGCCGCGGCCGATGCGACGTACGACGACATCCTGGGCCTGCCGTTCGCCGGCCGCCGCGAACGCGAGGTCGCCGCCGACCTCAGCCGGCTGCTGGTCCGCCACGGCCACGGGCAGGTCGACTTCACCATCGTCGGCTCCGGCCCCAACGGCGCCAACCCGCACCACGAGGCGGGCGACCGGCTGATCCAGGACGGCGACATGGTCGTCCTCGACTTCGGCGGCCTCAAGGACGGCTACGGCTCCGACACCACCCGCACGGTCCATGTCGGCGAGCCGACCGCCGAGGAGCGCACGGTGCACGACATCGTCCGCGAGGCGCAGCAGGCGGCGTTCGAGGCGGTGCGCCCCGGGGTGGCGTGCCAGGAGATCGACCGCGTCGCCCGCCGGGTGATCAAGGCCGCCGGATACGGCGAGTACTTCATCCACCGCACCGGCCACGGCATCGGCGTCACCACGCACGAACCGCCGTACATGGTGGAGGGCGAACACCTGCCCCTCGTCCCCGGCATGTGCTTCTCCATCGAGCCCGGCATCTACCTGCCGGGCCGCTTCGGCGTACGCATCGAGGACATCGTCACCTGCACGGAGACGGGCGGCCGCCGCCTCAACACCACCGAGCGGGGGATGACGCTGGTGCGCTGAGCCCGCCGGCAACCGCCTCCCGGACGCCGCCCGGAAGGCGGCGCCGTGTCCCCCAGGGAGCCCCGAAACAATTTTCCACGTGATGGTTGCGCAGGTCAGAGCTTTTCCGGAACCGTCGGTGACGGCCGGACGGCGCCTTGGAGGGGGCCGCGCCGACGGGGATTGTCAGTGGTGTGGTTCACGATGGGTGGGCAGTTGGCGGTGGGGCGCGCACGGTGCGCCCGGCCGGTCGGTCAGCCGCGGCGGGCACGGGGGTGTCGCCGCGGCCGGGCGACAGGCCCAGCCGCGGCGAACGGAAGGCGGTGGAGCGTGGCAGGGCGGCGTACGGGGACGATCCGGGCGGTGCGCCGGGCGGAGGTGAGACTGCCCGAGCTGATGGCGTACGACGGCGGTGAGCTGGAGCCCGAAGGGGATTACGACGGGCTGGAGTTCACGGACGTCGACGCGGCGGGCCAGTCGGCGCGCGGCGCCCGGTTCATGGACTGCGCACTCCGCCGCTGCGCGCTCGACGAGACGGAGCTGAGCCGCGCGCGGTTCATCGACACCGTCCTGAGCGGCATACGCGGCGTCGGCACGGACCTCTCACAGGCGTCGCTGCGCGATGTGGAGGTCACCGACGCCCGGCTGGGCGGTGCGCAGTTGCACGGTGCGGTGCTGGAGCGGGTCGTGGTGCGCGGCGGAAAGATCGACTTCCCGAATCTGCGTACAGCGAAGCTGCGGGACGTGGTCTTCGAGGGTTGCGTCCTGGTCGAGGCGGACTTCTCCGGCGCGCAGCTGGAGCGCGTCACCTTCGAGGACTGCACGGTCGCACGGGCCGACTTCACCGGCGCCCGGATGAAGGACGTCGACCTGCGGGGCGCGGCCGCCCTCGACGTGGCCCGCGGCATCGACGGCCTCTCCGGCGCGGTCATCAGCCCCGCCCAACTCCTCGACCTCTCCCCGTCGTTCGCCGCCCACCTGGGGGTCCGGGTGGAGTGAGGAGCGGCGGGGGGCGGGAAGCCGGGTGAGGCGGTGCGGGGCGGGCGGGCGCGGGGGGGGAGGGGAGAGAGACATCGACAACGACGAACTTCCCCCCACCCCCACCGACCTGACCCGCTGGGACCCCGCCTCCCCCGCCGAGGCGGCCGCCGCGTTCGGCGGGCACGGCTGCCGCTGGTGGGTGGCCGGCGGGTTCGCGATCGAGCGGGCGGTGGGCCGCCGCTTCCGCGACCACGCCGACCTCGATGTGCTGCTGCTGCGGCGCGATCAGCTCGTGGTGCAGCGGGCCCTGCCGGACTGGGAGTGGTGGGCCGCCGACCCGCCGGGACGGCTGCGCCCGTGGCGGCCCGGCGAGACCTTGCCCGCCGCCGTGCACGACATCTGGTGCCGCCCGGGCCCGCGGGCACCCTGGCGTCTCCAGGTGATGCTGGACGAGTCCCGCGGGGCGGAATGGACCTCCCGGCGCGACCCCGGCGTCCGCCGCCCCCTGGATGCGCTGACCGGTGCCCCGTCACTCGCGGGCGGCGTCCCGTTCCTCACGCCCGAGGTGCAGCTCTACTACAAGTCCCAGGCCCCGCGCCCCAAGGACGAGGCGGACTTCCGGGCCGTCCTGCCCGTCCTCACCGCCCCGCAGCGGCGCTGGCTCACCGCCGCGATCACCCGGACGTACGGGCTGCCGCACCCGTGGGCCGCGCGTCTCACGGAGTGAGGAACGTACCGGCCACCCGTACGGGAGCCCGGCCCCGGTCAGACCCGGGGGAAGCGGGCCTGGAGGGCCCAGATGGCGGGGTTGTCGGCGAGGCCGTCGTGCATGTCGCCGAGGTCGGCGATCAGGTCGTGCAGGAAGTCGCGGGCCTCGCGGCGCAGCGCGCCGTGGTTGAGGACGAGCGGCGGTTCGTCCGTCGTCATCCAGTCGGCGGTGACCTCCACCCAGCCGAAGCGCCGCTCGAAGAGCATCCGGTCCGCGGACTCCGTGAAGTCCAGCTCGGCGTGGACCGGCCGGGCCGACCTGCTGCCCCGCGGGTCGGAGTCCAGCTGCTCGACGATGTCGCACAGCGCCCAGGCGAAGTCGAGCACCGGCACCCAGCCCCAGGCCGTGGACACCTCACGGTCCTCCCGGGTGTCGGCGAGGTAGACGTCACCGCAGAAGAGGTCGTGCCGCAGGGCGTGGACGTCCGCCGTCCGGTAGTCCGTCTGGGGCGGGTCCGGGAAGCGGCGGGAGAGCGAGTAGCCGAGGTCGATCACGCTGTCGATGGTGTCATGGCCGGAGGGGGCGGGCGCCCGCGGCGGGAGCCGGTGCGCGGGCTACGGCAGGGTCAGGATGCGCGGGCCGTCCTCCGTGATGGCCACGGTGTGCTCGAAGTGGGCGGCGCGGCTGCCGTCCTCGGTGCGGAGGGTCCAGCCGTCGGGGTCGGTGACGAAGGTGTCCTTGCCGCCGGCGTGGAACATCGGCTCGATGGCGAGGACCAGACCGTGGCGGAGGGGGAAGCCGCGGCCGGGGCGGCCCTCGTTGGGGACGCCCGGGTCCTCGTGCATCCGGCGGCCGATGCCGTGGCCACCGAAGCCGTCCAGGATGCCGTAACCGGCGGCCCGGCCGACGCTGCCGATGGCGTGGGAGATGTCACCGATCCGGGCGCCGGTCACGGCGGCGGCGATGCCCGCTTCGAGTGCCTGGCGGGTGGTGTCGAGCAGACGCTGGTCCTCGGGGCGCGCCGTGCCTACGGCGAAGCTGACGGCGGCGTCGCCCGCCCAGCCGTCGACGAGGGCGCCGCAGTCGATGCCGACCACATCGCCGTCGCGCAGGCGGGTGTCGTCCGGGATGCCGTGCACGATCGCGTCGTTGACGGAGGCGCAGATGACGGCGGGGAACGGGGTCGGCGCGAAGGAGGGCCGGTAGCCGAGGAAGGGGGAGGTGGCCCCGGCCTCGTGCAGGACGGTGCGGGCCGCCTCGTCCAGTTCCCGCACCCGTACGCCGGGGGCGGCGGCCGCGCGGGCGGCGGCCAGCGCATCGGCGACGACCCGCCCGGCCACGCGCATCGCGTCCAGTGCCGCGTCGGATTTGAGCTCGACCATGGTGTGAGGCCTTTCAGGGAAATTCGTGCGCCGGGGCCGTCGTCGCGGCATGCCGGACGCACCTGGGACGAGGTCCGAGGGGCGAGAGGCGGGGCCGGGCCCCGAACGGGGCGGCAGGCAGCCGAACGATACCGGGGCGGTATTTCTTTACCGGTATTGGTTTACCGGTATTAGTATCACGTCCATGGTGCGGACTCCACTGACTCCCTGGGAACGCGAGCGCGGCGAGCGGCTCGGTGCGTTGCTGCGTGCGGCACGCGGCGACCGCAGCATGGTCGAGGTCGCGGCGGTGGCCGGACTGTCGGCCGAGACGCTGCGGAAGATCGAGACCGGGCGGGTGCCGACGCCCGCGTTCTTCACGATCGCCGCACTGGCCGACACGCTCGGCCTGTCGATGGAGGCCGTCGTCCGCGCGGCCACCCCCGAAGGCGCCCCGGACGGCGGAACGGCGCCGGCGCCGCCCGCGCGGACGGTCGCGCAGCGCGGGCCCGCGGCCGCGTAGGGCGGGCGGAAGAAAGGGCGGCGGGTCCGGTGCGGGAGGCGGTCAGCCCTCGCCGCCGTCCCGGACCATCCGGATGTTGGGCAGGCGGTCGCGCCAGAGATGGCGTTCGCCGGTCGGGGTGAAGCCGTGGCGGCGGTAGAAGCGGACGGCGCCTTCGTTGGAGGACGTCACCCAGAGGCGTACCGGCGCCCTACCGGCCCAGGCGAGGAAGGTGTCCATCAGCCGGCTGCCGATCCCCAGGCCCTGCGCCCGGCGCAGGACGTACATCGGCCCGAGCGTGACGGTCTCCGGCGGCGGGTCGGGCGGGGGCGCGTGCGCCGTCGTTCCGGTCGCGGGGGCGGCCGCTTCGCGCAGCCCGCACAGCACGGCGGTCACGGCGCCCTCGGGCGCGCGGGCGACATGGCAGAAGGCGCGGTGCGGGCGGTGTGACGCCTTGTCGAGGAAGGCGCGCCATCCGGCGGCCCCTTCCTCCCTCAGGAGGTCGCCGCGTTGTTCCCGGATCCACTGTTCGTCGATCCCGGGGGCCGTCCCCGGATACGTCTCCAGCCAGGCCGCGAACTGCATCCGGGCGAGCGCCGCGGCGTCCTCGGGGCGAGCCGGGCCGAGGACGGGAACGGGCGCCCCGGGCCCGTCGGCCGGACTCCCGGGAGCCGGGCCCCCGGGAGCCGGGCGCGGCGGGCCGGATCCCTGCGGTCCCGGCCCGCCGGCTTTCGGCATGTCAGACGTTGACGCCGAAGTCCTGGGCGATACCGGCCAGGCCCGAGGCGTAGCCCTGGCCCACGGCGCGGAACTTCCAGTCGGCGCCGTTGCGGTACAGCTCGCCGAAGACCATGGCGGTCTCGGTGGCGGCGTCCTCGCTCAGGTCGTAGCGGGCGACCTCGGCACCGCCGGCCTGGTTGACGATGCGGATGTAGGCGTTGCGCACCTGGCCGAAGTTCTGGCTGCGGCTCTCGGCGTCGTAGATCGAGACCGGGAAAACGATCTTGTCGATGTCGGCGGGCAGCGCGGCGAGGTTGACGTTGATGGCCTCGTCGTCGCCCTCGCCCTGGCCGGTGGTGTTGTCGCCGGTGTGGACGATGGACTGGTCCGGCGTCGCCTTGTTGTTGAAGAAGACGAAGTGGGAGTCCGAGTAGACCTTGCCGGTCGGGTTGACCGCGATGGCGCTGGCGTCGAGGTCGAAGTCGGTGCCGGTGGTGGTGCGGACGTCCCAGCCGAGGCCGACCGTGACGGCGGTGAGACCGGGCGCCTCCTTGGTGAGCGAGACGTTGCCGCCCTTGGACAGGCTTACAGCCATGGGATGTCCCTTTCCCTCGTGTTCCCTCGTGAATGCATCGGGCTCCGTACTGCGCACGAAGCTACCGTTTCCTCACTCAACGCAAGCAAGGGGCCGCGAGGTTCCAGCTCTCTTTACTTTCTTTGCGGTTGGTTTTCGGCAGGTCCGGGCGCGGCGCCGGAGGCCGGCCGGTGCGGCCTGTGGCGAAATGCGGGTGACCGGTGGCGTGGAACGCGGGACCATGGGGGCATGTCCGGGCCCCATGTCATCCGCGGTGCGGTCGTTCTCCCCGAAGCCGAACTCGTCTGGCGTTTCTCGCGGTCCTCGGGTCCGGGCGGCCAGCACGTCAACACCAGCGACAGCCAGGTCGAGCTGCGCTTCGACCTCGGCCGGACGCAGGCGCTGCCCGAGGTGTGGAAGGAGCGCGCCCTGGAGCGGCTGGCGCACCGGCTGGCCGACGGCGTGCTCTCCGTGCGCGCCTCCGACCACCGCTCCCAGTGGCGCAACCGCGAGACCGCGGCCGTACGGCTCGCCTCGCTGCTCGCCGAGGCGACCGCGCCGCCGCCCAAGCAGCGGAGGAAGGCGCGCGTCCCCCGGGGCGTCAACGAACGGCGGCTGCGGGAGAAGAAGCAGCGCGGCGACGTCAAGAAGGGGCGTTCCGGGCGCGGCTGGGACTGACCGCCCGGACCGCGCCCGGCGGCTCAGCCCAGGTGCCGGTACTTCCCGCGGAAGTAGGTCAGCGGGCCGTCGTCCTCGGTGGGCGTGGCGGCGGTCAGCACGCGGCCGATGACGAGGGTGTGGTCGCCCGCCGTGACGCGCTGCTCGGTGCGGCACTCCAGGTTCGCCAGGGCGCCGCCGATGAGCGGTGCACCGGTCGCTTCGCCGGTTGTGTGGGGAATGTCCTCGAAGAGCAGTCGGTCACTGATGCGGCCCTTCATTGCGAACCGTCCCGCAATGTGGCGCTGCGCCTCCGACAGGACCGAAACGGCCCAGAGGGGCTGTTGCGCCAACAGGTCGTCCATCCGGGAGTCGTTGCGAACGCTCACCATCACCAGCGGCGGATCCAGGGACACCGAGACGAACGCGGTGGCGGTCATCCCGACGGCCTCGCCGTGGGCGCCGCTGTCCGGATCGTGTGCGGTGATGAGCACCACGCCGGCGGCGAGGCGGGACAGGGCGGCGCGGAACTCGTCGTTGCTCACCCCACCAGAATGCGGGACCGGAGCGCCCTCCGGCGCGGATGCGAGGCTGACGGTGGGGGCGGGAGCGGTGGGGGCGGAGAGGTCGGCAGCTGCGGCGGTGGGGCTTTTCGTGAACACGCCATGAACGCTAGCGCCGCCCGGTACGGTCGCGCATCGGGCCCCGGAACCACCCGCGGCCTAGGTCCGGCGGCCGAGGAGGCCCGTTCGAAAGGGCTTCGCGGAATTTGCGTTCAGAAAGCCTGGAAGAAGTGATTCCCCGTTTCCCTCGGCGGACCTCAACTACACGTCACAGTCTGTGACTTGAGTCACAGCGCCCGGTAATTGTTGACCCTGTGTACCGAGTGGGCAGCTCACTGTGATTCAGTGGCCGTGGAAACGGACGACAAAGAAGTGTGGAGTTGCTGTCGAGGTCTCAGGGAGAGCGAGCGATGGAGGCCGAGTCGGAGCCGTACGTCCGCCTGACGACCTTGCGGCAGCTGCACAAGGTGGTCGCCGAGCTGAACACCGCTCGTAGCCTGGCGGACACCTTGCAGAGCGTCGCGGACGGAGTGATCAACGGGCTCGGTTTCGAGCTGGCGGCGGTCAATCTCGTACGGCCGGACGGTGATCTCGTGGTGGCCGCGGTCGCCGGGAGTGCGGGCGCCGAGGCGCTGATGGCCGGGCGGGTCGGCTCGCGTGACTCCTGGGAGCGGCGGCTCTCCATGGGGGAGCGCTGGGGCACGCTCTGCTTCGTGCCGTACACCGAGGGCTGGGTGCTGGACGACGACGACGTCCCGCAGTGGCACTCCGCCGGGCCCGACCCCAGCTTCACCGACGACTGGCACCCCAGGGACCGCCTCTTCGCCCCCATGCACACCTCGCCCGACGGCAAGGGCGAACTGCTCGGCGTGATCTCCGTCGACCGGCCGCGCAACGGCCGCCGCCCCAATTCCTGGAGCCGTGAGGCGCTCCAGATGTACGCGTTCCAGTCCGCCATAGCGATCAGCAACTCCCGGCTGCGGGCCAACATGCAGCGGGCGCTGGTCCGGCTGGAGCGTGAGCAGCAGGCGCTGCGGGCCAGCGAGGAGTCCTTCCGGCAGGCCTTCGAGTACGCGCCGAGCGGGATGGCCGTCGCCGAGATGGGCGGTGACCAGCACGGACGGCTGCTGCGCACCAACGACGCGCTCTGCCGGCTGCTCGGCCGCCCGGCGTCCGCGATGCGCCGCTACTCCTTCTCCGACCTCGTCCACCCCGACGACATCGGCACCCTGCTGCGCACCTCCGCCGAAGGGGGCCGCGCCGAGCTGCGGCTGGCCCGGCGGGACGGTTCGTACATCTGGGTCTCGCTGCGCAACTCCGTCGTCGCGGACACCGCCGACGGGCCGCGGTTCCTGCTCACCCACGTCGAGGACATCGAGGAGCGCAAGCGGCACGAGCTCCAGCTCGCCCACCGCGCCAGCCACGACGCGCTGACCGGCCTGCCCAACAGCGCCGAGCTGCGGGCCCGCCTCAGCGCCCGGCTGTGCGGGCGGGCGCCCGGCGACGCCGCCGACGCCTACGCGGTCTCCGCCGCCGTCTTCGCCGCGGTCGGCGATCCGACCGCGTATCCGGCGGAAGGACCGGAGCCGTACGAGGGGCTCGAGGGCATGGAGCGGAGCGTCGGCGGGGCGCTGCCGTACGACCACCATGTGCACACCGTCGCGCCCTCGGACGGGCCGGCGGACGACGGCTCCAAGGGGCTCGCGGTGCTCTTCTGCGACCTCGACGGCTTCAAGTCGATCAACGACCGGTTCGGTCATCACACGGGCGACGCGGTGCTCATCGAGGTCGCCCGGCGGCTGACCAGCGGCGTCCGGGACGGCGACACGGTCGCCCGGCTCGGTGGCGACGAGTTCGTGGTCCTCGCCGACGGTCTGGGCACCGCCGACGCCCAGGATCTGGCCGTCCGGCTGCGGAACGCCATCATCCCGCCGATCCGGGTGGACGGCCGCGCGGTACGGGTCGGCGCCAGCTTCGGGATCAGCTGGGCCGGGTGCGGGATGACCGCCGAAGAGGTGCTGCAATCCGCCGACCAGCGGATGTATGTCGAGAAGCGGTCACGGGCGAAGGCGAACCGCCGCGCCGGGTGACCGCCGGGGCACGGCGGCGCCCCGGGGCCGCCGCTGCCGGGCGCCGGGTGGGCGTACCCGCCGTTCACCGATCCGTAGCGATCTTGTGCCCTGAACAGGCCCGGCGTGCCGTGGTGCGGACGGGGTAGGCTGCGCCGATGCGGCGCGGCGCCGCCGGGGGCTCAAAGTGCAGATGCGCGCGGGGGACCGCGCGGGCATCCGGACGCGATACAGATCGCTGGGGAGTGACACGCAATGACGGCCGGCAACACGGGCTCGGACACGCCGGGTAACGACGACCCGTTCGGGTACCTCTACCGCTCGGAGGGCGGCGAGGAGGGCGCGGGCGGCGACGGCGCGACCCGGCAGCAGGGCGTGCCACGGACCTCGTACAACCAGGTCCGCGCGGTCGGCGAGCGGCAGTACGGCGGCGCGTCCCAGCAGCCCGGCTACGGCCGGCAGAACGCCTCCTACGCGGCGCCGGAGACGCTGCCCGGCGGTGACCGGGCCCGCGCGCCGCAGGCCGGACCGCCCGCGCCGCCGCAGCGCAGCCACAAGGGCCTGCTGATCGGCGCGGTCGCCGTGGTGGGCGTGGTGTGCATAGCGATCGGCGTCGCGATGCTGAACAACTCCGACAAGGAATCGACCGACGAGGCGAAGCCGAGCGAGACGGTCAGCACGTCCGAGGAGCCGGAGCACAAGCCCGCCGAGAAGCCCAGCAAGGCGCCGCTGCCCAAGGACGACGCGGGCAGCCTGAAGCTCGGTGGCGGTGCCACCACCTCCAAGGACATCCCCGGTGCGCGCTCGGCCGGCGGCGTCTACGTGACCGGGATGAACACCCCCGGCGCGTCGGCGACGTGGACGCTGAACGTCGAGGAGGAGGGCGCGTACAAGATGTGGGTCGGCTTCGGCATTCCCGGTCAGGACCGGGACCTCACGCTGACGGTCAACGGCAAGCGGGAAGAGCGCCCGCTCAACATGAAGAACTTCGCGGGCTCCGAGGAAGGCAACTGGGAGAAGGGCTGGCAGAGGACCTGGCAGCGGGTGCCCCTCAACAAGGGCACCAACACCGTCACGCTCTCCTGTGAAGACGGCAACAAGTGCGACGTCAACATCGACCAGCTCTGGCTGGAGAAGAAGATCGCCTGACCGGCGCGCTTCCCCGGGCCCGGGCCGGTCAGCGCCCGGGCGCCGACGGGACGGGAAGTTCCGTCACCGCCACCTCCGGCAGCAGCTCCGTGTAGGTCGCCGCGTCGAACTCCCCGGCGGCCGCGGCCCGTACCGTCGCCGCGGACAGCGCGACCGCGCGGGCGAGCCGTTCGGGCCATGACAACCCTTCGACGAGGCCGGAGAGCAGGCCCGCCACCGCGGAGTCACCGGCGCCCGTCGGGTTCCCGGCGATCCGGCGCGGCGGGGCGGCCTGCCAGGCGCCGTCGGCGGTGACCGCGAGCATCCCGTCCGCGCCCAGCGACGCGACGACGGAGTGGGCGCCGCGGCGGCGCGCCTCGCGGGCGGCGCGCAGCGGCTCGGTGGTGCCGGTGAGCGCGGCGAGTTCGTCGGCGTTGGGCTTGGCGAGGTCGGGGCGGGCGGCGAGCCCGCGGCGGAGCGGTTCGCCGCTGGTGTCCAGCACGACCGGCACCCCGGCGGTACGGGCGGTACGGGCCAGCCGGGCGTAGACGTCGACCGGGACGCCCGGCGGCAGGCTGCCGCAGAGCGCCACCGCCCGCGCCTCGGCCAGCAGCTCCCGGTAGGTGCCGAGGAAGGTGTGCCACTCGGCGGGGGAGACGACCGGGCCCGGTTCGTTGAGCTGCGTGGTGTCCCCGGAGGCGGCGTCGACGACGGCGACGGTGCGGCGGGTGGCGCCGCCCACCGGCACCAGCGCGTCGGTGACCTCGCTCTCCTGGGTCAGCAGGGCGCGCAGCGCGTCCCCGGTGCCGCCCCCGGCGAATCCGGTGGCGACGGTGCGGTGGCCGAGCGCGGCCAGCACCCGCGACACGTTCAGCCCTTTGCCGCCGGGGCGTTCGGCCACGTCGGTGACGCGGTGGGTGGTGTGCGGGGTCAGACGCGGCACCCGGTAGGTCAGGTCGAGGGCGGCGTTGAGCGTGACCGTGAGGATCATGTTTCCCTCCCGCGCCGGGCCCGGTCGGCCGGTCGCCGGGCGGTGGTGGGCCGGGCGGCCGCCGCGGCGGCCACCGGGCCGGCAACCGCCCCCGGGCGGCCGCGTACGGACAAGTGCGCGAGCGATCATGCCATCGACGGCGGCGGTTGGCCCAGACCCGGGGCCGTCGCCGGGCCGCCGCCCGCCCGTCGCCGGGCCGCCGTCCGGAGGCCGGATCGTGGCGGCGGCCCGGGCCCGCGGCGGGTCAGACGCCGGCCGGGCGGACCACCCACGCACCGTGCCGCATCACGCCCACGACCTCGTACCCGGCGTCCAGGACGACCAGGTCGGCGTCTTTCCCGGCGGCCAGCGAACCGGTCCGGTCGTCGATGCCCAGCAGCCGTGCGGGATTGGCCGAAAGGGCCTGTACGGCCTGGCCGACCGTCAGGCCGTCGACGGTCAGGGCGCGGCGGAACGCGCGGTCGAGGGTGAGGGTGGAGCCGGCGATGGAGCCCGCGGTGGGGCCGTCGGCGATCCGGGCGACGCCGTCGGTGACGTCCACGGCCATCGGCCCGAGGCGGTACATCCCGTCGGACATGCCCGCCGCGCCCATCGCGTCGGTGATGAACGCGACCCGCCCGGCGCCCGCGTCCCGGAAGGCCATCCGGAGGACGGCCGGGTGCAGATGGGTGCCGTCGTTGATCAGCTCGACGGTGACCCGCTCGTCCTCCAGCAGCGCCAGGACCGGCCCCGGCGCGCGGTGGGCCAGCGTGGGCATCGCGTTGAAGAGATGGGTGGCGACGGTGGCGCCCGCGTCGACGGCGTCGCGGGTCGCGTCGTACGTCGAGTCGGTGTGGCCGACGGCGGCGAGCACACCGGAGTCGGCGAGCAGCCGTACGGACTCCAGGCCGCCGGGGAGTTCGGGGGCGAGGGTCATCATCTTCGCGCGACCGCGGCCGGCGGCGACGAGCTTGCGGACGTCGGCCGGGTCCGGGTCGCGCAGCAGCTCGGGCTGGTGGGCGCCGCAGCGGTGCGGGGAGATGAACGGGCCCTCGAAGTGGATGCCGGCCAGGTCGCCCTGTTCGGCCAGGTCGGCGAGGACCGCGGCCTGCCGGGCGAGGTCGTCGAGGTCGCCGGTGACGGTGGAGCCGATCATCGAGGTGGTGCCGTGGCGGCGGTGCGCCTCGACGACCCGCAGGCACTCCTCGGGGTCCGCGGACGAGAAGGAGCCGCCGCCCCCGCCGTGCACATGCATGTCGATGAAGCCGGGCACGACGAGATGGCCCGTCAGATCGGTGTGGTCCGCCGTGGCATCCCCGGTGCCGTCCGGGGCGGGGCCGCCGGACACCTCGGCGATACGGCCGTCCGCGACGGTGATCCGGCCGTCCTCGACGACGCCGGACGGAGTGGCGACCCGGGCGCCGGTCAGGACGGTGCGCCGGTCGCCGGTACGGCCCGCGGATTGTTGCTGTGCCATCAGGCGGAAACCTCCGTGGAGAGAAGATCCCAGGCGAGGAGACCCGCGCCCAGGCAGCCGGCGGCGTCCCCCAGAGCCGCCGGGACGATCGAGGGCAGCCGCTGGAACGTCACCCGCGCGGCGACCGCCTCGCGCAGCGGCACGAAGAGCGTGTCGCCGGCCTCCGCGAGCCCGCCGCCGATGATCAGGGTCTGCGGGTCGAGCAGGGTGAGGCCGGTGACCAGACCGTCGGCGAGGGCGTCCACCGCGTCCTGCCACACCGCGGCGGCGCGGGGATCGCCGGACGCCACGGCCTTCGCCGCGTCCGCCGCGCCCGCCGACGGATCGCCGCACGCCTCGGCCCAGGCGCGGCCGACCGCGGCGGCGGACGCCACCGTCTCCAGACAGCCGCGCTGCCCGCAGCCGCAGAGCCGCCCGCCGGGCCGTACGACGATGTGGCCGATCTCGCCGGCGCTGCCGTGCGCGCCGGTCTCGATGCGGCCCTCGATGCCGATGGCGCCCGCGATGCCGGTGCCCAGGGGGACGAAGAGGAAGCGTCCGGCGTCGCGTCCGGCGCCGATCCGGCCCTCGGCGAGTCCGCCGG
The DNA here is from genome assembly GCF_043083385.1 of Streptomyces sp. NPDC014733. Classification (NCBI taxonomy): domain Bacteria; kingdom Bacillati; phylum Actinomycetota; class Actinomycetes; order Kitasatosporales; family Streptomycetaceae; genus Streptomyces; species Streptomyces sp. NPDC014733. Next base: position 897,415 of record NZ_JBIBYO010000001.1, on the reverse strand, counting down.
TGCGGACGTCGTGGCCGAGGGCGACCGGGACGCCGCCCAGCCGCCGCGAGAGCAGATCCCGCAGCGGCAGGTCGCGCCAGCCGAGGTTGGCGGAGTAGGCGGCGATGCCGGTCCGTTCGTCGACGATGCCGGGGACCGCGACGCCCGCGGCGGCCGCGGGCGTGCCGAAGCGGGCCAGGCCGATGTCGCGCAGCTCCGCGGCGAAGCCGAGGACGGCCTCGACCACGGCGTCGGTGCCACGCTCGCGGCCGGTGGGGCGGCGCGCCTCGTGGAGCAGGGTCCCGTCCGCCCCCGCGAGGGCGGCCTTCATTCCGGTGCCGCCCACATCAAGGGCGATGACGTGTCTCACGGGGAACAGTTTCGCGCGACCCGGACCTAAAGGTCTAGTCCACTCGCGGTACGGCCTGCCCTTATCCTTGGTGCCACCCCATGGTTCTTACGCCGTAACCCCGTGGTGACCTGCGGAGATCCGCAGTACACGGGGATCGGTGGAGGCTGTGGTGCAGACCTCATACGGTGCGTGCCCCGGGCGCGTACCGCCGTGGCGGCGCAGGGCGACCCCCGATGCCGCACGCGGACCCGGTACCACCATCTATCCGGACAAGGGCGGTAACAGCAGTGCAGCGGCGGTACACGAGCCTGGCGGCGGCGGGAATCGCCACCGCCCTGACCCTCACGTTGAGCGGCTGCGGCGCGGGCCAGGGCCATGTCACCCTCAAGCTCGTCGCCGCGGACTACGGCGACGGCACCGGCCCCGGCTCCCGGCAGTACTGGGACCAGCTGACCCGCGCGTTCGAGAAGAAGCACCCCGACATCAGGATCGACGTCGACGTCTACAGCTGGAAGGACGTCGACAAGAAGGTCGCCGACCTGGTCCGCAAGGGCCAGGCGCCCGACCTCGCGCAGATCGGCGCCTACGTCGACTACGCCGCCGACGGCAAGCTCTACAGCGCCGACGAACTGCTCTCCATACCCGTCCAGGCCAACCTCCAGCCCCCGCTCGCCGAGGCGGGCGAGGTGGGCCGGGTGCAGTACGGCATCCCCTTCGCCGCCAGCACCCGCCGCCTCTTCTACAACAAGAAGCTCTTCGCCGAGGCGGGCATCACCGAGGCACCGAAGACCTGGGACGACGTCGCCAAGGACGCCGAACTGCTGAAGAAGCAGGGCGTGAAGACGCCGTACGCGTTGCCGCTCGGCCCCGAGGAGACGCAGGCCGAGACGTTGAACTGGCTGATCAGCGGGGGCGGCGGCTACACCGACGAGATCGGCAAGTACGCCATCGACTCGCCCGCCAACGTCAAGACCCTCACCTGGCTGCGCGACGATCTCGTCGGCAAGGGGCTGACCGGCGGCGACCCGGCCACCCTCAACCGCGCGGACGCCTTCGCCGGGTTCGCCGACGGCGACGTCGGGATGCTCAACGGCCACCCGGCGCTGATCAAGCAGGCGGAGGCCAAGGGCATCGACTACGGCACCGCCGACCTGCCCGGCAGGAACGGCCCGGCCACGTCGACGCTGGGCGTCTCCGACTGGATGATGGCGTTCAAGCACAACGGCCACCGCGCGCAGGCGGGGAAGTTCCTCGACTACGTCTACAGCGACGCCAACGTGCTGACCTTCTCCCACGACTTCGGTCTGCTGCCGGTCACCACCTCGGGCGCCCAGAAGATGGCCGGCGACCGCCGCTTCGGCCGGCTCCAGGACTTCGTCGGCCCGCTGCGCGACGCGCAGTTCTACCCGGCGAACAAGACGTCGTGGCCGGAGGTCGCCAAGTCCGTCAAGTCGCAGATGGGCGCGGCGGTCGGCCCCAAGGGCGACCCGTCGAGCATCCTGTCCGACCTCCAGAACACGGCCGACGCGGCGGACACGGCCGGCGGCTGAGCCCGCGGCGGGGCCCGGCCCGGTGCCGCCTCCCGGCCCGGCTCCGGCCCCGCCTGCTTGTCCGACCAGGGGCTTATCGTGGAGACGTGACGACGCGCGAGGACGGCAGGGGCCCGGGGACGGACGGCGGTACGGAGGCGATCCCCCCGGCCGACGGCGGCCCGGCCTCCGCTCCCGCGGACGGCGGCCCGGAGGCTCCCGCCCCGGACGGCGGTCCCGGGGCTCCCGCCTCCCCGGACGCTGGTCCCGGGGCCGGTGCCGCCGGTGAACTCTCCGCGCTGGACAAGGCGGTGCTCGCCGTGGAGCGCCGGTCCTGGCCCGCCTCCGGCCCCAAGGAGCGCCACATCCGCGAGCGCCTCGGCCTCTCCCCGACGCGCTACTACCAACTCCTCAACGCCCTGCTCGACGACCCGCGCGCGCTGCGCCACGACGCGGGCACCGTCAACCGGCTGCTGCGGCGGCGGGAGGCCCGCCGGGGCCGGCGCTGAGGGGCGGGTACCGGACGCCGGCGCGCTCTTCTCCGTGCGCCGTGCCCCCGCCCCGGTACCCTCGCCCCATGGGCAGTTCCCCGGACGCCGCATCCTCGCCGGGCCCGGAACCGGGCGCCGGTCACCCACCCGCCACCGGCCCCGTCACGGGCCGCCGCACGCCCGGCGCCGGTCCGCCGCCGCGCCCCGGCCTCCCCGTACCCCGTACCGCGGCGGGCCGTGACGCGCTGGCCGCGCTGCTGGCCGCGCCGGGGGACGCCGCGCTCGCGGTCGACTTCGACGGGACGCTCGCGGAGATCGTCGACGACCCGGAGGCGGCCCGCGCGCACCCCGGGGCCGCGCGGGCGCTGGGGCGGCTGGTGCCCCGGTTGCGCGCCGCCGCGGTGATCACCGGGCGGCCGGCCGCCGTCGCCGTCCGGCTGGCCGGTGTCGACGGCGCCCCGGGCCTGGACCATCTCACCGTCCTCGGCCACTACGGCGCCGAGCGCTGGGAGGCGGCGACCGGCGCCCTGCACGCCGACGGGCCGCCGCCCGCCGTCGCCGCCGCCGGCGCCGAACTCCCCGGCACCCTCGCCGCGTCCGGCGTCTGGCACGGCCCCTGGACCGCCACCGCCGTCGAGCACAAGGGCGGCCGCGCCCTCGCCGTCCACACCCGGCGCGCCCCCGACCCGCAGGGCGCACTCGACGCCCTGCGCGCCCCCCTGACCGCCCTCGCCACCCGCCACGGTCTCCTCGTCGAACCGGGCCGCTACGTCCTGGAGCTGCGCCCGCCCGGCGTCGACAAGGGCGTGGCGCTCACCGCCTGGCTCCGCGGGACCGGCGCCCGTACCGTCGTCTACGCCGGTGACGATCTGGGGGACCTCGCCGCCTTCGACGCCGTCGACCGCCTCCGCACGGACCCCGAGGCGCCTCGCCGCACCGGCCTGCTGGTGTGCAGCGGCAGCGCCGAGGTGCCCGAACTCGCCGCCCGCGCCGACCTGGTGGTCGACGGACCGGCCGGAGTGGTCGCCCTCCTCGACGCGCTGGCGGACCGGCTGACGCGGTGACGGGCGGTGGCCGGAACGGTCCGGCTTGTCAGACCCCCGCCCTACGATCAGGCGCATGGTGGATGTCAGGGTGGGGCAGTTGCGCAGAAGTCGTGATCGACTGGAGCTGCGCGGGGATCAGGCCGCGAATGAGGGGGACAGTCCGACTGCGGGACTGCTGCTCTTCTACAGCGCGGAGTGCGGGTTGAAAGCCGAGGTACTGCACCAGAAGTTCCGGGCGCGTGACACTTCGCAGCTCCCCAAACGCCTGCGCAACCACGACCTTCGTGCCTTGGCCAAGGAGCTGAACCTGCCGGGCTCGGCACACGCCGCACTCGATCGTTGCAAGCGCACGCGATACGGGCCCCCTTCCGGTAGTCGACAGGCCGTACCCGCCTGGGTGGGCCCGGACGACCTCCACCAGGCATGGCGGTACGGCGCTGATCTGGAGCCCGGCGACGAGCAGCGGGCGTTGACCGCGCTGCGTACTTTGATCGCGGAGACACGACGGTGAGGAACGAAGGAGGAGCAGCGGTGGAGCCGTTCGGTGGCGAGGAGCCCGGAAACCTCTATACATGGGTTGATGTCGACGAGCGGCTGGGTGCTCTCGCCGAGGCCGGAGAGTGGCCCGGTTGGCTGTTCCAGGCCGACGCGTGGTGGGACGGTCTGGAGTTGACGGCGTCTCCTGAAACGGATGAGGGCGCTGTCCGTGGCTGGCTGGACACCGTATTCGGCGCCGGTTCGGTAGCGGGCGATCCGGGCGAGCCGCACCTGATGCTGGACAGGCCGCAGGGGCTGACCCCGGAGAGCCTGCCGATCTCGCTGATTTTTCAGGAAGCGCCGTCGCCACACCGCCGTGAGCTTCGCCTGCTGGAGCGGCATGTCGACGCCGGGCTCGGTCGCTTCCTTCCTCGCCCGATCGCTGACGTGTGCGCCGGCGGTGTACAGCTCTTCGCCTTCCACTCCTTCAAAGGCGGGTCGGGGCGCACCGTCCATGCCGTCGGGCTCGCCGATGAACTGGCCCGGAGGGGGCGCCGCGTCCTGCTTGTCGACGGTGACCTCGAAGCGCCCGGCATCACCTGGATGCACCAGGCGCAAGGAGGTGTGAGCGACATCGGATACGAGGATTTCCTCGCTCTCCTGCACGGCTCGCCGGGCGATGACGTGTCCCATGCCGTTGCAGTGGCCGAGCGCTACCTGACCAGTCAAGAAGTGCTCCGACACCAGAACGGTGGGTCTGTCACCATCCTTCCGGCGGGCCGACGGAGCCGCCTCGGCCCGCCTCGGATCGAGCCCACGCATCTGGCCACCGCCGATCGCTCTCCGTATTTCCTCACGGACTCGCTGGCGCAGCTCGCAGAGGCGGCAGGGCTGGACGCGGTCATCATCGACCTGCGGGCAGGTGCCTCGGAACTCTCCGCACCGGTACTCCTCGACCCCAGGGTGCAGCGAGTCTTCGTGACCACGTTGAGCAGCCAGTCGCTGGAAGGCACCGAGCGAATGCTGCGTCAGCTCGGGAACAAAGCACCCGCGATGGCCGGTGAGGACCCGGTGCCCGCCGTCGTGATCACGCAGTACCGCACCGACGCGCACTCCGCCAAGGCTGAGTCTGCCCGCGCCCAGCTCGCTGCCCAGATTGAGGGCTTCACGGCCCGCCCGGCTATGGGTGACGACGCCCCCGACACGGCCGAGGTGGACGCCCGTGTTCTGACGGCGCCGTTGCTGAGCCGGTTCCGGGAGGAACTCCTGGCACTGCCCCGGACGTGGGATGACGTCATCGAGGTGGTGAGACGCTGTGGGGTCGGGGAACTCGTCGGGGCCCTGGTGCCGGAGGTCGTAGCCCAGCCTGATGCCGTGGAGCCCCTCGGCGTGGGCATCGAGGAGCGCCGGACCGGCCTCATGGAGCGGGCACGGTCCCTCGTCTTCGCCGAGAAGACAGGTCTGGACAGCGGTCTGGGGTTTCTCTCGACAGAGCCGCTGCGGCGTCTGGCGGGCGATCACCGGACCTCACTGCCGATCACCGTCGTGGTGGGAGCGAAGGGCGCGGGCAAGACCTTCACCTATGCACGGATGTGCGCTGCGGGGCGATGGGCGGAGTTCGCGGGTGGAGCGGGCGAGCCGGTCGGCGTCGACGCACCGGTTGTGCCGGTCCTCGATCCGGGCAACATGGACCAGTACGGCACGGAGACCTCCCGCGGTCCCCAGGACCTGCGCGACGGCTCGGCCGGCGGCGAGGGCGCCCGACCGGACGACATCCACAGGCTGCTGAACGATGCGCTGCACGGTGATGCCTGCGAGGACGGCGACCACTGGCGGCAGGTGTGGCTGCGCTGCATGGCGGTGGCGGCGGACGGTCCGGGTGTCATGGACGACGACCCCGAAGCCGTACTGTTGGAGCGCGGGCGACGCTCCCCGGTGCTGTTCGTCTTCGACGGCTTGGAGGACTTCTTCCAGGACATCGATTCGGACGCCAAGCGGGTGGCGCTGCGCACCTTGTTCACCGAGGTACCGGATTGGCTGCGGATGTTGCGCGGGCGCCCGCTGGGTGCCGTGATCTTCGTCAGGCGGGACTTGGTGCGCGCCGCCGTAAGGCAGAACCTTGGCCAGTTCCTGGACCGCTACGAACCCTACGCGCTCCACTGGGACGCGCAGGAAGCGTTGCGTCTGGCACTGTGGGTCGCGGTGACGTCGCATGCGGTTCCGTCGCCCACGGACGAGCTGACCACACTGTCATGGGAGCGGATCGCCCAGGAACTCACCCCTGTCTGGGGCGCCAAGCTGGGGCGGGACAACTCTCGCGAGGCGTGGTCGGAGCGCTGGGTGCCCGCGGCACTCGCCGACTACAACGAGCAGGTTCAGGCGCGTGATGTGGTGCGCTTCCTCCGGGACGCCGCCGAACGTTCCCGGAGAGACGGCGACTGGCCGGACCGGCTGCTCGTCCCCTCGGCGCTCAGAGCGGCGCTGGTGGCCTGTAGCAAGGAGAAGCTGCAGGAACTGGGCCAGGAGAACCCCTCACTCGGTGAACTCCTCCGTTCCGTTGGCGGGTTCGCGGACGAGGTGGTGATGCCGTTCGACGCGGAGGACGTCGGTCTGGACGCCAACGGCATCAGTGTCCTGGAGGAGGCAGGCGCCCTGCAACGGGATGTCGACGGTAGGTACCGCTTGCCGGAGATCTATCGTCATGCGCTCGGTTTTCGCACCAGGGGGCGGGCGCGCGTGGTCAGAAGCTGAGCGGGCGGCGGGTTTCCCGGCCCGCCGCCCGGGCTGTCAGATCCCCGCCGCCAGCCGCTGGAACGCCGTCGGAGTCGGCCGCACCGGCAGGAACTCCTTGATCAACCGGGCGCACTCCGCCGCCGGGGTGGCCGTCGTGTCGCAGCTCAGGTCGTAGATCCCATGCGCGTGGACCTGGTGCAACTGGCGGGCGGCGAGGCCCGCCGGGCGGTCGCCGCGGGCCTGCTCGCGACGCTCCAGCTCCGCCGGCTCACAGTGCACGCCGACCAGGACGACATCCTCGGCGGGGAACAGCGCCAGACAGTCCCGCAGCCGCCACTCCTCGCTCAGCACATGGTCGACGACCACGTCGTTGCCACCCGCCGCCATTCCCGCGACGGCCCGGTGGAAGCCCATCCAGGTGCGCCGGAGCACCGTCCCCAGCGCCTCCGGGGCGACCTCGCGGCGTGCGCGCATGGCGTGGAAGGCGTCCACGGGCAGATGGAACGCCGGCTCGTCCAGGATCTCCAGCAGCTCCCGCGCGATGCTCGACTTACCGGAGCTGGACGTCCCGTTGAGGAAGACGATCCGCCCGCGGCGCGGCGGCGGTACGGCACCGTCGGGCAGGAACGGCGGGGCGACGGCAGGGCGTTCGGCGGACATCGGACTCCTCGGGGCCGGTGGACGCACGCCGGTCGGCGGCCCCTCATGATCCCCGGGACCCGCCGGGCCCGGCCCGCCCTCACCCCCGCAGCGCCGCCAGCTGCTCCGTGAACCACCGGGCCGGTGGCAGCGCGGTGGCCGCCGCGGCCAACCGGGCGCAGCGGTCCGCGCGTTCCGCCTCCGGCATCGACAGCGCCGCGTGCAGCGCCTCCGCCGTCGCGTTGATGTCGTACGGATTGACGCTCAACGCGTCCTCGCCCAACTCCTCGTGGGCGCCCGCCTCCCGCGACAGCACCAGCGCGCACCCGGCGTCGGAGACCACCGGGACCTCCTTGGCGACGAGGTTCATCCCGTCCCGGATGGGGTTGACGAGGGCCACGTCCGCGAGGCGGTACGCGGCCAGCGAACGCGCGAAATCATCCTTGACATGCAGCACCACGGGCTGCCAACCCGGCGTGCCGTACGTGGAGTTGATCTCTTCGGCGACCCGCCGCACCTCCGCTGTGTAGTCGCGGTAGACGGCCAGATCCTGGCGCGAGGGGTAGGCGAACGCGAGGTGGACGACGCGCTCGCGCCACTCCGGGCGGTCCGCCAGCAGCCGCCGGTAGGCGTGCAGCCCGCGCACGATGTTCTTCGACAGCTCGGTGCGGTCCACCCGCACGATCGTGCGGCGCCGCTCCGGACCGACCCCGCCGCCGATCTGCGCGCGCAGCGCCGTCAGCCGCTCGTCGACGTCCGGGCGGTGCGCCCGCTCCCGCAGGAACTCCGCGTCGGCGCCCAGCCCGTGCACCCCGATCCGGGTGGTGTGCGGCTCCCGGCCGGGGGGTGCGATGACCACATGCGACGCCTCGCCGTCCGCATGGTGGACGGCGCACCGCCTCTCCAGGGTGGCCGTGCAGCACGCCACGAACGCCGCCGCCCACCGCTGCGTCAGGAAACCCGCCCGGTCCGCGCCGAGCATCCCCCGGATCAGCCGCTCCCGGATGTCGTCGGGCAGCAGCGCGAAGTACTCCGGCGGCGCCCACGGGGTGTGCGAGAAGTGCCCGATCCGCAGGTCGGGGCGGCGCTCGCGGAGCATCCCCGGGACCAGCGCCAGGTGGTAGTCCTGGATCAGCACCGCCGCACCCGGCGCCGCGGCCCGGTCCAGCGCCCCCGCGAACGCCGCGTTGTACGCCTCGTACGCCGCCCACTGCTTCCGGAACGCGGTGTCGAACGACGGCTCCAGCGGTGTCTGGTAGAGCATGTGGTGGACGAACCAGAGCACCGAATTGGCGATGCCGTTGTAGGCGGCGGCGTGCACCTCCGCCGGGATGTCCAGCATCCGGACGCGCTGTCCGCCGGTGTCGGCCGCCGGAAGCTCCCCGTCCGCCCGCCGCGCCGCCTCCCGGTCACCGTCACCGAGCGCCGCGCACACCCACACCGCGTCCGTCTCCGGACCGATCGCCGACAGCCCCGAGACCAGCCCGCCACCGCCCCGCTTCGCGCTCAGCGCACCGTCCGCGCCGACGGCGTACGAGACCGGGCCGCGGTTGGACGCGACGAGCACCTCGGCGCCGCGCCCCGCGGCGGGCGTCCGGGCAGGGGTGGTACCGCTGTGTTCGGAGGCCATGCCGCGACCCTAGCCCGCACCGGATCGGCGCACACGTACGAATGAGGCCAAGGGAGGGACGCCCGCCGCTCCACCGGGTGAGCGTGCCGGATTTTTCTCAGGCCGCCCGGCTCGCCGTGTACTCCGGGACGTCCGCCATGGGGGGCCGCTCCTCGGTGTCGACATCGCTCGTCCGGGGGATGAAACCGTTCTCGCCGCGCACGAACTGCGTCAGCCTCGGACGCACCAAGTGGCCGCGCGCCAGACGGAGTTGAGCGGTGCGGTAGATCGCCGCGGCCATCCGGCCCAGCGCCTGACCGTCCTGGTGGCGGTGCTTGCGGACCCCTACGTCCACCTGGGCGAGCGCGTCCAGACCGACCGTGTGCAACGCGTCGACCAGCAGCCCCAGCTCCACGCCGTAGCCGACCGGGAACGGCAGCCGCTCCAGCAGCGAACGGCGCGCCGCGTACTCCCCGCCCAGCGGCTGCACGAACCCGGCCAGCTGCGGCCAGTGGAGGTTGAGCAGCGGACGGGCGACCAGTTCGGTGACCCGGCCGCCCTGGCCCGGACCGCCCCCGGGCGCGCCGCCGGTCTCCAGCGGCCGGTCGTACATCGCCTTGACGAACTGCACGTCCGGGTCGGTCAGCAGCGGCCCGACGATCCCGGAGACGAACGCCGGCGAGAACTCCCGCAGGTCCGCGTCGACGAAGCAGACGATGTCGCCGCGGGTGACCAGCAGCGACCGCCACAGCACCTCGCCCTTGCCGGGCACCGCCGGCAGCCGCGGCAGGACGCTGTCGCGCGCCACCACGCGCGCCCCCGCCGCCGCCGCGACCTCGGCCGTCCGGTCCGTGGACCCGGAATCGAGCACCACCAGTTCATCGACGAGCGGCACCTCCTCGGTCATCAGGGCGGCGCGGATGGCCGCGACGATCGTGCCGACCGTGGCCTCCTCGTCGAGCGCGGGCAGTACGACGCTGACCGTGCGCCCGCTGAGCCGCTTGGCCTCCAGCAGCTCCGGCAGCGGTCGGTCGGCCGCGGACCAGGAGCGACGTCCCAGCCAGCGCTCCACCTCTTCCAGCACGTCTACGACTCCTCGGTGTGCGCCGTCTCGGCGGCGCATGTGATCCATCTCGCGGTTCGGACGGCTATCTCTCCTGTCAGTGCCGTCGGTTACAGTCTTGAACAACGCGGATGACCGTCGCATGTCGGGGTCACCGCACCACAAACGCCTGGGTTTTCCCAGCGCCATACCGCTCATCCAGAGGGGCAGAGGGACACGGCCCGTTGAAGCCCCGGCAACCCTCCAGCCGGTCTCGACCGCATCTCGCGGCGCGAGGCTCCCGGCTAGGGAAGGTGCCAAATCCGTCTCGTGGCGAAACGCGCCGCGAGGAAGATGAGGAGAAAGGGCCTCGCCTCCATGGCTGCGCAAACTGTTGAAGTCACCGAAAACGCTCCCTCCGTCACTCTCGGTGCCGCCGTCGGTCTCTCCTGTCGCGAATGCGGCGAGCGCTTCCCGCTCGGCCCGATCTTCGCCTGCGCGACCTGCTTCGGTCCGCTGGAGGTGGCCTACGACCTGCCGAGCGGTGACCCGGAGGCGTTGAGGAAGCAGATCGAGGCCGGTCCCCACAACATCTGGCGGTACGCACCGCTGCTGCCCGTCCCCGCGGACGTGGCCGAGAAGCCGAACCTCAACCCCGGCTTCACCAAGCTCGTCAAGGCCGACAACCTCGCCCGTGAGCTGGGCGTCACCGGCGGCCTCTACGTCAAGGACGACTCCGGCAACCCGACGCACTCCTTCAAGGACCGGGTCGTCGCCATCGCGGTCGAGGCGGCGCGCGCCTTCGGTTTCACCACCCTCTCCTGCTCCTCGACCGGCAACCTCGCCGGTGCCGTCGGCGCCGCCGCCCGCCGCGCCGGCTTCCGCTCCTGCGTCTTCATCCCGCACGACCTGGAGGCGGGCAAGGTCGTCATGGCCGCGGTCTACGGCGGCGACCTCGTCGGCATCGAGGGCAACTACGACGACGTCAACCGCTTCTGCTCCGAGCTGATCGGCGACCCGCTCGGCGAGGGCTGGGGCTTCGTCAACGTCAACCTCCGCCCCTATTACGGCGAGGGCTCCAAGACGCTGGCGTACGAGATCTGCGAACAGCTCGGCTGGCGGCTGCCGGACCAGATCGTCATCCCGGTGGCCTCCGGCTCCCAGCTCACCAAGATCGACAAGGGGCTGAAGGAGCTGATCGCCCTCGGCCTCGTCGAGGACCGGCCCTACAAGATCTACGGCGCCCAGGCCGAGGGCTGCTCCCCGGTCTCGACCGCGTTCAAGGCCGGCCACGACGTGGTCCGCCCGCAGAAGCCGGACACCATCGCCAAGTCCCTGGCGATCGGCAACCCGGCCGACGGGCCGTACGTCCTCGACATCGCACGCCGTACGGGCGGCGCGGTGGAGGATGTCGACGACGAGCAGGTCGTGGACGCGATCAAGCTGCTGGCGCGGACGGAGGGGATCTTCGCGGAGACCGCGGGCGGGGTGACCGTCGGCGTCACCAAGAAGCTCCTCGAAGCGGGCCTGCTCGACCCGGCCCTGTCCACCGTCATCCTCAACACCGGCGACGGCCTCAAGACGCTTGACGCCGTCGCTCCGACCTCAGGCCCCACGGCCACCATCCGCCCGAGCCTGGACGCGTTCCGCTCGGCCGGTCTGGCCGGCTGAACCCCGGTCGCTCCCCCGGCCGGAAGCCGGCCGATCCGGTCCGCCCGCCGCCGTCCCGCCCGGGGCGCGGCGGCCGGTTCCGCAGACGTATCCGCAGTCGTTTGGAAGGCAGAACCCATGAGCGTCAAGGTCCGCATCCCCACCATCCTCCGTACGTACACCGGCGGCGCGTCCGAAGTCAGCGCCGAGGGCGCGACGCTGTCCGAGGTCATCACCGACCTGGAGAAGAACCACCAGGGCATCGCCGCCCGGGTGCTGGACGACGCGGGCAAGCTGCGGCGCTTCGTGAACGTCTACGTCAACGACGACGACGTCCGCTTCGAGCAGGGCCTGGAGACGCCGACGCCGGAGGGCGCGGGCGTCTCGATCATCCCCGCGGTGGCCGGCGGCTGCTGACGCCCGCACCGGAGCGGGGAGCCGCCCGCCCGAGTGGCGAATGGTTCTCGCCATTCCTTTCCTCTACTGACCGATAATCGCCCCGTCCGGATATCCGGACGGGGCGATTCCGCGTTGTGAAAGGGTCCTGCAAAACGCGATACCATTTCGTCGATCCCCTTCTTCTGCTCGTCGAGCGCGGTGTGGCGGCCTTCTGAACGCCCCGGGATCGCGATGAGTTGTGTGCAAAGTGTGTGCGGAGTTTGCGTCCTAAGTTCCTTATGCCCGGCCCGAGTTGCCCGGGAATAAGGCCAGTTCTGCGCATATCGCTACTTCTCACGCCGTCAGAATTCTCGTCCGATTGACCTGTTGCGCTGGGCGCCGGTGCGGATACATTCGGCGGCGGTCGACGCGTTCCGGCGCACACCCCACGGGCCATTCGCGGGGTGAGGTCTGACCCGGGTCCGCGGAGTGCGGTCCTGCGAAGGGCCAGTAATAGGGGAGTTAGGCATGGCTCAGGGCACCGTCAAGTGGTTCAACGCGGAGAAGGGGTACGGCTTCATCGCGGTCGACGGTGGTGCGGATGTTTTCGTCCACTACAGCGCGATCCAGATGGACGGCTACCGCACCCTCGAGGAGGGCCAGCGGGTCGATTTCGAGATCTCGCAGGGCCAGAAGGGGCCGCAGGCCGACATGGTCAAGTTGGCGGCCGGCTGAGCGCCGACCGACTGCGCGTCAAGGAGGCCCGCACCCCGCAGGGGGGTGCGGGCCTCCTGCTGTGCCCGGGGCGTCGCCCGACCACCGCCCCTCAACGAGCCCACCTTCGGAGGGCGCTTGCGCCCACCCGTCGCCCGACCACCGCCCCTCAACGAGCCCACCTTCGGAGGGCGCTTGCGCCCACCCGTCGCCCGACCACCGCCCCTCAATGAGCCCACCTTCGGAGGGCGCTTGCACTCGAGGGGGTCGAGTGCTAATCATTGCGTTAGCACTCTCCGAGTGAGAGTGACAGTTTTGGACCGTCGGTGAGGTCCGCAGGCGGGGCGGGAAGGAACCGCTCCAACGGTGGGCCGTCCGTCGCGGGCGCCAGCGCGGTCCGGAGGAAAGAGCCTCCACGCCCCAAAGGCGCGGGAGGTGCCCCCTTCGTCCTGGGAGGACCACTTCACATGGCCAAGATCATCGCGTTCGACGAGGAGGCGCGGCGCGGCCTTGAGCGCGGTATGAACCAGCTCGCCGACGCCGTCAAGGTGACCCTCGGCCCCAAGGGTCGCAACGTCGTCCTGGAGAAGAAGTGGGGCGCCCCCACGATCACCAACGATGGTGTGTCCATCGCCAAGGAGATCGAGCTGGAGGACCCGTACGAGAAGATCGGCGCCGAGCTGGTCAAGGAGGTCGCGAAGAAGACGGACGACGTCGCCGGTGACGGCACGACGACCGCGACCGTCCTGGCCCAGGCGCTGGTCCGTGAGGGTCTGCGCAACGTCGCCGCCGGCGCCAACCCGATGGCCCTCAAGCGCGGCATCGAGACCGCCGTCGAGGCCGTCTCCGCCGCCCTGCTGGAGCAGGCCAAGGACGTGGAGACCAAGGAGCAGATCGCTTCGACCGCCTCCATCTCCGCCGCTGACACCCAGATCGGCGAGCTGATCGCCGAGGCCATGGACAAGGTCGGCAAGGAAGGCGTCATCACCGTCGAGGAGTCCCAGACCTTCGGTCTGGAGCTGGAGCTCACCGAGGGTATGCGCTTCGACAAGGGCTACATCTCGGCGTACTTCGCCACCGACATGGAGCGTATGGAGGCGTCGCTCGACGACCCGTACATCCTGATCGTCAACTCCAAGATCGGCAACGTGAAGGACCTGCTGCCGCTCCTGGAGAAGGTCATGCAGTCCGGCAAGCCGCTGCTGATCATCGCCGAGGACGTCGAGGGCGAGGCCCTGTCGACCCTGGTCGTCAACAAGATCCGTGGCACCTTCAAGTCCGTCGCCGTCAAGGCCCCGGGCTTCGGTGACCGCCGCAAGGCCATGCTCGGCGACATCGCCATCCTCACCGGTGGCACCGTCATCTCCGAGGAGGTCGGCCTCAAGCTGGAGAACGCCGGTCTCGACCTGCTGGGCCGCGCCCGCAAGGTCGTCATCACCAAGGACGAGACCACCATCGTCGACGGTGCCGGCGACAGCGACCAGGTCCAGGGCCGCGTCAACCAGATCCGCGCCGAGATCGAGAACTCGGACAGCGACTACGACCGCGAGAAGCTGCAGGAGCGCCTGGCGAAGCTCGCCGGCGGTGTTGCGGTCATCAAGGCCGGTGCCGCGACCGAGGTCGAGCTGAAGGAGCGCAAGCACCGCATCGAGGACGCCGTTCGCAACGCGAAGGCGGCCGTCGAGGAGGGCATCGTCGCCGGCGGTGGCGTCGCCCTGCTGCAGGCTTCCAGCGTCTTCGAGAAGCTGGAGCTGGAGGGCGACGAGGCCACCGGTGCCGCCGCTGTGAAGCTGGCCCTGGAGGCCCCGCTGAAGCAGATCTCCGTCAACGGCGGCCTCGAGGGCGGCGTTGTGGTGGAGAAGGTGCGCAACCTGGCCGTCGGCCACGGTCTGAACGCCGCCACCGGCGAGTACGTCGACATGATCGCCGAGGGCATCATCGACCCGGCGAAGGTGACCCGTTCCGCGCTGCAGAACGCCGCCTCCATCGCCGCGCTGTTCCTCACCACCGAGGCCGTCATCGCCGACAAGCCGGAGAAGGCCGCCGCGGCGGGCGCTCCGGGCGGCATGCCCGGCGGTGACATGGACTTCTGATCCCTGCCCCGTCCTGTCGCACGCGGCGGGACGGGCGGATCACCGTCCGCTGGTCCGCAGGGGCGGCACCCTTCTTCGGAGGGGTGCCGCCCCTGCGGCGTGTCCGGGGCCGGACGAATGGATCGGAACCGCCCCACCGGCCTGCCCGCCCTTGAGAGGGTGTGCTCATGTCACCAGCAGAGCCGACCACACGCGCGGCGTCGTCCCTCGACGACGCCGCGCCCGCAGGGCCGATCACCTACGCCCGGATCGCCGAGGTGCTCACCGCGCTCGGCCTGATCACGGCGGAGAAGGGCCGCGAGGCCGTCGAGTCCTTCGGGGACGTCGCGTACGAGGAGATCACCCCGCTCCACCATGTCGCCTACGCGCTGGAGGACTTCGGCGCGGCCGTCAGCATCCACGCCGAGGACGTCGACTTCGCCGATGTCGCGTACGGCGAGCTGCTGGAGGAGGCGGCGGCGCTCACCGGCGGCGCGGTCGAGGTGACGGACTACCGCTTCGAGAGGGACGACGAGGACGATCCCGAGTCCGGCGAGGGCGTCCTGTACTTCACGGCCCAGGGGAAGCGGCACTTCTTCGGTGTGGAGCAGGAGTCCAACGACTACTTCGACATCGGCGCGGCGCAGGCGGCCATCGAGGCGCTGAGCCCGGTGGACGATCCGCGCGACTTCCGCTGCGTCGACTACGGTCCCGAGGGCCCGTACCAGGGATGGGATGCGATCATGGTCCTCGCCACGGCCGACCAGCGCGCGGCCCTCGGCCGCCACCTCGGGCTGACCTTCGAGGAGCCCGTGGGGGAGCAGTAGGACCGCGCGCCCGCGGGTGCGGCCTACCGTTCCGTCAGATGGCCCAGGACGGCGCCGAGCGCCGCGCGGACGGCGGTGCGGAGCGCTTCGAGGTCGGTGTCGGAGTGGGGATCCGCGGTCTCGAAGCCGTGGTGGCCGTCGGGTACGTCGATCACCTCCAGCGCGGCGCCGTGCGCCTCGGCCGCGGTCAGGAACTCTGTGACCGTGGCGGCGATCTCGGGTAGTTCGCGGCCGGCCCGGACCACGACGAGCGGCAGGTCGCCCGCGCCGCGGACCGCCGCCGCCGGGCGGAACCGGTCGCCGTCCAGCCCCCAGTTGGGCATCGGCGCGAGGACCGCGTAGCTCGCGGCGATGCAGCGCAGCCACGGCGGCGGGGCGCTCAGCCAGTCGGCGGCGAGCAGCCCGCCGCCGGAGAAGAACCACAGCGCGATCCGGTCGCCGTCCACCCGCGGGTCGGCGCGGACCCGCGCCACGGCCGCCGCGACGTCCTCCGCGGCGTGCGGGTAGCGGTCGATGTCGTACAGCCTGTGGTCGAAGGTGACGCCGATCGCGCCGTGGGCCGCGGCGAGGCGGGCGTAGCCGGTGAGTGTCGGCCACTCGCGGGGCGTCGGCCGGATGCCTTCGGGGATCGGCCCGCCGTGGACGACGATCACCGCCGGATGCGGCCCGTCGCCCCCGGGGAGGTACAGATCGAGGGTCTCGTTCCGCTCGTGCGGCACCTCGGGTACGTCGAGGAGGAAGGGACGCAGATGCGGCGGCGGTTGGCTGCCCGCCGGGGTGAGGCGGCGGCCCTCGCCGGCCGCCGCGCGCAGCAGGATGTCGGCGAGGGCGTCCGGGGAGGAGAGCATCGGCCAGTGCCCGGTGGGCAGTTCGAGGAAGCTGACACCGGGTGTGGCGAGCGGCTGGAACGCGGGGTCGCCGAGGCTGACCCGCATCTGGACCAGCTCGATGCTCGCGCCGTTGGCGGTGCAGAGGACGCCGGTGGTGGGGATGCCGGCGGCGGCGCCGGTCAGGTGGAGCGGCTGGACGAGGGTGCCGAGCGGCTGCGGGACGGCGTCCCGGACCAGCCGCTCCAGCGCCGCGCCGGGCAGGCCGTCGGTGCTGCCCCAGCGGCGCCAGGCCGCCGCCGAGTCCGGGGGCGGGAGCGGCTCGCCGCCGGGCTCGGCGGACTCCGCCCGTGCCGCCAGCTCCTCCTGTACGCCCTGGTCGGGCACGGTGGCCCAGGCGGGTTGGCCGTTCCGGGCGGGGGCGGTGTCCAGGGCGACGATCCGCGCCACGCGGTCCGGGCGCCGGTCGGCGGCGCCGAGCACCGGGTGCAGGCCGTAACCGTGGCCGACGAGGACGAGGTCCCGGCCGGTGTCCGCCATGGCATCGACGGCCCGCACCACCTCTTCGACATGTGCCTCCAGGTCCGGCGCGCTCCCGCCGTCGCGCGCTCCCTCGGGGCCGACGAGCGTCACGGCGTACGCCCCCGCGCCCGCCGCCCTCAGCCGCGCCGCCGTCTCCTCCCACACCCATCCGCCGGTGAAGGCGCCGGGGACCAGGAGGAAGTGGGGCCTGGTGTGCCCGTCATGAGCCCTGTTGTGTTCCGTGTCGTTCATCGTTCGCTCCTCGTTCCGTCCGTAGCTGTCAGGGCACCACCGGGTGCGGAGGGGGCGCCCGGCGTACCGCGGCGCGCCCCCCGACGTCGGGGGTGGCCGGACGGACCGTCCCCCGATCGGCCCGTCCGTCCGAGCCCGCCGGTACGGTAGGAACTCCCCCTGAGGGAGGTTCAAGTGACGGCATCCGACGGGCTGTGGAGCATCGGTGAGCTGGCCGAACGCGGCGGCGTCACGGTCAAGACCGTGCGGTTCTACTCGGACCGTGGGCTGCTCCCGGAGCGGTCGCGCAGTGCGGGCGGGCACCGGCGGTACGACCCCGGCGCCCTCGACCGGCTGCGGCTGATCCGCTCCCTGCGGGCCCTGGATCTGCCCGTGCCCCAGGTGCGGCGGATCGTCGACGACGAGGCGGGCGCGGGCGGCGTGCTGGAGGACGCCGTCGCCGGGCAGCTGCGGCAACTGGGCGGCCACATGGCGGCGTTGCGGTGGCGGGAGGCCGGGCTGCGGCTCGTGCAGGAGTGTCCGCCCTCGGAGCGCGCCGACCGGCTGCGGCTCATCGGCGCGGTGGCGGCGCCGCCCAGCACGGCGCCGCTCGCCCGGTTCTGGCGGGGTTGGCTGCCGCCGCGGATGCCGGCCCGCGCGGTCGCCGCCTTCCTGGAGCAGGCGGTGCCCGTACCGCCGGACGATCCGACGCCCGCGCAGGTCCTCGCCTTCGCCCGGCTGCACGCCCTGGTGACCCGGCCGTGCGACGGCTCCGCCCGCCCGCAGCCCGCCGCGCACCGCTCCGGTCCCGGCTTCCGCCCGGAGGTCCTCTACGCCGGGCTGGGCGAGGCGTACGAACTGGCGGCGGCGCCGCTGCGGCGGGCGCGGGCGCCGCATCCGGGGGAGGCGCTGGACTGCTTCGTCGCCGCGTACGCCGCCTCCGCCGGCGGTGCCCGGGACACCCCGGAATTCCGCCGTCAGCTCGCCGGCCGTCTCGCCGCGGACCCGCGGATCGACCCGTACTGGGCGCTCACCGCCGAAGTGCTGGGCCCGCGCGAGGGCCTTCCCGTGCCGACCCCGGGTGCCGCGCACGACTGGCTGCTGGCCGCCCTGACCGACGAGGTCGCCGCCCGCGCCGCCTGAGCCCGGAGCGGCCCCCGGCTCCCCAACTCCCCGCTTCGTCGGGCCTCCTGCTGTCATACCCCTCTGGCAGGATGCCGGTATGTCGAACACGCAGACGATGACGTATGTGCGGGTCGGAGCGGTCCTGGAGGAGGCCGGTGTGGTGGCGCCGGAGAAGGTCCGGCAGGTGCTCGCGGAGTACGCGCAGTGGGCGAACGATCCGTTGCGCCCGTACGAGGTCGCCTGCGCGCTGGAGTCCTTCGGGATAGCCCTCTCGATCCACGCCGACGACGTCGACTACCTGGAGCCCGGCTACACCTACCTGCTGGAGCGCGCCGCGGAGCTGACCGGCGGCGCGGTCACCGTCGGCAAGGTCCGTCTCGTGGAGGGCGACCGCTCCCCGGACGGTGCCTCCCGGGACGACACCCTGGAGTTCGAGCGCAACGGCATCGCGGTCGCGGTCCCCGCCGAGCACTTCTCGGACGAGTACTACGACCACCTGGCCGCCACCGAGGCGATCGATGCCCTGAACCCCGGCGGCGACGACGCCCGGACGTTCCGCTACGTCGATTTCCCGCGCGAGAAGCACGGCGTCTACGACACGATCGTCGCCCTCGTCACACCGGAGCAGGCGACGGCGCTGGAGCGGGGGTTGGGGTTGGTGTTGCGGTGAGGGACGCCGCGGCCCCGGCTCCCCAACGGGGAACCGGGGCCGCGGCGTTCGCGCCTACCGCTCAGGCGTCGCCGAACGTCCCGCCGTTGACGCCGCCCACGAACCGCGCCCAGGACGCCGCCTGGAACGTCAGCGCCGGGCCCTCGGGCCGCTTGGAATCCCGTACGGGGACGATCCCGGGGATGCCGTCGGCGACTTCGAGGCAGTTGCCGCCGCTGGCGTCGCTGTAGCTGGACTTTCGCCAGGTGGCGGCGCCGGGGAAGTCCCGAGCCACCTCAAGGCAGTTGCCGCCGCTGGCGCCGCTGTAGCTCGACTTGTGCCAGGTCGCAGCGCTCAGGTCGTACTCACTCTTGCTCGACTTCATCGGTGAATGCCTCCGCTGCCGTTTCGATCAGGGCCAGAGACGCCTCCGGTGACAGTGCGCTGGCCGCGAGGAGATCGTAGGACAGTTCGTACCGGCTCACCGTTGCCGGATCGTCCACCAACCGCCCTGTGCCCAGACCGTCAAGGTACGCGAGGGCAGGGGCGTCGGTGAATGCCATGAGCTTGAGAGAACCTTCAAGCGCGGCGTGACCTCCGACATCGAACGGCAGCACCTGGACGATGATCCGGTGGCGGCGGCCCAGCGCGGCGATGTGGCGCAGCACCTCAGCCATCGCTGCCGGTCCGCCGACGGGGCGCCTGATCGCAGCCTCATCCAGAACGACCCACAACAGGGGGGTTGTTGCGTCGTCGAGGATTCGGGCTCGTTCGAGTCGGGCCGCGACCAGCTCGTCGATGACCGATTCGAGCGCCGTCGGGTGGCCTGCGCGGAACATAGCCCGCGCATACGCCTCCGTCTGCAACAGTCCAGGGATCAGGCTGGGCGAGTACTCCTTGATCGACGACGCCTGGGCTTCCGCCTCCGCAGCCTCCGCGAAGTGATCCGGATACTTGGACTTCATCGCGGCACCGCAGTTCCGCTTGAAGTACCCGTCGGTCTTGAGGATTTCGTCTATCTTCTGCGCGTACTCCGGCAGCATCCGGCGCGTACCGGCTTCGAGCTGGCCGATGAACGAACCGCTGACGAAGAGCTGGGTGCCCAGATCTTCCTGGGAGAGATTCGCCTTCTCCCGCTGGTGCCTCAGCTCCGCGCCGAGCATCGCGCGGGGTGAGGAGGATGGATCGAGACGCTTGGGTCCTGCCATGAAGAACTCCAGGTCGTACAGGGGATGTTGTTGGGTCTGCGCCCCTTTTCCAGGCTAGCCGAGTCCAGCCACGCTGTGTGGCGAACGTCATACACAGCGTGGAAGGTGGAGAACGATGGCGATGAGCGAACGGCGGCGGCGGACGGCCGAGGCGCTCGGCGAGGCGGACGACGTCGTCCGGGCGCTGGACGAGGGGCTGCGGGGGCACGGCATCGCACTGCCGTCGCTGGGCGTGGACCCGTTGTCGTGCGCGATGGTCGACCCGCGTCCGCTCGTCGAGCTGGGCCGGTGCAACGTCGCCACCGCGCGGCAGCTCGTGGAGCTGCTGGACCGGTGCCCGAAGTGAGCGGCGGACGACGGCCGGAGGAGCCGTACGGAGCGCCGCGGGCCGAGGCGTGGCGGCGGACCGCCGGGGAGCCGCTGTGGCTGCGGCCCGGCGGGTACGCGGTCGACGTACGGGACGAGCGGCTCGGCCGGATCATGGGCCGCGAGGGGCCGTATGTGCAGCTCAGGCCCGCGGGTGGCGGCCGTGAGTGGGACTGCCCGCCGGAACAGCTGCGCGAGCCGGTGCTGCGGGAGGAGCTGTGGGCGCGGGTCGCGGAGGTGAATCAGGCGAGCCGGTTGCCGTGAGCGGGGGCCGCCGCGTCCTCGTCGGACGCGGCGGCTTCGGACGCGTCGGCCTTCCCGCGGCGCCGGGGCCGTACGCGGGTCAGGGCGGCGCAGAGGAGGGCGGCGAACGGGGCGGCGTAGAGGGCGTGGTTGAGGCCCTCGGGCGGCAGGAGCAGGCCGAGGAGCTGGTCGGACGTGAGGCTGCGGGTGGGGGAGTCCCAGAGGGTGACGACCGCCTGCGTCACGGCGGCGAAGCCGATCGCGCCCGTGGTGTAGCCGCACCAACCGGCCAGCAGTGCGCGGACGGTGCGCGGCAGGGCGCGGGTGAGCGAGGCGACGGTGAAGTGCGTGACGGCGAAGAGCAGCAGAAATGCCTGCCAGGCGTAGATCCGGGTGAAGCGGGCGAGCAGCGGTTCGCCGCCGGGGAAGGTCGGGAAGTCCGGGCCGGCCAGGCGGACGAGGTCGTCGCCGCAGGTCAGAGCGGCGTCGGCGGGCGCGCACCAGAAGCGGAACGCCGGGTCGAGGAGGTGCCCCGGGAGGCCGCTCGCGACGAGGAGGAGGACGAGCGCCCCGGCGGCGGTGGCGAGCAGCGTGGCGCCGAGACGGGGCCAGAGGGTGTCCAGCGGGCCGCGGAGCCGCCGCAGTTGATCGCGCGGGCCGGACGGCGGCGGGTCGGCCGCGACCTCGGGAGCGCGGGTGACCAGCACCGTCGCGGTGGTGAAACCGCCGATCAGCCCGAGGAGGACGGTGTGCCCGAGCCCGGCGTGGACATCGAGGAACAGGGTGTACGCGGTGGTCCCGCGCAGCGTCGGATCGAAGGACAGCTCGGGCAGCCGGGTGAGGGCGAGCGCGAGCAGATGCGCGACGGGGGCGAGCACCGGCCAGGCGGCGATATGCGCGTACGCCCTGGTCACGGCCGCTTCCGGGGCGCGGGGCGGGAGCGTCGTACGGGCGGTGAGGGCGCGCGCCGCGGCTGTCAGCAGGAAGAGGAAGCAGCCGGTCCACAGCGCTTCGAGGCCGAGGGCGCCCGGACCCGTCGCGGTGCTGAAGCGGCGGACCGGGGAGACGGTGAGGAGGCGGAGCGCGTCGAGGGCGCCCCCGTGGGTGGCGCCCGCGGCGGCGCGGCTCGCCCAGTCGAGCTGGAAGGGGAGCGCGCCGGTGAGGTGGACGAGGGCGACGGCGAGAGCGGCGTAGGTGACGGGTGAGCGCGGGGCGCGGAGGCGGCGGCCCCGCGCGGGCGCGGGCGTCGGGCCGGTCATCGGGGCTCCGCGGTGACCCGGAACGGTTGGCCGTCGTTGTCGAGCGTCGTGGTGTGCGTCTCCTCGCCGTCCCACCAGGTCAAGGTGGCCTGCCACTCGACGTAATGCGCCTGGCTGCGGCCGACGAGCTTCAGGTCGTAGACGCTGGAGGTGGAGACGGTCACGGGCAGCCGCATCGGCTTGCGGTCCCGGCTGTACCGCGCGGCCGCCTCACGGGCCGCCGCCTGGTGCGGGCTGGTCGCCAAGTAGCTCGCGGAGACCGGGTGGTTGACGGGCAGCGTGTCGAGATCGACGTAGAACAGCTCGGGCGGTCCGTCGCCGCCGCAGTCGACGGTGGGCTGGGTGGTGCCCGGGAGCGGGGCGCCGCGCTTCAGCACGGTGATCGAGAGGTCGCGGAGCTGCACGGCCTTGCCGAGGTTGCCGCGGATGCTCACGGAGGACTCGGTGGTCCCCAGGTGGGTGATCTTCCGGTCGTGCTCCCAGCGGGTGAGGGCGTGCCCGTCCGCGTTCGGCAGCGCCGTGCGAAGACCTTCCTGACCTGGGGCGACGCGCCACGCCGTGGAACAGGTGTCGTCGTTCTGGGCAGCTGAGAGGACGAGCGCCGGGTCGCCGAAGGCGGCGTCGTAGGCGGCGGTGACCAGGGGTGTGGCGAGCGGCACGACGGCGATGACGAGGCCCACCACGGCGATCTTCCGGTCGGTGGTGAGCCCGGTGAACCAGTGGCGGAGGCGGCGGAGGCGTCGTAGGCGATGGGGCGGGGCGGGCGCGGGGGCGCCGGGGCTCGGGTCCGGGGCCGGGTCCGGTGTGGGATCCGGCGCGGGAACCGGGTCCGGTGGGTTCTGGTCCGGTGGTGGCTGGATGAGGTCGCGCGTCATGTTCCCAACTCCCCGTCAGGTCGGCCCTCTTAGGGAGGGGAGCGTACTGGGTGGAGGCGGGGTGTGGGGGCGGCCGGGCGCGTGGCCGGGGGTGTGCGCCAGGAACCGCGGGCCCTCGCCGTCACGTCCTGTTCTGCGAACACGAGATACCCGAAGACCCGCGCACCGCAGGGGAAGGGGAGGCGACATGTGGATTGCGCTGTCGCTGATGGCCGGTCTCGTCCTGGTCGGCTTCTTGGTTCATGAAACCGTGAACCAGCGCCGCCTCCGGCGCGACGGCGTGCATATCGAGGGCTGGGTGGTCCGCCACGACGTGAGCAGCGGCGGGAGGGGGAGCGGCAACGTCTCCACCCCGGTGATCGGATTCGTCGACGCCCAGGGCCGCGCGCACGAGTTCCGCGCCCACATGTCCGGGGTCAGGGGCTATCCGGTGGGCGGCCGGGCCCCGGTGTGGTACGTCCCCGGGGCGCCGAAGACCGCCCGGATCGACGACAGCCGGCACCGGGTCGGGAACATCCTGGGGCCGCTCATGGGCAGCATCGTGTTCGTGGGAGTGGCGTTCTTGATGATCGCCAAGGGGTAGGGGCGGGGGAGACCGGGGCAGGCGGGGCCCCGGTCTCCCCCGGGCAGGCGGCGCGCACCTCCGCGCCTCGGCACCGTCAGGCGGTGGCGGACTCCTTGGCGGGTCGGTCCGTCGTGGCCTCCGCGGCCTGGGCAGTCTGCGCGGCCTGCGTGATCGGCGCGGCCTGTGCGGCTTGTGCGGCCTGTGCGGCCTGTGCGGCCTGAGCGGCTTCCGGCGTGGTGTCCGGGGACGGTCCGCTCCCGGTGGCTTCCGGGGCTTCCGGCGCCGCGTTCAGCTCCGTGAGCATCTGGCGGCTGAAGCCGAAGAAGTATGTGGCGAGGAAGCCGGTGACATAGCCGACGACCAGCCCGAGGCCGTAGACGGCGAGTGTCGTACCGAGGCCGGTGTTGCCCTTGACCAGCGGGAACAAGGCCCAGCCGGACGGGCCGATGGCGGTGGAGCCGACCGCGTCGCCGAGTTGGTTGCACAGCCCGATGAAGCCGCCGCCGAACGCGCCGCCGACGCACGCCGTGATGAACGGGCGGCCCAGCGGCAGCGAGACGCCGTAGATCAGCGGTTCGCCCACGCCCAGGAAACCGGCCGGGAGGGCGGACTTGACGGTCCGGCGGACCGAGGTGTTCCGCGGCAGCCGCAGATAGACCGCGACGGCGGCGCCGACCTGCCCCGCACCGGCCATCGCGAGGATCGGCAGCAGCACGGTGTACCCCTGCTGCTCGATCAGGGTGGTGTGGATCGGGATGAGCGCCTGATGCAGGCCGAGCATGACCAGCGGCAGGAAGAGCCCGCCGAGAACGAAACCGGCGAGCGCCCCGCCGTGCGCCAGCAGCCAGGTGGCGGCCGTGCCGATGCCGTGGGACACCCCGCCCGCCGCGAACATCAGGCCGTAGATCGTCACCAGGCCCGTGACCAGCACCGTCAGCGTCGGGGTGACGAGGACGTCCAGCGCCTCCGGGACATGGCGGCGGCACCACTTCTCCACCTGGACGGCGAGCAGCGCGGCGGCGAGCGCGCCGAGGACACCGCCCTGCCCCGGGGAGAGCTTCTGGCCGAACGCCGTGATGTTCGCTATGCCGGGGAAGACGATGACGGCGGCGACCGCGCCGCCCAGCACCGGTGTCCCGCCGAACTCCTTCGCGGTGTTGTAGCCGACGAACACGGCGATCAGCGACATGAAGCCGGAGGCGACCGCCGCCAGCGCCGGGACGACGGACGGCAGCCAGCCGAGGTTGGTCAGCAGGCCGTTGATACCGGCGACGATGCCGCAGCCGATCAGCGCGGGGATCAGCGGCACGAAGATGTTCGCGACCCGGCGCAGGAACAGCTTGAACGGCGTGGCGTTCCGCGCCTTCTGCCGCGCCTTGAGCGCGGCACCCTGGGCGGCGAGGTCGGCGGCGGTGGTGCCATGAGCGGGGTGGGCGGGCGTGGCCCCGGAGGAGGCCCCGGAGGAGGTCCCCGCCGTGGCCGCGATCGGGGCGGAGGTGCCCGCCGCGTCCGCCGCGGCCGGGGCGACGGCGCCGGCCGCGGCCGGGGCGTCGGGCCTGGTGGCGGGAGTCCGCGGCGCCTGCGCCGCCTCCGGTCCGGCGGCCCGTTCCTCCTCCACCAGCCGCTCGAACTCCGGGGTGACGCGGGCGACCGCCCCCGGGCCCAGCACGATCTGGTACGTGTCGTCCTCCACGACGCCCAGGACCGCGGGCAGCGCCTTGAGCGCCTCGTCCCGGACCAGCGAACGGTCCCGGAGCCCGAGCCGTAGCCGGGTCATGCAGTGTGCGAGGGAGGTGATGTTCCGGGCGCCGCCGACGAGCGGGAGGATCGCGGCGGCGGTGGCGCGGTTCTTGTCTTCGGACATGTGCGGAGCCTTGCTGTGCGGACAACGAGGGGAGGGAGGAACAGTTCGTATCAGGATGAATCGGGTGGCCGGTGGGCGCGATGGCATGGGACCGCGACAGTGCGGGACCGTCCGGGGCGCCGAACCGGGGGCAGGTGGTGCGGGTCAGGCCGTGCGGGCCGCCTCCAGGGCTTCTCGCAGATGGCCGCGGGAGGCGTCGAGAAGGCGGGCGGCCGACGGGGCGTCGACCTCGCCGAGCACGATCAGGATCGCGTTCTTCACCTCGCCGTCCGCCGCCGCGAGGGCGGCTTCTATCTCCGCGTCGGAGGCGCCGGTGGCGAGCGCCACGATCCGCCGCGAACGGGCCTGGAGCTTGTCGTTGGACGCCCGGACGTCGACCATCAGATTGCCGTAGGTCTTGCCGAGCCGGATCATCGTGATCGTCGAGAACATGTTGAGCACCAGCTTCTGCGCGGTGCCCGCCTTGAGGCGCGTCGAGCCCGTCAGCAGCTCCGGACCGACGACGATCTCGATGCCGTGCTCCGCCGCCGCGCCCAGCGCCGAACCGGCGTTGCAGGACAGCCCGACCGTCAGCGCCCCGACGCTCCGCGCGTGCTCCACCGCGCCGACCGCGTACGGGGTGCGGCCGGAGGCGGATATCCCGACGACGGTGTCCCGCTCGCTCAGGCCCAGCGCCGTCAGGTCCGCGGCGGCCAGCGCCTTGCTGTCCTCCGCGCCCTCCACCGCCGTGACCATCGCCGACGGGCCGCCGGCTATCAGCCCCAGCACCTCGGACGGGTCGGTGTTGAACGTCGGCGGACACTCACTGGCGTCCAGTACCCCCAGCCGTCCGGCCGTCCCGGCGCCGGCGTAGATCAACCGGCCGCCTTCCGCCATCCGGGCGGTGAGCGCGTCGATGGCCGCGGCGATCCGGGGCAGCTGCGTGGCGACCGCGCCGGGCACCCGCGCGTCCTCGTCGTTCATCGTCCGGGCGATCTCCAGGGTGGAGCGCCGGTCGATCTCGGCCAGCTCGGGGCGGAACGCCTCGGTGGTGAGCGTGTCCAACTGGGCCCGCAGATGTGCGTGATCGGCTGTCGAAGTCATGTGGCGGCTCTTTTCCGGCTCGTACGGACGGATCTGTACGACACGTGCTGTGGTGCGGGTGCGGGGGAGATCGGCGGGGCGTGGAGCGGTGCGGCGTGCCGGGACGGGCCGGCGGGTCGGTGACGGCCGGGCGGGCGCCGCCGGGCGGGGCGACGCACGGCGGGCTCAGCGGTGCGAGCGGGGGGAGTGGCGGTGGGCGAGCGCTTCGTAGGAGGCGGACAGGGCGGGCGCGGCGGTGTCGTACGTGCGCTGCGCCACACCTATGAACAGGCAGTCCACGACGAGGAGTTGGCTGGTCCGCGAGGACATCGCGGCCGGTCGCAGCTCGCTCTCGCGGGCCGTGGAGGTGGTCAGGATGTGATCGGCGTACGAGGCGATCTCGCCGTCCGGGCGGCCGGTGATCGCGATCGTCGTCGCGCCGTGGTCGAAGGCGACCCGCAGCGGCTCTATGACGTCCGTCGTCCGGCCCGAATGGGTGATGGCGAGGGCGACGTCACCCGCCCGCATCTGCACCGCGTTGGTCACCGCGAGATGCGGATCGGCGTGGGCGTGCGCGATCAGGCCGATCCGCAGCAGCTTCTGCACCAGGTCCTGGCCGACCAGGCTCGACGCCCCTATGCCGTACACATCGATGCGGCGGGCCGAGGCCAGCGCGGAGACGGCCGCCTCCAGCTGGGTGACGTCCAGTCCGGCGGCGGTGTCGGCGAGACACTGCTGCTCCTCCTGCGCCAGCTTCGCCACGACGTCGATCAGGGAGTCGTCGACCGCTATGTCGGCCGTGACGGCGGGGGCGCCGCCCGCGGCCTGCTGCGCGGCGAGCGCGGCGAGCGCGAGCCGCAGGTCACGGTAGCCGGGATAGCCCAGCAGCCGGGAGGTGCGCACGACGGTGGCCTCGCTGGTGCGGGTGCGCTCGGCCAGGCCGGTGACGGTGAGGGCGGCGCAGCCGGCCGGATCGCCCGCGACGGCCTCGGCGACCCGCTGCATGGAGCGGGTCATCGACGGACCGAGGGTGCGGACCTTGGCCGCCAGCGCCGCGGGGGCGGGCGGGGTCGGGGCCGGTCGGGACTCGACGGCCACCTCGCTGAAAGTTTCCTTCACGCTGCTGCTCACGACTGAAAAGTAATTTCAACGCCAGGGGGCGTCAATACCTCGTCATGGCCTGTGGACAACCTCCGCCGGACCCGCCGCGGGGCTGTGGACGGCGGAGCGGACCGTCACCGGTCCGCGCGACAATGGACGGCATGGAGCTGGAACAGGCATTGCACGCCGCGCGGGCGCTGGTCCTCGCCGATCTGGTGGCGAACGACGTCGCCGACGCCGACATCGTCTCCCTCGTCGAGGACGCGGTCGTCCACCGCCGCTGGTGGGTGGAGCAGTGGCCGGCCGGGGTGGAGTTCGTCGCCGGGCTGATAGCCCAGGACGTCCAGGACGCCCTGCTGGAGCGGTACGGCCGCTGGCCGCTGTGCCCGGTGTGCACGGAGTCCGGCGATCCGCACGCCCTCGACGTGGAGCCGGAGTTGGGCCCCGACCCGCACTGGGTCTGCCCCAAGACGGCGGTCGCGGTGGCCCGGGTCGGCAGGCTCGGCGCGCCCGCGGAGCACTGAGGTGACCCTCTACATCGACCCGCCCATCTGGCCCGGGCACGGCCGTATGTGGTCGCACCTGGTCAGTGACGTGTCGTTCGAGGAACTGCACCTCTTCGCCTCCGGGATCGGCGTCCCCCCGAAGGCGTTCGAGCGCGACCACTACGACCTGCCCCGGGAGCGCTACGACGCCGCGGTGCTCGCCGGGGCGGTCGAGGTCGGCAGCAAGGAGCTGCTCCGCCGCCTGACCGCCGCCGGTCTCCGCCGCCCCAAGCACCGCCCGCCGGACACCTGGCCGGTCACCGGCGCGGTCACCTGGCCCGTCATCGGGCCGAGCCTGCCCGGTGAGCCGGGGGCGTAGGGCCCGGCCCGTCAGGAGCGGCACCACCGCCACCCGGCGGGCGCGGCGCCGATGCCCTCCCGACGGCGCTCGCTCCCGCCGGTGTTCCCGCAGGTCAGGAGCGCTGGAACGGCGAACGGCCGGAGGATCCGCGCGAGCGGTTCCTCCGGCCGGAGGTCGGGTCGGAGCGGCGGTCAGCTGCCTGCGGGCGTCGCCGCGCCGTCCTTCGCCGGTGCGACGCCGGACTCCGTGTCCGGCACGGTGCCCGACTCCGCGCCCGGCGCCGTGTCCGGCACCGAGGTGGCGACCACCCGCGAGCGGTGCGGCGCCCGGTGCAGGCGGAAGGCGACGAAGGTGAGGGCGACCGCCACGGCGGCCAGCCCCGCGCCCAGCCAGGCGGTGGATTCGTAGCCCCACTTCGCGCTGATGGCCAGGCCGCCGAGCCAGGGACCGAGGGTGTTGCCGATGTTGAACGACGCGGTGGTCGTCGCGCCGGCCAGGGTCGGGGCGGCGTTCGCGACGTTGAACATCCGGGCGTTCAGCGCCGGAGCGGTGGCGAACGCCGTGACGCCCAGCATCAGCGAGAGGCCGACGGCGGCGACCGGACTGTGCGCCGTCAGCGCCAGCGTGGCCAGTACCAGCGTCGACGCGGAGATCCCGGCGAACAGCGTCGGGAAGAGATGCGCATCGGCGACCCGGCCACCGATGAACGTGCCGATCAGCGCGCCGATCCCGAACAGCGCCAGCACCGTCGGCACCCAGCTCTCCGCCAGCCCGGCGGTCTTGGTGAGCAGCGGCGAGAGGTACGAGAAGAGGGAGAAGACCGCGGCGGCGTTCAGCGCCGTGGCGGACAGCGCCAGCCAGACCTGCCTGTCCTTGTAGATGGCCAGCTCACGGCGGAGCTGCGGCCGCTCCTCGCCCGTCGGCACCTCCGTACGCGGCACCACGAAGACCACGCCCACCAGGCCGATCACCGCCAGCACGGCCACCGCCCAGAACGCCGAGCGCCAGCCCGCGTGCTGCCCCAGCAGGGCGCCGGCCGGAACGCCCGCGATGTTGGCGATGCTCAGCCCGCCGACCATGATCGCCATCGCCTTGGCCCGCGCGGTGACCGGCACCAGCGACACCGCCACGGCGGCGCCGACCGCCCAGAACCCGGCGCACGCCAGCGCGCTCACCACCCGCGAGGCGAAGAGCACGCCGTACGTCGGCGCCAGCGCGCCCGCCACCTGCCCCAGTGCGAAGACGGCGAGCAGGGCTATCAGCGTGGTGCGGCGCGGCAGCCGCAGCGTCGCGGCGGCGAGGACGGGAGCACCCACCACCATCCCGATCGCGAACGCGGAGACCAGCAGACCTGCTTGCGGAATGGAGACGCCCAGGTCGTGGGCGAGCGGTTGAAGGATGCCGGACAACATGAATTCGCTCGTACCGAGAGCGAAGACGGAGAGGCCCAGTACGTAGACAGCGGCGGGCATACGGGTGCGTGAGGAGGGGACAGGCATGTCCGCCACCAACAGTGCCCGGAGGCGTCGCATTCCCGCGCCGCGGACGCCGATCCATATGTCCAGATATGCGGAGCGGCCGGGGTGTGACGTCCGCTACCTCCTCCTGGGCAGGCCCTTCGGGAGGAAGGTGGAGGTGGCCGCCCTGGCCTTGCAGAATTCGGCGAGCGACTCCCGCTTTCCGGCCGCCTTGCCCTCCTTCGGGGGCGGAACCATCTGCGTCGTGTACGGGATGTAGACGTACTTTCCCAGGGTGGCGGCGCCCTTCACCGGTGTGTCGTAGTACTCGTAACCGCCGCCGCTCTTCGCGGGCTTGAGATACCCGTTCGTTTTCAGCTCGTCGACGGTGAATTTGAAGAAGGTGTACTTCTCCAGATGCGCGCGCCCCAGATCGCCGGCCTGCTTCTCCACCTCCTGCCAGTCGGTGATCTCGTCCCACTGCCGGGGGTCGAAGTCGGCGACCTGTGCGTTCTTGGTGAGGTGCAGCATCTCCTTCAGCGCCTTGACGGTCTCGTCGTCCTTGATCCGGGGATCCTTCAGTTTCTCGCCCAGCTCGGTGAGGCTCGTGAACTTCTTGTCGCCCAGCGGGGAGAGGTACCTGCCGTCGGTGTCGATGTCGTGGCCGTGCTCCGTCGGCTCCGCGCGAATGCTGGTGTTGGGGCCGATGAACTGGTTCCCCGCCTGCCATTCGAAGAAGGAATGACGGATGTCCCCGAAGGGAACGCCGTATTCCTGTGCGGAGTTCGGGACGGACTTGTCGGCCAGCCGCTTCCGCAGATTCCTGAGGTATTCCGGGGTGTTCTTCTCCTCCGGAACTCCGATCTTGAGATTGGCCAGCATCTCCCTGGAGATCTCCTTGGGAATCGCGGTGGTGAGCACATCGAGCTGTTCGGCGTCGCCCAGCCGCCCCAGGGATTCCGTCAGCGTGGAGTGCGCCACGATGTGGTGCGCCGTCGTGGTCCACCCCTGGTGGTCGGCGGATTTGGCATGCGGATTCTCTCCCCGCCGCTGGATCGCCGGCGGACCGGCGGGCGCCGCCACCGACCGCTGTGCGGCCACCGGAGCCGCCGGCGCCGGGCCCCGCATCACCCGGGTGGCGTTGGCCTCCGCCTCCCGCTCGAAGCGGTCGGACGGGTCGGAGACCCGCAGCCCGTCGCCGTGGTCCGTCCCGGCGACCGGGCCCTGACGCTGCTGGATCACATGGGTCAACTCGTGTGCGAGGGTGTGCGGATCGCCGCCGCCCGCCCCCAGGACGACATGGCTGCCGGAGGTGTAGGCGCGGGCGCCCACCTCCGCCGCCGACGCCTTGGCCGCGCCGTCGTCGTGCACCCGGACGTCGGAGAAGTCGGCGCCGAGGCGCGCCTCCATGTCCCCGCGGGTCACTTCGTCCAGCGGGCGCCCGGAGGTCCGCAGCACCTCGTGGACGCGGGACCGCTGCACCTGGGGGCCACCGCCCTGCTCATGGCCGCACCCGGCGCCGTGCCGGTGCTCCTCGGACCCCGCGAGCCCCGCCTGCCGGAGCAGTTGGACGACGGCGGCGTTGCCCGCGCTGTTCTGGAGGGCGAGGAGCGGGTGCGACGGCGCACCGGCGCCGGTGACCGGCCCGGCCGCGGGGCGCGGTGCCGGTGCCCGGCGGCTCTTCGCGGCGTCCGGTCGTCCGGCTTCGTCCTGGGCTCGCATGGGTCCTCTTCCCGCAGATGACGCGACCCTCCCTGGATACCCGTCCCCCGGCGCCGGGGGCAGAGGCGTAAGGGCAACGCCGGCCGTCCCCGAGGGCAGTACGGGGCCGCCGCCCGGACATCGGCCGCGCGGCGGCGGGCGGACCGGCCGCCCACCGGACATCGACGGGTCCTCGCAGGTCAGCCGTTCAGCAGTGCCAGCTCCGTCGCCAGGTTGTGCCGGGCCACGCCCTCCCAGCGCTCCCGCCCGAGCGGGGTGCGGAACAGCCGGGGCAGGCCGAGGAGTTGCCGCAGCACCGCCGCGCGGCCCGCGGTGAAGTCCGGATCCGGCACGAACGCGTACTCCTCGCGGACGGCCGCCGCATACGCCGCGTAGGCGTCCGGTGTCCCGGCGAGCACCGCCAGATCGGCGTCGCACAGCACCTCGCCGTCGCGGTCGCCGGGCTCCGGATCGTGGGTGACGGTGAGCCGGACCAGGCGCGCGACCTGCGCCGTGCGGTCGGCGTCGAGGCCCAGCTCCGGCAGGGCACGTTCGGCCAGGGCCGCGCTGCGCTCCTCGTTCTCCGAACGGTCCGGGCGGTAGACCGCGTCGTGGAACCACGCCGCCAGCTCGACGGTGCCCGGATCGGCGGCGTACGCAGCGAGTTCGTCGATCCGCTCCAGGACCGCCGCCAGATGCGCGACCGTGTGATAGCGGCGCTGCGGCTCCGCCCAGCGGGCCAGCAGATTCTCCGCGTACGGGGCCGGATCGGGGCCCGCCGCGCCTCGGGTGCGGGCCACGGTCGCCGCCCAGCGGCGGCGCAGCTCCGCCGCCGGGCCGCCGGGCTCCGCTCGGGAATCGGAAGTCATACCGCCATTGTGGCCCGCCGGGCCGCCCGCCGGACCGCGCGCCGGGCCGCCCGCCGGGCCAGGGGCGGTCAGGCGGCGGGCGCGTCCCGGCAGGAGAGCTGGCCCACGGATTCGGCGGACGGTTTGAACTCCGTCTGCCAGTTCTGCACGTGGTTGGCGATGGCCGGCAGTGAGAGGGCGAAGTCCCGCTCCCAGTCGGTGCCGTTGAGGTAGTCGCGCAGTTTGTCGCTGAGTTTGCGGCAGTCGGCGCGGTACTTCTTCGCGATGGCGATGCCGTAGTCGTTGGGGGAGCCGACGACGATCCCGGGCACCACGTGCAGCTCGGGGTACTTCTGGGTGAAGCCGTAGAGGATCATCTGGTCGGTGGAGACCGCCGTGGCCCGGCCCGCCCGGAGGTCGTCGATGCAGCGCGAGGCGTCGGCCACCTGATAGACGCTGATGTTGCGGTACGCCTCCTTGTTCAGCTCGTCGAAGGAGATGGCGCCCTTCCAGGTGCAGACGGCCCGGCCCTTGAGATCCTCCAGCTTCTTGATGCGGCCGGCGTCCTTGTTCCGGATCATGACGCCCTGGGACGTCGTGGCGTAGGGGCCGATGAAGTCGATGTCCTTCATCCGCGTCGGGGTGATCGAGAACGTCGCGGCGACCAGGTCCTGGTCCCCGTCGACGATCACCTGGCTGCGGTTCTCCGACGGCACGCTGCTGAAGTGCCCCTTGGCGCCGACCTCTTCGAGCAGATGCCGGGCCACGGTGACGTCGAACCCGGCGAACTTGTAGGCGGCCTCCTCGCCGGTGCCCGGCTGGTCGTTCTTCACCCCGACCGACACCGACCGCTGGTCGAGGAGGGTCGGCGGCCGGTCGTCCGCGCAGGCGGACGCGGTCAGCGCGGTCAGGACGAGCAGCGCGGCGCCGAGGGAGGCGCGGCGCCGCGGTGCGGCTGAAGTCATGGAATCTCCCCGTGGTGCGTGGTGTGACAGGTGGTACGTGGCGGCGCCCGTGCGGGCGTACGCGGCGGACGGGCGCGGCCGCCGCGTACGGCCGGGGTCAGGAGTCGTGCAGTACGGCGGCGACGGCCCGGACGTCCGTCCGGCAGTTCCGCCCGGGATCCTTCTCCGCCAGCGTCACCTGGACCCGGACGGAGGTGGCGCCGGAGTTCAGGACGAAATCCAGGGGACGGCCGGAGCGGATCGATGCCTGCGTGGGGGCGCCGCCGGCCGTCAGATACGCGGTCGCCGAGGTGCGGTACGAGCAGGCCGGGGCGCTCGGGTCCCAGTCCGACACGGTCAGGGTCAGCCGCAGCCGCTCCCGGGGCTCACGCAGCTCGGCGGGGCCCAGCGTGAAGGTGACGGTGTGGTTCCGGCCCGTCAGCGGCAGGTCGCCGGTGGTCCGCACCTGGCCCGTCACGTCGATGTCGGCGTGGGCGGCGGCGTACTGGAACGACAGCCAGCCGCCGACCGTGGCCAGCACGGAGACCAGCGACAGCGCGCCCACCGCCGCCACGCTCGGCGTCTTGCGGATCAGGACCCGCACCGCCCCCGCGGCGACGGCGAGGACGGCGAGCGTGATGCAGAGCGTGTACTGCTCCGTCGGGCCGCGCGGCTCGGTCGTCTGGGCGATCACCAGGGCGGCGCAGGCCAGCAGCAGCGGCAGCCAGCGGGCGCTGGGGTGCATCACCCAGCGGATGATCACGTTCTTGATGTCGTTGGCGGCGATGGAGTGCGGGCCGGTGGTGACGGGGTTGTTGTGCCGGACGTCGTGGTGGTGGACCTCGGGGGCGGGGGACGGGGCGGTTTCGGCCGGGCGGCGGTCCTCCCCGGAGGGAGGCGCGGCGGCGTCGGCCGGGCGCGGCGTGCCGGTGCCGGGCGCGGCACCGCCTCCGGGCCGCTCCGGCTTCCCGGCGGCCCCCGGCTTCTCGGTGGCAGCGCGGCGCTGACCTGCGTCGTTGTCCTCGGGGCGGGTCCGGCCCCGCGGTTTTCCGGTGCCTGCGCTCCCCGGCGGTCTCGCACCGCGGGAGCGGCGCGGCGGCTTCCCGCGGCTCATGAGGCGGCCCCGGTGCCCGAGCCGCCGCCCAGATGGACGGTGCCGTTCACCACGCCGATCGCGGCGGAGTGGTCCCCGTACGCGGTGGGGGAGTTGATCGTGGTGCCGGAGAGATGCGGGGCCATGTGGGAGAGGAATCCGGCGGCGTCCCGCGCGGTGACGGGGCCGGCCAGCCAGGCGGCGACGGCCTCCGCCAGCGCCTGCCGCTCGGTGCCGTCCAGCCGGGCCAGACTGCCGTCCAGCGCGGTCGCGCGGTCGGCATCGAGCACGGGCTCCGTGCCGCCCCCGATGCGGTCGGCGCCGTGCCCGAGCAGCCGCCGGAAGAACCCCTCCCCGGCGTCGACCGTGCGTTCCGTGATCCGCTGCTGGGCTGCGGTGAGCACGGACGTACCGAGACTGCTCGCCGCCATCGCGAGATACGGAGCGATCTCGGCGGACACCGTGGCCAGGTCTGACATGTGTCTCTCCCCCCGTCGGCGGGGCGTCTGCGGGGTGCCGCAACGCCCTTACAGGGAAGGCGTGTTACCCATATCCGCCGGGTTTCACACCATCTTCTCAACCGGGCCCGCGACGGCCGGGAGGGTGCGCCTCCGGGCAGGAAACGCGCCGCCCGGAGAGGGGGCCGTGAGGAGGGGCGTCCGGCGAGTGGGACGGTGTTCGCCGCGGGTGCCGGGCGGTGGCGCTCCGCCGGGATGGGCCGGCCACGGTATCCCGGTCGGTCAGCGCGAGCGCCTCCATCCCGAGATCCGCCGCCCGGCGCACCAGGGCCTGGGGGTGCGAGGCGCCGAAGCGCATGGAGAAGCCCGAGGCGACGTGCAGGTGCACCACCACGGCACCTCCCACATGCAGGCAACAGATTTCAGCCATATCGGCCTGATTCCACCGTCACGCTTATTCGATAAAACGTTCTAATGGAGGGGGGTGATCGCGGCGCCCCGCCGTTGTGATGTCGACCGATAGATGGCCATGTCGATTGTTAGCTGGCCAGCCTCTTGCTCAGCTCCCTCCCGGACCGCCGAGTTCCGATCGGAACCGGTGCTGTGACCTCATGGCCTCTCGGTGGGTGCTGTGCTGGGGCGGTGAGCACAGTTACTGGGGGCATGGTGGCGTCGGACCGGTGCGGTCTGGATCAGCTGATCGCGTCGTACGAGCCCGGTCGAGCGGTACGGGCCGCCCTGTTCTTGTAGGAAGTGGTCGCTACGGGGCGTGTGTTCGGCGAACAGTCGATAGATGAACGAGGCTCAGGACGTTCGCGTTGGCGCAGCTTGTCGAGGCTCGTTGTCATCTACTGCTCCAGTGCGGCCTGGTGGAAGGCAAGCGGGGCGGTGATGCGCGCCGAGTAGCCCTGGCTGCGGCAGAGGGCTCGCCTGCCGCGGAGGCATCGCGAACCAACCCGCCCCGTGCCCGACACTCCCTTCGAGGCGTTCACCGGCGTGCCCGCCTGCTCGGTGACGCGGTCGCTGAGCCCTGTGTTCGAAAGCAATCATCCGTTTGGGTGTGCGTTCACGATCCGCCGGAATCGCCAGGGGATGGGCCTTGAGGATCGAAGGCATGACGATTTCACGGAGGTTTCTGCCGCCCCTCAGCTGTGCCCTCGCCCTGAGCCTCGTCGGCCCCGCGGCGTGGGCCGTGCCAAACGGCGAACCCACCCACGGCCACAAGGTCATCACCGCGTCCCAGGCCCAGCAGTGGATCCCGCCTGAAGGGGTCAAGGAGGTCACCATCTACGTGTGGGGCCGGGGCGGTGCGGGTGGTGGCGGAGCCTCCGGAGGCGGAGGCGGAGGCGGCGAAGGCAGCAAGTCCGGCTGGAACAGTGACGAGAACGGCGCCGGGGGTGCGGGCGGCGCCGGGGGCGGCGGAGGTGGCGGGGGCGCTGCGGGCGGCTTCATGGTCTGCCACTTCAACACCAACTCCTACGGGACCAGCTTCCTCCTTAAAGCCGGACGCGGCGGCAAGGGCGGGGCCGGCGGCGGGTCGGCATACGGCGGGGCCGGCGGCACGAACTTCTGGGGCGGTGACGGGGGCAACGGCTGGCACGGTAACGACGGCCAGGCGTCCAGTTCGGATTCGGACAGCGAGGCGTCCGAGGTCCAACTGATGGGCGGCTGGCGCCCCGAACTGCAGGGCGCGGTCACGGCAGCCGGTGACGCGCAGCCCGGTCGCGCTGGATCAGGCGGCGGGGGCGGCAGTGAGGAGGGCGCACGCGGTGGAACCGCGTCCTCGCTCCAGGCAACCGGAGGCCACCCCGGCAGCGTGTTCGACGCCGAGCGAGCGTGTGACAGCAAGCAGAACATCGAGGGCACTGCGGGCAGGCCGGGCGGCCTGGGCGGAAGCGCCGTCGACCACGACGGCAGCGACAAGTGGCCCTCCTACGGCGGTGAGAAGGGAGTCGGCGGCGCAGCAGGCCCAGTGACGGCGCCGACCCGCGTCACCCTCCCTGGCGGGGGCACCTACACCGTCCCGGTGGGAACCGGGGCCGGGGGCCGCGGCGGTGACGGCACGGACGGCCGCCGGGGCGGCTCCGGCGGCTCCGACGCGGTCAAGAGCAAGAGCCAGCCCGGAACCCCCAGCGACGCGGCGGATGCGGGCCAGGACGGCGGCGACGGACTGGTCCTGGTCGTCTGGTAGCCCGGACCACTGCACGGCACGGCCGCACCCGTGGTCGCACGGGTGCGGCGTCGTTCACCTCGCCAATGGTCCAGGCTATGGGCTACTCAGTTACTTTCTCAGCGCGTACTACGGGGACCTCCAGTTCCCGCAGGAGCCCGGCTGCTCGGCGGCACCGATACGCAGGTGATCGCCGAGTGGTGCCAGAACAACGCTGCGAGCCCGCGCCGGTCGGCCGGGCCAGCAGGGCAGTGCCCGCCTCGTTGTCCTCCGCGACCAGGACAGCAACCGGACCATGCCCACCTCGCCCAAACACTCGATGGCTCGGGTTCAGAACGTCACCTCCCACCGGCCCCGGGCCGGACTGGCATCTTCGCGACGCGGGTCCGGCCCGGGGGCTCGATCTTCCGCGCCCGGTACTCGACCAGCAGGGCATCGCGCTGCCGGTCCTCCACCAGCTCCACCGGGCACACCTCCGCGGCCAGCCACCCAGTGAGTGCCTCCTCGTCCGCGAGCGTCGCCGACCAGAACCCGAGCGCCTCGCAGATCAGCCCGGTGCCGGCGTCGACATGGAGATCAATCAGCGCGACCGGAGCTGGCGCGGACGATCGGCAGCAGGTCGCGGCGCCGGCTTGATGCGGGCACCGAACCTGCGGGGCGCGGCGGCCGCCCTGCCGGCTGCGGCGCCGCTGCGCCTCGCGGCAGCCGGCCTCGGCCGGCCTCCGGGACTCGGCTGAGGCAGCCTGGGCTGTTTCTCAGCTGCCCGACTGTCCGTCGGCGCCCTGGTCCAGTAGATGGGGGCCGTTGTTGCGGACGTTGTTGACGGCGGTGGAGACCGCTCGGGCGTCCAGGTGTCCGGCCGCGGGGGCGGCGAGCAGGGCGCGGAGTTCGCCCGGGTCCTGGTGGGCGGGGTCGAGCCAGGTGCTCCAGTCGTCGGGGGCGATGGCCAGAGGCATGCGGGGGTGGATGCGTCCGGCGGCGTCGGTGGCCTCGGTGGTGATGATCGTGCAGGTCGCCCACCACGCATCCGGGGCGTCGTCGGCAGCGGCCGGGTCGCGCCAGAACTCGTACAGGCCCGCCATCGCCATCACCTGGCCGTCCTCGGGGCTGATGAAGTACGGCTGCTTGCGCGCCTTGGCCGTCCCGGTCGCCTCGATGCGCTGCCATTCGTAGAAGCCGTCCGCCGGCAGCAGGCAGCGGCGCTTGGCGAACGCCCGGCGGTAGGCCGGCTTCTCCGCGACGGTCTCCACCCTCGCGTTGATCATCCTGGCGCCGACGGCAAGGCTCTTCGCCCAGGACGGCACCAGACCCCAGCGCAGCGGCCGCAACTGCCGGACCACCTCGCCCGTGTCACGGTCGAGCCGCTCGAGGACCGACCACACCGCGTCGGTGGGCGCCACGTTCCAGCTCGGGCCCACCGCGTGGTCAGGATCGGGGTCCCACCGTGTGACGCCGAAGAGGGGGGCCAGGTCCTGCGGACGGCGGGTGGAGACGTATCTGCCGCACATGACCCCACCCTGCCACGCCGTCCTCGCGTCTCCCCGCCACTTTGATCACGACGCCCCGCCGTCGGGACGGACCGCCCCGGCCCCGTCCTCCCCCACCCGGGGCGGGCCGACTGCCGGTCACAGGGCCCCGCGCCCACTGCGGCAGCCGACCAGCTAGCGCCGGCCCTCGTTGTGGTGCGCCCAGCCCTGGTCGAGGAACCGGAATCCAGCAGCCACGGACGATTCCGGGTCCGCCTCACGCACAGCCATGAGCTGGATCTGCAGCGCGAAACGTACGTAGAAGCGGATCTCCTCACTCGGCTCGTCGAGCCCGAACTCCTCGGTGAGTGTGGCGATCAGCGCGTCCTCGTGACGCAGCCACATCTTCTCCGCGTAGTCGATCAGGGATGGCGTGCCGTCCATCAGTGCAAGGATCCGGCTCTGCGGCTCGGTCTTCAGCGCGGTGATCTCGGCGAGGTAATGCGCCTTCAGCGCTTCGGAGACCGAGGTCCCCGGTGTGCGGTCCCGCACCGCGGCGATGAGCCGCTCGTGCCGTTCACCCTCGTCGCTGAAGACGAGCGCTTCCTTGTGCGGGAAGTGCGTGAAGACCGTCTTGGGTGTTACATCCGCCTTGTCGGCGATCTCACGCACCGTCACGGCGTCGAAGCCGCGGTCGAGGAAGAGTGCCGTCGCCGCATCCAGGATCGCCGTCCTCGTAGCGGCCTTCTTGCGCTCACGACGCCCCACGGGCACTGAATCCATCATGCTCTCACTCTACCCTCGATCACTATCTTCACCGGTTGTAAAACTACACTCGGGTTAGCTAGAGTCCGGATGAAGCAAGTAGCTCGGAAGTGGGCGTTCCGACGGCAGACCTCTGTGCCGCCGCCCGTCATCCCCGAGGCCGGAGCGTCCGCCTGCCGTCAGCAGGCACGAGCGCGCGCCCAGCCCTTCACCAGAAAGACGACGCCGATGACCGAAGACACGACGGTGCGCTCCACTGTGCGGCGCGCGAAGCCACCGACGAACGCGCAGGAGCACGGCAACGCGGACGGACCCCAACCTCAGCGCCGCGTGGCGGGAGCGCTGCTGATCGCCGGACCAGTGATTTTCCTGCTGGGGGAGTTCATTTCCGCCGCCGCCTGGACCCATCCCGCCTACAGCTACACCTACAACTTCATCAGCAACCTGGGCGTCCACGGGCCGTCGACCCTGTTCGGCCAGTACATGCACTCGCCGCTGGCCTGGGTGATGAACGCCGGGTTCTTCCTCTTCGGGATCACCATCCTGGCCGGGGTGGCCACTTTGCGGGACCTGGCACACGGGCGCCGGTGGGCCGTGCTCGGCCCCGCCGCACTGCTGGCTGTCGGCGGCGTGCTGCTCGCGCTGTATCCCGGATCGGGCGAGGCCCTCAAGGACGGCACCGGTGAGTACCACAGCATGGGTGCCTTCGCCGGGTTCACCGGCGGCAACGTGCTGGCCATCGTCCTCGGACGCCGCTGGCAGCGCATCGGCGTCTCCGCCCGCATGGGCCGAGCGTTGGTCACGGTCGGCGTGATCGGTCTGATCTCGATGCTGCTCTACCTCGCCGTGATCATCACTTCTGGCGACCACGTCATCGGGATCATCGGCCTCATCGAACGCGGTGCCGTCCACCCGTTCCTCATCGGCCTCGTGTGCGCCGGAGCAGCGATCTGCGGACGCCGGCGGCGCGATCCAGGACAGCAGCAGCCGCGCGATCACGTTCGGCGGCCGGTCGACCGTCACCGTACCGGCGGGCGCGCCGGCCCTCAGTGACCCCTTCGACCTGACTGCCCCGCGCTGTCACGGCTGGCCATCAGCCTTTATCTTCCTGGCCGCGTGGACACCGCCACGTGCCACGGCACCTTCCACACACTCGGCTGGCTCATACCCGGCGACGCGACCACGCGCGCCTCGCTGACCACGGAAGCCGCTCCGCTGCCGACGCAAGCCCTGATCACCGCGGTGGAAGTGCAGCCCGACACTCCTGCCCGGGCCATCGCCGTGCTCGGCGACTCCCGCGTCGACGGCATCGGATCCACCCCCGGCACCGACCGGCGCCGGACCGACCTGCTCGCCGAACGCCTGCACGCGCACGGCAGCCGGACCCGCTGTGTGGTCAACCAGGGCATCGGCGGCAACCTTCTGCTCAGCGACGGCATCGGCACCGCCGCCCTCGCACCCGCTACAGGTCACTTCTTGCCGCTGGTCAGCCACAGTCCCAGCGCCGATCCGACGAAGACGACGCCGGTACCTACTCCGGCCAGGACCCTCATGGTCCCGGTGTAGTGGGCGAAGGTGCTGACGTAGACCGCCGCCACCGTGGAGACGAAGAGCAGCAGCCAGAGCACGGGCTTCATCAGGGGTTCCTCCTGTTGTGCGCCCCGGCGGCCCGATGGGCGGCAGGGGGTGGGATCTCTTACGCCGTCCACCTTCTCCCTGCGCCCCCGGTCGGCACATCGGACCGTCCCCCCGAACCTGAGGTGTAGCCAGCTACACCCGTGCGCGACGCAGGTCAGGCGTTCAGGTAGGCCAGCACCGCGCGGACCCGGCGGCTGCCGCTGTCGCTCGGCGGCAGATTCAGCTTGGCGAGGATGCTGCCGATGTGCTTGCTGACGGAACGTTCGGTGATGAACAGGGTCGTGGCGATCGTGGGATTGTCCAGTCCCTGCGCCATCAACCCGAGGACTTCCCGTTCCCGGGGGGACAGCGTGTCGAGCGGATCCTTCCGGCTCATCAGCTGGGAGACGACCTCGGGGTCCAGCGCCGTTCCGCCCGCGGCAATGCGCTCCAGCGCGTCCTGGAACTCTTCGATATGGCCCACACGGTCCTTCAGCAGGTAGCCGATCCCCGAGGCGCCCTGTCCGAGCAGTTCGGCGGCGTAGCTCTCCTCGACGTACTGGGAGAGCACCAGGAGCGGCAGGCCGGGAATGAGTTTGCGGGCCTCTATGGCGGCACGCAGCCCCTCGTCGCGGAATCCGGGCGGTAGCCGGACGTCCAGAACGGCCACGTCCGGCCGGTGTTCCAGCAGGGTGGGGACAATCTCGGGCCCGCTTCCCACGACGGCCACGATCTCGTGCCCGATGTCCTCCAGGAGCAGAATCAGGCCTTCGCGGAGAAGGACGTTGTCCTCCGCGATCACGATCCGCACGGCAGTACCACCTCAATTGTCGTTCCGGAACCGACAGGGCTGTCGATCCTCGTTGTACCGTCCAGGGCGGCGACCCGTCGACGTATCCCGGCAAGTCCGCTGCCCGAGGCGGAGCCGGGTGCGGCCCCGCCGCACCCGTCGTCCCGCACGACGACGCGCAGCGTGGGGCCGTCGTACCGGAGCGACACCTGAGCACGGCTCGCGTTGCTGTGCCGGGCGATGTTGGTCAGCGCCTCGGCGACGACGAAGTAGGCGGCCGCCTCGACGGCGGCGGGGGGACGGCGGTCGGTCTCGGGCAGATCCAGGGTGGTGGGGATCGGCCGGCCTGCGGCCAGGGAGCGGATGGCTCCGTTGAGTCCCCGGTCGGAGAGGATCGGCGGGTGGATGCCGCGGATGACGGTGCGCAGTTGGACAAGTGCTTCGTCCACGGTGGTCCTGGCCTCGAGCATCATTTTCCTGGAACTCCGGGGGTCCTTGTCGAAGCGGCGGTCGGCCAGGGCCAGGCGCATGGCCACCGCCACGAGTTGGGCCTGGGTGCCGTCGTGGAGGTCGCGCTCGATCCGGCGGAGTTCCGCCTCGTGGGCCTGGAGGGCTCCCGCACGCGAGGCGGTCAGTTCCTCGACCCGCCGGCCGGCGCCGGTCCAGGTGCCGAGCATGATCTCGGCGATCCATGTCTCCAGCTTCACGGTGGCAGGGGCCAGCCAGAAGAAGAGGGCAGCGAGGAGCCAGGTACACACCGCGGACAGGACGATCGCCTGCATCCAGGTGGTGAGGGGGGCCGCGAGGAGGGTGAGGGTTCCGCCGGGAAGGGTCCACCACCACAGCGGGATGGAGATCGTCAGCAGCAGGCTGGACAGCACTCCCAGGACGAGGACGGGAAGGACGAGCCCCACGGTGCCGTGGACCAGCATCCACGCCACGTCCCTGCGGGTACCCGGGAACCGCAGCAGTTGGAGCGTCCGCTGGTAGGCATTGCCTTCGGGCGCCGCGTAGGGCCGGCGCACGGGGCGGCCGAGAATGCGTTCGGCGCGTCGGCGTTCGGCATCGGTCAAGGCGCGCAACGGCTGGACCGCCCACGGCAGGATCGGCGCGAAGAGCAAGGCGAAGCAGACCAGTGGCAACAGACAGTAACCAGCCAGCGAAGGCAGCGCGGTAGTCAGGCCACCCAGCAGGTACCGCGTGGATCGCAGGCTGTGGAGTGCTCTTACCTTCAGGTCCATGGAGCAA
The DNA here is from genome assembly GCF_043083385.1 of Streptomyces sp. NPDC014733. Classification (NCBI taxonomy): domain Bacteria; kingdom Bacillati; phylum Actinomycetota; class Actinomycetes; order Kitasatosporales; family Streptomycetaceae; genus Streptomyces; species Streptomyces sp. NPDC014733. The sequence continues at coordinate 854,577 of NZ_JBIBYO010000001.1, read as the reverse complement.
GACGGTACTTCACGTGTCTTCCCATCTCACAGGTGTGCGCTACACCTGACAGGTGGAGCCCGCTACACCCCCGGTTCGGGAGAGAGACCGCTGCCGTCCGCTCGGCTTGCGCGATTACTTTCGGTACTCGTTCTGACCGATCGAGGGAACCGAAGGACCCACCATGCAACCGATGACGACGACCCGGGCCACACCGTTCGCCGTGTCCCTGGAGGAGGTCTCCCAGTCCTACGGCGAGGTGACCGCGCTGGACCGGGTCAGCTGGGGGTTCCGCAAGGGCAGTCTCACCGCGATCATGGGCCCGTCCGGATCGGGCAAGAGCACCTTCCTGCACTGCGCCTCCGGCCTCGACCGGCCCAGCAGCGGAACGGTACGACTCGGTGATCTGGACATGGGCGGCCTCGGCGAGACGGAGCTGACCCGGCTTCGCCGTGAACGGATCGGGTTCGTCTTCCAGGGCTACAACCTCATGCCCTCGATGGATGTCGAGCGCAACATCACCCTCCCGCTGTCCCTCGGCGGCCGCCAGGCGGACAGGCATTGGCTGGACGAAGTCGTCCACCGGGTGGGAATGGCCGACCACCTGGACCGGCTCCCGGCACGTCTGTCCGGCGGCCAGCAGCAACGGGTGGCGGTCGCCCGAGCTCTCGTCACCCGCCCGGAGATCGTCTTCGCCGACGAGCCGACAGCCGCGCTCGATCCGAAGTCGGCCGAGCACGTCCTGAAACTGCTGCGTGACGCGGTCGACGAGATGGGACAGACGGTCGTGCTGGTCACCCACGACCCGATGGCCGCGGCCTGGGCCGACAGCGTCGTCTTCCTGAGCGGGGGCAGCATCGTCGACGAGCTCACGGCTCCCTCCGCCGCAGCCGTCCTGGCCCGTTGGGGCACGCTGTGAGGCGTGGGATCGCCGCCGGAGTGGCGGCGGCACTGTTGTGCGCGGCCGCGTTGACGGGCGCGTTCGGGGTCCTGCTGGAGTCCGCGCTACGGGCGCACGGATCGGTCGACCGCTATGAGCGCGCCGGGGCCGTCGTCGCCGCGAGCCAGCGCGTCGAGGTCGTCAAGGACGACCAGACCGATGTCAGGCCGCTGGTGGAACGGCCCCGGGTACCGGTATCGGTGGCGGACCGGGTACGCACAGTGCCGGGGGTCACCGAGGTGGTCGCGGACGTCTCTTTGCCGGTGGCCACCGCGGACGGGGCCGTGCGGACCGGCCGCGGCTGGGACGCGACCGTGCTCACCGCTGTCGAACTGCGCGCCGGCCGGGCCCCGCAGGCGGAACACGAAGTCGCGGTGGACTCCGGCAGCGGCAGGGCCGTCGGCGACACCGTCCGTCTCCAGACCGGCGGCAAGGCGCCGGAACCCTACCGCGTCAGCGGTCTGGTGGCCGGCGGGTCCGGCGCAGGCCACGATGTCTGGTTCGGCCAGCACGCGGCACAGGCTCTCAGCGGTCACCCCGAACGCGCGGACGCGCTGGTCGTGCTCGGCACGAAGGAGATGTCCGCCCAGACCCTGCGGGCAGCCGCTCCCGGTCTCGTCGTCGCGACCGGCGCGGACCGTGGCGACGTCGAGAACCCGGAGGTGGCGGCGGCCCGAATCGACCTGATCGGCGTCTGTGCATCGATCGGCGGAGTCGCCCTCCTGGTGGTGCTGCTGATCCTGACCGGTCTCCTGGACACGTCCGTACGGGACCGGACCCGCGAGCTCGCCGTCCTGCGCGCCATCGGCGCCACCCCCCGGCAGGTCCGCCGGGTGATCGTCCGCGAAACACTCAAGGTCGCGGTACCGGCGTCACTCGTTGGCGGTCTGCTGTCGCTCGGGCTCGGCACCCTGCTGCACCGCTTCATGGCCGGGCAGGGGGTCCTGCCCCCGGGCCTTGGGCTCGCTCTGGGACCGTTTCCTGTCGTCGGTGCCCTGGCGCTCACGGTGCTCACCGCGGTCGGTTCCGCCTGGCTCGCGGCACGACGTGTATCCCGGATCCGGCCGGCCCAGGCCGTGAGCGAGACCTCCGCCGAACCGACGCGGCTCCCGCGCTGGCGCATGATCACCGGCCTGGTGCTCCTGGTCGTCGGTCTCGCTTCGGCCGGCACCGCGTTCGCGTTCGGCGGGCAGGTGGCGACCGCGGCCATGGGCGGACTCGTGCTCTCCCTCATCTGGGCGGCGGCCCTCCTGGGTCCCTCGATCGCCCGAGGGGGAATCGTCGTCCTCAGCCCCGTCATGCGCCTCCTGTTCCCGGTCCCGGGCCGGCTCGCCACCGACACGGCCACCGCCGCGGCCGTGCGACTCGCGTCGGTGATCACACCGATCGCGCTCGCGCTCTCCTTCGGCGCCAGCCAGCTGTTCGTGCAGACCACCGCGGTCAACGCCACCCGGACGCAGGCGGCCGCGGGGCTGCGCGCGGACCACGTCCTCGTCTCGACCGGGCCGGGCGTGCCCCGGGCCATGTACCAGGAAGTGAAGGAGACGGCCGGGCCGGGCACCGTGACCGCGGTGAAACGCACCACCGTGGTGATGTCGGTCGCGGGCCAGCTCCAGTCCCTGCCCACCCAAGGCGTGCAGGGCGCACTGTCCAATCTGGACCCGGGCGTGAAGGCGGGCTCACTGAAGGATCTGCGCGGCAAGAACACGGTCGCGCTCAGTTCGAACGTGGCCAGCGCGGCCAAGGTCGGTTCGACCGCATCTCTCTGGCTCGGGGACGGCACCGTGATCCGCCCCGAGGTGGTGGCCGTCTACGACCGGGGACAGGGCTTCGGGGATGTCCTGCTGCCTCACGATGTGGTCGCCGCCCACGTCACCGACGCGGGCCACGACGACTACCTCCTGGTGAAGGGAGAAGCCGACCTGCGACCAGTGCTCGACCGCTTCCCCGGGACCCATGCCACGTCCGCCGGACAGTACAGTGCGGCCCTCACCGAGAAGGCACGCCAGCAGGCCCTGCCCGGACTGCTCGCCGTCGCGGCGATCTCCCTGTTCACCCTGATCGGCGTGGTGACCACGCTGGCCGTCGCCACCGCATCCCGCCGTCGAGAACTGGCTCTGCTCCGGCTCATCGGCGCAACCCGCGGCCAGGTTCTGGCGATGCTGCGCCTGGAGACCTGCCTCGTACTCGGTACGGGGGCCGCCGTCGGCTCCCTGGTCGCGGCGGTGACGCTGCTGACCTTCGGCGGCGCGGTGACCGGTCTGTCCGCGCTGTCGGTGTCCCCCTCGGTCTGCGCGGCCGTTCTCGGCACGGTGTTCCTGTCCGGCACGGCAGCCGTCATGCTGCCCGCCCGCCGGCTGCTGCGCCGCCGAAGGTCTCCTCGCATCACGTAGCGGTACCAGGTCCCGCCTCTCCCATACTCCCCGTCCTCGGGCGGGGGCACGGGCGGAGGGCCGTTCGTGCCCCCGCGACCATCACAGGCCCAGGCCGAGCCACCGGCAGGCCCGTCGCACCACGGCCACCTCTCCCTGACCCACTGACGTTGTTCCCCTATATCGACAGGAGTTGTTCCATGCACGCACGTGTATCGCCGAGGTTCCGCCCCACTCTTTCGCGAGGCGGCCGGCGTAAGGCCCTGCTCGCCGTGACCGTGCTCACCGGAGCCGTCATGACCACCGGTGCACTGTTCCCGCCCGCGGCCTCCGCCGCCAGGCCGGACACCCTTCAAAACAGCCTGAACGTCTTGGTGCACAACGACGGGACGCCCGCTGCGCTGGCGAGCGTCACGGACCGCGAGGGCCGGATGCGTCACTACACCGCGGGTGTCGGCGACCTCAGGACCGGGGCGAAGGTACCCAAGGACGGGCAGGTACGGGCGGCCAGCAACACCAAGGCCTTCACAGCCGTGGTCACGCTGCAGCTGGTCGCCGAGAAGAAGCTCGCCCTGGACGCCCCCGTCGACACCTACCTGCCCGGCCTGTTGCGCGGTGAAGGCATCGACGGACGCCACATCACCATCCGCCAGCTCCTCCAGCACACCAGCGGCCTGCCCGAATACGTGGACAAGCGCGCGATCCTCCAGGATCCGCAGAGGTACTACGAGCCGCGCGAACTCCTCGACAGCGCCCTCGCACAGAAGGCCCACTTCTCCCCGGGCGCGAAGTGGGAGTACAGCAACACCAACTACCTGGTCGCGGGACTGATCATCCAGAAGGTCACCGGCCGCCCGCTGGGCGAGGAGATCAACCGGCGCATCGTCGACCGCATCGGGCTGCGCCACACCTACTTCCCCACCCCCGGAGACATGACCATCCGTGAGCCCCACCCCAAGGGCTACCACCGGGCCACAGCCGACTCGCCCTGGCGCGCGGTCACCGAACTCGACCCTTCCTGGGGCTGGGCCGCGGGTGCGGTGATCTCCACCAACAGCGACCTCAACCGCTTCTACACCGCCCTCCTCGGTGGCAGGCTCCTGCCCCCGGCCCAGCTCGCCCAGATGCGCACCACCGTTCCCGCAGAGTCCCTCGGCCGGGGTGTCCGTTATGGACTCGGCCTGAGCAGCACGCCGCTGTCATGCGGCGGCGTCTACTGGGGCCATGGCGGCACCATTCCCGGATACTTCACCTTCGGAGGCGTCACGAAGGACGGCCGTGCGGTCAACATCGCACTGACCGCCTTGCCGGGCGACAGCGCCACCGGACAGCACGTGCAGACCGCCGTCGACACGGCGCTGTGCCGCTGACAGCCTCACTGACCCGACCGGAAAGCCGCCGCTCCCGCACCGCGGCCGCAGATGCCCGAAGAGGGCGGGTCGGGCCGGTGGGCGGGCCCCCGCCGCCACCGGCGCTTGACGGTATCGGCCGCCGCTCCCCCTCGCGGGAACGGCGACCGGTACCCCCGCGGGCCTGTGCCCACGAGCGTCGCCAGGCCACCGTCACCGAGGGCGCGCACCGGCTCCCTCTTCGCTTGCTCTCCACTGTCACGACAGGAGTTGTTCCATGCACGCACGTGTATCGCCGAGGTTCCGCCCCACTCTTTCGCGAGGCGGCCGGCGTAAGGCCCTGCTCGCCGTGACCGTGCTCACCGGAGCCGTCATGACCACCGGTGCACTGTCCCCGTCCACGGCCTCCGCCGCCGGACCGGACACCGTTCAAAGCAGCCTGAACAGCCTGGTGGCCGACGACAAGATGCCTGCCGCGCTGGCGAGCGTCACGGACCGCGAGGGCCGGATGCGTCACTACACCGCGGGTGTCGGCGACCTCAGGACCGGGGCGAAGGTACCCGAGGACGGGCAGGTGCGGGCGGGCAGCAACACCAAGGCATTCACGGCCACGGTCGCCCTGCAGCTGGTCGCCGAGAAGAAGCTCGCCCTGGACGCCCCCGTCGACACCTACCTGCCCGGCCTGTTGCGCGGTGAAGGCATCGACGGACGCCACATCACCATCCGCCAGCTCCTCCAGCACACCAGCGGCCTGCCCGAATACCTGGAGTCCCCCGTCTTCGCGGACTTCCCCGCCGTCCGGTACCGGTACTTCGAACCACGTGACCTGATTGACGGCGCCCTCGCGCAGAAGGCCCACTTCTCCCCGGGCGCGAAGTGGGAGTACAGCAACACCAACTACCTGGTCGCGGGACTGATCATCCAGAAGGTCACCGGCCGCCCGCTGGGCGAGGAGATCAACCGGCGCATCATCGACCGCATCGGGCTGCGCCACACCTACTTCCCCACCCCCGGAGAGACGACCATCCGTGAGCCCCACCCCAAGGGCTACGAACGGGAGACGGACGACGGACCTCTGATCGACTACACCACCATGGACATGTCCATGGCGTGGTCTGCGGGTGCTGTGGTTTCCACCAACAGCGACCTCAACCGCTTCTACACCGCCCTCCTCGGTGGCAGGCTCCTGCCCCCGGCCCAGCTCGCCCAGATGCGCACCACCGTCCCCGCGGAGGCACGCGGCCCCGGCGTCCGCTACGGACTGGGCCTGACCAGCACACCGCTGTCATGCGGCGGCGTCTACTGGGGTCACGGCGGAACCGCCCTGGGGTACCGGACACGAGGAGGCGTCACAGAGGACGGACGTGCCGCCGACGTCGCGGTGACCACCACCCCGACGGGCGCGGCCTCCCAGCGGGTGGAGGCCGCCGTCGACACGGCACTGTGCCGCTGATCCAGGCGGAGACAGGCGGGAAGACGGCCCGCGGGGTCACCGACGCGTTCCGGCGGCCCCGCCCCCGTTCCGTGGACCTGGTAGGTCCCTTCGCGGACCCGTTCGCCGAGAGAGCGGGCATCGTCGAGGTGCAGGCGCACGGCGGCGCGGTCGCCGCGCCGGGCAGCAAGGACGGCGGCCCGCATGTGCAGCGCGCCACGGGCTCCTGCAGCGGTCGGCGTGGTGGTGCGCGGCGCGCGGTCCAGGGCCCGCTCCAGAGCGCGCAGGCCCGCGGCGTGGGTGCGGGCCGCGCCCGGCGCGGTGTGCCGTGGAGTGGCGGGCACCGATTACGCTGGGCCGTGATTGGACTAGACCTATCGCGGCGGCTCCCCGGGCGTCGCCACCCGTACGACGCCCGTCCGCCACACCCACCACCGATTGGGGTCCCATGAGTAACCGCGCACTGCTGGAGGTGATCGCGCTCGACCCGCAGGACGCGGTCGCGGCGCAGACCGGCGGGGCCGACCGCCTCGAACTCGTCACCGACATGGCCGCCGACGGGCTCACCCCGCCCCGCGCCGTCTTCGCCGCGATCCGCGCCGCCGTCGACATCCCCCTCCGGGTGATGCTCCGCCACAGCGGCGGCTTCGCCGCGGGCGACGTGGACGCCCTCTGCGCCGATGCCGCCGCGCTCCGGGCGGAGGGCGCCGACGAATTCGTCCTCGGCTTCCTCACCCCCGACGGCCGCCCCGACCTCGCCGCCGTACAGGCGCTCACCGAGGTCATCGACGGCTGCCGCTGGACCTTCCACCGCGCCCTCGACCACGCCGCCGACCGCACCGCGCTGCGCACCGCGCTCGCCGCGCTGACCGGCGGCCCGGACACCTTCCTCACCGCCGGAGCCGCCACCGGCGTCGCCGACGGCCTGGCCGTCCTCCTCGCCGAACACGCCCGCACCACCGCCGGCGAGCCCGGCTACGCCCCGCAGGTCCTGGTGGGCGGCGGCCTCACCCTGGAGCACCTCCCCGCCCTGCGCGCGGCCGGCGTCGACGCCTTCCACATCGGCGGCGCCGCCCGCCCGTCCGGCTGGTCCGCCCCCGTCGACCCGGCTGCCGTACGGCGCTGGCGCACCGCTCTGGACGGCGCGGAGGGGTGACCGACCCGGGGCGCGCGCCGCACCTGCCCGCGCCCCGGGGCACACGGCCCCGGCGGGGCTACGCGCCCTCGCCGCCGTCCGCCAACTGCTCCGGCAGCCCCGCCGCGTGGACGACCGTCAGCCCCGACACCGGACGGGTCAGACAGACGTAGAGACGGCGCAGACCGGTGCGCTCGTCCGGCTCGCCGTCGACGATCGCGGCGGGCTCGTCCAGCACCACGTAGTCGTACTCCAGACCCTTGGCGAGCGTCGCCGGGACCAGCGTCAGCCGCGCCTCCGCGGACGTCTCCTCACCCGGTGCGAGGCACCGCAGCCCGTCCTCCTCCAGGGCGGCGCGCAGCCCTGGCACCCGGGCGTCCGCCGCGATCAGACCGATCGATCCCTCCTTGGCCAGCGCGTCGTGGCACGCCGCCAGCACCGAGGCGTCCAACGCCTCCGGCCGCACCGTACGGATCTCGAAATCGCCCGCCGCCTCACGGATCGACGTGGCCTCCCGCAGATCCGGCGCGATGGCCGGCAGCAGCCGGGAGGCGTACGCGATGACCTCGCGCGGCACCCGGAACCCCTGCGTCAGCTCCTCGACCACCGAACCCGGCTTCCCCATGTGGTGCAGCGCCTCCTCCCAGGTGTCGGTCGCCCACGGCGTGGTCCCCTGGGCGATGTCCCCGAGGACCGTCACCGACCCCGTCGTGCAGCGGCGGCCCACCGCGCGGTACTGCATCGGCGACAGGTCCTGCGCCTCGTCCAGCACCACATGGCCCAGCGACGGCGTCCGCGCCACCAGATCCATCGTCTCGTCGATCAACACCGCGTCCGCCGACGACCACTTGGCGCTCTTCACGCTCCGCGCCGGCTTCGTCCACAGGACCGCCTTCTGCTCCTCGGGTGTCAGCAGCCCCTCGGCGTGCGCGGCCAGGAACTCCGCGTCGCCCAGCAGCCGCAGCACCAGCTTCGCCGGATCCACCGGGGGCCAGACCGCCTTGACCATGGCCTTCACCGCGGCGTTCCGCGCCACCGCGTCCTGCACCCGGTCGTCCGGCGCCTCGCCCGCCTGCTCCATCCGCACCAGCACGGCGTGCGCGATCCGCTGCGGCAGCGCCTCGCGCGCCGCGCCGTAGCGGATGTCCCGCTTCCGCAACTCCTCGACGATCTCCTGGAGTTCGTAGGCCGGAATGCGCCAGCGCCGCGAGCCGCGCACCACCACGCACGCCTCCTCGGGCGGCGTGATGTGTGACCACACCGCCCGCCGCAGCACCTCCGCCATCCGCGCGTCCCCCTTGACCGACGCGGCCGACGCGTCGTCCTTGGCGCGCACCTCCACATGGCCCACCAGGGAGTCGACGGTGGCCTGCTTGACCTCCAGCTCCCCCAGGGCCGGCAGGACCTGCTCGATGTAGTGCAGGAACGAATCGTTCGGCCCGATGACGAGGGTGCCCGAACGGGCCAGCCGCTCCCGGTGCGCGTACAGCAGATACGCGACCCGGTGCAGGCCCACCGCCGTCTTCCCGGTGCCCGGCGCCCCCTGGACACACACCGAACCGCTGATCCCGGCACGGACGATCTCGTCCTGCTCGGGCTGGATCGTCGCGACGATGTCCCGCATCGGGCCGACGCGCGGCCGCTCGATCTCCGCCTGGAGCAGCTGACTCGTCCGCTCGGCCTCCGCCGGATCGCTCAGGTGCTCGTCCTCGTACGCGGTCAGCTCGCCACCGGTGTAGCCGAACCTGCGGCGCATCCGGAGGTCCATCGGGTCCTTCTTGGACGCCCGGTAGAACGCCTGGGAGACCGGCGCGCGCCAGTCGATGACCATCGGGTCGCCGTGCGCGTCGTGGACGTGGCGCCGCCCGATGTAGAAGTTCTCGCCGCCGTGGCCGCCCTCGTCGCTCTCGGACGGGTCGAGGCCCGGTGCGTGCAGGTAGTCGAGGCGGCCGAAGAACAGCGGGGTGTGGGCGAGGTCGGCGAGCGCCTTGATCCGGGCGTCGATCTCGCCCTGGAGGACCTCGGCGTTGACCCAGTTCGCGGTGACGTCGGCGATGTTCAGCGCCTCGGCGTCGGCGCGCATCGCGCGCAGCGCGGCCCGGGAGGCGGCGAGATGGGCCCGTTCGCTGCCGAGCGGATCGGCGCCCTCACCGGCGGCCGGGGCGTGCGGATCGGGTACGGGGTGCTGGGCGTGCGCGGGCACGGGCGTTGCCTCCGGTGGACTCTCACTGCGGCGGGCGTGCGCCACGGCGGGCGGGCACGGCGGGCCGTCGTTCGGAACGGACGCCTGATGGCGCCGCGCCCGCGGGACGTGGGGCGGTCATCGGCGTGGGGCGAAGGACCGGCCGGTTTCCGTCCGGTCGGCGGCGCTCCTCGACGGAAGCCGACGGGAGGCAGGGAGACGCGCGATTCTAGTCAGGGGCCGGGCGGGGCGCCAACGCATTTTCTGCGGGCCGGACGGGGCGCGGCCGCGGCCGCCCCGGGGCGGTCCGACCGGCGCGCCGCCCGGGCCGTCCGGGCCGACCGGCGGGCGCCGTGGCGGTACCACCCGCCGACCTGCGCCCCCCGCCGGACCGTCCCCCTCCCGTAGGGGGCCCGTACATCTCCGGTAGGGGGTACGGGTGATACCGCAGTCAGAGGTCCATCGGTCCCGGAATGGGTCCATGGGCCGATGTGCGGCATTCGCGTGAAAACCATGATGGAGTCATGAGCAGCGCAACGATCACCCCAGCAGCCGGACACCCGGCATCCCTGCACCCGATGAAGGGCGCCACGGCCCTCGGCCCCGCCCACAGTGGCCGCCACCCGGTCGGCAGCGCCCTGCGCGCCGTGAAGGTCTTCGCCTCGGCCGCCCTCAGCGTCGTCCTCCTCGGCGAGTACGGAGAGGAGGGAGCCGACCGCCGCGCGCCCCGCACCCGCGACACCGCCGGGATACGTCCCTGACCGGCCGCGTCCGCGGCAGGACCGCGGACAGCCGGCAGCGGGCCACCGCCCGCCTCCGCCACCGCGCGTCCGGGCGCGTTCCTCACCGGACATCTGGTTGACCGGAAAGGGTTACGGGCCGTCGGCCCGGATCGGTTAGCGTCGCCGCTGAGAGCGTGCGGGACGACGGGGAGGGGAACGAGTGTCTGCCGCCGACGGGACGCGGACGTGGACATGGCGGCGTACGTGGGCGCAGAGCGTCGCGCACCCGCACCGCATGGTCATCGCCGGGGCGCTGCTCGCGGCATCCCTCATCGGACTGGGCGTGCTCTACACCGTCCACCCGTTGGCGATGCCCGACATAGAGGTCTACCGCGCCGAGGGACAGGCCGCCGCCTCCGGCAGCGATCTCTACGGCTTCACCACCACCAAGTGGAACCTCCCGGCCACCTACCCGCCCTTCGCGGCCCTGCTCTTCATCCCCACCACCTGGATCTCCCTCGCCACCCTCAAGGTCGCCTGCTTCACCGCCAACGCCGCACTGCTCGCCGCGCTGATCCAGCTCTCCTGCAAGGCCGCCGGGGTACGCCGCTCCGCCTACACCGCGCCCACCGTCCTGGGCGCCACGGCGCTCGGCATCTGGCTGGAGCCGGTGTTCCAGACCCTCGTCTTCGGCCAGGTCAACCTCGCCCTCACCTGCCTCGTCCTGTGGGACCTGAGCCGCCCGGACGGCGCCCGCCTCAAGGGGCTCGCCGTCGGCATCGCCGCCGGGGTGAAGCTGACCCCGGCGATCTTCGCGGTCTATCTGCTGGTCACCGGCCGGGTGAAGGCCGCCTGCACCGCGCTGGCCGGCTTCGTCGGATCGGTCGTGCTCGGCTTCCTGGTGCTGCCGGACGCCAGCATCGACTTCTGGACCCGGCGGATGTTCGAGACGGACCGGGTCGGCAAGGTCTGGATCGTCGACAACCAAGCGCTCCAGGGCCTGCTCGCCCGCGTGCTGCACACCCCCGAGCCCGGCGCCGTCTGGGCGGTCGCCGCGCTGCTCACCGCAGTCGGCGGACTCTGGGCCGCGTACCGCGTCCACCGGCGCCGCAGATCGGACCTCTGGGGCGTGCTGTGCACCGCCGTCACCGCGCTGCTGGTCTCGCCGATCAGCTGGTCCCACCACTGGGTCTGGTGCGTCCCGCTGCTCATCGCGCTCGCCGCGCACACCTACCGCATCCCGTGGCGCCGGGCGCTGCTCGCCGCCGTCACCGTCGCGTTCACCGCCCGCACCCTGTGGATCGTCCCGCACGCCGGTGACCGCGATCTGCACTTCAGCTGGTGGCAACAGCCCCTGACCTCGCCCTACCCGCTGCTCGGCCTGGCCCTGCTGGCCGCCGTGGTGTGGCACACCCGCACCGCTCCCGGGGCACCGGGCGCGCCCACCGGCGCCCCCGTCCCGCACCCCCGGAGCGTTGCCACCGGCGCGGTCCGCATACCGGCCCCGGCATCCGCCGTACGGGACGGCGCCAGGGAGACGGCGAAGGACGCGGGCTGAGCCCGCCGGGCGTCATCCCCGGGGCTCAGGCGTCCTCCTCCGCCGACAGCAGCTCGGTCGCGTCCACGATCCGGTAGGCGTAGCCCTGCTCGGCGAGGAAGCGCTGCCGGTGGGCGGCGAAGTCCTGGTCGACGGTGTCGCGGGCGACGACGGAGTAGAAACGCGCCTCGTGCCCGTCCGCCTTCGGCCGCAGCACCCGGCCCAGCCGCTGGGCCTCCTCCTGGCGGGAGCCGAACGTCCCGGAGACCTGGATCGCGACGGTCGCCTCCGGCAGGTCGATCGAGAAGTTCGCCACCTTGGAGACGACGAGCACCGAGATCTCGCCCTCCCGGAAGGCGTCGAAGAGCTTCTCGCGCTGCGCGTTGGTCGTCTCGCCCTTGATCACCGGGGCGTCCAGATGCGCGCCCAGCTCGTCCAACTGGTCGATGTACTGCCCGATGACCAGCGTCTGCTCGCCCTGGTGGCGCCGGACCAGCGCCTCGGTGACCCGCTGCTTGCTGCCGGTCGTCGCGCAGAAGCGGTACTTCTCCTCGGTCTCCGCCGTCGCGTACGCCAGCCGTTCCGAGTCGGAGAGGCTGACCCGCACCTCGACGCAGTCCGCGGGCGCGATGTACCCCTGCGCCTCGATCTCCTTCCACGGCGCGTCGAACCGCTTCGGGCCGATCAGCGAGAAGACGTCCGACTCCCGGCCGTCCTCGCGCACCAGCGTCGCGGTCAGGCCGAGGCGGCGCCGGGCCTGGAGGTCGGCGGTGAACTTGAAGACCGGCGCGGGCAGCAGATGGACCTCGTCGTAGACGATCAGGCCCCAGTCCCGGGAGTCGAACAGCTCCAGGTGCGGGTAGACGCCCTTCCGCTTCGTCGTCAGCACCTGGTACGTGGCGATGGTGACGGGCCGGATCTCCTTCTTCGTCCCGCTGTACTCGCCGATCTCGTCCTCGGTCAGCGTGGTCCGCTTCACCAGCTCGTGCTTCCACTGCCGGGCCGAGACGGTGTTGGTGACCAGGATCAGCGTGGTGGCCTGCGCCTGCGCCATCGCACCGGCTCCGACCAGCGTCTTTCCCGCACCACAGGGCAGTACGACGACACCCGAACCGCCGTGCCAGAAGCCCTCGACGGCCTGCTGCTGGTACGGCCGCAGCGCCCAGCCGTCCTCGGCGAGCGCGATCGGGTGCGCCTCGCCGTCGACGTACCCGGCGAGGTCCTCGGCGGGCCAGCCGAGCTTCAGCAGCGTCTGCTTGATCTGTCCGCGCTCGGAGGGGTGCACCACGACGTTGTCGGGGTCGAGCCGCGCGCCGACCAGCGGCTGGATCTTCTTCGACCGCAGCACCTCCTCCAGCACCGGCCGGTCGGTGGTCGTCAGCACGAGCCCGTGCGCGGGGTGCTTGACCAGCGTCAGCCGCCCGTACCGCGACATGGTCTCGGCGATGTCGACGAGCAGCGCGTGCGGCACCGGATAGCGGGAGAACTGCACCAGCGCGTCCACGACCTGCTCGGCGTCGTGCCCGGCCGCCCGCGCGTTCCACAGCCCGAGCGGCGTCACCCGGTACGTGTGGATGTGCTCGGGCGCCCGCTCCAGCTCCGCGAACGGCGCGATGGCCCGCCGGCAGGCGTCCGCCGCCTCGTGGTCCACCTCCAGCAGCAGCGTCTTGTCGCTCTGGACGATGAGAGGTCCGTTCACGCGCCTCGCCTTCCTACGTGAGTGCCGCCCGGCCGACCCCGTAGCCGCCCGGTCACCGACCACGGCCCGAGGCCGGGCGGGTGGCCAAACGTCCAGTGTGCCGCATCGCCGGGACGGACCGCGGCGGCTCCTGCTACGGGCCGGTATGTCCGGTGGTGGTCCGGGTCAGGGACGGGACCGGGCTCGGCCCGTGGGGAGCAGTCCCGTAAGGGCGGCGCCGGGGCCGGGGCCCTCAGACCGTGTCGTCCGCCAGGTCGGCCACGCCGGTGATGCGGTGCAGAGGGTAGGTGCGGACCTCGTCGGCGGTGTGGTCGTAGGCGGTGACGAAGCCGCCCTCGACGCGGACGGGGGCGATGACGCGCTGGCTGGCGGCGCCGTCGGCGTTGACGTAGCCGATCCAGACGGCGGCGTTGGTGAGGACGGCCGCCTGCATCGTGGCGAGGGTCTCGGCGGAGGTGGTCCGGGGTGGCGCACCGGGGGCCGGGGTGGCGGCGGCGACGGGTTTGCGGGCGGCGGTGGCGGCCAGATCGCCGGCCCTGATGGCGCGGACCGCCGCCTCCAGGAGGGGCGCGTCGGGGACCGGCGGCCCCTCGGGCACCGGGACGGGCGCACGGCGCGGCCCCGTACGGTACGCGTCCGGCCGGGCGACCACCACGTCACCCTCCGGGGACTCGGCGGCGGGCGCGTAGCCCATCGCCCGCAGGCCGTCCAGGAGGAGATCCGGGGCGGTCTGCGCGGCGAGGACCGTCGGGGCGAGGCGGCGCAGCCGGAGCGGGGCGGCGCGGCGGTCGGCGAGGATCTCCGCGAGCAGCGCGTCGTCGTCGCAGCGGACGTACGCGGAGGCCGCGCCGATCCGCAGCCGCCCGTGCCGGCGGGCCACGTCGTCGATCAGGTACGCCAGCGGCTGCGGGACCGGCGTCCGTGCGTGGGTGGTGAGGAATTCCTGCAGCTCGGCGGCTGTACGGCCGGTGTCCAGGGCGCGGCGCACCGAGGCGGGCGTGAAGCGGTAGACCGTCGCGCCGCCCTTGGACTCGATCTCGGCGAGGACGCCCAGGGTGTCCGCGAGCGGACGCCGCAGCGGCCCTGGCGCGACCGCGGTGAGGTCGGCCTGGAGCAGCACGTGGTCGAGCGGTTCGGGCAGCAGCGGCGCCAGGAGCGCCGCGGCGCGGGCCGCGGCCTCCCGGGTCGCTGCGGCCGTCGGGGTGGTACGGGGCGCCGCCCCCGCGGAACCCTCGGCGTCCCCCAGGAGCGCGCGGCCGGGTGCGGACAGGGCGCCGCGCCCGGTGACGCCCAGCAGCTCGGCCTCGGCCAGCGTCCACCGGGCGAGGCGGGTACGGAGGTCCTCCCCGGGCGGCGGGGTGGCGCCACCGGGCGCGGAGGGCGCGGCGGGCGCGCCCTCCGGGGCGGCGGCGCGCAGCGGGCGCTCCCAGTGGAGACGGTCGAGGACGGCAGCCTCGGGCACGGCGGAGCCCGGCGGCAGCTCGGCGAGGAGGGCGAGGGTGCGGCGGCGGACCTCGGGTGCGGGGGAGCGGTCGAGGTGCGGGCCGAGGGCGGCGGCGGCCCGGCCCTTGGCGTCGGCGGTGCCGACCACGCCCGGGGTGCGGGTGGCGTCCAGCCAGGCCGCCACCAGCTCCGCCCAGCGCCGCTCGTCGGGCAGCTGCCGCCACTCCTCGGCGGCGGGCGTCGGGGCGAACCGCTCGTCGGCCTCGCCGTCGGAGGCGATCAGGCCCGCCCCGTGGGCCAGCTCCAGCCAGAAGGCGGCGGTCTGCTCGGTGGTGTCCAGGGCGGTCGCGGTGCGCTTGAGGTCGCGGACGCTCAGGCCCCCGGCGCGCAGCACCGCGGGACCGCCCAGATCCCACTCCTTCAGCAGCTCCTCGACGGTTGCCAGCGCCGTGAACGCCTGCCCGGCGGCGGCCGCGTCCACAGCCTGTGGATCGCGCGCGGTGACCGGCGCGAGAGCGGGCGGCACCGGCGCGGGGCTACGGTGCGCGCGCCCCGCCCGCAGATGCAGCGCCGCCTCCCGGGGGAGTACGACGTTCCGGGCGCCGGCGGGCAGCAGCAGTCCGCGGTCCAGCAGCCAGCGCAGATGCGGCGCCGGCTGCTCGGTGACGCTGCCGTACGGCGGGCCCCACAGCAGCCTGTCGAGGACGGCGACGGACTCGGCGGGCGCCTCGTCCAGCAGCGCCGCCATCCGCTCGCCGTCGGTGAACAGCGAGGTCAGCGCCGCTACGGCGGTCACCGGGTCGGGCGTCGGCGGCAGCCCGGCGGTGGCGATGATCTCCTGGAGCCGTCCCGGCGACATCCCGGCCGCGGCCTCCGCGACGGTCGGGCCGAGGCCGGTCGGCGACGGGTGCGCCGCGCTCGGGGCCAGCAGCTCACGGGCGGTCCGCACCAGCCGCAGCCGGTCGTCGGGCCCCCACACCAGGGCCTGCGCCCGCAGCGCCGCGACGGCACCGGGCAGCGCGGTCAGGACCGCCGCGTCCAAGGAGGGCGCGTCCGGCGCCGCGCCCCCAGGGGGCGCTGCCGGGGCGCCGGTCATCAGGGAGGCGAGCGTGGCGTACGGGCAGGGGTCGGGCGCCACCGCCAGCGCCTCGGCGGTCTGCAGCGCGAACCGGTCCAGGCGCTCGACGGCCCGCACCACCGAGGCCCGGGTCCCGGCCCGGGTGGCGAGCTGGGTGACATCGCCCGGCACCGGATTGAGCAGGTCAGGGCGGGCCCGCAGCAGGTCGACGAGCCCGCCGTCGGTGCGGGTCCGTAGCTCCTCGGCCAGGGTGCGGGGGGTATCCGTCATCCGCCCTACGTTAGCCGGGCAGGTGGCCGCCGTAACGGGATCCCGCTGTGACGGCGCGCACCAGGGCCCGGGCGCACCCGCCGCACGCCCCGGACTCCGGGATCGGGGGAGCCCGTAGGGGCGGGGCGGCGGCGCGTCGGTCGCAGAGGCGGGGCGGGGCCGGTCTTAGGGGTTTCCCGTAGGGGCCGGGCGGGCGCCTCCGGGGAACCCGTACGGGCCAGGAGGGCCGGGGCCGTCCGAGGTTGGAACGGGCGGACGGGCCCAAGGGTGCCTCCCGCTCACGGACACACGTCCCTCGCTGGGCGTCAGGGCCGTGGCCCGTAAGGGTTCTGGCGTCCGGTCAGGGGCGGATCGGCCGTCCTCGGTGCGCCGGGGAGGCGAGACGGTACGGTCGGGGGAGTAACCAGCGGACGCCGCAGGGGATTTCGTGGGCATCGAGAACGATCAGCTCGTTTTTGACTATCTGAGCCGGGTCGGCGACCTGGCCCAGCAGCGGGGCCTGCCCTCGTCGGCGCGGATGCGGCTGGTGGCCGATCTGCGGACCGAGGTCACGGCCCGGATCGCGGCGCAGAAGTCGCCGTCGGCCTCCCAGGTGAAGCGGGTGCTGTCCCGGCTGGGCACCCCGGAGGCGGTGGTGTCGGCGGCAGAGGCGGCCGCCGGGACGAGCGGACGGCCGGGACCGGGGGCCGGGCGGGAGCCGACGCGGTCGTCGCCGGCCGCCGGAGCCTCGGTGCCGGATGCCTCGTCAGCTTCTGCGGCGCCGTCAGCTCCGGTGATGCCGACGGCTCCTGCGGTGCCGGCGCCCCCGGATGTGCCGGTGTCCCCGGCCGCGCCGTCGGCGCCGGACACTCCTCCGGCTCCGGCTCCGGCTCCGGCTCCGGCCCCGCCGTCGCCCTCGACCGGGCCGTCGGCCTTGGACGTACCGTCAGCTCGGCCCGGCACCGACGACGCGCCCGGGCCCACCGACGCGCCCGAGCCACCCGATGCGTTCCGCCCGGCGGAGCCGTCCGGCCTCGCGCGGGAAGAGCCGCACCGGCCCCTCTCGTTGGGGAAGCCGGGGGCGGCGGGGGAGCCCGGGCAGGCCGGGGCGGCGGGGAAGGTCCCGGGGCCGCGGGACGGGGCGCGGTCCGGGCAGTGGTCCGGGCTGTTCAAGAAGAAGGGCGCCGAGGCCGGTGAGGCGGAGGCGGCGGGGCCCCGGTTCACGCTGCCGCCCGGGGCCTCGGCCCCGCCGCATCTCGCCGGGGCGGACGAACTGGGCGACGGCGACGGCGACGCGGACTGGTGGCTGGCGCGGCCGGAGGCGACCGGCGTGGGCGAGACGGTGCCCGGCTTCGTCGGCGGTATCGAGATCCCGGAGATCTGGAAGCGGCCCGGCGAGGACGACGACCGGGAGAAGGCGCAGGAGAAGGAGAAGGCGCAGGACGGTACGCCGGGGGCGGGCGCCGCCGGTACGGAAGCGGGCCGTCCGCTCCCGGGGCTGCTCCGCCGCACCCTCGGCCGGAAGAAGGCGGCGCCCGCAGCGGAACCACCCGCCCCGGAACCGGCCGCCGAGAAGACACCGGCCGCCCGGATCCGGCTCAGCCCCGTGGTGACGCTCGCCGTGGTGCTGCTGCTCGCCGGTGCGGTGCTCGGGAGCTGGTTCGCGCTGGCCGCGGGCTGGGCGGTGACGTTCCTCTCGCGCCGTCTCACCCACACCGAGGCGAAGTTCGCCGCGCTCGGCGTGCCCGGGCTGCTGGCGGGCGGCGCCGCCGTGTGGATGTGGGGCCGCGCCACGGGCCGGTGGGGCGACCCGATCGCCTCCGGGAAGATGGGCGCCGTACTCCTCGACGGTCTGCCGCTCCTGGTCCGCGTCGCCGCCGTCGCCTCGGCGGTGTTCCTGGTGTGGCGGATGCGACGCTGGGCCCGTTGACGGCCCGAGCCCTCCCGAACGCGCCCTTCCCGGAGCGGCCCTTCACCGGCTGACTGACGGTCACGGGCCCGCCCCCCAGGGGACGTCCACCCTTACTGGGCGGGCCGGGTCTCCCTCACGGGCCCGCCCGCCCCCACGCGGAACGCCCCCCGAAGCGCCCCCGAACGCGCACCCCGAGGGCACACCCACGGCCTCCTCACCTCTTGGCCAACCGCTCCCGCACCTCGTCGAGGATCTTGTCGGCGGCCGTGTAGCCGATGCCCTGGATCCACAGCTGGTCGTCGACGCGGAAGGAGCGGCCGTTCTTGACCGCGCGCAGGTTCTTCCACAGCGGACCGCTGGTGACCTGCGCCTCCTTCGACTTCTCGGGGGAGCCGTAGCTCGCGTAGAAGACCGCGTCGGCGTCGGCGCGGTGCATCTGCTCGGCGCTCAGCTCCGTCATCAGGCCGTCCTCGGCGCCGTTGACGACGTCCGTCGGGCCGGTGCCGAGGTCGTCGAGGACGGTGCCGATGTAGCTCCGGCAGCCGTAGACCCGGGTGTCGGCGCCCTCGACGAAGCGGACGACGTTGGTCCGCAGGGCCTTCGCCTTCGCCGGGCCGCCGAGCGCCGCGGTGACCTGCCGGACGTGCGTCTCGTACCCCGCGACGACCTTCCTGGCCTGCGGGATCCGGCCCAGCGCCGCCGCGTGGGTGGCGAAGTTCTGCTTCCAGGGGTAGCCGGTGGTCTCGGTCATCACCGTCGGTGCGATGCGGGTGAGTTGCCGGTAGCTGCGCCCGTCGCGGACCTTGTTGGTGAGGATCAGATCCGGTTCGAGGGCGGCGACGGCCTCCAGGTTCGGGGCGCCGATCCTTCCGACGTCCTTGATGCCCGCGGTGTCGTCCTTCGGCAGGTAGTCGAGGAAGCCCGTGTCGACGTCGGAGCGGGTGGCGCCGACCGGCTTGACGCCGAGGGTGAGGGCGGAGTCCAGTTCCGCGGTGTCCAGGACCACCACCCGCTTCGGCGCGGCCGGGACCGTCACCTCGCCCATCGCCGTCGCGACCTTGTGCGGCCCGCCGCCCGGGGACGGCTGCGCCCAGTGCGTCACCGGCTGCTTCGGGCAGCCGGCCGCCTTCAGGGGCCCGCCGTCCCCGGCGTCGGCCCCGCTTCCGCAGGCGGCGAGGGCAAGGGCGGCGGCGAGCGTCCCGGCCACGGCGACCCCGGCACGGCGGACGGAACGCGGCCGCACACGGCGGCTGCTACGGAGGGTGGCGGCACGACGGGCGGTACGGCGGGTCATGAAGTGCCCTTTCGGCTCGGGTGGGAAAACGGGCGGTGGTGCGTACCCGTAGAGGTACCCGTAGGGGGCGGACGTACGGGCCGGAAACCCGTACGGGCCGCCTGGCCCCGGGCCCGGCTCCTGCCCCGCCGGGTGGGCCCGCGCGCGGCCGACCGGACCGAGGGCTCCGTCTCCTAGACGCCCGCCCCGGCCCACGGCCGCCCCGGTACCACCAGCGGGGAGCCCGTCACCGGGTCCGGGATGACGACCGCCTCCAGGCCGAAGACCTCGTGCACCAGCTCCGCGGTGACCACCTCGGCGGGCGGGCCCTCGGCGAGGACGCGGCCCGCGCGCATCGCGACCAGATGGTCGGCGTAGCGGGCGGCCTGGTTCAGGTCGTGCAGGACGGCGACGACCGTGCGGCCCCGCTCGTGGTTGAGCTGGCGCACCAGGTCGAGGACCTCCACCTGGTGGGCGATGTCCAGATACGTCGTCGGCTCGTCCAGGAGGAGCAGATCGGTCTCCTGGGCCAGCGCCATCGCGATCCACACCCGCTGCCGCTGGCCGCCGGAGAGTTCGTCGACGGCGCGCTCGGCCAGCTCGGCGACGTCCGTGCGCTCCATCGCCTCCGTCACGGCCCGCTCGTCCTCCGCCGACCACTGCTGCCACCAGTGCTGATGCGGCTGGCGGCCGCGGGCGACGAGGTCGGCGACGGTGATCGCCTCCGGTGCGACGGGGGTCTGCGGCAGCAGCCCCAGCGACCGGGCGATCTGCTTCGTCGGGATGCGGGCCAGATCCGCGCCGTCCAGGAACACCGCCCCACGCCGCGGCCGCAGCAGCCGCCCCAGGGCGCGCAGCAGCGTCGACTTGCCGCAGGCGTTCGGCCCGACGACGACGGTGACCGCGCCCTGCGGCACGTCCAGATCCAACGCGTCGACGACCGTGCGGTCCTCGTACGCCAGCGTCAGCTCCCGCGCCGTCAGCCGGCTCGGGGCGGGCCCGCCGGTCGTGGGGACGGTGGGTGCGCCGGTCTCGGTCACGCTTCTCCTCCTGCGGCACGGCTGGCACGACTACGGGGACCGGCGGCGCGGCCACGGCCCGCCGCCCGGCTGCGGGTGCGGTGGCCCCGGATGATCAGCCAGATCAGATACGGCGCGCCGACGGCGGCGGTCAGCACGCCGACCGGCAGCTCCGTCGGCGCGAACAGCTTGCGGGCCAGCAGATCGCCGCCCACCACGATCGCCGCGCCCAGCAGCGCCGAGCACAGCAGCGGGATCTGCGCGGTACGGGTCAGCCGCCGGGCGATCTGCGGCGCCAGCAGGGCCACGAAGTCCACCGGGCCCGCCGCCCCCGTCGCCATCGACGCCAGCACCACGCCCAGCGCCACCAGCCCCAGCCGGGTGCGGCCCAGCCGGACGCCCAGCGCCGTCGCGGTGTCGTCGTCCATCGACACGGTCCGCTGCGCCCGCGCCGCCCACAGCACCGCGGGCAGCAGCGCCAGCAGCGCCCAGCCCAGCGGCGCCGCCTCGGCCCAGCCGCGCCCGTTCAGCGACCCGGTCATCCACACCTGCGCCTGCTGCGCGACCAGGTAGTCGCCCTTCGTCAGGAACAGCTGGATCACCGAGCGCAGCGCCACCGCGAAGCCGATGCCGATGAGGACGAAGCGGGTCGCGTGCAGCCCGCCGCGCCACGCGAAGACGTACACCAGCCCCGCCGCCAGCAGCCCGCCGACGACCGACAGATACGGCAGCACCGCGTACGAGGTGACCCCGAGCGTCATCGCGCCGACCGTCAGCGCGCCCGCGCCCTGGGTGACGCCGATGATGTCCGGGCTGGCCAGCGGGTTGCGGGCGACCGTCTGGATCAGCCCGCCCGCGACGCCGAACGCCGCGCCGACCAGCAGCCCCACGGCCATCCGGGGCAGCCGCAGCGTCCCGACCACCAGCTCCTGCGACGACGGCCGCCCCAGGAGCACGTCGAGCACGTCGGACGGCGCGACGAAGTCCTCGCCGACACAGAGATACGCCAGACACACCGCGGCCAGCACTCCCGCCAGCAGAACGGCGACGACCGTCGCGCGGCGGTGCAGCAGGAACGAGACCCGCCCGGCGCCGACGACGGCGTAACCGGCCGGCCGGTGCCCGGCGGCCGGCCGCGGCGCCGGGGCGGCCACCGCCGTACGCGTTCCGGGGGCGGTCATGCGGCCACCGCCTTCCGACGGACGAGGGTCACCAGGAACGGCACGCCGATCAGCGCCGTCATCACGCCCGCGGGCACCTCCGACGGCGGGAAGACGACCCGCCCGACGGTGTCCGAGACCAGCACGATCACCGGGCCGAGCAGCGCCGCCATCGGCAGCACCCAGCGGTGGTCGCCGCCGACCACGGCGCGCGCCAGATGCGGCACCGCGAGCCCGACGAACGCGATCGGACCGGCCGCCGCGACCCCCGCGCCGGTCAGCACCGTCGCGCCGAGCCCGCCGACGATCCGGACGACGGCGACCTTCTGGCCCAGCCCCCGGGCGACGTCCTCGCCCAGCGCCAGCGCATCCAGACCGCGGGCGACCGACAGCACCAGCACCGCGCCGACCAGCAGGAACGGCCAGATCTGGGCGGCGACGTCGCTGTCCCGGCCGGTCAGCGAACCGACCTGCCAGAACCGGAACTCGTCCAGCGCCGCCGCCTGCGTCGTCAGCACCGCCATCGTCACCGACACCAGCAGCGCGTTGATCGCCGCCCCGGCCAGCGCCAGCTTCACCGGCGTCGCCCCGCCCCGGCCCCGGGTGGCGATGGCGTACACCACGACGGAGGCGATGGCGGCACCCGCGAACGCGAACCAGACGTACCCGGTGAGCGTGTGCACCCCGAACAGCGAGATCGCCAGCACCACGCCGACCGACGAGCCCTGGCTGATGCCGAGGATGCCGGGGTCGGCGATCGGGTTGCGGGTGATGCCCTGGAGCACCGTCCCGGCCATCGCCAGCGCCGCCCCGACCATCAGGCCGATCAGCGTGCGCGGCAGCCGCAGATAGCGCACCACCTGCGCGGCGTCGCCGTCCCCGCCGTGCACCAGCGCGCCGATCACCTCGGACGGGGCGAACGCGCGGCTGCCGACGGCGAGTGACAGGAGGACGGCCAGCAGCAGCGCCGCCACCGCCGCCAGCGTCAGAACGAGCCGCCGCCCGCGCATCCGGCTCATCGCGCGCCCTCCCGGGCCGGATGCGCCGGGGCGCGCGGCGGCGCTCCGGGGGCTTGCCTGGTCGGCTGACATCGGGTCCATTTCGAGATATCCGGGCGCAGCACGTGCCCCCGGATCCCGGGTGGCGGACCACCCGGGCCCTGGGGGCGTCTTCCCGCTCTTCACGGGTCCGTGACGCCCCCTGGGAGCACGTTCTTAGGTAAGGCAAGGCTAAGGGTACGACCCGGGGCCGTAGCAGGGCGGGCCGGGCGCCCCGCCGCGCTGTCGGTGGTGCCCGGCACAATGGGTGACATGGCTGCTCCGACCGACCCGACCGCCCCCGTCCTGACCGTGGGCTTCGATCTCGACATGACGCTGATCGACTCCCGCCCCGGCATCAGGGCCACCTACCTGGAGCTGACCGCCCGCACCGGCGTGCACGTCGACGCCGACCTCGCGGTCACGCGGCTGGGCCCGCCGCTGGAGCAGGAGATACGCGAGTGGTTCCCGGAGGAGCGGGTCGACGAGGCCAGTGAGCTGTACCGGGAGCTGTACCCGCTGTACGCGGTCGCGCCGACGCCCGCGATGCCCGGGGCCCGCGAGGCGCTGAAGGCGGTGCACGCCGCCGGCGGCCGCACGCTCGTCGTCACGGCGAAGTTCGAGCCCAGCGCCAAGCTGCACCTCGATTACCTGGGCCTGGACGTCGACATCCTCGTCGGCTCGCTGTGGGCGGAGGCCAAGGCCGAGGCGCTGCGCGCGCACGGCGCCACGGTCTACGTCGGCGACCACACCGGCGACGTCCGCGGCGCACGGGCCGCGGACGCGCTGTCCGTCGCGGTGGCCTCCGGGCCGTGCGGCGCGGCGGAGCTGCGCGCGGCCGGCGCCGATGTCGTCCTCGACGACCTCACCGGGTTCCCGGGCTGGCTGGCCGGTTACGTCGCGGAGGATGCCGCCTCCGTCTGAGCCTGCCGGCGCTGGCCCAGGACGGAGCGGACCACTCCCGCCCCGGCGATCAGGAAGCCCACGCCCATCAGCATGCACACCCAGTAGAAGACCGACGGCAGTGGCTCGGCGCCGATGAACAGTGGGGTCATCGTGGCCAGAGTGGCCAGCGCGCCAATGAGGAACACGATCGCGCCGATTCGGACCAGGAGATCCCCGTCGCGGGGCGTTTCGTCAGACACCTGACCAGGGTAAGTCCGGGCCACAGACATCGAGGAACCGCCCGGTACGTCTTGTCACCGCGCGCGGGAGCATTAGCCTTGGTGACGGCGGGTCCGGGTGACCCGCTGCACTGCTATCCAGACCCGTTTTTCCGGCAGCGTTTCCGTAATTTCCGCACATTCGGCATTTCCGAGCAGTCAGCCCGCATTTTCCCACGAGTACGAGGACGAGGACAGACGTGCCTACCGGCAAGGTCAAGTGGTTCAACAGCGAGAAGGGCTTCGGCTTTCTCTCCCGCGACGACGGCGGTGACGTCTTCGTGCACTCGTCGGTGCTGCCCGACGGCGTGGACGCACTCAAGCCGGGCCAGCGCGTCGAATTCGGCGTCGTCGCCGGTCAGCGCGGCGACCAGGCACTGTCCGTGACGATTCTCGACCCGGCGCCGTCGGTGGCCGCGGCCCAGCGCCGCAAGCCTGATGAACTCGCCTCGATCGTGCAGGACCTGACCACGCTGCTGGAGAACGTCACCCAGCAGCTGGAGCGCGGCCGCTACCCCGAGAAGGCGCACGGCGCCAAGATCGCCGGCATGCTCCGCGCGGTCGCCGACCAGCTCGACGTCTGACCCGCCCCGCCGGGCGCGCGCCCGAAGGGGCCGCGCCCGGCCGGAGCGTCCGGATCAGACGAACGCCAGCGCGTCCGGGCCGAGGGGCGGCACCAGCCCCTCGGCCGCCGCACGCGTCAGCAGTCCCCGCACCGCCGCATAGCCGTGCTCGCCGAGGTCGGCGGTGAACTCGTTCACGTAGAGCCCGATGTGCTGGTCGGCGACGGCCGGGTCCATCTCCTGGGCGTGCCCGAGGACGTACGGACGGGACGCCTCCGGGTCGTCCCACGCCATCCGCACCGATGTCCGCGCCGCGTCCGCGAGGCGCCGCAGCGTCTCCTCACCCAGCGACCGCTTGGCGATGATCGCGCCCAGCGGGATCGGCAGCCCGGTGGTGCGCTCCCAGTGCTCGCCCATGTCGGCCAGGCAGGTCAGGCCGTAGGTGCCATAGGTGAAACGGGCCTCGTGGATGACCAGACCCGCATCGACCTTGCCGTCGCGGACCGCCGGCATGATCTCGTGGAACGGCAGCACCACGATCTCCCCGACACCGCCCGGCACCTCGGCCGCCGCCCACAGCCGGAACAGCAGATACGCGGTGGAGCGCTCGCTGGGCACCGCCACCGTCTTCCCGGCGAGCCCCGCCGCACCGCCGCCCTGGCGGGTCAGCACCAGCGGCCCGCAGCCGCGGCCCAGCGCCCCGCCGCACGGCAGCAGCGCGTACTCCTCCAGCACCCACGGCAGCACCGCGTACGACACCTTCAGCACATCGAACTCACCGCGCTCGGCCATGCCGTTGGTGAGGTCGATGTCCGCGAAGGTCACCGACAGCTCCGGCGCGCCGGGGACGCGGCCGTGCGCCCAGGCGTCGAAGACGAAGGTGTCGTTGGGGCACGGCGAATAGGCGATGTCCAGCGGCCGGGTCACGGGTCCTCCTCGCAGAAGGGCCCGGCACGGTGGCCGGGCCGGGGTGTCACAGGGCGCGCAGTGCGGCGGGCAGCGCCGCGAACGCGCCGGTCAGCGCGGTGAGCGCCGGGCCGATGCGCCAAGCCGCCCGGTCGCGTGGCCCGACCGTGTTGGAGACCGTACGGATCTCCAGCACGCCCGCGCCGTGCGCCACGGCCGCCTCGGCCACGCCGAAGCCCTCCATGGCCTCCGCCAGCGCACCGGGATGGCGCGCCGTCAGCTCCGCCGCGCGCGCCGCGGAGCCCGTCACCGTCGACACCGTCAGCACCGGGCCGATGCGCGCCCCGCAGGCGGTGGCGACGGCCCGGACCAGCGCCGGGTCCGGGTGGTGCGTGACCGTCCCGAAGCCCAGCTCCGTCACCGGCAGAAAGCCCTCGGGCGTCTCGGCGCCCAGATCGGCGGCGGTGAGCGCGTCCGCGACGACCACCGAGCCGAGCGGGGCGGCGGGCGCGAAGCCGCCGCCGATCCCGGCGGAGATCACCAGGGCGTACGGCGCGCCCTTCAGCGCGGCGGCGGTCAGCGCGGTGGCCGTCCCGGCAGCGGCGGCCGCCGGGCCGACACCGGCGGCGAGCACGTCGACGGCGGGGCCCGAGGCCGCGACGGCGGTGTGCAGCGCGAGGCCGCCGGGCAGGGCGCGCGGGGTGTACGGACCGCCCGCGGCGCACACCGCGTCGCGTTCGGCGGCCACCGCCGTGACGACGAGCACCCGCATCAGACGGCCCGCCCCGCGCCCACCCGGGTCAGCGGGCTCAGTCCTTCTGCTTCAGGTTGAAGTGCCACATGGTCTTGGGGCCCTCGCCCTTGCCCAGCTCCGCGACCTGGAGCGTGACCGACCGGCTGTAGGTGGTCTGGCCGGTCTGCGGGTTCTGCTGCATGAAGAGGGTGTCCGCGTCGAAGGAGCGGTACGTCTGGGTGCTGGCCTCACGCATCACGGGGCCACCGCCGATGACGATCCAGCCGGACTTGGCGACCTCCGGCGTCACGCCGACGCGGACCCGCTCACCGGGCTGGACGGTGATGGTCTTGCCACCGTTCTTGGAGATGCAGGTCTCGACCTGCTTCTTGCTCAGCAGCTTGCCGTTGCCGTCGCAGCCGGGCGTGGCCTCGGCGGTGACGGTCGTGGAGCCGACGGTCACGGTCGCCAGGTCGGTCGGCTTCGAGCAGGCGGAGAGGGTGACGAGGCCCAGGGACACGGCACCGATGGCGGCAGCGGCGCGGCGGCCCTTGCCCCAGGAGATCATCGCAGCGGTCATGACGGGCAGGCTATCTGGCGCCCCGGCGCGCACCACGCCCGGGTGCGGCGTGCCGCCCCGCGCCGCCCACATGCGCAGCGCCCGCACCCGGCACCCGGGCCCGCCGCCGGAGGCCGCCCGCGCCCGGGGGCGGCCGCCGTCCGCCCGGTCACCGCACCCGCGCCGCGGCCCGCCCACCGCGCCGGGCCGCGCCCAGCAGACCCCGTACGGACACCAGCGCGCCCAGCGCCACCAGCGCCGCCGCGACGACCATGCCGACCTCACCGGAGAGCGGCAGCGCGATGCCGATCGCGCCGCCGACCACCCACGACAGCTGGAGCACCGTCTCGGACCGGGCGAACGCGGAGGTGCGCACCGTCTCCGGGACGTCCCTTTGGATCATCGCGTCCAGCGACAGTTTCCCCAGCGCCTGGCAGAGCCCCGCGGTGGCCGCCGCGACCGGCACGACCACCAGCGCCAGCGGCACGTACCCGATCACCGCGGCCACCGTCGCGGCCAGCGCGATGCCCAGCACCCCGGCGACGATCCGCTCCGGGCCGCGCGCCCGCAGCCAGGCGCCGACGGTGGTGCCCAGCGCGTTGCCGCCGCCCGCCGCGACCGCGACCAGCCCCAGCGAGGTGGCGGCGCCCAGCCCGTCCAGCGGGTACTCGCGCAGCAGGAACGCGAGGAAGAACGTCAGCAGCCCCGACAGGGCGCGGAGCGCCGCGTTGGCCTGGATGCCGTGCAGCACCGACGGGCCGACGGTCCGCAGCCCCGGCCGCCGCCCCGGCCCGCCGGACGCCAGCCGCGCGCGGGCCTCGCCCTTCGCCGAGTCGACCGTGTGCGGCAGCGTGAACGAGAGGAAGGTGCCGCCGCAGAACACCAGGAAGGCCCCGAAGAGCGGCCACATCGGCCCGATCAGATGCAGCCCGGCCCCCAGCGGCGCGGCCACCGCGGTCGTCAGCAGCCCGGCGAGCGTCACCCGCGAATTGGCCTTGACCAGCGAGAACCGTGGCGGCAACAGTCGCGGCACCACCGCGCTGCGCACCACCCCGTACGCCTTCGACGCGACCAGTACGCCCAGGGCCGCCGGATACAGCTCCAGGCCCCCGGTGGCGACCGCGCCCGACATCGTCAGCGCCAGCAGCGCCCGCGCCAGCATCGCGGCGGCCATCGCGGCCCGCCGGCCGTGCGGCACCCGGTCCAGCAACGGCCCGACCACCGGCGCCAGCAGCGCGAAGGGCGCCATCGTCACCGCGAGATACAGCGCCACCCGGCCCCGTGCCTGGTCGGTCGGGACCGAGAAGAACACCGTCGAGGCCAGTGCGACAGTGATCAGCATGTCGCCCGCGGAGTTCACCGCGTGCAGTTCGATGAGCTTGCCCAGGCCGGATTCGCCCGCCCCGTGCGCATGGGTGGCGCGCCGTACGCCGCGGGCCGCGCCGGTGACCGGACGGTGCAGCGCCCGCCCGGCGGACCGCCCCGCCCGCCGGACCCGGTCGCGCCCCGCCCCGCTCCGGGTCGACGCGCGCGAGAACCGCGGGCCCCTCGGCCCCTTCGACGCCCGTGCGGCAGCCACCCGGCCATACTGCCCGAATTGGCGAGATATCGGATGGTTTCCTGGGCTTGTTGTGCGAGGCGACGGCTGTCCGCGTGCCTCCCGCCCCCACCGGCGGACCCCGGTGATCACATTTGCCGCTCCCGCCGAGGGATCGTCCGCGAACGAAGGGGTAGCGTGTGTAGCGCGCCACCGGCGGTCGTCCATGGCCGCGCGCCTTTGCGCGATCCCTCAGAATGGGTCGTGAGAGGTGCGCTCGACCCAAGCGATCGGGCGCGGACGTCGACGCGGTCCCCAGGTCCGCTCCGCCCGCCCCGCCCCGCCGGTCGTCCGGACAAGGACAGGACAGCTCCGGCTGGCGCACCCGTGAGACGGCGTGGAAGAGAGAATCGATTCTTGTGAGTGCTGCGATGCGAAGCCGTACCCCGGACCGCTTGTGCGCCGAGGCGGTCGACCTCGCCCGTGCGGCGGCCGAGGAGACCGCGCTGCCGGGCATGGTCGGCGAGCACCTGGAGGCCGTCGCCGACGGCGACCGCGTCGTCACCCACCTCTTCGCCTGCAAGGAGCCCGGCTACCGCGGCTGGCGCTGGGCCGTCACCGTCGCCCGCGCCTCCCGCGCCAAGATCGTCACGCTGGACGAGTCGGTGCTGCTGCCCGGCCCGGACGCCGTCCTCGCCCCCGAGTGGGTGCCGTGGAGCGAGCGGCTGCGCCCCGGCGACATGGGCCCCGGCGACCTGCTGCCCACCGACGCCGAGGACCTGCGCCTGGAGCCCGGCTACACCGGTGAGGACGCCCCGCCGCCCAACTCCGTCCTCACCGCGGACCTGCCTGCCGAGACCGCGGAGATCGCGCAGATCGCCGACACCGAGGACGCCGACGTCGTCCCCGGCTCGCCCGCCGTGCAGCCCGCCCCCGCCCGCGGCGACCTCGCCTCCCTCGCCGACGAACTGGGCATGCGCCGCGCCCGCGTCCTGTCCCGCTACGGCCTGCGCGAGGCCGCCGACCGCTGGGACGAGTCCTTCGGCGCCCACACCGCGATGGCCCAGGCGGCCCCCGCCAGCTGTGCCTCCTGCGGCTTCCTCACCCCGCTCGCCGGCTCCCTGCGCCAGGCCTTCGGCGTCTGCGCCAACGAGTTCTCCCCCGCCGACGGCCGCGTCGTCTCCCTCTCCTATGGCTGCGGCGGCCACTCCGAAGCCGCCGTCATGCCCGCCCCGCCCCGCCCGGCGGCCCCCGTGGTGGACGAAACCGTCATCGAACCCCTCACCCTCCGCCCCGAACCCACCGGCGGCTCCGTGGAGGACACCACCCCCATGGAAGAACTGGGCCACAGCTGACCCAGAGCCCGCACCCGGCTTTTTCTTTCTCTTTTCCGAGGGCAGGGCCGCACCGGAAGAACGACGGGAGGTGGCGGGGTCGGGGGGTACGGACGTGCGGATCAGTCCGTAAAGCCACCCCCGACCCCGCCACCGCACCCACCACGCACCGTGGACCGCGCCCTCCGCCCCACCCCGCAGGCCCCCCACGCTACGGTCAGAACAAAGACCTGCAAGAGCGGAGACGCAAGTGACCGGTACGCCATTGGTCCGCGGGGAGCCCGAGGGCGCAGACCCCTTCGGCACCTCCCGGCTGCGGCGCGGAGTGCTGGAGGCATGGGCAGCCTCCCCCGCCCGCTTCCGTGAGGACGCCAACGCCGAGGAGGACCTCGCCCTCGGCGGCTACCGCGACCGCCTCGCCGTGGAGCTGGCCCAGAACGCCGCCGACGCCGCCGCCCGCGCCGGTGTCCCCGGCCGCCTGCGGCTCACCCTGCACCCGGCCGACGGCGACGACCCCGCCGTCCTCGTCGCGTCCAACACCGGCGCCCCGCTGGACGCCACCGGCGTCGAATCGCTCGCCACCCTCCGCGCCTCCGCGAAGCGCGAGGCCGGTGTGGAGAGCGGCGCGGTCGGCCGGTTCGGTGTCGGGTTCGCCGCCGTGCTGTCGGTCTCCGACGAACCGGCGCTGATCGGCCGCACCGGCGGCGTCCGCTGGTCGCTGGCCGAGGCGCGCGAGCTGACCCGCCAGGTCGCCGCCCACAGCCCCGGCCTCGGCGGCGAACTGCGCCGCCGCGACGGCCATGTCCCGCTGCTGCGCCTGCCGCTGCCCGCCGAGGGCACCGCGCCCGAGGGGTACGACACCGCCGTGGTGCTGCCGCTGCGCGACGGCGCCGCGCTGGACCTCGCCGAGCGGCTGCTCGCCGGCATCGACGCCGCCCTGCTGCTGACCCTCCCCGGCCTCGCCGAGATCGTCGTCGAAACCCCGGACGGCGTACGGGAGTTGCGGCGCGCGAGCGACGGCGAGCTGGTCCGGATCGAGGACAGCGGGCGCGGCGACACCCGCTGGCGGGTGGTGACCGACGGTGGCCCGCTGGAGCCCGCGCTCCTCGCCGACCGGCCGGTCGAGGAACGGCTGCGCCCGGTGTGGTCGGTGACCTGGGCGGTGCCCGTGGACGCCGACGGCGACCCGGCGGTACCCGGCACCGCGCCCGTGGTGCACGCCCCGACCCCGACGGACGAGCCGATGGGCCTCCCGGCGCTGCTCATCGCGTCGTTCCCGCTGGAGCCGACCCGCCGTCATGTCGCGCCCGGCCCGCTCGCCGACTTCCTGGTGACGCGCGCCGCCACCGCCTACGCCGCCCTGCTCGGCGCCTGGCGCCCGCTGACCACCGCCGCCCTGGACCTGGTGCCGGGTCCGCTCGGCAAGGGCGGTATCGACGGCGCGCTCCGCGGAAAGATCCTGGAGTTGCTGCCCCGGACGCGGTTCCTGCCCGCCGCCGCCCCGGCCACCGCGCCGCCCGCCGCACCCGACGACGCCGCCTGGGACGAGCCCGGCGGCGCGGCCCGCGACGGGCTGCGCCCCGTCGACGCGGAGGTCCTGGAGGGCGGCGGCGCCGCCACCGTCGCCGTCCTCGCCGAACTCTTCCCCACGCTGCTCCCCGCCGGGCTCGAACGCCGCCCGGAGCTGCGGGCGCTGGGCGTCGCCCGGGTCCCGCTCGGCGAGATGATCGACCGGTTGGCGGGCGTCGAGCGCGACCCGTCCTGGTGGTGGCGGCTGTACGACGCGCTGGCCGGTACCGACCCGGACCGGCTCTCCGGACTGCCCGTCCCGCTGGCCGCCCCGGACGGCCGCCCCGGCGCCGTCCGCACGACGCTCGGTCCGCGGCAGGTGCTGCTGCCGGTGTCCGGTGACGACGCGGCGGACGGCGCGGCGGCCCGGTACGCCACGCTGACCCGCCTCGGGCTGAAGGTCGCGCACCCCGACGCGGTCCACCCGCTGCTGGAGAAGCTCGGCGCGCTGCCCGCCTCGCCGCGCGCGGTGCTGACGACACCGCAGGTCAGGGCGGCGGTCGCGGGCTCCCTCGACGCCGACGAGGACGCCTGGGACCTGCTCGCCGACCCGGACGGGCCGGGCGCGCCGCCCGGCGCCGACGAGATCGCCGAGACCGTCCTCGGCCTGGTCCGCGACGCCCGCCTCGCGCCCGGCGACGAACCGTGGCTGGCCGCGCTCGCCCTCCCCGACGAGGACGGCGAACTGGCCCCCGCCGGTGAGCTGGTCTACCCCGGCAGCGCCTTCGAGCAGGTCCTCCGTGCGGGTGAACTCGCCGCCTGTGACGCGGAGTTGGTGGACCGCTGGGGTGAGCAGCCGCTGACCGCCGTCGGTGTGCTGGCCGCCTTCGCGCTGGTCCGCGCCACCGATGTGGTCCTCGACCCGGACGAACTGGAGCCGCGCGACGGCGACTTCGCCGAACCGGACGACGCCGGGCTGCTCGACGCCGTCGACGTCTGGTGCGAGGACATCCTCGACGCCCTGCCCGACACCCCCGTCCCGCCGGTCGTCACCGAGCTGATCGCCGTCCGCGACCTCGACCTCGTCGACGACGACGCCTGGCCGCAGGCGCTCGCCCTCCTCTCCCGGCCGCCGCTGCGCGACGCGCTGACCAGCCCCGTACGGGTCCTGCTGCCCGACGGCACCACCGAATCCGTCCGCCCCTACACCGCCTGGTGGCTGCGCGGCCACCCCGTCCTCGACGGCCGGCACCCGGCCGGCCTGCGCGCCGCGGGCGGCGATCCGCTGCTCGCCGGGTTGTACGAGGCGGCCGACGCCGGGGACATCGATCCGCAGGTGCTGCGGTCCCTCGGCGTGCGGACCTCGCTCGCCGCACTGCTGGACGAACCGGGCGGCGCCGCCGAGCTGCTGGGCCGCCTCGCCGACCCGGACCTGCCGGTCACCTCCGCCCAACTCCACGCGATCCACGGTGAGTTGGCGCTGCTCGACCCGGAGGTGGTGACGCTGCCGGACGCGCTGCGGGCGGTCGTCCCGGACGCCGACGGCGGGCCCGGCGGCGAGGTGCGGGTGGTCGACGCGGCCGATGCGCTGGTCGCCGACGCGCCGGACCTGATGCCGCTGGTGGCCGGACAGGCGCTGCTGCCCGTCGCCCCGGACCGCGCCGCGGCGCTCGCCGAACTCCTCCAGGTGCCCCGGCTGAGCGAGGCGGTGGCGGCCGAGGTGCGGTCCGGGGGCGTCCGCCACGAGGTGCCGGACGAGGTCCGGGCGCTGCTGGGGCCCGCCACCCCCGAGGCGTACACCGAGCACGAGGAACTGCTGGTCGGAGACGGTGACGGCGAGAGCGAGCTGGACTGGCGGCTGACGCCGGACGGCGCGCTGCACGCGGCGACGCTGGAGGGCGTGGCCGCCGGACTGGCCTGGGCGGCCGGCCAGTGGCCCCGCCGCTTCGAGGTCGCCGCCCTCCTGGAGGAGCCGGACCGGGGCGAGGAGCTGGCGCGGGCCCGCTGGTTCGACTGACGGACACGGTGCGGGGCGGCTCCCGGGTACAGCCGGGAGCCGCCCCGCGTCATCCGTCCGGTCCCGGGTGCCTCACCCGGTGAACTTCTTGGCCACTCCCCAGATCAGCGCACCCGCGCCGACCGCGAGGAGGAGCCAGCCCCACCACTGGATCGGCCCGGAGCTGCCGCCGTGCGACGAGTGGTAGGTGTGGTGGTAGTGATGCGACCGTGCCAGTACCTCGTGGGTGAGGTCCCCCGCGGAGAAAGCCATGGGCAGGGACCCTAGGCGGCGCGGTGGCGGGGCGCCAGCCGCGTGCGGGCACCGTGACCCGCTTGATACGGCGCCCCGGGGCGCCGCCCGCGCGCCCGGCCGCCGTGGCACGTCTGTGACGCACAACGGGTATACGGCGCACGGGAGTTCACGCTTCCGCCAACCCTGCCGGATACATCTGCGGACATGCCCGCGGTGGGCCCGCCACCGCCTCACGAAGGTGTCCGCCATGCGCTCTTCCCTCCCCGGCCGCCCCGCGCTCCGCGCCGCGGCCGCACTCGCCCTCGTCCTGACCGCCGGGGCCGCCGCCCCGAGCGCCGTCGCCGCCGCGCCGCAGACCACCGCCGCCGTCGCCGGCAACGGCCGGGAACTCACCTACACCGCCGCCCCGGGCCGGGCCGACGACGTCACCGTCACCGAGACGTACGACGGCGACGACCGCACCCGCCTCGCCTATCTGATCGACGACCGGGTGCCCGTCACCGCAGGTCACGGCTGCACCCACCCGGACGCCTCCGACGCCACCACGGTCCGCTGCACGGTCGCCACCGTCGAGAGCCAGGACCCGTACGCCGCGCTGACGATGGACCTCGGCGACCGCGACGACCGCGTCACGCTGGCCAACACCGTGGGGGAGACGTACTACTTCAACCGCATCCTGCTGGGCGACGGCGACGACACCCTGACCACCTCCGGTCCCGCCGACGGCAGTACGGTCGTCGGCGGCGCGGGCGACGACCGGATCACGGTGGGGGAGGCGGCCGGCGCCCTCGGCGGCGAGGGCCGCGACACGATCGAGGTGAACGGCGACTCCGCGTTCGCCGAGGGCGGCCCCGGCGACGACGTCCTCAAGGGCGGCCCCGGCGACCAGACCCTCTCCGGCGACGACGGCGACGACAGGCTCTACGGCGGCCCCGGCGACGACATCCTCAACGGCGGCGCGGGCGACGACATCCTGTACGGCAACAGCGGCAACGACCATCTGTACGGCGGCCCGGGCAACGACACGCTCTCGGGCGGCCCCGGCGACGACGTCGTACAGCAGGACTGAGCAGGACTGAGCAGGACTGAGCAGGACTGAGCAGGCGACGGACGGCGGACGGCGGACGGCGGGGGAGCGGGGCGGGTCCGGCGCCCGCCCCGGCCCTCACGGCATCGTCCGCCGCAGCCGCCGCCAGACGAGCTCCAGCGTGAGCCCCGCGACCACCGCCACCCCCACCGCCGTCCACGGCATCGTCGTCCCCACCAGCCGCAGCGCGAAGAAGCGCTGGAGCCACGGCACCGCCAGCACGACCAGGAAGGCCGCGCTCATCGCCGTGACCAGCGCGATCCGCCACCAGGTGTAGGGGCGGGCGATGATCGCCAGCACCCACATCGCGGTGAGGAAGAGCGTCAGCGTCGCCGCGCTGGTCTCGGCGGGCAGCGCGTCCGGCCCGGTGTAGTGGTGGCGCGCCAGCAGATACGTCACGAACGCGGCGACCCCGGCGATCAGCCCGGACGGCACCGCGTACCGCATCACCCGGCGGACGAAGTGCGGCCGGGCCCGCTCCTTGTTGGGCGCCAGCGCCAGGAAGAACGCCGGGACGCCGATGGTCAGCGTCGACAGCAGCGTCAGATGGCGCGGCAGGAACGGGTACGGGATCTGCCAGCAGGCCACCAGGAGCGCCAGCAGCACCGAGTACACCGTCTTCGTCAGGAAGAGGGTGGCGACGCGGGTGATGTTGCCGATCACCCGGCGGCCCTCGGCGACCACCGACGGCAGCGTGGCGAAGCTGTTGTCGAGCAGCACGATCTGCGCGACCGCCCGCGTCGCCTCGGAGCCTGCGCCCATCGCGACGCCGATGTCCGCGTCCTTCAGCGCCAGGACGTCGTTGACGCCGTCGCCGGTCATCGCGACATGGTGGCCGCGCGACTGGAGGGCGGCCACCATGTCCCGCTTCTGCCGCGGGGTGACCCGGCCGAAGACCGTGCCGTCCTCGACCGTCGTGGCCATCGACTCCGGCGCGTCGGGCAGCTCCCGCGCGTCCACCGGCGCCGCCGCCCCCGGCAGCCCCAGCCGCCCGGCGACCGCGCCCACCGACACCGCGTTGTCGCCCGAGATGACCTTGGCGGCCACCTCCTGCTCCGCGAAGTACGCCAGCGTCGCCCCGGCATCCGGCCGCACCCGCTGCTCCAGCGCCACCAGCGCCGCCGCCTCCACGTCCCGGGCGAGCGCCGGATCGTCCAGCCCCCGCGCACTGCGGGCCAGCAGCAGCACCCGCAGCCCCTCGGCGTTCAGCTCCTCGGTCTCGGCGAGCGCCGGGTCGCCGGGGGGCAGCAGGACGTCGGGCGCGCCCAGCAGCCAGGTCGTACGGCCGCCCGCGGGGTCGTCGAGGACCGCGCCGCTGTACTTCCGGGCGGACGAGAACGGCAGCGCGGCGGCGCACCGCCAGCCGTCCTGTTCGGGGAACGCCTCGATGATGGCGAGCAGCGAGGCGTTCGGCCGCGGGTCGGCGCCGCCGAGCGCGCCGAGAATCTGCCGCAGCCGCCCCTCGTCGGCGCCGTTCAGCGGCCGCAGCGCGCTGACGTCCATACCGCCTTCGGTGAGTGTCCCGGTCTTGTCCAGACAGACGACGTCGACCCGGGCCAGCCCCTCGATCGCCGGCAGCTCCTGCACCAGGCACTGCTGACGGCCCAGCCGGATCACCCCGATCGCGAACGCCACCGACGTCAGCAGCACCAGCCCCTCGGGCACCATCGGCACGATCCCGGCGACCATCCGGCGCACCGCGTCGTCGCCCGCCATGTGCAGGGTGAAGAGGTGGCTGAGGATCAGTCCGAGCGCGGTCGGGACCATCATCCACGTCACGTAGCGGAGGATCGTGCTGATGCCGGAGCGCAGTTCGGAGTGGACGAGGGTGAAGCGGCTGGCCTCCTCGGCGAGCTGCGCCGCGTACGCCTCCCGGCCGACCCGCGTCGCGCGGAACGCCCCGCCGCCGGCCACCACGAAGCTGCCGGACATCATCGGCTCCCCGGGCCGCTTCAGCACCGGATCCGCCTCGCCGGTCAGCAGCGATTCGTCGACCTCCATCCCGTCCGCCTCCAGGACGGTGCCGTCCACGACGACCTTGTCACCGGGCCCCAGCTCGATGACGTCGTCGAGGACCACCGCGGAGGTGGAGAGCGGGGCGGACCGCCCGCCTCGCCGGACGGTCGGCTTCGCCTCCCCGACGACCGCGAGGTTGTCGAGCGTCCGCTTGGCGCGCAGCTCCTGGAAGATGCCGATGCCGGTGTTGGCGATGATGACGAAGCCGAACAGCCCGTCCTGGATCGGCCCGACGATCAGGATGATCACGAAGAGGACGCCGATGATGGCGTTGAAGCGGGTGAAGACGTTGGCCCGCACGATGTCCGGCACCGAGCGCGAGGAGCGCACCGGTACGTCGTTGACCTCGCCACGGGCGACCCGCTCGGCGACCTCGGCGGCGCTCAGCCCCGGATACGCGGGCGGCCCGCCGTCGCTCCCGCCCTCCGGCCCTCCGGAGCTGCCGCTGTCCGACTCCGGACCACCGCCGGGTTTCGCCCACTGCGTCATGGTTCGACGGTACGGGGGCGGCGCCCGGCGCACCCGCCGGGGGGCGGTGGTGCGGTGGATCAGACGGCGTCGGGGGTGGCCTCGGTGGCCGCCTCGGCGGCGCGCTTGATGGCGGCGTCCCGCTTGCGGACGTACCAGATGCCGAGGCAGCCGAGGGCGCCGCCGGCCAGGCAGGTCCACACCCACCAGGCGTGACCGTTCCGGGCGAAGAGCGGATAGAAGGGCAACTGGCCGAGGAAGAGGACGAACCAGATGATGGTGCCGCCGGTGATCGTGCCGACGACCGGCCCCTCAAGAGGCGCCGGAGCCGCGCGCAGTTCGGACTTCTTCCACATGGCCCCCAGCTTACGGGGGCCGTCCGGCGGGCCCGCGCCCGGCCGTGGCCGGTCCCCGGGGGGTGCGGGGCGGTCGTGTGACGCAAAGGTCTACGCGCGAAGATAGCGATCAACGAATTGTTTATTCATACTGAACTCTTCCGGATCTGACTGGTTTGAATCGTTGATTGCTCCAAACTGATCGGGAAAGTTGCTGTCCGTGCCCCCGTCCCGGGATCACCCGGGCCGATCCCCCGCGCCTTCCCCAGGCCCGTACCACTGAGGTCCCGCCCATGTCGTCCTCGGCCACCACACCGGTCGAAAATGCTCTCCGGAGCCCAGGTCACCCGCCCAAGAACGGGCTCGACCGCTTCTTCAAGATCTCCCAGCGGGGCTCGACGGTGGGCCGCGAACTCCGCGGCGGCCTGGCGACCTTCTTCGCGATGGCCTACATCATCGTGCTGAACCCGATCATCCTCGGCGCGGGCGTGGACAAATACGGCCACCACCTCGACAACGGGCAGCTGGTCACCGCCACCGCCCTGATGGCCGGTCTGTCCACCGTCCTGATGGGTGTCGTCGGCAACGTCCCGATCGCCATCGCCGCGGGCCTGGGCATCAACGCCGTCGTCTCCCTCCAGCTCGCCCCCAAGATGAGCTGGCCGGACGCGATGGGCATGGTCGTCCTCGCCGGTCTGGTGCTGATGATCCTCGTCGCCTCCGGTCTGCGGCAGCGCGTCATGGACGCCATCCCGCCGGGGCTGCGGCGCGCCATCGCGATCGGCATCGGCATGTTCATCTCGCTGATCGGCCTGGTCGACGCCGGGTTCGTCAGCCGCAACCCGGACGCCGCGCACACCACCGTGCCGATGGGCCTGGGCCAGGGCGGTCAGCTCAAGGGCTGGCCGGTGCTGGTCTTCGTGCTGGGTCTGGTGCTGATGTTCATGCTGGTGGTCCGCAAGACCAAGGGCGCGATCCTCATCGGCATGGTCGTCATGGCGGTCGTCGCGATCATCATCAACGCCATCGCCACCATCCCGGACGCCGCCTGGGGCCTCGCCGTCCCGAACGTCCCCGACAAGATCGTCGACACGCCGGACTTCGGGCTCATCGGCCACATCAGCCTCTTCGGCGGGTTCAAGGAGGTCGGCTGGCTGACCGGCAGCCTCTTCGTCTTCACCGTGCTGCTCTCCGGCTTCTTCGACGCGATGGGCACCATCATCGGCGTCGGCGAGGAGGCCGGGCTGACCGACGAGAACGGCAACCTGCCCGGCATGGGCCGCATCCTGATGGTCGACGGCATCGCCGTTGCGGCGGGCGGCGTCGGCTCCGCCTCCGCCAACACCTGCTTCGTCGAGTCCACCGCCGGTGTCGGCGAGGGCGCCCGCACCGGACTGGCGAACATCGTCACCGGCGGGCTCTTCCTGCTCGCGCTGGTCTTCACGCCGCTGGCGACCGTGGTGCCCGCCCAGGCGGCGACGCCCGCGCTGATCGTCGTCGGCTTCCTGATCATGGCGTCCAACGTCCGGCACATCGACTGGGGCGACTTCACCGTCGCCATCCCGGCGTTCCTCACCATGATCTCGATGCCGTTCACCTACAGCATCACCAACGGCATCGGCATCGGCGTGCTCGCCTTCATCCTGCTGCGCTCCGTCACCGGCCGCTTCAAGGAGATCCCCTGGCTGCTCAACGCCGTGGGCCTGTGCTTCCTGGTGTACTTCCTGCTCAACCCGATCGAGCAGCTCCTCGGGAAGTGACCCCGCACCGCTTCACGGAGGTGCCGGCCGCGCGTCAGCGGGCCGGCACCTCCGGTGTTTCCGGGGCCGCGTCGCGCACCGTGCGGGCGGCGCCGATCAGCAGCAGCGGGGTGGTGAGGACCAGCAGTCCGGCGGCGAGCAGCGCGGTCCGCGGCCCGGTGACGGCGGCGAGCAGACCGCCCAGCGCGGTCAGCGCCGCGATGGACGCCCGGGACGTCACCGACCACGCCGCCAGCACCCGCGCCACCCGGTCCGCCGGAATCCGTTCGAGCCGGTACGTGACGAGCACCGGGCTGTAGACCCCGATGCAGCAGATCATGGCCAGCTCGACGGCGACGACCAGCGCGAAGCCGCCCACCCCGGGCCCGGTCAGCGCCAGCCACGGCAGCCAGCACACCCGCAGCACCCCCGTGGTGAGCAGCACCTTCCGGCGTCCGTACCGCGCCACGAGCGGCCGGGCCAGCCGGGAGCCGAGCAGTCCGCCCGCACAGGGCAGCGCGAAGGCCAGCCCGTACGCCCAGGGCGCGAAGCCCAGCCGGTCGACGAGGAGCACGGTCAGCAGCGGATCGGTCGTCATGATCAGTCCGTTGACCAGCATGGAGTTGAGGAAGAGCGGCCGCAGCGCCGGGTCGGCCAGCAGGAACCGCCAGCCGGTGAGCAGATCGGCGGCGCGCGCCCGGGCCCGGGCCGGGGCCCCGGCGGGCCCGGGCGCGGGGGCGCCCGCCCCCTCCCCGTCCGCCTGCCGCCGCCCCGCGTCCCCGCCGGGCGCCCCCTCCGTACGCGGCCCCGGGACGGCGCCGGGCCGGGCCTCGCCGCTCCCGATCGCCCGCAGCCCCAGCGCCGACAGCAGATAGCTGACCGCGTCCACCGTCACCGTCAGCATCGGGCCCAGCACGCCGACCGCGGCGCCGCCGAGCGGCGGGCCGAGCATGGTGGTGGTCCAGGTGGTGGCCTCCATCCGCCCGTTGGCGCGCAGCAGGTGCTCCGGCGGCAGCAGCGACTTCAGGAAGGCGCCGCTCGCCGCGGCGAAGGCGATGTCGGCGGCGCCGACCACGACGGAGACCACCAGGAGCTGCGCGAAACCGAGGAGGCCCAGCGCGTAGGCGACGGGGACGCTCAGCATCGCCGCGCACCGCACCAGGTCCGTCGCGATCATCACGGGCCGTTTGCGGCGCCGCTCCACCCAGGGCCCGAGCGGTACCGCGGCGAGCGCCCCGACCGCGGCGCCCGCCGCCGACAACGCCGCCACCTGCGTGGGCCCGGCGTGCAGCAGCAGGAGGGCGGTGAGCGGCAGCGCGTTGAACGCGAGCCGGGTACCGAAGGCGCTGACGGTGTACGCCGCCCACAGCCGGTTGAACCGCCGCCCGAGCGGCTCCCTGGAACCCGTCACGCCCGCGCTCTCCTCGCCTTGCGGCCGCACCTCGCGCGCGGACCGGCCGAAGTTAGCGGGCCGCGGCCGCGAGGGCAAACCGATTGACGGGGCGCGGTGCGGTGGCCGGCCGGCGGCGCGCCGCGGTCACCGGGGCGGCCCGCCCGGCGTCGTCAGCCGCGCGCCGCGGGGGATCCGTCGGCCGCCTCCGCAGCAGTGACGCCCCAGCCGCCGAGACGTTCCGTCGCATCGACCGAGGTCTGGAAGCGTTCGTCGAAATCCTCGCGGACGAGCGTCCGGGCGACGTAGTCCTGGACGCTCATGCCGCGTTTCGCCGCGTGCTGCCGGATGCGCTCCAGCAGTTCGTCGTCCAGACGCAGGCTGAGCACTCGCGATCCCATGAGGACACCGTCCCCGCAGACACCCGTCAGATGCGTCGTTTTCCCGCGGGTACTCACTCGTATGGGTGATATGGATACGTCCGTCTCCCGCGACTGTCCTTAGAAAGGGTAATGAGTTACGCTAACGAACATGCCGGACCTGTCCCGCGGCGACGACGCTGCCGCCGTGAGCGCCCTGCGGGGCGCCGTGATGCGCCTCTCCCGCCGCCTCAAGCACCAGAGGGTCGACGAGTCGCTGAGCCCTACCGAGATGTCGGTGCTCGGCACCCTCGCCCGCTGCGGTCACGCGACCCCCGGGGAGCTGGCCCGCAAGGAGCATGTGCAACCGCCGTCGATGACGCGCATCGTGGCCATGCTGGAGGCAAAGGGGCTCGTCCGGCTGGAGCCGCACCCCGACGACCGCCGGCAGAAGGTCGTCACTCAGACCGAGCAGGCCGAGGCGATGCTCGCCGAGAGCCGCCACAAACGCGACGCCTGGCTCGCCGAGCTGGCCACCGGGCTGGACGACGACGAGTGGGCGAAGCTGCGCGCCGCCGCGCCGGTCCTGGAGAAGCTCGCCCAGCTGTAGCGACACCGAGCCGAGGAGGCGAACCGACGTTGAGTACGGGATCCGGATCAGACTCCGTCCCCGCACCGCACACCCCGCACGAGACGGCCCCCGGCACCCCGCCCGAGGCCACCGGGGACGGGGCGCCCCCGGGCGCACCCGCCGCCCCGCGCACGGGCATGTTCAGCTCGCTGCGCGTACGCAACTACCGCCTCTTCGCCACCGGCCAGGTGGTCTCCAACACCGGCACCTGGATGCAGCGCATCGCCCAGGACTGGCTGGTGCTCAGCCTCACCGGCTCCTCCGCGGCGGTCGGCATCACCACCGCCCTCCAGTTCCTGCCGATGCTCCTGTTCGGGCTGTACGGCGGCGTGCTCACCGACCGCTTCTCCAAGCGGAAGCTGCTGCTGGTCACCCAGTCCGCGATGGGCGGCACGGGTCTCGCGCTGGCCGCGCTGACCCTCTCCGGCACCGTCCAGGTCTGGCACGTCTATCTGACCGCGTTCGTCCTCGGGCTGGTCACCGTCGTCGACAACCCCTCGCGGCAGGCGTTCGTCGTCGAGATGGTCGGCAAGGAGGACCTGCGCAACGCCGTCAGCCTCAACTCCGCCAACTTCCAGTCCGCCCGCCTCGTCGGTCCGGCCGTCGCCGGTGCGCTGATCAGCGCGTTCGGCAGCGGTTGGGCGTTCCTGCTCAACGGCCTGTCGTTCGCCGCGCCGATCGCCGGACT
Organism: Streptomyces sp. NPDC014733; assembly: GCF_043083385.1. Lineage (NCBI taxonomy): Bacteria > Bacillati > Actinomycetota > Actinomycetes > Kitasatosporales > Streptomycetaceae > Streptomyces > Streptomyces sp. NPDC014733. Next base: position 812,791 of record NZ_JBIBYO010000001.1, on the reverse strand, counting down.
GCTGCTGATGCGCACCGCCGAGCTGCACAAGGTCGACCGGGTGCCGCGCAGCAAGGGCCAGCTCCGCGAGGGGCTGCGCTACGTCTCCGGGCGGCCCGAGCTGATCTGGACGATCGTCCTCGTCGGCTTCATCGGCACCTTCGGCTTCAACTTCCCGATCTGGCTGACCGCCTTCACCTACCACGTCTACCACCAGGGCCCGGGCACCTACGCGCTGTTCAACTCGCTGATGGCGGCCGGTTCGCTGGCCGGCGCGCTGCTCGCCGCGCGGCGCTCGTCGTCCCGGCTGCGGCTGCTGGTCGGCGCCGCGGTCCTCTTCGGCGCCCTGGAGATGGCCGCCGCGCTCGCCCCGTCGTTCTGGATCTTCGCGGTGCTGCTCGCGCCGATCGGCGTGGTCGGCCTGACGATCAACGTCACCGCCAACTCCAGCGTCCAGCTGGCCACCGACCCGCTGATGCGCGGCCGGGTGATGGCGCTGTTCATGATGGTCTTCGTCGGCGGTACGCCGCTGGGCGCACCGCTCGTCGGCTGGGTCACCGACACCTTCGGCCCCCGGATCGGCTTCCTCTCCGGCGGTCTGGTCTCGCTGCTCGCCGCCGTCCTCATCGGCCTGATCCTGGCCCGTACGGGCGGACTGCGGCTGAAGATAGATCTCCGCCGCGGCCACCGGCACGTCGCCTTCGTGCCCCGCGTCGCCCTCCCGGAGGACGGCGCGGAACCGGCCGCCTCCCCGGACAAGCCGCTGCCGGTCGCCTGACCCGGCCGCTCGTTCCCCGGCCCCCGCCTCCCGAGGCGGGGGCCGGGGCCGTTTCCGCGTGACCTCGTACCGAAGCGCCCCGTCCGCGCGACACTGGAGGGGTGAGACTCTTCGCCGCGGTGCTGCCCCCCGGGTCCGCCGTCGCCGAGCTGGCGCGGCAGGTCGAGGCGCTGCGTGCGCTGCCGGACGCCGGACGGCTGCGCTGGGCCGGGAGCGACGGCTGGCACTTCACCCTCGCCTTCTACGGCGAGGTCCCCGACGAAACCCTTCCCGAGCTGCGCGAACGCCTGGGCCGCGGCGCCCGGCGGCACGCCCCGTACGGGCTGCGGATCGTCGGGGGCGGACGGTTCGCCGACCGGGTGCTGTGGGCGGGTGCGGACGGCGAGCTGGCGGCGATGCGGAAGCTGGCCGCCACCGCCGCGGCCGCCGGGCGCCGGGCCGGGCTCACCGGACCCGACGCCGACGGGCGCCGCGGCTTCACCCCGCACGTCACCCTGGCCCGCAACCGCGACCCGAGGGTCGGCCTGGCGCCGTTCGCCGCCGCGCTGGAGCCCTTCGGCTGCGGCCCCTGGACCGCCGCGTCGTTCGCCCTCATCCGCAGCCGCCCGCCCGCCCCGGGCGTCGCGGGCGCCCATCCCCGCTACGAGACGGTGGAGGCGTGGCCGCTCGGCCACCCCGGTCGCTGAAACGTTCGGATCGCGCCCGGTACGCTCACAGGGTGGATCCCAAAACCCGGAACCGGATCATGTCCGGTCTGCTCGCGCTGCTGCTCGTCGTCGTCATCGTGGCGGCCGCCCTGCGCTGAGCCGCCCCCGGGTACGGCGGCCCGTCGGAGGGCCGGCCTGCCGGACCGCCGGCTCGGCGCCCCACGCTCACCAGGCGAACGCCTCCGGCGAGGCACCCGGCCCCGGGAAGATCTCGTCCAGGGCGGTCAGCAGCCCCTCCGGCAGCTCCAGGGCGACGGCGCGGAGCGCCGAGGCGAGGTGTTCCGGAGTGCGCGGGCCGACGATCGGGCCGGTCACGCCCGGGCGGGTCAGCAGCCAGGCCAGCGCCACCTCACCGGGCTCCAGACCGTGCTCGGCGAGCAGGTCCTCGTACCGCGCCAGCTGCGCGCGGACCACGGGGTCGGCGAGCGCGTCGGCGGCCCGTCCTGAGGTGGTGCGGGCCGCGCCGCCCTCCCGCTCCTTGCGCAGCGCGCCGCCCAGCAGCCCGCCGTGCAGCGGCGACCACGCGATGACGCCGAGACCGTAGCTCTCCGCCGCCGGGATCACCTCCATCTCGGCGCGCCGCTCCGCGAGGTTGTAGAGGCACTGCTCGCTGACCAGCCCCAGCGAGCCGCGGCGCCGGGCCGCCTCGTTGGCCTGGGCGAGATGCCAGCCGGCGTGGTTGGAGGACCCGGCGTAGAGGATCTTGCCCTGCTGGACGAGGACGTCGATCGCCTGCCAGATCTCGTCCCAGGGCGTCGCCCGGTCGACGTGGTGGAACTGGTACAGGTCGATGTGGTCGGTGCCCAGACGGCGCAGCGAGGCGTCGACGGCGCGGCGGATGTTCACCGCGGAGAGCTTGTCGTGGTTGGGCCAGGCGGGCGCGCCGTCGGGGGCCATGTTTCCGTAGACCTTGGTGGCCAGCACCACCTTGTCCCGGCGCCCGCCGCCCCGGGCGAACCACGAGCCGATGATCTCCTCCGTACGGCCCTTGTTCTCGCCCCAGCCGTAGACGTTGGCGGTGTCGAAGAAGTTGACCCCCGCGTCCAGGGCGGCGTCCATCAGGGCGTGGCTGCCGGCCTCGTCGGTCTGCGGGCCGAAGTTCATCGTGCCGAGGACGAGACGGCTGACCTTGAGTCCGGTACGTCCGAGCTGTGTGTACTCCATGGAGGCAGCCAACGCCTTCGAGGGCGCTCGAAGCAAGGACGGGCGGGCCGTGGCGGCTCAGCCCGCCGCGTACTCCGGGACCGGCGCCGCCGCGTACGGTCCGCCGACGCCCCACGCCGTGTGCAGCGTCCCCGCGAACGCCGCCGCGAGGGCGTGCTCACCGGCGGGGGAGGGGTGGGTGCCGTCGTGGGTGTGGTGGGCGAGGTCCCAGGGGGCGGGGGCCGGGGCGAGGAGGAAGGGGGAGGCGGGGGTGGTGAGACCGGCGGCGGCCTCGGCGAGGAGCGCGTTGAAGCGGGCGCACTCGGCGGCGAACTCCGGGTCGTCGGCGGCGCGGGAGTTGGCGAGGACGGGCAGCAGCACGGCCCGGACGTGCGGGTTCGCGCGGCGGGCGGCGGCCAGGAACTCCCGCACGTTCGCGGCGGTCTGGGCCGCGTCGGTGTAGAAGCCGAGGTCTATCAGGCCGAGCGAGACCAGCAGGGTGTCGGCGCGGTGGGCGCGGACGGCGTCGCCGATCAGCGGCGCCATGTGCAGCCAGCCCTCGCCCCACCCGGCGAGGTGGCGGCGGGCGTCCGGCGGGAAGGCCGGGTCGCCGTAGCGCTGTGAGGTGGCGGCGTCGGCGGCGGTGTCGTGCAGCGCCGCGCGCGGGCCGACCAGCCGGAACGGCCCGTCGTGGGTGGCGTGCAGGTGCTGCCACAGGCGGTAACGCCAGGTGAAGTCACCGCAGCTGCCGATGGTCATCGAGTCACCGACGGGCATGATCCTCATCCCGCAATGATCTCCGACGCCGTTACCGGGCGGTACGTGACCCTGCCCACGCCGGACGCGCTCCCGGGCGGGGCGGCGCGCGCCGGGGCGGGGCGCGGGCGGCGGGCACGGTGCCGTGGGGACGGTGCGGTGGTGCGCGGGCGGCGGGCCCGGAACGCCGTGCCGCGCCCCGCGCCCGCCCCCGCGCTCCCGTCCCCTGCCGGACCGCGGGATGGCACCCTGAGCGCATGCGTTCGCTTCTGTGCGCGGCCGGTGCCGCGGGGCTTTTGATGAGTACGGCCGTCGCACCCGCGGCCGCCGACGAGCCGGACGGCTTCCGGATCAGCGACCACCGGATCACCGAGTCCAGCGGCCTGATCGCCAGCCGCACACACCCCGGCGTCTACTGGACCCACAACGACAGCGACGACGGCCCGTACGTCTACGCCGTCGACTCCCGCACCGGCCGCACCGTCGCCACCGTCACCCTGCGCGGCATAGGCGACCCCCGCGACGTCGAGGCGATCTCGCTCGGCCCGGACGGCAACATCTACGTCGGCGACATCGGCGACAACCTCGGCGGTAAGTGGGACCACGTCTGGATCTACCGCTTCCCGGAACCGAAGCAGCTCCGCGACCAGACCGTCACCGCCACGCAGTTCGACGTGAAGTATGACGACGGGCCCCGCGACGCCGAGGCGCTGATGGTCCACCCGAAGACCGGCCGGGTCTACATCGCCAGCAAGAAGCAGGGCGGCGGCGGTGCGCTCTACGCCGCACCCGAGCAGCTGTCGACCTCCGGCACCAACGTCTTCCGCAAGGTCGCCCCGATCGACCTGTGGGTCACCGACGGCTCGTTCTCCCCCGACGGCACCCGGCTGATCCTCCGCAGCTACTTCGGCGCCCGCATGTACGCCTGGCGGGACGGCCGCCCCAAGGACCTCGGCAGCGTCGGCGTCCCCGTCCAGCAACAGGGCGAATCGGTGAGCTTCACCCCCGACGGCCGCACCCTGATGTTCGGCTCGGAGGGCGAGAACAGCCCCGTGGAACCGGTCGGCCTGAGCGGCGAACAGCTCCCCGAATCGGCGGCGGGCCAGGGCCCGGACACCGGCAAGGACGGCTCCGGCAGCACCGGGGACGAGACGACGCTCAGCCCCGGACTGGTCAAGGCGGGCCTGGTGCTGGTCCTGGCGACGGTGGTGGTGACGGGGTTGCGGAGGGTGTTCCGGCGGAAGGGGTGAGGGGCGGGCCGGGCCCGCCCGCGAGCCCTCTCGCCGAGGTGGCGGAGGTGGTCGTCGCGCACCCTTCCGCGGCCGTACCCGAAGCGCCCCGCCTCACCGCGGGGCCCCCAGCACGCAGAACTCGTTGCCTTCCGGGTCTCCCAACACTCAGAACTAGTGGTTCTGGAGTGTCGGCATGGTGGCATCGATCCTGGTCAGGCCCGGTAATGGGAATCCTTCGGCCCCTACCGGGGGCATGGGCAACACATCACGAAACCCCCTCGCGGGGACGGTCTACACCGAGACCCTGCGGGGCGTGCGGTGTGTCCGTCTGTCCGTGCTCACCAACGAGACCACCAGCCCCGACCGGCAGCGCGAAGCCGACGACATAGCGGCAGCCGCGCACAACATCAGTTTCGGCGAGGGCGACCAGCTCCGCGAAGCGGTGGACCTTGACGTTTCCGCTTCCAAGATCAGCCCGTTCGACCGTCCCGCTCTCGGCCGGTGGCTCGCCCGTCCCGACGAGTTCGACGCCCTGGTGTGGTGGCGCTTTGACCGCGCGATCCGGTCCATGGCCGACATGCACGAGCTTGCGAAGTGGGCCCGCGAGCACCGAAAGGTTCTCGTGTTCGCCGAGGGCATCGGCGGCGGGCGCATCGTCTTTGACTTCCGGAACCCCATGGACCCCATGGCGGAACTCCAGATGACGATGTTCGCCTTTGCCGCGCAGGTGGAGGCGCAGAGCATCAGCGACCGCGTCACCGGTGCCATGGCTGCGCTCCGAAACATGGCGCTGAGGTGGCGCGGCGGGGGGAAGCCCCCGTACGGCTACATGCCGGCCCCCACGCCCAAGGAACACGGCGGAGTCGGCTGGACGCTGGTACCGGACCCGATGCCGTCAAGGTCATTGAGCGCATCGTTCGTGAGTTGCTGGAAGGCAAAACGGTCTCGGCTATCGCTGTGGGGCTCAATGCCGACCAGGTGCCGAGCCCGCGCGATCACTGGGCAGTGAAGAACGGACGCAAGACCGGCGGCAAGACCGGCGGAGTCAAGGGCAAAGCCAAAGACGCGTTCCTCTGGAACCCCGCGGTCATTACGCGGATGCTCCGGAACCCCTCGCTCATCGGCTGGAAGATGCACAAGGGCAAGCCCGTCCGGGACGCCGAGGGCAACCCGGTCATGCAGACGGAACAGCCGATCATGACCCGCGAAGAGTTCGACCGGATCGGCGCCGTTCTCGACGCCCGCAGCATCGACAACCGGGAACGGTCGGACACGGACGCACTGCTGTTGCGCGTGATCCACTGCGACGCGTGCGGGGGACGCATGTACCTGAACAAGCAAGACAACAAGCAGCACCCCACGTACAAATGCAACCCCTACTCGCGAGGGTTCAAGTGCGACCAGTCCGCGAACATCCGGGGTGACTGGGCGGATGAGTACGTAACCACCGAGTTCCTGCGGCTGGTCGGCTCCATCCAGACGACACACGTAGTCGAGATTCCCGGCTACGACCCCGAACCCGAACTGCGCGCCACCCTCGCCGAGTTCAACGAGCACCAGGAACAGAAGGGACGCCAGAAGTCCCGGCACGCACGGCAGGCATGGCAGGAACGCGCGGATGCACTGGACGCACGCATCGCCGACCTTGAGACCCGAGAGAAGCGCGAGGCAGAGCGCATAGTGACCCCCACGGGCCGCACGTTCGCGGACGAGTGGGCGGAGAAGGACACAGCGGGACGGCGAGCGATGCTGATTGAAGCCGGGGTTCGGTTGAACGTACGGCGGGGCGTCCGTGGCGGGTGGCGGAAGCTGGACACGCGCCGCGTGGACTTCACGATGTCCGGAGAGCTGAACCCCGCCGCGGACGCCGTGAGCGTCGCCGCTGCGGACGATGCGGCCGAGAGGCGCGGCGATGCACCCCCGGCCCCGGGCAGCGTTGCACGGCTCGCCGATCCTGCCCCCGAACTGGTCGCCGCTGCGTAGCCGCGTACTGCCCCGGTGGGCCCTGCGCCTGCCGGGGCTTTCGTGCGCCCACAGCGGAACGAACAGCGGGAGGGGATGACGGAGTGACGGTTTAGAGGTGTTTTTTGATTACACATAAAAAATAAGAGAGAAACCCAAAACGGCATCCGGTCCGTCATTTCGTCATCGGCCCGGGAATCTCTCGTCCCCCACACCAGAGTGAGGGGGCATACGAAGGTGCCGAGCACGCCGCGAGCGGGTGCCGGGAACTTCCCGGCCCCCACAGCAGAGTGAGGGACCGAGCAGAGACCCCATGGCTGCGACGAGCGGACGCCGGGAATTCCTCGGTCCCCACAACAGAGTGAGGGCGGGACTACCGCGCACCCCGCTGACCCGCGATACGGCGGACCGAGTGCCCGACCCTCACCACCAGCTCTGCCCGTGCACCACGCACCCGCTCAGGGTGGCCGCAGGGGTCATGCAGGCAGAGCGCGGGGACCACACAAGCTCACGGGCGGGTGTGGTCCCCACGGCGTCCGCACCGGCCCCCGCCGGCGAGGACGTGCACGCCCGCTGACCCAACGGCAGAGGTGCGCGGTACCGGCCCCCGCGAGGGGAGATCCGTACGCAACCCGCAGAGTTCCCCGGTTCGAGTCCGGGGGCGGGCACTCAACGACGACGACTACAAGGGGGCGCCATGCGCTGTATCGACTGCACCGAGCCCGCGACCCATCGGGGCCGCTGCAAGACGCACCACGGGGCGTACGAGGGGCGTCCGAGTGTCCGTTCCCGGCGGGCTCAGGGGCGGCGCCGTGCGAAGCGGTCCGATGCTGCGGCACGGCTCCGACGGCGCGTGCAGGAACGGGGCTCGGCCTGGTGTGACTGGTGCTTGGGCGACTTCCCGGCGGACGCCGTTGACGTCGATCACGTACGTCCGCTGTCGCTCGGTGGTGAGGACGTGGACGGCAACGTTCAGGTCTTGTGCCGGGGGTGTCATGGGCTCAAGACGCGTACGGAGTTCGGGGCTAGCGCGATGTGAACCATGCCGCGAGCCCGCTACCCGTGGTCGTAGCGAGTGCTGCCACTAGCCACCCGGGGAAGCGCTGGATAGTCAAGTGCAGTCCACCGCAGCGAAGTTCGAACTGCGGGCGTTGCTTGGTGCCGCTTGTGTTCGAGGTCATGCCGGACAGCTTTGCACTCACACGGCGCATTTGACGAAGTGCTGTGTGTGTATAAAACACTCTGGCGAACTTGGACGCTTTGGCCGGGGCGTGCCGGAATGGCGCAGGTAGAGACGCCAAGGCTTAGATTTCCCTGTGCCCCGCGGGCCCCGCCCACCGTGCTCTGTCCTCGGGCGCCCCGAGCCGAACCGGGCCGGCGGTCTAGCGGTTCGCCCACCACGACGACACCGCCGTGACGACCGCAGCCGTGCCGATGCTCGCGAGCCACGCGGGGATGCGTAGGCGAGGCACTCGCTGGATGGTCAAGTGCAGTCCCCTGTAGCGGAGTTCGAATGCCGGGGGCGGCGCCTTGGTCGGCGTGGTGGGTTCCTTGGGCATGGCGGTGCCCTCTCTCAAGTGGGTGCCGGGAGTTCTTCAATGATGCGGCTGCCGCCGACACGTGGTGCCGCCCATCAGCGAAAGTTCAACCCGATAGGGGAAGAATTCCGAGCTGAAACACGCATGATTGCTGTGTTTAGTGGGTAAGAGATTTCGCTCGTTGCTGTTCATCGCATCTAGTGGTGTGTCAACCAGATCGACCCCGCCCGGTTGCTTGCCCCCTGACTCCATCCCACTGGTGCTGGGGAGCGGTGGGCAACCGTTTCGAACCGCGGATGCCGCAAAACCCGCAAAATGCAAACGTACGTTCGGGTTGTGTGGGCTGGTCGGGATGGTTGTTGCTGCGTGCCATGCGGTCAGTGCACACGAACTTTCGCGGCCCGGTAACCCGCACCATGGGGGCCCCACGATGGGGGTTACCCCGGTTGGTCCCCGCCGAGGAGGTGCCCCGTGCCCCGTAGATCTCGCCCACCGTGCTCTGTCCCCGGGTGCCCCGAGCTGACTCCCGCGGGTGGGCGCTGTCCACGGCACGAGAGTGAGGCGAACGCGGACCGTGCATCGAGGGGTGGCGCCGTCTACTCGTCCCTGTGGCAGCGCATCCGGCGTGCGTACCTGTACGCGCATCCGTGGTGTGTGCTGTGCGGTTCAGCGGCGAAGGTTGCGGACCATTTCCCTTTGAGCCGACGTGAGTTGATCGCAAAGGGTGATTCGAATCCGGATGCGGTGAAGCATCTTCGGCCTTTGTGTATCGCTTGTCATAACCGCGAAACGGCGAGGCTTCAGCGCGGTGGATTCGCTGCTGAAGCTGTTTCTCGTCGCGAGTCGGGCGAGCGTCCGCCGTTCTGACCAGGCGGGTACCCCTCCCCTCCCGCGCGCTGAGCGGCAGGGAGGCATTTCTTTCGCATGGCTAATTAATTCATTTCTGCGGGATGGTCCACCCGCCAGCCACCGACGAGGGGCGAACATTCGTTCGCCCTTACTTCCTTCAAAGGAGAATTTTATGGCTCTCACCCTTGCCGAATCCGCGAAGCTTTCGCTTGACCAGTTGCAGCGTGGCGTGATCGAGACTTTCGTGCAGGAGTCCCCGATCCTGGACCGGCTTCCGCTGATTCAGGTGACCGGGAACGCATACAAGAACAACGAGGAGTCCAGTCTTCCCGGCGTTTCCTTCCGGGCTGTGAATGAGGCTTACCCGGAGAGCACGGGCACGCTGAACCAGCACATCGAGACCCTCGCCATCCTCGGCGGGGATGCCGACCTGGACAAGTTCATCGTGCAGACCCGGGGCCACCTGAACGACCAGCGAGCCATTCAGACCATGCTCAAGGTCAAGGCGGCGTCGATTCACTTCGCTGACCAATTCTTCAACGGCGACACGGAAGTCAACCCGAAGGGTTTCGACGGGCTGCGCAAGCGGTTGCTCGGTGCTCAGGTGTTGGATGCGAAGGAGACCGATCCTGTAGCCAACGGCCACGACTTCTTCGACACCTTGGACGCACTGATCGCACAGGTGCGTGGCGTCAATGGCTCCAACGGAGCGCTGTACATGAACGCTGCCGTCCGGGCGAAGATCGAGTCCGGGTTCCGTCGGCTCGGCGGCGGCGAACTGCTCAGGGAGGTCATTGCAGGGAAGAGCACCGTCACGTGGAAGGGCGTCCCCCTCCTGGACGCCGGGCAGAAGCTCGACGGAGCCGACGTGCTGCCGCTCATGGCGGGCACGGGCGGGGGGCAGACCAGTGACATCTACGCGGTGCGCTTCGGTACCAGCGAAGCTGACGCCGGTGTCTCCGGACTGACCAACGGAGGGGTCCAGGTGGCCGACCTGGGCGAGGCGCACGACAAGCCCGTCTACCGGACCCGCATCGACTTCTACTGCGGTCTCGCGCTGTTCGGTGGCAAGGCAGCTGCCCGTCTGACGAACGTTCTCGTCGCATAGTGGTCCACTCATCCCCCGTGCTCGTTAGCCCAGTTGGGCTGCGAGCGCGGGGGCCTTTTGCGTACCCGGGCCAGGACGCGGGGCATACGCTGGAGAGGGAGAGGAGCAGTGATCCCATGTCCACTGGGCTTGCCGACAACGTGAGGAAGTACCGGCGGACAGCCGGTCTGAGCCAGGAGGGTCTCGCCGAGGTGGCGGACTTGTCCCTGAGCACGGTGCGCAAGGTGGAGCAGGGTGGCGACGCCCGTGTGGAAACGCTGCACGCCCTCGCTCGCGCCTTGGGGGTCACCACGTCGGCTCTGTTCGCGACCGAGGTGCCCCGGCCGGTGGTCGATGACGGGGCGAACCGTCGCTACCTCGCCGAGCTGCGTCGGGCGCTCATGCCGCCGATCGGGCTCACTGCCGTGCTGACCGAACAGGCAGAGGCAGGCGCACTCTCCACGATGCGACGTGAGATCGAGGACGGGCACGCGCTCTACCAGGCGGACCGGTATAGCTCCGTTGCGAAGAAGTTGCCGGGGTTGCTGCGTTCGACCGAAGCCGCCGTTGCCGCCCTTGAGGACGACGAGCGGCAGCAGGCGTTGATCGCGCGCTCGTACGCCCTGCTGCTGGCTGGCAAATACCTCACGCAGGTACGGCAGTACGACATGGCGTACTACGCCCTGGCGGAGGGAATCCGCCTGGCTCGGGAATCCGGCCAGACGCTCACCGCTGCCACAGGCGTCGTGGGTCTGTGCTGGTTGCTGCTCAGGCAGGACCGGTTCGACGAGAGCGAGCAACTGGCGGCGATGACCGCCGACGAGATGGAGCCCAGGTTCTCGCAGGCGTCGCCGGGTGCGCTCGCCGTGTGGGGTGAGCTGTCGCTCAGGGTCGCGTCGGCGGCCGTACGGAACAACCGCCCGGACGTGGCGCGGGAGGCCCGCAGGATGGCGGCGACGGCTGCCAGTGCGCTGGACCAGGAGCACATCGACTACCGGTCGCACTGGACGACCTTCGGTCCCGTCACCGCGGAACTCAAGGCCGTGGAGGACCTCTCCCTCATGGGCGACGCACGAGGGGTGATCCGGCGCACGGACGACGGGCCGTTGAGTGAGAAAGCCGTCCGCAACTACGGAAAGCCCAGTGCGAACAACTGGGATCGTCACCGGCTGGACGTGGCCCGAGCACACGTCCTGCTCGGCTCGCACCAGGACGCCATGGACGTGCTGACATCGATCAAGAACACGTCCGGCGAGTGGGTCAAGCACCAGTCCATGGCGCGCTACCTCATGCGCGACATCCTCAAGTCGCGGAAACGCACGTTGACACAGGACATGCGAGAGATGGCCGCTCACCTGAGTGTCGCCGAGTAGCTATCACGCTACGTGGTACATCGTTCCACGACGCCGCCGAACTACCGCTTTGCGCACGTGGATTGGCCTCCTGGATCTCCATACGGTCGCTGTGTGAACGCGACGGACCGAGGGGGCCGAGGTGACAGACAGGACCGAGAGTGACCGCAAGCGGCGGCGTGACCTTGCTGATGCGGCATTGGGGGTTCCGCCCCGATTGCTCCCGTGGTCGAGGGATGGCAAGGCGTGCTTCCTGAGCACCGACGGCGGGCCGTTCAGCTTCGTCTCCCGTCTCGCAGACGACCTGGAGGGCGTCCAGCTTGAGAGGGCCGGAGACGTGCAGGAGGCGGCCGACCGGGTGCTCACCGACCCCATGTCGCCGCATGCCGAGGTGAGATACATGGCCATTCGCCTGACCGAGTCCCTGCGCGAGGTCCTCCGGATCGCGGAGAGCCGGGGCGCTCGCATTCCGGCGCCGGACGACGGAGACGGCGAAGGTGATGAGGAGTCCCCTCTTCCCGCGGAGGGCCGCCGCCGATGATCACGCATGCTGATGTCGGGCAGCGAGTTCGGGACGGGGCCGGTCGCATCGGCGTCCTCGTTGACCTGATCCCGGATTACGAAGACCCGGCCGACCCTCCCGGGGAACGACGCAAACGGGCAACGGCCTTCCTGAGCCCCGAGGGCGGGGGGCGCGAGTGGCTCGCCTCGCCGGCAGTCGTGGTCCGCACCGACACAGACTCCGACCCGCTGAGTGATGCCCGGTAGGGCAGTCCCGCGGTTCGGACGGCGACGCTCCCGACCGGATCAGCCTTGAGCAGGGACAGGCCGTGTCCCGTCTGAGTTGACGTGCTCAGGCTCTCGCCCCGGTCCGCCCCTTGATTGGGGGTGCCGCTCCGCGGTGAGGGCGTAGCCGCTGTGACCCCGTCCGTGTCGTCCCTGTGGCGTGCGGGCGGGGTTACTTGCTGCCCTGGCGCCCGCCCTCGCCGCTGCGGTCCCGAACGAACGACCCCATGCCGGGCGTGGTGGTGATCAGCCCCTCCTCGCGCAGTGCGGCAGTTGCCTTGCGGACCGTGGTCCGGGTCACGCCGAACTCGTTCTCCAGCTGAACTTCAGAGACGAGGTGTCGCGCCGGGTACTCACCACTGTGAATGCGTCGGCGCACTACTTCGACGATCTGGTGCCACTTGGGCCGGGTGGGGTCGAACTCAAACACGCGCGGAACCTACCCATTGCCTCCAGTGGCTGCATAGAGACCCCTGTATATACCTGCACATAGACAGCTCTGTATGAACCCCGCTACCGTCAAACGCGAAAACGCCCCGGAAGGCCGGTCCTACGCGGTCCGCCGGGGCTCAGCCGACCAGCTTGCATAGGAGCTGAACGACCATGCGCGATGCTATCGCCCGTGCCCTGGTGTGCACGCTGCGGTTACTGCTGCCCGCCCGAGGAAAGCGCCGAGCCACCCCCGCCGTTCCTCCGGTGACCGCAACTGCGCCCCGCGCCGAATCTCAGGCCGTCTGGTCCCGTCCGTGGCGAGGGCCGAGCGCCGAGGACGCCCGCGCCATCTTTCACGCCGAGGAAACCCGCTCGCTCACCCCGGAACAGCGTGAACGGTGGTGGGCCGCCGCGTTCTCCGAAATCGGCGTTGACTACGACTTCCCCACCATCAACATCACGGGCGCTCGGAGCGCCCGTCAGGAGATGGCAGCGTGACCGCCGACGAGCTGTTACCGGAAGTCCCCGCGGGGCGCATGGCGCTCTGCATCGACTGTCGCAAACTGACCTGCGCGCCCATCCCCGCCCGCTGGATTCAGAGCGCTAGCGGCCCCGGGGTGACCCTCTACATGTGTCCCGAACGCGCGGTGAAGCAAGGCGCGGGCTCGACCCCCGAGAACGTACTACGCGCCCCGTAGTCGGGCGCACAGACAGCAAAACGCCCCGTTCGGCCAAGTGCCGTGCGGGGCCCTGTCGTTGGTGCTGACGTGCGCGTACGCTTCAGAACCGGTAGTTAGAGGTGTTGGGGTCGGCCAGGACCTTCCACGGCGCGTCGCCCTGGCCGATGTCGGCGGGGGTGGCGCCCAGGGCCCGGAGGCGGGCGGCCTCTGCCTCCTGGTCGTCGCCGCGGTACGGCATCACGTCGAGATGGGCGCGGCTCGGCGCGGACGTCGTGCCGGGCCGGCGGATGAGTTCCAGGTAGGGGCCGACGCCCTGCGCGGAGCGCAACACCGCGCGGTCGTCGGTCACTTCGTGCAGGGTCCAGTCCAGCGCCTCGTCCCAGAACCGGGCCAGGGCGCGCGGGTCCGCGCAGTCGACCACCAGCGCGGCGATCGGGCCGGCGTCCCGGTAGATCTCGCGCGGTTCCAGCACGCAGAACACATTGCCTTCGGGGTCGGCGAGGACTGCCCACGGGACGTCGCCCTGGCCGATGTCGGCGGGGGTGGCGCCGAGTTCCTTCAGGCGTGCGATCAGCTCCCGCTGATGGTCTGCGGAGGTGGTGGCGAGGTCGATGTGTACGCGGTACCGCACCGTTCCGGGGTCGGGGACCTTGACGACATCGACGCAGACCGCTTCGGGGGCGGGCCAGTTGAAGCCGTGGGGCGCCACGTTGGTCACCCCGGGGCCCTCGCTGGACAGGTCCCAGCCGAGGGCATTTGCCCAGAAGCGGCCGAGCGCCGCGTCATCGCGTGCCTTGAGGTTCACGTTCACCAGTCGCAGTGCCATGGGGCCGATCGTATGTGCTGAGCGTTCGTGGGGACGGTGGCGGGGAATCGGGGCGGGTGTGCAGCAACTCGGCTTGCGGTGACGGTGGTTGGGTGGCCGCGGTGGTTGGTGCGGCGGACGGGGTGGAGCCGGGTGGCGGGGGCGGAAGCGCAGGTCCGGGGCTTCCGGGCGGTCACCGGCAGCGGCTTCGGGAGGTGTTAGCGGTGCGTTAGCGGGACGCCAGCGCGGGGGCGCACCGTGAAGGAGTCGAACCCCACGGCCCGGGGCTCCGGGCAGGCCGCTCCCCCCATGGCAAAGGACCCGTCACGATGTCGCACCGCACTCCTCTCCGTCCGGTCCGTACCACCGCCGCTCTCGCGCTCGCCGCGGTCGCCGCCTTCGGCCTGACCGCGTGCGACAACTCGGACGGCGGTGCCGACGCGGCCGGTAAGTCCTCCTCGTCCCAGGCGTCCGACTCCTCGGGCGGCCAGGCGTCCGCCGCGGACGGTCAGGGCTCCGACGACGCGAAGTCCGGCGCCTCGGCCACCACCGGCGCCTCGGCCACCACCGGCGGCTCGGGCTCCTCCGGCGGCTCGGCCGGTGGTTCCGGTGCGGCGAGGGCCCGGGGGGCCGCGGCGGCCGCCTCGCAGGACAACGCGAGCGACCGTTGCGAGGCCGATGTCCTGCGGCTGGAGCTGGGGCAGAGCGACACGGGCGCCGGCAACATCCGCTACCCGCTGTCGTTCACCAACACCGGTAAGAAGAGCTGCACCCTGCGCGGTTACCCGGGCGTCGCCCTGCTCGCCAAGGACGGCTCGTCCATCGGGCACCCCGCCGACCGCGAGGGCGGCGCGGGCAGCTCCGTGACGCTGGCCCCGGGCGGGTCCGCGCACACCGTGCTGCACACCGTCAACGAGGGCCTCAAGGACGGCGGGTGCTGGAAGGACGCGGCGCTGGTCCAGGTGTACGCGCCGGGCTCGAAGATCAAGATGACCGCCCGTGCCGCCGACGGTCTGCGGGTCTGCGGCAACGAGTTCCTGGTCTCCGCCCTCGCGTCGGGCAGCGGCAGCTGACCCCGGGGCCCCGACCGGGCCCCGCCCCGGGCCTTCGGGCCCGGTCCACGGACTCGGCTCAGGGGAGTGCCTGCCCCCTTGAGCCGACCTGCGGCCCCGGGCCACCCGCCCCGGCACCGGACCTCCCCTTCCCGGTTCCGGTGGCGGGTGGCGACCGGGGCCCTCTCTGCCGGATGCCGGCACCGCCCCCCGTCGGTGCCGGCATCCGGCGCGTTCACCGCCGGCCGCGGCCCGGGCCGCAGCCGGGTCCGTGCGCTACAGCGCCCCGCCCTCGTTGTCCCAGCGCCGCTCCGCCGCGGCGTCGGCATTCCCGGCCCCGGGCTCCTTCAGGCCGGTCAGGCGCAGTTCGTAGTGGAGTGTGGTGTCGCGCATGATGCGGTGGGCGAGGGGGACGAACAGGCCGTGCAGCAGCGGGTACTTGCGGGTCAGGCTGCGGCCGGCGCGGCGGTACTCGCGAGTCGCCGGATCGAGCAGCCGCACCCGCGCCCGGTAGGTGGGGCCGGTGGGGCGGCCGCGCCAGGTGGAGCAGCAGATCTCCACATCGGGGAAGTTCCGCATCCGCTTGACCTTCGCCGCCTTGCCGTACGTACGGAAGTAGGCGTGGTCCCCGTCGACGGAGAGGTTGACCGGGGTGCCGACACCGGTGCCGTCCCGCTTGAAGGTGGTGAGCAGCACCGCGCCCTGGCGGACGAAGGAGGCGAGGTCGGGGTCGGTGGGGGGAGTGCTCATACCTCCCATGGAGGCACAGGCGGCGGCGTTCGGCCGTGGGGACGGGGCCGTTCGGGCGGCCGCCCCGCCCGGTGACGCGGACACGGCGCGGCCCCCGGATCCGGGCGGGATCCGGGGGCCGCGGTGCCGTGCCGCTCCGGGGCCGGCCGCCGTACGGCCGCGCCCCGGGAGGGTCAGAGCTTGCCGATGACGTGGTCGATGCAGACCGTCAGCGCCTCGACGTCCGCCGGGTCGACGGCCGGGAACATCGCGATCCGCAGCTGGTTGCGGCCGAGCTTGCGGTACGGCTCGGTGTCGACGATGCCGTTGGCACGCAGCGCCTTGGCGACCGCGGCGGCGTCGACCGACTCGTCGAAGTCGATGGTGCCGATGACCTGCGAACGCTTCGCCGGGTCGGTGACGAACGGGGTGGCGTACGACGACTTCTCGGCCCAGCCGTAGAGCGCCGCGGAGGAGGCGGCGGTGCGGCTCGTGGACCACGCCAGTCCGCCCTGGCCGTTGATCCACTTCAGCTGCTCGTCGAGCAGGAAGAGGGTGGCCAGCGCCGGGGTGTTGTACGTCTGGTTCTTCAGGGAGTTGTCGATCGCCGTCGGCAGCGAGAAGAACTCCGGGATGTGGCGGCCCGAGGCGTGAACGGCGCGGGCGCGCTCCAGCGCGGCGGGGGAGAAGACCGCGAGCCACAGGCCGCCGTCGGAGGCGAACGACTTCTGCGGCGCGAAGTAGTAGACGTCGCTCTCGGCGATGTCTACGGGCAGACCGCCCGCGCCGGAGGTGGCGTCGACCAGGACCAGCGCGCCCTCGTCGGCGCCGGCGACCCGCTTGACCGGGGCGGCGACACCGGTGGAGGTCTCGTTGTGGGTCAGCGCGTAGACGTCGGTGCCCGCCTCGGCGTGCGGCTCGGGGTGGGTGCCGGGGTCGGACGCGACGACGGTGGGCTCCGCGAGCCACGGCGCCAGCTTGGCGGCCTTGGCGAACTTCGAGGAGAACTCGCCGAAGGTGAGGTGCTGCGACTTGTTCTCGATCAGGCCGTGGGTCGCGATGTCCCAGAAGGCGGTGGAGCCGCCGTTGCCGAGGACGACCTCGTAGCCCTCGGGGAGCTGGAAGAGGTCGCGTACGCCGTCGCGCACCGAACCGACCAGGTTCTTGACCGGGGCCTGGCGGTGGGAGGTACCGAGCAGGGAGGAACCGGTGGCGGCCAGCGCGGCCAGCGCCTCCGTCCGCACCTTGGAGGGGCCCGCGCCGAAGCGTCCGTCGGCGGGCTTGATGTCAGCGGGAATCTGGATATCAGCCACGCAGGCAGCCTAATCCGTCCCCGATGCGGGCCCGACGCCCCGTCCACCCGGTGAGATGGGCCGTCCCGCGTGTGGGTGGGCGCGGCCCGGACCGTCGGCAATGAACAGGTAAAAGGATCGCAAGGAATTCCGTGGGGGGCTGGTTTCCCGGAGAGTGCCCAACGGGTGCCCCCGGCGCGTGGGGGCGGCCATGCGCGCCCGTGTTGACCTGGTCGGAAATCCTTCGCCCAGGAGGGCGGAATGGCGCTTCGATTCGCGTGTCGCAAGGCAATCAACGGGCAAAGTTTGCAAAGTTCTGTACGCCCCGCACGGAGCGAGGGCTCCCCCTTCGGCTCCCCCTTCCTTTCGCTGTGACGCCTCCCTTTGGCGTGCCCGCGGAACACCGGGCGCCGAGGGAAGGGTGGTATTCCCGCCTCCCCGAAATGAGGACCACATGACGTACGGAAGCGCACTGCGTGAGGAAATCCGCTCCCCCGGAACGACCCCGCTCATCGGCGTCTACGACATGTACTCGGCGTCCATCGCGGCGACCCGGTTCAACGGTTTCTTCGTCTCCGGATTCGGCTTCGCCGCCTCGCACTACGGGCTGCCCGACATCGGGTTCATCGCCTGGCCCGACATGGCAGCCTTCGTCGAAAGGCTGCGGCTGGCCTTCCCGTCCCACCATCTGCTGGTCGACATCGACGACGGGTACGTCGACCCCGAAGTCGCCTGCCACGTGGTGCAGCGCCTGGAGCGCGGCGGCGCCTCCGGCGTCATCCTGGAGGACCAGATGCGCCCGCGCCGCTGCGGGCACGCCGACGGCAAGCTGGTCCTCCCGCTCGACACGTACCTGGAGAAGCTGAACCTGGTGCTGGAGAGCAGGCAGGACATGCTGGTCGTCGCCCGGACCGACGCGACGGAGGAGTCCGACATCCTGCGCCGCGCCGCCGCGCTCGCCGAGACCGACGCGGACGTGGTCCTCGTCGACGGCGTCCGCAGCGTCGAATGGATCCGCCGTATCCGTAAGGTCATCGGCGGCAAACCGCTGCTCTTCAACCAGATCGCCGGCGGAAAGTCCCCCCGCCTCTCCCTCTCCGAACTCGCCGATCTGGACTGTCAGGTCGCCATCTACAGCACGCCCTGCCTTTTCGCCGCGCACAGCGCCATCGATGCCGCCCTCGAAGGCATTCAGAATTCCGACGGCAGATTGCCGGAATGCTCCGGAGCCCGGGCGGTCGGCGTACAGCGCTCGACGGAATTGCTGGAGAAGAACATCAGCCGCCATCACCCTCCGCGACGGCGGGCCGCGCACGTCTGAGGAACCGGGGCGCCGGACCCGGTGGCCGCGGCCGCCCGCCGCGCCCCTCGCCGCCGGCCGGGCAGCGGAGTGAACGACATCAGCGGACGGAGAACGGACATGGCAGCAACGACGGGCCGCAGGCGGCGGAAGTCACCGGGCACGGGCCCGCTCCGGAAGGCGGGTGCGGCCGTGGCCGTCGCGGTCGGCGCCTGCTGCGGGGCACCGTGGGCCACCGCCCCGGCCGCCGCCGACGCCCCCGCCGGCGGCATGGAGACCCACCACGGCCCTTCCCTCATCACGATCGACAACTCCAACGCCGACTCCTGGCTGGAGGTCGACCGCACCCTCAACATCCTGGCCCCCCTGAGCAAGGGCACGGCCGGCAGCGACCACGACGGGGGCGGTGGCGCGATCGACCAGCGTGTGGAGAACGGACAGGGCGTCCGGCAGAAGTCGGTGCCCCACGACGACCCCCGATCGGAGGACGAGGACGAGGCGGAGGACACCCCGCCGCGCCGCGAGAGCGCCGCCACCGGCGGCGACGACCCGGAGGGGGACGCGGACCACGACGACCGGCCGGGGAAACGGGCCGCCGCGAAGCGGCCCTGACCCGGCCCCGCGCCTGCCCGCCGCGGCCGTGACCGTGGGTGGCGTCACCCGGCGGACGCCGCCCGCCGCGGCTTCGACGGGTGAGGGCCGGGCGCCTGCGCGGCCGGGTGCGAGGTCGGCGCTTTCCGCCCCCGCCGCCCGGAGGGACCATGGAAGGGAGCACACCTACGGGCGCCCCCTGTGAGCAGCCACTGACGTGGGGAAGTGAACCGTCATGGGGTACTGGTACGGACACGGCGGAGCGTGGCTGTGGCCGTGGATGCTGGTCGGCCACCTCCTGTTCTGGATAGTGATCATCGTCGTCGCCGTCCTGCTCTACCGCGCCTTCACCCGGCGCCCCGGCCCACCCGGCGGCGGCCACCCCACCTGGGGCACCCCGCCCCCGCCCGGCACCTCCGGCCATGAGCCCGGCACCCCCGGCCGCGAGCCCCGCGCCGAGCAGATCCTCGCCGAGCGCTATGCCCGTGGGGAGATCGACGAGGAGGAGTACCGGCGACGGCTGACCACGCTCCGCGGGACGCCGCCGGGACCGCCCGGAGCGTCGGGACCGTCGGGGCCGACGCCACCGCCGGGCCCGCCGGAACCCTGACGGTCCGGGCGCCTGCCTGCGGTACGCGTCGAGAAGGTCCAACGCGTGGTTGAGCTTCGAGGCGATGTCGTCGGCCTCCTCGGGGGGGCGAAGGCGAAGGACATCGAGCAACTGCTTGACCTGTACGCCAAGCTCGGCCGGGATGTGAGCGACGAGTTGCGCGCAGCCTTGTTCGTCTTGACGAAAGAAGGCGCCCAGCGCGGCTGGTGGCACTCGTGCCGGGGCGTTCTCACACCCGTGTACGAGGACTTGATCAGCCTGGAAGCCGAGGCGGAGTCGGTGTGTACGTGGCAGCTCGGCCTGATTCCCGGGCTGCTTCAAAAGCTGAGTACGCACGCGAGATCATCCGGGCGACGGCGATGTCTGAGGCTGTCGAGGCCCAGGCCGGCGCCTTGGTCGAGATCCGGCTTGCTCGCCAAGCGATCCTTACCCGTGACAGTGATCCACTGGTGCTGTGGGCGATCATCTCGGAACGGGCGCTGCGTTCCGGCGCTCTGCTGCATGGGGCAGCCAGGCACGTTCACCATCCTGAGGTTCGGGCCTCATGCGGACCTTGATGTCGTCCACACGGAGGGATTGACCTCATCGCTCTACATCGAAGACAGCGACAAGGTCGCCGTGCACCGCGATGCCTACCAACGGATTTCGTCCGCCGCCGAGGCGGTTGAGGCGTCGGCGGAGTTGATCAGAGGCTTCTGGTCGGCCTTCATCGCGGACCTGGAGACCGATGTGGCTAGCCCTGGATGATGCGCCGGCCGCCGACCAGGCGGACGCAGCGCGGCGCCCCCTGTACGGCCTCGGCCGCGTAGGGGGCGCCGCGCTGTGCGGCCGAGGCCGTACCTCGGCTGGGCGGCAGTGATCACCCCCGCCGCCCCGGTCGTGCCGCGCGGCAACGGGCAGGAGGGCGAGGCCCCGGCGTTGGGGTCACCGCGCATTTCCTCGGGTTTCGAGTTCGGTCAGCAGTTTTCTGCTTGCGGCTGTGAAGGGATGGTTCGCGCCCAGGCTGTTCCGGCGCCTTTCCAGCACATCGCGCATCAGCTCGACAGCCACTTCGTAGTTGCCCAGTTTGTGTTGAATGCGAGCGTATACCTGTTGCGCTGAAATGGCGTTGGGGTAATCGGGACCGAAGCGCCGCTCGTATGTCGCGGCGACCTGTTGAATCTGCTCGTTGGCCGCTGAGAAGCGTCCGAGTACGTACAGTGCCCAGGAATGGTTGTGCTTCGCGCCTAGCGTGACCGTGTGGTCCGGGCCGAGATGCCTTTCGCAGATCAGGGGGAGGGAAAGGAGTGCGGAGTTTTCTTCCGCCTCCAATTCGGATGCCGAAAGCATCGCCAGGAGGCTGGATTGAGAACGGAGCGTCAACGGGTGTGCCTCCCCCAGCGCCGACCGTCGGCCCGCAGTCACGGTGCGCAGCAGTGAGAGGGCTTCGTTGCGCTTGCCGAGGTTCCCCAGGACCATTTGAAGGCCGTGACCGCTGTCCAAGGTGTCCGGGTCACAGGCTCCGAACAGTTGCTCCTGGCGGCTCCGGACCTCGCACAGCAGCGTCTCGGCCTCGTCATATCTCCCCAGCCGGAACAGCCCCCGGCCGCCCCTTGAGCGCGCAGCCAACACCGAGCGGTTCTCCGTCCCGAGGACCGACTCGGAAAGCTCAACGATGCTACGGGAATTTTCCCAGGCGGACAGGTAGTCACCCGTGCGGTGCAGGGCCGTGGCCAAGCGGTTGGCGATGCCCACCAGGTCTTCCGTGGTTTCGTGTGCCACCCCGCGTCGGAGCAGAGCGACGGCGTGCGGACCGAGCAGTCTCAGCCGCGGTTCTTCCGGACCGGCGTCCGGCATTTCGGGAATTGCCGCATTCAGCAATCTCGTGGCCGTGGAATTCAGCCCGGCAAGCGATTCCGGCGGTGTAGCGGAAGCGACGCTGTCGAGCAGAACTCCGTGGCCTTGAACGCACCGCACGCCACTGACGTCCACCAGCTCGGTGAGTGACTGGTCGAGCAGCGCCCGAAGTGCGGATTCGGTCCGGGCGCGGGGCAGTACGCCCGCGATCTCGGCTTGATTCAGCAGAGAGAGTGGTAGCGGCTCCGGGGCGAAACGGGCAAGCAGGCGGAGCAGCGTCACCGCTTCGGGAATGCCTCGTTCTTCGAATGCATCGAGTGTCAGTTGCCAGGTACGCCCCACGAGATGGCGTGGATCTTCATCCGACAAGATGTCAGCTCCCTGATCGATGAGTTCGACACGTTCTCCCGCCTCAAGGTGGAGCCTGTAGGCGTCCATCGTCCATGGGTCGAGTACCTGGTGCGACAGGAAGCCGCCCGCCAGCGTCAACGCGAGCGGCAACCGCCCCAACCGGTCGGCGATCTCGGCGGCTTGATCGAGCGTGCCACTGTCCGGCGCCAGGTCGCACAGCACCTGCGCGGCATCTTCGCGTGGCAGCACCCCGATGTGCTGCAACTCCGCTCCCGGCCACCATCGGGCGGCCGCGCGACGTGTGGTGACCACGACGATGCCCGCAGGGCTGGTGCGCAGCCAGCTGCCGTCCCGCAAGATCTCGGGATCGTCGGCGTTGTCGAGCACCAGCAGCCATGGCTCGGCCGAGGAATTGAGGTACTCCCACACCAGGTCGGCCCCGGGGCGCAATCCGTTACGGGCGGCCAGCAGTTCGCCGTCCGTGGCGCCGCGATCGGAGGCGACGGCGAGCATGCCTGAGCGCAGGCTTGCGCGGTCGGACGCGTTCACCCACAGGCCGACACGGTCGTTGTTTTCCGTGACGAGCTGAAAGAAGGAGTATGCGACGGCGGTCTTGCCGCAGCCTCCCATTCCGTGGAGAACGAATGCCTGGCCGCCTCCTCCGCCGACCGTGCTCAGCCGTAATCGCTCCAGCACGTCGGCGCGGTCGCGTAGCACCACGGGCGCTCTTCCCACGGCCGGCCGCCGAACCGAGTCGGGGCCGTTCGGCTCAGGGTTTTCACCCCGGTGGTAGTGGTACTCGTTGATGTGCTGATCCCGCGTCGATTGATAGACACGGCCGCCGTCTTCAGCATGGCCCCCCATGGCTTCTCTCATTGCTCGACCATATAGGGCTTTTGGTCGTCGCGGTACGGCCGGACCTGGTCATGTGCTGCGCCTCGCCGAACGATGAAAATAAACTTCCCGGTATTATCCGGGTCCGTGGCGTCACGTTGGTATATTCGATTCGCCGACAGAGCGACTGAAGTTGCTCCGGTGCTTGGTGTGAACGATGATGACTCTCTGTTCATCACTCCCCCTGACCCGCTTTAAAAGATTTAATTCCGCCTATATGACTTATGTCGGAATGGCGTGTCCGCGCTGAGCTGTCGACGCGCAAGATCGGCATCCTGGCACCGCCGGGCCCGAGCGGACAAGGGTCCGCCGGGGTGATGGCATATGCCTTTGTCTGTTTACCTACAATAATCTAAATATCGCCCTGGCGGGTGCGGTGGTCGGCCGCTATGCTCCTCGGGTCCAACGGGAGGCAGAGGAGGAGTCATTATGGCCAGGCCATGGGAAGCCGATCCGGAAACACACTTCAAAAGGCGGATCGGGAAATCCCCTCAAGAGTTGGGGACCACAACCGACAATCCCGACTGCCCCGATATCTGGGAACTTGAGAACGGGGACGTGGCCGTCATCGGCAGGGATCTGACCGGTTCGCTCGGAAAGCGCCTTCCCGACGGCGTATCAGTCGGGGCGGATGAGCGCCTCGTCGTCATCCCCCGAAGCATGATGATCGCAGCAAAGCCGGACATCCCCAGTGTTTGATTCGTTCCGGCACAGCACCTCAGAGCGTCTGGATCGACCGAACTACCACGCCGATTTCCGCCGCCACTACGAGGGCGGAATCCGCTCCCTGCGGAAACTCGAACGTGGGCAGAATTTCAAGGAGCGCGGATTCCCGAGTTGGGAGTCCTTCGCCATCGGGGACTGGGAAAGTGCACTCTCTCTCATCGAGGAAAAGCGCTCGGTCTATGGTGCGCAGTTCCAGAAGGCTGCCGGACTCGGGATTCTGGAGCGCCGGCTCCGCGTGGTGGAGTTCCCGATCACCCCGTACGTCCAGTGGGAAATGCATGTGCTGCGCCTGAGGGTTGAACTGGGTGACAACATTCGGGCCATCGATGCACGCAAGCTGGCGGACATCGAAGAAGAACACCTTGCGCCGGAGGTCGTCATCCTTGGCGATGACGTGATGTACGAGGTGGTCTACGACGATGACGGGAATGCCGCGGGGGCCCATCGCATCGCGGACAAGAAGGCCGTCGAGGAAACTTCCTCCGGGTTCGATGAGCTTTACTCTCGCGGCGAGGATTTCATGACGTTCTTCAACCGGGAGATCGCTCCGCTCGAAGCTCCGGCGGTGATCCATTGAGCGAGCGCTTTCCGATCTCGCGGTGCTGACCGTGAGGCGGGCGCACCTGCGCGACGGCGAAGCTCCTGGTGCACGGGTTTTCGACCGGTATCGCCCGTTTCTGCCAGGAGCTTCGCGTGTCTGACCCCCGTCATCGACGGATCGATCCCGCCCTGCTCCGCGCCACCTGAGCGAGCGGGCGACTCGCCGCCCGGCCACAGGACCCCCACTACGCCACCCGCTCCCCATCCGCCGCGCCCGGCCACGCCGTAACGCGGGAATCGGGTGTCCCGTGGGCAGGCTGCCCCCATGGCTGAACGTGTGGAGAAGCAGCGGCAGGACTTGGTGCGGGAGTTGGCGGCGGCGGTGCGGGGGGAGGTTTCCGGGGGGTCCGCCGAGCGGGCGCTGGTGACGATGGACGCGTCGAACTACCGGCGCGTCCCGGAGGCGGTGGTGGCGCCGCGGGATGCGGGGGACGTGGCGGAGGCGTTGCGGATCTGCCAGGAGCGGGGCGTGCCGGTCGTGCCGCGGGGCGGCGGGACGAGCATCGCCGGGCAGGCCACCGGCACCGGCGTCGTTCTCGACTTCACCCGGCATCTGCGGGGTATCGCGGACCTCGACCCGGAGGCGCGGACCGCCACCGTCGAGCCGGGGGTGATCTGCGACGACCTGCGGGCCGCGGCCGCCCGGCACGGGCTGACCTTCGGCCCGGACCCCTCCACCCACAGCCGGTGCACCCTCGGCGGCATGATCGGCAACAACGCGTGCGGATCGCACTCGGTCGCCTGGGGCACCACCGCCGACAACGTCGAGGAGTTGCGGCTGCTGACGTACGCGGGGGAGGAGGTGCGCGCCGGGCGTGGTGCGGGCACCGGTGGCGGGCCGACCGGGCTGCCGGCCCGCCTCGCGGACGGCGTACGGGGCCTCGTCGGACGGGAGTTGGCGCTGCTGCGGACCGGCTACCCGGAGCTGCCGCGGCGGATCTCCGGCTATGCGCTCGATGCGCTGCTGCCCGAGAACGGGACCGATCTGGCGCGGGCGCTGACCGGCAGCGAGGGCACGCTCGGGGTGCTGACCGAGGCGACCGTGCGGCTGGTCGAGGCGCCGGCCGCGCGGGCGCTGGCGGTCCTCGGGTACGCGGACGAGTCCGGGGCCGCCGAGGCCGCCCACACGCTGTTGCCGTACGGGCCGTTGACCGTCGAGGGGATGGCCGCCGACCTGGTGCGGGACGCCGCAGGGCTGCCCAGGGGCGGCGCGTGGCTCTTCGTCGAGACGGGGGGCGGGAGCGCCGCCGAGGCCGCCGCGCGGGCCGAGGAGATCTGCCGGGCGGCGGGCGGGGAGACCACCGGGCACACCGTCGTCGCCGACCCGGCCGGGCAGCGCGCCCTGTGGCGGGTGCGGGAGGACGCGGCGGGGACCGCCACGCGGATGCCGGATGGCACTGAAGCGTGGCCCGGGTGGGAGGACTGCGCGGTGCCGCCCGCCCGGCTCGGGCCCTACCTGCGGGAATTCCGTGCGCTCCTCGCCCGGCACGGGCTGCGCGGCACCCCGTACGGGCACTTCGGGGACGGATGCATCCACGTCCGGATCGATTTCGATCTGCTGAGCGCGGCGGGGGTGCGGCGCTTCCGGGAGTTCTCCGTCGATCTCGCGGACCTCGTCGTCGCGCACGGCGGGTCGCTCTCCGGCGAGCACGGGGACGGGCAGGCCCGCGCCGAGCTGCTGCCGCGGATGTACGGGCGGGAACTCATCGGCGTCTTCGAGGAGTTCAAGGCGTTGTGGGACCCGGCGGACGGGCTCAACCCGGGGATGCTGGTGCGGCCCGCGCGGCTGGACGAGAACCTGCGGTTCGCGGTGTTGCCGCGGGAGCCGGTGCCGGTGGAGTTCGGATACCCGCACGACGGCGGGGACTTCTCGGCCGCCGTGCGCCGGTGCGTGGGCGTCGCCCGGTGCCGTACGGAGCACGTCGCCCCGGGCTCGTCCGAGGTGATGTGCCCGTCGTTCCGGGCGACCCGGGAGGAACGGCACTCGACCCGGGGGCGGGCGCGGTTGCTGCACGAGATGCTGGCCGGGGAGGTCGTGACGGACGGCTGGCGGTCGCCGGAGGTGCGCGACGCGCTCGATCTGTGTCTGTCGTGCAAGGGGTGCCGCAGCGACTGCCCGGTCGGCGTGGACATGGCCACGTACAAGGCGGAGTTCCTGCACCACCACTACGCGGGGCGGGTGCGGCCCGCCGCGCACTACAGCATGGGGCGGCTGCCGGGCTGGCTGCGGGCCGCGGCGCCGCTCGCGCCGCTGTTCAACGCGGCGGCGCGGACCCCGCTCGCCGCCCTCGGCAAACGCCTCGGCGGCATCGCCCCGCAGCGAGAGATCCCCGAACTGGCGACGGAACCGTTCACCCGGTGGTTCGCCCGCCGCAGCCGGGGGCGGACGGCGCCGCTGGACGCGGCGCGGACCGTCGTCCTGTGGCCCGACACCTTCACCACCTACCTCGCGCCGCGGGTCGGCCGGGCCGCCGTCCGGGTGCTGGAGGCCGCCGGGCAGCAGATCGCGATGCCGGGGCCCGGCGTCTGCTGCGGGCTGACGTATGTCTCGACCGGGCAGCTCGGCACCGCGCGGAAGGTCATGCGCCGCACCCTGGACCGGATGGCACGCGCGGACGGCCACCCGCTCGTCGTCCTCGAACCGAGCTGTGCCGCCACCCTCCGCACCGATCTGCCGGAGCTGCTGCCGGACGATCCGCGGGCCGCCGCGCTCGCCGCGTCCGTACGGACCTTCGCCGAGGTGCTGGAGGAGCGGGCCCCCGACTGGCGGCCGCCGCGCCTCGACCGGCCGGTCGTCGGGCAGACCCACTGCCACCAGCACGCCGTCCTCGGCGACGCGGCCGACCGGCGGCTGCGTGAGAAGGCGGGCCTGACCGGGACGCTCAGCGGCGGCTGCTGCGGCCTCGCCGGGAACTTCGGCTTCGAGGACGGCCACTGGGACGTCTCCGTCGCCTGCGCGGAGGAACAGCTGCTGCCCGCCGTACGGAACGCCCCGGACGGCGCGGAGGTCGTCGCCGACGGGTTCTCCTGCCGGACCCAGCTCGCCCAGCTGGGGGAGCGGCCCGGCCGCCATCTCGCGGAGGTGCTGGCCGAGGCGCTGGACGGGGGTGCACCGCCCGCGTAGGCCGGTCACCCCTCCCGCAGCACCTCCCGCGCCAGCCGCCGCAGATCCGCCAGCGCCGGATGCCCCGGCTCGTCGCGCCAGGCGAGGACGACCGGGACCGGCGGGGCGTCGGTCAGCGGGACGTACGCCATGGTCGGCAGCGGGTGCATCCGGGCGGTCGCGGTGGTCGTGACGCCGACCGCCCGGCCGCCGGTGATCGCGGCCAGCCAGTCGTCGGTGTTGCCGATGGTCACCGTGGAGGTGGGGCGGGCGTCCGGCGGCCACATGTCGAGGGTGGTGGTGCCGGAGACGGTGTTCAGGGCGAGGGTGCGGTCCGCGAGGTCGGTGAGGGAGAGGTGCGGGCGGGTGGCGAGCGGGTCGTCGGCGGCGAGCCCCGCCACCCGCTCCTCGGTGAGCAGCAGTTCGGTGACGAGCCCCGGCGTGCGGACCTCACCGCGCAGCAGCGCCGCGTCCACGTCGCCGCGCGCCAGCCCCGCCGTACGGTCGTCGATCCGCAGCAGCTCCAGCGGGGTGTCCGGATGCTCCCGGTGCCAGCGGCGCAGCAGCCGCGGGGTGTACGGACCCGCCGCCGACCAGGCGTGGCCCAGCCGCAGCGGCCAGGCGGCGCCGCGGGCGAGGCGGAGCGCCCGGTCGAAGGCGGCGGTGGCGAGCGCCGCCTGGTCGCGGAAGCGCAGCCCCTCGGCGGTGAGCGCCAGATGGTGGGTGGAGCGGTCGACGAGCCGGACGCCCAGTTCCTGCTCCAGCTGGCGCAGGGTGCGCGAGACGGCGGGCTGCGTCAGATGCAGCCGCTCGGCGGCGCGGGTGACGCTGAGGGTGTCGGCGATGGCGAGGAAGCAGCGGAAGTGACGCAGCTCGATGCTCATACGCGCGGAGCATAACAACAGGAAAAACGGCATTTCACGGACCGGATCGGCGGGCCTTAGCGTGGTGGCGTGAACTCCTCGTCCCCCGGTCCCGACGGCGCCGCCGCGCCCGCCTCCGCCCGCTCCGCCGCCGCGTCGCGCACCGACCCGGCGGCCCCGGACCCGGTGGGCGTCCCGCATCCCGTCCCGCCCTCCCCGGAGGTCGCCGCGGCCGAGGCGGCGGGCGGTGCGGGCGGGCGGCGCGGCCGGCTGGCGTCGGTGGCGCTGGTGATCGGCGGGATCGTCTCGCTGCAGTTCGGCTCGTCGGTCGCGGTGCTGCTCTTCCCGCGCGCCGGGGCGCTGGGCGTGGTCACGCTGCGGCTGGTGGTGGCGTCGCTGGTGCTGCTGATCGCCTGCCGCCCGAAGCTGCGCGGCTACGGGCGCGGCGACTGGGCCACCGTCGTCGGCTTCGGTATCGCCCTGGCCGGTATGAACTCCCTCTTCTACCAGGCGATCGACCGCATCCCGCTGGGCGCGGCGGTCACCCTGGAGTTCCTGGGCCCGCTGATCCTGTCGGTCGCCACCTCCCGCCGGGTGCTGAGCCTGCTGTGGGCGGCGCTGGCGCTGGGCGGTGTGGTGCTGCTGGGGCGGGAGGGCTTCGACGGGCTGAACCTCACCGGCGCGGCCTTCGCGCTGGCCGCGGGCGGGCTGTGGGCCGCGTACATCCTGCTGTCGGCGCGGGCCGGACAGCGTTTCCCGCAGGCCGACGGGCTGGCGCTGGCGATGACCGTCGCGGCGCTGCTCAGCCTGCCGCTGGGCATCGCCTCCGCCGGACGGGCGCTGCTGGATCCCGTCACTCTCGGGCTGGGCGCCGCCGTCGCCCTGATGTCGTCGGTGCTGCCGTACACCCTCGAACTCCTCGCCCTGCGCAAGCTCCCGGCCTCCGGCTTCGCCGTGATGATGAGCCTGGAGCCGGCCGCCGCGGCCACCGCCGGGTTCCTCGTCCTCCATCAGGCGCTGGGCTGGGCGGAGATCGTCGCCATCGGCCTGGTCGTGGTCGCGAGCGTGGGCGCGGTACGGAGCGCGGGGGAGGGGCACGGCTGAGCCGCTTCCTCGACGAGGTGCGGGGCGCGGGCCGGTCGGCTCGCGCCCCGTTGTCGTGTGCGGCCGCCTGCGCGCTCCGGTGCGCCCGCCCGTCCGGCCGAAAATCATGCAGGCGTGCTTGATTGTTTCTCTGGGGGCTGCCACGCTCGGACCGCACCACGGGCCCGCCGCCGCGAACGGGCGGCCGAGCGCTTCCCGGGTGCGTACGCCGAGCACGTAGCAGTCAGCAGTCAGCAAATCGCACACCGAACAGGCAGGGCAGCTGATCCGGGTCCGTCCACGGCGGGTCCGGGAGGGAGTGTCGCGTGGCCGATCCCGGCGCCGTACTGGCGGATCTCAGGGACGAGAGCGAGGAGCTGGACGCGCTGGTCGCCGCGGTGCCGGCCGGGCGGTGGGCGGAGCCGACGCCCGCCCCCGGGTGGCGCGTCGCGCACCAGATCGCCCACCTCGCCTGGACCGACCGGCAGGCGCTCGCCGCCGCGACCGACCCGGACGCCTTCGCCCGCGCCGTCGCGCACGCCCTCGCGGCGCCGGACACCTTCGTCGACGAGGGCGCCGAGGAGGGGGCGCGGCAGGAGCCCGCCGCGCTGCTCGCCGGGTGGCGGGCCGGGCGTGAGGCGCTGCTCACCGCGTTGCGTGCGGTGCCGGACGGGACGAAGCTGCCGTGGTTCGGCCCGCCGATGAGCGTCGCGTCGATGGCCACCGGGCGGCTGATGGAGACCTGGGCGCACGGCCAGGACGTCGCCGACGCGCTCGGCGCCGTCCGGACGCCCACCGCCCGGCTGCGCCACGTCGCCCGGATCGGCGTCCGGGCCCGGAACTTCGCCTACACCGCACGCCACCTCCCGCCCCCGGACGAGGAGTTCCGCGTCGAGCTGCGGGCGCCCGACGGGGCGGTGTGGACGTACGGGCCGGCGGGCGCCCGGCAGCGGGTCACCGGTGAGGCGCTGGAGTTCTGCCTGCTGGTGACCCAGCGGGCGCACCGCGACGACCTGCCGAGCCTGCGCGCCGAGGGCGCCGACGCCGACCGCTGGCTGTCCATCGCCCAGGCGTTCGCGGGCCCGCCGGGGCCGGGCCGGGCGCCGTCCGGCACGGGCGGGGGAGCGGCCGGATGAGCGGCGAGGCGCTGCGGATCGGCAACGCCTCCGGCTTCTACGGCGACCGCTTCGACGCCCTGCGCACAATGCTCACCGGCGGCCCGCTCAACGTGCTGACCGGCGACTATCTGGCCGAGCTGACCATGCTGATCCTCGGCCGCGACCGGCTCAAGGACCCGAGGCGCGGCTACGCCAGGACCTTCCTGCGGCAGTTGGAGGACGGCCTCGGGCTCGCCGCCGAGCGCGGCGTCAAAATCGTCACCAACGCGGGCGGACTCAACCCCGCCGGGCTCGCCGACGCCGTACGGGAGTTGGCGGACAAGGTCGGCGTGCCCGTACGGGTCGCCCATGTCGAGGGCGACGACCTGCTGGCCACCGGGGACCGCGCCCGCTGGGGCGACGGGGTGCTCACCGCCAACGCCTACCTCGGCGGCGACGGCATCGCCGCCTGTCTGCGGGCCGGGGCCGACGTCGTGGTCACCGGGCGGGTCACCGACGCCGCGCTGGTCAGCGGCGCCGCGGCAGCCCACTTCGGGTGGGGCCCGGACGACCTGGACGCGCTGGCCGGGGCGGTCGTCGCCGGGCACGTCCTGGAGTGCGGCACCCAGGCCACCGGCGGCAACTACAGCTTCTTCGGTGACCACGACGTACGCCGCCCCGGCTTCCCGCTCGCCGAGATCGCCGCCGACGGCACCGCCGTGATCACCAAACACCCCGGCACCGGCGGCGCCGTCACCACCGGCACCGTCACCGCCCAGCTCCTCTACGAGACCGACGGCGCCCGCTACGCCGGACCGGACGTCACCGCCCGGCTCGACACCGTCCGGCTGCACCAGGACGGGCCCGACCGGGTCCGGATCGACGGGGTGCGCGGCGAGGCGCCGCCGCCCGCGCTGAAGGCGGGGCTGACCCGGCTCGGCGGCTGGCGCAACGAGGTCACGTTCGTGCTGACCGGGCTGGACATCGAGGCCAAGGCGGCGCTGGTCCGGGAGCAGATGGCGGCGGCGTTCGAGGCGGCGGGCGCCCGCCCCGCCGAGGTGCGGTGGACGCTGGCGCGCACCGACCACGCCGACGCGTCGGTCCAGGAGGAGGCGAGCGCGCTGCTGCGGCTCGTCGTCCGCGACCGGGACGAGGCGGCCGTCGGCCGGGCGGTCAGCGGCGCCGCCGTCGAACTGGCGCTGGGCAGCTACCCCGGCTTCCACCTCACCGCGCCGCCCGGCAAGGGCGCCCCGTACGGCGTCTTCGAGGCGGTGCCGGTGGCGCGCGCGGAGGTGACGCACACGGCGGTGCTGCCCGACGGCACCCGCCACCCGGTGGCGCCGCCCGCCGCCACCCGGGAGCTGGTCCGGCTGCCCGACCCGGAGCCGCCGGCACCGCCGGCCGCCGGGCTGCCGGTCCGCCGGGCCCCGCTCGGCGCGGTCTGCGGCGCCCGCAGCGGCGACAAGGGCGGCTCCGCCAACGTCGGCGTATGGGCCCGGACGGAGCCGGCGTGGCGGTGGCTCGCCCACACGCTGACCGTGCGGAAATTCCGTGAACTGCTGCCGGAGACGGACGGGTTGACCGTCGACCGGCATCTGCTGCCCGGTCTCCGGTCGGTGAACTTCGTGGTCGAGGGGCTGCTGGGGGAGGGCGTCGCCGCACAGGCGCGTTTCGATCCGCAGGCCAAGGCGGTGGGGGAGTGGCTGCGCTCCCGGCACCTGGAGATACCGGAGGTACTGCTGTGACCGTCCTGGCGACCGCGCTCGACACCACGGACGAGGCGTACGCGCAGCGGCGTACGGAGATGCTGGCCAAGCTCGCGGAGGTCGAGGAGGCCCACGGGCAGGCGCTGGCGGGCGGCGGCGAGAAGTACCTCGCCCGCCACCGGAAGCGCGGCAAGCTGCCCGCCCGCGAGCGCATCGAGCTGCTGCTCGACCCGGACACACCGTTCCTGGAGCTGTCGCCGCTCGCCGCCTGGGGAAGCGACTACGCGACGGGCGCCGCGCTGGTCACCGGTATCGGCGTGGTCGAGGGCGTGGAGTGCCTGATCACCGCCAACGATCCGACGGTCCGCGGCGGCGCCTCCAACCCGTGGACGCTGAAGAAGGCGCTGCGGGCCAACGAGATCGCGTACGCCAACCGGCTGCCGGTGATCTCGCTCGTCGAGTCCGGCGGCGCGGATCTGCCGAGCCAGAAGGAGATCTTCATCCCGGGCGGGGCGCTCTTCAAGGACCTCACCCAGCTCTCCGCCGCCGGGATCCCGACCGTCGCCGTGGTCTTCGGCAACTCCACCGCGGGCGGCGCGTACGTCCCCGGGATGTCCGACCACGTGATCATGGTCAAGGAGCGCGCCAAGGTCTTCCTCGGCGGTCCGCCGCTGGTCAAGATGGCCACCGGCGAGGAGAGCGACGACGAATCGCTGGGCGGCGCCGAGATGCACGCCCGCACCTCCGGACTCGCCGACCACCTCGCGCTCGACGAGCCGGACGCGCTGCGCCGGGCCCGCCGGGTCGTCGCCCGCCTCAACTGGCGCAAGGCACACCCCGATCCGGCGCCCGCGCCGCCGCCGGAGTACGACGCCGAGGAGCTGCTCGGCATCGTCCCCGGCGACCTCAAGGCGCCCTTCGATCCCGCCGAGGTGATCGCCCGGATCGTCGACGGCTCCGACTTCGACGCCTTCAAGCCGCTCTACGGCACCAGCCTGACCTGCGGCTGGGCCACCCTGCACGGCTATCCCGTCGGCATCCTCGCCAACGCCCGCGGGGTGCTGTTCAGCGAGGAGTCCCAGAAGGCCGCGCAGTTCATCCAGTTGGCCAACCAGCGCGACATCCCGCTGCTCTTCCTGCACAACACCACCGGCTACATGGTCGGCAAGGAGTACGAGCAGGGCGGCATCATCAAGCACGGCGCGATGATGATCAACGCGGTCTCCAACTCGAAGGTCCCGCACCTCTCCGTCCTGATGGGCGCCTCCTACGGCGCCGGCCACTACGGCATGTGCGGCCGCGCCTACGACCCCCGCTTCCTCTTCAGCTGGCCGACCGCCAAATCCGCCGTCATGGGCCCGCAGCAACTGGCCGGGGTCCTGTCGATCGTCGCCCGCGCCTCGGCCGCCGCGAAGGGGCAGCCGTACGACGAGGAGGCGGACGCCGGGCTGCGGGCGATGGTCGAGCAGCAGATCGAGTCGGAGTCGCTGCCGCTCTTCCTCTCCGGGCGGCTCTACGACGACGGCGTCATCGACCCCCGCGACACCCGCACCGTTCTCGGCCTGTGCCTGTCCGCCGTGCACACCGCGCCCGTCGAGGGCGCGCGCGGCGGCTTCGGCGTCTTCCGGATGTGAGGCAGCAATGACCGATCGGACACCGACGACCCCTTCCCCCCTCACTCTTTCGAGTGTTCTTGTCGCCAACCGCGGGGAGATCGCACGCCGGGTCTTCCGCACCTGCCGGGAGCTGGGCCTCGCCACCGTCGCCGTCCACTCCGACGCGGACGCCGGTGCCCCGCACGTCCGCGAGGCCGACGCCGCCGTCCGGCTGCCGGGCGACGCGCCCGCCGACACCTACCTCCGCGGCGACCTGATCGTGAAAGCCGCGCTCGCCGCCGGCGCCGACGCCGTCCACCCCGGCTACGGCTTCCTCTCCGAGAACGCCGCCTTCGCCACCGCCGTCACCGGCGCCGGGCTGACCTGGATCGGCCCGCCGCCCGAGGCGATCGAGGCGATGGCGTCCAAGACCCGCGCGAAGGAGCTGATGGCGGCTGCCGGGGTCCCGCTGCTCGCGCCCGTCGACCCGGCCACCGCCACCGCCGCCGACCTCCCGCTGCTGGTCAAGGCCGCATCCGGCGGTGGCGGCCGCGGGATGCGGATCGTCACCGAACTCTCCGCACTCGACGGAGAGTTGGCGGCCGCCCGGGCCGAGGCCGCCGCCGCGTTCGGGGACGGCGAGGTCTTCGTCGAGCCGTACGTCACCGGTGGCCGCCACGTCGAGGTGCAGATCCTCGCCGACGCGCACGGCGGCGTCTGGACGCTCGGCACCCGCGACTGCTCCCTCCAGCGCCGCCACCAGAAGGTCATCGAGGAGGCGCCCGCCCCCGGACTCCCCGACGGGCTCCGCACCACGCTGCACGAGGCCGCCGCCCGCGCCGCCCGGGCCATCGGCTACCGCGGCGCCGGCACCGTCGAATTCCTCGTCGCCGCCGACGGCCGCGCCTTCTTCCTGGAGATGAACACCCGCCTCCAGGTCGAGCACCCCGTCACCGAGGAGATCTACCGCCTCGACCTCGTAGCCCTCCAACTCTCCGTCGCCGAGGGGCACCCGCTGGACGCCGCCCCGCCGCTGCCCCGCGGTCACGCCGTCGAGGCGCGGCTCTACGCCGAGGACCCGGCGGCCGACTGGCGGCCCGGCACCGGCCCGCTGCACCGCCTCGCCGTGCCCGGCGCCGTCCGCCTCGACTCCGGCGTCACCGACGGCTCGGTGATCACCGCGCACTACGACCCGATGCTTGCCAAGGTCATCGCCTGGGCCCCGACCCGCGCCGAGGCCGTCCGCCGCCTCGCCCACGCCCTCGAACGCGCCCGCATCCACGGCCCGGTCACCAACCGCGACCTGCTGGTCCGCTCCCTGCGCCACCCCGCCTTCACCACCACCGACGGCCTCGACACCGGCTTCTACGACCGCCATCTCACCGAGCTGACCGGCCACGACGCGGCGCACCCGGCCCGCACCCGGCTCGCCGCGCTGGCCGCCGCCCTCGCCGACGCCCACGGCCGCTCCCGCTTCGGCGGCTTCCGCAACCTGCCCTCCCAGCCGCAGGTCAAGACGTACGCCGCCGACGGGGAGACGTACGGGATCCGCTACCGCCTGGTGCGCGGCGCGCTGCACGCCGAGGACTTCCCCGGCGTACGGCTGCTGGCGCACACGGCGGACGGCGTCGTCCTCGACGTCGACGGGGTGCGGCGGGAGTTCGCGGTGGCGCGCTACGGCGACCGGGTCCATGTCGACACCGCCACCGGCGGCCACGCCTTCACCGCGCTGTCCCGCTTCCCCGACCCCGCCGACCGCACCCGCCCCGGCTCGCTGCTCGCCCCGATGCCCGGCACCGTCGTCCGCCTCGCCCCCGGACTCGCCGAGGGCGACCGGGTCGAGGCCGGGGCGCCGCTGCTCTGGATGGAGGCGATGAAGATGGAGCACACCGTCACCGCCCCCGCCGCCGGCACGCTGACCAGCCTGCCGGTCCGCGTCGGGACGCAGGTGGAGGTCGGTGCCCTGTTGGCGGTGGTGGGCGACTGACGGCCGTGCGCCGCGCCCGGCCGGGCCCCGACGGCCGGCCCCCGCCCCCGTATCCCATGCCTCACCCCACTCACCCCACTCACCCCGCTCACCCGTCTCACCTGCCGCACAGAGGGAGCCCTCATGAGCACCGCCCTGCGCAACTCCGTGATCGAGACCGAGGAACAGCGTGATCTGCGCGCCGCCGTCGCGGCGCTCGGCAAGCGGTACGGCCGGGAGTACTTCACCCGCGTCGTCGCCGAGGGGCGCCACACCGACGAACTCTGGGCGGAGGCCGCCGGGCTCGGCTACCTCGGCGTCAACCTCCCCGAGGAGTACGGCGGCGGAGGCGGCGGCATCGTCGAACTTTCCCTCGTCCTCGAAGAGTTGGGGGCCGCCGGCTGCCCGCTGCTGATGATGGTGGTCTCCCCGGCCATCTGCGGCACCGTCATCGCCCGCTTCGGCACCGAGGAACAGAAGCGCACCTGGCTGCCGGGGCTCGCCGACGGCAGCCGCACCATGGCCTTCGGCATCACCGAACCGGACGCCGGCTCCAACTCCCACAAGATCACCACCACCGCCCGCCGCGACGGCGCGGACTGGATACTCACCGGCCGCAAGGTCTTCGTCTCCGGCGTCGACATCGCCGAGGTCACCCTCGTCGTCGGCCGCACCGAGGACGCCCGCACCGGCCGCCTCAAGCCCTGTCTCTTCCTCGTCCCACGCGACGCGCCCGGCTTCGGCCGCAGCCCCATCCCGATGGAACTCGCCGCCCCCGAGAAGCAGTTCGAGCTGGTCCTCGACGACGTCCGGCTGCCCGCCGACGCACTCGTCGGCGACGAGGACGCCGGACTCCTCCAACTCTTCGCCGGGCTCAACCCCGAACGCATCATGACCGCCGCGTTCGCCCTCGGTATGGGCCGCTACGCCCTCGAACGCGCCGTCGATTACGCCCGCACCCGGCAGGTCTGGAAGGACCCCATCGGCGCCCACCAGGCCATCGCCCATCCGCTCGCCCAGGCCCATATCGACCTGGAATGCGCCCGCCTGATGATGGGGAAGGCCGCCCACCTCTACGACGCCGGGGACGACATCGGCGCCGGAGAAGCCGCCAACATGGCGAAGTACGCTGCCGGGGAGGCCGCCGTCCGCGCCGTCGACCAGGCCGTCCACACCCTCGGCGGCAACGGCCTCACCCACGAGTACGGCCTCGCGTCCCTCGTCACCGCCGCCCGCGTCGCGCGGATCGCCCCCGTCAGCCGAGAGATGATCCTGAACTACATCTCCCACCAGACGCTGGGCCTCCCCAAGTCGTACTGAGGCAGCGCGAACGGGGGCCGCAGGAACCACCCTCCCCGAGCGCGGCGCGGCGTCCCCGCCTCCGCGCCGTGCTCCTGCCACGGAAGGAACCCCGGCATGGCAACCCACCTGTTCCACAGCGACCACCCCCCGCTCGCCCCCGTCACCGAGCCGGTCCACTCCTACGTGCTGGCCGGTGCCGCCGCCCGCGGAGACCACCCCGCGCTGATCGACGCCACCGACGGCACCGCCCTCGGCTACGCCCGCCTCGACCACCTCAGCCGCCGCCTCGCCGCCGGGCTCGCCGCGGCCGGTCTCGCCAAGGGCGACGTACTCGCCTTGCACAGCCCGAACAGCGTGCTCTTCCCCGTCGTCTGCTTCGCCGCCTGGCGCTGCGGGGCGGCCGTCACCACCGTCCACCCGCTCGCCACCGCCGAGGAGTTCGCCGGGCAGCTCGCCGACTCCGGGGCGCGCCGCATCATCACCGTCGCCGCCCTCCTCGGCACCGCCCGGGACGCCGCCCGGCGGGCCGGACACGTCGTCGAGATCCTGGTCTGCGACCGCGCCGACGGCCACCGCTCCGTCCTCGACCTCGCCGACACCACCGACCCGGAACCGGACGTCGCCCTCGACCCCGCCGCCGACCTCGCGGTCCTGCCGTACTCCTCCGGCACCACCGGCTCCCCCAAGGGCGTGATGCTCACCCACCGCTCGGTCGCCACCAACCTCGCCCAACTCGACGCGTTCCTCACCGGCGGACCCGACGACCGCATCCTCGCCGTGCTGCCGTTCTTCCACATGTACGGCCTCACCGCCCTGATGAACGCTCCGCTGCGCGCCGGCGCCACCGTCGTCGTCCTGCCCCGCTTCGACCTGGAACAGTTCCTCGACACGATCCAGCGCCACCGCATCACCGCCGTCTACGCCGCACCCCCGATGGTCCTCGCCCTCGCCAAACACCCCCTGGTGGACCGCTACGACCTCTCGTCCCTGAAGTACCTGGTCTGCGCCGCGGCCCCGCTGGACGCCCAGCTCGCCGACGCCTGCGCCCGCCGCCTGGGCCTCACGTCCGTCCTCCAGGCGTACGGCATGACCGAACTCTCGCCCGCCAGCCACCTCGTGCCGCCGGGCGCGGACGCCCCGCCCGGCACCGTCGGCCGGCTGCTGCCCGGCACCGAGATGCGGCTGGTGTCGCTCGCCACCGGCGAGGACCTGCCGCCCGGCGAGGACGGCGAGATCGTGCTGCGCGGCCCACAGGTGATGAAGGGCTACCTCGGCCGCCCCGAGGCCACCGACGCGATGATCGACGCCGACGGCTGGCTCCACACCGGCGACATCGGCCGGATGGACGCCGACGGCTGGCTCTACGTCGTCGACCGCGTCAAGGAGCTGATCAAGTACAAGGGGTACCAGGTCGCCCCCGCCGATCTGGAGGCGCTGCTGCTCGCCCACGACGACATCGCCGACGCCGCCGTCATCGGCGTCACCGACACCGACGGCAACGAGATCCCCAAGGCGTACGTCGTCCGCCGCCCGGGGGCGGCGCTGCGCGCCGACGACGTTCTCACGTACGTTGCCGGACGAGTCGCCCCGTACAAGCGGGTGCGCCGCGTGGAGTTCACCGACACGGTGCCGCGCGCGGTGACCGGCAAGATCCTGCGTCGCGAACTCCGCGCCAGGGAAAGGAGTTCCACGGCCCGATGACCGACACCACGGCAACCGCCGCCGCCCCGGACGACGCCGATCCGCTCGTCCGCACCGTCCACGACCAGGGCGTCACCACCCTCACGCTGGACTCCCCGCGCCGCCGCAACGCGCTCTCCGCCCGCCTCGTCGGCGAGCTGCACACCGCCCTCGCCGCGGCCGGCGCCGACGACGCCGTGCGCGCCGTCGTCCTCACCCACACCGGCACCACCTTCTGCGCCGGCGCCGACCTCACCGAGGCGGCCGGCGGCGCGCCCACCGACGCGCCGCTGGGCCTGACCCGGCTGCTGCGCGCGGTGGTGGAGCTGCCCAAACCGGTCGTCGCCCGGGTCACCGGGCACGTCCGCGCCGGGGGCACCGGGCTGCTCGGCGCCTGTGACATAGCGGTGGCCGGGCCCGGCGCCACCTTCGCCTTCACGGAGGCGCGCCTCGGACTCGCCCCGGCCGTCATCTCGATGCCGCTGCTGCCCCGCCTCGACGCACGCGCGGCCGGCCGCTACTACCTCACCGGCGAGCGGTTCGACGCCGCCGAGGCCGCCCGCATCGGCCTGGTCACCGTCGCCGCCGACGACGTCGACACCGCCCTCGCCCCGATACTCGACGGGCTGCGCCAGGGCTCCCCGCAGGGCCTGGCCGCCTCGAAGGCGCTGGTCACCGCCGAGGTGCTGCGCACCTTCGACCGCGACACCGAGCGGCTGGCCGCCGAGTCCGCGCGGCTCTTCGCCTCCGCCGAGGCACGCGAGGGCATGACCGCCTTCCTGGAGCGAAGGGCTCCGCGATGGGCACGCTGAACACCACCCGCGCCGCCAAGGCGCCCCAGCAGGAACGCAGCCGGGCCACCCGCCGCGGTCTGCTGGAGGCGGCGCTGGCCTGCCTGGCCGAACACGGCTGGGCGGGCTCCACCGTCGCCGTCGTCGCCGAACGCGCCGGGGTCTCCCGCGGCGCCGCCCAGCACCATTTCCCCACCCGCGAGGACCTGTTCACCGCCGCCGTCGAGCATGTCGCCGAGGAACGCTCGCAGGCGCTGCGCGACCTCTTCCCGGCGGCCGCCGGTGCCGCCACCGACCGCCGCGCCGTCGTCGCCGCGATCGTCGACCTCTACACCGGCCCGCTCTTCCGCGCCGCCCTCCACCTCTGGGTCGCCGCCACCTCCGAGGACCAGCTGCGCACCCGCGTCACCGAACTGGAGGCCCGGGTCGGCCGGGAGTGCCACCGCACCGCCGTCGATCTGCTCGGCGTCGACGAATCCCTCCCCGGCGTCCGCGAAACCGTCCAGGGCCTCCTGGACATGGCCCGCGGCCTGGGCCTGGCCACCCTGCTCAGCGACGACTCGCCCCGCCGGGAACGCGTCGTCGACCAGTGGGCCGGGCTGCTGGACGAGGCGCTGGGCTGAGGCGGCCCCGCACGGCGGACGGGCCGCGCACCGGGAGACGCCCCGGTGCGCGGCCCGTCGGCCTCAGTGCGCCGCCGTGTCGAACCCCGGGATCTCCCGCGGGGCGCGCGCCGCCGGACCCACGTACCGGGCCGACGGCCGCACCAGCCGCCCGGTCCGCTTCTGCTCCAGGATGTGCGCGCTCCACCCGGCCGTACGGGCGCAGGTGAACATCGAGGTGAACATGTGCGACGGGACCTCCGCGAAGTCCAGCGTGATCGCCGCCCAGAACTCCACGTTCGTCGCCAGCACCCGGTCCGGACGCCGGTTGTGCAGCTCCTCCAGCGCCGCCTTCTCCAGCGCCTCGGCCACCTCGAAGCGGGGCGCGCCCAGTTCCTTCGCGGTCCGCCGCAGCACCCGCGCCCGCGGGTCCTCGGCCCGGTAGACCCGGTGCCCGAAGCCCATCAGCCGCTCACCCTTGTCCAGCGTCTTACGGACGTACGCCGCCGCGTCGCCGGTCCGCTCGATCTCCTCGATCATGCCGAGCACCCGCGACGGCGCCCCGCCGTGCAGCGGCCCCGACATCGCGCCGACCGCCCCGGACAGCGCCGCCGCCACATCCGCGCCGGTCGAGGCGATGACCCGGGCGGTGAACGTCGACGCGTTCATGCCGTGCTCCGCCGCCGACGTCCAGTACGCGTCCACCGCCGCCACATGCTTGGGGTCCGGCTCCCCGCGCCAGCGCCGCATGAACCGCTCCACGACGGTCTCCGCCTTGTCGATCTCCCGCTGCGGCACCATCGGCAGCCCCTGCCCGCGCGCCGACTGCGCCACGTACGACAGCGCCATCACCGCGGCGCGCGCCAGGTCGTCGCGCGCCGTCCGCTCGTCGATGTCCAGCAGCGGTTTGAGGCCCCACACCGGCGCCAGCATCGCCAGCGCCGACTGCACGTCGACGCGGATGTCCCCGGAGTGCACCGGGATCGGGAACGGTTCGGCCGGCGGCAGCCCGGGGTCGAACGCCCCGTCCACCAGCAGCCCCCACACCTTGCCGAACGACACGCTGCCGACGAGGTCCTCGATGTCGACGCCGCGGTAGCGCAGCGCGCCGCCCTCCTTGTCCGGTTCGGCGATCTCCGTCTCGAACGCGACGACACCTTCAAGTCCTGGTACGAATGCGGACATCTGGCGACTCCTCAAGGTACGGACGGCCCACGGTCGGTGACCGGTTGCCGTGGTCGGCTCGGTGTGCGGCGCCGGAACGGTTCCGCGGCTGCGCCCGGCAGCTCGCGGTCCGCGCCGGTCACCGGATGCCTCGCTGAGGCGGTGACGCGATCCCCTGCCCGGGGTGGACGGCCCTCGGGCGCGGTTCGGACGGTGCGCTGCGTGGTCCACGGGACGCGCGGCCCCGGCGAGGGACGGCGGGTGCCCGCCGGTCCGGTCACGATGGTCGCCGATGTACGGAGTCCACACAGCACCGACCCGCAAGTTTGGCGCTTTCCCCACCTGCAAGGAAGCGTGACGTCCGGCACACTGGTCGATTCGCCTACGAGAGGGTTACGCGCGGGCGACGACGGGCAGACTTCCGGCCCGCGCCCTGCCCCCGCGCGGAACGATGCTGCAAGATGAGGCCGTGCACTCCGCCGACGCGCCTTCCCCCGATGCCCACGAAACCCTCGATCCCTCGTCGATGCGCGCCCATTACCGCGCCGAGGGGCTGACCGAGACCGAGCTGGCGGCCGAGCCGTACGCACAGTTCGCGCGCTGGTTCAAGGAAGCCGCCGCGTCCGGGATCCACGAGCCCAACGCCATGGTCGTCTCGACCGCCGACGCCGCGGGCCGCCCCAGCTCCCGCACGGTGCTGCTGAAGGCGTTCGACGGCCGCGGCTTCGTGTTCTTCACCAACTACACCAGCCGCAAGGGCCGCGACCTCGCCGAGAACCCGCACCTGGCGCTGCTCTTCCCCTGGCACCCGCTGGCCCGTCAGGTCATCGTCACCGGCACCGCCGCCCGCATCGGCCGCGACGAGACCGCCGCCTACTTCCGCTCCCGCCCGCACGGCTCCCAACTCGGCGCCTGGGCCAGCGACCAGTCCGCGCCGATCGCCTCCCGCGCCGAACTGGAAGGCGCCTACGACGCGTTGGCGGCCCGCTACCCCGAGGGCGAGCAGGTCCCCGCACCGCCGCACTGGGGCGGCTACCGCGTCACCGCCGAGACCGTCGAGTTCTGGCAGGGCCGGGAGAACCGTCTCCACGACCGCCTCCGCTACGTCCGCGCCGCCACCGGCTGGACCGTGGAGCGCCTCGCACCGTGACCCGGACGGCCTGATCCCCGGGCGGCGCCCGGAAACGACGGACGGGCCCTGCGAAGGGCCCGGGGATCAGGGGGAGCGGCCCGCGCGGGGCCCGGAAACGCAGACGACCCGTGGGCCGCTTCCGCCGCGCCGGGTGGCGCGGCGGCCGGTCGGACGGACCGGGGCCCACGGGTCGGGTGACTGCTGGGAATTGGCCTACGACGCATCTGCAGTATGCGCGGGCCTTACCGCACTGGGTGTGAAGCGACGGCCCTAGGCCGCAGCCACCTCACGCGTCCGGTGAGAAATCATTGGCCGAACCACCTCCCTTCTCGTGTGCATCTCACCCTAGGAACGGGCCCGGACCCGCACAAGCGAATTAATTTCCCGCGACGCGCGGGGCGGCTGCGGCCCCCGGGGCACCCGCGTCGTCCGGGGCGCCCCGACCGCGCTAACGGCCCCGGGATTTCCGCGAAGGGGGTGTGTGCTGCGTCACGTTCGAGTTGAATGTGCCCAGGTCCAGCACGCGCCACCGCGTCCGTAGGGGGTTCCAGTGACCGCTTCGTACGGCTCCG
Source organism: Streptomyces sp. NPDC014733 (assembly GCF_043083385.1). Classification (NCBI taxonomy): domain Bacteria; kingdom Bacillati; phylum Actinomycetota; class Actinomycetes; order Kitasatosporales; family Streptomycetaceae; genus Streptomyces; species Streptomyces sp. NPDC014733. The sequence goes on along the minus strand of NZ_JBIBYO010000001.1, from coordinate 770,068 downwards.
CTTCGTACGGTTCCTCGGCGGAACACACCCCGGCCACGGCCGCCGCACCGCCCGGCGCGGTCGGGCCCGCCGACGACACCGGGCTGCTCGCCGCCCTCCTCGACGGCATGGACACCGCGCTCCTCGCCCTTGCCGCGGACGGCACGCTCACCCACTGGAACCACGAGGCCGAACAGCTCCTGGGGTGGCCCGCCGCCGAGGCCGTCGGCCGCCGCGGGCTGACCGGCTGGGCGGTCCGCGGCGAGGACGCGGACGCCACCGAGTCCGCCCTTCTCGCCGCCCTGCACGCGCCCGGCCATCAGGTGCGCGACTACGCCCTGCTCACCAAGGACGGCCGCCGCGTCCTGGTCCGCGGCCAGACCTCCGCCGTCCGCGGACCCGACGGCCGGGCCACCGGCGTCTACTGCGTCTTCACCGCCGTGCACGACCAGATCGGCCTGGAGCGCTCCCTCGCCCTGAGCGAGGCGCTCTGCGACGACGCCCCCTGGGGCGTCCTCCTCGTCGACGCCGACCTGCGGCCCGCCGTCGTCAACACCCCCGCCGCCCGCGCCCTGGAATCCGGCCGTGACGCCCTCCTCGGCCGCCCCCTCGGCGACCTGCTCGACCAGGGCGCCGAGGAGGTGGAGGCGGCGCTCCAGCACGTCCTCGCGGAGGGCGAGCCGCCCGGGTCGATCGACCTGTGGGTGACGCTGCGCGCCCCCGACGCCGAACGCCCCCGCCGCTGCTGGCGCAGTGGCTTCGTCCGCCTGGCCTCCCCGCTCTCCGAGGAGCCGGCGCCGCTCGGCGTCGCCTGGCTCTTCCAGGACGTCACCGACGCCAAACAGGCCGAACAGGACGGCGCGCTGCTCCGCTTCCGCACCCAGCAGCTGCACCGCGCGAGCCGCGCCGCCGCCGACTGCCCCGACCCGCGGGAGGCCGCCGCCGTCCACCTCGACTACGCCCTCGCGGGCTTCGCCGACCACGCCCTCGTCGATGTCGTCGCGCCCGCGCCCGCCCGGGACGGCGACGACGGGGGAGCGGGCGACGGCGCCGCCGTCCGGCTGCGGCGGGCCCTCGCCTCGCCCGCCGGATCCCCCGGCTCCTGCGCGGCGCCGCAGCCGTCCGCCGTCCCCGTCGCGTACGCCGCCGGACATCCGGCCCGGCAGGCGTACGCGCGCGGCGGCTCGGTGCGTACGAGCGTGGGCGCGGCCGGCGAGGACGGCTGGGCGGCGGCCCGGCGGTGGCCGGACGGCACGGTCCACGGACTCTGTGTGGTGCTGCGCAGCCGCGCCCGCACCCTCGGCGTCGCCACCTTCCTGCGCACCCCGGCCCGCCGCCCCTTCGACCGCGCCGACGCCGCCTACGCGGAGGAGGTCGCCGCCCGGATCGCCGCCGCCCTGGACCTGGCGGCGGCGCCGGACGGCCGGACCGGCGGCTGAACGGTTCCCGCACCCGGTGGCGGGCCGGGCGCGGGGCCGCCGCCGGGCACGGGCCGTCCCCGGCGGCTCCGGTTCACTGCCGGTAGAAGATCCGGTCCGCGTACTCCCGCATCACCCGGCCGTTCCACTCGTGGCCGCCGTCGACGTTGCCGGAGCGCAGCAACGGCGGTTCGACGCCCCGCTCGGCCAGCGCACCCGCGGCGGTCGCCACCACCGCCTGCATGATCGCGCTGGTGACGACCGTGGAGGCGGGCGCGAACGGCGCGTCGATCCCGGGGAGCCGCAGCTCCGCGTCGCCCACCGGGATCCGGCTGTCGAGCACCAGGTCGCAGTGGTCCTTGAGGAAGGTGCCCGAGACGTGCCGGGAGGAGGTGGCGTCCGCGTAGGCGACCGAGGTCAGGCCGATGACCTTTATGCCGAGCGCCCGGGCGTTCATCGCCATCTCGACGGGCAGCGCGTTCCGTCCGGAGAGCGAGATGATCACCAGCACGTCACCGGCCCGCAGCGGGCTGGTGTCCAGCACCGCGGCGGCCAGCCCGTCGACCCGCTCCAGCGCGCTGCCGAGCGTCGCGGGCCGGACGTCCACGCCCACCACCCCCGGCACCGACAGCAGGTTCATGATCGCGAGACCGCCCGCCCGGTAGACGGTGTCCTGCGCGGGCAGCGAGGAGTGTCCGGCGCCGAAGGAGAAGACGCGTCCGCCCGCCTCGACGGTGTCGGCGATCAGCCGTCCGGCGGCGGCGATGGCGGGACCCCCGTCGTCGCGAGCCTGCCGCAGCAGCTCGATCGCGGCATCGAAGTACTGCCCGGCAAGCCGGTCGCTCTCAGCCATTCCCGCGGTCTCCCTCGTCGCAGCTCATGGATTCCCCCCGCCCCGGCCCGGGTGCGGACGCACCGGTCGGCGGGCGGCCGTGGCGCGGATCACGTTGCGGTCTGGACCAGCGCGCTGTCAATACGGCTGACGCGACGGCCCCCGGACGGCTTGTGCGCGCCCCCGGGCGGCAACCGCCGCGAGCGGAGACGGCGCCGTTGTCGGTGGGATGCGTCAGAATTGAATCCAGGGCCACCCGCACGACACAGCTAGGGGCACGCATGTCCGGACTGATCGACACCACGGAGATGTATCTCCGCACCATCCTCGAACTCGAAGAGGAAGGTGTGGTCCCGATGCGCGCCCGGATCGCGGAGCGGCTCGAACAGAGCGGCCCCACGGTCAGCCAGACCGTCGCCCGCATGGAGCGCGACGGCCTGCTGTCCGTCGCGGGCGACCGCCATCTGGAGCTGACGGAGGAGGGCCGCCGGCTGGCGACGCGCGTGATGCGCAAGCACCGCCTCGCCGAGTGCCTGCTCGTCGACGTCATCGGGCTGGAGTGGGAGCAGGTGCACGCCGAGGCGTGCCGCTGGGAGCACGTGATGAGCGAGGCGGTCGAGCGCCGCGTCGTCGAGCTGCTGCGCCACCCGACGGAGTCGCCGTACGGCAACCCCATCCCGGGCCTGGAGGAGTTGGGTGAGAAGGCGGAGGCCGATCCGTTCCTGGAGACCGGCATGGTCAGCCTCACCGAGCTGGACGCCGGTCCGGACGGCAAGACCGTCGTGGTCCGCCGCATCGGCGAGCCCATCCAGGCCGACGCCCAGCTGATGTACACGCTGCGGCGGGCCGGGGTCCAGCCGGGCGCGGTCGTCAGCGTGACCGAGGCGCCCGCCGGCGTCCTCGTCGGCAGCAGCGGCGAGGCGGCGGAGCTGGAGTCGGAGATCGCCGCGCACGTGTTCGTCGCGAAGCGCTGACGGGCTCGCCGTGAGGCGTTGACGGTCCGTCGCAGTGCGCGGTGAGGCGTGCGTCGCGGCGGACCGGTGTATCGCGCCGGGCGCCGGGTTGCCGGTGCGTACGGCGGAAGGCTTGCGCCCCGTGCCGGCCGGCACGGGGCGCCGCTGTGTATGCGGGGGCTGCTCCGGTGGCCGCCTCTCCCGGCCTGCCCGGTCCGGCCGCCTGACGGCCGTCGTACGGCGGCGCAGGCGCGGGCGGCGCCGCTTCCTCCGGCCGGACCCGCTTCCTCCGCGGAACTCCCTCCGTGCCCGTTTCCCCACTCTGAGCTGCGCAGAAGCGGGGAGCCGTGCGCCGTGGCGCCTCCCGGACGGGGCGGGCACGGGATGAGGCATTGCACGAACCGGTGCGGAACGGCCGGGGACGTGTCACCCTTGGCGCCCACACGGATGCTCGCCGTGGTGCCGACCGGCATGCGGACGAGCCCGGTCCGGGCTGCGGCGGCCCGGTGTGGAGCGGTACGGGGGAGCCGTGGACGGGCGGCTTCCGGGGGAGGAGGCGCGGGTGGGGGCAGCGGAACCGGACCGAACGAGGCGCCCGGTGGCGGGGCGCGGAACCCACGAGCCACGGCGCCCGGCGACCCGGCGCGGGCCCTGCGGTGCTTCGGGGCCCCGGCGCTGCGAGCATCCGGGGCCCCGCCTCCCCCAACTCCCCCGTCAGGACCTGGAGCCCCGAGCTCTCAAGGTCCTGCGTTACGGATCCCCGGTCCGGCGGGGTCCGTCCCCCGGTAGCTGTCTCCCCGTACGGATCCCCGGCTATCCCTACGCACTGTCACCCGAACGAGGGGACTTCCGTACGAGACCGCCGTATTCGAATGAAGATTCGATAGTGTGGAGTGGGTCAAGGGACGAGTGGGGGTGCCAGGGCACATGGTGCGGCGCATCGAGGTGACGGGGGCCGGCGGGGTACGGCTCGCGGCCTGGGAATTCACCGACCCGCCCAAGGGCGACGGCGGGCCGGAGGACGGCGAGCGGCGCCCCGGCGTCCTGCTGCTCCACGGCCTGATGGGGCGCGCGTCCCATTGGGCCGACACCGCCCGCTGGCTCGGCGCACGCCACCGCGCCGTCGCCCTCGATCAGCGGGGCCACGGCCGCAGCGAGAAGCCCGCCGACGGCCCCTTCGACCGCGCCTCCTACGTCGAGGACGCGATAGCCGCCATCGAGCAGCTCGGCCTCGCCCCGGTGACCGTCATCGGCCACGCCATGGGCGCGCTGACCGCCTGGCAGCTCGCCGCCCGCCGCCCGGACCTGGTCGGCGCGCTGGTCATCTGTGACATGCGGGCATCCGCGCTGGGCGCCGCCTCGCAGCGGGAATGGGCCGAGTGGTTCGCCACCTGGCCGCTGCCCTTCGCCACCCTCGCGGACGTCCGCCGCTGGTTCGGCGAGGAGGACCCGTCGCTGGAGCGCCCCCGCCCGGCGCGCGGCGCGTTCTTCGCCGAGGTGATGGCCGAGCGTGCCGACGGCTGGCGCCCGGTCTTCTCCCGCCGCCAGATGCTCACCGCCCGCGAGACGTGGGTGACCGACGCCCACTGGGAGGAGCTGGCCGAGGTCCGCTGCCCCGCCCTCGTCGTCCGGGGCCAGGACGGCGAGCTGGGCCGCGCCGAGGCACAGGAGATGGTCCGCGTCCTCCCGGGCGGCAGCTACGCCGAGATCCCCGACGCGGGCCATCTGCTGCCCTGGGAACACCCCGACGCCTGGCAACGCGCCGTCGAACCGTTCCTGCGGACCGCGATACCGGGGTGAGGGACGCCGGGTGACGGGCGCTCCTGTGCGCCCGGGTGGGGATGGGCGCCGTGGGCCGTGGTCGGCTGACGCTTCGTGACCGGAGATCCGGCCGGTGGTCTTCGATCCCTGAGCGGGCCCTGAGCCGGGTCCTGTTCGGGGGCGCGCGTTGAGTGCTGCCCCGTTGAAGGTCGGGTGCCGGGCGTTGCGTGATGCGCGTCGCGCGATGCCGGAGGCCGGGCCGACAGCGGAGAGGGGGAGGGGGAGCGCGGCGGGCCGACGCCCCATGAGTGCCTCCGTACCCGGGGCAGGCCCGTGGCCCGGCTCGTCGTGAGATCCGGAAGGTGCCGGATTTCGGCCAACGCTACGATCACTGCCGTGCCGCGTCGGCCGTCGTCCGCGTGGGGAACCCGTGGGGTGGCGCCCCGCGCGACGTGTTCCCCGTAACTCCCGACAGACGTGGAAGGCCCGCGATGGACCCCTTGCTTTCGGACGACCCGCAAGCCCTCGGGCCGTACCGCCTGTTGGGCCGGATAGGCGCCGGTGGGATGGGACGCGTCTATCTCGCGCGGTCCGCCGGGGGACGCACCGTCGCGGTGAAGGTGGTACGGCCCGATCTGGCGCAGGACACCGGGTTCCGGGGGCGGTTCCGGCAGGAGGTCGAGATAGCCCGCGCCGTCTCCGGGCGGTACACCGCACCCGTCGTCGACGCGGACACCGACGCCTCGCTGCCCTGGCTCGCGACCGCCTTCGTCCTCGGGCCGTCGCTGACCGAAGTCGTCGAGGAACACGGTCCGCTGCCCGAACACAGCGTCCGCGCCCTGGGCGCCGGGCTGGCCGCCGCACTGACCGAGATCCACGCCGTCGGGCTGGTCCACCGCGACCTCAAACCGTCCAACGTCCTGCTCGCCGCCGACGGCCCCCGCGTCATCGACTTCGGCATCGCGCGCGCCGTCGACGGGAACCGCATGACCCAGACCGGTGTGGTCGTCGGCTCGCCCGGCTACATCCCGCCCGAGCAGGTGCTCGGCCAACGCGTCGGCACAGCCGGGGACGTCTTCGCGCTCGGCGCGGTCCTCACCTACGCCGCCACCGGCCACGGCGCGTACGCCGAGGCCACGCCCGCCGCGGTGCTCTACCAGGTCGTCCACGGCGAACCGGATCTCGGCGGGGTGCCCGACAGGCTTCTCGGGCTGATCACCTCCTGTCTGCACCGCGACCCGGACCGGCGGCCCGCCCCCGCCGAGGTGCTGGCCGCGCTCGCCCCGGATGGCACCGCCACCGCCTTCGCCAACTGGCTGCCCGGCGCGGTCGCCTCGACCATCGCCACCCACGCCGCCCGCCTCCTCGACCTGGAGACCCCCACCGGCCCGCCGTCGCCCGGCACCGGCACGCCGCCCCTCGGGAACCCCGCGGCGCCGGACGCCGGCCCGCCCGGCGCACCCCGAGATCCCCGTGTGGAGCAGAGGTTCGGCACCGCGCCGACGTATCTCCTCGGCGCCGGCAAGGACGCCGCACCCGGCACCGGCCGGTCCGAGGGCGGCGTACCCGCGCCCGCCGGGCCCGCTGCCGTCCAGCCGTACGCACCGGCCGGCGCCGGAGCGAGCGCGCCGTCCGGGCCGGGGGGAACGACCGCCCCGCTCGCGTCCGGTGACGTCCCGGCACCCTCCCGGCGGCGGTTCCTCGGGCTGGCCGCCGGAGGCGCGGTGGGGGTGGCCGCCCTCGGTGGCGCCGGGGTCTGGGCGCTGAGCAACCGGACGGGCGGCAGGAACGACGACGGCGGGCGCGGCGGCAACGCCCCGGAGACCGACGACTTCACCACCCCGCCGCCCGGCACCCCGCCCGCCGTCCTGTGGCACCGCACCGCCGAGACCGACAGCCTCAACGGCGACCGGCCGCTCGCCGTCCACAACGGGCTGCTGCTGATCAGCGGCGATCCGCTGGTCGCGCGCCGTGCGACGACCGGCGCCACCGTCTGGAGCCGCAAGGGCGTCGCCACCGCCGGCGCCCCGCTGATCCTCGCCGACGGCAAGCTCTTCCTCGTCAGCACCGAGTACAACGGCGATGTCATCGGCCTCGACCCGGACACCGGCAAGGAGGTGTGGCGCAGCCGCCTCGGCGGTGACCTCACCGTCCAGCGCATCCTCGCGGCCGACGGGGAACGCCTCTACGTCGTCGCGTCGGTCCGCACCGAGGACACCACCGAGCGGCTGACCGCCGTCGCGGCGATCACCATCCGTACCGGCCGTATGGAGTGGAGCAAGCCGCGCGACAAGGGAACGATGGACTTCGAACTCGAAGGCACCGTCTCCGGCGACCGGCTCGTCTACACCGACGGCCGGAGCAACGTCACGGTGCGCGACATCGCCGACGGCCGGCAACTGTGGAGCCGCAAGCTCGGCGACGACATCGCCTGGCGGCCCGCCGTGCACGCCGGGCGGATCTTCCTCGGCGGCCCCCAGCTGCGCGCCGTCCGCCTCGACACCGGTGAGGCGGACTGGTCGCTCTCCTCCGCCGGGCGCCTCAGCTTCTACCAGCCGATGGTCGTCAACGGCGTGGTGTACGCCGCCGATCACAGCGGTGGCGTCTGGGCGGTGGACCCGGCGCGCGGCCGCAAACTGTGGCTCTGCGAGGACCCGGGCGCGCGCCGGGCGCCGACCGAATTCCTCGCCGTCCGCGGCACGCTCTACGGCGCCTCCTACGACGACGCCGGCGGCGTCTTCGCCCTCGACCCGGCGACCGGCAAGGTCCGCTGGCACTACAACGACAACACCGGAAGCCTGGACCAGTGGCACGTCACCGCCGCCGGCCGCCGCCTGCTGGCCACCCACGGCGACGAGATCTACGCGCTGCCCGCGGTCTGACCCGGGGCGCCCGGCCCGGAGCCGGGCGCCCGCCGCCGCGCTAGGAAGCGTCCAACGTGCGGGTGAAGTCGCCGCGTCGGACGCGTGCGGTGAGGGAGTCACCGGGCTCCCCGGAGGTCAGGGAGCCGTAACCGGTGGCGGCCCAGAGGCTGTGTGCGGCGTCCACCTCGAAGTACGGGACCGGTCGGTCGTCCTGCCGGTCGGTGAGGACCTCGGGAGCCCGGCGGGACCGTATCGCGCGGATGCAGGACTCACAGGCCGCGACCCGCAGCTCCTCGCGGCGGCCGAGCGGACGCCACGGCAGGACGCGGGCGGCCGGTCCGTGCAGCGGATGGAAGAAGCACAGGGGCAGCGCGGTGTCCTCCGGGCCGAGCGCCGCGCGGCCCTCGGCTATCAGCGCGAACACGCCCGCCAGATCCGGCAGTCCCCGGGCGCGGTCCAGCACCGAACCGGCCGCGGCGTACGCGTCGAGGGCCCGCCCGACGGCCTGCGGATCGCCCTGTGCGGCGCGTGCCTCCTCGCCCAGCCGCACCACTTCTTCCGCCGCGCGGTCACGCAGCTCCGCCTCGTCGGCCCGCCGGGCGGCGGCGAAGACGGAACGCGGCAACGCGAACGGCGTGTCCAGATCCCGCACCCGGGCCCGCCGCCGCCACAGCAACCCCACCGCGCCGAGCAGCAGCAACGGACCGGCCACCAGCGTGAGCGCCCGGATCACGGGAGAGCCGGAGGACTTCACGGGGGCCGAGGGCTTGGACGCTCCTTCGGAATCCTTCGAACTCTCCGATGATGGCGGCGCGTTGAGGTCCGCGGTGGCCTTCTCGTACTCCTTGTCGCCGTCGCCCGCCGCGATGATGTCGATGGCCCGCTCGATGCGGCGGGCCGTCCCCGCGCCGTCCATGTCGCCCTGGTGGAAGACGGCCGCCGCGGCATGCTGCGCCTGATGCGCGTCGGTGGGCCATTCGCGGGCGGCGATGTCGTCGTGGAACTCGCCGAGCGTGATGATGATCGACGGATCGCTGCCCAGCCGGTCGTGGACCACCTCCGCGAGCTGCGCGGGGTCGCCGCCCCAGCTGTCGCCCTCGACCAGCGGCACCAGCACCACCCGGATCGGCAGCCGCGTCGTGCGGATCTGCTCGGCCAGCCGCTTCCGGTCGGCCGCGCCGACCGCCGAGTCCAGCGACGGATCGACGTAGACGGGGGAGCGGCGCAGCGCATCGGCGATCTTCTGCCCGGGACTCCCGGCGGCGGCCCCCGGCGACGCGGTACACCACACCAGGGCCAGCGCCGAGACCACGGCGGCGGCCACGGCGGGCATCCGGCGGCGGGCCCCGGCGCGGCGCGGGCGGCGGGGGTGGAGGTCAGTGAACACCGAAGTACTCCCGTACGTCGCGGGTGAGTTGGTCGATCCGGGTGCCGGTGCTGAGCGCGGCCAGCGGCCCGGGCAGCTCGGGGTACGGCACGCGCTCCGCCCGGCCGCTGTCCGCCGCCGGGCCCAGCCGCAGCACCGGCGCCGGAACCGCGCGGCACCGCTTGCAGACCGGCAGCGACCGGGCGCGGCCGCCGCCCGGCGGAGCGATACGCCGGGTGCCGTGCGCCGGACCGTGCAGCGGATTGCGGTGGCACAGCCGCTCCGGCGCGGCGGCCTCCGCGACGGCCGCCCGACCGGCGCGGGCCAGTGCGACGGCGCACGCCAGGGAGGAGGGGGTGGCGTCCGCGTCGACCCGGCCGTCGCCGTCACCGTCGATGAGCAGGGCGGCGGCGTCCAGGCACTCCCAGGCCCGGCGGTGTGCCGGCTCCGGCAGGGAGTCGTGGGCGTCCAGCGCGGCGGCCAGGGCGTCGGCCTCCTGCCGGGCGGTGCGCCGCAGCCATGTGAGGGACGGTTCGGCAGGGGCCTCGACCGCCATGTCGCCGGCGGCCCGGCCGTCGGCCGTCCGGCGCCGCAGTACCGCGGCGACCAGGGCCCGTACCGTCGCGACCAGTCCGAGCAGCAGCGCCGCGAGGAACGTGCCGATCATCAGCCCCGGCGCGAAATCCGCCGCGAACACGCTGGGCAGTACCTTCTCCGCGACCGGGTCGTCCGCGGCCCCGGGGTCGTACGGCCGGGAGACCGTCGTGTCCCGCGGGGCGCGGGCGACATCGCGGAGCACCGCGTCGAGCCGGTCGCCGAGCGTGCGGGTGTCGCCCCGCTCGGGGAGCGTGAAGAGGCTGTTCGGCAGGGCGTACGCATTGATCGGCGCGCCGTGGTTGACGACGGAGAGGGTGTCCGACAGCGGGTCGGCGAGGACGAACAGCGCGTCGCGGTGCAGGCGTTGGTGGAGCGTCCGGACGAAGATGTCGTCATCGCCGCCCGATTCGTCGTCGCTGAGGCTGGGGACCGCGACGACCAGCACCGGTACGTGAAGCGCGGCGAGGCGTTCGTGCAGCCGGGTGCGCTCGGCGGAGGTGAGGACCGGCTCGCTCTCCGGGTCGGTGTAGAGGGGGTCGTGGCGCAGCCCGGCGGCCACCCGCTCGATGCGGGCGCGCATGTCCGCCGGGGTCGGGATGGCGTCATCGCCGTAGGAGCGGTCGTCGAAGAGGCGCGCGGCGGTGACGGCGAGCCCGCCCGCGAGGACCACCGCCACGGCCAGCAGCACCGTCACGGTCCGGGGCGGACGCCGCAGCCCGGCGAAGCGCCCGGGCGGGGCGGCGGCGCCCTTCCGCTCGCCGCCCGGCGCGCCGCGCCGCGGGGTGCGTTCCGCCGTCCGGACCTGCTTCTCCGGTGCGTCGCCGGACTTACGGAGGGAGAGCGCGGGAGCGGCGCGCGGGCCCGGGACCGGCGCCCCGCCGCGCGCCCGGCGCAGCCGGAGCCGGCGGCGAGTGTAGAGGCCCAGCAGCACGACGGAGAGCGGGATTCCGGCGACCGCGATGCCCGTGACGAAGCTCTGGTTCTCCCGGTCGACGAAGTCGGGGTGCAGCTGCGGCACCTCGGCGCCGTGCCCGGACGCGGTACGGCCCGCCTCGGCGCGCTCATGGGCCCGCCCGGAGAGGAGGACGTCGACGAAGTGCTGGAAGAGTTCGCGGGCCGTCGCGTCGTACGGCATCTCGTAGAGCGTGGCGGTGGCCGCGTCCCGGGCGCCGGGCAACGCCACGCCGTAGGTCTGTACCTCGGGCATTCCGGGGCCGCTGAGCGCGACGTACAGCCCCTTGCGGCCGAGCCGGTCGTGGACGCCGGCGAGGAAGCCGGCGCCGTCGGAGCCCAGCGCGGTGTCGGGCAGGACCATGACGTAGACGGGCACCCGGAGCCGCGCGGCCTGGGCGGCGAAGACCGGGGCGCTGGAGCGGGGGGCCTCGCGCGGCACCTGGTCGCTGATGTACACCGGATCGCGGCGCAGCTGCTCGGCGATGTACGCCCGGCCGCTGCGGGGGGCGTCCGGGCCGGAGGCGGCGGGCGCGGGGGCCTTGGCGGCGGTCGCCCCGGCCGCGCGGGTCAAGGCGGCGTGCCCGGCGGCCGGTTGCGCGGCGGCCGGTTGCGCGGAGGCCGGGTGCGCGGGCGCCGCGGGCGAGGGCCGCGCCACCGCGGGGGCGCCGCTCAGCAGCACCGCCAACCACCCCGTGACCAGCATCAGCGCGCCTCGACGCACCGCCCCCACCCCCTCGTTCGGTATGACGCCCCGACGCTACCTCCCGTGCGCGGACGCCGCCGGAGCCTGTGGACAACTATCGGCGCACCGCGGCGCGGGCACGGCGGCGGGGTGCGCCGGAACGGGGCGCCGGGCGGGGAAACCCGGCGCCCGCGTCCTCACCCCTTGCGCACCGCCGCCAGGATCTCCGGCACCCGGCGCACCACCAGCGGCGCCGCGATCCGCAGACCGAGCTGGGCCATCGCCGCGCCGTAGACCACGCCGGCCGGCAGGAGCGTCCAGAGCATGGCGTGGTGGCCCGCCAGGTGCAGCCAGAGGGTCAGGGCCACCAGCGGTGCGCTCAGGACCAGGCCCACCAGCATCCCGCCGAAGAGACTGAACCAGGCGATGGACGCCTGGCCCGGCGCGATGTTCTTGTTGCCGTCGGACGGGACGGAGTACGGGAAGAGCGTCGAGGTGAGCGCGCCCGTCGCCACCAGCGCGCCGAGCAGCGCCAGCGACAGCCCGTAGATCTCCACCAGCGACGACCAGGCATCCAGGAACGCGACGGTGCCGACCACCACCAGCGTGACGTACGGCACCGCCACCAGGCACAGCGCCAGTGCGCGCGCCCGCAGTTCGCGGTAGGCGTCCCGGGGCGTGGCGAGGGTCGAGGCGACCATCCAGAACGCGGAGGTGTCCTGTCCGAACTGGTTGTACATCTGCATGCCGATCAGCGCGGGCCCCACGAACGCGGTGTAGACCGTGCCGTTGCCCTGCGCCGCGTAGACGATCGGGATCAGCAGGCCCACGCCCAGGGACGTTGCCCAGCTCATCTTCGACTTCGGGTCGCGCCAGGCGTAGCGGAGCGTGCGCAGCATGACCGCGCCGGTCCGGCCGTCCGGCAGCAGCCGGGCCAGGCCCCGCGCGCCGTCCTTCGCCGCGCGTCCGCCGTCCTTCTCCGCCGCCTGGAGCGTCGAGCCGTCGGGCGACGTCATCAGGGTGGTCAGCATCCGCTGCCACCACCACAGCAGCAGCACCAGGGCCAGCACCGTCAGCCCCAGGCCGACGGAGGCCGGGACCCAGGCGCCGCGGCCCGCGTCCGCCACGGCGCTCATCGCCGACGCCGGCGGCACCCAGCGCAGCACCTCGCCGACCGGCTCCAGGACGGACAGCCCGTCGGGCCGGCCCAGCTTCTGTGCGGCGAGGTTGACGAGCTGCCCGCCGAGGGCGACGAACAGACCGCCGAGCACCGCGAGATCCCGGCCCCGGCGGCTCGTCAGCAGCCGTATCGACGCGGTGGCGACGGTCCGCGCCAGCGCGACGCAGACCAGCACCGTCAGGGGCACTGCGCACACCGCGACCACCGTGGCGGCCGGGCCGTCGGCGACCGCGACGGCCGCGCCGGTGGCCAGCGCGAGGGTGACGAACGGGCCGATGCCCACCAGCGACGCGGTCAGCAGCGCCACGATCAGCGGGCGGGGCCGCAGCGGCAGCATCACCAGCCGCGTCGGGTCCAGCGTCTCGTCGCCGGACGGGAAGAACAGCGGCATGACCGCCCAGCCGAGCGTGAGCAGCCCGGTGAGCAGCACCACCAGCGCATCGATGTGCGCCACCCCGCGCAGCAGCACCAGCCCCGTGGTCGCCCCGGCGGCGCACACCAGGCCCACCAGGATCGAGGCGATGTAGGCGACGGCCCGGCCGGGCGAGCGGCGCAGCCCGTTGCGGAGCAGGGAGAGCTTCAGGCGGACGAAGAGCGGGGTCAGCGCGGGCGACGCCGTCCGCCCCGGGGCGCCCGGTGCGAATCCGGCACTCATCGGGAGCCGCCCCCCAGCCAGTCGAGGTCCTGCCCGGCGCGGGTGCGGTGCCCGGCGCCGACCAGCTCCAGGAACGCCTCCTGGAGCGACGGCGCGGCGCCCCGCACCTCGGCGAGCGGGCCGTCCGCCCGGATGCGTCCGGCGGCGATCACCGCGACCCAGTCGCAGAGGGACTCGACCAGCTCCATCACATGGCTGGAGAAGATCACCGTCGCCCCGGAGGAGGTGTACCGCTCCAGGACGCCGCGGATGGTCTGCGCCGACACCGGGTCGACGCCCTCGAAGGGCTCGTCCAGGAAGAGGATTTCGGGGTTGTGCAGCAGCGCCGCGGCCAGGCCGATCTTCTTGCGCATCCCGGTGGAGTAGTCGACGACCAGCTTGTGCTGGGATCCGGACAGGCCGAGGACGTCCAGCAGCTGATCGGCGCGCTTGTCGGTCTCGGCGCCGCTCAGCCCGCGCAGCCGGCCCATGTAGCCGAGGAGTTCGCGGCCCGACAGGCGCTCGAAGAGCCGCAGCCCCTCGGGCAGCACCCCGATCCGCGCCTTGACGGCGACCGGGTCGCGCCACACGTCGTGCCCGCCGATGAGGACCTCGCCGGAATCCGGCCGCAGCAGCCCGGTGATCATCGACAGGGTGGTGGTCTTGCCCGCGCCGTTGGGCCCCACCAGCCCTATGAAGCGGCCCGCGGGCAGCGTCAGATCGATGCCGGCCACCGCGGTCTGCTCCCCGAAGCGTTTGGTCAACCCGCGCAGCTGTACCGCCGGTACGCCGTCGGGGGCCCCCGCCCGCGACGGCGCGGCCACCGTCTCCCCGCCGCCGTGCTCGGTCGGCTCCCCGCTCTTCCCCGTTGTGTCCGCCACCGGTCAACCCCTCCATGTCCGCGTAGGGCCGATCGCCCCCGTCCTTCTTCACAATACGGACCCGGACCGACAAAGGGCCGGGCTCGCCCGCGGTGACGAACGCCCCGCCGCCCCGGCCCTGCCTCAGGAACGGCCCGAGGGCGACCCATACCGCCCGGAGGGACCGGAACGAGGGACGGCGGAAACGCGTGTCCCGGGCGCACCTACCGGCACCTGGGGCGCATCGAGGCATCGGCGGGGGCGCGTAGCGGTGGTGAGCCGGGTGCGGGGTAGCGACCCGCCCTCCCGGGCAAGCAGGATCGCGGCATACGGACCGTGGGGGCGAAGGGCCGTGGAGAGCACCGGGACGCACCGGCGCCACGGCGCCCCGTGCGGACACCGCCGTCACCCGGGCCCCGCGTACCGACGCACCCGCCGCACGGCACACCTCACTCGTATCGCCGATATCCGGAATCTCCTGGATATCCGGGAATATACGGGGAATTGATCGCAACCAATCGCTCCGGACGGCGTTCACCGGTGAACGCACCCAGCCGCAACAGGGGGTACAAACATGGCCGCAAGGCCACTCGTCGCTCGTCAGCCCAACGAGCGGCTTCAGGCGCTGATCCAGGAGGCCGCCTGCTCCAACGCGGGTCTGGCCCGCCGCGTCAACATGTGCGGCGCCGAACACGGCCTCGATCTGCGCTACGACAAGACCTCGGTGGCCCGGTGGCTGCGCGGACAGCAGCCGCGCGGCCGGGCGCCCGCCATCATCGCGGAGTCCCTGGGGCGCAAGCTCGGCCGCACGGTCACCATCGACGAGATCGGCATGGCGGACGGCAAGAACCTCGCATCCGGCGTGGGGCTGCAGTTCTCCCCGACCGTGCTCGGCGCGATCGAGCAGGTCAGCGAGTTGTGGCGGAGTGACGTCGGGCGGCGGGACTTCCTGAACGGCTCCTCCGTCGCCGCCTCCGCGCTGGTCGAGCCCAGCCGCGACTGGCTGATCACCGGGGCGGACCCCCAGGTGGCGCGCAGTGCGGGCGCCCGGGTGGGACGCGCCGACGTGGAGGCGGTGCGCGCCATGACCACGGCGCTCGGCGACCTCGACCACCGCTTCGGCGGCGGCCATGTCCGGCCGGTCGTCGTGCACTACCTCAACAGCGTCGTCTCCGGGCTGCTCGCCGGGTCCTACCGGGAGTCGGTGGGGCGGGAACTCTTCGCCGCCGTCGCGCGGTTGACCGAACTCGGCGGCTACATGGCCGTCGACACCGGGCAGCCCGGCCTCGCCCAGCGCTACTACATCCAGGCACTCCGCCTCGCGCAGGCCGCCGACGACCGCGCGTACGGCGGCTACGTCCTCGCCGCGAGCATGAGCCACCTCGCCGCCGAGCTGGGCACCCCCCGCGAGATCGCCCAGCTCGCGCGGGCCGCGCAGGAGGGCGCGCGGGGCCGGATCACCCCGCGGGCCGAGGCGATGTTCTGCGCCGCGGAGGCGCGCGGCCATGCGCTCATGGGGGACGGCCGGGCCTTCCAGTCGGTGGCCGCCCGCGCGCTGACCGCCATGGAACGCGCCGAGGCGGAGGGCGACGCGGGCGACGACCCGGACTGGATCAGCCACTTCGACCGGGCCTACCTGGCCGACGAACTCGCCCACTGCCACCGCGATCTGGGGCAGGCCGCCGCCGCCGAGGAGCAGGCCCGGCTGGCGCTCCAGGGGCTGCCGCGCGGCAAGGTGCGCCGCCGCGCCATCGGCATGGTGCTGCTGGCCGGGGCGCAGGTGCAGCAGCGCGAGGTCGAACAGGGCTGTCACACGGCCACGGAGGCCGCGGAGTTGCTCGGTGAACTCCGCTCGCACCGGGGCGTGGAGTACCTCGACGACTTCCGGCAGCGCGTCGAGCCGTACCGGGACGAGCCGGTGGTGCGGGAGTTCGGCGCGCGGCTGGAGTTGCGCGTCGCGGTGTGAGAACGCCGGTCCCGGGACGGGCCCGTGGCGCCGCGCCTGGTGCGTGGTGTCGCGGGCCCGTTCCGTGTACGGGTCAACGGGCCGGAGGAATGCGGTGAATGTGCGGTTCCGTGGTGCCGGCGTCCTGGGGCGCGCGGTGCGTCCCCCGGGAGCGCCGGTCCGGCCGCCGCCGGTGGGGCGGGCGGTGGGCCTGACCGGGGGACGTGGTCGAACGCCTCGGCGACCCGGTAGCGTGAGCCGACGATTCCGTAGGTCTGCAGAGGTAGGAGTCCCGGTGACGCAGAGCGGACAGGGCCACGACCCGCAGAATTCTGCGGGTGGTCCCGCGCGAGAGGGTGTGGTGCTGCCCTCGGGCGGCGAGTCATGGGCGCCCGCCCAGCAGACCGCGCCCCCGGCCGGGCAACCCTGGGGCCAGCCCTGGGGCCCCGACCAGCAGAGCCCGCAGACGTACGGGCAGCCCCCCGAGCAGTCTCAGGGGCAGATGTCCGGGCAGTACCCGGGTGCGCCCCAGGGCTTCGGTCAGGGGCAGGCCCCGACGCACGGTCAGGGGCTGCCTCCGCAGCAGGGGCAGCACTCCCCGGGCTACGGACCGGGCCAGGCGTCCCCGCAGCCGCAGCCGTACGCACAGCCTCAGCAGCCCCCGCCGTTCCCGGCTCCGCCACAGGGGCAGCCACCGGTCCCGCCGATGCCGCCCGCCGCGCACCAGGGCTCCGGCCACCTGCCGCCCGCCGCCCCGGACGCCGAGGCGACGGCGCTGATCCCGCCCTTCGGGTCGCCCGGTGCGCTGCCGCCCGAGGGCGCCGCACCGCAGCCGCCGACCGGACAGCTGGTGAAGGCTGCCCCGCAGCCGGCCGCGCCGCTGCCGCCCGTCTCGGGTGAGGCGGACGCCACCACCGTGCTGCCGCCGGTCGGCGCCGCCCCGCTGCCGCCCGAGACCGCGGGGCGTCCCGAGACGCCCGGCGAGTCGACCCAGATGCTCCGCAGTATCAAGCCGCCCCGTAACCGCGCCGCCGCGCCGCCCGCCGCAGCGCCGCCCACCGCCGGGGACTCCGAGGCGACCCAGTACCTCCCGCCGGTCGGCGCCGGGACCCCCGCGCCGCAGCCCGGTGGTGCGCCGTTCGGTGCGCAGCCCGGTGGTGCGGAGCGGTCCACCCCGGCCGAGTTCGAGGGCCTGTTCCGCGCCGATTCCGGCGCCGCCCCGCCCCCGGCGCCCGACGCCACCGCCCAGCTGCCGCGCTTCGACGACCAGGCCCCGCCGCCGTACGGCCCCGGGGGCGGTCAGCAGGGCTTCGCGTCCGGTGGCCACCCGGCGCAGCCGGGGTACGACGACGCGCCGGCCGGCCGCCGTCGCCTGAGCCCGCCCGTGATCATCGGCATCGCCGTGGTGGTGCTCGCGGGCGCCGGGCTCGGTCTGGGCTGGGCGCTCAGCGGTGGCGACGACACGAAGAAGGAGGCGCCCAAGGCCAATGCGGCCGGGACGGCGCCCAAGGACACCGCGCCGCCGTCGCCGACCGCCGACCCGGCCGAGGAGCAGGCCAAGAAGCTGGACGCGCTGCTCGGCGACAGCAACAACAGCCGCTCGGCCGTGGTCAACGCCGTCGGGTCCATCCGCAACTGCGACAACCTCCCGGGCGCCGCGAAGGACCTCAAGGACGCCGCCAACCAGCGCAACCAGCTGGTCAGCCGCCTCCAGGGGCTGCCGCTGGACAAGCTCCCGCAGCATGCGGAGCTGACCGCGGCCCTGACCACCGCGTGGAAGTCGTCGGCCGCCGCCGACAACCACTACGCCGCCTGGGCCGGGCAGGTCGCTGGGAAGCACGGCTGCCACAAGGGCCACGCCCGCAACACCGGCCAGGTTGGCCAGGCCACTTCGGCCAGCGGCGCGGCCACCAAGGCCAAGGAGCGGGCGGCCGGTCTCTGGAACCCGATCGCCCAGAAGTACGGCCTGCGGACGCACCAGGCCGGCGACCTCTGAGCCACCGGCCGGGCGGCCCGCCGGACGCCGATGCGTAGCGGTGGGGCGCGGCGGGGCCCGCCCGGCCGCGGCTCCGGGGAGCGCCCGCGACAGCTCCGTACGCCCCGGCGCCCGCCGCCGCGCCCCCTCACATGTCCGCGCGCCGTCGCTCCAGCGTCCCGGCGACGTTCACGAATCCGTCGGACGCGGCGAGGACCTGGCCGTCCGCGACCGTCTGGTACATCACCATCCCGTTCACGATCCGCGGGAAGTCCTGCACGGCGAGCATGTCCTCCGCGCGCCACCGCAGCTTCGGTGTCAGCCCGCCGGTGTCCACCGGGTGCTTCCCCCGGTCCAGCACCTTCTGGAGCGCGTAGGGAGTGATCTCGTCCACCCCGTCCGCGTCGAGCTGCTCGACCATCGCGCGCAGCACCGTGTACGCGATCCACGTCGTCTGCACGCCCTGGTCGGCCGGGTCGACGCGGTTGTCGCCGAAGGCGTGCTCGTTGACGACCCGGCGCATCGGGTTCCACCGCGGATCGCCCGCCGCCGGGTACCAGCCGGTGACCAGCGCGCCCTCCAGCGGCCCGGACCGGCCGCCGGTGCGGTTGACCAGCGCCTGCCCGACGCTGCCCAGCACCGAGGCGACATGCACCTTCGGGCTCTGCTGCTGGAGGCGCCGGAAGGAGTCGAAGAAGGCGTCGGTGTGGTCGCCCAGCGACGCCGTCACACAGGAGCCCGGCGCCTCACCGCCGTATGCCGCCGTCCCGTAGCGCGCGGGATCGGCGCCGACGGCGTCCAGCGCCCGGCGCACCTCGGTGGAGTAGTCCGTGCCGTCCTCGGGCGCCCGGATGTCGGTGACCGGCGACCGGTGGCCCTGCTGGAGACCGGAGTCGAGGAGGGAGGGCATCTGGTCGCCCTGGATGGTGTCGGGCCGCACCAGAGCGACGCGGTCGCAGTCGCGCGCCAGCTGGCGGCCGTTCCCGGCGAGCAGCGACGCCTGACCGCCGTTCACCGGGTACGACAGCGGGCTCTCGAACTCCTCGTCGGAGGCGCCGTAGCCACCTATGTAGGGGATGCCCTCGACCTCCAGCGGGGACATGAACGACCGGCCGAACTGGCTGTACGAGCCGACGACCGCGACCGCGCCCGCCTCGACCGCGCGCTGCGCACAGCGCGTCGCGCCCACCGAATCGTTGTGATCGTTGCAGGTCAGAACCTTGAGCGGATGACCGGCGAGGCCACCTGTGGCGTTGGTCCAGCGCGCGTACGTCTGCGCCATGGCCGGCATGCCCGGCATGTTGGTGGCGCCGGTGCCCTCCGGGGCCCAGGTCATCACCGTGATCGGTGCCTTCTGCGCGGCCCCGGTGCCCGGCAGCGAGCCGCAGCCGCTGAGCAGCGACGCCATCACCGCCGTACCGGCTGCCCACCGTGCGGTGGTCCGTGCGGAGGCGGTCGGGAAGAGGCGGGAAGAGGGGCGGCGCCGTCCGGTCATGGTCCGTGAGCCTCGCGGCCCGCCCGAAACACGTGAGTGATTCCAGGTCAGCGGAGGGTGACGACGGGGTGAACTCCGGGGGGCGATAGGTGATCGGGAGCGAGGAACGTACGATCGATTGCTGTGCAAGGTTCGGAGAAGTCTTCCCGTCGCGGCCGCCGCTCGACCACCATGGACGGCATGCCACACAACGACATGCCGTGGTGGCGCTGGCGCAGCAATGTGCGCTCCGCGCTGCACATGCTCTCCGACCCCGGATTCCACCGGGAGACCTGGCTGGCCGGCCGTCCCGGGTACGGAGACGTGACCGACGCCGTCTACCGGCTCGTCGAGGACACCTGGCTGGACAACTGGTCCGCGGAGAAGTACGTCGGCACGATCTTCCGGGACACCCAGGAGGCGGCGCTCGTCGACGCCACCGTGCTGCGGGTGCTGCGGATCATGCACCAGGTCGGCGCGGACTCACCCGTCACCGCGTACGTCGAGCACCCCGGCTGGCCCGAGGCGGTGCAGGCGGCGCGCGAGGCGCATGTCTGGCTGGCCCGGGCGGACGGCGACGATCCGGACGCCCCGCCGCTGTCGCTGGAGGCGCTGGCGCAGGTGACCGGCGGTGCCTCGGCCGGCGCCTGAGCCGACGCGACACCGAGGCCCGCGTCCGTGCGGTGTCCGGGTATGCGACCCTATGAGGTCATGAGCGAGTCGCAGTCCTCCACGCCCGGCCCGAACGACGGGTCCGCCACCGGCGGTTCCGGTCAGGGCCGTCCCACCGACCAGTACGTCCTGACGCTGTCCTGCCCGGACAAGCAGGGCATCGTGCACGCCGTGTCCAGCTTCCTGTTCATGACGGGCTGCAACATCGAGGACAGCCAGCAGTTCGGCGACCGCGACACCGGGCTGTTCTTCATGCGGGTGCACTTCACCGCGGACGCCCCGGACAACGTGGACAAGCTGCGCGCCAGCTTCGCCGCGGTCGGCGACTCGTTCCGGATGGACTGGCAGATCCACCGCGCCGACGAGAAGATGCGCATCGTCCTGATGGTGTCGAAGTTCGGCCACTGCCTGAACGACCTGCTCTTCCGCGCCCGCATCGGGGCGCTGCCGGTCGAGATCGTCGCCGTCGTCTCCAACCACACCGACTTCGCCGAGCTGGTCGCGTCGTACGGCATCACCTTCCACCACATCCCGGTGACGAAGGCGACCAAGGCGCAGGCCGAGGCGGAGCTGCTGGAGCTGGTGCGGGCCGAGCAGGTCGAGCTGGTGGTGCTGGCGCGCTACATGCAGGTGCTCTCCGACGACCTGTGCACGGCGCTGTCCGGCCGGATCATCAACATCCACCACTCCTTCCTGCCGAGCTTCAAGGGCGCCAAGCCCTACCACCAGGCGCACGCCCGCGGCGTGAAGCTCATCGGCGCCACCGCCCACTACGTCACCGCCGACCTCGACGAGGGCCCGATCATCGAGCAGGAGGTCGAGCGGGTCGGCCACGAGGTCACCCCCGACCAGCTGGTCGCCATCGGCCGGGACGTGGAGTGCCAGGCGCTGGCCCGCGCGGTGAAGTGGCACAGCGAACGCCGCGTGCTGCTCAACGGCGCCCGGACGGTCGTCTTCGCCTGACCGCCGGGCCCGTCGGCACCCCACCGCCTCCCCTTCCGTCCCCGCGGGTCTCCGCTCAGAGCCGGGAGAGGGAGGCGGTGGCGTGGAGGACGTCGCGGATCGCCTCGCGTTCGCCGTCCGAACCGGCGGCGGCCTCGTCCGGGACGATGTGACCGGCCGCCAGCTGGCAGAACTCCTCGCCGTCCAGCGCGATGTGCGCCACCGTGTGCTCCGGCGAGCCGACCGCCGCCGGGGAGTCCAGGGCTATGTACCAGTGGCCGCCGCCGTCACCCTCGATCTCCAGATGGAGCGTGCGGCCCGGGGCGCCGGCCGCCACCAGCTGCCGGGGCGGCCCGGCGAGGCCGGACTGCCGGAGGTGGGCGAGCGCCCGCGGCAGCAGCCGGGCGGCGAGATCCACCAGGCTGTGGAGATGGTCGGCGGCCGGGCCCTCGTGCGGATAGGCGACCGCGTCCGCGATGTCACCCGCGTGCAGCCAGCAGCCGAAGGCGCGGTCGAGGAAGGCGTCGCGCAGCGGCAGCTGGACCGGGCCGTACGGCACCGCCAGATCGCCCACCCCGCCACCGGCGAACGCGGCCGTACGGATCAGTGTGTGGCTCTGTTCCCGCCACGGCCGGTGGAGGGCCGGCGTCCGGGGTGCCTCGCCGACGGTGCGCCACAGTGCGCGGGTGCGGGCGCCGGGCCCGGCCCGCCCGGTGGGCGCGGCGTCGCCGAGCGGATCGGGCAGGCCCAGGGCCGTGGCGACCAGCCCGTCGACCGCGAGCAGATGGCCGAGCACCCCGGCGGCGGTGGTCTCGCGGTGCACCGGCCGCTCGCCGTCGAACCACCGTAGCCGCACCGGGGCGCGCCACTCGGCGTCGCCCATGTCACGCAGCAGGGCGTCCAGCTTGGCGGTCTCCGCGTCGTACGGCGCGGCCCACTCGGGCACCGGGATACGGGCCGGGCGGCGGCCCAGGCAGCCCTCCAGGACGCGGGAGCGCAGCAATGGGTCGAGGTCGAGGCTGTCGGCGGGGTGGAGCAGGCCGACGGCGTCCCGCAGTCGCAGCGCCTCGTCGGCGCAGGGCGCGCAGTCGGTGAGGTGCGCCTCGACGGCGGCGGTCTCCTCGGGCGAGCAGGCGGCCAGCGCCCAGGCGCCGAGCAGCGACGTCAGCACCCGGTGCGGCAGCTCGGGCCGTGCGTCGCCGGGCCGTCGGTCCCCGGGGCGGGAGGTGTCACCGGACGCGCCCGGGGGAGGGGCGTGGGCGGGCGCGGGTCTGCGGTCCGGCTCCGGCGCGGCGTTCTCCGGGCCGTCGGGCAGCGGGCCGTCGTCCTCGGCGGCGGCGCGCGGTGACGGTATCCGGGGCCGGGCCGCGGGCGGTCCCGGGGCGGCGCCGGGCGGCTCGCCGGGGCCGTCGTGGTGCGGCGGGTGGGGGTCCCCGTAGTCGTACCCCTCCCACTCCTCCGGGCCGTTCACCGGGGCCCTCCGTTTCCGGCGCCGGGTCCGTCGGACGGCGGCTTCTGGTGGTGGGCGGTGGACAGCAGCTGCAGGCCGAGGCGGAGCCGGCGGCGGGCCTCGTCCGCGGTGACGCCCAGGTCGGCGGCGGTCTGGCGGTAGTCGCGCCGCTGGAAGTAGGCCAGCTCCAGGGCGTCGCGCAGCGGGGCGGGCATGGAGGTGACGATGTAGTCGGCGCGGGCGGCGGTGGAGGCGTCGCGGATCTTCCGCTCGACCTCGGCGGGCGCCGCCCCGTCGGCGTCGGCGGCGAGGGCGGCTTCGGTCAGGCGCAGCCGGTGGACGGCCTGGCGCTGGGTGAGGGTGGCGACCCAGGAGCGCAGCGAGCCCTGCTTGGGGTCGTAGGCGTCCGGGTTCTCCCAGATGTAGCCGAAGACCTCGCGGGTGACGCGGTCGGCGGCGTCCTCGTCGCCGAGGACGCGGTGGGCGAGGCTGTGCACGAGCGAGGCGAAGCGGTCGTACAGCTCGCCGAGCGCGGCGGCCTCACCGCGGGCGAGCCGCTGCTGCATCCGTCTGTCCCAGCGTGGTGGTGCGTCGCTCGCCATCGGCCTCTGCCCCGTCCCGTCGTACGGACCGCCCGAGGCGCGGCCGGACGCGCCGTCGTGCGGTCAACTCCTTGCCCGCGTCCTGCCCACGCGGACGGGACGCGCCACCGAATCTAGTCGGGGGGTCCGACAGTGCACGCTTCTTTGCGGCAAACCACCCCGGAACAAGGGTGCGGATGGTAAAGGAGTCGTCACTTTGGGGTGGGAATGCCCGGTCGGGTGGGTTCGCAGGAGATCGTTCCCGCCCTGTTAGGTGAATGCGTTACCGGGGTGTGACCGAAATTCGGCAAAGAGTGACCGCGCGCTGGGCATAGCCTTGGACGGGAACGGCCCAGTGCGCCACGCATTCCGCAGTGTTTCAGGGGAGAGAGGCCGGGCAGTCGAGCCGGGGAAGGGTGTGTTCCGGATATGTCCGGGAGCAACCGGTCCGCAAGCGAGCGAAAGGCTTCGAGCGCGTGTCGTTGAAGGTCGCAGAAGACGAACAGGGCCGGTGGGCCGTCCTCCAGGTGTCCGGCGAAATGGACCTGGTGACCTCGCCCGCAGTACGCCAGCACGTCCACGACGCGGTCGCCGACGGCCGGCGGAGCGTCGTCCTCGACCTGTCCGAGGTCCGGTTCTGCGACTCCAGCGGCGTCGGCGTGCTCATCGCCGCCCGCCGGCTGATGCGCTCCTGCCAGGGCCGTCTCCGGCTGATCCTCCCCGCCCAGGGAGCGGTCGACGGTTCGCACGTCAATCGCGTCCTGGCCGCCCTCGGCGTCCGCCGCCTCTTCGAGGTCTACCCGGACCTGCACACCGCCGTCGACGAGACCGCCGCCCCGCTGTCGGCCTGAGCCCGGCACCCCTGGGCCGACACGCCCCAGGGACCGCCGCCCCGACCCCTACGGGGAATCCGCCCCGTAAGGGGACTCCGCCCGGTACGGGAAGCGTGCGCGGACGAGGAAGCCGCCCTCGGAGGTGTGCCGCGTCTCCAGCGTCCCGCCGAGGCTCTGCGCCCGCTCGCGCAGCCCGACCAGCCCGTGACCGCCGCCCGGCAGTGCCGGAGCCGCCGCCGAGGCGTCCGGCGGCCCGTTGCGGATCTCCACCCGTAGTCCGCCGGTGGCCGACGCGTCCGTGGCCCGCCCGGCGTCCGGCGTCTCCAGTGGTTCGATCCGGACCAGCACCCGCGCCCCCGGGGCGTGCTTGCGGACGTTGGTCAGCGCCTCCTGGACGGTACGGAACGCCGCCCGCTCCACGGTCTGCGTGCCCCGGCCGCCCGCCACCACACCCGGCTCGTACGTCACGTCGAGGCCGCTCATCCCGATCAGCCGGGGCAGCTCCGCGAGGTCCGGCTGCGGTGCCGGGCGGCGGGCCTCCTCCGGGCCGCCGGCCGCCCGCAGCACGCCGACCATGTGCCGCAGCTCCTCCAGGGTGCGCACCGACAGCTCCCGTATGGTGCGTGCCCCGTCCCGGGCCGCCTCGTCGCCCGTGCTGACCTGCACCGCGCCCGCCTGGAGGCTGATCAGGCTGACCTGGTGGGCGACGACGTCGTGCATCTCCCGGGCGAGCCGGGCGCGTTCGGTGGCCTGCACCCGGTCGGCCAGCAGCCGGTCCTCGCGGTGCAGGCTGCGGGTCAGCTCCTCGACCCGCGCGGCCAGCTCGCCCCGGGTGCGCACCAGCAGCCCCAGGGTGATCGGCGCCGCCGAGGTGACGCACGCGTCGATCAGCACCAGGGTGTTCTCCCGGTACGCGGTCAGCTCCAGGTCCGAGAGCGGATACGGGAAGAAGTGCGCGGCGATCAGCAGCGCCGCGCAGATCCCCAGCCGGAGCCGCCCGGGGCGCCGCGCCGCCACCGTGTAGAGCGCGATCATCGGCGCGAACCAGATGTAGCCGATGTAGAGCCCGGGGAGCGTGAAGAGGAAGACCAGCAGCGGGAAGCGGCGGCGCAGCAGCAGCGCGGCGGCCGCGACCAGCGACACGGCCAGCTCCAGGGGCATGTGGAGCCCGTTGACGAGGAACGCGTCGGCGACCCCCAGCAGCGCCGGGACGACCAGCGGGGCGACCCGGCGCAGCCACCGCGGCACCCGCGTGAACGGCCCCCCGCGCGCCCCCGGCGCGACGGTCCCGGCCCGCGTCCCCGGTGCCGGTTCGTGCGCCCGCGCCCCGGGCGCCGCCGGAAGCCGGTCGCCGGGCGCCCCCGGAGCGCCGTCGTCCTCGCGCGCCCCCGGCGTCCGCCGGGCGTCCCCCGCCACCGTCAGCACGTCCCGCGGGGTATACGGGCGACGAGGCCCGCGCGGTCGGCGACGATCGCCGCCTGGATGCGGTTGAGGCCGCCCAACTTGCCGAGCAGTGTCCGGACATGGTCCTTGACGGTGCTGGGCGCGAGGCCAATCCGGTCCGCGATCTGGGCGTTGGCCAGCCCCTCGCCGAGCAGCGCCAGCACCTCCGACTCCCGTGGCGTCAGGCCCTGGACGGCCCGCGCCGCGGCGGCCTGGTCCTCGGCCGTCAGATAGCCGCCGATCACCGCCCGGGTCACCCCGGGGTCCAGGACGCTGCCGCCCGCCGCCAGCGTCCGCACCGCGCGCACCAGTTGCTCCGGCTCGGAGTCCTTGAGCAGGAATCCGGCGGCGCCCTCGCGCAGCGCCGCGGTGAGGTACTCCTGGGCGTCGAAGGTGGTCAGCATCGCGACCACCGGCGGCTCCGGGGCGGCGCGCAGCTGCCGCAGCACCGTCAGCCCG
Organism: Streptomyces sp. NPDC014733; assembly: GCF_043083385.1. NCBI lineage: Bacteria > Bacillati > Actinomycetota > Actinomycetes > Kitasatosporales > Streptomycetaceae > Streptomyces > Streptomyces sp. NPDC014733. Next base: position 744,214 of record NZ_JBIBYO010000001.1, on the reverse strand, counting down.
TCCACGTCCGGCATCCGGATGTCCAGCAGGACGACCTCGGCGCCACTGCCCAGCACCGTCCCGACCGCCTCGCCGCCGCCGCAGTCGGCGACCATCTCGATGTCCGGGGCGGTGCCCAGAATCATCCGCAGCCCCGACCTGACGAGCCGCTCGTCGTCCACCACAGCGACACGGATCACCGGACGCCCCTTTCTCCTCGTGCGTTCCCACCGGGCGCGCCCACCCCGGGGAGGCCGCCCCGCGGTGGGCCCGTACCCCCGCCGACCGGCGGGGGTGTGCCCGGGACCTCGGGACGATGCCTCACCGGGGCCTACACCGGCAGAGTGCCTTCATGCTGCACCACCGACCGGGCCACCGGCACCGGAGGCGGTGCAGCTCACAGCGACGGCCGCCGCGGCCCCCACACGCGGCGGCCGCCTCTGCGCGGGCCGCCGTCCGCCCCGGCGCCCGCCCGCGCGCCTCTCAACGCTCCGCGGCCGCCGCCCGCAGGCTCTCGCCCCGCGCCCCGTACGGCCCGCCCGGCCGCCCCGAGGAGAGCACCACCACCGACGTCATCGCCGCCAGGCCGTACGCCGTCGTCGCCAGCCACAGCACGCCCTGCGGCGTCTCCAGCGACCGGTTGAAGTAGTCGGTCACGGCCAGCTGCACCACCGACCGCACCGTCAGATAGAGCTGCACCGCCCCGTACGCCAGCAGCGCGCTGCGCACGTCGCACCGGCCGCACCAGGCCAGCGCCCCCAGGACCAGCAGGACCAGCGCCGCGCCCGCCGCGGTGAACTCCGGGGGCGCCGCGAGCCCCACCGTCCCCGTCGCGGACGCGTCCACGACCGCGCGCAGGAACTGCCCCGGGTGTCCGGAGCCGAGCAGCGGCCCCTGCACCGTCCAGGCCAGCTGGACCACGCCCATCACCAGGAACAGCACCCCGCAGATCCGCGAGGAGCGGCGCCGCCAGGCGCCCGGGGGCGTGTCCGGACCGTCGTACGCCCCCCGGCGCCCGTCCCCGGTCGGCAGCAGCGCCCCCAGCACCACCAGGGCGGTCACCAGCCCCAGACACCGGGTGGCCAGCAGCCAGCCCCACTCGGGGGCGGTCACGTACCGGGCGCGGTAGGCCTCGTCGCAGAGCCCGACGGCCTCCCGCAGCGCGGCCGCCAGCAGCACCCAGCCGAGCAGCAGCGCCGCCGCCCGCGCCGCCCGCCGCCCGGCCAGCGCCTGGCCGGCGACGCCCAGGAACGCCACCGCGAACGCCCACTCGTACGGCCCGAGCACGGTCACCGCCCCGGGGAGCGCCGGGTGGAACAGCTCCTCGACGAAGTCCCAGAGGCCGCCGCCCCCTTGGGCGATGCCCCGTACCGTCCAGCCCGCCAGCGCCAGCCCCAGGAGCCCCAGGCACACCCCCGCGGCGCGGTACCGGCCCCGGTGCGCCGGATCGGCCCGGCCCGGCTCGGGATCCGGGCGGACGTCCACCGCGCCGTCGTCCTGCATCGCCATGCCCCAGACCCCCCGCTCCGCCCGCCGGCCGCGATAACCGGACCGTCCCGTACCGCAGCCTCACTGTGCCAAGGACGGCAGGAGCGGCGGGGGAGGTTCCCTGCCGTGTCGGGGCGCGGGCACCGCTTCCCGGGGGCCGGTGTCCGCAGCCGCCGCGGACGGCGAACTCCGGCCGCGGGCTGGCATGATGCGGCCATGACGGAAACGGGGGAGGCACCGGGCGGCCGGGGCGCGTACCGCGACGGCGTCCGCCTCACCCGGCGCGGCCGGATCGCCGTGGGCACGCTCGCCGCAGGCGTCGCGGCGGCGCTCGCCGCGGTGTTGGTCAGCGCGGTGGATCCGTTCGGCACGGAGGGCGCACGCCGGGCCGCCCCCGGCGTGTCCCGTCCGCCGCGCGCCACCCCCACACCCTCGCCCACCACCCCCGTCGTCCTCGACTGGGAGGTCCACCACGAGCGCAAGCTCCGCGCCTGGCCGGCCGTCCCCACCACGTACGCCACGGTCGTGCACGACGACGGCGACGCCTCGTACCGCCGCCGGGGCAGCCGGATCGTCGAGTACGTCGTACCGGGCGACGACAGCAACCGGCTGCGGCTCACCACCTACGCCCACCGCCCCCGGTCGCTCAGCGCCTGGGGCGCCCGGGAGGCGGCGCGGCTGCGGGAGTACTGGCCGGACGCCGAGGTGCACACCGAGCCGGTCCACTTCCGCGACCGCCCCGCGCTCCTCCTGGACGCCACCTACACCTTCTCGCCGCAGACGCCCACCAGGACCCGTCGGCTCCAGCTGCTGACCACTACGGCGGGCGGCCGCTCCTACGACCTGTACGTGGAGATGCCCCGGGTCCCGGCCGCCGAGCACATCGGCCGCGCGGTGTTCCAGGGCGCCCGCGACCGGCTCCGTATCGACGGTGCCTGACGGACGTGGGCCCGGCCCCGCCCCCCGCGTCACCGCTGAACAGCAGCGTTGCAGCCAGCAACCACTGGCACGTTGTGAGGACGCCGAAAAGGTATTACCGCCGGGTACACAAAGCGGCCGCGGCCGCATTACGCTCGCCCGCATGACGGACTCGCAGGACACCGGAACAGTCGACGCCGCCCCCGGGACGGCCGCACCCGCCGTGCAGGCGCCCGCGCCCGCGACGGAGGCGCCCGCGCCCGCCGCACCCGAGGGCGGCAACCCCGTCGCCGCCACCGTGCCCGGTGCGCGCACCGCGGCCGACGTCGTCACCCCGGAGAGCGTCGCCCAGCTGGTCAGAGGCGTCAGCGGCAGCGGCTGCACCGCCAACCACACGCCGTTCACCGGCGAGAAGCTCGCCGATCTGCCGGAGTCCACCCCCGAGGACGTCGCCGCCGCCTTCGAGCGCGCCCGCGCCGCCCAGGAGCGCTGGGCCGAGGTCCCGCTCAAGCAGCGTGCCGCCGTCCTGCTCCGCTTCCACGACCTGGTGCTGCGGCGCCAGGCGGAGGTCCTCGACCTCATCCAGCTGGAGACCGGCAAGGCCCGGCTGCACGCCCACGAAGAGGTGCAGGCGGTCGCCGTCGCCGCCCGCCACTACGGCCGCAAGGGACCCGCGTATCTGCGCCCCAAGGGGCACACCGGTGTCGTCCCGGTCCTGACGAAGGTCAGCGAGCTGCGCCAGCCGCGCGGCGTCGTCGGCCAGATCGCCCCCTGGAACTACCCGCTGGAGCTGTCCGTCGGCGACGCCCTGCCCGCCTTCGTCGCGGGCAACGCGCTCGTCATGAAGCCGGACACGGAGACCGCGCTGACCGCCCTGTGGGCCCGCCGGCAGATGATCGAGGCGGGGCTGCCGGAGGACGTCTGGCAGGTCGTCATCGGCGAGGGCCCGGTCGTCGGCCCCGCCGTCGTGCGCCACGCCGACTACGTCTCCTTCACCGGCTCCACCCGCACCGGCCGTGAGGTCGCCCAGGGCGCCGCGGCCCGTCTCGTCGGCGTCTCCCTCGAACTCGGCGGCAAGAACGCCATGCTGGTGCTGGACGACGCCGACGTGGAGAAGGCCGCCGCCGGCGCCGTCCGCGGCTGCTACTCCTCCGCCGGCCAGCTCTGCATCTCCATCGAGCGGCTCTACGTCCACGCCTCCGTCGCCGACGCCTTCCTGGAGAGCTTCGCCGCCCGCACCCGCGCCATGCGGCTGGGCACCCAGCTCGCCTACGGCGCCGACATGGGCTCGCTGGCCGGGCCCCGCCAGCTGGAGACCGTCACCCGCCACGTCGACGAGGCCGTCGCCCAGGGCGCCCGGGTCGTCACCGGCGGCCGCGCCCGCCCCGACATCGGCCCGTACTTCTACGAGCCGACCATCCTCGACGGCGTCGGCGAGGCGATGACCGTCTGCGCCGAGGAGACCTTCGGCCCGGTCGTCTCGATCTACCGCTTCGAGGACGACGACGAGGTCATCGGCCTGGCCAACGGCACGCCGTACGGCCTCAACGCCAGCGTCTGGACCCGGGACGCCCGCCGTGGCCGCGCCGTCGCCGCCCGGCTGCGCGCCGGCACGGTCAACGTCAACGAGGCGTACGCCGCCGGGTACGGCAGCGCCCAGTCGCCCATGGGCGGGATGGGCGACTCCGGTCTCGGCCGCCGCCACGGCTCCGAGGGCGTCCTGAAGTACACCGAGGCGCAGACCATCGCCCAGCAGCGGGTGATGCCGCTCGGTCCGTCCTTCGGCCTGACCGACGAGAAGTACGCCGACCTGATGACCCGCAGCCTCAAGGCGATGAAGGCGCTCCGGCTGCGCTGATCCTCCGGGCGGGCCGCGGCGCACGCGGCCCGCCCGGCCCACCCCCCAGGAGAGCCCGTGCCGCAGAAGAACTCCGCCCACCACCCGCTCCCCGGGCAGCGCCGGGAGTCCGACCGCCCCTACGACTACGACGTGCTCGTCGTGGGCTCCGGCTTCGGCGGCGCGGTCTCGGCCCTGCGGCTGACCGAGAAGGGCTACCGCGTCGGCGTCCTGGAGGCCGGACGCCGCTTCAGCCGCCAGACACTCCCCAAGAACTCCTGGGACCTGCGCAACTACCTGTGGGCCCCGGCCCTCGGCTGCTACGGCATCCAGCGCGTCCACCTCCTCGGCAACGTCATGGTGCTGGCCGGCGCCGGGGTCGGCGGCGGCTCCCTCAACTACGCCAACACCCTCTACGTCCCGCCGCCGCAGTTCTTCCGCGACCAGCAGTGGGGTCATCTCACCGACTGGCAGGAGGAGTTGGCGCCCTACTACGACCAGGCCAAGCGGATGCTGGGCGTCCGGCTCAACCCGACGACCACCCCGTCCGACGTCCACCTCAAGGAAGCCGCCGAGAAGATGGGCGTCGGCGACTCCTTCCACCTCGCGCCCGTCGGCGTCTTCTTCGGCGACGGCGAGGACGCGGACGGCGCCACCCGCGCGGAGCCCGGCGGGCAGGTCCACGACCCGTACTTCGGCGGCAAGGGCCCGGCCCGCACCGCCTGCACCGAGTGCGGCGAGTGCATGACCGGCTGCCGCCACGGCGCCAAGAACACCCTCAACGAGAACTACCTCCACCTCGCCGAACAGGCCGGAGCCGTCATCCACCCGATGACCTCCGTCGTCACCGTCACCGAGGACTCCCGCGGCGGCTACGCCCTCGGCACCCTGCCCACCGACGACAAACGCCGTGGCCGCGGCCGGGTCTTCACCGCCCGCCGCGTCGTCCTCGCCGCCGGCACGTACGGCACCCAGACGCTGCTGCACCGCATGAAGGACAGCGGTCTGCTGTCCGGCATCTCTCCGCGGCTGGGCGAGCTGACCCGCACCAACTCCGAGGCCCTGGTCGGCTCGCAGACCAGCGACCGCCGCTACCGCAAGAAGTACGGCACCCGGCCCGACTTCACCCGCGGCGTCGCGATCACCTCGTCCATCCACCCGGACGAGCACACCCACATCGAACCGGTCCGCTACGGCAAGGGCTCCAACGCCATGGGGTCGCTCTCCATCGTGCAGGTGCCGCTCGCCGCCCGCCGCGGCCGGCGCGCCCTGGCCTGGGCGGCGCGCAGCCTGCGCCACCCGGTGCAGACCGCGCAGTCGCTCTCCAACCGCCGCTGGTCGGAGAAGACCATCATCGGCCTCGTCATGCAGTCCCTGGACAACTCCCTGACCACGTACCGCAAGCCCTCCGGCCCCGGAAAGGGCCTGCTCACCGCCCGCCAGGGCCACGGCGCCCCCAACCCGGAGCAGATCCCCGAGGCGTACGAGGCGGCCGGGCACCTCGCGAAGGCGATCAACGGCTTCCCCGGCAGCAACGTCGGCGAGCTGATGGGCACCCCGCTGACCGCGCACTTCCTCGGCGGCTGCCCCATCGGCGAGGACGCCGACCACGGCGTCATCGACCCGTACCACCGCCTCTACGGCCACCCCGGCATCTCCGTCGTCGACGGCGCCGCGGTCTCCGCCAACCTCGGCGTCAACCCCTCGCTGACGATCACCGCCCAGGCCGAGCGGGCGATGGCGTTCTGGCCCAACAACGGTGAGGAGGACCCACGGCCCCGCCAGAGCGAGGCGTACCGGCGGCTGACGCCCGTCGAGCCGGTCGCCCCCGCCGTCCCGCCGTCGGCCTTCGGCGCCCTGAAGCTGCCGCTGCTCGCCGTCCCGGTCGTCCCGCCGAAGCGCACCGACGGCGCGCGCCCGGAGCCGGACGGCGACTGACCGCGGGCGTGCGAAGGGCCCCGCGGCGCCGTCCGCAAGAGGGGAGGGCGGACGGCGACGGGGCCCTTGCCGCCGGTGCCGGCGTCAGGGCGGCGCGGGCACCGGGGAGCGGCGCCGGGGGGATGCGCCGCGGGTTCGGTGGAGCGGTACGGAGAAGTTGAGCGACTGGGCAACGGGGCTGCCGGGGGCGGGAGTGCCGGATGGGACGCGTGCGAGCCGGATGCGGCCGGTCCCGGGCGTCCCCAGGACCGGCCACCCATCGACGTGACCGGGCTGCTGTCCCCTGCTGACCGGCCACCTCACCGGAGTGAGGTCCCACGACGCGGGCCGCCGAGCGGCCGGCGTCTCATCCCTCCGGCGTTCCGCCCCGGGGGCGGCGTCTACGCGTATTCCTGCCTCCCGCGCCTGGCTGACGCGGCACACGGCACAACGAAGCGGTTCCGCGGCCGGTCACGCGCCGTACGGGTGAGAGTCCGACCGAACTCAGATCCGCCCGCTGCGCCCGGCGCACGCGGTCCGCCCGCACGCCGTCCGCACCCGCCGTCCGGCCCCTCAGACGCGGCCGCGGGACAGCTCCAGCAGGGTCATCGCCAGCGCGGTCCCGGACCGGCCGAGCTGCCCGCGGTAGTGGTCGAGGATCTCCATCTCGCGGGAGAGGTTCACCCGGCGCCCGCCGGACGCGATGCGCTCGCGCTGGATCACGGCGGAGACCGCCATCCGCTCCTGGACGAGGCCGATGATCCGGCCGTCGAGATCGTCGATCCGTCCGCGCGCGTCGGTGATCACCCCGACCGCCTCCGGGGTGCGCGCCCCGGTGCCGGCGGCGGGGGCGGTCGGGGCGGGAGTGGTGGTGGTGTCGCTGCTCATGTTCGGTTTCTCTCCTGAGGGCCGGTGGCCCCCGGAGCCGACGGGCGGACCGGGAACGACACAGGCGCCCCGGGCCTTGTCGGCCCGGGGCGCCTGGGAAGTCGCTGGTCAGTTGATCAAGCAGCACGTCCATGGCAGCCGGCCGGGCCGGTGCCATAGGTAAACTCGAAGGTCAGCTGCTTGGACATGGCGCTCAGTATGAGCCCGTTAGAATCGAAAGTCCAACCCCTGCTCCACACCGCCGGAAGGCCGCCGAAGTGCCATCAGCGCCCCCTGCCGCCGCCCCGGACGTCGTCCTCGTAGTCGACTTCGGCGCGCAGTATGCCCAGCTCATCGCCCGCCGCGTTCGCGAGGCCCGGGTCTACAGCGAGGTCGTCCCGTCCACCATGCCGGTGGCCGAGATGCTCGCCAAGAACCCCAAGGCGATCATCCTCTCCGGCGGACCCTCGTCGGTCTACGCCGACGGCGCGCCCAGCGTCGACCGCGCCCTGTTCGAGGCCGGCGTCCCGGTCTTCGGCATGTGCTACGGCTTCCAGCTCATGGCCACCACTCTGGGCGGCACGGTCGACAACACCGGCGCCCGTGAGTACGGCCGCACCCCGCTCGCCGTCTCCCGGCCCGGCTCCACCCTCTTCGAGGGCACCCCCGCCGAGCAGTCCGTCTGGATGTCGCACGGCGACGCCTGCTCCGCCGCGCCCGAGGGCTTCACCGTCACCGCGTCCACGGACGTCGTCCCGGTCGCCGCCTTCGAGAACGACGAGAAGAAGCTCTACGGCGTCCAGTACCACCCCGAGGTCATGCACTCCACGCACGGCCAGCAGGTGCTGGAGCACTTCCTCTACCGCGGCGCGGGCATCGAGCCCAACTGGACGCCCGGCAACATCGTCGAGGAGCAGGTCGCGGCCATCCGCGCCCAGGTCGGCGACAAGCGCGCCATCTGCGCGCTCTCCGGCGGTGTGGACTCCGCGGTCGCCGGCGCCCTGGTCCAGAAGGCCATCGGCTCCCAGCTGACCTGCGTGTACGTCGACCACGGCCTGATGCGCAAGGGCGAGACCGAGCAGGTCGAGAAGGACTTCGTGGCCGCCACCGGCGTTCAGCTGCGGGTCGTCGACGCCTCCGAGCGCTTCCTGGCCGCTCTCGCCGGGGTCTCCGACCCCGAGGAGAAGCGGAAGATCATCGGCCGGGAGTTCATCCGGGTCTTCGAGCAGGCCCAGCTGGAGATCCTCCAGGAAGAGGGCCCCGAGGTCGCGTTCCTCGTGCAGGGCACCCTGTACCCGGACGTCGTCGAGTCCGGCGGCGGCGAGGGCACCGCGAACATCAAGTCGCACCACAACGTCGGCGGTCTCCCCGACGACATCGAGTTCGAGCTGGTCGAGCCGTTGCGGCAGCTCTTCAAGGACGAGGTCCGCCTCGTCGGCTCCGAGCTGGGCCTGCCGGACGAGATCGTCCAGCGCCAGCCGTTCCCCGGCCCGGGCCTGGGCATCCGCATCGTCGGCGAGATCACCAAGGAGCGTCTCGACCTGCTCCGCGAGGCCGACGCCATCGCCCGCCAGGAGCTGACCGCGGCCGGTCTCGACGCCGAGATCTGGCAGTGCCCGGTCGTGCTGCTCGCCGACGTCCGCTCGGTCGGCGTCCAGGGCGACGGCCGCACCTACGGCCACCCGATCGTGCTCCGCCCGGTCTCCTCCGAGGACGCCATGACCGCGGACTGGACGCGTATGCCGTACGACGTCCTGGCGCGGATCTCGACCCGGATCACCAACGAGGTCGCGGACGTCAACCGCGTCGTCCTCGACGTCACCAGCAAGCCCCCGGGCACCATCGAGTGGGAGTGACCCGCTGACCGGTCCGCCGGTCCTCCCGCACGCCCGACGCCGACGCCGTCGCTCCTCGTGAGCGGCGGCGTCGGCGCGTTTCTGGGCGGTGTACGTGCCGTGGGCTCCCCGGTACGTGGCGACGCGGGCGTTGACGTCGGAGGCTCCGGCTCGCATGATGGCGGCGAAGATTTCGTATGACGGTATTGAATCTCCGTGATGCGGAATGTGAATCGAAGGTGGCGGTGCGGGCCGCGGGGCGGTGGCGCACCGGTGGAGCAGTGAGGAGCGGCGCGCGATGAGCACGATCGGATTCATCGGACTCGGCATCATGGGCAGCCCGATGGCGGTGAACCTCGCCCGGGCCGGGCACACCGTCCGCGGCTGGAACCGCAGCCCCGGCCGGGCGGCTGCGCTGGTGGCGGCCGGCGGGCAGGAGGCGGCGTCGATCGCCGACGCGGTGCGCGGGGCGGATGTGGTGATCATCATGGTCCCGGCGTCCCCGCAGGTCGAGGCGGTCGCCTACGGACCGGACGGCGTCCTGGCGCATGCGGCGCCCGGCACCCTGTTCATCGACCACTCCTCGATCACCCCGCAGACCTCGGCCGACCTCGCGGCGGCCGCCGCGGACAAGGGCGTACGGGTCCTGGACGCGCCGGTCTCCGGCGGTGAGGCGGGCGCCGTGGAGGGCGTGCTGTCGATCATGGTGGGCGGGACGGCGGAGGACTTCGAGGCGGCCCGGCCGCTCTTCGACGCGGTCGGCACCACGGTGGTCCACTGCGGCCCGCACGGCGCCGGGCAGACGGTCAAGGCCGCCAACCAGCTGATCGTCGCCGTCAACCTCCAGGCCGTCGCCGAGGCCGTGGTCTTCCTGGAGAAGTCCGGCGTCGACCTGGACGCGGCCCTGGAGGTGCTGGGTGGCGGCCTGGCCGGCTCCACGGTGCTGGCCAGGAAGCGGGCCAACTTCCGCGACCGCGACTTCACCCCCGGCTTCAAGCTGGAGCTCCACCACAAGGACATGGGCATCGTCACGGACGCGGCCCGGGCCGCGGGGGTGCCGCTCCCGGTGGGCGCGGTCGCCGCACAGCTGATCGCGTCGGCGGTCGCCCGGGGGGACGGCGGGCTCGACCACTCCGGGCTGCTGCGGGGGGTGGAGCTGCTCAGCGGGCGGTAGGGGGCGAAGGGGCGAGGGGGCGCGGGCCACTGGTGTAGCTGTGGTGGTGAGGCGGGGCGGGTCGGGTCCGCGGGCCGTCGGGGTGTGCGCGCCGGGCCCCGCCGCCCGGTCCGTGTCCGTGGCGGGCGCCCGGCCCGCGCCCGCGCCCCGTCCGTCAGGTCAGCCGCAGGGCGATCCAGGGGACGGTGTCGCCCGGCAGCAGATAGCGCTCGGTCTCGGTGAAGCCGTTCCACAGGGTGAACCGCAAGCCGTCCTCGTTGGACGACAGCACCACCGTCTCGACGGCCTCGGCGCCCAGCTGCCGCGCCCGGTCCAGCCCGCGGGCGTACAGCTCCGCGCCGTACCCCCGGCGCCGGTACGCGGCGAGGACCGGCGCGATCACCGTCGTCACGCCGTCCACCGGCGGACGGACGGTGGAGCAGCCGACCGGCTCGCCGTCCAGGTGGGCGCCCTCCAGCCGATGGCGCACCGCCCGCTCCCGGGCGTCGTCCAGGGTCGGCCTCGGGGGCGGAGTTCCGGTCCGGCTCCGCCGGCCGGCCTGGTCGAGGGGGCTCCCTCCGTGGTCAGTTGCGTGCGAGGAATCCCCGGGCCGCCGTGACGAACGCGGTGCGCGCCGCCGTGTACGTCTCCCACGCGCCGTCCGGCGCCGCATCGACGCGGTGCAGCGCCCGGAGCCGGTCCATCAGCTCCCGGGCCTGCTCGACCGGGCCCACGCCCTCCACGTCGAGCATGTTGAACGCGGCCTGCGTCGCCGCGTAACTCTCCCGGGTCGCCGCGAGGGCGGCGTCGAGGGAGCCGTAACCGCCCTCCAGGCGGCGCCAGATCACCGCGCCCTCGGCGTCGCTCGCGGTGAGGAACGCGGCGTACGCGTCCCGCCGCGCGAGATACATCAGCGGATCCTTCGGCACCGGCCACCTCCACCGTGCGGGGACAGGGCGGCAGTATCGGCCGCGCGGCCCGACTAATGAAGAGCCGGTACGCCGGCGGATACCCGGCCGCCCCGGGCGCGCGCCGGGGCGTCAACCCGGACACGGTGCCTTCACCCGCCGCCATCTGGACGTTTCCCCGCACCACCCGACACCTGCGGCACACTGCCTCCGGACGTAATCCCTTACGGGGGAAGGAAGTTGACACCGAACGCGGCCCGAGGGCGGCGCGGGGTCATGGCGAGCGGCGGTGACGTAGCGGTGGAAGCGGCAGACGGGGCGATGGGGGCGCCCGGTGCGGGAATGACTCCGGGGACGAGTGACGGCGCCGGAGGGGAGGGGTGCCGCTGTGGCCGGTGCGGGCACGGGGCGCGCGCCGCCCACCGGAAGGCGGTCGCGGCGTTCGTGGCGCTGCGCGAGGAGTACGCCGCCGGGCGCGGCATACCGGCCGGACTGACCCGCTCCGCCGGGGCCGCCCGTCAGTGGATCTCCGACGAACTCACCCTCTCCGCCCGGGGCCTGACGGCACACGCCGCCGCCACCCGCACGGCCTGGCTCGACGCCGTGCACCGCTCCACCCTGCGGACGCTGTGGGGCGCGGTCGCCGCGCTCCTCCTCGGCCAGGCGCTGACCGCGGTCGGCGGCGGCTGGACCGCGCACCGTACGGCCACGCTGACCGCCGCCGTCGCCCTGGCGCTCGGCGGCACCGTGACGGCATGGCGGCACCGCGGGCACGGCGGCGTACTGGCGCCGCTCACCGGCGAGGACCAGCGGCTGTCCACCTCCCGTACGGTCGCGGCCGGTTGGTTCGGCGTGGCGGTCTTCGCGGTACTGACGGCCGTGACCGGGAACGTGCTGCCCGGCGGGGCCGTACCGCCCCCGGTGGCGGCGGACGGCGCGCTGTCCGGGCGGGCCGCACTGGCCCCGCCGATGCTGCTCGTCCTGCTGACGGTGGGCGGTACGGCGGTGGCGGCGCGCGCCGTGGTGGCCGCACGGGTCCGGACCGGCCGGCTCCAGAAGCCGGCGGCCGAACGCCCCCGGGCCGTCGACCTCTTCGCCGACGACGCGGGCCGCGCCGACCTCGCCGCCACGCAGTATCTGCTGGTGAACGTGGTGGTGGCGGCGCTCGCCCTGACCGTGGTGAGCGGGCCGCCCGGACTTGTCCGGCCGTCCGCGGGCTGGGCCGTCGCCGCGCTCGTCGTGGTGTCGGCCGCCGGTTACCTGGCCGCCAAGTGCGACGAGGGCGGCCGGCCCGTCATCCTGTCGGTGGTCCGCGCCCGGGAGCCGGGCGATCTGCCCGCGCCGATCCGCCCGGGCGATGACATCGAGATCCGCGGCACGGGCTTCGTCCCGCCGGGCGCCCGCACCCCTGACCTGCTGTCCCGCATCGTCGTACGCATCGGAACGGTGCATGTGCCGGTGCCCCTGGTGCCCGGACCGGGCGGCTTCGCCAGCCCGGCGGACGCCGCCCTGACCGTCCCCGTACCGGCCGACATCGACCCGGGCCCCACCGAGATCCGGGTGATCACCGCCTCCGGCGCGGAGTCGGCGGTCCGGGTCGTGGAGGTGGGGGAGTAGGCAACGGCCCGACGCCTCCCAGGAGGCGGGGCATCGGGCTGTGCCCCGTGTCCCCGTCCCGTCTTGTGCCCGCCCCCTCGCGCCGTGGCTGCGCCGTGGTCGTGGCGCCGGCTCGTCGCTACCGCTCCGCGCCCGGGCGCCCCCGGCGGGCGACCGCCCAGATCACGGCGGTGACACCGGAGACCAGCAGACCGGCCGGTATCGCCAGGAAGAGCCAGGGCCCGGGGGCGCGCCAGACATCGAGGGCGTCGAGGGCGTAACCGACACCGACGGTCACCGCGGCCAGCCCGCAGATCAACCGTGCCGGTTCGAAGGGGTGACGCTTCATGAGGTGCCTCCCTGGGACGGCCGGGGGCCGGGAACGAGCGTGACGGCGCGGGGAGCGGAGGGTATGCGCTCGTCGGCCGGCACCGGCGGGCCGACCGGAGCGAGCGCGGCGACCGGTAGGGCCGCGGCAGCGGGGAGCGCCCCGGTCCGCGAACCGGCCGACGGCGGGGAAGCCGCGCCGGACGACGGCGGGGGCGAGGGCTCCGCGGGCGAAGGCGGCGGAGCGTGACGGACGTCGATCTGCCCGGCGCCCACCCGGAGCGTCAGGTCGAGGAAGCCGCGCGGCTTCTCCCCCTTCCCCAACCCCTTGGCGGGCAGCGTGACCGTGCGGGGCCGGCCGCCCGCGGAGATCCGTACGTCGTCGGCGGGCTCGCCGGGCAGCCGCACATCGCCGAGCCCCAGCGACAGATGCACCGTCGTCTCCACACCCGGCGGAAGCGTCACCTCCAGGCGGCCCGCGCCCACCTCGGCGCCGGTACGGATCGTGCGACCGTCCTTGACGGACAGCTCTCCGAGGTCCAACCTGCCTTCTCCGGAGCCGAGTTCGTAATGCCGCTGGACGGCGGCGACTTCGGTGGGGGTCCAATGACGGTTCTGCCACTCGGCGCTGAGGTTGTCCGGCAACACCGTGGACACCGCGAGGAGCGCGGCGGTCAGCACCATCATGAAGACGGTGCCGCCGCCCGTCCGCCCCAGCCAGGCGCTGACCACCAGCCCCAGCCCGAACACCACCAGCGCACACGCCAGACCCGCCTGCAGCGCGTGCGAGAACGGCGCGTGCCGCTCGACGCCGAACGTCGTACCGGCGCCGCCGAGCGCGGCCAGCAGGAAGACCAGGCCACCGATCTGCGGCCCGGACCGCGCCCGGCGCCGTGGCGCCGCAGCCGCACCGTCCGGACGGGCCGCCGCTCCGCCGGGGCGGAAACCGGGCGGCCACACGGGGCCACCGGGTACACCGTGGCCGCCCTCATAGGTGAGGTCGGCATGCTCCGGCCCCCACAGATACATCAGCCCGGCCGGCTCCTTGCCGAGCGGCCCCCGCCACCACGACAGCGCCTGCGGGCCGGGCGGCGCCTTGGTCTCCGGCGGCGCGTCGGCGACGGCCTGCGCGGTGGCCGCGTCCCGGGGGCCGGGGCCCTCGATGCCGCCGCCCCGGTGACGGCGCGACCAGTACGCGGCGCCGGCCACCGCCAGCGTCAGCAGGACGGCGAAGGACATGACGCTGCCCTTGCCCAGCGTGGTGAGGAACAGCCCGCAGCCGACCAGCGCGAACAGCAGCGCCGTCAGCGCCGATCCCTCGACCCGGCCGGAGAGCAGCCGACGGCCCTCGTTCTCCTCCTCGCCGTGGAGCGGGATGATCAGCCAGGCGAAGCCGTAGAAGATCAGCCCCAGGCCGCCGGTGACGGAGAGCACGGCGAGGACGATCCGGAAGATCACCGGATCGAGGTCCCACTGCCGGCCCAGGCCGCCGCAGACGCCCGCGACGACTTTGTGCCGTCGGCTGCGGCGCAGCGGCGGGCGCGGCGGGGCGGTGCCGTCGGGCGCTGCCGATTCCTCGGCGGGGGCTGCTTCGTTCATGAACCCATGGTGACAAGCGCGACGGAGTCCCGGCATCCGTGGAAACCCTGGTCGAACCCTGAGATCGACCTCGAGCAACCCCGATATCACCCGCGGGTTCGCATATCCCCCCGAGATGCCTCGGCGCGGTGGACGGACCGTGCACCCGCGCGGCAGGCGAGGGCCGGATCGGCCGGGTCGGAGACTATCGTTGCGCCCTGGATACGTACGGGTTTCCGGAGGGGCGTGCGGTGACGGAGGCGGCGTCGGTGGACGAGGGGCGACTGGTCGCCGGGCGATATCGCCTGATCGAGCGGATAGGCCGCGGCGGTATGGGCACCGTATGGCGGGCCCGGGACGAGGTCCTCGCACGCCAAGTGGCCGTCAAGCGTCTGCACGTCTCGCCCCAGTTGGACGCGGAAGAGCTGGCCCTCCGCCATGAGCGGACCACCCGCGAGGCGCAGGCCGCGGCACGGATCAACCACCCCAACGTGGTCAGCGTCCACGACGTGGTCCTCGACGACGGGCTGCCGTGCATCGTCATGGAGTACGTCCCGGCCGGGACGCTCGGTGACCTCATCAAGCAGGCGGCGCGGGAGAACCGCTTCGTGGACCCCCGGGAGGCGGCCCGGATCGGCCGCGGCATGATCGCCGCGCTGCGCGCCGCGCACGCCGCCGGGGTACTGCACCGTGACGTCAAGCCGGGAAACGTCCTCCTCGGCAACGAGGGCCGCGTCGTCCTGACCGACTTCGGGATCGCCGTCGCCTCCGGCACGTCCACCCTCACCAAGACCGGCGAACTGGTCGGATCCATCGACTACCTGGCGCCCGAGCGGGTCAAGGGCGGCACCCCCGGTCCCGCGTCCGACCTGTGGGCGCTGGGGGCGACGCTCTATCAGGCCGTGGAGGGGCGGCCCCCGTTCCGTAAGACCACGGCGGTCGAGAGCGCGTACGCCATCGCCGTCGACCCGTTGGAGCCCCCGGCGCACGCCGGGCCGTTGGCGCCGCTGATCGAGGCGCTGCTGGAGAAGGAGCCCGGCGACCGGCCGACGGCCGAGGTCGTCGAGCAGGCGCTGCGCACCGCCGAGGCGGAGGTGGACACCGCGCTGATCGGCTGGCCGACGCTGGCCCTGGGCACCGTCGGGCGCGGCGGCTCCGACACGGCGAGCGGCTCCGAGGCGCCGACCCGGCCGGTCGTACCGTCGGACACCGCGGGCGGCGGACGGTCCGACCAGGCACGCAGCAGTACGGGCGCCACCACCGGCCTCACCGGAGGAGCGGGCGGCACCGGAGCGTTCACCGACCCCCGGGTAGCCCCCTCTCCGGGCACCGCCGCCGCGGTCACCGACACCGCGACCGCCGATTCCGCGACCACCGGCCGGGTCACCGGAGCGGTGGCGGACACGCGTGGCCTCACCGAGACGGAGGCGGAGGCCAGACGGGTCGCCGAGGCGGATACCGGCTCCCTGGGCGGCGCGCTCCTCCCGGCCGCCGGGGGAGCGGCCTTGGCGGGGACCGACGAGACGGGCCCGGTCGCGCTGACCCCACCGCCCCGTAAGCGGCGCGGACGGGTCGCCCTCTGGTGTGCGCTCGGCGTGCTGGCGACCGGCGGCGGCGCGGGCGGCGCCTGGTACGCGCTCCACGGGACGGGCGGCGGCTTGGGGCAACCGGCGAAGAGCAGCACCCCCGCACAGCCTCCCGTGTCCGAGCACCCCATCGGGCCGCCCCCGCGCACCCCGGACGGTATGCACCGTGTCGAGGAGCGGCAGCTCGGGGTCTCCTACCCGGTGCCGGACGGCTGGACGCGGCAGGTGAAGGACGGCGGCCGGCAGATCGTCTACATCTCCCAGGCCTCGCTGGCCCAGCTGACGATCAGCGTGCTGGACTTCTCCTCCGGCGACCAGGTGGCGCACTTCAAGCAGGTCGAGGCGGACCTGCAGAAGCAGTATCCGAGCTACTCGCGCAAGCGGCTGCAGGACACGATGTACCAGAACGACCCGGCCGCCATCTGGGAGTTCACCTTCCAGGGAAAGGTGCGGGAGTACCACGGCATCGACCTCGGGTTCGGCCGTGAGGGAGAGAAGGAGTACGCGATCTACGTCTCCGCGCCGAGCGCCGACTGGGCCAGGTTCAGCGACCTCTTCTCCAAGGTGAAGGACGGCTTCCGCAAGAGCGGGGACGCGAGCTGAACCCCGCGCCCGCCCGCGCCGGGACCGCCGAGGCGCGGTCGCACGGCACCCGCACCGGCGCAGGATGCCGTCGGCGGCATCCGTAAATCTCAGGGACCGAGTCAGGGTCCACCCTGATGTCCCCCGGCCCGCCGCGTGTGACGATCAGTGCATGACCACAGCCCCGCCCCGCGCCGGAGCGCACCACGCGTCCGCGCAGGAATCCGACGAGCCGCCCGTGCGCAAGCTCTACCGCAGCGCCGACGGGCGGTTGCTCGGCGGCGTCGCGCGCGGACTCGCGGGGCATCTGGGACTCCCCGTCTCCTGGGTCCGGGTCGTCTTCGTCGCGCTGTTCCTCGCCGAAGGCATGGGCGCGCTGCTCTACGCCGCGTTCTGGTTCTTCGTCCCGCTCGGCGTCGGCGGGGTGGAGGACCGCCGGGCCACGGCCGACGGGGCCCGCCGCGCCGGGTTCCGCAGACCGGACACGGGCCAGGTCATCGCGTTGATCGCGCTGCTGGCCGGGTCCGCCTTCGTCGCCTCCCGGTTCCAGTTGGGCCTCGGCAGCGGCTATCTGTGGCCGGTGCTGCTGATAGCCGCGGGTGTCGCCCTCGTCTGGCGGCAGGCCGACAACGCCCGCCGCGCACAGTGGCTGGAGCTGGGCCGCCGCAAGGGCGTCCTCCCGGCGCTGCGCGGTGCGGCCGGGGTGGTGCTCGTCTGCGTCGGAGTGACCGGCATCGTCGTGCTCCAGGGCTCGGTGGGTCACCTCAGCTCGGTGCTCCAGGCCGCGCTCGCCGTCGTCGTCGGTATCGCCCTGCTCGTCGGCCCCTATCTCGTCCGCCTGATACAGGACCTCTCCGAGGAGCGGCTGATGCGCATCCGCGCCCAGGAGCGGGCCGAGGTGGCCGCCCACGTCCACGACTCCGTACTGCACACCCTCACCCTCATCCAGCGCAGCGCCGACGACTCCCGCGAGGTCGCCCGGCTCGCCCGCGCCCAGGAGCGGGAGCTGCGGGCCTGGCTGTACCGGCCCGAGGGCCGCACCCAGGAGGAGGGCGAGGAGCCGGCGACCCTCGCCGACGCGGTGCGTCAGGCGGCGGCCGAGGTGGAGGACCACCACGGCGTACCGATCGAGGTCGTGGTCGTCGGCGACTGCCCGCTGGACGAGGCGCTGGGCGCGCAGATGAAGGCCGCCCGCGAGGCGATGGTCAATGCCGCGAAGTACGGCGGCGACGGCGGGCCGGTGCAGGTCTTCGCGGAGGTGGAGGGCCGCACGGTCTTCGTCTCGGTACGCGACCGGGGGCCGGGCTTCGATCTGGACGCCGTCCCCGACGACCGGATGGGCGTCCGCGAGTCCATCATCGGCCGGATGGAACGCAACGGCGGCACCGCCCGGCTGCGGTCCGTGCCCGGCGGCGGCACCGAGGTCGAGCTGGAGATGGAGCGCGCCGAATGACGCCGTCCCCCGGCTCGCCCCACGCCCCGTCCCTCCCCGCCACCACGGCCGCCCCCAACGCCCTCCCCGCGAACGCCCCGACGAGCACCCGGGCGACCGGCACCCATATGACCGGCACCCCCATGACCGGCACCCCCATGACCGGCACCGCGCCCACCGGGCGCCGCATACGCCGCGGCGGCGACACGGCCCGCCGCACCGCGCGATGATGACGACGCAGACCACGAGGGACGGACGGAAGAGATGAACAGCGACGGCGCACAGCAGGGCACGAGCGGCGGCGACGCCCCCCTGAGCACACCGGTCGGCACCGGCACACCGGCCCCCGACGCCGCCACGGCACCCGACGGGCCCGCGACGCTGGGGCCGGTGGACGGCTCCCCGGTCGGTGACGGGGCGGGCGAGGAGCAGCGCACCGTACGGGTGGTGCTCGTCGACGACCACCGGATGTTCCGTACCGGCGTCCAGGCGGAGATCGGGGTGACGGAGCGGACCGGTGTCGAGGTGGTCGGCGAGGCGGCCGATGTCGACCAGGCGATCACGGTCATCACCGCCACCCGTCCCGAGGTCGTGCTCCTGGACGTCCATCTGCCCGGTGGCGGCGGTGTGGAGGTGCTGCGCCGCAGCGTGACGCAGATGGCCGACCCGGAGCGGCCGGTCCGTTTCCTGGCGCTGTCGGTCTCCGATGCGGCCGAGGACGTCATCGGCGTCATCCGGGGCGGCGCCCGCGGCTACGTCACCAAGACGATCACCGGTAAGGACCTGATCGACGCGATCTTCCGGGTGGCCGACGGCGACGCGGTGTTCTCCCCCCGGCTGGCCGGGTTCGTCCTCGACGCGTTCGCCTCGACGGACGCCCCGCCGGTGGACGAGGACCTGGACCGCCTCACCCAGCGGGAGCGCGAGGTCCTGCGGCTGATCGCCCGCGGCTATGCGTACAAGGAGATCGCCAAGCAGCTCTTCATCTCCGTCAAGACGGTGGAGTCGCATGTCTCCGCGGTGCTGCGCAAGCTCCAGCTCTCCAACCGCCACGAACTGACCCGCTGGGCCGCCGCCCGCCGCCTGGTCTGACACGGGGCCGTGCTCCGGGCCGGGCCGCCCCGGAGCACGCCGGAGGGGCGCCAGGCCCGCCGAGGAGGGCGATCCCGGCCCACCGGGGCCGGGGCCCGGGTGCCGCTCCGGAGATCCGTCCGGCGACAGGAGGAAAGAAGCTCGCGAAGAGGGGCAACCAGGACGTCGTGGAACGCCGTCTAACGGCGCGGAAAGGCTCGCTGCCGTCGGCGCGGCCACCACCCCGTCGATCGCGTACACGTCGTACATGTCCTGGAAGCGAGATCCCGATGAGCCTGACGGGCACGCCCTTCTTCCTCACCTCGCTTCTGCTGCTGGTCGTCGCGATCGTCCTGCCGCTGGCGCTGTGGAGCCGGATAGCCGGGCCGCGTCCGGTACGCGGCGCCGTCCGTCTGGCGATGCTGCTGTTCGCCCAGGCCACCGCCATCACCCTGGTCTTCGTACTGGTCAACAACGCCAACAACCTCTACGACACCTGGGACGACCTGCTCGGCACCGGGAGCCACATCGAGGCGGCCCACGATCTCGGGCCCGACGGGCTGGGCGGCCGCCAGATCTCCGCCGAGCCGCGCCGGGCCCAGGCGTTCCGCCCCGCGGACGATCCGGTGGTCGGCCCCGGTGTGCAGGTGACGGAGCTCCAGGGCCGTATCTCCGGTGTCAGCGGTGAGGTGTATGTCTGGCTGCCGCCGCAGTACCACGACCCGGCGTACCGGACCAAGAAGTTCCCGGTGGTCGAGCTGCTGCCCGGCTATCCCGGCTCGGCCAAGTCCTGGCTGGGCACGCTGGCGGCCGGCCGGCAGCTGCAACCGCTGATGGAGCGCGGGGAGATCAAGCCGTTCATCCTGGTCGCACCGCGTACCAACATCTACCAGGGCGCCGACACGGGCTGCGTCAACATCCCCGGGAAGGTCAACGCCGACAGCTGGCTGACCGTCGACGTACGCCAGATGATCATCGACACCTTCCGGGCCGAGGACCGCGCCGATTCCTGGGCGCTGGCCGGTTACTCCGCCGGGGCGCACTGCGCGACCCGGCTCGCGCTGGCCCACCCCGACCGCTACCACGCGGCGGTCGGCATGTCCGGGTACAACGACCCGGCGGGCGAGGCCACCTCGCTCGCCGGCAAGGACCCGAAGCTGCGGATCGAGAGCAACCCGCTGCACGAGCTGCGGGAGGCCAACCTGGCCGGCCGCCCGCCGCGCACCGCGCTCTTCCTCTCCGGCGCCTCCGGCGACGGCTACGAAGCCGGTCTCGGACTGCAGCGGGAGGCCCGGCGCCCCACCACGGTGACCGTGCAGCACATCGGCAAGGACGCCGGTGGTCACACGAGCGCGGTGTGGCGCGAACAGGTCCCCGAGATCTTCCGCTGGCTGAGCCACCAGGTCCGGAGCTGACGCACCGGGCCCGCGGAGCGCCCGCGCCGCGCACCCGGGCCTGCCGTGCCGCCCCGCCGCCCGCGCCCCGCGGACCGCCCACGCCCCGTGAGCCTCCCGCGCCCCACGCCCCTCACCCCTCGCAGACCATCTCCGTCACCGGGGAGCGCAGGCACCAGCCCAGGGCGGTGTACAGCTCCCGGCCGGAGGGGGTGGCGACGAGTACGCCCTCGGTGGCGCCCCGCCGGGCGGCGTGGACGCCGAGCGTCGTCATCACCAGGCGGCCCAGGCCCCGGCGGCGGTGTGCCGGTTCGGTGGTGATCATGTCGTAGACGGCGGAGACCGGGGCGCCGCCCGTGCCGCCGGTGAGCGCGGTCCGGCCGCTCGCGGCGGGTACGCCGGCCGCGTCGCCCGTGGCCCACACCCGTACGTCCAGGATCCCGTCGCACTCCTCGGTGTCGAGGCGGTAGCCGGGCGGAGCGGGCGTGACCTGGTCGGACGGTGGCGGCGGGGCCGTCATGAGGTACTGCGGCCCGTGGAGGCGCCAGGCGTCGGAGAGCAGCGGCGCGACCTCGGCACGGGGCGCGAAGATCTTGAGCCAGGTGTGCGGCGCCGCCACCGTACGGGCCAGGTCGCGCAGCGCCCCGGGGTCGGGGGCCGGGACGATGTACCGCACGGCGTCCCGCGGAGATCCCAGCTCGATGCGGAAGCCGCCCGGGACCGCCCGCGGCGCCGGGTGGGTGCGGGCCCGCGCCCACCCGTGTGCCCAGACCTCGATGACCCGTACGAGACCGGCCCGGTCGGCGATGCCCACCGAGCCCCCTGAACCGGCGCCCTTGCCGTTCCCCAGCTCCATGCGCCGCAGCCTAGAACCGGCCCCACGGCGCGGACAGGCCACGAACAGGCCAGGAACAGCCGCGACGAGGCCCCCCGAAGGTGTTATGGGGGAGACCGTTACGATCCGTCGTATGGACGTAGTAATCAATGTCTTCGTCGGTCTGCACATCATTGGTATCGCCTCCCTGCTGGGGGGCTTTCTCACGCAGATGAAGGCGATGGGCGCGGGCACCGCCCGGTTCGTGCCGGCGATGCTGCACGGTGCGCTGACGATGCTGGTCACCGGCGTCGCGCTGGTCGGCCTGAACCAGGCCCAGGGCAGCTCCGTCGACAACATCAAGATCGGCGTCAAGCTGGCCGTCCTGGTCGTCATCCTGGGGCTGGTCTACGTCAAGCGGGACGAGGAGAGCATCGCCAAGCCGCTGTTCGGCACGGTCGGCCTGCTCACCATGGTCAACATCTTCATCGCGGTGCTCTGGACCTGAGCCCGACCGGGGCGCGCGGCCGCATCCCCCGCGCCCCCGGCACACTCCGCGTACGCCTCCGGCCCGGCCCCTCACCGAGGGACCGGGCCGGAGCCGTGCAACCGGGGAGGCGCGCGGTGCGACGGCCTCCCCGAGGGGCGTCACGCGGGGCGGACGCTGCCGTAGATCGGCATGTAGTAGATCGACTCGATGCGGACGCTGGCGCCCGGCTTCGGGGCGTGGATCATCTTGCCGTCGCCGATGTACATCCCGACGTGGCTGATGTCGTTGTAGAAGAACACCAGGTCACCGGGGGCGAGGTCCTTGGTGGCGACGCGCTGGCCGACCTTGACCTGGTCCCACGTCGTACGCGGCAGGCTCACCCCGGCCGCCTTCCACGCGGCCTGCGTCAGCCCGGAGCAGTCGTAGGAGTTGGGGCCGGTGGCGCCCCAGACGTACGGCTTGCCCATCTGGGCGCGGGCGAACGCGAGCGCCTTCTCGGCCTTGGTGCGGTACGAGCCGTCGGCCGGGCCGCCGCCCTGGCCCGGGTCGGTCGTGCCCGTACCGGGGGAGCCGGTGTCCGCGCCGCCGCCGGGCTGCTCGTGCTGCTTGCGCTCCTCCTCCTCGGCCTTGCGGCGGGCCGCCTCCTCCTTCTGGCGCTCCAGCTCCGCCAGCCGCGCCTTCTCCTGGGCGGTCAGCTCGGAGAGCAGCTGGCGGGCCTCGGCCAGCTTGCCCTGGACCGTCCGCTTGGAGCCGGCCAGCTCGGACCGCGACTCCTGGAGGCGGTCCAGGCTGCGGGTCGCCTCGGCCCGCTGGTGGGCGGCGGCGGCCTGTTGCTCCTGGTAGGCGTCGACGGCCTGCTGCTGCCGCCCGGTCAGCCGCTCCATCAGATGGCTGCGGTCGGCGAACTGCTGCGGGTCCTTGGAGAACATCAGCTGCGCGGTGGTGCTCACCCCGCCGCTGCGGTACTGCGCGGCGGCGAAGGTGCCCAGCTCCCGGCGGGCCTCGTTGAGCTTGCCGGTGCGGCGCGCCGCGGCGTCCTGGAGGTCGCTGACCTCGGACCGCCGCGCGTCGACGCGCTCCTTGACGGCGTTGTACTTCTGGGTCGCGACCTCGGCCTGGCGGTAGAGGGTGTCGACCTTCTTCTTGACCTCTTCGACGGTCGGCTTCGGGGAGCGGGGGGACGCCTCGGCAGACTGCGAGAGCAGGGTGACCGTGGCGAGGGCCGCGGTCGTCAGGCCGGCGGCCGTCCGGCGGCTGCCGGGCGAGATGAGGACGCGGGTACGCGGCTTGCGGTGCGACGGCAAGGCCGACGACTCCTTCCGTGGACCGCCTACCGGGTTAGCTGTCGGGTTCGGGCGGTGTCGCAGACGGAAGGCTTGCCCTACGGTCCGTACGTGCGCACGCGCGCGGCCGTACCGACCGATTCACCCCGGTGGTGCTGATGGGTCCCCGGCTCCGGGTGCCGTGGGGCAGGGCCGGACTCGGCGGAGGCGGCCCGTGCGGACGCTGTCGTCCACGGGATGCGGGCAGCCCGAGCGTGAACCTAGCCAACTCGTGTGGCTCCTGTGAAGGCAGATGTTCGATTTGCCCGAAACCTTTTCGTGGCCTGTGTGCATGAGGTGACGTTCGTGTGGGCAGGGCGAGGCTTCTGCGTGGAATGCCGGGTTCCCGGGGCGACGCGGAGCGGAACGCCCCGGACTTCCGGCCTTTCCCCGGCTCCGGCCCCGACTGTCAGTGGGGCGGCCTAGACTCGGTGGGCGATGAGCAGCCTCTTTGACGACAGCTTCCTGGCGGACCTCGCCCCCAAGGACGAGGAGCCCCCGCCGCCCCCCGAGGACGAGCACGGCCCGGCCCCGGAGGAGGTCCCGCACGACCTCTTCAGCGGGAAGTTCGACGCCCCCGTACCCCGGGACGCGCACTACCGCGACGGCGCCGCCCGCCCCGCGGTCGACCCGGCCACGCTCCTGGAAGGGCTCAACGACGCCCAGAAGGCCGCCGTGGTGCACTCCGGCGGCCCGCTGCTGATCGTCGCCGGAGCCGGTTCCGGCAAGACCCGGGTGCTCACCCACCGCATCGCGCACCTGCTCGCCGCCCGCGGCGTCCACCCCGGCCAGATCCTCGCGATCACCTTCACCAACAAGGCCGCCGGTGAGATGAAGGAGCGCGTCGAGGAGCTGGTCGGCCCCCGGGCCAACGCCATGTGGGTCTCCACCTTCCACAGCGCCTGCGTCCGCATCCTGCGCCGCGAGTCCAAGCACCTCGGCTTCACCTCGTCGTTCTCGATCTACGACGCCGCCGACTCCAAGCGCCTGATGGCCCTGGTCTGCCGCGATCTCGATCTCGACCCCAAGCGGTTCCCGCCCAAGTCCTTCAGCGCCAAGGTCTCCAACCTCAAGAACGAGCTCATCGACGAGGAGACCTTCGCCGGACAGGCGGCCGACGGCTTCGAGAAGACGCTGGCCCAGGCGTACGCGCTCTACCAGGCGCGGCTGCGCGAGGCCAACGCCCTGGACTTCGACGACATCATCATGACGACCGTCAACCTCCTCCAGGCGTTCCCGGACGTCGCGGCCCACTACCGCCGCCGCTTCCGCCACGTCATGGTCGACGAGTACCAGGACACCAACCACGCGCAGTACACCCTCGTGCGCGAGCTGGTCGGTCCGGCCGAATCCGCCGCCGAGCTGTGCGTCGTCGGCGACGCCGACCAGTCGATCTACGCCTTCCGCGGCGCCACGATCCGCAACATCCTCCAGTTCGAGGAGGACTACCCGGACGCCACGACGATCCTGCTGGAGCAGAACTACCGCTCCACCCAGACCATCCTCTCCGCCGCCAACGCCGTCATCGAGCGGAACGAGAACCGCCGCCCCAAGAACCTCTGGACCGAAGCCGGCGAGGGCCCCCGCATCACGGGGTACGTCGCCGACACCGAGCACGACGAGGCCCAGTTCGTCGCCGAGGAGATCGACCGCCTCACCGACGCGAAGGACGCCCGCGCCGGAGACGTCGCGATCTTCTACCGCACCAACGCCCAGTCCCGCGTCTTCGAGGAAATCCTCATCCGCGTCGGACTGCCCTACAAGGTCGTCGGCGGCGTCCGCTTCTACGAGCGCAAGGAGGTCCGCGACATCCTCGCGTACCTGCGGGTGCTCGCCAACCCGGAGGACACCGTCCCGCTCCGCCGGATCCTCAATGTCCCCAAGCGCGGCATCGGTGACCGCGCCGAGGCGATGATCGACGCCCTGGCACTCCGCGAGAAGATCAGCTTCCCCCAGGCGCTGCGCCGCGTCGACGAGGCGTACGGCATGGCCGCCCGCTCCGCCAACGCCGTCCGGCGCTTCAACACCCTGATGGAAGAGCTGCGCACCATCGTCGAGTCCGGCGCCGGACCGGCCACCGTCCTCGAAGCGGTCCTGGAGCGCACCGGATACCTGGCCGAGCTGCAGTCCTCCACCGACCCGCAGGACGAGACCCGGATCGAGAACCTCCAGGAACTCGCCGCCGTGGCCCTGGAGTTCGAGCAGGACCGCGTGGCCGGCCCCGCCGCGGAGGGCGCGGACGCCGATGCGGAGGAGCCCGTATCCGGTGGCACGCTCGCCGACTTCCTGGAGCAGGTCGCACTGGTCGCCGACTCCGACCAGATCCCCGACGAGGACGAGGACGGCAGCGGCGTCGTCACGCTCATGACCCTGCACACCGCCAAGGGGCTGGAGTTCCCGGTCGTCTTCCTCACCGGCATGGAGGACGGCGTCTTCCCGCACATGCGCGCCCTCGGCCAGACCAAGGAGCTGGAGGAGGAGCGCCGCCTCGCCTACGTCGGCATCACCCGCGCCCGCGAGCGCCTCTACCTCACCCGCTCCACGATGCGCAGCGCCTGGGGACAGCCGTCGTACAACCCGCCGTCGCGGTTCCTGGAGGAGATCCCCGCGTCGTTCGTCGACTGGCGGCGCACCGGCCCGGCGACCCCGTCCGCGACGATGGGCGGTATGCGCTCCGGCGGCAGCGGGGGCGGCGGCGGTCTCAGCTCCGGTTTCGGTACACCGCGGGCCAAGAGCGGCCCCAGCGGGTTCGCCACCCGGCGGGGCAACGACCGCCCGGCGGTGGCGCTCACCGTCGGCGACCGCGTCACCCACGACAGCTTCGGCCTCGGCACGGTCACCGGCGTCAAGGGCAGCGGGGACAACGCCGAGGCGACGATCGACTTCGGCGGTGAGAAGCCCAAGCGGCTGCTGCTGCGGTACGCCCCGGTCGAGAAGCTGTGAAAAAGGCCCGGCCCTCAGGGGGCCGGGCCACCACGCGGGCGCCTGCCGGAGTGACCGGCGGGCGCCGGACGTCAGTTGGGGTTGAGCCCGTGGCTCTGCAGCCACGGCAGCGGGTTGATCGGCGAGCCGCCGCCCGGCCGCACCTCGAAGTGCAGATGCGGGCCGGTGGAGTTGCCGGAGCTGCCCGAGTACGCGATCTGGTCCCCGGCCTTGACCGAGCCGGAGCGGATCTTGGTGCTGCTGAGGTGGCAGTACCACGTCTCCGTACCGTCGGGTGACGTCACGATCGCCATGTTGCCGTAGGCGGAGTTCCACTGGGTGCGGACGGTGCCGTCGGTCGCGGCCATCACGGGGGTGCCGTACTGGACGGGGAAATCGATGCCGGTGTGGACGGACATCCAGTTGACGCCCGCCTGACCGAAGAGCGCGCTCAGCCCGTGCT
This sequence comes from Streptomyces sp. NPDC014733, assembly GCF_043083385.1. Lineage (NCBI taxonomy): Bacteria > Bacillati > Actinomycetota > Actinomycetes > Kitasatosporales > Streptomycetaceae > Streptomyces > Streptomyces sp. NPDC014733. Next base: position 717,735 of record NZ_JBIBYO010000001.1, on the reverse strand, counting down.
GCGAGACCGGCAGCAGGAACTTCGGGCGCAGGGCCTCCTTGCGCCGCGCCTCATCCTCCTTGCGCTTCTTCTCGGCGACCTGCCGGGCCTTGAGGTCGATGCGCTCCTGGGTGCGGCTCGCCCGGTCGGCGAAGTCGTCGGCCCCGGCGCTGAGTCCGGCGAGCTGGGTGTCGAGCTTGCTGTTGGCCGTCGACGGCTTGACGCCCCCGGCCTCCGGCGCCGCCTGCGCCGCCTCGTCCTTCTCGTCCCCGCCGAAGCTGCCGACGGTGGCCGCCGCGGCGGCGCAGACACCGAGGGCGGCGACCGAGGGCACCGCGATGGTCAGCAGCGCCGAGCGCTTCGCCGTCCGGCGGCGGCTGCGGCTGCGCCCGGAGGGGGCGGCGGCCCGGCCGTGGTCGGGGGCGTCGTCGGTGAGGTCGGACGGGACGACCGGGACCGCCTGGGTCATCGCGTCGGCGACCGCGGCGGCGCGCGCCCCCGAACCGGACCCCGGGGACCCGGCCTCGGGCCGCGGCGGTTCGGCGGGCTCGTGCGGCAGTGCGTCGACGGCCGGGGGGCCGCTCTGCGCCGGGATGATCGCGGTGGCCGCCTGGTCGATCGTCGGCCACACGGCGGTGGCGTCGTGCCCGGCGACGTCGTGCCCGGCGTCCTCGGTGAGGACCGGCCACACGGCGGTGGCGTCGTGCCCGGCCGCGCCGTGCCCGATGTCCTCGGTGAGGACGGGCTGCGCGGCCGTGGCGGTCGCCTCGTAGCCGCCGGTGCCGTAGGCCGTCCGGTCGTCGTACCCGGTGGTGTCGTAACGGCCGGCGCCGATGGAGAAGCCGCCGCTGCCGAGGGGGTCACCGGCGTAGTCGTACGTGCCGGTGCCGGGTGCGTCCGCGACGGGTCCGGCGGTGTCGTAGGTGCCGGTTCCGTAGCCGGCGTGGTGCGTGCCGGTCGCGTAGGCGCCGGTGTGGGTGCCGTACCCGTCGTCGTAGCCGTACGCAGAGGTGCCGGCGCCGGGCGTCTCGTGGCCGGTGTGGGCGTACGGGTCGTAACCGCCGGCCTGCGCGTCCGTGCCGTAGCCGTTCCCGTAGCTCACGGTGTGGTGCGCGCCGGTGTCGTAACCGGTCGTGTCGTACCCGACGGTGGGGTAGGCGCCCGTGTCGTGCGTGCCGGTGCCGTACGAGGACGCGGCGTAGGAACCGGTGTCGTAGGCGCCGGTGCCGTACGGCTCGCCGCCGTAACCGGCCGTCGGATACGGCCCGGTGCCGTAGTCGGCGGGCAGGGAACCGAAGAGCGGATCACCGCCGTCGTAACCGGCATAACCGGCCGCGGGATGCTGCTGCCCGTATGAGTCGTACGCGGCGGAGTGCCCGTACGAGGCGTCGGGAGCGGGGCCTGTCGGGAGCGGACCCTCCGACGGGTGACGGTCGTTCACCACCAGCTTCTCTTTCGCCTCGGCAGCAGGAGAATTAGCGGCGACTGTACCCGGCGGTACGCGACGCCGACAATCTTCCTCAGGTTTCGGGTGGGACCGGGGTGGGCATTTGGTCGCCTTTCGGGGGCATCCATGCCTTCTCTTGGTGTCCCGTTCGAGAGCGCACGGGCGTGGAACCCGGCGCACGTGCGGTGACCGGGCCGGCGGGGCCGGAATTCCCTTGCCGTATCCGGCGCGTTCCGGGCATGCCGTTCGTGGCGATATCGAATGCGGATATCGCGCCACGGAATGGCAAGGGATGGCTTGATATCGATCTTTTGGTGGCGATGGTGCTCCGGGAACGGTGCGGGCGAAGGGTTCCGTGAATGCCGGGTGCATTCCGCCGGGGTGCCGTGTCGGCGCCGCGGGCGGGTGCGGACGGCGTGCGGGGGCCGCGCGGCGCGCCCGTTCCGCGCGGGGGGCCGGACATCGGGCCGCGGCAGGGGTGTTCGCGTGTGATTTCCCCCTCCCCGCATGTCACGGGACCGCCGGGTGCGCGATGCTGGCGATAACGTTCGTTCACTTGCGGCCACCGGACCGGACGGCCGCGCGATCGGTTGTCGGCTCGGCGGCACACACGACGTGCCGTGCATGACTTGGAGGCGGTTATGGGTGTGGCACGGCATGACGAGGCGCAGGCGGACGCCCGCGGCACGGCCGGTACGGCGGGGCCGATCCGCGTCGTGGTGGCCAAGCCGGGGCTGGACGGACACGACCGGGGCGCCAAGGTCATCGCACGGGCGTTGCGCGACGCCGGTATGGAGGTCATCTACACCGGTCTGCACCAGACTCCGGAGCAGATCGTCGACACCGCGATCCAGGAGGACGCCGACGCCATCGGCCTGTCGATCCTCTCCGGCGCCCACAACACCCTCTTCGCCAAGGTGATCGCGCTGCTCAAGGAGCGCGACGCGGACGACATCAAGGTCTTCGGCGGCGGCATCATCCCGGAGGCGGACATCGCGCCGCTGAAGGAACAGGGCGTCGCGGAGATCTTCACCCCCGGCGCCACCACCACCGCGATCGTGGAGTGGGTGACCGCGAACGTGCGGTCCCTCTCTGCCTGAGGCCGCGCGCGGGCCCGGCCTCCCGGCAGGTGAGGCGACGCGTCCCGGCTGGGGTGGGCGGTACGACCGCCGCCGGACGGGACACCGCGGGGTGTCGGGCACGGCTGCTCACCCCGTTCCGGCTGCGGGACGGCCGTCGGGGGCCGAGGCACCGTCGGGCTTCCCCGCAGCAGGGGCGTCGGCGAGTTCGGCGAGCATGGTGGCGCGGAGGCGGAGGGTGCCGACGAGGCGTTGGAACGCCTCGGCCCAGTAGCCCCCGGAGCCCGGGGACGCGCCCTCCGGCTCGTCGGTGACCGCCGTCAGCATGTCCAGACGGTCCGCCGCGGCCGGGTCCAGGCAACGTTCGGCCAGGCCCATCACGCCGCTGAAGCTCCAGGGGTAGCTGCCGGCGTCCCGTGCGATGTCCAACGCGTCGACCACCGACCGGCCCAGCGGTTCGGCCCACGGCACGGCGCAGACCCCCAGCATCCGGAACGCATCGGCCAGACCGTGCGCCGCGATGAACCCCGCCACCCACGCGGCGCGTTCCCCGGCGGGCAGGACGGTCAGCAGCTTCGCCGTGTCACGCGACGAGCCGCCCGAGCCGCCCTCGGCGTCCTCGGATGCCGCACCGGGGGCGCCCAGCAGGGCCCGCGCCCAGGCGGGATCCCGCTGCCGGATCGCCGCACGGCACCAGGCGTCGTGCAGCTCGGTGCGCCAGCCGTCCGCCACGGGGAGGGCGACGATGTCCTCCGGAGCACGGCCACCGAACCGCTCGGACCAGCGGTGGAGCGGCGCCGCCTCCACCAACTGAGCCAACCACCAGGTGCGTTCGCCCCGCCCCGAGGGGGCCTTGGCGGCCACGCCGTCGCGCCGCATCCCCTCGTCACAGGTGCGCGGTGGCGTCACCCCGATGCCCGGGTCGGCGGGACCGGCCGCACCGGGGGCGAGGCTGACGCAGGCGTGGGCGCGGGCCGCCATCCGCGCGGCGAAGGCGGACTCCGGGAGCGTGGAGAGGAGTTCGGCGGCGGTGGCGCGGACCGTGCGGCTCCGGTCGGCCAACGCCCGCTCCAGGAAAGCCTCGTCGGCCGCTGCCAGGCCCTCGCGCAGCGTGTCGAGGAAGAGCAGACGGTCCTCGGCGTGCTCGGCCGACCAGCTGCCGGCCAGCAGCTCCCGCCCGGCGTCCGGTGCGCTCCGCCGTACCGCGGTCAGCAGGGCCACCCGCTCGGCGAACAGCCCCTCGTCCCACAGGCGCCGCACCGCCTCCGGGTCCTCGGCGCCCGGTGCCGCCCCGCTGCCGGTGGCGCGCAGGGCGAACTTCCAGTCGGCGTGGAACCGCGCCAGCCAGAGGGCCCGCGGGCCGGCCAGCGCCAGCGCCGCCGGGCGCAGGTCGGTCCGGGCGCGGGCGGCGTCGAGCAGGGCGGGCAGCAGCGCCTCGGGGGCGCGGTAGCCGTGCGCCTGGGCGGCGGCCAGCCACTGGGGCAGCAGTTCGGTGAGGTCGGGCGCGGTGCCGCGACGGCTGCTCCCGCCCGCTCCGCCGCGGTCCGCGAGCAGCAGCGACAGCCGGCGGCGGGCGGCCGGAGGTATCACCGGCCGAGGGTCGTCCGGGGCGGGCGCCGGGCGGTCGGCGGCGAGCGCGGGCCGCAGCGCGGCGCGGCGGCGCACCGTGCTGACGGCGGCCGCGTCCAGCAGCGCGGCGGCGGCACTCCGCCCGGGCCGCACCATCACGGGCGGCGTCCGCCGTTCCGTCCCCAGCAACGCCGCACTCACCAGGGCGGACCAGGGGACGGGCGGGGGAGTGACGGTGTCGGCCGAGCCGGTCGAAGAAGGGGAATCTGCGGATGTCATGCCGTACTCCAGGGCATCGGGCGGGGCGTGGGGCCGGAGCCGTCGGGCGGGTGGGGAGAGGAGAGGGAGGGCGGGGCGGCGGCCCGGGGCGCTTCGGGTGCGCTCCGGTACGGGCGCGGGGCCGCCTCGTCCTGCGCGGTGACGGGCGCAGGCTCCCCGCTCACGAGGGGGACCGTCTCCAGGCCCCGCCTCACAGGGAAACCGGCTCCGGGTCCCAGGTGGTCAAGGGGAGGAAGCCGCGGTGGCCGCAGGTGCCGAAGACCGTGACGGGGCGGCCGCCCGATATCGCGATCAGCTGCCACAGGCCCGGTCGGGCCAGGGCGCGCGGGTCGAGCGGCAGCGCGGACTCGCCGTCCGCGTCGGCCAGCTGCCAGCCGGAGTCGCCGTCTCCCGGTGTGGGCGTGACGTCCGCCAGCACCACCGGCCACGAGTCCAGCCAGGGGTCGTCGCACAGCGCCTCGCCGTAAGCACGCAACGCCGCGTCGATGCCGCACCCGGACGGCGTCGGACCCTGGACCGGCGGTGCGTGGTGCGTGCCCAGGGCGGCCCGCAGCGGCCGGGCCCCCGGGTAGAAGGCGAGGTCGGCGTCGAGCAGCAGGCCGGGCGGCAGCGTCGGCTCCAGGGGGCGGCCGCCGCCGGAGTAGGAGAGATGGAGCGCCATCCGGCCGGTCCGCTCACCCCGCAGGTGGATGCGCCGGGCGGTCAACCTGCCCTCGTCGCTGTCATGTTGGGACAGCACCAGCCAGCGGTCCCGGACCGGTGACGCCTCGGGGCCGGTCAGCAGCTCGGCGGTGTCCGTCGTCAGGCCCACCCGGGCGCGGACCGTCGCGGCGAGCGGGGGCGGCAGCCGTTCGACGGCGAGAAAGCCCTGGTCGAGGAGGTGGAGCAGAGCGCATTCCTCCAGCAGGCGGGCGGGCCGGTCGCCGCCCGCAGCGGACAGGGCACCCAACTCGCGGACTCGGGAGGCGAGTCCGGGGGCCTGGGCGTCCACCATGCGGGCGGCCGTTTCGTCCCAGGAGGCGTAACCGGCGCCCTCCGCCGCGGCGAGCCCGGTGCGCAGCAGGTCCTCCAACCGCTGCTCCAGCTCCGCCGCGCCCGCGCCGATCCGGGCCGCCCGCCGCGCCGCGCGGCGGGCCGCGGGCTCCGTGCCGGCGGTGGGGCGGGCGGACGTTCCGCCGTCAGGTGGTGCGGCCGCGCCGCCGGCGGCCCGCTCCCGGCGGCCCGTCAGCCACTCGTCCGCCCAGGGCGGCGGCGCACCGGCGGGAACCGCGTCGCCGCCGGACCAGAGCAGCAGCAACCCCAACGCGTGCTTGCACGGAAACTTCCGGCTCGGGCAACTGCACCGGTACGCGGGGCCGGTGAGGTCGACGACGGTGTGGTACGGCGTCCGGCCGCTGCCCTCGCACAGCCCCCACACGGCGTCGCCGTCCGCGCCCGCCCGCGACCACGGCTCGGGCCCGGCGAGCCTGCCGCCCGCCGTGCGTGATGCCTCGTCAGGCGCGAGCGCGAGCACCTGATCCGTCGTCCAGCGTTCCCCCTGCGGATTCATGTCACCGACGCTACGACCCGCCACTGACAATCGCCCCGGCGCGGAGAGAAGGCGCAGGTCGGAGGCGGTTTCGGAGGCGTTGTCAGTGGTCGGGTGCAGAGTGGGATCCGCAAGCGGCCGACCGCCTGCCGGGCGTCGGCGGCAGTTCGTTCGATGAGGGGGAGCCATGTCCGCGGACGGGTGGAAGACGACGGAAGAGGCGGCGGCGCAGACGCCGGGCGGAGCGCGTCAGGAGCCGCGCGAGCGGATGCCGAAGGGGGCGGACGGCGGCGCCGGGGGAGCGGTGCTGCGTCCACATGCCGAGGAGACGTTCGCGGACGAACTCGCCGCGCTGGCCGCCGCCGACGACCGGCCGCGGCCGGAGCGCTGGCGCCTGTCGCCGTGGGCGGTGGCGACCTACCTCCTCGGCGGCACGCTCCCGGACGGCACGGTCGTCACGCCGAAGTACGTCGGGCCGCGCCGCATCGTCGAGGTGGCGGTGACGACGCTGGCCACGGACCGCGCGCTGCTCCTGCTGGGGGTGCCGGGGACCGCGAAGACCTGGGTGTCGGAGCATCTGGCCGCCGCGGTCAGCGGCGATTCCACGCTGCTCGTCCAGGGCACCGCCGGTACCCCCGAGGAGGCGATCCGCTACGGCTGGAACTACGCCCGCCTCCTCGCCGACGGCCCCGGCCGGGAGGCATTGGTGCCCAGTCCGGTGATGCGGGCGATGGCGTGCGGTGCGACCGCCCGCATCGAGGAGCTGACCCGTATCCCGGCCGACGTCCAGGACACCCTCATCACGATCCTGTCCGAGAAGACCCTGCCCATCCCCGAGTTGGGCGAGGAGGTGCAGGCGGTCCGCGGCTTCAACCTGATCGCGACGGCCAACGACCGCGACCGCGGGGTCAACGACCTCTCCAGCGCCCTGCGCCGCCGCTTCAACACCGTCGTCCTGCCGCTGCCCGGGACGCCCGACGCCGAGGTGGAGATCGTCTCCCGCCGGGTCGGGCAGCTGGGCCGTTCGCTGGATCTCCCGGCCGTCCCCGAGGGGTTGGACGAGATACGGCGGGTCGTCACCGTCTTCCGCGAGCTGCGCGACGGGGTGACGGAGGACGGACGCACCAAGGTCAAGTCGCCGTCCGGGACGCTGTCCACGGCCGAGGCGATCTCCGTGGTGACCAACGGCCTGGCGCTGGCGGCGCACTTCGGGGACGGGGTGCTGCGCCCCGGTGATGTGGCCGCCGGTCTGCTGGGTGCCGTCGTCCGCGATCCGGCCACGGACCGGGTCGTCTGGCAGGAGTATCTGGAGACGGTCGTCCGCGAGCGGGACGGCTGGAAGGACTTCTACCGCGCCTGCCGGGAGGTGACGGCATGAGCGGGTCCGGCGGGATGAACGGGCCCGGTGGCGCGGGTGGGCCCGGCGGCGGACGCGGGACCGCGCCCGCGGAGCCGGTGCTGCTCGGCGTGCGGCACCACGGCCCCGGCTCGGCGCGGGCGGTGCGCGCCGCCCTGGAGCAGAGCGACCCGTGCGCGGTGCTCATCGAGGGGCCGCCGGAGGCGGACGCCCTGGTGCCGCTCGCCGGGCACCCCGGGATGCGCCCGCCGGTCGCCCTGCTCGCCCATGTCCGGGACGCCCCGGGGCGGTCGGCGTTCTGGCCGCTGGCGGAGTTCTCCCCGGAGTGGGTGGCGCTGCGCTGGGCCCTGGAGCGGGAGGTCCCGGTCCGCTTCATCGACCTCCCGGCCGCCCACTCCCTGGCGATGGCCGAGCCAGATCCCGGCCAGGAGCCAGGTCCCGGCCCGGAGCCGGAGCTTGGCCAGGAGGCCGGCCAAGTGCCCGGCCAGGAGCCGGAGCCCGGTCCCGAGGAGGCGCTCGGCGGCGCGCCCGCCCCCGCCGCGCCGGATGCCGCGCTGCGGACCGACCCGCTGGGGGCGCTCGCCCGGGCCGCCGGGTACGACGACGCCGAGGCGTGGTGGGAGGACGTCGTCGAGCACCGTACGGCGGGCGGGTCCGGGGCGGCGGACGCCCTGGCGCCGTTCGCGGCGGTCGCCGAGGCGATGGCCGCCCTGCGCGAGACGTACGGCGACGGCGGGCACCCGCACGACCCGGTCCGCGAGGCCCATATGCGGCTGCGGGTCCGGGCCGCCCGGCGGGAGTTCGGGGACCGCGTCGCCGTCGTCTGCGGCGCCTGGCACGTCCCGGCGCTGACCCGCCGTACGACGGTGGCCGCCGACCGCCGGCTCCTGTCCGGCCTGCCCAAGGTCAAGACCGAGCTGACCTGGGTGCCCTGGACCCACCGCCGCCTCTCCCGGCACAGCGGATACGGCGCCGGAATCGCCTCGCCCGGCTGGTACGGCCACCTCTTCCGGGTGCCCGACCGGCCCGTCGAGCGCTGGCTGACCCGGGCCGCCGGGCTGCTCCGCGAGGAGGACTACGCCGTCTCCCCGGCCCATGTCATCGAGGCCGTACGCCTCGCCGAAGGGCTCGCCGCGGTCCGCGGCCGGCCGCTCCCCGGGCTCGCCGAGACCACCGACGCGATCCGCGCCGTGCTGGGCGACGGCTCCGACGTCCCCACCGCGCTGATCCACGACCGGCTCGTGATCGGGGACGCCCTCGGCGAGGTGCCCGACGACGCACCCGCCGTCCCCCTGCAACGCGATCTGGACCGCACCGCCCGCACCCTGCGCCTCAAACCGGCGGCGGCCGAGCGCGAGGTGGAGCTCGATCTGCGCAAGGAGACCGACGCCGGGCGCAGCCGCCTGCTGCACCGGCTGCGGCTCCTCGGCATCCCCTGGGGTGAGCCGGTCCGGTCCCGCGCCACCACCGGTACGTTCCGCGAGACCTGGCGGCTGCGCTGGGAGCCCGAACTGTCGGTGAAGGTCGCCGAGGCCGGGATCTGGGGGACGACGGTGCGGTCGGCGGCCACCGCGAAGGCCGCAGCGGACGCGGCGTCCGCCACCGCGCTCGCCGAGGTCACCGACGTCGCCGAGCGCTGTCTGCTCGCCGCGCTACCGGAGGCATTGCCGCACGTCATGCGGGCACTGGCGGACCGCGCCGCACTGGACACGGACGTCGGCCGGCTGGCCGGGGCGCTCCCCGCCCTCGTCCGCGCCGTCCGGTACGGCGACGTACGCGGCACGGACGGCGCGGCGCTGCGCGAGGTGGCCGCGGGCCTGGCCGAGCGGATCTTCGTCGGCCTGCCACCCGCCTGCGCCGGTCTCGACGCCGGCGCCGCCACCGAGATGCGCGACCACCTCGACGCCACCCATCGGGCGGTCACCCTGCTGAGCCGCCCGGAGCCCGCCGAGGGAGCCGGGACCGAAGAGGAAACGGGGGACTCCGCCGCCGGCTCCGCCCCCACCGCCGCGGACCGCTGGGCGGGGGCGCTGCGCGCCGTCGCCGAACGGGAGCGCGTCCCGGGGCTGCTCCGGGGGCGGGCCGTGCGGTTGCTGCGCGACGACGGGCGGCTCGGGGACGGTGGCGCGGAGCGGCTGATGGGCCTCGCCCTGTCGTCCGCCGCCCCGCCCGCGGACGCGGCCGGCTGGATCGAGGGGTTCGCCGGGGGCAGGGACGGCGACGGCATGGTGCTGGTCCACGACGAGCGGCTGCTGGCGCTCGTCGACGGGTGGCTGACCCGGGTATCGCCCGAGGCGTTCACGGACGTACTCCCGTTGCTGCGCCGGACGTTCGCCGCGTACGGGCCCGGGGTGCGCCGCGCCCTCGGCGAGCAGATACGCCGCGGCCCCGCCCTCGTACCGCAGGCGCCGGGGTCCGGCCGGACCGCGGGACCGGACGACGCCGTGCCGGTACCGGGCTTCGGCCCCGGTCTCGACCGTGACCGCGCCGCCGCCGTCCTGCCCACCCTCCACCTGCTGCTCGACCCCGCCCTGCACGTCAACGATCCCTTGGGGAAGGCATGTTGAACGCCACCGACCGCACGGACCCGCACCCTGCCCCCGCGACGCCGCCCACAGATGCCGTCTCCACCGGCACCTCTCCCACCCTCCCCGCCGATGAGCGGCTGCGGCGCTGGCGGATGGTGCTCGGCGGGGGAGCGGCGGACGGCACCGGACGCGAACTCCGCGGCCGGGACCGGGCGATGGACGAGGCGCTCGGTGCGCTCTACGGACGGGACGGTGCCGCGCGGGACGGCGCAGACCGGGCCGCCGGGGGCCGCCGCGCCGCCGGGCTCGGCGCGTCCGCCCCCGGAGTGGCGCGCTGGCTCGGCGACATCCGTACGTACTTCCCCTCCCCGGTCGTCCAGATCATGCAGCGCGACGCCATCGACCGCCTCGGTCTGGCCGGGCTGCTGCTGGAGCCGGAGATGCTGGAGGCGGTCGAGGCGGATGTCCACCTGGTCGGCACCCTGCTCACGCTCCGCAAGGCCCTGCCCGAGACGACGAGGGAGACCGCGCGGGCCGTCGTCCGCAAGGTCGTCGCGCAGCTGGAGCAGCGGCTGGCGACGCGGACCCGCGCCACCCTCACCGGCGCACTGGACCGCTCCGCCCGGACCGCCCGCCCCCGCCACCACGACATCGACTGGAACCGCACCCTCCGCGCCAACCTCAAGCACTATCTGCCCGAGCACCGCACGGTCGTCCCCGAGCGGCTGATCGGTTACGGCCGTGCCGCGCGGTCCGTGCGGAAGGACGTGGTGCTCTGCGTCGACCAGTCCGGCTCCATGGCCGCATCCGTCGTCCACGCCTCGGTCTTCGGCGCGGTGCTCGCCTCGATGCGGACCCTCGACACCCGGCTGGTCGTCTTCGACACGTCCGTCGTCGACCTCACCGACCAGCTCGACGACCCGGTCGACGTCCTCTTCGGCACCCAACTCGGCGGCGGTACGGACATCAACCGCGCGCTCGCCTACTGCCAGTCCCGCATCACCCGCCCCGCCGACACCGTCGTCGTCCTCATCAGCGATCTCTACGAGGGCGGTATCCGCGACGGGATGCTCAGGCGGGTGGCGGCGATGAAGGCGTCGGGGGTCCAGTTCATCTGTCTGCTGGCACTGTCCGACGAGGGCGCGCCCGCCTACGACCGGGAGCATGCGGCGGCGTTGGCGGCCCTGGGCGCACCGGCCTTCGCCTGCACACCTGATCGCTTCCCCGATGTCATGGCCGCCGCAATCGAAAAGCGCCCCCTATTCATACCGGACATGCCGGAGCAACGGTGACGGGTCGTCCCACGGGTCCTTGCGGCGCGGCTGCCGGGGCGGGCAAGGTCGCCGTATCGCCCACGACGGGAGCGGCACCACGGTTCCGGACCGTGACCGCCCCCGTCCCGCTGGGAAGCACTCCCCGTCTCCGTCACCTCCGTCACCCCTGCCCGTGTGCGCACGGTGCAAGGGCGATCGGTGTCCGACGGATACGGCGCACCCGCACCACGCACGTCCGACTTCGTCGGTGGCCGTCGCCAACGGGCTGCTGGGGGAGGCCGGTTGTGTGCCTGTACCACCCGCTCGCCGGCGATCCGGCGCACGGGACGGGCAGGGCGCCCCGTCAGCTTCAGAAGTGAAGGAACGTCACCATGCGTCACCCCGTCCGCCGTTCCCTGGCCCTCACCGCCGCCGCTGCCGGCCTGGTCGCCTTCGGCGCGACCGCCGCCCACGCCGACAGCGACCTGACCCCCGCGGAGAAGACCAACCGGGGTGTCTGGAGCTCCGTCGCCACCGCCACCGACGGCGGCCGTGCGGCCCTGCCGTCGAGCGACGACTGCGACCCCGCCCCCGGCGAGGTCTGCCGTACGGACCCGGAGGAGCCGACCGGTTTCTTCGTGACGCAGCAGGCGTCGCCCCGCTCCGGTGACGAGGGGGAGCTCATTCCCCGTATCCCCGCCGAAGAGGGCAGCGGCCCCGTCCTCTGCGACCAGTACGGTAACTGCGAGGCAGGCAGTCTCGACCCCACGGTCCCCAGCATCCCGGGCATCCCCGCCCGGCACAGCTGAGCCCGCACGGCGGCGTTTCGTCGCCGACGGTGCCGGCAGCGGCACCACCACGGTACGCCGGTGACGCCGTGCCGCCCTGCCGCCGGTGCGTCTGAGCGCACCGGTGCCCCGAACCGCCGGGTGGTCCTCTGTGGGGGAGGATCACCCGGCTTCGGTGTGTCCGGAGCTGGGTGACCCCGGTCCGGAAGCTCCCCGGCGCCCGACGGTTGCGACCCGCACTCCGTGGCACAGGTGAGGGAGCGTCACCCCTGGCCCCTTCCCCGCGTCGACGCCAATTCACCGGTAAATCGAAAGCCGTTCGCACGTCATACCGGACATGGCGGAGGAACGCGACAGGAGTGCCGAGGGGACTTGCGGGGGCCCTGGCCTCTCGTGCAAGGATCAGTTCATCGCTTGATCACCCGTGACGAGAGCGACGCCGTGGCCCCTGCCCGGTGTCTCCGTCCTTCTGGGAAGGTCTTCTCCCTTGTCTGCTGCGTTCGTCCTGCCTGCCGCCGTGCGCCTGCCGCGCACCGTGGCCGTGCGGCGTGCGCTGCTGGCGGGGCTCTTCCTGGTGGGTTTCGTGGCCCTCGGCTTCGCCTTCGGCCCCGGCGCCCACGCGGACGACCGCACGGCGGGCCTGCCGGGGGCGCTCTCCCCGGCGGCTGCCGGAGCGACCGTCGACCAGCCGTCGTCGCAGGTCCGGGCCGTGCCCGCGGACCGGACGACGGTCTCGCCCGCCAAGGCCACGGCCGAGGCGGCGGCACCGGTCCGGGCCGCCACCCGGACCGCGTCGCCGGACCGGCTGGAGCCCTCCGAAGCCGCCGTCGAGCGGCAGGGGGCCCAGGCGGGCGCGGCGACCGAACATCAGGCACGGGCCGCGGCAGGTGAACTCGCCGACGCCGTACGGCCCGCCGCCGAGCGCGCCGTCCACGTCGTCGACCCGGTGACCGGCCTCGTACGGCAGGTGGGCGGTGCGGCGGGTGCCGTGCTGCCGCAGCCGTCCGGTACGCACCCGGGGCACCCCGGGGACGGCGGCCGGCCGCAGCACGGCGGCGCTCCGCACGGCATCCCGCAGAGCCCGGCGCATCGCGTCGGACCTGCGAAGAAGGCGAACGCTTCAGGCGCCGACGAGGTGTGGGCGAAGGGCGCCGAGGGGGCGCGCAGCGCCGCTCGTGCGCCGGGTGCGCCGAGCCGGGACGGTGCCGTGGCGCCGCTTTCCAGAGGGGCGTTCGTCCCCTCCTCGTCGAGCATGGGCGACGGTCACGGTCCCCGTGGCGATCAGCATGCCGCATGCGTGGCGGAGACCGCGTACACCGGGCGGATGCCCGGCGGTGCGCACCGGGCGGAGGGCGCGCCGACGCGTCACCGTCCCCACGACATCCTCGAATTCCCGGGCTAGGGCAGACCGTTCCGCGTCTCTTCCGACCTGCCGCGCGGGGGCGGCACAGGTCTGCCCGTACACCCCTGAATTCGAAGGACCCTTCCATGCGTATCGCCATCCGTCGTTCCATCGCCGTCGCCGCCACCGCCACCGGTCTGCTGGCCCTCGGTGCCGTCTCCGCCAACGCCGCCGAACTGCCCGCCACTTCGGAGCTGCCCGCCGTCGGCTCGCTGACCGACGCGGGGAAGAAGGTGTCGGACACCGTTCCGGCCGTTCCCGCCGGGAAGGACCTCCCCGCCGGTCTGTCGAAGACGGCGAAGAAGGTCCGGCACACCCTGCCCGCGACCCCCGGCGTTCCGGCCGAGCTGTCGGACGCCGCGAAGAAGGCGCCGCGCTCCGTCCCCGCGGTGCACGGTGTCCCGGCCGACCTGTCGAAGGCGGCGAAGAAGACCACGGGCTCCCTCCCCGCGACCCCGGGCGTGCCGGCCACCCCTGACCTGCCCACCGTTCCGGGCGTCCCGGCGCTGCCCGCCACCGACGGTCTGGGCCCGGTGCTCAACGCCCTGGGCGGTATCCACGCCACGATCGCCAAGGGCGACCAGTACGGCCGTCTCCAGGAGGACCTGACCCGCGCCCTCCCCGGCGCCGACCTGGCCGACCCGGCGCAGCTCACGAACCTGGCCGACCCGGCGCAGCTCACCCGGGTGGCCGGCGCCGCCGACCTGACCCGTCTGACCGACGTGGCCGACCTGACCCGGCTGACCGGTCAGGTGCCGTCCGTTCCGGCGCTGCCCGCGAAGCCGGGCCTGCCCAAGGTCCCCGGCGTCCCCTCGGTCCCGGCCGTTCCCTCGGTCCCGGCCGTTCCGGCCACCTCGACCGTGCCGTCCGTGCCGTCCGTGCCGGCGCTGCCGGGCAAGCCCGCGCTGCCCGGTAAGTCCGTGCTGCCGGGCACGTCCGTGCTCCCCGGTGCCTCCGGTGCCGTCCTCGACCGTGCGTCGGTCCTCGTCCTCCCGGCCGCCGAGCGGACCGTCGACGGGGTGAACCCGGCCGCTGTGCAGAACATCATCGTGACGCTGCTGCCCGCCGGCACCGTGCCCGCCGACCTGACCGACCCGGCCGCCATCCCGGCGCTGCCGGGCGTCCCGGCCGTTCCCTCCGTCCCGGGCGTCCCCTCGGTTCCCTCGGTCCCGGGTGTCCCGGCCGGTGTGCCGTCGGTCCCCGGTGTGCCCACCGGTGACGCCGTGCCCTCGCTCCCGGGTGTGCCCGCGCTCCCGGCCCAGGGCGTCTGACGGCGGTAACACCGCGATGCCGCCCCTGCGCGGGTGACATCGCGCCATGAACAGCCGGGTGGCCCTCTGTGGGGGAGGGCCACCCGGCATCGTCATGTCCAGGGCCGGGCCGACGGCGGTGCCCCGGCCCCGGAGCCACGCGCGGACCCGGGGCCGGAGCCAGGCCCTGCGTCCGGGCCCGCGCGACCGGTGTTACGAAGCGGGGACCCGCAGCCGTTCCCAGCTCACCGGCCCCGGGACGCCGTCCGCGTCACCGCCGCTGAAGCCGAGCTTCCGCTGCCAGGCCGCGTACGAGTCGCGGTCGGCGTCGGTCCACTCCGGGCCCGGGCCCTGCTGGTAGTGACCGCAGCCCTCGGCCACCAGCCGTTCGCCCATCGCCGTGACGACCGGGCTGCTGGTGCCGGACCGGAAGAAGTCCGCCCCGGGGAACGGCGCGTGGGACGCGGGCCGCCCGCCGCCCTCGGTCTCCCCGCCGTCCTCCGTCTCGTCGGCGTGGGCCGGCCGGGCGAGACGGGCGCGGATGCGGGCGCGCAGGGTGTCCATGGAGAAGCCGCGCGGGTCGACCTTGCCCGGCTGCCACTCCAGATGGCCGATGACGGAGCCCTCGCCCCAGCCGTGGGCGCGGCAGAGCGCCGCCGACGCCCGGACGATCGCCCGGATCTGCGCCTCGGGCCACGGGTCGTCGCCGTCACCGAGGTTGATGCACTCGAAGCCGTAGAAGTGCGGGTTGCCGTCGGTGTCGGACGCGTTGTCGTGCGGCAGGTCGCTCTCGCGGACGACGGCGCGCAGCACGTCGCCGTCGCCGAGCCCGGCGTGGTTGGCGCGGCCGTTGCCGACGAGGTGGACCTCCCCCTTCTTGTCGATCACCCCGTGGCACAGCGGACCGGGCAGATCCGGCCGGCCCTCGTAGCAGAGGGCGACGGAGTCGTCGGTGCCCTCCGTGGCGGTGTGATGGATCATCACGCCGTTCAGCGGCCCCCAGGCGCCCTTCGCGTTGCGGTTGTGAGTGCGCCAGTCGCGCACCTCGTGGACGGTGAGCCCCTCGTCGCGCAACGCCTTGAGCAGGCCGGACGCGGTCAGCGGTGTCGCCATCGATCTCCCCCATGCAGTGGATGTGGCCGTCGCAGCGAGGTGCGGCGGCCGGTTCCGGCGGCCGCGCGTCGGCCACTCGGAGAAGCGGCCGGACGGCGCGGGCACCCGGCCCCGGGCCGGGCACTCCCCTTGTACCCAGGCGGGCGGTGGGTAGTGCACCGGACGGTTGTGCGCCGTCCGCACCGGGCCGGGCGCCGGACGCCGTACGGGCCCGTCCCTGTGGACCTGCCCCCCAGGAAGGCGCAGGTGGCCGGAATCGGGTGCGGATTTCGTGGCGGGGGCCGTTCGGGCGGTGACGTGAGGCGTTCCACAGCGACGTGGCCGGGCGCCGGGAAACCGCCGGTCCAAGGGCTCCGTACGGGTGCTGCCTGGGATTCTGTGACCGTAATCACCGCTCCAGCGTGAGCTGTGATTTAGGGCCGCACGGCCTGCGGCGATAACCTGCGAGACGGACATGCCGCGTATTCGGTCACCGTGTACGCCTCCCCTGTGACAGCGCCGTCACGTTGCCCTTCGCGGCACGCCCATCGCAGAGAACGACCCGCGATCACTACGGCGATTCTGAGAAGACAAGGGACGGACGCGCGTGGACCTGTTCGAGTACCAGGCGAGGGACCTCTTCGCCAAGCACGGTGTACCGGTGCTGGCCGGTGAAGTCATCGACACGCCTGAGGCAGCCCGCGAGGCGACCGAGCGTCTGGGCGGCAAGTCGGTCGTCAAGGCGCAGGTGAAGGTCGGCGGCCGCGGCAAGGCCGGTGGCGTCAAGCTGGCCGCCACCCCCGACGAGGCGGTCGAGCACGCGACCAACATCCTCGGCATGGACATCAAGGGCCACACGGTCCACAAGGTGATGATCGCGGAGACCGCTCCCGAGATCGCCGAGGAGTACTACGTCTCGTACCTCCTTGACCGGACCAACCGCACCTTCCTGGCCATGGCCTCCGTCGCCGGTGGCATGGACATCGAAGAGGTCGCGGCGACCACGCCCGAGAAGCTCGCCAAGATCCCGGTCGACGCCAACGAGGGCGTCACCAAGGAGAAGGCCCAGGAGATCGTCGCCGCGGCGCAGTTCCCGGCCGAGGTCGCCGACAAGGTCGCCGACGTCCTGGTCACCCTCTGGAAGACCTTCGTCGCCGAGGACGCGCTCCTCGTCGAGGTCAACCCGCTGGCCAAGGTCGCCTCCGGTGACGTGCTCGCCCTCGACGGCAAGGTGTCCCTGGACGCCAACGCCGAGTTCCGCCAGCCGGAGCACGACGCCCTGGAGGACAAGGCCGCGGCGAACCCGCTGGAGGCCGCCGCCAAGGCCAAGGGCCTGAACTACGTCAAGCTCGAGGGCGAGGTCGGCATCATCGGTAACGGTGCCGGTCTGGTCATGTCGACCCTGGACGTCGTCGCCTACGCCGGTGAGAACCACGGTGGCGTCAAGCCCGCCAACTTCCTCGACATCGGTGGCGGCGCCTCCGCCGAGGTCATGGCGAACGGCCTGGAGATCATCCTCGGCGACCCGGACGTCAAGTCCGTCTTCGTCAACGTCTTCGGCGGCATCACCGCCTGTGACGAGGTCGCCAACGGCATCGTCCAGGCCCTGGAGCTTCTGAAGTCCAAGGGTGAGAACGTCAGCAAGCCGCTGGTCGTGCGCCTCGACGGCAACAACGCGGAGCTGGGTCGCAAGATCCTCAGCGACGCCAACCACCCGCTGGTGCAGCGCGTGGACACCATGGACGGCGCGGCCGACAAGGCCGCCGAGCTCGCGGCTGCGAAGTAAGGGACGAGGTCAGACACCACCATGGCTATCTTCCTCACCAAGGACAGCAAGGTCATCGTCCAGGGGATGACCGGCGCCACCGGCATGAAGCACACCAAGCTCATGCTCGGTGACGGCACCAACATCGTCGGCGGCGTGAACCCCCGCAAGGCCGGCGAGAAGGTCGACTTCGACGGCACCGAGGTGCCCGTCTTCGGCTCCGTCGCCGAGGCGATGGAGAAGACCGGCGCCGACGTCTCCGTCATCTTCGTGCCGCCGAAGTTCGCGAAGGCCGCCGTCGTCGAGGCGATCGACGCCGAGATCGGTCTCGCCGTCGTGATCACCGAGGGCATCGCGGTCCACGACTCCGCCGCCTTCTGGGCGCACGCCAAGACCAAGGGCAACAAGACCCGGATCATCGGTCCGAACTGCCCCGGTCTGATCACCCCCGGCCAGTCCAACGCCGGCATCATCCCGGGCGACATCACCAAGCCCGGCAAGATCGGTCTGGTGTCGAAGTCCGGCACGCTGACCTACCAGATGATGTACGAGCTGCGTGACATCGGCTTCACCTCGGCCGTCGGCATCGGTGGCGACCCGGTCATCGGCACCACCCACATCGACGCTCTGGAGGCATTCGAGGCCGACCCGGAGACCGAGCTGATCGTCATGATCGGTGAGATCGGCGGCGACGCCGAGGAGCGTGCGGCCGACTTCATCAAGGCCAACGTCACCAAGCCGGTCGTCGGCTACGTCGCGGGCTTCACCGCGCCCGAGGGCAAGACCATGGGCCACGCCGGCGCCATCGTCTCCGGCTCCTCCGGCACCGCCCAGGCGAAGAAGGAGGCCCTGGAGGCCGCCGGCGTCAAGGTCGGCAAGACCCCCTCGGAGACCGCCCGCCTGGCCCGCGAGATCCTCGTCGGCTGACGGCAGCCTTCCGGTGACACCGGGCCCGTACCCCTCCGGGGGGTGCGGGCCCGGTGTCGTTTCCCCGTCAGCGGGGCGACGGCGGGGACGGTTGGGCCGCCGGCGGGGGGACGGCCCGGGGCGTGGCGGGCCCGGGGACGGCCGGTGGCGCGGCCGCTTTCGGCGTGGCCGCCGCGGGCGACGGCGGCGCGGCCGGTCCGGATGGGGCCGGTCCGGGCGGTGGGGCCGCGCGGGGTGTGGCGCCCTTCCGCGCGGCGGCGGACGGGACGGTGCCCGGGGCCGGCCGGGGGCCGGGGTGGCCGCCGGGCGGCGGGGAGGGGCGGACGGGCTTGCCGTCGCCGTCGTCCGCCGCGTCGGACCCGTCGTCCCGGGCGGCCGGGTCGTCCCCGGGTCCGTCCGCACCGGCGTCGGGCGCCGGGCTGCCGGGCGGGGCCTGGGCGGCGTCCTGGGGCGGCCGGTGGGTGCCCGGGGCCGAGGCGGGCCGGGCGGGGGCGGACGCCCGGGGGTGCGGTGGCGGCGCGGGCTGTTCGTGCCATACGGCGGTGACCAGCGCGAAAACGGTGGTGGCGGCGAGCAGACCGGTCAGCCCGAGCGCACCGTAGGTCAGTCGGCGCACGCTCAGATCACTGCCGTCGCGTACCGCTTCGGGGGCGGGCGGGGCCACCGGCTGGGTGGCGGCGAGCGCGGTGAGCCGGTCGTGCAGGATCGCGCCCTGCCGGTCCGGCGACCGGCCGGACAGCTCCAGTTCGGGCACCCGCTCCGCGACCGTCGACCGGGCGTGCGTCAGCCGGCCTGCCGCCGCCCGGATGCTCGCCTCGACCTCGGCGGCGGTCGCGCGGAGCCCGAGCCCGACGCCGTCGTGCAGGACCAGGGCCCGCCGGTAGGGGGCGGGCAGCTCCAGCAGGGCGCCGAGGAGCGCCCGGTCGGCGGGGTCGGCGGGTGGTGGCGCGGGCGCGGTGGGCGTGGGGCGCTCCGCCGTCCGGGTGCCGGTCCGCAGCCCGTGCCACGGCGACAGCGCGTACTCGTGGGCGGCGGCCCGTACCCAGCTGACCGGGTCGCGGTCGACGGCCACCTCGGGCCAGCGCTGCCACGCCAGCCGGAACGCCCGCTCGACCGCCTCCTGTGCGCGCCGGGGCCGCCCGGTGAGCAGATACGCCTGCCGGACCAGGGGCTCCGCATGGCGTGCGTAGAGGGTGTCGAACGCGGCGACGGCGGCGGCGCCGGGGTCCTGCGCGGGGCCCGGGCCCGGACCGGTCCGGACGCCGGGCCGGGGCGGGGTGATGGTGACGACCGGGAACTCCATGGTGTCCGCCGGGTCGCCGGTGAGGATCGGCAGCTCGGCGGTGTCGTCGAGAGCGGGGTCGGGCTCGGGGCGGGGGCGGTCGGCGGCGGGGGCCGGTCGGGTGGCGTGGGGCTCCGGGGCCGGGCGGTCCGGGGCGGGACGCGGGCGCCGTTCCTCCGGCTCGGCGCCGGGCGGGGGACCGGGGGGCGCCGCCGGGTCGGGGTTCCGCCGGGCCGGGGGGCGCCGCGGGTGGCTTTCGGGGGCCCGTCGGTCCGGTTGCTGTCGTCTGCGGTGACTCATGCCGTCCTCTCCACGCGTCCCGGCGCTCCGGCGGTACGCGGTACGTGGTGCACAAGGGGGCCGCCGGGCGAAGGGGCCCCGGGGGCGGTCAGGGGGTCGGGGGATCGGGGATATCCGGACACAAGAACAGTGTGAAAAACCAGATAAGCGGATCATGTGCGACACGTCGGTCATTTGGTCACTACGCGGATGAAACGGGTGTTGTTGGCAGCATGGCGCCGTGAGCCAGCTGACCGACCGGGGCACCGGAACGTTCCCGCACGGCCGCCCCGCCGCGCTCGGCCCCGCCGCGCGGGGCCCTTCCGCGCTCGGCGCGGCCCTCTTCGGCGGGATGACGGCCGCCGGGCTCGGCCTCGGCGCGGTCACCGTCGCGGTGCTCCTGGTCTGGGTCGCCTCGCCCTACCCCGGCGGCGATCCCGCGGAGGCCCTGCACCTCGCCGCCGATCTGTGGCTCCTGGCGCACGGCGCCGGCCTGGTCCGCACCGTCGCGCTCACCGGTGCACCCGTCCCGGTGGCGCTCACCCCGCTGCTGTTCGCCGCGCTGCCCGTCTGGCTGCTCCACCGGTCCGCCCGCCACCTCCTCCGCGCCCCGGACGACGGCTTCGGCACCGCCCCGTCCGCCTCCCCCCACCCGTCGCCCGCCGTCCGGCTGGCGGCGCTGTTCGCCGGATATCTGCTGGTCACCGCCGGTGCCGTCGGCTACGCCTCGGCGGGCCCGCTGCGCGTCGACCCGATCGGCGCCGCACTCTGGATCCCCGCCGTCGTCGCCGGCACGCTCGCCCTCAGCGTGTGGTACGGGCACGGGGAGCCCGGAGGGGACGCGGCGCGGCCGCCGGGCGCGCGCGGCCGCCTGTGCGGCGCGCGGGGGACGGCCGTGCGCCGGGCGGCGACCGCCGCCACCCTCACACTGCTCGGCTCCGGGGCGGTGCTCACCCTCGCCGGTCTGGTCCTGCACGCCGGAGCCGCCCGGCGTGACCTCCTCGTCCTCGCCCCCGACTGGGTCGGCCGCGGCACCGTGCTGCTGCTCTGCCTCGCCCTCCTCCCCAACGCGGCCGTCTGGGGCGCCGCCTACGCCCTGGGGCCGGGCTTCACCGCGGGCGCGGGCACCCTCGCCGCCCCGCTGGGCACCACGGCACCGGCCGTCCTCCCGCACTTCCCGCTCCTCGCCGCCCTCCCCGCACCCGGCCCCGGCACCCCGCTGACCTGGTCCGTCGCCGCCGGTCCGGTCCTCGCGGGGGTGCTGCTCGGCCGGTACGTGGCCCACGCCGCGGTGCGCCCGGACGCCGGGCGCCCCTGGCGGCGCCGGACCACCCTGGGCGTGGCCGTCCTCGCGGCCGGGGCGTGCGGCGCTCTCACGGCGGCACTGGCCGCGCTGGCGGGCGGCGCCCTGGGCACCGGGAGCCTCGCGCTCTTCGGCCCGTCCTGGTGGCTCACCGGTCTCGCCGCCACCGCCTGGACCGCCCTGACCGGTCTCCCCGTCGCCCTCCTGCTGCGCGCCTGCCGACTGCACGCCCGGCGGAAGCGGGGCCGGGCGCGGGACGGGGCGGAGCGCCGCCCGGCACGGAAGGCCCGGCGCGCGGAGCGCGAGGCCGCCGAGCCGGAGGCCGCGGCGCCGCCGCCGGGGCTCGCGACCGTCACGCCGGGGCGGAGGGCCGCCGAGCCGGACCGGAAGTCCGTCGCGGCGCCGGACCGGAAGTCCGCGCGGGCGGAGCGCAAGGCGGCCAAGGCCGACCGTAAGGCGGCGCGGGCCGACCGTAAGGCGGCCGGGGCGGCGAGGGCGGGTGCCGGGCGCCAGGCCCGTGACCGGGCTCCCGCAGACGACTCCTACGGGCTCGACATCCTCCTCAACAGGTTCGACCCCTGGCACGAGGCGGACAGCCGGTCGGCGCGGTGGGCGGAGCCACGGGTCTGCTCGGACGGGCAGCCGGCGGACCGCGCCGGGGAGAACGGTCCGGCGGAGGGCCCCGCGACCGCCGGGGTACCGGTCGCCCCGGCGGCGGAGCACCGGCGAGCCCCCTGAGGCGACCGGGGATCCGGCCGCCTCAGGGGGCTCGGCACGCTCCCGGGTCACCGGGGCGAGCAGGTCACCGCGCGGCGGTCACTCCTCCTGGGAGCCCAGCAGCGGGCGGAACTCCTTGGGGAGCAGCTTCTCGCAGGACTTGGCGGAGGCGCGGGTCAGGGCGTCGTCGACGCAGGTGAAGTAGTCGCGGTAGGCGAGCTTCACGAAGAACGTCGCCGCCACCATCAGCAGGGCCAAGGACGCCGCGACCACACCGCTGATCGCCGCCGTGGTCTGCGGCCGCCGGCCGGGGACCGGTGCGGCCGGGCCGGTACCGGCGGGGGCGGCGGACGGCGCCGGGCGGCCCTCCATGGCCGCCGTCGTCGCCGCGGCGGACGGCTTCGCGGCGCGCGGCTTGGCGCGCAGCGAGCTGATTCCCCAGTAGAGGGCGAGCGCACCGAGCAGCAGCGCCACCTCCGGAAGGCTGAAGAGGGCGAAGAAGAACGCCCACATACCGGCGAGCAGTGCGTAGCGGGCGCGCCGCTGCGCCGGGTCGGTCGGGTCCCAGCGCAGCCCGCCGGGGCGTCCCTCGGGACCGCCCTGGCCGGTGGGGCGCCCGGGGCGGTTGCCGAAGCCGCCGCTCTGCCGCCCCGGCTGCCGGCTGCTCCACTGGCTGCCCCAGGTCGGCGGGGTGTCCTCGCCCTGACCGCCCTCGGGCTGCGAGCCCTGGGAGCCGTCCTGCCCGGCCCGTCGGCGCGGCCGCCACTCCTGGTCCGGAGCGCCCTCGGGCGGCGGTGCGAAGGGGTTGCGCTCCTCCTGGCCGGAGCCGGAGCCGGAGTCCGATTCCGTACCGGAGCCCGCGCCCGCACCGGAGCCGTCGTCGGCACCCGAGCCTGACCCCGGCCCCGTACCTGATCCGGACCCCCCGGGCTCTCCCGACCGCAGCGCGAGACCGGGGGCGGAGGCGGCCGGGAATCGCAGGGGGAGGGGAGCGGAGGAGGCAACGGCGGCGGAGGAGAGGACGCCCTCTCCCGGCAGGCGGGCCGCCCCGGGGGACGTCGCGGCCAGCGGGAGGAGGGGGGCCGCGCGGCGGCGTCGGTCCGGCATCTGGAGTGAGTCTTCCCTTTGTCTCGGCCGCCCTTCCGGCCCGGGGCCGGGGGGACGAGCACCACGAACTGCGTGCGTTCCTGCGCCTGACGCTACCTCCCGTGCCCGCCCCCGTCCCGTGGGGGCCGCACGGTGTGCCGGTATCGTTGCTGACGGTCGGCGCCTTCGTAGGGTTCCCCGTATTCACGCGACCCATGGCTTCGTACGACCGCACAAACGCCGGACGAGCCGTCGGGCGGCGGTGCGGGCACCGGCCCGCAGCACCGCACGCCCACCGCACCGCAGCAGCACCACGCGAGAAAGACCCCCATCGTGGATCCCCTTCTCCCCCCGCGCCGCCCGGACGCCCCGGCGTCCCCGGCCCGGCTCGTCGTTCTCGTCTCCGGCTCCGGCACCAATCTCCAGGCGCTGCTGGACGCCATCGAGGAGGCCGGACCCGCCGCGTACGGCGCGCAGATCGTCGCCGTCGGCGCCGACCGTGAGGCCATCGCCGGTCTGGAGCGCGCCGGGCGCGCCGGGCTGCCGACCTTCGTCTGCAAGGTCCGCGACCACGCCTCCCGCGCCGAGTGGGACGCCGCGCTCACCGCCGCCACCGCCGCGTACGCGCCGGACCTGATCGTCTCCGCCGGGTTCATGAAGATCCTCGGCCCGGAGTTCCTGGCCCGCTTCGGCGGCCGGGTGGTCAACACCCACCCCGCCCTGCTGCCCAGTTTTCCCGGGGCCCACGGCGTCCGCGACGCACTCGCGTACGGCGCGAAGGTCACCGGGTGCACCGTCCACTTCGTCGACGAAGGCGTCGACACCGGGCCGATCATCGCGCAGGGCGTGGTGGAGGTCCGTAGCGAGGACGACGAAGCCGCGCTGCACGAGCGCATCAAGGAAGTCGAGCGCACTCTGCTCGTCGAGGTCGTGGGGCGTCTGGCCCGTCACGGCTACCGCATTGAGGGACGAAAGGTACGTATCTCTTGACCGCCACCGCCGAAGACAGCAAGCGACCGATCCGCCGGGCTCTGGTCAGCGTCTACGACAAGTCCGGCCTGGAGGAGCTGGCGCAGGGGCTGCACGCGGCCGGTGTCCAGCTGGTGTCGACCGGCTCGACCGCCGGGAGGATCGCCGCCGCCGGGGTGCCGGTCACCAAGGTCGAGGAGCTGACCGGCTTCCCCGAGTGCCTGGACGGCCGGGTCAAGACGCTGCACCCCAAGGTGCACGCGGGCATCCTCGCCGACCTGCGGCTGACCGAGCACCAGAAGCAGCTGGCCGACCTCGGCGTCGAGCCGTTCGACCTGGTGATCGTCAACCTCTACCCGTTCCGGGAGACCGTCGCCTCCGGCGCCACCCCCGACGAGTGCGTCGAGCAGATCGACATCGGCGGCCCCTCGATGGTCCGCGCCGCCGCCAAGAACCACCCGTCGGTCGCCGTCGTCGTCAACCCCGCCCGCTACGGCGAGGTCCTGACGGCCGCCGCCGAGGGCGGGTTCGACCTCACCGCCCGCAAGCGGCTCGCCGCCGAGGCGTTCCAGCACACCGCCGCCTACGACGTGGCCGTCGCCTCCTGGTTCGCCGCCGACTACGCCGCCGCCGACGACTCCGGCTTCCCCGACTTCCTCGGCTCGGCCCTGGAGCGCAAGAACGTCCTGCGCTACGGCGAGAACCCGCACCAGGGCGCCGCGCTCTACCTCGACCCGGCCGCGCCGGGCGGCCTCGCCGACGCCGAGCAGCTGCACGGCAAGGAGATGTCGTACAACAACTTCACCGACACGGATGCCGCGCGCCGTGCCGCGTACGACCACGAGGCGCCGTGCGTGGCGATCATCAAGCACGCCAACCCCTGCGGCATCGCGGTCGGCGCGGACGTCGCCGAGGCGCACCGCAAGGCCCACGAGTGCGACCCGCTCTCCGCCTTCGGCGGCGTCATCGCCGTCAACCGCCCGGTCAGCAAGGCGATGGCCGAGCAGGTCGCGGAGATCTTCACCGAGGTCATCGTGGCGCCCGGCTACGAGGACGGGGCGCTGGAGGCGCTCACCAGGAAGAAGAACATCCGGGTGCTGCGGGTGCCCGGCGCCCCGGCGGCGCCCGTCGAGGTCAAGCCGATCGACGGCGGCGCGCTCCTCCAGGTCACCGACCGCCTCCAGGCCGACGGCGACGACCCGGCCACCTGGACGCTGGCCGCCGGCGCGGCGCTGTCCGAGGCCGAGCTGGCCGAGCTGGCCTTCGCCTGGCGCGCCGGCCGGGCGGTGAAGTCCAACGCGATCCTGCTCGCCAAGGACGGCGCCACCGTCGGCGTCGGCATGGGCCAGGTCAACCGCGTCGACTCCGCCAAGCTCGCCGTGCAGCGCGCCGGCGAGGAGCGGGCGCGCGGCGCGTACGCCTCCTCCGACGCCTTCTTCCCCTTCCCCGACGGGTTCGAGGTGCTGGCCGAGGCGGGCGTCAAGGCCGTGGCGCAGCCCGGCGGTTCGATCCGCGACGAGCTGGTCGTCGCGGCCGCCGAGAAGGCGGGCGTGACGATGTACTTCACCGGGACGCGGCACTTCTTCCACTGATCCGGGACCGGTACGGGCCGCGCATCCCCCGTGGGATGCGCGGCCCGCGCACGTCCGGCCCCGGCCGGAGCCGGCGTTGTCGAGCCGGACAGCCCGCAGGCCCCCTCCCGTACCGGTGGGAGGGGGCCTGCGGGGAGCGGTGCCGGGTCAGTACCGCGGCCGGTTGAACCACGCCCTGGCTTCCGCCTTCGAGCTGAAGGCGATGACCATGATGGCCATCACGGTGTGGGCCAGGCCGAACGGGAAGACGAGGAAGCTGACGATCAGTGTCGCCGCACCGAAGACGGTGACACCGACCCGGACGCCGTTGCCGCCGCTCGTGAACTGGAGCGCCAGCACGACGGCCAGCACGGTGAAGATCGCGATGAACACGATCAGGGCGATCGCCAGGCCCTTGCCGATGTTGGCGGCGAGGAGGTCGTCCTCCTTGACGGCCCGGTGCGATGCCTTGTTGGCCGCGCCGAGGCCGGTCACCGCCAGGAGCAGGCCGATGAGGTTCAGCCCGGTGAGCACGAACAGCAGGACCCGGGCGGCCTTCAGCCCGCCGGGCATCCCGGTGGGCGGACCCGGTATCCCGCCCGGCGGCATCCCGCCGCCCGGGTAGGGCCCGTACGGGGCGGGCTGCTGCTGGGGGAAGCCGTAGCCCGGCTGGGAGGCGGGCGGCTGGCTGTAGGGGTTCTGGTTCGGGTAACTCACGAGCGCTGTCCTTCAGGCGGGGTGGCCGGATGGTCCGGGGCGCGGGGGCCGGGCCGCATGGCGCTGCGAAGGCCCCCGTCCGCGGGGCGGCGAGGGCCTTCGGGGCGACGCGGGGAGCGGCCCCGCACCCGCTCACTGGGTCTTGACGACGACCGAGCTGACGATCTTGTCGGCGAAGGTCTGGGACTTCTCGTCCCAGAGCGGCCACAGGTAGCCCAGGCTGCACAGCATGCTGTCCAGGGCGTGGCAGATCTTCCGGAGGAAGGCCATGCCGAAGCCCAGCGGCTGGCCGGTCGCCTCGCTGACGAGCCTGATGTTCAGCGCCTTCTTGCCGGGCGTCTGACCGGTGCTGCCTTCCTTGGCGATCAGGAAGATGCCACCGGCGGCCCCGGCCAGGATCGCCAGGACGATCAGCAGGATCGCGAAGATCGGCATGCCGGTGGAGGCGGAGTTGATGGCGTCGTCGGCGCACTGGGTGTCGCCCGGCGCACAGCTGCTGATGTCCGACTGGACCGAACTGGCGGACGAGGCGGCGACGATGATCGCGATGATGTAGAGCACGAACGGCACGACGCAGACGATCAGGCCGTCGATCAGGTACGCGCCGACGCGGGCGCCCCAGCTCGCGTAGCCCGTGGGCATGCCGGGCATCCCGGGCTGGCCGGGGTAGCCGCCCTGCTGCGGGTAGCCGTAGCCCGGCTGCGGCGCGGCCTGCTGCTGCGGGTAGCCGTAGGGCTGCTGCTGGGGAGCGGCGGGCTGCTGCGGGTAGCCGTAACCGGGCTGGCCGCCCTGCGGCGGGACCGGCGGCTGCTGGCCGTACGGGGCCTGCGGGGGCTGCTGCTGGCCGTACGGGTTGTTCGGGTCGCCGAAGCTCATGTGGTGTTTTCCTCCGTTGGGTCAGTGGGGGACGCGGTGCGACCTCGGAGGAATACAGGTTGTTTCACTTGGCTTGCCCCCGATGGTGCCTGCGGCACTGGCCGACAATCCTTCTAGCTGTCGATGAACGTTGTCCAGTCGCGGAGGGAAGGTGTTGTGCAAGTGCAATGATCAAATTCCGTTTTTCGGGCATCGGCCCGCACCGACCGGGAGCGGCGGGCCCTGATTGGAACGCGACCGCCTCCATCCGGGAGGATGGGGGTATGAGCGCCCAGATTCTCGATGGCAAGGCCACCGCCGCCGCGATCAAGTCCGAACTGTCCGCGCGGGTGGAAGCGCTGAAGGCCAAGGGCGTGCAGCCCGGCCTCGGCACCGTCCTGGTCGGCGACGACCCCGGCAGCCGCTGGTACGTCAACGGCAAGCACCGCGACTGCGCGCAGGTCGGCATCGCCTCCCTCCAGCGCGAGCTGCCGGAGACGGCCACGCAGGAGGAGATCGAGGCGGTCGTCCAGGAGCTCAACGACAACCCCGAGTGCACCGGCTACATCGTCCAGCTGCCGCTCCCCAAGGGCATCGACACCAACCGCATCCTCGCGCTGATGGACCCGGCCAAGGACGCCGACGGCCTGCACCCGATGAGCCTGGGCAAGCTCGTCCTCGGCGAGACCGGCCCGCTGCCCTGCACCCCGTACGGCATCGTGGAGCTGCTGCGCCGCCACGGCGTGCAGATCAACGGCGCGCACGTCGTCGTGGTCGGCCGCGGCATCACCATCGGGCGCCCGATGCCGCTGGTGCTGACCCGCAAGTCGGAGAACGCCACGGTCACGCAGTGCCACACCGGCACCCGTGACCTGTCCGCGCACCTCAAGCAGGCGGACATCATCGTCGCCGCCGCCGGTGTGCCGCACCTGGTCAAGCCCGAGGACGTCAAGCCGGGCGCGGCCGTCCTCGACGTCGGCGTCAGCCGGGACGAGAACGGCAAGATCGTCGGCGATGTGCACCCCGGCGTCGCCGAGGTCGCCGGCTGGGTCGCCCCGAACCCGGGCGGCGTCGGCCCGATGACCCGCGCGCAGCTGCTGGTCAACGTCGTCGAGGCGGCCGAGCGCGCGGCCGGCTGACACCCACGACCGAGGACCGCACGACGATGAAGACGGCACGACGATGAACACGGAGGCACAGGCGGCCATGGGCGATGCAGCACATCCGGACGGCGCGTCCGGGCCCCGGCGCCTGACGCGCCGCTTCCCGCAGCTGACGAGGGACACCGCACGCCCGCAGGGCGGCGGCCGGGCGGCACCGGGCGGCTCCCCGGCACCGGCCCGCCAGTGGCCGCTGCTCTCGGTCATGGGCGGCGTCGGCCTCGGGCTGCTGCTGGTCGCGGTGGACGTGTTCCGGCTCGGCGCGATCGTGATCGGGCTGGCCCTGCTGGGCGGCGCCGCACTGCGCTGGGCGCTGCCCGAGGTCGGGATGCTGGCGGTCCGCTCACGCTTCACGGACATGCTGACCTACGGCGTCCTGGGCTTCGTGATCGTGATCCTGGCCCTGATGGTGCAGCCCAAGCCGTGGCTCCATCTGCCGTTCCTCGACGATCTGGTCCATCTGACGGTGCGGTAGGCGGGGCCGGCCTCCGGGCCGGCCGTGCGGAGCTGTGGCGTTGCCGTGCCGCGCTCGGCGGGGCGTTCTTCCCTCGGGAAGGGCGCCCCGCCGTTTTGCTGCGCGGGCCCGCGGGAGGTGCGGGCGCGGGCCGGGGGAGGGAGCGCGGAGCGCGGGCGCGTGGGGCCCCGAACGCGCCGGGAAGGCCCTCACCACCCCCGTTTCCGCCGCTCACCCGGCATGGAAATCTTGGTATTTGTAGGCAGATGGAGGCGCCTCCTTGCCGGGAGACACCGCATGCCTGTGGGGTGAACATGGCGCGTTGGCAGGAACTGCCCGTCCCTCCGGACCATCGGGTGCGACAACTCGCGGTACGCCTGAGGACGCTCAAGGACCGCAGCGGGCTGAGCCTCACCGCGCTCGCGGCGCGCACCCCGTACAGCCGCGCGTCCTGGGAGAGCTACCTCGGCGCCGAGCAGCTGCCGCCGCGTGGTGCCGTCGAGGCGCTGGCCCGGGTGTGCGGGGCCGATCCCGCCGGGCTGTTGGTCCTGTGGCGGGCGGCCGCCGAGGCGTGGGAGGAGCGGCGTGCCCGGCCGGTCGCCCGCCACGGGGCGCCGGACCGCCCCAGGGTGCCCGCCCAACTGCCCCGCCCCGGGGCGCCGCAGCCGGTCCACGGCGGGGTGGACGGCGGCGACGGCGGCGTCCGGCCCAAGGTGGTCGGGGTGCTGGGCGGCGTGGTGCTGGCCACGTTCGTCGCCGGGCTGCTGGCGGGCCGCCCCTGGCTGGGCCCGGAGCCGGCCGATGTGGCTCAGGGCGTGTTCACCGTCCGCCGCGGCCAGGAGCGCGGCTGCGCGGTGACCCGCAGCGGCGGCTTCCTGCACGCCGGGCACAGCCGTACCGAGGTCCGGCTGCTGGATGTCGGCAGCACCGGCTGGGAGGTCGTCGAGGCGCAGTGCCTGCTGCGCCACCGCGGCTACGAACCGGGCGCCACCGACGGCGTCTACGGCCCGCGGACCAAGCGGGCGGCCCGCGCCTTCCAGCGGGCGTCGGGGCTGACCCCGGACGGCGTCGTCGGACCGGACACCTGGGGGGCGTTGCGCCGGTGAGCCAGGGGCCGCCCTCCGCACCGGACGGCGGCCGACGGGCGCGCCGGAGCGGGGCGGCGCCCGAGGACGGCGTACCGGCGGGAGGCGCCTGCGGCGCGCCGTCCGGCGGTGCGTCAGGAGAGGGGTCCGGCGCCGCGTCCGGTGCGGCGCCGGACCCCTCGGCGGGACCGGCGCGGTCCCGGTGCCGGTCGTGGCGGGCGCGGCCGGCCCGCAGCCGTCCGGAGCCGGGGACGGAACCCGTAAGGGCCCGAAACGGCGTGCCCCGCAGCCGAGTTGGGGAGCGGCCCGATCCCTCAGGATCCCGCAGGGGAGCGGCGCACGCGGGGGCCGTGCGCGCCGGGGGCGTGCGTGGCGAGCGGGGGCGCCTGGTTCGATGGGGCCGGGGGATCTGATGGGTGGCCGGTGCCGGTGGGCGGCCCGGGGACGGACGGCGACCGTACGGCGCGACGCAGCGTACGGGGGAGAGGGGAAGGCATGCCGCGCTGGCGGGCGCTTCCGGAGGAACTGGAGCCGGAGATCAGGGAGTTCGTCCGGCAGTTGCGCGGGGTGGTGGACCGCGGCGGGCTGAGCGTGTCCGACGTCGCGGAGCGGACCGGCACGCCCCGCGCGGACTGGGTGCGCTATCTCGACGGACGGCAGCCGCCGCCGCGCGCCGCGGTCGCCGCGCTCGCCCGGGCCGCCGGAGTGTCCGCCGCGCACCTGACCGCCATGGGGGACGGCGCCGCCGCGGCCTGGGCGCACCGGGCGGAGCGCGGCGACGGTCCGCCCGGGACGCCCGGCGACGGCGCGCGGTCCGGCCGCCGTCGCCGGGCCGTGCTGGCGGCGGGCGCGGGCGGTGCGCTGCTGCTGGTGGCCGCCGCGGTACTGCTGGCCCGGCCCGGCAGCAGCGACGCGGCGCCCCGGACGTCCGCGTCCGCGCGGTCGGCGGGGCGGAGCGCCCGCCCCGCCCCGCCACCGGGCGTCCGGTGCACGGCCGACGGCTGCATGGGGCGCGACCCGGAGACGGCCGGCTGCGCGGCGAAGGCGGTCACCACCGCCCGGGGCACGGCGGGCGACGTCCTGATCGAGGTCCGCTACAGCGCGGACTGCCGGGCCGCCTGGGCCTGGATGGTGGGCGCCGACCCCGGTAGCCAGGTCAGCGTCAGCGCGCACGGCCACAGCGCCCGCGCCACCACGGGGCGCGGCGGCGGCGCCACCACCCCGATGGTCACGGTCCCGGGCACCCCCGGGACGGCCACCGCGTGCGGCACCACCGCCCGGGGCGCCCAGGGATGCGCACAGCCGCTCGCCACAC
This sequence comes from Streptomyces sp. NPDC014733, assembly GCF_043083385.1. Lineage (NCBI taxonomy): Bacteria > Bacillati > Actinomycetota > Actinomycetes > Kitasatosporales > Streptomycetaceae > Streptomyces > Streptomyces sp. NPDC014733. The sequence goes on along the minus strand of NZ_JBIBYO010000001.1, from coordinate 686,699 downwards.
CGGTGCCGGTGGGGTCGCCGGGGGCCGGGGCGTAGGGGGGCGGGGGCTCGTCCCCCAGGGGCGCACCGACGCGCCCGTACGTCTCGCTCCGGGTTCGCCGTACGGGGCGCCCGCCCTCCCAGGGCCCACCCCGTACGGCGTTCCCGCGCGACACGCCTCACGGGGCGCCCGCCGATACCCGCCGCCGTACGGTGCGCACCCGGCGCCGCCGGAGGCCGCCGTATCCCAGCCGACCCACGCACCCCTGGCAACACACCAGGAACCCGCGGCTCCGTGACGGTCCCCCAGGTACCGGCGGTGCGCGGCCGTGAGCGGGGGCGGGGCGGGCGCCCGGTGAACTGGCCGGTAATCGCCGACGGGCCCCTGGTGGCGCGTACCGCGGGGCATGTCACCGCCCATCCAGGGCAGGCGGACAGCAACCCCCCACGGGTGTGTCCGACCCGGCGGCTGCCCGCGCCCCTCCACCAGCGGGCGGCCGCCGCGTCGTACGGCCGGGGCGCGGCACACAAGGCACCACGCGCCCCGCGCCGCCCCCTACGGGCAGCCCGCACGGGACGCCCCGGAGCCCCCTCGCCGCCCTCACGGGGAACGCCGCCGAGGCCGGCCCCGGCGGCCCCGGTGAGCCGCGCCACACCGGCCCGTCGTCGGGGCCGGGGCGGGGTCCGATAGCCTGGCGGACAGGTCTCTCGATACCAAGAGACTCGTCGAGAGTCGTCGATGAGACCCGAAAACGGGCAGACACCCACCGCCACCCAAGGTGGACCGGGGCTTGCCCCCGGAACACATCGCGCAGGAGATCGCCATGACCCGCACTCCCGTCAATGTCACCGTCACCGGCGCCGCCGGCCAGATCGGTTACGCCCTCCTCTTCCGCATCGCCTCCGGTCACCTGCTCGGCGCGGACGTGCCGGTCAAGCTGCGCCTCCTGGAGATCCCCCAGGGCCTGAAGGCCGCCGAGGGCACCGCCATGGAGCTGGACGACTGTGCCTTCCCGCTGCTCCGGGGCATCGACATCTCGGACGACCCGAACGTCGCCTTCGACGGCGCCAACGTCGCCCTCCTCGTCGGCGCCCGCCCCCGTACCAAGGGCATGGAGCGCGGCGACCTGCTGGAGGCCAACGGCGGCATCTTCAAGCCGCAGGGCAAGGCCATCAACGACCACGCCGCGGACGACATCAAGGTCCTCGTCGTCGGCAACCCGGCCAACACCAACGCCCTCATCGCCCAGGCCGCCGCGCCGGACGTGCCGCGGGAGCGCTTCACCGCGATGACCCGCCTCGACCACAACCGTGCGCTCTCGCAGCTCTCGAAGAAGACCGGCGCCCCGGTCTCCGAGATCCGCAAGCTCACGATCTGGGGCAACCACTCCGCCACCCAGTACCCCGACATCTTCCACGCCGAGGTGGCCGGCAAGAACGCCGCCGAGGCCGTGAACGACCAGGCGTGGCTGGCCGACGAGTTCATCCCGACCGTCGCCAAGCGCGGTGCGGCGATCATCGAGGCCCGCGGCGCGTCCTCCGCCGCCTCCGCCGCCAACGCCGCCATCGACCACGTCCACACCTGGGTCAACGGCACCGCCGACGGCGACTGGACCTCCATGGGTATCCCCTCGGACGGCTCCTACGGCGTCCCCGAGGGCCTCATCTCGTCGTTCCCCGTCACCACCAAGGACGGCGCGTACGAGATCGTCCAGGGCCTGGAGATCAACGACTTCTCCCGCGAGCGCATCGACGCCTCCGTCAAGGAGCTGTCGGAGGAGCGCGACGCCGTCCGCGGTCTCGGCCTGCTCTGATCCGCGCCGCCGGCGGCCGACCGCCCCGGCGTACGCACCCGGCGCACGGCCACGGGCCCGCGCGGTCCCAAGGGATCGCGCGGGCCCGGCCGTTGCGCCGTCCGCGCCCGGTGAACACGCTGGCCGGGAACGAGCCACCTCCCCTATGCTGCCGCTCCGTAGACCGCGCGGCGGAGGGGCTGTCCAGGGCCCGGGCCTCGGCTCCGGACCGCGCTTGGGGGGAAGAGCGGTGAGTCAGACGAACGTGCCTGCCCAGCCGGGCGACAGCAGTGACCGGACATCCTTCGACAAGGGGCCGGCCGCGCCGCCTCCGCCCCCGGGGGCGCCGCCACCCGCCTCCGTCCCGCCCGCCGCCAGCGAGGCCACCCGCCTGCTGTGCGCCGGCACCTACCTCGACGGCGCCTACCGCGACGCCGTCATCGAGGAGCTGTACGTCCACGAGGAGCGGTTCGCGGCGCCGTCCCTGGGCATCGACGCGGCCCGCGTCCTCGCCCACGCGCTCCGCGCCCGCCGCATGGAACTGGGCTTTGCCGCCGCCCTCCTGGGCCTGTGGATCGTCTCCCTCCCGCTCTCGTACGGGATGACCATGCTCTACGCCTGGCCCGTGATCTTCCTCGGCCTCGCCCGGTTGGTCCGGCGGCTGCCGCTGCCGTACTGGCTGGCGGCCGGCGCCGCCTTCCTGCTCCGCTGGTACGGACGGATGTGCGCGGCCGTGATCGTGGTGTTCCTGGTGGTCGCGGCGTTCGGCGCGACCGCGTCCCTGGTGGAATGGCTGCTGCCGTGGTCGTCCGGCAGCAGCTACTCCAGCTTCGGGGCCGAGGGCGCCGAGGCGAGCGGCTGGACCGACTCCGGCGCCTTCGACGGCAGTTCCTCCTCGGGCCCGAACCTCTTCCACGCATGGGTCACGCTGGTGCTGCCGATCGCGGTCACCGCGCTCGTCGCCCTCCAGCGCCGCCGGACCGCCCGCGTCCTCCAGGAGGAGCTGTCCCGCCCCCGCTTCCCGGACCTGCACCGCGACCCGGCCGAGGCGCACACCGGCGAACGCTTCCAGCGGCTGCGCGAGCGGATCCGTACCGAACAGCACGGTCAGCTGGTGATGTACCGGCCCGGTGACCCGTTCCGCGGCGCCGGGGAGGCGTACGGCACCTGGTCGCTCTCGGTGGAGTTGCGGCCCCGTAAGGACACCGAGGTCCGGCCGCTCGACAACGCCGCGTTCCTGGAGCGCATCGTCCCGCTGGTCGAGGCGCTCCGGGTGCCCTCGGCGCACCGCACACCGCAGGCCAGGGCCGTGGTCCGGGACCGGCTGCGGGAGCTGGAGACCGACGAGTGCGTCTTCCTCCCGGCGGACGGCATCCCGGCGCGCGCCGCGGCCCCGTACGCCCCCGTGGAGCTGGCTCGGCACCGCGCCGAGGCGGTCGAGGAGGGCGGCGAGACCCGTCGGCACTTCCTGCGCATACGGATCGGCGGCTGGCACGAGGGCGTGGTGACCACGGTCTTCGTGCGGGTCCACACCCAGGGCGGCATGCTGATGCTGGAGGTCGCGCCGCATGTGCTGTGGCCGGTGCGGCAGCAGTTCCAGGACGCCGACCGCTTCGCCCACCAGGAGGCGCACCTCCACCCGGTCGTCCGGGGGCTCCGGGCGCTGGTCGACACCCCGCGCGCCGGGGGGCGTGCGGTCGCCACCCTCGCGCGGGGGCTGCGCTCCGTGTGGCGGCTGGCCACCGGCGGCCATGCGGCCGCGCTGCCCGAGGGCCCCGGCCTCGCGGTCCGGGAGCTGGGTTCGTACGGTGACGCGTCGCTCTTCCAGGGCATGGACGCCGCCCGGTACCTCAAGACCGTCCAGCAGCGGGTCACCGCCGGGGTGACCACCGCGCTGCGGGAGGCCGGGTACGTCACCGAGGAGTTCGAACAGCGCGTGGTCAACGTCGCCGAGGGCGGCGTCTACATCGAGTCCGCCCAGGGCGCGGTGGGCATCGGCGACCACAACACCGTCACCCACAACGACCGGCGCGGTGGCGCGCCCACGGAAGGAGCCACACGTGGCAACCGCTGACGGCCAGGGCAGGAACATCCGGATCGGCACAAACAGTGGGGTCATCTCCGTCGGAGACCACAACACCGTCATCCAGAACAGCGGCGGCGCGGGCCCGGCCATCGACCCGGCGCACGAGGAACTGCTGCGCGCCGTCCGGGAACTGCGTCAGGACCTCGCCCGCATGGTGGCGACCCCGCAGGTCGAAGAGTTGGGCGGGCAGTTGGACGACACCGAGACGGAGATCGCGGCACAGGGCGCGGCGAGCCCCGGGCGCCTGGCCCGGCTGCGGGCCGCGCTCGCCGACGCCAGTTCCGTCGTCGGACTGCTGGGCTCCGGGGCGGCCGCCGTTGAGGCCGTCGCCGCGCTGGTGGGCGGATGACCGCACACGGCGGTGGCGCCGCCCGCTGGAACAGCGAGACGCAGCAGTGGGACGACGGCGCGCCGCCGCCCGCGCCGTACACCGGACCGCCGCCGCCCCGCCCGGCCCGGACCCCGTCGGCGGCTCCGGCCACGTCGCCGTCCGCGCCGGCGGGCGGCGACGCCCCGGGCGCCGGGACGCCCGCGGCCCCGGCCGCCGCGCCCGCGGCCACCCCGGAGGCGCCCGCCGCCCCGCCGCCGGCTGCCCCGGACCCCGCTCCGTACGCGGGTCAGGCCGCGCTGGACGCGCTCCCGGGGAGCGTGGCCTGGGACGAGCGGCCGACGGTCGCCGGGCGCCGCTCCTCGCGCCGGACCGCCGCGCTGGCGGCGGGCGCCGCGGTCGCCGTCATCGGGCTCGGCTTCGGCGGCGGCTGGCTGCTGTGGGGCCGGGCCGGCGCGCCCGCCGCGAAGCCCGCCACGCCCACCACGGCGGCGAGCACCCGGACGTCGTACCCGGAGCTGCCCGCGGAACCCACGGAGCCGACGCCGACCGGCACCGGCCTGCCCGAGGGCTTCCACCTCGTCCACAACGCCGAGAAGGACTTCACCCTCGCCGTACCGGAGGACTGGCAGCACGACTCCCGTACGGACGGCGAGTTCTACACCTCGCCGGACGAGCGCGGGCTGGTGCAGGTCTTCGAGATACGCGAGCCGGACGAGACGCCCCGCCACTCCCTCGCGACCGCCGCGAAGAACCTGGCGGGCAACCCCGGCTACACCGAGATCGAGCGCGGTGACTTCGGCCCCGGCGCGCCCTCCCCGGACGCCGCCAAGCTGATCTACGCGTACGACAGCGCACAGCTGGGCGAGCGGGTGCAGGTGGTGGACTGCGCGTTCAGCACCGACGACGGACGGCAGTTCGCGGTCCTGGTCCGCGGCCCCGCCACCGACTGGCCGCAGCAGGAGACGACGCTCGGCGCCGCGCTGAACGCGTTCGTGCCGCATGCGTGAGGGGCGCGGCCCGCAGGCGCCCGCGCCGCACACCTGAGGGCCCGTCCGCCGTCCGGCGGGCCCGGCGGGGGGCCGGGTCGCCCCGGCCCCCCGGCTGCCGGCGGACGGCCCCTCACCCCGGGAGTTCGGTCCGCTCCCACCACTCGTAGACCGGCAGCCGCCCCTCCTCCGTGTCCTCGTGCCGGCCGCTGGCGCGGAAGTGTTCGTAGCCGTTGCGCCAGGCGATCTTGATCTCCGGTCCCGGTGGCTCGATCGGCACGATCCGCTCCGGGAAGTCGGCGGGTCCGCCGCTCAGCACTGCCTTCGTCTCGGTGTCAGCCATGCCCGGATTGTCGTCCCGGGCCCGCCGTCGCCGGGCGGCACCACGCCGACGTGGTACGCGCCGGGGCGGCGACGGGCGCACGGACGGCGGACGCTTTCCGGCCGGGCACCGGCACCACCCCCACAGGTGGTTTGTCCGCCGACCCGGCGCCCCGCGGGCGGGCCGCTGCCCACACTGCGGGCATGACGGAAGACGGTGAGGAAGTCCCCGCGTACCGCACCATCAGGGTCACCGCGCAGGACGGCCCGGTGGCGGAGCTGTCCGAGGAGGAGGCGTGGCGGGCGCGGGAGCGCTACCCGGAGATCCTGGGCACGGGCGGCCCGGTCTTCTGTGCCGCGCGCGAGCGGGAGCAGGGCGGCTGGGAGGTGCGGTGCGTCGGCGGCAGCGGCCCGCAGACCGCCCGGGACGCGCTGGCCGCGGAGTTCCGGCGGCGGGCCCGCCGCTCCGCCCGCACGGCGCACGCGCCCGCCTATCTGGCGGCCGCCGCCCGTCTGGAGCGGGAGCGGCCCGACGAACTGACCGTCCTGGGGGAGCGGTACCGCGTCGTGCGCTGCGAGGAGTTCGTCCGGATGGGCCCCGACGGGCCTGAGCCGCCGCGCCCCTCGGACCCGGACCCGGCGATGTGCGGCGACGCCTGCCGACCGGGCCGGACGAAGGGCTTCGTCATCGATCCGGCGGTCGGCACGGGCATGTCGGACGGTGTCCTCAAACTCGATCTGCTCCAGTTCGTCCGGGCGGAGGGCTCGGCGCCGCCGGACGTCGAACGGGACGAGCGGCGGGCGGCCGTCAGCCATCCCGGCGGGGTGCTGCTCCCGGCGGCGTTCATGGTCGCCGAGCGCACCGGCGGCGAGTGGCAGGCGCACACCGCCTCCTGCGACACCCCGCAGGACGCCCGCGACGCGCTCACGATGTGGCTGCGCGTCCTCGCCCCCGTCACCCTCAAACTGACCGGCGTGGAACGGGAGGCGTACGAGCGGGCCGGTGACCGGCTGGCCCGGCGCCCCGGCAACGACGTACGCGTGGAGGGTCACCCGGGCCGCTGCTTCAAGGTGGTCCGCGTCGAACGGCTGGTCCGCATCGGCCCGGACGGCCCGGAGGGCCCCCGCCCCTCCGACCTCGACCCGGAAACCCCGTCCGCGGAACGGCACCGTCGGCCCGACGCCGCCCCGGAACGCGGCCCGGGCCGTGGCTGATCCCCTCAACTCCCGTACGAAGGAACGGAGTTCAGGGAGTCGGGGAGCGCTGAGGGCGGTCGTCGCACGGCAACGAACCTGCCTCTTGGTCCCGTTGGGCGCCCCCGTGGCCACTGCCGGGGCGGTCCCATGTCCCTCCCCGCCCCACCCCGCCCGCATAGGGTGAGGGCATGAACGCGCCCAGCACAGCACGGCCCGGCGGCGGTACCGACGCGGACGCCCGTATCGCCGCACTGGAGGAGAGCCACCGGCGGATGGCCGCCGAGATCGAGCGGCTGGAGGAGGAGGTCCAGGACCTGCGCCGCCCCGGCCTCGGCTTCCTCGCCCGGGTCGGCGCCGGACTGCTCGTGCTGATGATGGTCGTCCAACTGGCCATCCCGATGGTGCTCGCCGCGGCTTCCGCGGCCTTCGGCAGTGCCGCCCCGGCGGTCGTCGGCCTGGCCCTGATCGCCCTGATCGTCGCCGGGCTCGTCGTGTACGCGGTGCGGCGCGGCCGGAGCTGAGGCCGGGCCCCGGGCGCGGTCAGTCCCGGGGGAAGTCCTCGGTGGCGAGCGTGATGCCGACGACCGTGCCGGTCAGATCGACGGGCTCGCCGTAGGCCAGGGTGAGGTCGCTCTTGTAGTCGCCGTCCTGCGGGTGGGTGAAGACCCGGCAGCGGACGGTGTACGGATCGGCGATCAGGTGCACCGGCACCTCGGCCCGCGCATAGGCGGCCTTCTTGGGGCCGTAGTCGTTCATGCCGGTGCCCTTCCAACGATACGCGGGGGCACGCGATACGTGCGTATGTGCGAAAACGTTCCTCTTTGCTTACGAGGGAGGGGAGTTGGGGGCGCCGCGGTCACGTCTTCTGCGACGGCGGCTTCGCCCCCGGCAGTTGGTCCTCCACCTCGGAGATCTCCATGCTCCGGGCGGCGGTCGGGGTCTTCGGTGAGACGTGGGCGCCGTAGTCGCTGAGGAGGATCGTCGCGGTCTGGTGGTCGACCTCGGCGGTGAGGCGGCGGGGGACGTGTTTGCCGTCGATGGCCACGTAGAGGGTCTGGCGGGCGCCGCCGCGGGTTTTGAGGATGGGCAGGACGCGGGTGCCCTCCTGGACGGTCGGTCTGCCCTTGCTCAGGGTGAGCTTCGGCTGGGGGGAGGCGCCCGGCGGGGTCGGGGTGGGGGATTCGGGGCTGCCGGAGCCGGCGGTCTGTTTCTGGAAGGCGGCCAGGTCGCAGGCGGCGGCGATGCTCGCGGGGAGCGGGTCGTCGGTGGTGCCGTGCAGGTAGCGGCCCTTCACGCGGGCGATGACGGAGGCGGCGGCGTCCGCGGAGAGCTGGCCCTTCCAGAACGCGTCGTCCGGCTTGAGCCAGATCTGCCGGCCGTGCTTGATCAGCTCGACCTTGCCGTAGCGGCCCTTGCTGATGGCGCCGGTGCAGTCACCGGAGCGGTTCATCGTGATGTCGAGGCGGGTGGCGTCGACGCTGGTGCTGGTGCGCAGCCGTAGTGAGGTCGCGGCCAGCAGTTCCTTGCGGGCCAGCTCGGAGATCTGTTCGGCGGACTTTCCTGCCAGATCTCCTTCGCCACCGGAGTCGCGCGCCCGGGCGACCCCGGTCCCCGCGAAACCGCCGAGAAGGGCCGCGCCGCAGGTCAGGGCGGTGATGCTGGTCGCGGTTCGGCGTCTGCTGCTCATCCGTGAACCTCCGCACCGAGAAGGGCGTACGTAGGGACGTACGGCTATTCAGGGTACGTATGAGGACATTCGGCCGCACATTGAGTGACTCGGGCCACTTTCCCCGAATGGTTGGGCATAGCTGTAGAGGTTTCGGGGAGGGGTCCCCGTTGCTGGTGTGAACCAGTGGAAGAAATCGGTGACGGAAGGCAGAACAGCGTGTCGGCAAGCGAGACCATTCACGTAGACGGGGTGTGGCGCGCCGCCGCATCCGGCGCCACGCGGGAGGTCCTCGATCCCGCCGACGCCACGGTGATCCAGCTGGTGGCCGAGGGCGATGCGGAGGACACCGACGCGGCGGTGGCCGCGGCCCGCCGCGCCTTCGACGACGGCCGCTGGTCCGCCACCCCGGTCGCCGAGCGTGCCGCGCTGCTGCGCCGCGTCGCCGACCTGCTCCAGCGGGACCGCGAGGAGATCGCGCTCATCGAGAGCCGCGACACCGGCAAGACGCTGGAGGAGGGCCGGGTCGACGTCGACGACGTCACCAACGCCTTCCGCTACTTCGCCGACACCGTCATGAACGAGAGCGGCGGCCGCGTCGTCGACGCCGGCTCCGCCGATGTGCACAGCGTCGTCGTCCACGAGCCGGTCGGCGTCTGCGCGCTGATCACGCCGTGGAACTACCCGCTGCTCCAGGCCAGCTGGAAGGTCGCCCCGGCGCTCGCCGCCGGCAACACCTTCGTCATCAAGCCCAGCGAGGTCACCCCGCTGTCGACGGTGTACCTGGTGAAGCTGCTGGCCGAGGCCGGTCTGCCGAACGGCGTCGCCAACATCGTCACCGGCGCCGGGGTGCCGGTCGGCCAGCGCCTCGCCGACCACCCGGACGTCGACCTCTTCTCCTTCACCGGCGGGCTGGTCAGCGGCACCAAGGCGGGCGCCGCCGCGGTCTCCGGCGCCAAGAAGATCGCCCTGGAGCTGGGCGGCAAGAACCCCAACGTGGTCTTCGCCGACGCCTGCGCCACCGAGGAGGGCTTCGACACCGCCGTCGACCAGGCGCTGAACGCCGCGTTCATCCACAGCGGCCAGGTCTGTTCGGCCGGCGCCCGGCTGATCATCGAGGAGTCGGTCAAGGACCGCTTCGTCGCCGAGCTGGCCCGCCGCGCCGAGAAGATCAAGCTCGGCCGCGGCACCGAGGACGGTGTGGAGTGCGGCCCGCTCGTCTCCCAGCAGCAGCTCGACAAGGTCGAGGCGTACGTCGCCTCCGCGCTCGCCGAGGGCGCCCAGCTGCGCACCGGCGGCGCCCGCCCCGAGCCCAGCGACATCCGCCCGGCGAGCGGCTACTTCTACTCCCCGACCGTCCTCGACGGCTGCCACCGGGAGATGAAGGTGGTCCGCGAGGAGACCTTCGGGCCGATCCTCAGCGTCGAGACCTTCACCACCGAGGACGAGGCCGTCGCGCTCGCCAACGACACCGAGTACGGCCTGGCCGGCGCGGTCTTCTCCGGCAACTCCGCCCGCGCCCGCCGCGTCGCCGCCCGGCTGCGCCACGGCACCGTGTGGATCAACGACTACCACCCCTACCTCCCGCAGGCGGAGTGGGGCGGTTTCGGCAAGTCCGGCATCGGCCGTGAGCTGGGCCCGTCCGGTCTGGACGAGTACCGCGAGTCCAAGCACATCTACGAGAACCTCCGGCCCGAGCCGGTCCGCTGGTTCGGCGGCTGACCAGGCCGCACGGCGGGCGGCGTCCCTGACGGCCGCCCGCCGCCCCGCCGGGGCCCGGCCCCGGCCGCCCGGGGCCGCCCCGGCCCGCGTCGCCGCCCGCCCCTCCGCGGCACCGCACCCCCACGCAGCAGCTCAGGCACTGTGCACGAAGGAGTACCCGCATGCCCCCGTCTTCCCCCGCAGCCCGCACCGTCAAGGCCGACTACGTCATCGTCGGCGGCGGTACCGCGGGATCGGTGATCGCCTCCCGCCTGACCGAGGACCCGGACGTCAGCGTCGTCGTCATCGAAGGCGGCCCGACCGACATCGACCGCGAGGACGTGCTGACGCTGCGCCGCTGGCTCGGCCTGCTCGGCGGTGACCTCGACTACGGCTACACCACCACCGAGCAGCCGCGCGGCAACTCCCACATCCTGCACAGCCGCGCCAAGGTCCTCGGCGGCTGCTCCTCGCACAACACGCTGATCTCCTTCAAGCCGCTGCCGTCCGACTGGGACGAGTGGGAGGCCGCGGGCGCCGCCGGCTGGGGCGCCGCGAAGATGGACCCCTACTTCGGCAAGCTCCGCAACAACATCGTGCGGGTCGCCAAGAAGGACCAGAACGCCATCGCCACCGACTGGGTCGAGGCCGTCAAGACCGCGCTGGACGTGCCCGAGGTCGTCGGCTTCAACGACCAGCCCTTCGACGAAGGCGTCGGCTTCTTCGACCTCTCGTACCACCCGGAGAACAACAAGCGCTCCTCCGCCTCCGTCGCCTACCTCCACCCGCACATGGAGGCCGGGGACCGCCCCAACCTCACGCTGCTGCTGGAGACCTGGGTCGACAAGCTGGAGCTGGACGGTACCCGCGCCACCGGCGTCCACGCCCGTACGAAGGACGGCGAGGAGCTGTTCGTCGAGGCCGGGCGCGAGGTGCTGCTCTGCGCCGGCGCGGTGGACACCCCGCGGCTGCTGATGCTCTCCGGCATCGGCCCGAAGAAGGACCTGGAGGCGCTGGGCATCGACTGCGTCCTGGACCTGCCGGGCGTCGGCGAGAACCTCATCGACCACCCCGAGTCGGTCATCGTCTGGGAGACCAACGGGCCGCTGCCCGGCAACTCCGCGATGGACTCCGACGCGGGCCTGTTCATCAAGCGGGACCCCGACCACAAGGGGCCCGACCTGATGTTCCACTTCTACCAGATCCCGTTCACGGACAACCCGGAGCGACTGGGCTACGAGCGCCCCGAGCACGGCGTCTCGATGACCCCGAACATCCCCAAGTCCCGTGCCCGCGGCCGCCTCTACCTCACCTCCGCGGACCCCGAGGCCAAGCCCGCCCTCGACTTCAAGTACTTCGAGGACGACGAGGACTACGACGGCAGGACGCTGGTCGACGGCGTCAAGCTGGCCCGGAAGGTCGCCGAGGCCGAGCCGTTCAAGAAGTGGCTCAAGCGCGAGGTCTTCCCCGGCCCCGAGGTCACCGACGACGCGGAGATCAGCGAGCTGGTCCGCAAGGCCGCGCACACCGTCTACCACCCCGCCGGCACCTGCAAGATGGGCGCCAAGGACGACGAACTCGCCGTCGTCGACCCGGAGTTGAAGATCCGCGGCCTGTCGCACGTCCGGATCGCCGACGCCTCCGTCTTCCCGACGATGCCCGCGGTCAACCCGATGATCGGCGTCCTGATGGTGGGGGAGAAGGCCGCCGAACTGCTCAGGGAAGCCCCGGCCCAGGGAGGTGATGCCTGATGGCTGCCACCACCGCCGACGCCTCCGGCATAGCCACCGACGGGACGGACACCGGGGTCGGGTCCCCGGCCGTCCCCGCCCCCGCCACGAGCGCGGAGAACACCGATGGCCGTGACGTCGTCTTCTCCGCCCGCAACCTCTGGAAGGTCTTCGGCCCCAAGGCCGACCGCATCCCCGACGACGCCACCCTCACCGGCCTGAGCGTCGCCGAGGTGCGCGAGCGCACCGGCTGCACGCCCGCCGTCCGTGACGTCTCCTTCGACGTCCACAAGGGCGAGGTCTTCGTCGTCATGGGCCTCTCGGGCTCCGGCAAGTCCACCCTCGTCCGCTGTCTGACCCGGCTCATCGAGCCGACCGGCGGCACCCTGGAGATGGACGGCGAGGACGTCCTCGGCATGGACCGCACCACCCTGCGTGACCTGCGTCGCCGCCGCGCCGCCATGGTCTTCCAGCACTTCGGTCTGCTGCCGCACCGCACCGTCCTCGACAACGTCGCCTACGGCCTGGAGATCCAGGGCGTCGGCAAGGCCGAACGCCGCGAGCGGGCCGCCGAGATGGTGGAGAAGGTCGGCCTCGCCGGGCTGGAGAAGCGCCGCCCCGGTCAGCTCTCCGGCGGCCAGCAGCAGCGCGTCGGCCTGGCCCGCGCCCTCGCCGTCGACCCCGAGATCCTGCTGTTCGACGAGCCGTTCAGCGCCCTCGACCCGCTCATCCGCCGCGACATGCAGGAGGAAGTCGTCCGCCTGCACCGCGAGGAGGGCCGGACGATGGTCTTCATCACCCACGACCTCGCCGAGGCGCTGACCGTCGGCGACCGCATCGCCCTGATGCGCGACGGCGAGATCGTCCAGCTCGGCACGCCCGAGGAGATCGTCGGCTCCCCGGCCGACGACTACGTCCGCGACTTCGTCCGCGACGTGCCGCGCGAGCAGGTCCTCACCGTCCGCCGCGCCATGCGCCCGGCCGAGGGCGACGAGGCCGACCAGGGGCCGGCGCTGGCGCCGACCACCCTCATCTCCGACGCCATCGAGGCGGTGGCCCGCTCCGGCGGCGCCGTCCGCGTCGCCGAGAACGGCCGCTGCCTGGGCATCGTCGACCACGCCTGCCTGCTGAACGTCGTCGCCCGGGTGGACGGCACCCGCACCGAGGTGGCCGCCTGATGTACCCCGCCACCCCCCACGGCGCCGCCCTGCGCGGCGCCCGCGTCCCCCACACCCCGGTGCTGCCGCGGCTGCGTGCCGCGCTGCGGCGGCGCTGGCGCGAGGCGCAGCGCGCCGCCGCCATGAACGTGTCCACCGGCACCGTGAAACGGGGCCGCGCATGAGTGCCGCCACCGTCACCACCGTGCCCGACGCCCCGTCCGCCGGTCCGCTGCGCGCCCTGCTGCGCCGCCGGGGCCTGGCCAAGCTGGTGCTGCTCGCCGTCGTCGCCGCGGTCCTCGTCCCGCTGCTGCACGCCAAGTGGTCCGGCGGGGTGTGGCCCGAGGCGCTCACCGTCGACCTGTCCAAGCCGCTCGGCAGCGCCAGCGACTGGATCATCGACAACCGCGACAGCCACCCGCTGTTCGTCTACTTCCTCGGCCACCTCTCCAACGCCGTGGTCCTCTCCGTCCGCGGTGTCTACCTGGTGCTGCTCGCGCTGGGCTGGACGGGCGTGACCGCCGGCGTCACCCTCGTCGCCTGGCGCGTCGCCGGCTGGCGCATCGCCGCCACCGCCCTGCTGTCCTTCCTGGTCAGCGGCGTGCTGGGGATGTGGGTGCCGACGATGCAGACGCTGGCGCTGATGATCGTCGCGGTCATCGCGTCGGTCGTCGTCGGCGCGCTCCTGGGCCTGGCGGGCGGGCTGTCGGACCGGATGTTCCGGCTGCTGCGCCCGGTCCTGGACACCATGCAGGTGCTGCCGGCCTTCGCCTACCTGCTGCCGGTCGTGCTGGTCTTCGGCATCGGTGTGCCCGCCGCGCTGCTGGCCACCGTCGTCTACGCGGCGCCGCCGATGGCCCGGCTCACCGCCCTCGGGCTGCGCGGCGCGGACGCCGGTGTCCTGGAGGCCGTCACCTCGCTCGGCGCCACCGGACGGCAGCGGCTGCTGACCGCCCGGCTGCCGCTGGCCCGCAAGGAACTGCTGCTCGGCCTCAACCAGACGATCATGATGGCGCTGTCGATGGCCGTGATCGCCTCGATGATCGGCGCCGCCGGTCTCGGCGACCGCGTCTACCAGGCCCTCGCCTCCGTCGACGTCGGTGCGGCCCTCGCCGCTGCCCTCCCGATCGTGCTGCTCGCCATCGTCATGGACCGCACCACCGCCGCGGCGGGCGAGAAGGCCGGGGCCGGGGGCGCCGCCGGACCCGCCCTGCTGCGTGGTTGGCGCGGCTGGGCGGCCGTCGCCGTCGGCACCGCCGTGGTCGCGGCCGCCGGACGGCTGGCCGGCTCCACGGTGTGGCCGGCCGGCGCGACCGTCGCCGTCGCCCGGCCCGTCAACGACGCCAAGGAGTGGATGGTCGACCACCTCTACTCCGGTGTCCCCGTCGTCGGCGGCACCGCCGACTGGGCCGCGCACTTCACCAACTGGGTCCTCAACCCGCTGCGCGACGGCCTGACCGCGCTGCCCTGGTACGCCATGCTCCTCATCGTCGCCGCGCTGGCCTGGCTGATCGGCACCTGGCGCACCGCGCTGACCGCCGTCCTCGCGATGGCCGCGATCGGTGTGCTGGGCGTGTGGAAGCCGTCGATGAACACGCTGTCGCAGGTGCTCGCCGCGCTCGTGGTGACGCTGGTCATCGGCGTCGGCACCGGCATCCTCGCGGCCGGCAGCAAGCGCCTGGAGGCGATCTTGCGCCCGGTCCTGGACGTCATGCAGACCATGCCGCAGTTCGTCTACCTGATCCCGGTCGTCGCGCTGTTCGCCGTGGGCCGCGCCCCGGCTGCCGCCGCGGCCGTCGTCTACGCGCTGCCCGCCGTCATCCGCATCACCACCCAGGGGCTGCGCCAGGTCGACCCGGCGGCGATGGAGTCGGCGACCTCGCTGGGCGCCACCCGCTGGCAGATCCTGCGCCAGGTCCAGCTCCCGCTGGCCCGCCCGGCGCTGCTGCTCGCCGTCAACCAGGGCGTGGTCCTCGTCCTCGCCGTCGTCATCATCGGCGGCCTGGTCGGCGGCGGAGCCCTCGGCTACGACGTCGTGACCGGCCTCGCCACCGGTGACCTGGCCCTCGGCCTCGTCGCGGGTGTCGCCATCGTCTGCCTGGGCCTGATGCTCGACCGGGTGACCCAGCCGACCGAGCGCCGCGCCGCGAAGGGAGCCTGACCATGTCCCGTACCCGACGGATCGGCACCACGGCCGGAGCCTCGCTGCTGGCCGGGGCGGCGCTGCTCGCGCTGTCCGGCTGCGGCAAGGCCGACATGACCAAGCAGGCGTCCCCGTTCGCCGCCGCCAAGGGCACCAAGTCGGTGACGCTCTCCGTCCAGACCTGGATCGGCGCGCAGTCCAACGTCGCGGTCGCCAAGTACCTCCTCGAACACGAGCTGGGGTACCACGTCGACACCGTCCAGGTGGACGAGATCCCCGCCTGGGACGCGCTCAGCCAGGGCCGCGTCGACGCGATCCTGGAGGACTGGGGCCACCCGGACCAGGAGAAGCGCTACGTCAAGGACAAGAAGACGATCACGGACGGCGGCGGCAACGGCGTCACCGGCCACATCGGGTGGTTCGTCCCCAAGTACTGGGCCGACAAGCACCCCGAGGTCACCGACTGGAAGAACCTCAACACGTTCGCCAAGCAGCTCCGCACCCCGGAGAGCGGCGACAAGGGCCAGCTGATGGACGGCTCGCCGTCCTACGTCACCAACGACAAGGCGCTGGTGAAGAACCTCGGGCTGGACTACCAGGTCGTCTTCGCCGGCTCCGAGGCGGCGCAGATCACCCAGATCCAGCAGTTCGCCAAGGAGAAGAAGCCCTTCCTGACGTACTGGTACGAGCCGCAGTGGCTCTTCAACCAGGTGCCGATGGTCGAGGTGAAGCTGCCGAAGTACACCGACGCGTGCGCGGAGAAGGGCACGAAGGACCCGGCGACCGTCGACTGCGCCTATCCGACGACGCCGCTGAAGAAGTTCTTCAACACCGACTTCGCGAAGAGCGGCACCGCCGCCTCGGCGTTCCTGAAGTCCTTCCACTGGACGAAGGACAACCAGAACGAGGTCTCCGAGATGATCGCCGCGGACGGGCTGACCGCCGACGAGGCGGCCGAACGCTGGGTGAAGAAGCACCCGGACGTCTGGAAGCAGTGGTTGCCGAAGAAGTGAGGCACCCGAGGGCGGGGCGGCGGCAGCGATGCCACCGCCCCGCCCTCGTCATTCCCCGGTCATTCCCCGCCCCGCAGTTCCCGCGCCTCGGCGGCGGCCGAGGCCATCGCCCGGCGCTGCTGCCAGGGCCCGAACGTGATCCGGGCGGCGCCGAGCGCGCCCCACTCGGCCGGCGACGGCCCGTCGGGCGCGGCCAGCGCGTTGAGCGGCAGCCCGATCCCCTCGGTCAGCGCCGCCAGCTCCGCCGGGGGCGCCGCGATCGGGTAGACGCAGTCCGCCCCGGCCGCGGCGTAGAGCCGCCCGCGCCGCACCGTCTCCGCCACCCCGCCCGAGCCGCGGACGTAGGTGTCCACCCGGGCGTTGAGCACCAGCGCGTCGCCCGCCTCGGCGCGGACCGCCGCCAGCCGCTCGGCCTGGCGCTCCGCGTCGACGAGCCCGCCGGACGCGCGGTCGCCGTCCTCCAGGTTGCAGCCGACCGCCCCCGCCTCGGCCAGCCGCGCCACCAGCTCCCGGGCGCCGAGCCCGTATCCGTCCTCCACGTCCGCCGTGACGGGGACGTCCACCGCGCGGACGATCCGGCCGATCGCGGCGAACATCTCGTCCGGCGGCACGTCGCCGTCGGCGTAGCCGAGGGCGGCGGCCACCCCGGCGCTGGGCGTGGCGAGCGCGGGGAACCCGGCGTCGGCGAAGACCTTCGCGCTCGCGGCGTCCCACGGGCCCGGCAGCACCAGCGGCAGCCCGGGCCCGTGGTGCAGCGCGCGCAGCGCGGCGGCGCCGGTCAGCACGGGGCTCCGCACGGACGGGCGGACGTCAACGCCGGGGCCACCGGATTCACCCCTGGCCCGGGGCCAGTCGGGTGGTCACCGCGATGCGGTTCCACGCGTTGATGGTGATGATCAGCGAGATCAGCTGGGCGATCTCGGCCTCCTCGAAGTGCGCCGCGGCCCGTGCGTAGACCGCGTCCGGCACGAAACCGTCGGTCAGGACGGTCACCGCCTCGGTCAGCGCCAGCGCCGCCTGCTCCTTCTCGGTGAAGAATCCGGCCGCCTCCTCCCAGGCGCTGAGGAGGTAGATCCGCTCCTCGCTCTCGCCGTTCTTCCGGGCGTCCTTGGTGTGCATGTCCAGGCAGAACGCGCAGTGGTTGAGCTGCGAGGCGCGGATCTTGACCAGCTCGGCCAGGGCCGGGTCGATGCCCTTACGGGACGCCGCGTCCAGCGCGATCATGGACTTGTAGAACTCGGGGGCCAGCTCCGCCATCCGCAGCCGGGGGGTGTGCGCGGTCGCGTGCTTCGTGGTGTCGTTCGTCGTCATGCCACCGAATCTACGGCCACAGTGGCACCCGCGTATGGTCCACTTCCATGGACAATTCCTGGGCCACTTCCTGGGACGCCTTCGGCCGCGACCTCCATCTGGACCTCGCCGGACCGGGCGGCCTGCGGGCCGGTCTGATACGGGCGCTGCGCGAGGCGGCCCGCACCGGACGGCTCGCCCCCGGCACCCGCCTGCCCTCCTCCCGCACCCTCGCCGCCGACCTCGGCATCGCCCGCAACACCGTCGCCGAGGCGTACGCGGACCTCGTCGCCGAGGGCTGGCTCAGCGCCCGCCAGGGCTCCGGCACCCGGATAGCCGACCGCACCCCGCCCCGCCCGGCGCCCGCCCGCCGCACCCCGCCGTCCGGCCGCCCGGCGCCCCGCTTCGACCTCACCCCGGGCACCCCGGACGTCTCCGCCTTCCCCCGCGCCGCCTGGCTCGCCGCCGCCCGCCGCGCGCTGAACGCCGCCCCCAACGACGCGCTCGGCTACGGCACCCCGCAGGGCCGCCCCGAGCTGCGGGCGGTCCTCGCCGACTACCTCGCCCGGGTCCGCGGCGTCCGCGCCGACCCGGACCGCATCGTGATCTGCGCCGGATTCATGCAGGGCCTCGCCCTCGTCGCCCGCGCCCTGACCGCCGTCGCCGGGGGCCCGGCCGCCCCCGCCGTCGCCACCGAGGGCTACGGCCTCGGCCTCCACCGCGACGTGCTCGCCCGCGCCGGACTGCGCACCGTCCCCCTCACCGTCGACGCCCTCGGCGCCCGCACCGCCGAACTCGCCTCGTACGACGGGGTGTCGGCGGCGCTGCTCACCCCGGCGCACCAGTTCCCCACCGGCGTCCCGCTCCACCCCGACCGCCGCGCCGCCGCCCTCGACTGGGCCGTGGCGCACGACGGCTGGATCCTGGAGGACGACTACGACGGCGAGTTCCGCTACGACCGGCAGCCGGTCGGCGCGCTCCAGGGCCTCGACCCTGACCGGGTGGTCTACCTGGGCACCGCGAGCAAGAGCCTCGCCCCGGCGCTGCGGCTGGCGTGGCTGGTGCTGCCCGACCGCCTCGTCGACCCGGTCCTCGCGGTCAAGAGCGGCGGGGAATGGCAGTCCGGCGCCCTCGACCAGCTCACCCTCGCGGAGTTCCTGACCGGCGGCGGGTACGACCGTCATGTGCGCGGCTCGCGGCAGCGCTACCGTCGGCGCCGCGACCGCCTCGTGGCCGCCCTCGCCGAGCACGCCCCGCACATCGAGGTCTCCGGCATCGCCGCCGGACTCCACGCCGTCCTCGAACTCCCGCCCGGCACCGAGCAGTCCATGATCGAGGCGGCTCGTTGGCAGGGCCTGGCGCTGAACGGCCTGCACGCTTTCCGCGATCCGGCGGCCCGTACGATGCCCGCCCGCGACGGTCTCGTCGTCCCGTACGGCAGACCCCCGGAACACGCCTTCGGCGGCGCCCTGGAGGCCCTGCTGCGGGCCCTGCCCCCTGACCCCGACGCGACCACCGTCTAGGGTTGGCATGTTCCTGCAACTGCTCCACGGGGGAGACGGAAGATGGCCGAAAAAGCACACCGGCGGCTGCGCTCGGGCACGGTGATCCTCGGCGGTATGGGCGTCCTCGCGGCGACGCTGACCGCCTGTGGCTCGGAGCCCGACAAGCGCTGCGTCGACCGCAACAGCTACGACGCCGCCCGCGGCTACCGCGTCGTCGACGCCAAGTTCTGCCGCTCCGGCAGCGAGACCTCGTCCCACTACGGCACGGGCAACCGCCGCACCGGCAAGCAGCCCGTCAAGGGCCAGTGGTACTACGGCGGTTCCGGCAAGTCCGGCTCCTACGCGGGCGACGGCTCGTTCAGCAAGGGCGGCTCGGTCAGCCGCGGCGGCTTCGGCCACTCCGGCTCCGGCCACTCCGGCTCCAGCGGCGGGTGAACGCAGCGTGGAGCGCCACACCCTCACCCCGCGCCCCGGCTGGCAGCAGACCGTCGAGGCACAGGGGCTGATCTACCCGCTCACCCGCCACCCGGACGGTGAGCTGCGCCCGTACTGGGACGAGAGCGCGTACTACTCCTTCACGCTGCCCGAGGTCGAGGCACTGGAGGAGACGGTCGAGGAACTGCACACGATGTGCCTGGCCGCCGCCGAGCACCTCGTCACCCACGGCCGCCTCGCCGACCTCGGCATCCACGACCCGCGCGTCGCCGAGCTGATCTGCGAGTCCTGGCACCGCCGCGCCGAACTCCCCTCCCTCTACGGCCGGTTCGACCTGCACTACGACGGCACGGGACCGGCGAAGATGCTGGAGTACAACGCCGACACGCCGACCTCGCTGGTGGAGGCGGCGAGCCCGCAGTGGTTCTGGATGGAGGAGCGCTTCCCCGGCGCCGACCAGTGGAACTCCCTCCACGAACGCCTCGTCGACGCCTGGAAACGCCAGGCCCCGCTGCTGCCGCCCGGCGCCCCGCTGCACTTCGCGCACTCCGCCGGGGACGAGCTGGGCGAGGACCTGATGACCGTCGCCTACCTGGAGGAGACCGCGCGCCAGGCGGGCCTGGAGACCGTCGCGATCCCCGTCGAGGAGATCGGCTGGGACGGCCTGACCGGCCGCTTCGTCGACCAGCGGCTGCGCTTCATCCGCGCCTGCTTCAAGCTCTACCCCTGGGAGTGGCTGACCACCGACGCCTTCGGCCCGCACGTCCTGGACACCCTCGACAACGGCGGCGGCACCGGCACCACGCTCTGGATCGAACCGGTCTGGAAGATGCTGCTCTCCAACAAGGCGCTGCTCGCCATCCTCTGGGAGCTGTACCCGGGCCACCCCCACCTCCTCCCCGCCTACCTCGACGGCCCCCGCGAACTGGCCGGCACGACCGGCTACGCCGCCAAGCCGCTGCTGGGCCGCGAGGGCGAGGGCGTCACCCTCCACCCGCCCGGCGCCCCGGCGGCGCCCCGCGACCCCGAAGACCGCTGCTGCTACCAGCAGTTGGCGCCGCTCCCGGACTTCGACGGCAACCGCACCGTCCTCGGCGCCTGGGTCGTCGAGAACGAGGCGGCCGGTCTGGGCATCCGCGAATCCTCCGGGCCGATCACGGACGAGTACGCGCGGTTCCTGCCGCACGTCATCCGCTGAGGCGCACCGGCGACGCGCCGGGGGCGGGCCGGGCCCGGGGCGGGACGCCCCCGGCACCGGGCCGGGCCCGCTCCTTCCGCGCCCCGCGCCGCCGCGCTCCCGGGCGCGCCCCGCGGTCCCCGGGGCGCGCCCCCGCGCCCGCCGCCCGGAGCCGCGCGCCCCGGGTGCCGCCGCCCGCCGCCGACCTCGCGCGGGAGAGTTTCCCGGACCTGAGACAATCGACGGTATGGCTCACGATCTCCCGCGGGTGCTCTCCGGCATCCAGCCCACCGCAGGCTCGTTCCACCTCGGCAACTACCTCGGTGCCGTCCGCCAGTGGGTGGCGCTCCAGGAGTCCCACGACGCCTTCTACATGGTCGTCGACCTGCACGCGATCACCGTCCCGCAGGACCCCGCCACGCTGCGGCAGAACACCCGCGTCGCCGTGGCGCAGCTGCTCGCCGCCGGGCTCGACCCCGAGAAGTGCACCCTCTTCGTGCAGAGCCATGTGCCCGAGCACGCGCAGCTCGGCTGGGTGATGAACTGCGTCACCGGCTTCGGTGAGGCGTCCCGGATGACGCAGTTCAAGGACAAGTCCGCCAAGCAGGGCCAGGACCGCACCACCGTGGGTCTGTTCACCTACCCGGTGCTGATGGTCGCGGACATCCTGCTCTACCAGGCCGACCAGGTCCCGGTCGGTGAGGACCAGCGCCAGCACCTGGAGCTGACCCGCGACCTCGCGGACCGCTTCAACACCCGCTTCGGCGACACCTTCACGGTCCCCAACCCGTACATCGTCAAGGAGACCGCGAAGATCTTCGATCTTCAGGAGCCGTCGATCAAGATGAGCAAGTCGGCGTCCTCGCCGAAGGGCATCATCGACCTGCTCGACGACCCGAAGGCCACCGCGAAGAAGATCAAGAGCGCCGTGACGGACACCGACACCGTCATCCGCTTCGACCGCGAGGCCAAGCCCGGCGTCTCCAACCTCCTCACCATCCTCTCCACCCTCACCGGCACCGGCATCCCCGAGCTGGAGAAGGAGTACGAGGGCAAGATGTACGGCGCCCTCAAGACCGACCTGGCGGGCGTCATGGTCGACTTCGTCACACCGTTCCGGGACCGTACGCAGGCCTACCTCGACGACCCGGCGACGCTCGACGCACTCCTCGCGAAGGGCGCCGAGAAGGCCCGCGCGGTGGCCGCCGAGACCCTGGCCACCGCCTATGACCGGCTGGGATTCCTCCCCGCCGCTCGCTGACCGGCACCCGCCGGGCCGGCCGGACACCGGCCCGGCGGCCCCCGGACGGACCACCGAAGCGGCCCCGCCGGCCGCTCCGCCCCGCCTGCCCGGGGCCCGCACCGCCGCCGCGCGGTGCCCACACGCGTCACACTGGTCACGGTGCGACGCCTCGGACGAAGCGGCGCACCCCGTCGTGCGGCCCCCTGCGGGGCGGCCGTCGGCACAGCGCACACAGTGGAGGGAGAACGCAGTGGGGACCGTAACGCTGGGCGTTTCGATCGCGGTCCCGGAGCCTTACGGCAGCTACCTCCAAAGGCAGCGCGAGGGCTTCGGTGACTCCGCCGCACAGGGCATCCCCACCCACATCACCCTGCTGCCACCGACCGAGGTGGACCGGGACGCGCTGCCCGCCGTGGAGCGGCACCTCGCCGAGGTCGCCGCGGGCTGCCGCCCCTTCCCGCTGCGCCTGGAGGGCACCGACACCTTCCGCCCGCTGTCGCCCGTCGTCTTCGTGAAGGTCGCCGAGGGCGAGGAGGGCTGCGCCGCCCTCCAGGCCCGCGTCCGCGCCGCCGACGGCCCCTGTGCCCGCGAACTGCAGTTCCCGTACCACCCGCACGTCACCGTCGCCCACCACCTCGACGACGCCGCGATGGACCGCGCCCAGCGCGAACTCCGCGACTTCCGCGCCACCTGGACCATCGGCGGCTTCGCCCTCTACGAACAGGGCGCCGACGCCGTCTGGCGCCTGGAACGCGAATACCCCTTCGGCCCCCGTACCGCGACCGTCCCCCGCCAGGCGGACCTCACGCGACCGCCGGCCCCGTCCTGCTGACGGGCCGTACAACGGCCGTACGGCGGCGACGGCGGGGCGCCGTGATCATTCCCCCGCCCCGGGCCCGTGGCGGGCGGACAGCCGCGCTCCCGGCCCGTTCCGGCGCCTACAGCGCCAGCCGCCGGAACGTCCGCCGCGGCACATGCCGCAGCGCCGCCATCACATACCGCAGCTTCCCCGGCACCCACACCACCTCCGAGCGGCGGCGCAGACCCTCCTCGACCGCCTCGGCGACCTCCTCCGGCGTGGTCACCAGCGGCGCCGCCGGCAGCTCCGGCGTCATCCGCGTCCGCACCCGGCCCGGCCGCACCACCATGACGTGCACCCCCGACCCGTGCAGCGCGTCGCCGAGCCCCTGCGCGAACGCGTCGAGACCCGCCTTGCTCGACCCGTAGAGGAAGTCCGAACGCCGGGCCCGCTCGGACGACGCCGAGGAGAGCACGACCAGCGAGCCGCCCCCCTGGAGCCGCAGTTCCTGGCCGCAGATGAGGGCGGCGGAGACGGCGCCGGTGTAGTTGGTCTGCGCGAGCCGGACCGCGTGCCGGGCGTCGCGTTCGTCGCGCGGCTGGTCCCCGAGCACACCGAACGCCAGCAGCACCAGGTCCAGCTCGCCCTCGGCGAAGACCGCCTCCAGCGTCTCCCGGTGACTGCCCGTCTCCAGCGCGTCGAACGCGACGGTCCGCACCTCCGCGCCGTAGGTCCGCAGCCGGTCCGCCGCCTCCTCCAGCCCCGGTGACGGCCGCCCGGCCAGCCAGATCGTCCGGGTGCGGCGGGCGGCCAGCCGCTCCGCGGTGGCCAGGGCGATCTCGGAGGTCCCGCCGAGCACCAGCAGCGACCGCGGGCTCCCACAGGCGTCGTTCATGCCGCGACCGTAGACGGTGTGACATCCCTACTAGTCCTCCGAACCGCCCGCCCCGACCACGTCTCGCCCGAACGGGTGGCCGCCTCCGTACGACGGACCGGACCCGGCACCCGTACCCACCGGATTCCGGGGTACGCGGAGGCTAAGGTTCCGGATCACCCGGCCCGACGACGTGCGACGAGGGGAACGCCATGGACTGGCTGAGCAGGCTGCCGCTGATCGGACCGGCGGTGACCTGGCTGATGACCACTCACCTGTGGCGCGCCTGGACCCGGATACAGCGGGTGCACTGGACCCGGCTGGCCGCCGCGATCACCTTCACCAGCTTCGTCGCGCTCTTCCCGCTGATCACCGTCGGCGCCGCGATCGGCGCCACCGTCCTCAGCAAGAGCCAACTCCACTCCCTGGAGACCCGGCTCGCCGCCCAGATCCCCGGCATCTCCGGCCAACTCGACCTGGGCGCACTGGTCGACAACGCCGGAACCGTCGGCCTGATCGCGGGTGCCGCCCTGCTCTTCACCGGCATCGGCTGGATCCAGGCGCTCCGCGACTGCCTGCGCGCCGTCTGGGAGAGGGCGGACGACGACACCAACTTCTTCCTCGGCAAGCTCCGCGACGGCGCCGTCCTCATCGGTCTCGGCGGCGTCGCCCTGCTCTCCGTCGCCTGCTCCGTCTTCGCCACCGCCGCCGTCGGCCGGGCCGCCCACAGCGTGGGCCTGGGCGGGGGCGGCGCCGGCGGCGCCCTGCTGACCGCCGCCGGCTTCTGCATCGCCGTCCTGGCCGACTTCCTGCTGCTGGTCTACGTCCTGACCCGACTGCCCGGCGTCCACCCACCGCGCCGCGCCGTCGTGACCGCCGGCCTCATCGGCGCCATCGGCTTCGAACTCCTGAAACTCCTGCTCAGCGGCTACCTCCAGGGCGTCGCCTCCAAGAGCATGTACGGCGCCTTCGGCACCCCCATCGCCCTCCTCCTCTGGATCAACTTCACCGCCAAGCTGCTGGTCTTCTGCGCGGCGTGGACAGCCACGCAGAACCCGGAGGCTGAGCCGAGTGAGCCCGCCGATCCGGCTGGGCCGGCCGATCCGGCCGATCCGGCCGATCCGGCCGAGCCAGTCGAGCCAGTCGAACCGGTCGACGCACGGCCGGTGGGCGGGGCGGAGGACGGTGGAGGGGGAAGTTCTCGGGGCGGTGAGGGGAAGCGTTAAATCCGCTGGCCCGGCGGGTAGTTGGCCCGCAAGGGGGCCGCCGAACCCTTACGGGATGCGCCCTACGGGATGCGCCCTACGGGATGCGCCCTACGGGACGGTCCCCACGGGCCCGCCTCAGCTGACGGCCCTGACCCCGATCCCGACCCCGCCCCACTTCACCGGCGCCGCCGCGCCTCACGCCGTACCGCCTCCGGCAACGGCCGGCGACGGCGCACCACGAGGGCCACCGCCCCCACCACGACCAGCGCACCGCCGGCCACCCCGACCGCCGTCCACGCCCCGCCCGACGAATCGGTCGCCTCCAGCGCGGAGGGGTCCTGGCCCTTCCCGGACTTGCCGTCGTCGCCGGCGGCGCCGTGGTGCCCGGCGGCCGACGCGTCGCCCTCCTCGCTCCGCGGCCCGACCAGCCGCCCGACCGGCTCGACCTTGCCCGCCGCCTCGAAACCCCAGTCGAAGAGCGCCGCGGTCTCCTTGTACGACTCGTTGGGCTCCTCCTTCGACGGATTCATGAGGGTGACCAGCAGCTTGCGCGCCCCGTGCTGGGCGACGGCGGTGAGGGTGTTCCCGGCGTGCGTCGTGTAGCCGTTCTTCACCCCGGCGATCCCCGGGTACGGCTGGAGGCCGGGAGCGCCGGTGAGCAGCCGGTTGGTGTTCTGGATCCCGAACGTCTCCCGCTTGCCGCCCTTGCCCTTGTCTCCGGGGAACTGCGCGGTCGCCGTCGCGCAGTACTCCCGGAAGTCGGCGTTCTGCAGCCCGGCACGCGCGAACAGGCTCAGGTCGTACGCGCTGGAGACCTGGCCCGGCGCGTCGTAGCCGTCCGGCGTGACCACATGGGTGTCGACGGCGTTCAGGTCCTTGGCCCGCTGCCGCATCTCCGCGACCGTCGCCTCCGTACCGCCGTTCATCGCCGAGAGCGTGTGCACCGCGTCGTTGCCGGACCGCAGGAAGACCCCCAGCCACAGGTCGTGGACGGTGTACGTCAGGTTCTCCTTTATCCCGACCAGGCTGCTGCCCGCGCCCATCCCCTCCAGATCCGCCGGCTTGACCGTGTACTTCTCGCCCTTGGGGAACTTCGGCAGAACCGTATCGGCGAACAGCATCTTCAACGTGCTGGCCGGCGGCAGCTGCCAGTGCGGATTCTTCGCCGCCAGCACCTCACCGGACTCCGCGTCGGACACGATCCACGACCGCGCCGAGATCCCCCTCGGCACCTTCGGCGCCCCGTCCTTCAGCTGCACCTGCACACCCGGCACGCCCAGCCGCTCACCCCCCACCCGCGACATCACCGCAGGTGGCGCCGGATCCTTCGGCTGCTTCTCCCCGCCACCGTCCGCGGCGTACGCGGTACCGCCGGCCACCACGGGCGGTACCAGCAGCGCGGACAGGGCGAGCGCGGAGACGGCACGGCGCCCACGCGGGGCAGGGACACGGGGCGCGGCGGCGGGCGCCGTACGGGGGCCCGGGACCGCACCGCCCGGGGCTCCGTCCGGGGAGCCACCGGGGGCGGACACGGCGCCCCTGCGGAAGGCCCCACGAGGCGCGGGCGAGGGAACCGAGGAGGAGAACATCATCGACACGCTCGCGAACGTACCCGCCACCCCTGCTCCACCGCCCGCCACCCTGCGCATTCTTGCCCCGGTACGGGCCGTCGCGACGTTCTCCCGCCCCGGGCCCCGGCCCTCGTCCGCCCCGGGGCGCTCAAACCGGCTCACTGGATCACCTTCCGCGGTCACTCGACACAAGACGGCGACCAGGCGGAAGGACAGGCCGGACCGGTGCCGCCGCTGTCGCCTCCCTGTTGGATGACGCGGACGCCCGCCGGGTTGCGCCCCCTCGCCATCCGAAGGCGCGCCGCAACGGTCCCGGACCGCTATGCGTTCTCCCGAAGCCGCGCATGTGCCCGTACCCCACGGAAACCGATCACACCGATCGCCGTTCCCAGAAGGAAAGAAGTAATCGCCAACACGAGATGCACCCAGAAATACCCGGTCGGATTCCCCGCCCCGTCAAAGGCGAGCCCACTGGCATCCTTGACCAGGTTCTTGGCAAAGGTGACCCACACCACCCAGGACCACACACCGAAGGCGAGCAGGAACCACGAAACGGAACGGCTGAGCTTCATGAATAAGCTCCTTTACTAAGGCGAAGGGACTTCCAGTATCCCGCCCTCGCCCCGCGCTTTGCCGTCGAGGTGTCGACGGGGGGCGACGGATGCGGCCTCCCTGCCTCCAGATCCCCACTTCGCCACCGGAGAAGCCGAGTTGGCAGGCGCCTTCGGCGTGGGGCGCCGTGCGCTTGCCCTGATGTACCGACCGTGCGGAAGGTTGCCTCGACTTGGTAACAACACCTCTACGGAGCGTGGCACCATCTGGCACTAAATCGGACACATCAGGACTTTCGATGTTGCCCGAGCGGGCCCTAACTCCCTAGTATTGACACTCTTTACGCTGCCCTTAGAGAAGCTCGGCGGGGCGCGAAATGCAGGACAACGGGGGAGTGGTCACGGTGGGCGAGAAGTTTCAAGTCGATCTCGACGAGCTGGACGGAGTCGTGCGCCGGCTCAAGCACCTGCAGGCCGACATGGACGAGCCGAACCAGAAGATCAAATACAGCACGACGATCCCCAAGTCGGCGTTCGGCATCGACTTCGACGAAGCTCATGAGATCAGCAGTGCGCACGACGAGATGCAGAACTACATGACACAGGTCATCACCGCCCTCCAGGACCTCATCCGGGACTTCGGCGGGAAAGCCGAGCGCAGCCATGGTGCATACGCCGACCAGGAGCAAGAGACGAAGACATCGATGAGTAGCTGACCTCGGCGAGGGCAGCTGTATCGGCGATGACCAGGGGGAGAAGATCATGCCGGGCCCGATGGACAACGACGGCAACAAGGCGTACGCGAAGCAGATCGATGAGAAGCACCGCACCGAGGGGATGAAGCAGTTCGACGGGTACAAGCCCGTCAAGAAGTCCAGTTCGGACTTCCATCACCACGGCATCAACGCGTTGCGGAAGATGGTGGAGAGTGCTTCTCCGGAGGCTCTGGAGCGGTCCGGCGACCATTGGCGGGCATCGGCCGACCGGCTCGCGGGCCAGGACGGCCGAGGCGGGATCCGAAAGGCATTCGTCGATGCAGTGGAGCACGCTTCGCAGCACTGGCGCGGCACGGCCGCCGACGCGTTCCGGCGCGAGGCGGGCAAGGTCCTGGTGAAGATCGACCGCACCTACGGCCACGCCCGCAACGTCGAGGCCATGCTCATCGGAAGCCGGGCCATGGGGCCTGAGTACGGTGTCGCCCACAGCTTGCGTGAGGCCAAGAAGACCATGGCCAAGATCAAGGATCCGGGCAAGGTCGAGAGCGCGTTCAACTCTTCGGGTGACGACTCCCAGTTCCACAAGGACATGGCGAACCCCAAGATGGACGCCAAGATGGCCCTTGAACTCAACCGTGACAAGCTCTCGTTGAGTAAGGAACGCCAGGTCGAAGCGGTCATCGTGATGGAAGAACTGGCCGCGAACTACCGCGGGCACCAGAACCAGTTCAACCCCGGCGAGCCCCCCGGCCCCGGGAGCGATTGGCCCACCCCTCCCACGGATTACAAGCCCCATCAGCCCGTCAACATGCCGACGATCGGAGGCGATCACCCGCGTGTGACCACGGCGACGCCCCATGGTTCGGGCAGCGGCATCCGGCGCGACGGTTTGGGGAACATCAAGTCGCTCGGACCGTCGCCCACCACCGGCCTTGACGGAGTCCAGGGCGGCACCTTGACACCTGCCCCCGGAAACGCCGGCGGCACCTTCGGATCAGGTCATGGCGGCGGCGGTGCCACCACCGGCGGCGGCTCCGGCGGGGCCGTGCCTGTGGGATTCATGCCGGGAATGGCCGGTGGCGTAGGGGGAGCCATGCGGCTCGGCCCTGGTGCCGGACGTTCAGGGATACCGGGTGCGGGAAGTGGCGCCCCGCGCGTCCCCGGCGGCGCGAAGGGCAAGCCCGGCGGCCCGGCCGGCGGCCTGAAGCAGGGCGGCGCCGGTCTGCACCGCAGCCGCGGCGGAGCCCAGGGCGGCGCGGGCATGGGCGGTGCCGCGGGCAAGGGGAAGAAAGACAAGAAGCGTGAAGGCAAGGAGCGTCCCGACTACCTTGTCGAGGACGAAGAGACGTGGACCTCGCAGCGTAATGTGGCGCCCCGCGTGATCGAGTAGCAGGAGACGACGGCTCCGGCGGACCTGCCGGTGCTCAGAGGTGCCCCGCACGGCCTGGTGCGGGGCACCTTCGCAGGCGGTCGGCTGCCGCCCGGGACGAAGCAAGTGAGGAGCAAGGCATGAGGGTCACACGTACCCTTCGCGCGACCGTTGGTGCTGCGCTGACCGGAGCGCTTTTCCTCGGCACCGGTGGGTGGGCCGCTGCGGACGAGCACGGCAACAGTCAGTGGCCGCTCACTGCCTTTGAAGCGGCGAACATCCATGAGCAGGCCACGGGCAAGGGCGTCACGGTGGCCGTCATCGACGCGGGCTTCCACTTGGAACAGCAGGACCTCACCGGGAAGTTCCTTCCGCTGAAGAAGTTCAGCGGAGGTGTCGAAGGTCAGACGCAGGTGCTGCCGGGCGAGGATGTGCGGACGCACGGCACCAGCATGTCGGCCCTCATCGCGGGGCACGGACATGGAGCAGGCGGCCAACAGGGCCTGCGCGGTCTGGCGCCGGATGCCAAGATCCTTCCGCTGGAAGAGCACAACGCGGTTCCTGAGGCGGTGCGTTACGCGGCTGACCACGGAGCGGACGTCGTCAACATGTCCATCGGTGTCTCCAAACACGTTCCGGACATGTGCGAGTCGGTGCACTACGCGGTGGAGAAGGGCGTGGTCGTGGTTGCGGCGGTCGGCAACGACGCCCTGCCCAAGAAGAACTATCCTGCGGCCTGCCCCGGCGTGATCGGTGTGGGCGCGGTGGACGAGAGCGGCACGGCCTGGGACGGCGGTAACTTCAACTCCACCGTGGATCTCCTGGCCCCGGGAGTGGATGCGCCCGTCCTCGGCGGCGACAGCTCGAGCTACGGCAAGTCCAGTGGTACCTCCATTTCCTCCGCCTACGTCTCCGCGTCCGCCGCGCTTCTCAGGGAGAAGTTCCCGGACCTCACGCCGGGGCAGATCGCCAACCGCCTGGTGAAGACCGCCGGACTGCCGGCGTCGGTGGAGAAGAACGGACTCAAGCTCCCTGACGCCCACTACGGCTACGGCTTCATCAAGCCGCTGGTGGCGCTGACGAAGGACATCCCCGCCGGCCCCGCCGCCGGCCCGCTCCCCATGCCGGAGGGGAAGGCGTCGAAGACGCCGGTTGTCGCCGGGGCGGACAAGGGGCAGGATCCCGACCCGCCGATGGGTGGGAAGCAGGCGGTGCTGCTGTACGGCGGTATCGGGTTGGGTGTGGTGATCGTGCTCGGTGTGATCATCGGTGGTGTGGCCCTTGCGCGGCGTAAGGGGAACGCGGGTGGTCAGTCCTGGGGCTGAGGCCCGGAGCGACTGCAGCGGACACGGCCGAGGCCGCCGCCCGACATCGGGTGGCGGCCTCGGCCGTTGTGCGGGTGGGCGGCGGCTCGGTCCGGGCGTGGGGTGTGGCGAGGGCCCCCGTGGCGTGGGACGGGGGCGGAGAAAACCGGACGACACGCCCGGGGGGTCGCTGTTACGTTCCTGGTCATGGACCCCGTAGGTGAAAAAGAGATCCGTGCGTCGTTCGTGAACTGCTCGAAGGGGGAGGCGAGCAGGATCAATCTGCCCCGGGAGCTGGGAGAGCTGCCGTGGGAGGACCTCGACTTCCTCGGGTGGCGGGACCAGGGGGCGCCGGACCGGAGCTATCTGGTGGTGCCGCGGGCGGACGGGCTGGTGGGGGTCACGCTGCGGGTGCCGCAGGGGGTGCGGCGGAGCTTCACGAAGACGACGGTCTGCTCGGTGTGCCTCACGGGGCACCCCGGCTCCGGCGTCAGTCTGCTCGCCGCCCGCCGCGCGGGCGCCTCCGGGCGGGAGGGGAACACCGTGGGCGCCTATTTCTGCGCCGACCTCGCCTGTTCGCTGTACGTCCGCGGGAAGAAGCGTTCGCAGCTCGCCGCGCGGTACGAGGAGGCGCTGCCGGTCGAGGAGCGGATCGCGCGGATGACGCGGAATCTGGACGAGTTCCTGGAGAAGGTGACGGCGGGCGCGTCGGCGGCCCGCAGGCGGTAGCCGGGCCGGGCGCACGCTCACCCACTCACCCGACCGCCACCGCCCTCGGCATGGCTGCCGCGCGACGACACCGCCCTCGGCATGGCTGCCGCACGACGTCACCGCCCTCGGCATGGCTGCCGCGCGACGACACCGCCGGGCCGCGCGCCTGTCGCCTCACCCGACCTACGACGTGAAGAACCCCGCATCCGGGAATCCGGATGCGGGGTTCTTCCTGTGAAGCCCGGGCCTTCAGCCACGGTGTGGCGTCCGGCTCGTGAGGGGTCAGAAGCGCCGGGTGATCAGCGCTCGCTTGACCTCCTGGATGGCCTTGGTGACCTCGATACCGCGCGGGCAGGCGTCCGTGCAGTTGAAGGTCGTACGGCAGCGCCAGACGCCGTCCTTGTCGTTGAGGATTTCGAGACGCTGCTCGCCACCCTCGTCACGGCTGTCGAAGATGAAGCGGTGCGCGTTGACGATCGCGGCGGGGCCGAAGTACTGACCGTCGTTCCAGAACACCGGGCAGGACGACGTGCACGCGGCGCACAGGATGCACTTGGTGGTGTCGTCGAAGCGCTCGCGGTCCTCGGGGGACTGCAGGCGCTCGCGGGTCGGCTCGTTGCCCTTGGTGATCAGGAAGGGCATCACATCGCGGTACGCCTGGAAGAACGGCTCCATGTCCACGACCAGGTCCTTGAGGACCGTCAGGCCCTTTATGGCCTCGATCGTGATCGGCTTCTGCGGGTTGATGTCCTTGATCAGCGTCTTGCACGCCAGGCGGTTCTTGCCGTTGATGCGCATGGCGTCGGAACCGCAGATGCCGTGGGCGCAGGAACGGCGGAACGTCAGGGTGCCGTCCTGGTCCCACTTGATCTTGTGGAGGGCGTCGAGGACACGCTCCTTCGGGTCGATGTCGAGCTCGAAGTCCTGCCAGCTCGCCTCCTCCGAGACCTCCGGGTTGAACCGGCGGATCCGGAAGGTGACCTTGATCGTGTGGGAAGCGGTGTTCTCGGCCGCGTCCAGCGCCGCGGAGTGCTTGTCGAGAGTCGGGGTGCTCATCAGTACTTACGCTCCATCGGCTGGTAGCGGGTCTGGACGACCGGCTTGTAGTCGAGACGGATCGACTCCTTGCCGTCCGCGCCGACCTCGCGGTACGCCATGGTGTGCCGCATGAAGTTGACGTCGTCGCGGTTCGGGAAGTCCTCGCGGTAGTGACCGCCGCGGGACTCCTTACGGGCCAGGGCGGAGACCGCCATGACCTCGGCCAGGTCGAGGAGGTTGCCCAGCTCGATGGCCTCCAGCAGGTCGGTGTTGAACCGCTTGCCCTTGTCCTGGATGGACACGTTCAGGTAGCGCTCACGCAGCTCGCCGATCTTCTCGACCGCGGTCTTGATCGTCTGCTCGGTGCGGAACACCATCACGTTGGCGTCCATGCACTCCTGCAGCTCCTTGCGGAGCTCGGTGACGCGCTCGGTGCCGGTGGAGTTCCGCAGCCGCTCGACCTGGTCGACGACCTGCTGCGCCGGGTCCTCGGGCAGCTCGACGAAGTCGTGGCCCGCGGAGTACTCGGCGGCGGCGATGCCCGCCCGGCGGCCGAACACGTTGATGTCCAGCAGCGAGTTGGTGCCCAGGCGGTTGGCGCCGTGCACGGAGACGCAGGCGACCTCGCCGGCGGCGTACAGGCCCGGGACGACGGTGGTGTTGTCCGAGAGGACCTCACCCTCGACGTTGGTCGGGATGCCGCCCATGGCGTAGTGCGCGGTCGGCTGGATCGGGATCGGGTCCGTGTAGGGCTCGATACCGAGGTAGGTCCGCGCGAACTCGGTGATGTCGGGCAGCTTGGCGTCCAGCTGCTCCGGCGGGAGGTGCGTGAGGTCGAGGTAGACGTGGTCGCCCTCGGGACCGCAGCCGCGGCCCTCGCGGATCTCCGTGTAGATGGAGCGCGAGACGACGTCACGCGAGGCGAGGTCCTTCATGACCGGCGCGTACTTCTCCATGAAGCGCTCGCCGTCCTTGTTGCGGAGGATGCCGCCCTCACCACGGGCGCCCTCCGTCAGCAGGATGCCCATGCGCCAGATGCCGGTCGGGTGGAACTGGAAGAACTCCATGTCCTCCAGCGGCAGCCCGCGGCGGTAGCAGGCGGCCTGGCCGTCACCGGTCAGCGTGTGGGCGTTCGACGTCACCTTGAAGAACTTGCCGGTGCCGCCCGAGGCGTAGATGACCGACTTCGCCTGGAAGACGTGGATCTCGCCGGTGGCCAGCTCGTAGGCGACGACGCCGGCGGACTTCTTGACGCCGTCCTCTTCGACGACCAGCTGGTCCAGGACGTAGAACTCGTTGAAGAACTCCACGCCCTCCTTGACGCAGTTCTGGTACAGCGTCTGGAGGATCATGTGGCCGGTGCGGTCGCCCGAGTAGCAGGCACGGCGGACCGGGGCCTCGCCGTGGTTGCGGGAGTGACCGCCGAACCGGCGCTGGTCGATCTCGCCCTTGGGCGTACGGCCGAACGGCAGGCCCATCTTCTCCAGGTCGAGAACGGCGTCGATGGCCTCCTTCGCCAGGATCTCGGCGGCGTCCTGGTCGACCAGGTAGTCGCCGCCCTTGATCGTGTCGAAGGTGTGCCACTCCCAGTTGTCCTCCTCGACGTTGGCCAGGGCGGCGGCCATGCCGCCCTGCGCCGCGCCGGTGTGGGAGCGGGTCGGGTAGAGCTTCGTCAGGACCGCGGTGCGGCTGCGCTTCGTCGATTCGATCGCCGCGCGCATGCCCGCGCCGCCGGCGCCGACGATGACGGTGTCGTACTTGTGGATCTTCATAGGTCTCGTCAGCCCCGGCGTTAGCGGATGTTCGGGTCGAAGGTGAAGATCACCAGCGTGCCCAGGAGGACGGTGAACACCGTGGCGGTGTACAGCAGCATCTTCAGCCAGAAGCGGGTGTTGTCCCGCTGGGCGTAGTCGTTGATGACCGTACGCAGGCCGTTGGCGCCGTGCAGCATCGCGAGCCACAGCATCAGGAGGTCCCAGACCTGCCAGAACGGCGAGGCCCAGCGGCCGGCCACGAAGGCGAAGCCGATCTTGGAGACGCCGCCGTCCAGCACCAGCTGGATCAGCAGGTGGCCGAGGACCAGGACGACCAGCACGATGCCGGACAGCCGCATGAAGAGCCAGCCGTACAGCTCGAAGTTGGTCCGCGTCGACTTCGGGGTCTTCCCGGTGCGCTTCCGGGGCGGCTCGATGACCGGTGCCGGGTTGTCCACGTCGTAGAGGGCGACGTCGGAGGCACCCGCGGGGGAGGTCGTTTCAGCAGACATCTCGCGTCATCAGCTCCCGAACAGCGTGCGCAGGGTGTGCTGCAGCACGGGGTAGAAGGCACCGGCCATGAGCACGACCCAGACGCCCACAACGGTCCACAGCATCTGCTTCTGGTACTTCGGGCCCTTGGACCAGAAGTCCACGGCGATGACGCGGAGACCGTTGAGTGCGTGGAAGAGGATCGCGGCGACGAGGCCGTACTCCAGCACATTGACGATGGGTGTCTTGTACGTCGCGACGACGTCGTCGTACGCCTCGGGCGAGACGCGGACGAGAGCGGTGTCGAGGACGTGCACGAACAGGAAGAAGAAGATGAGGACGCCAGTGACTCGGTGAGCCACCCAGGACCACATGCCTTCCCGGCCGCGGTACAGCGTTCCAGCCGGCACGGAAAAACCCTCCGGGAGCGGGGATTGGGGCCTGCCGGCTTCTCTGTCGGTCTGGCCCGGCCGGATACGGTCCACCGGCCCTGGTCATCGTAGCGACGCCTTGTCGGTTCATTGCCCCGGGGCCCTGCAGGTGTGATCAAACAGCCACCAACGGGCTATCACGCAAGAGCAAAACGGGATGTTATGGGCATCCCGTGATATAGCGTGCCAAACGCCCGCGAACCGTGCGGCGCAGCTCATCCGCGGCCACCGCCCGCTCCTCGTCCGGGTCGTGGCCCAGCCGGGTGCGGATACCGGCCAGCATCTGATCCAGGACCTCGTCCTCGCCGTAGCCGTCGAGGCAGATCACGAAGGCGTGGCGGAAGCGGCGCTCGTACTCGGCGTGGGCGGCGCGCAGCGCGGTGTGTGCGGCGAGGGTGCCCGGGCCGCGGGCGCCGAGCGGCGGCATGGGGGAGGCCGATTCGGCGGCCAGCGCCTCGTCCAGGTCGGCGGCGGAGAGGTCGTAGCAGCCCTCGTCGGAGGCGGCGAGCAGCGCGCCGAGGTCCGGATACGGCCGGTGCCGGGCCAGCCGCTGGGCCCAGCGGAGGCTTCCGCAGCAGGTCAGCAGCGCGGCCAGGGCGTCCTTGGGCGGCAGCGCGTTGAAGGTGGTGGGCACGGCGGTGTCCGAAAGCGGGGGCCGGGCGCCGTGGCTCTGCGAGGGTATGCGGCTCCAGGGCGCGCACGGCGGGCGCAGCATCGTCGGCCGGGCGGCCGGGGTGTCACCGGACAGCGGAGGCTCCTCGGGAGGATCGGACGAGCGGGGTGGTGCGGGCGGCCGGGGTGCGGCGGCTGACGGAGGCGGTGCGGGCTTCGGATCGCTGGCGCGGCGGCCGGGGCGTGTCATGGCGACGGAGGCGTCGGCCGGGGCCGTCCGGAGATCCGGACACCCTGCGCGCGGTGTGATGAACCGAAACGCCACCGTAACGACGCGGGATGGCCGCTGTCCGACGGATGCGCGAATTTCACCCGGATGAGAGAGGTTTTCCCTAGGACGTGTCCCTGATCTTCCGTCCGGTTCACGACGGGACGTCAGGGACACGCCCCAGGGACCGCCGCCGGCACGACGGGGCCCGCCCGCGGGCCCGTGCGCGGGCCCGTGCGCCGGGGGCGGCCCGCCGCGCCGGGCGGGCGCCGCCGCCGGGGCCCGCCCCCGGGAGACGGCGCCCCGGGACGCGGCGGGACCCGCGCTCCCCGTACCGGCGCGGCCGGCCGCGGGAGCCGCGGCACAGCGAGCAGAGAACCGAGCAGTGAGGAGCGCACGATGTCCTACCCGAGTCGGTCCGGACGCCCTGAACGGACGAAGGCGGCACCGGAGAATGCGCCGCCGGGCGCGCGGCGGCCGGGGAAGTGTCCGGTGCGGGCCGGCGGCCGGTCGCCGGTGGCCCGGGCGGCGCTGCCCGCCGTGCTGGTGGCCGCCGCGCTCACCCTGTCCGCCTGCTCCGACGCGGCGGACTCCCAGGCGCCGGGCGCCACCGGTCGCGGGGCGTCCCCGCTGCCCACCCCCTCCTGGCAGAAGGTCACCGGCCCCCCGCGCACCGTCCCCGCCGTACGGGACTTCCGGCCGGCCGACGGGCAGGGCTGGCGGCCGTCCAAGGGCGCCCGGATCGTGGTGCCCGCCGGGGAGAAGAGCACCGTCGCCGACGAGGCGCGGCTGCTCGGCCAGGATCTGGGCGGGATGCCCGTGGTCTGGGGCGACGAGCCGGTCCGCCCCGGGGACGTCGAGGTGAAGCTCGCCGGGACGAACGGCAAGGGGCTCCCGGAGCGGCCGGACAACGCGCCCACGGGCAACACCGCCGACGAGGCGTACACGCTGACCGCCCGCGGCTCCCGGCTCACCCTCGCCGCCCCCACCGACGCCGGCATCTTCTACGCCACCCGGACCGTCAAACAGGCGGTCCGCGCCGCCGGCGGGCTGCCGGAGGGCACGATCGAGGACCGGCCGGACCGGGCGCAGCGCGGGATGCTGCTGGACAACGCCCGCAAACCGTTCACCGCCAGCTGGATCGAGGACCGGATCCGGGAGCTGGGCGACCTCAAGCTCAACCAGTTCCAGCTGCACTTCTCCGACGACCAGGGCTTCCGCATCGAGAGCGACAGCCACCCGGAGATCGTTTCCAAGGAGCATCTGACCAAGGACGAGGTCCGCCGCATCCTGCGCCTCGCACACTCCCGCCACATCAGCGTCGTCCCCGAGATCGACTCGCCCGGACACCTCGGCGCCGTCCTCGACCACCACCCCGACCTCCAGCTGCGCAACGCGAGCGGGACGGTGCTGCGCGGCGCGATCGACATCTCCAAGCCCGCCGCCGGGAAGCTCATCGACGACCTGATCGGCGAGTACGGGAAGCTCTTCGAGGTGCCCAAGGGCGCCGCCGCCTACTGGCATCTGGGCGGCGACGAGTACCAGGCGCTGACGGTCTCCGACCCCGCCGCTTCCTACCCGGGCCTGGCGCAGGCCGCCCGGAAGAAGTACGGGGCGAACGGCACCATCGAGGACCTGGCGACCGGCTGGCTCAACGACCGGCAGCGCGCCGCCGAGAAGGCCGGGCGCGACCGGATCGAGGCGTGGAACGACGGCTTCTTCAAGGACACGCGCGTCCAGGCGGACAAGAACCGCACCGTCGGCTACTGGACCGGCAAGGAGATCGGCGCCAACGATCCGGCCACCTTCCTGCGTGAGGGCCGCAACGTGGTCAACCTCAACGACGAGTACCTCTACTACGTCCTCGGCGAGCCGAATCAGTTCACCTATCCGACCGGTGAGCGGATCTTCCGCGAGTGGACGCCCGCGGTGCTGCGCCACACCTCGCCCGTCGACGTCCCGGCGAGCATGACCACCCCGGACCGCATCCCGGGCGCCCGCTTCGCGATCTGGTGCGACCTGTCGCACGCCCAGACGCCGCAGCAGATCGCCCAGGGCATCCGGATGCCGCTGGCGGCGCTGTCGCAGAAGGTGTGGGATCCGCGGAAACCCTCGATGAGCTGGACGGACTTCAAGGAGCTGGCGACGAAGGTGGCCAGCAGGAGCTGAGAGACGGCCCCGGCGCGAACCCGCCCGGCGGGGCGCGCGGGACGGCCGGGGCCGCCACCCCCCACAGGAGAGGCCCCGGCCGTCGTTCGCGGGAGAGGCCCGTCGCGGACCCCTCAACCGATACAGCGCCGTACGCGCCAAAAGCGTCACAGGGGGTGCGGAAGGCCGCACCCCAGCGGTCTGGACGGCGGCCGGGCGAGGCCCGTAACGTGCCACTTCGCGCCGGTCGGCGCGCTTGTCGTACGTCTGCCGCGGCCGGAGCCGGGCCGCCGTCAACGGGGGGTTCGATGGATCGGTACGCGCGGTACGCGCAGTACGTCCCGGGCCGTCCGCGGCGGATTCCGGGCCCGCGGAGGACCGCGGTGATCAGCCGGTATACCGTCTGCGGGACCATCGGGGTTACCGGGGGTTCCGCCGCCGTCGCCGGAGGCGGCAGCCGGTAGCGGGCAGTGGGGCAGCAGCAAGGACCGGGCAGCGGAGATTCCGCACGTGACAGGAATGGACCCGTGCGAGGGGACGACACTCAGCCGGACGACACCCGGCTGACCGCTGCCGTGCAGGCGGCACAGGACGGCGACGAGGCGGCGTTCCGCGCGGTCTACCGTGCGGTGCACCCCAGGCTCCTCGGCTATGTGCGGACGCTGGTGGGCGAGGCGGACGCGGAGGACGTGGCGTCGGAGTCGTGGCTCCAGATCACCCGTGACCTGGGCCGGTTCAAGGGGGACGCCGACCGGTTCCGCGGCTGGGCGGCCCGGATCGCCCGTAACCGCGCCCTGGACCACATCCGGATGCGCGGCCGCCGCCCGGTGAGCGGCGGCGACGAGAGCGAACTCGTCGGCACCCCGGCACTCTCCGACACCGAGGGCGAGGCGCTCGCCGCCCTCGGCACCGGCCGCGCGCTGCGGCTGATCGCCGCGCTCCCGCAGGACCAGGCGGAGGCGGTGGTGCTGCGGGTCGTCGTCGGGCTGGACGCCAAGAGCACCGCGAAGGTCCTCGGCAAGCGGCCCGGCGCGGTGCGCACGGCCGCCCACCGCGGGCTGCGCCGCCTGGCCGAACTCCTCGGCGACCGGGCGGAGGGCGAGGACGGGGCGGAAGCGGGGCCCGTCACCGAGGGCGACGGCGCGGCGGACGGTGCCCCGGCCCGCCGGGCGCGGGGCGGACCGCGCGGGGGTGGTGGAACGATGGGCGGGGTCCCCGTACAGGGGCGAAGACGCCGTGACGGCGTGGCGGAATCGTACGTACCGGGTGTGACGGAAACGGCCGCGCGAACGCAGAAGGACATGTGATGGCCGACGACCGGTACAACTGGCTCGACAACGATGCCGCGGAGCGCCTGCTGCGCGGCGAGCCGGTCGGCACCACCGCACACGGCGCGCAGGAACTCGCCCGGTTGCTGGACGGCGCCGCCTCCGCCGGGCCGGACGCCGGGCCGCTGCCCGGGGAGGAAGCAGCCGTCGCCGCCTTCCGACGGGCCCACCCCGCCGAACCGTCCCGCCCGGCGGCCCGCGCCGGTCTCGCCCGGCCCTTCCGGCGCGGTCTCGCGGTGGCGCTGGCGGCCTGCGCGCTCGGCGGGGTGGCGGTCGCCGCCGGTACGGGCGTGCTGCCCAGCCCCTTCCGGCCCGGCCCCGATCCGGCCTCCAGCGTCTCCACGGACGTCAGCCCCGGCACCCTCGAATCCCCGGACCCCGGCACCACACTCCCCGGCTCGCCGGACGCGACGGCGGGGGAGCGGCCGACCGGCGACGCGACGGAATCCCCGACCCCGGACGCCTCGCACGGCACGACCACCCCGCCGCCGTCGGCCACCACCGG
The DNA here is from genome assembly GCF_043083385.1 of Streptomyces sp. NPDC014733. Taxonomy (NCBI): domain Bacteria; kingdom Bacillati; phylum Actinomycetota; class Actinomycetes; order Kitasatosporales; family Streptomycetaceae; genus Streptomyces; species Streptomyces sp. NPDC014733. Next base: position 647,268 of record NZ_JBIBYO010000001.1, on the reverse strand, counting down.
GAGCCCGGGCCGTGGGGCACCCGGTGTGCCCGGCAACGGCAAGAACGGTTCGGCGGAGCCGCGCGCGGTGGTGCTGGCGCTCTGCCGCGACTACGAGGCGGGCAAGCGCGGCGACATGGACCGCGAAACCCTCCAGCGTCTGGAGCGTGCCGCCGGGGGCCCGGCGAGGATCCACGCGTTCTGCCGCCGCTATCTCCAGCAGCAGGGCAGCGGCGGCGGCAGCGGCGGCGGCCAGGGCAGCGGCGGTGGCGGCGGCAACGGCAACGGTGACGGCGGCGCGGGCAGCGGCCAGGGCGGTGGCCACGGCGGCGACGAGGAGGGTGACGGACAACCGTCCACCGCACCCGAGCCCTCCGCACCCGGCGCCCCGGACCCCGTCCCCAGCTCCCCGGAGCCCTCGGACACCGTGACGGTGACGCCCTCCACCGGCGGGAACGGCACGGCTCCCGCTTCGGTGTGACGTTTTTGCGGCGCCCGGCGCAGTACTGAGTGAGCCGACTGGTCATCGGCGGCGCGCGGGCCGGGTTCCCCCCGTACCCAGGCACCTCGCGCACCTGGCGCGGGCGGGGCACGTTCCCCCGGCCCTGCCCGCGCCCCCCACTTCTCCCGCGCTCCGCGGACCTCTTCCCCTCGTGCCCGCGCCCGTCCGGCGTCGCCGTTCCGCGGTGTCCGGGGCGACGGTCCGGCCGCCGGGCGGGGGGTGCGGGGGCTGCGTCACACTGGTGGCATGTCGTCACCCCGCCGCGCGTGCCCCGTCTGCACCCGAGAGATCGCCGTCGTCGGCGGCCGCTTCGCCCGTCACGACCCGCCCGGGCGGCGCACGGTGCTGGAGCTGGTCTCCTGCCCGGGGTCGCGGCGGATCGCCCCGATGATGGCGCCGGCGGAGAAGCTCTTCGACCCGGAGGAGCCGCCGTTCCCCGGCCAGCAGCCGCTGTTCTGAGCAGTGCGCCCCGGGCCCGTTACGGCGCGAGCACGTCCAGTTCGGCCATGGCGCCGACCGTGATCTGACGCGTCAGCTCCTCGGCGCGCGCCGCGTCCCCGACCCGTACCGCCTCGGCGACCTGGACGTGCAGCGAGACCGCCGCCGGGTCCGGGTCGGTGAACATCACATGGTGGGCGGTGCGGCCGGTCAGCACCGCGGCGACGACGTCGCCGAGCCGGGCGAACATCTCGTTGCCGGAGGCGGTCAGCACCACACGGTGGAACGCGGTGTCGTGCACCAGATACGCGTCGAGCTGCTGGCCGCGGGAGGTGGCGACCATGCCCATGGCGTGTTCGGTGAGCGCGGCGCACTGGGCGGGGTCGGCGTGGAGGGCGGCGAGCCCCGCGGCGACCGGTTCGACGGCGGAGCGCAGCACGGTCAGCGAGCGCAGCTGCCGGGGGCGGTCGCGTCCGGCCAGCCGCCAGCTGATGACCCGTGGGTCGTAGACGTTCCACTCCTCGGCCGGCAGGACCGTCACGCCGACGCGGCGGCGGGAGGTCACCAGCCGCATGGATTCCAGGACCCGGATCACCTCGCGGACGACGGTGCGGGAGACGTCGAACTCCGCCGCCAGCTCTTCGGTGCGCAGGACCGTGCCCGGCGGATGATCGCCCGCGGTGATCGCCGGACCGAGGGCTTCGAGCACCCGTGTGTGCGGCCCCTGCCCCTGGTTCTCCATGGGGATCACCCTACGTTCCGCCCGACTGGCACTTTAAGTATGACGTTTGCGCCACACTCTCTTGAATAAGTCATACGTAATGGGTTTCAGTGGGGTGTCCCACCGAGGTCGAAGAAGACAGCGAGGTACCCGGGAATGAGCACGCCCCACGTCATCGTCGTGATGGGAGTTGCCGGCACCGGCAAGACGACGATCGGCCCGCTGGTCGCGCAGGCGCTCGGCGTGCCGTACGCCGAGGGCGACGACTTCCACCCGCCGGCCAACATCGCCAAGATGACCGCCGGGACCCCGCTGGACGACGCCGACCGCGGCCCGTGGCTGGACGCCATCGGCGCCTGGGCTCATGAGCGGGCCGGCCACGGCGGCGTGGTCAGCTGCTCCGCCCTCAAGCGCGGCTACCGCGACCGGCTGCGCGCCGCCGCCCCCGAGGTGGTCTTCCTCCACCTCAGCGGCGACCGCGCGCTGATCGAGCGCCGGATGGCCGAGCGCAGGGGCCACTTCATGCCGACCGCGCTGCTCGACTCGCAGTTCGCCACCCTCGAACCCCTCGGCGCCGACGAACGCGGCGTCGCGGTGGACGTCTCGGGCACCCCCGAGGAGATCGCCGCCCGCGCGGCCGACGCGCTCCGCGTCCCCGCCGTCTGACCCCCGGGCCCGCCCCCAAGGGCCCACCCCTCCCTCACCTCCCCTTCCTCCTAGGAATCGCCGTGACTCATCTCAGCGTCGAGATGCTCGCAGCGGACGCGGTCGAGCCGATCACCTCGGCCGGTCATGCGCAGCTGGGCATCGCCGTTCTGGCGGGCATCGCCGTCATCGTTGTGCTCATCACCAAGTTCAAGCTGCATGCCTTCCTGTCGCTGATCATCGGTTCGCTGGTGCTCGGCGCGGCCGCCGGGGCGCCGCTCGACAAGGCCATCGCCAGCTTCTCCACCGGACTGGGCTCGACGGTCGCCGGCACGGGCGTGCTCATCGCCCTCGGTGCGATCCTCGGCAAGCTGCTCGCGGACTCCGGGGGCGCCGACGAGATCGTCGACACGATCCTGGCGAAGGCGAACCGGCGGTCGATGCCCTGGGCGATGGTGCTGATCGCCTGCGTCGTCGGGCTGCCGATCTTCTTCGAGGTCGGCATCGTGCTGCTGATCCCGGTGGTTCTGCTCGTCGCCAAGCGCGGCAACTTCTCCCTGATGCGCATCGGCATCCCCGCCCTGGCCGGACTCTCCGTGATGCACGGCCTGATCCCGCCGCACCCCGGGCCGCTCGTCGCGATCGACGCGGTCGGCGCCAACCTCGGCATCACCCTCGCCCTCGGCGTCGTCGTGGCGATCCCCACCGCGATCGTCGCCGGGCCGCTGTTCTCCCGCTACGCCGCCCGCTGGGTCGACATCAAGCCGCCCGAGAACATGATCCCCGAGCGCGCCTCGGCCGAGCTGGCGAAGCGCCCGCGGTTCGGCGTCACCGTCGCCACCGTGCTGCTGCCGGTCGTGATGATGCTGGCCAAGGCGCTGGTGGACATCGTCATCGACGATCCGAAGGACTCCGTGCAGCGGGTCTTCGACGTCATCGGCTCCCCGATGATCGCGCTGCTGACCGGTGTCGTCGTCGCGATGTTCACGCTGGGCCGCGCGGCCGGATTCACCAAGGGCAGGATCGCCACCACCGTCGAGTCGTCGCTCGGGCCCATCGCCGGTGTGCTGCTGATCGTCGGTGCCGGCGGCGGCTTCAAGCAGACGCTGGTGGACGCGGGCGTCGGCCAGATGATCCTGGACATCTCCAAGGGCTGGAACATCTCCGCGCTGCTGCTGGCCTGGCTGATCGCCGTCGCCATCCGCCTGGCGACCGGCTCCGCGACGGTGGCCACCATCTCCGCGGCGGGCCTGGTCGCCCCGCTCGCCGCCGACATGAGCAGCACCCATGTCGCCCTGCTGGTCCTCGCCATCGGCACCGGCTCGCTGTTCTTCAGCCACGTCAACGACGCCGGCTTCTGGATGGTCAAGGAGTACTTCGGCATGAACGTCGGCCAGACCCTCAAGACCTGGTCGGTGATGGAGACGCTGATCTCGGTGGTCGGCATCGCCTGCGTGCTGCTGCTGTCGCTGGTCGTCTAGCCCCCTTTCCCTTCGACGGGGCCGTACGGGCGGATCGCCGCCCGTACGGCCCCGTCGTATATGCGCGGGTCAGGGCGTGTCCGGCGGTCGTTTCAGCAGGACGATGCCGTCCTCTTCGGTGAGCTGGCGGTAGCCGTGGGCGCGGTAGAGGTCGAGCATGCGGGCCGTGCCGGCCGCCGGGCAGGGGGTCTTGACGGTGGGGTCGTGGCGGTCGGAGATCACCCAGTCCGGCAGCCGGGCGGGCAGGCCGGTGGGCGCGGCGGGGGCGGGGCCGGTGCCGAAGCAGACCAGGCTGACGGTGGTGCGGCCGGTCAGCAGCGGCGCCAGCCGGTTGGACGAGGCGACCCGCGCGCCGTCCGGGATCCGCGCCGCGACCTCCTCGGAGGTACGGACGTGCGCCGGGGTGCGCCAGGCCGAGGGCAGCACCAGGTCGTGGAAGGGATAGACGGCCGCGGCGATCAGCGTGAACGTCGCGGACGAGCCCCGCGACCGGCCCGGCCGCGCGGTGCGCCCACCGGGTGAGCGGGTAGCAGGCCGACGCCATCAGGGCGGCCTGGACGACGAGCAGGGTGGTGGCGCCGGGGAAGAGCCGGTACACGGGGGCGACGAGCACCGGGATCGGGTGGAAGTGGTCCCCGAGCAGGTTGAAGCCGGGGCCCTTCAACTCCACGACCGGGGCCCGGCCGTGGGCGTAGGCGCGGATCGCCTGCTCGAAGATCCCCAGGTCGTAGCCCGCGTTGAGCATCTGGCCGTGGCGCAGCAGCGAGACGACGGTGTAGAGGACGAAGCAGGCCGCGGAGAGCGACCAGGCCAGGGCCCGGGGGCCGGGGAGGCGGGCGCGCAGCGCCGGGAGGAGGCGCCCGCCGGACTCCCCGGCCCCCGGCGGCCGGTCCGCGGTGGCCTCCCGGGTGCCTGCCGTCCCGGGTGCGGCGGGCTCCGCCGGATTCCGGGCGCCCGGTATCCGGCCCGCGTCCGCCGCGTCCCGGGCGGTGCGCCCGGCCTTCGCGGGTATGCCGCCGGTCCGCTCCGCCGGCTCTGCCATCGCCCCACCTGTGCTCGGCCCGCCCGGGCGCTGCCGCCTCGCCGTGGGCGGGCGTGAGAACCGGCGCGCGGCGGGGCGCCGGGCGCCCGGGCGGCGACGGGAGTGTGGACCGGGCGGTGCGCCCGCCGGCCCGCCCCCGGCGCGCCGGGGAACCGGCCGTTCCCCGGCCGCCGCTGACGGTCCGACGGAGGGCGCGGGCGCCGCACCTCAACCCGCCGCCCCGAGTGCCCCCTCCCCGAAGAACGACCGCAGGGCCTTCGCCACACGGTCTTCCGCGCCCTCCGCCGGTGCCGCCCACGCGATATATCCGTCAGGGCGTATGAGGTAGAGCGCGGAGTCCGGGCCGTAGGCGTCCCGGAGATGGCCGTGGGGGTCGAGGAGGTCGGGGGCCGGGCCCGCGGCGCGGACGAGGCGGAGGACGGTCGGGTCGGCCGGGAGGGCGGCGGTGTCCAGCTCGACGTCGCCCAGCGCCAGCAGGGTGAAGTGCGGCCCCCGGAGCAGGTCGAAGAGGCGGACGGGGGTGCCGTCGGGGGCGGTGCACGGGGCGTCCGGGGCGCGGTCGCCGGCGTGGGGGGCGGACGCGGGGACGTGTGGGCGCAGCTCCTGGGTGAGCGGGCTGTCGGGGTAGCCGATGCCGAGTTGGTGGAGGTCGCGGCTGCGGCGCCAGGTGCGGTTGCGGTGGAGGCGGGTGCTGGTGTCGAGGATGTGGTCGGCGATCGGCAGGCGTTCGGTCTCGTAGCTGTCGAGGAGGGTGTCGGGGGCGCCGTGGCGGAGCACCTGGCCGAGCTTCCAGCCGAGGTTGTAGGCGTCCTGCACACCGGTGTTGAGGCCCTGGCCGCCGGCGGGGGAGTGGATGTGCGCGGCGTCGCCGGCGAGGAAGACGCGGCCGGCGCGGAAGGTGTCGGCGCGGGCGGCCCGGGGGCGGTAGACGGAGGTCCACCGCACCTCGCCGATCTGCTCGGGGGTGAGGTGGGTGTGGCGGGCGAGGGCGGCGCGGGTGCCTTCCTCGCTCGGGTCCGGGGTCTCGTCCAGGACGATGACGAACACCTGGAAGAGGTCGGTGCGGGCCAGCGGGAGCATCATCACCATGCCGCGCTCGTCCGGCAGGACCCAGCGGTGCCAGTGGTCGCGGTCGAGGCCGTCGACGCGGAGGTCGGCGAGGAGCGCGGCGCCCTCCTCCAGGGACGGCCCGCTCATGGTGATGCCCAGGGCGCGGCGGACGGTGCTGCGGCCGCCGTCGGCGGCGACCAGATAGCGGGCGCGGAGCGGCCGCGAGGCGCCGTCGGGCCCGCGGAGGGTGGCGGTCACGCCCTCCGTGTCCTGGGCGAACGTGGTGAGTTCGGTGCCGAAGCGGACCTCGCCGCCCAGCTCCCGCAGCCGGTCGTGGAACAGCTCGACGGCGCGGAAGAGCGGCACCATCAGGATGTTGGCGTACGGGGTGGCGGGCGTCGGCTCGTACCGCTCGATGGCGGTGAGGGATTCGACAAGGCGGCCGTCGCGCCAGAGGCCGATCTCCGGGTAGGGGCCGCCCGCCGCCCGGACGGCGTCCAGCAGCCCGAGGTCGTCGTAGACCTCCAGGGAGCGCGGCTGGTGGCCGGTGCCGCGGGCGCCGGGGGAGAGGGTCTGCTGCCGCTCGACGACGAGGGCGCGCAGGCCGCGGCGGGTCAGGTCGATGGCGAGGGCGAGGCCGGTCGGGCCGGCCCCGGCGATGAGGACGTCGACCTGGCTGCCGGAGTCTGCGGGGGCGGGCAGGAGGGCGGCGGTCGCGGCCGGGGTTTCGGCAGCGGCGTCCTTAACGTTGTTAAGTTCCATGCTTCCGAGGCTGCGCTTAACGGTGTTAAGTTGTCAACATGGTTTCGCGCATCGACCGGAAAAAGATGGTGGACACCGCCCTCCGGCTGCTCAACGAGGTCGGTCTCGACAAGCTCACCGTCCGCCGTATCGCCACGGAGCTGGGCGTCCAGGCTCCCGCGCTCTACTGGCACGTCCGCAACAAGCAGGAACTCCTCGACGAGATGGCCACCGAGATGATGCGCCGGATGGCCACCCCCCTGCTGGTCGAGCTGGAGCCCGAGCCCGGCGTCCCGTGGCAGGAGCAGTTGGCCGAGGTCTGCCGCGGGCTGCGCCGCGGACTGCTCGGCTACCGCGACGGCGCCAAGGTCTTCAGCGGCACCCGGATGGTCGGCCACGGCTACGCCGAGCCGTACGACGTCTTCCTGCGGCGGCTCGTCGGGGCGGGCTTCGCCTTCCCCGACGCGGTCCGGGCGTGGTGGACGGCGTACAACTTCACCGTCGGTCTGGTCATCGAGGAGCAGTCGGTCCACCCTGATCCGGCCCACCCGGAGTACCGCGACCCGGCGTACGACGACGCCGAGCGCACCGCGCGGCTCGGCGACCGCTATCCGTACGCGGCGCGCGCCGGTGCCGAGCTCTTCGGCGACATCGAGCGGAACTTCGAGACCGGGCTGCGGATCATCATCGCCGGGATCGAGGCGACGGCCGAGATACGCCCGGACGCGCGCTAGCGGGTGTCCTCCGGTGGCTCGCGGGCATACTCGCCGGCATGCCTCTGACGCTGCACCATCTCGTCATCGACGCCCATGATCTGCCTGCCCTGGCCCGGTTCTGGGCCGAGGTGCTGAGGTGGCGGATCCTGTCCGAGCGGGAGCGGGAGGTCGTGATCGGGCCGGAGGAGAACGCCCCGGTGGGCATCTGCTTCATGCCGGTGACCGACCGCAAGGTCGTCAAGAACCGTCTGCATCTGGATCTGACGACCGTCGCGGAGGACCGGGAGGCCGAGATCGAGCGGATCCTCGCGCTCGGTGCCCGCCGGGCGGACGTCGGACAGCGCGGCGACGAGTCGTGGACCGTACTCGTCGACCCGGAGGGAAACGAATTCTGTGTGGTCCGCCCGAAGCGGACCCTCATCGGCTAGGAGCGTGGGGCGGCGAACGAGCCCTGGCATGCCGCGTCCCGTGGTGAAGTGCCTGCCGGGCGCTGCTCGTGAAAAGGCGTGGCTGCCGGGCAGCCGTGATGTGAAAATCGGTCCGCAATGTGATCCGCATCCGCGTCCCGGAGGTCCGTGTGGACGTCGCCTCGCTGCTGCCGTTGACCACGGCCCGGTTGTCACTGCGTCTGTTCACTCCCGGCGACGCCGACGACCTGTACGCCTACCAGAGCCTGCCGAGCGTGGCGCGCTACTTGTACCGGCCGGCGCACACACGTGAGCGCAGCGAGCAGGTTGCCGCCGAGCGCGCGGCGCAGACGGTCTGGCGCGCCGACGGGGACAAGCTGGCGCTCGCCGTCTGCCGGCGCGATGAGCCCGACGTCCTCGGCGAGGTGAGCCTCACCCTGGCCGATGCCCGCGCCGCCCAGGCCGAGATCGGCTGGACTCTCGATCCGGGTCACCAGGGGCACGGCTACGCGACCGAGGCGGCCGCGGCGCTGGCCGGGTTCGCCTTCGGCACGCTGGGCGCGCACCGGCTCTACGCACGGCTGGATGTGGAGAACACCGGGTCCGTGCGGGTCTGTGAGCGCCTCGGAATGCGCCGGGAGGCGCACCTGGTCGAGAACGACCTCGACGGGGACCGCTGGGGCAGCGAGTACATCTACGCGGCGCTGTCCGCGGATCTTCGCAGTCGATCAGGCGATTGAGCCCGACGCCGCGCTACGGGGGCGCGGGCCCGGCCGGCCCGCGCCCCCGTGCGCCGTCACCGCCTCGGGTCGATCGCCCGCTTCAGCAGTGGTGTCAGCGGGCGCTCCACCAGGCGGTGGAGCAGCCACGCCAGCAGCAGCATCGCGGTGACGGTCAGCGCCAGCGTCGCGGACGACGGCAGTCCGGCGCCGCGGTGCAGGACGTGGACGACGACCCAGCCCAGATGCTCGTGGACGAGGTAGAAGGGGTAGGTCAGCGCGCCGGCGACGGTCAGCCAGCGCCAGTTCGCCCACCGGAAGTGGCCCAGCGCGATGGCGCCGACGAGGACGAAACCGACCGTGACGACGGCGACGATGCCGAACTGCGAGCGGTAGGAGAAGCCGCCCGCGGACGCCGGATGCCAGAGCCCGGCCACCGCGAAATGCTGTCCGATGAGCCAGCTGACCAGCACGATCGACCAGGCGATCGGATCGCGGGCGCCGTAGCGGTGCAGCAGGTGAAGACCGATGCCGCCGATGAAGAACGGGGCGTACTCCGGCATCAGGACGGTGTCCAGCAGCGGTTCGTGGGCCGCCTGCGCCAGCGCCGCGGCCAGTGTCCAGCCCGCGCAGAACAGCACCACCCGGCGCCGGGTCGCCCCGGGCAGCACCACGCAGAGCGCGAAGAGCGCGTAGAACCGCATCTCCGCCCAGAGCGTCCAGCACACCCCCAGCACCCGATGGGCGCCCAACGGCATCTGGAGCATCGTCAGATTGGTCAGCACCTCACTGGGCTGCACGGCCTTGTAGACCACGCCCGGCAGCGCGAAGACGGCCGTGACCAGCAGGACCGCGACCCAGTACGCCGGATACAGCCGTGAGATCCGGGACGCGATGAACGCCCGCAGGGTGCGGCCCCAGCCGCTGAGGCAGATCACGAAACCGCTGATCACGAAGAAGATCTGCACGCCCAGACAGCCGTACGCGAAGAGGCCCGAGGCGGTCGGGAACTGCGTGGCGGGCGAGGAGCCCCACGCCGTGCCGATCTCCCCGTCGCGCCCGCCGTAGTGGTACGCGGCGACCATCAGCGCGGCCAGCAGCCGCAACCCGTCCAGCGCCCGCAGCCGGGACGGCGCGCGGCGCGCCCGTTCGGGGGCGCCGGACGGTGCGGCGTCGCTCTGCCCGGCGGCGGGCGCCAAGGCCGTCAGCTGACCGGTCATGCCGAGGCGACCCGCTTCTTCAGCCGCCGCTGCACCGCCCGCGCCCGGCGCGCCACCCGCAGGACGGCGGGGTTGCGCGGCAGGAACGCCAGCTGCGACGGGACCGCGCCGGGCAGCGCCAGCGCGGTCAGCCGCCGCCGCTTGAAGTAGCGCCGGGTACGCGGTGTCAGATGCGCCGTCAGATACTGCTCGGCGGCCGGGCGCAGGCGCGGGTAGATCTGGTGCTGCATCGCATAGCCGACCGCTTCGATCAGCCCTGGCGGAACCGGCGTGACCGCGGTGGCCGCCGGGTCGTCGAGGTCCGGCACCGTCGCGTCCACGATCGTCACCGGGACGCGGTTGCTGTTCTGGTACGGCGTGAGCCGCTCCAGCAGCAGCCCGGTGCCGGTGCGGGCGACCGGCAGCCCGTAGAACGCGGACGCCGTCAGCAGCGCCGTGGAGAAGCAGCCGACGACGAGATCCGGCCGCATCCGGGCGTAGACGACCTCGGCGAGCACCGGGGTGTCCAGCACCGTCAGCGTGACGTCGAGCCGTTCCGCCTCCCGCTCCAGCAGCCGCGACCAGCGCGCCGGGGCCGACGGATGCGGCTTGAAGACCAGCGTGCGGTGGCCGCGTGCGACCGCGCCGCGCACCATCCGTACGTGCAGGTCCTCCTCCTCCTGCGGCGTGAGGATGGCGAGCGCGGAGAGGTACTGCCCCAGCAGCAGCGCCCCGCCCTCGGGCAGCGCCAACGCGCCGGCGGCGTCGTCGAGCTCGCCGAGCACCTTGGTGAACGCCGCCGTCGGCACCTTCTCCGCCGCCACCCCGAACTCGGTGAGCAGCAGCGGGACGAGGCCCGGCACCAGGTCCAGGTGGAGGAGCCGGTCGATGCGGGTGCCGACCAGCGGGTCGAGCTTGTTGCGGGTCGGACCGTAGCTCATCAGCCCGTCCGCGTAGACGTCGACCGGCGCGTCCGGGAAGAGCTGCGCCACCGCCAGCGCCGGGTTGACCTGGATGGACTCCACGACCAGCGCGATGCGGTCGTCGCCCAGCTCCCACTCCTTGCGCAGATACCGCTCCCACAGCGGGACGTCGTCCGGGCGCGGGGACCAGCCGCCCGGGTGGAAGGGGTGGATGGTCGCGTTCCAGGACAGTACGGAGTCGAAGCGGGCGCGCAGCCTCGCGAAGCCGGGCGCCGCGTCCAGCGCCGGGGTGGTCTCCGGCGTCGCCGCGTTGTTGCAGATCAGCAGCAGATTGCGGTCGACGGGGGAGAAGGCGCCGCTGTCCAGGGCGGCGGCGAGGGTCGCCGCGCCGTACAGGGTCGACGCCAGGAAGATGCGGGTCAGCGGCCGGGTACCCATCAGGCGGCGACCCCCGAGGTGACGGGCCGGCGGCGCAGCCGCCGCAGCCGGGACGCCCGCTGCACATCCATGGAATCCAACGCTTCCTTCAGTACGTCCTGCGGCATACGCTTCAGCGCCGCCGCGCTCAATTCCCGCAGTGCGCGCGCCACCTGCGGCTCAAAACGTTCGATGGAACCGAGATGGTGGGAAATGATCGCGCAATATGTCCGGACCGCTTTCGGCAGCAGTTTGTCCGCATCGCGGTCCTGTGCCGTTTCCTCGATTACCTGATCGAATGCGCGCAGGAAATCCAATTGCCGCACATCGCCGATCTGCGTGAGCGACGAGGCGACGCCCCGCCGGTAGAACACACCGAGCAGTCCGACCACCGCCATCGATTCCGCCTCGCGGTGCAGCCGCCAGATCCACGGCCGGTCCTCCGCGGTCCGCAGCCCGTCGCGGAACCGCAGCACACCGTTGTCCAGGAGCCGCCGGTGGTAGATGCCCGCCCAGGCGTACGCGTAGTCGACGGAGGTGGAGCGGTCCGCGGGCAGGATCACGTCGCGCGGGTTCATCACCACCCCGCGCCGCCCGTGCGGCACCCGGCTGATGGTGCGGGCGCGCGCGGTGCACTGGACGTGGTCGGTGCGGACGAAGTCGCACCCCAACTCCTCGATGGCGCCCAGCAGATCGCTCAGATGGCCCGGGGCCAGCCAGTCGTCGCCGTCCAGGAAGGTGAGGTACTCGCCGCGCGCCGCGTCGAGCCCGGTGTTGCGGGCGGTGGCGAGTCCGCCGTTCTTCTCGTGCCGCAGCAGCCGGGCGCCCGGCAGCTCGCGTTCGGCACGCTCCAGGATCTGCGGCGTCTCATCGCGCGAGCAGTCGTCGACGAGCAGGAATTCGAAGTCCTCCCGGGCGTTCGCCGCCAGGCTCTTGAGGGTGTCGGGCGCGTATGTCTGCACGTTGTAGAACGGCACGATGACGGAGAGCTTAACCACCCGGGTGACGTTAGGGGCGGCGCCGCCATTCGTCTTTACCGCGGGCGGGCGGCACGGTGAACGAAGAATGTCGGGACGGTTAACCCGCCCGAACCGAGGGCCGGTTCGTCATTCGGCGACCCGCTGTTAACCCTTTGTTGCGCGGTGGTTGGCCCGCCGAACCGAATCGATTCCTAGCGTCATCGACGTGCCCTCACGTACCTCTTCTACGCCGCGGGTCGCAGTACTCGCCGATTCGGACACCCGGTGGAAATGGGGCGCTTTGACAGCGTACCGAATCCACCCGGAGGCCCGGCTCGACGGCTACCTCCTGCGCGGTCGCGCCACCCCCACGGTCCGCCAGCTCCAGGAGGTCGGCGTCCGCGCGGAGACGCTGCGCGAGATCCGCGGGATCGACTTCCTCGACCTGATGCGCGGCGACGCCGGATCCGCCGAGCCCTACGACACCGTCGTCCTGTCGCTGGTCGGCGGCGGTGTCCAGGCGATGCTGCACGGACTGGCCCGCGCCTGGGAGGGCACCGACCGCCGCCCCGCCGTCGTCACCGGCTACGTCGGCGTGGTCTACGAGAAGCTCGCCGACGGGCTGCTGCTGCGCCACGGCGCGGACGTCGTCCTCGCCAACTCCCGGCACGACGCGGACCGGTTCCGCGAGGTCTACCGCGGCGTCGGCGCCGACGACTCGGCCGTCACCGAATGCGCCCTGCCGTTCCTCGGCGGCGACCGGTACACCGGTGAACACACCCCGTACACCGTGGTGTTCGCCGCCCAGCCGTCCGTGCCCGACAACCGCGCCGACCGCGCGTACCTGCTGCGCCGCGCCGTCGAGCACGCCCGCAGCCACCCCGACCGCGAGGTGCTGATCAAGCTCCGCAGCAAGCCGGGCGAGCACACCACACACATCGAGGAGCTGCCGTACCAGAAGCTGGCGGCGAAGGCCCCCGGTGGCCTGCCCGCCAACTGCCGCCTGGTCTACGGCAACATGGGCGAGGTCCTGGACCGCACCGACCTGATGGTCACGGTCTCCTCGACCGCCGCGCTGGAGTCGCTGCACCGCGGGGTGCCCACCGCCGTCCTCACCGACCTCGGCATCCGCGAGGTCCTCGGCAACCACCACTTCCTCGGCTCCGGCTGCCTCGCCTCCTGGGACGACCTCGACGCCGACCACCGGCCCGAGCCCGACCCCGGCTGGCTCGCCCGCCAGGGCGTCTGCGCCGACGGCAGCTATCCGCACGCCTTCGACGCGGTCCGCGCGAAGGTCGCCGCCCTGCACGCCGCAGGTCCGCTGCCGCCGCTCACCCCGTACTACACGGCACGCACCGCCCCCGGCTACCTCCCCGGCATCCTCGCCCGGTACGGCCTGGACACCCGCGGCGCGCCGGTCGCCGGCGGCGTGCCCGAGGGCGGCGAGGCGCCCGGCGGGCTGCGCCGGGTCGCCCGCGACGCGGTCCGCGAGGCCGCCCGCGGCGCCTACCGCCACGGCGTCCAGCGCGTCGCCCCCGCCATCCGCCGCTGGGGGCAGCTGTGACCGTTCCGTCCGCCCGCCAGGGGAGCCCGCGCGGCCCCCGGAAGGAGCCCGCCATGCCGCACCGCCCGCCCGTCACCCCGCCCGTCGTGGTGGCCGTCATCCCCGCGCGCGGCGGCTCCAAGGGCGTTCCCGCCAAGAACCTCGCAGCCGTCGGCGGCGTCCCGCTGGTCGCCCGCGCGGTCCGTGCCTGCCGCGGCTCCCGGCTGATCACCGATGTCGTGGTCTCCACCGACGACGACGCCATCGCGGCGGTCGCCCGTGGCGCCGGCGCCGTCGTCGTCCGCCGCCCCGGCGACCTCGCCGGCGACACCGCCACCAGCGAAGCCGCCGTGCGGCACGCCATGGACGCGTACGAGGCCGAACACGCGGTCTCCGTCGACGCGGTGCTGCTGGTCCAGTGCACCAGCCCGTTCCTCACCCCCGAGGACGTCGACGGGGTCGCCGCCGCCGTCGTCGAGGGCGGCGCCGACACCGCGCTGACGGTCGCCCCCTTCCACGGCTTCGTCTGGCGCGACGCCGACACGATGGCTCAGGCCGCCGGAGCGCTGGAGGACGGCGCCCTGGAGACGGTGGTGGACGCCGCGCCGGCCGCCCGCCGCGCCACCGCGACCGCCGTCGCCCCGTCCGGCGGCTACGGCGTCAACCACGACAAGTCCTTCCGCCCCCGCCGCCAGGACCGCCCCCAGGACCTGCTGGAGACCGGCGCCGCCTATGCGATGGACGCCACCGGTTTCCGCGCCGTCGGCCACCGCTTCTTCGGCCGCACCGAGCCGGTCCGCACCGATCCGGCGCGCGTCCTGGAGATCGACGACCCGCACGACCTGGCCCGCGCCCGCGCCCTCGCACCGCTCCTCGACGCGGAGCTGCCCGCCGCGCTGCCCGGCGCGGACGACATCGACGCGGTCGTCATGGACTTCGACGGCACCCAGACCGACGACCGGGTGCTGATCGACGCGGACGGGCGGGAGTTCGTCTCCGTCCACCGCGGCGACGGCCTCGGCATCGCCGCGCTCCGCAAGGCGGGCCTGAAACTGCTGATCCTCTCCTCGGAGCAGAACCCGGTGGTCGCCGCGCGCGCCCGCAAGCTCCGCATCCCCGTCCTGCACGGCATCGACCGCAAGGACCTCGCCCTCAAGCAGTGGTGCGAGGAGTCCGGCGTCGCGCCCGAGCGGGTGCTCTACGTCGGCAACGACGTCAACGACCTGCCCTGTTTCGACGTCGTCGGCTGGCCCGTCGCCGTCGCCGGGGCGCACGACGTGGTGCGCGGCGCGGCCCGCGCCGTCACCGCCACACCCGGAGGCAGCGGCGCCGTCCGCGAGATCGCCTCCTGGCTCCTGGGCCCGTCCCTCTGAACACCCCGCACCACACCGCACACCCGGGCACCGCGCCCGGTACCCACCCACACACGAAGGACCTCCCCATGAGCAGCAACTCCCGCATCCGCAACCTCGGCAACCGCGAGGCCGGTCCCGGCCGTCCCGTCTACGTCACCGGCGAGATCGGCATCAACCACAACGGCGACCTGGAGAACGCGTTCGCGCTGATCGACGCCGCCGCCGACGCCGGCTGCGACGCCGTGAAGTTCCAGAAGCGGACCCCGGAGATCTGCACCCCGCGCGACCAGTGGGACATCGAGCGTGACACCCCCTGGGGCCGGATGACGTACATCGACTACCGCCACCGCGTCGAGTTCGACGAGGAGGGCTACCGCGCGATCGACGAGTACTGCAAGAAGCGGAACATCGCGTGGTTCGCCTCCCCCTGGGACGTGGAGTCCGTCGCCTTCCTGGAGAAGTTCGACGTCCCCTGCTACAAGGTCGCCTCCGCCTCCCTCACCGACGACGAGCTGCTGCGCGCCATGCGCGCCACCGGCCGCACCGTCATCCTGTCGACGGGCATGTCCACCCCGAAGCAGATCCGCCACGCCGTCGAGGTCCTGGGCAGCGACAACATCCTGCTCTGCCACGCCACCTCCACGTACCCGGCGAAGGCGGAGGAGCTGAACCTCCGGATGATCAACACCCTCCAGGACGAGTTCCCGAACGTCCCGATCGGCTACTCCGGCCACGAGACCGGCCTCCAGACCACCCTCGCCGCGGTCGCCCTCGGCGCCACCTTCGTCGAGCGCCACATCACCCTCGACCGCGCCATGTGGGGCTCCGACCAGGCCGCCTCCGTCGAGCCGCAGGGCCTGACCCGCCTCGTCCGCGACATCCGCACCATCGAGGAGTCCCTCGGCGACGGCATCAAGAAGGTCTACGAGAGCGAGCTGGGCCCGATGAAGAAGCTCCGCCGCCACGCCGGTGTCGTCGCCGAGGCGGAGGCCGCGGCCCCCGCCGCGGTCTGACCGGCCCAGGAAGGGCGGACACCCCCGTGACCGCATCCGAAGGCCCCCACGCCGAGCTGCCCGCGCCCGGCGCGGCGGCCCCGCCCCAGGAGGCGGCGGGCACCCCCCGCCGCCTCCCGGGGGTGCCCCGCCCCCGCGACCGCGCCGCCACCGGCGCCACCGCCCTGCCCCCGGCCACCCTCGCCTTCGTCGAAAGCCCGGTTCAGCTGCTCAATGTGCTGGAGTGGGCTTACGAAGAAGGAGGGGCAGGAGGGGTAGGCGGGGCAGGCGGGGCAGGCAGGGCAGGCGGGGCAGGCGGGGCAGGAGCAGCGGCCGGGGGCGCGGCGTCCGGCGCCCCGGCCGCGTCCGGCGCCCCGGCGCCCCGCTCCGCACCCCCGGTCGCCCCCGGGCACGTCTGCGGGCCCCGGGCCACCGCCGCGCCGGGACGTGCGCCCGCCGCCACCGCGCTCACCATCGTCGTCCTCTCCCCGCACGACCCGATGACCCGCGGTCAGCTGCGCCGGATGGCCGAACTCGCCCGCGAGGAAGGGCACTCCGTCCGCTGGGAGGACGCCCGCGGCGGTGCGACAGCCCCGCTGCGCACCATCGGCGGCCTCGCCCCGCTGCTGCGCCGCGCCGAGCGCATCGTCATCGGCGACCCCTTCTCCCGCTACGTCCACCTGCTGCTCACCCTCGCCCGCGCCCGCGACCTGGTGGTCGTCGACGACGGCACCGCGACGATGGAGTTCATCGCCCAACTGGCGCGCGGTGAACGGCTGGTGCGCTGGCACCGGCACGGCAGCGGCCGGGGGGCGCGCGATCTGGTCTTCGCGCCGTTCGCCCGGGCTGCGCGCCGCCGGCTGACCCCGGCGCCGGAGGGCGGCCGCCGCACCGTCGGCGTCTTCAGCTCCATGCCGGTCGAGGCGCCGCCCGGCGTCCGCATCGCCACCAACGCCTTCGCCTGGACCCGCCGCCGCTTCGGCCCGCCGCGGCTGACCCGCGCCGCCGACATCGTCGGCACCTCCCTCGTCGAGACCGGCGTCGTCGACGTCGACCGCTATCTGGCGGCCGTCGCCCACCTGGCCCGTACGCACGGCGCCACCCGCTACTTCGCCCACCGCCGTGAGCACACCGACAAGCTGCACCGCCTCGCCACCGAGACCGGCCTGGAGGTGGTCCGCCCCGACCTGCCGCTGGAGCTGATCGCCCGCCGCGGGCCGATCGGCCGGCTGATCGTCAGTTTCCCGTCGACGGTGGTGCACACCCTGCCGCTCGCCCTCGTCGGCACCGGCGTCCGCGTCGCGGTCTGTGACGTCGATCCGGCCTGGCTGACCAGCCGCGCCTCGCCCCGCGCCCAGGGCTTCCTCGACGACGTCACCGGCACCGCCCGCGGCGTCGACCGCCTGCCACCGGGGTCCGCCACGGAATCGGAGTCGCCCACGGGTACGGAGTGAGGCGACGGCCCCGGGGTGCGCCGGCGGTCGGGGCGCGGGAGCGCACGGCGCAAAAACAAAAGGAAATACCCCACCCCGAAGCCATCCATGCGGCGGAAGGTTCGAAAATCTTCCCCTGACGGGCTGAACTTTTGTTGATCCAGGGACAGTTGCCCCTGTGGGGGCCGTAACCTTCCCCGCGTGAGCCAACTGATGTACCCTGCCGCCGCCCCTGACCCGACCGACCCGCAGGACCTGCTCCCTGGATCCCTCCCCGAGGCGTTGCACGCCGAACTCACCGCCTTCCGCCGCGACCTGCACATGCACCCCGAGCTGGGTAATCAGGAGTTCCGCACCACCGAGGTGATCCGCAGCCGTCTGGAGGCGGCCGGCCTGCGGCCCCGCGTCCTGTCCCTCGGCACCGGCCTGATCTGCGACATCGGCACCGATCCGGCGGACATCACCCGCGTGGACATCGAGGAGGGGGACGGCCCCGCCGCCCGCCCGCTGCTGGCCCTGCGCGCCGACATCGACGCCCTTCCCATCCCGGACACGAAGACGGTCGCGTACCGCTCCACCCTCCCCAACCGCGCCCACGCCTGCGGCCACGACGTCCACACCACCGTCGTCCTCGGTGCCGGACTGGTCCTCGCCGAGCTGGCCCGTAAGGGGCAACTGCCGTACCCGGTCCGGCTGCTCTTCCAGCCCGCCGAGGAACTGGTGCCCGGCGGCGCCCCCGACACCATCGAGGCCGGCGTCCTGGAGGGCGTCGGACGCATCCTCGCCGTCCACTGCGACCCGCGCGTCGACGCCGGCCGTATCGGCCTGCGCACCGGCCCGATCACCTCCGCCTGCGACCGCCTGGAGGTCGCCCTGGACGGCCCCGGCGGCCACACCGCGCGCCCGCATCTGACGACCGACCTGGTCACCGCCGCCGCCCGCGTCGCCGTCGATGTCCCCGCCCTCGTCGCCCGCCGCGTCGACGCCCGCTCCGGTCTCGCCGTCACCTGGGGCCGTCTGGACGCCGGGCACGCCTGCAACGTCATCCCGCAGCACGCCGAACTCTCCGGCACGGTCCGCTGCCTCGACCTGGCGGCCTGGCGCCGCGCCCCCGACCTCGTCCATGCCGCGATCGACGAGATCGCCACCGTGCACGGCGCGAAGTCGCAGATCACCTACGTCCGCGGCGTCCCGCCGGTCGTCAACGAAGCCGCCTCGGCCCAGCTGCTGCACGACGCGATGACGGCCCGCTACGGCCCCGCGGCCGTCGAGGCCACCGAGCAGTCGCTGGGCGGCGAGGACTTCTCCTGGTACCTGGAGCACGTGCCCGGCGCCATGGCCCGCCTCGGCGTCCGCGTACCCGGCAGCAACGACCGCTACGACCTGCACCGCGGCGATTTCGACGTCGACGAGTCCGCGATCCGCACCGGCGTCGAACTCTTCACGGCGGCAGCGCTCCTGTCCGGGGCGGCACCGGTCTTCTGACCGCCCGCCCGCCCGGCCCCGTCTCCGGTATGGCCGCACGGCTTCCCGCCCGTGCGGCCGTATGCCGTCCTGGCCCGACCGGCGACCGTCAGATCGGCAGGTCCCAGCCGGGGCCCTCCTCGGCGCCGAGCCACACCCGCTGACCGGCGGCCGAGACCGCGATTCCGAACGCCTCCTGATGAGGTTCGCCGGCGGCCTGCCAGCGCTGCACGGCCTCCTCGACCCGATCCCACAGACGGACGGGCCCGCGCTGTACGACGCTCCACCCGCCATTGGGGTCGCGGGCCGTCCGGGCCTGGGACCCGGTGGACACGTCCCAGAGGATCTGTTCCGCTCCCGCCCCCATGCGTTCTGCCGAGGGCGCCGCGAGCTGTGCGACCCAACCTCCGGTCCAACTATCGAGCTTCGTGGGATTGATCCGACTCGGGCGTTCATCCCCGGGCAGCAGAGCCAACGTGGGGCGAGGCGGCCGGTCGTGGGGTCGGGCGATCATGAAACTGGTGTAGCCGGGAAGGAACCGCCCCATGGCCTCCCCGGGGCCGGTGACGTCCAGCAGCGCAAGGGCGTTGGCGTAGCTCCACCCGGACAGGGTGACCAGGATCCTTCCGCCCGGCCGCACCTGGTGCAGCCACGGCAGCGGGATGTACCGGACAGAGCACGTGGCGATCAGCCGGTCGTACCGGCCACCGTCCGGGTCGCCCCGCAACCCGTCACCGATGATCAGTCGGGGGGCGAAACCGGCAGCCTTGAGCGCCGCGGCCGCAGCCCCGCCCACCACCGGGTCGTACTCGATGCTGGTGAGGTTGGTGTCCCCGAGACGGTGCGCGCCGAGGGCGGTCGAGTACCCGGTTCCGGTGCCGATCTCCAGCACTCGGTGCCCGGCCTCGGCTCCGAGCTGCTGCCACAAGCGCAGCACCAGCGACGGCAGGGTGGACGACGACGACGGGGAGCCGGTCACGACGCCCTTGGCCACGTCGTCGGGCCTGATCCGGCCGTCCAGTTGGGTGATCAGTGTTTCGTCGGAGTAGACCCCTTCCAGCCATCCTGGCTCGCCCTCACGGACGGGCCGGTAGCTGGTCGGGACGGTGCCCGCTACCGGCCTGAAGTAGGACCCCGTGAACAGCTCGCGGGGGACCGCTCTGGCGGCGCTGCGCCACTCGTGTTCCGCGAGGGCGCCCTCCTCGGTGAGTTCGTCCGTCAAGGTGTCGCGGAGTCGAGCCGATGCGCTCACGTGTCGGGGCCTTTCTCCAGCTGGTCGGCGATGGCGTGGGCGATCGCTGCGGTGGTCTCCGCCGGCTGCCACGCCCATTGGCCGTTCGGGTTGCACTCCAGGAAGTACCAGTCGTCTGAGGTGGTGACGGCGAAGTCGAACGCGCTGTAGATCAAACGCATTTCGGCAAGGTAGGCGGCGACCGCACGAGCGACCGGCTCGGGTACCTCGATCGGTGTGCACGTCATCAGGGACTGACGGTAGCGCCAGTCGAGATCGGGGCTGTCGATCCGGACCCCGAACAGCCGGTCGCCTGCGGCGGTCACTCGCACATCGAACGCCTTGTCAACCTTGGCTTGGAACATGTGTGGGCAGACGGACACGGCGTCGGTGATCTCGGCCCCGTGCACCTCCCGGACCCACACGCTGTGTGGCTGGTCGTCCACGCGATAGGGCGTGTTCCACAGAGGTTTGTAGACCACTCCGCCGTGAGGGAACGTGGCGAACTCCCGTGCTTCGTTCGGGTCGTCGGTGATCACTGTGTCGGGCAGCAGAAAGCCGCAGCGTCGCGCGGTCGAAAGCTGCGCGGGCTTGAACTCGGCGGCCCGGTTGTTCCACGGGTGATTGACGTAGTGTGCTCCGGGCAGCGACGCGAGGATGCCACCGGCGCCCCAGAACGACTGCTCTGCGGCGAAGCGGCGGTTCTGGTCGTCCTGGTCCGGCGGGCCTTCATAAGGAGAGGGCCGTCGCACCCACACCGATCGCACTCGGGTGAGATCGAGTTCCCGGCTTGCCGTGCGCAGGGTGCCTCGTTGGCCGCCCGTACGGTACGTGGCGGTCAGCGAGGCACCCGCGTGCAGGTCGGTGCCAGGGTCCAGACGGACCACGGGAACCCGGCGATCGGCGAGAAGCCGCAACACCCCGTCCGCCGTCACGTCGTAGGGGTTGGTCAGCACCAGCACCGGCCTGCCGTCACTCATCAGCCGGAACTCTGGTCCTGGTCGTACGACTCGGTGCTGTCCGCGTCGGTCGCACCGCCCGGACCGGACCCGTCACCAGGGGTGGTCGTGGTGGGCGTCAGGCCGCTCGTGCTGGTGCCATGGTTACCCAGCTCGACCGTGCGGCCGTGCTCGTCCATGATGACGGCGATCTGCGTTTCAGGGTCGATCACGGGCG
Source organism: Streptomyces sp. NPDC014733 (assembly GCF_043083385.1). Taxonomy (NCBI): domain Bacteria; kingdom Bacillati; phylum Actinomycetota; class Actinomycetes; order Kitasatosporales; family Streptomycetaceae; genus Streptomyces; species Streptomyces sp. NPDC014733. The sequence continues at coordinate 626,135 of NZ_JBIBYO010000001.1, read as the reverse complement.
TGTACTGCGGAACCGTGGTGGTGGCGGCGTACGGCCACATGCGTTGCGTGCCCCACGGCGCGGGCGTCTGCGTCATCTGTGCTGTGCCTCCGTTTCCCGATGGTGCCGAAAGTCCAACACCTTGGCACTGAGGCCGTTTTGCCCATATCGCCGCGAATCGAATCGCCCTGTCCGAGGGCCGGCGGGGGCGGCGCGCCCTGCTCCGGACACGGGGGCGAGACCGACGGGCCCCGCCCACGCCCTCGCGCCCGACGGGGCGAAAGCCCACCGGGCGCGCGGCGTGGAACGTCTGGTACGGGATTTACGGGTGGTACTTCTCCGCGACGACTTCGGCGCCGCCGGAGTTGGTGTCCATGGTGACGCGGACGGTCACGCTGTTGGTCTTGGCCGCGGCCTCCAGCTGGTCCACGGTGCACCGGTAGGTGCCGAAGCCCTCCTTGTCGATGGAGACGTTGCCCTCGCTGTCCCCGCAGATCGCGGCCGCACCGAGGATCTTCGTGGCGTTGGCGACCAGGAACGCCTGGTCCATGCCGCCGTCGTCCGGCTTGACGATCACCTTGCCGGGCGCGAGGTAGGACAGCTTCCCGACGAGCGTCTTCTCGCCCGTGCGGGGCTGCTGGTCCGGGGCCGCGTTGCCGCCACCCGCGGACCCGTTGTCACCGCCTCCGGTCGATCCGCCACCGTTGCCGCCCCCGGTGGTCCCGCCCTCGGCGCCCTCCGGCGTGTGGTGCTCCCCGGCCCCCGCGCTCTTCGGCGTCCCCTGCCCACCGGACTGCGCGTTCCCGTCGTCCTGCGTCGCCGACGACGCGTTCACCTTGCCCGCCCCGGTGTCGTTCTGCCCGCAGGCGGTGACGCCCATCCCGAGCGCCGCCGCGGCGGCGACGGCGAGGGCGATACGGCGGCCGGCGCGGCCGCGGAAGCGGTGGGCGGTGGCGGTGATCATCATGGGCTCCGTTGCGGTGTCGTTCGTTTCGCTCCTGGACGTTCACCACTCTGGGAGACGGGCTTGGCGTTCCGCTAACAGCTCACTAATACGGCGGAGTCGTCCGGCTCAGCCGCGGAACTCCCCGGCCTTGACGCCCGCGACGAAGGACGCGAACGCGGCGGCGGGGACGCTCAGTGCGGGGCCCTGCGGGTCCTTGGAGTCGCGGACGGGAACTACGCCGGTGGCCGCCGCGTGCGCCGGGGCCCACTCGACGCAGGAGCCACCGTTGCCGCTGTAGGAGGACTTGATCCAGGTCAGGGGGAGGGATTCGGTCGTCACGGGGTGCCCTTTCGCAACTGCTCGATCATGGCTACGGATTCCGCCTGGGAAAGCGCTTCCGCCTGTAGCTGATGGTAGGCCCTCACCAGCGGCAGCACAGAGGTGATTTCCCTGTCCAGATGCCCGCTGATCTGGGACTCCACATAGGACATGACGGAGCGGTCGGGCAGGGTCAGCAGGTTCACCAGTCCATTGAACGGGCGACGCTCGCCCATGGCGTACGGGGCCAACTGAAGAACGGAGTTCGGCTGTTCAGCGAACTCAACCAGGCGGGCCAGCTGGCGCTTCAAGACCTCGGAGCCGCCCACCAGGCGCCGGACGCAGCTCTCGTCCAGTACCACGATCATCATGGGCGGGTTCCGGCGCTCCAGAGCCGATTGCCGTTCGACCAGGAACTCCACCCGTTCACGGGCCTCTTCGGGAGTGAGGGTGCCCCGCCGCACGTTGCCTTCCTCCAAGGCCCGCGCGTACTCCGGCGTCTGAAGCAGTCCAGGAATCGCCCCCACATCGAACAGTCGTATCTCCGCCGCGCGTGCCTCGTGCGTGACGTACTCCGGAAACCCCTCCATCAAGCTCCCGTTGCGGATCTCGCCCCACCCTCGCTCGAACGACTCCGGGGTCCCAGCTAGCCCCAACGCCGTATCAAGACTGCGCGAAAACCGCAGAGTCGGCGGCTTGCGGCCGGTTTCGATTGCCGAGATGTGCCTGCCCGAGTAGCCGACCACCTCGGCGAGATCGTCCTGCTTCCAGCCTCGCGCTTCGCGGGCGCTGCGGACGCGCGCACCGAAGGCCGCTTGCGGGCTTGCCTCGGGATTCAGTTCCTTGATGTTGACCAACGTGCCCTCCGATTCCAGAACGTTGAAGACGGGGCCGACGCCAAGCCACGCTAACCCTCCTCAGTAGTGACACGACTACGGAGAGGGATGGCCATGCCTGTCGTAATTGCCGGGATCGCCGGGCGCGGGCCCCTGGAACGCCAGGGGTCCGCCAGGTTCCGCGCCACCCCGCGCTCCGGAGGTGACCTGCGATGACGGTCCATGCCGCCGAAATCCGGTGCGGAAGAGGCCCGTTCGGCTCCGCACGCACCGCTTCACACGTCCTGGGCACCGTTCGAACGCTCTCGCCCCCGCTCGCCGAAGATCCCTGGAGTTAGCCATGCATGAAGCCCCCGAGGGCCGGCCCGCGGCCGTCCCGTACCTCGCCGACCCCGGCCCGGATCACCATGTCCGCGTCCTGCCGTGGACCGCAGACGGCAAGCTCTGTGTCCTCAGCACCAGCGGCCCCGGCAGCTTCCTCTCCCGCCTCGCCGACAGCCTCGAAGAGACCCAACTCACGACCGGACGTGATGTGTTGGACCAGGCACACGCCGTACTCTCCGACCCCATGTCGCCATACGGAGAGTTGCGCTACGCCGGTGTCCGCCTCGCCGAATGCCTGCGGGACGCGTTGTGCGTCGCCGCGTCCCGGGGGCTGCGGATGGTGCAGCCGGACGAGGGAGAGGCGGAAGACCCGGCCGGCCCGCCGGTGTGACCTGCTGGTACCGGTGACGGCTCACACCCGGTCGCGCCCCTGCGCCCGGCGCGGGGGAACGCCGCAGGAGCCCCCGCCGGTGGTCCGCTCTGTGGAAGGGCCGATTTCCGCCGCCTCGGTCCCGGTGTCCTGACTAGCATCGGCCGACGTCCCCGAAGCCCGACTGCCCGCCCTCCTCACCCGGCCTGACAGGTAAGGATTCCCCTCCGTGGCGTACCGCGGCCTGTTCACCCGACACGTCTCGATCTGGGCCGCGGTCGTCACGGCCAGCCGCCTCCCGGTGGCGATGGCGCCGCTGGCGTTCCTCTTCTACGGGCGCGGTACGGACACCGGGTACAGCGGCGGAGCGGCGATGGCGGCGGCGTACGCGCTCGCCGAGGCGATAGGAGCACCGCTGCTCAGCACCCGGTTGCGGTCGCGTCCCCACCGACGCGAGATCGCGGTCGGACTCGCCGTCTCCGCCTGCGCGTTCGCCCTGCTGGGGACCGTTCCGCACCCCGGCACCGGGCTCGCCGTGGCGCTGGCCGCGGTCGCCGGCGCCACCGCGGCGGCGGCGCCGGGTGCGCTGCGGACCATGGCCGAGCACCTCGCGCCCGGCCCGCATCTGCACACCGCCCTCAGCCTGGAATCCACCCTCAACATGGCCGTCTGGGCGGCCTCACCGGCGCTGGTGTCGGCGCTGGCGCTCGGCGTCGGTCCGCAGGCGCCGTTCTTCCTCGCGACCACCGCCACCTTCGCCGCCGCCGCGGCGCTGTGGCTGCTGCCGGACAGGACGGGCGCCACGGGGGAGGGCGAACGCGCCCCGCTCCGGCAGGCCCTCTCGGCCTGGCCCGTCTACCTGACCAGCACCGCCGCCATGTACCTGCTGGCGAGCATCGAGCTGACGCTGCCCGCCCTGCTCGAACACCGGGACCTGCCCGTCGCCTACAGCGGCCCGATCCTGACCGGCTTCGCCCTGGCGAGCATCGCCGGTGGGCTGGTCTACGGCGCCCGCACCTGGCCCGGCAGTGTGCAACGCCAGAGCCTGGTCATGCTCCTGCTGATGATCGCGGGCGTCGCCGCCACCGCCCTCGCCTCCACCTGGCCGGCCATCGCCGCCCTCCTCGCCCTGACCGGTCTGCTCCAGGCAGCCGTACTGATCACCCGTAACCTCACCCTCCGCGAACAACTCCCCGCCGACCTCCACCCCCTCGGCTACTCCGCCCTCTACGCGGGAAGCGGTATCGGCTACGGCCTCAGCGCCGCCGCCACCGGCCTCCTCCTCGCCGTCACCGGCCTCCTCCTCGCCGTCACCGGCCCCGACACCGCCGTCCTCATCGCCACCGGCACCACGCTCGTGCTGACCGCGGCGACGGGGCTGAAGCGCAGGGCGGCCACGGGGGAGGAGCCGGCCTCGGGGTGAGGTGCGGCTTCCGGGGCATCGACCGGGCTCAGGCCCGCTCCGGGCGGGCCGTACCGCCTCCTCGGGCAGCCGGGCCGCGGGCCGCCAGGTGGCGGGCGATGCAGGCGGTGACGGCGGGCACGACCGTGGTCATCGCCGGACGCCAGCCAGGGACGGCGTTCACCTCGCAGACGGTGTAGCCGTCGTCCGCGGTGAGGAGCAGGTCCACCCCGGCGATGTCCAGGCCCAGAGCGGTCGCGGCCTCGACCGCCAGTCTCTCCGCGGCCGGATAGCGGCCCGGACACAGGGTGGCGGAGCCGCCGTTGCCGATGTTGGCGGCGAGGGCGTCACCGCCGGAGGTGTGCAGGACGGCGCCCACGGGCTCACCCTCGACCACCACCACGCGCAGGGTGCGGCCGTGCGAGGTGGCCACGTGTTCCTGGAAGAGGAACGGGACCTCCTGCGTGAGGCTGCCGGCCAGGTCGCGTAACAGCCGCTGATCAGGGGCGAGGAAGACCTGACGCCCCTTGGTGCCGCGGACGGCCTTCACCACGCAGGGCGCCGCCACGTTGCGGACCACACCCTCCAACGGGGCGGTCGCGTAGGAGAGGGTGTCGGGGACCGGCAGCCCGGCCGCCGCGAGTTCCTGCATCTGCCAGATCTTGTTGCGGCAGCTGAGGTGGGCGTCGGGGCGGTTGAGGAGCCTGCTGCCCATCCGCTCCAGGTGCCGCACCAGGGTGACCTCGCGGTGGTCACGCATCGAGCCCGGCATCTGGCGTACGCACACCACTTGGGGGGCGGGGACGTCCGCGCCGCCCAGGGTGCGCAGTACCAACCGGCCGTCCGCCACGCCGAAGAGGAGTTCATCGGTGTGCCAGACCGCGAAGCGGGGGCCGTGAGCGGCGGCCAGAGCCGTGGCGAGTGCCTGGGTGGCGTTCCCCAGCACCGTCGGGTGCTCCCGTACGAGCATCCACACATCGGCGGGCTCCGGGATCACCGACCGGGTACCTACTGCTGTCTTCACCTGGGCTCCTCACCCTTTGCCCCTGGGGCACGACGGTCGAACCGGGTCCACCTTCCCCGTTCTGCCCGCACCCCCGCGCCGCACTGCGCCACGAGCGAACGGAAGCCGCGGCGGTCCCCGGCCCGGAGCGGCGGGCGGGGTCCGGTCCGCGCAGTCCGCCCGCCACAGGAGCCGGACGGGCCCGGACCGGCGGTGCCGGGCCGCCGCCCCCTTCGCGACGAATCGATAACGGCACCGTCGTAGAGGGTTTTGCGCCATGTCTACGCGCGTTAATCTCCCGCTAAGCCGGAGCCACAGGGGGCTCCGGGAGCGAAGGGAAGGCCCCGTGCGTCGGGTCACCAGGATTGCCGCCGCGGCCAGCGCCACCGTGGTTCTCGCGCTCACCGCCACCGCGTGCGGGCAGAGCTTCGCCGAGGCGAATCGCGCCAAGCACGCGGGCGTCGGGCTCGCCTTCGACATCGGCGGCCGCGACGACCACTCGTTCAACGAGGCGGCCGCGCGGGGCACGGAGAACGCCCGGAAGGATCTCGGCGTCAACGTCAAGATGCTGACCGCGAAGAACGGCGAGACCGAGGCCGACCGCGAGCAGCGGCTGTCGTCGTTCGCGGAGGCCGGGTACAACCCCGTCATCGGCGTCGGTTTCGCGTACAGCCAGTCGGTGCAGAACGTCGCGAAGGACTTCCCGGAGACGACGTTCGGCGTGGTCGACGCGGTGCCGACGGGCAAGAACGTCGATGCGATGGTCTTCGCCGAGCACGAGGGCTCGTATCTGGCGGGCGTCGCCGCGGCGCTGAAGAGCAAGACCCACAAGGTCGGCTTCATCGGCGGCGTCAACAACGCGCTGATCCAGAAGTTCCAGGCCGGGTTCGAGCAGGGGGTGCGCGCCACCGACCCGAAGGCCAAGGTCGTCTCGCAGTACCTCTACCCGAACAACGACAAGGGCTTCAACGACCCGGCGGCGGCGAAGGCCAAGGCATCCGGCATGCTCGACAGCGGTATCGACGTGATCTACTCCGCGGCCGGTCAGTCCGGCGCCGGGTCCATCGAGGCGATCAGCAAGCGCAAGGGCGCCTGGGCGATCGGTGTCGACTCCGACCAGTACCAGCAGGCGGGCCTCGCGAAGTACCGCGACTGCATCCTCACGTCCGTCGTGAAGAACGTCGACGTGGCCGTGTACGACCTGATCAAGAGCGTCGAGGACGGCAAGCCGCTGACCGGCATCCACGCCTACGACCTCAAGAAGAACGGCGTCAAGCTCGCCACGTCCGGCGGCTTCATCAAGGACATCCAGCCGCAGATCGACGCGGCCCGGAAGAAGATCGTCGAGGGCAAGGTGAAGGTCAAGGAGACGCCGTAGCCCGGGACGGCACCGTCCCGGCGGCCCGGCCCGGGCCCCGGGGGCTCAGCCGCGCCCCTTCGTGACCCACGCGTGTCACACCCGCCCCTTCCGCTCCTTCATCCCCGAGGGGAGTGCGCCATCAACGCAGCACCCACGAGCAGCGCCCCGGCCCGGCCGGACGCCCCTGCCGTAGAACTCCGCGGAATCACCAAACGGTTCCCGGGCGTCGTCGCCAACCACGACATCCACCTGACCGTCCGCCGCGGCACCGTCCACGCCCTCTGCGGCGAGAACGGCGCCGGCAAGTCCACCCTGATGAAGATCCTCTACGGCATGCAGAAGCCGGACGAGGGCATCATCGCGCTGGACGGCGCCGAGACCGCGCTGAACACCCCGGGCGACGCCATCGCCCACGGCATCGGCATGGTCCACCAGCACTTCATGCTCGCCGACAACCTCACCGTCCTGGAGAACACCGTCCTGGGCGCAGAGAAGCTGCACGGCATCGGCGGGCGCGCCCGCACGAAGATCATGGAGATCTCCGACGCGTACGGCCTCGCCGTCCGGCCCGACGTCCTCGTCGAGGACCTCGGCGTCGCCGACCGCCAGCGCGTGGAGATCCTCAAGGTCCTCTACCGCGGCGCCCGCACCCTCATCCTCGACGAGCCGACCGCGGTCCTCGTCCCGCAGGAGGTCGACGCGCTCTTCGCCAACCTGCGGGAGCTGAAGTCCGAGGGCCTGACCGTCATCTTCATCTCGCACAAACTGGGCGAGGTGCTGTCGGTCGCCGACGACATCACCGTCATCCGCCGCGGCACCACCGTCGCCTCCGTCACCCCCGGCGACACCACGCCCAAGCAGCTCGCCGAGCTGATGGTCGGCAGCGAACTGCCCTCGCCCGAGACCCGCGAGTCGACCGTCACGGACGAGCCGATGCTCCAGGTCGACGGGGTGCATCTGTCGGCCACCGACTCCGACGGCGTGGTCCGTACCGTCCTCGACGGCATCGGCTTCACCATCCACAAGGGCGAAGTCCTCGGCGTCGCTGGGGTGGAGGGCAACGGCCAGGCCGAACTGGTCGAGGCGATCATGGGGACCCGCACCCCCGACCGCGGCACCGTCACCCTCGACGGCGCCGATCTGTCGGGCACCTCCACCCGCCGCCGCCGCGAGGGCGGCATCGGCTACGTCCCCGAGGACCGCCACCGCCACGGCCTGCTGCTCGAAGCGCCGCTGTGGGAGAACCGTATCCTCGGCCACGTCACCGAACGCCCCAACAGCAAGGGCAAGCTCCTCGACCCGGCCGGTGCCCGCAAGGACACCGCGCGGATCGTCGAGGAGTACGACGTGCGCACCCCCGGCATCGAGGTCACCGCCGCCTCGCTCTCCGGCGGCAACCAGCAGAAGCTGATCGTCGGCCGCGAGATGAGCCACCACCCCAAGCTGCTGATCGCCGCGCACCCCACCCGAGGGGTCGACGTCGGCGCGCAGGCGCAGATCTGGGAGCAGATCCGCACGGCCCGCCGTGACGGACTGGCCGTGCTGCTGATCTCCGCCGACCTGGACGAGCTGATCGGCCTGTCCGACACCCTGCGGGTGATGTACCGGGGCCGGCTGGTCGCGGACGCGGATCCCGCCGTGATCACCCCGGAGGAGTTGGGCTCCGCCATGACCGGTGCCGTCAGCGGCCACCTCACCGCGGACGGGGACGCCGACGCCGGCCGTCCCGCGTCCGCCGGGACCGAGCCGAACGGCGGTGACCAGGCATGACCGCCGCCAAGCTGCCCGCGCCGGGCGCTGCCCGCAGCGCCACCCGCGACAAGGTGGTCCTCGCCCTCGCCGCCCCGCTGCTCGCCGTCGTCGCCGCGATAGTGATCAGCTCGCTGGTCTTCCTGGCGTCCGGCGAGAACCCGTTCCGCGCGTACGGGATCATGGCCGATTACGGCCACTACAGCGACAGCCAGGTGTGGATCGTCAACAAGGCGGTCCCGTACTACCTGTCGGCGCTCGCGGTCGCCATCGGCTTCCGGATGAACCTCTTCAACATCGGCGTCGACGGTCAGTACCGCCTCGCGGCGTTCGCCGCCGCGGCGGTCGGCGGTTCGCTGGTGCTGCCCGGCGCGCTCCAGATCGTGCTGCTCATCCTGATCGCGATGCTGGTCGGCGCGGTCTGGTCCGGGATCGCCGGACTGCTGAAGACCACCCGCGGGGTCAGCGAGGTGATCACCACGATCATGCTGAACTCCATCGCGGCGTCGGTCATCGGCTACTTCCTCCAGGACGGCCGCCTCGCCATCAAGGACGGCAACCTCCTCCACACCAAGTTCCTGCCGGAATCCAGCCACTTCTTCTCCTTCCCGACCCACCCCAAGCCGGTCTACGGCTTCGTGGTGATCGCGGTGATCGCCGGAGCCCTGTACTGGTTCCTGCTCTCCCGCACCCGCTTCGGCTTCGACCTGCGGGCCGTCGGCGCCTCCGAACCGGCCGCCGAGGCCAGCGGCGTCAGCGTCAAGCGGATGGTCGTCATCTCGATGCTGCTCTCCGGCGCCGCCGCCGGTCTGGTCGGCATGCCCACCCTGCTCGGCGAGTCCTTCCAGTACGGCACCGACTTCCCGGCGGGCATCGGCTTCACCGGCATCGCCATCGCCCTGCTCGGCCGCAACCACCCGGTCGGCATGGCCTTCGGCGCGCTCCTGTGGGCCTTCCTCGACCGCACCGGCTCCCGCCTGGAGTTCGAGGGCTACGCCCAGGAGATCGTCGGCGTCATCCAGGGCGTCATCGTGCTCTGCGTCGTCATCGCGTACGAGCTGGTGCGCCGCTACGGCCTGCGGCTCCAGCAGCGCAAGGTCGGCGAGGAACTGGCCGCGGCGGCCCGCGCGACGGGTGACGCGACCGGCAACAACGACAAGTCGGAGGTGTCGGCGTGAGCGCGGACCTCAAGCCCGCGGCGCAGCCCGCCGCGGCCACCGCGAAGGGCGGGCGGCGCAAGCTGACCTACCCCTGGATCCTGCTGATCCTCGCGGTCGCCCTGCTCGCCGTCTCCGGTCTGCGGGCCCTGACCGGCACCGCGGACCTCACCTCCACCGGCCAGTTCGGCGCCGCGCTCTCCGCCGCCGTACCGATCGGCCTCGCCGGTCTGGGCGGCCTCTGGTCGGAGCGGGCCGGTGTGGTCAACATCGGCCTCGAAGGCATGATGATGCTCGGCTCGTTCGCCGCCGGCTGGATCGGCTGGCAGCACGGGCCGTGGGCGGCTGCCGCCGCGGGCATCATCGGCGGCGCGCTCGGCGGCCTCGTCCACGCGATCGCCACGGTCACCTTCGGCGTCGACCACATCGTCTCCGGTGTCGCGATCAACATCCTCGCGCTGGGCGCCACCCAGTACCTCGCCACCCTCTGGTTCGGCCAGGAGGGCAGCGCGGCGCAGGCGGCGGGCGGCAACGACAAGCAGTCGCCGCCGATGCCGGACATGCCGACGTTCACCGTCCCGGGCCTCTCCGACTGGCTGAACTCGATCGAGGCGCACCACTGGTTCTTCGTCTCCGACCTCGCCGGGATCCTCGGCGCGGCCGTCACCAACGTCTCCTGGCTCACCCTCGGCACCCTCGGCCTCTTCGTCGCCACCTTCTACCTGCTGTGGCGCTCGTCGTTCGGCCTGCGGTTGCGCTCCTGCGGTGAGGCGCCGCTGTCGGCGGAGTCGCTGGGCGTCAACGTCTACGCGTACAAGTACGCGGCGGTGCTGGTCTCCGGCGCGCTCGCCGGGCTCGGCGGTGCGTTCCTCTCCATCGGCGTGCACTTCTACCAGGACGGCCAGACCGGCGGCCGCGGCTACATCGGCCTCGCCACCATGATCTTCGGCAACTGGCGGCCGGGCGGCGTCGCGATGGGCGCCGGGCTCTTCGGCTTCATGGACGCGATGCAGCTGCGCAGCGGCGGCCCCACCGTCCACGCGCTGCTGCTCGGCCTGGCGGCGCTGCTCGCCGTCCTCGCCCTGCTGCGGCTGCGCGCCGCCAAGCGGGCGCAGGCAGCGGTGTCCGCCGTCGTCGCCGTGGCGCTGGTGGTCTGGTACGCCGTCGCCGATACGGTGCCGCTGGAGCTGGTGGAGGCCAGCCCGTACATCGCCACCCTGCTGGTGCTCGCGCTCTTCTCGCAGCGGCTGCGGCCGCCGAAGGCGGGGGGCCGGCCCTACCGCCGAGGACAGGGCGCATGACCTCACAGGAGCCGGTCGACTGGACCGCTCTGCGCGCGCGGGCCCGGGGCGCGATGTCCCGGGCCTACGCCCCGTACTCCGGGTATCCCGTAGGGGCCGCGGCGCTCGTCGACGACGGGCGGACGGTCACCGGCTGCAACGTCGAGAACGCCTCGTACGGCCTCGGGCTGTGCGCCGAATGCGGCCTGGTCTCAGCGCTGTTCGCCACCGGCGGCGGTCGGCTGACGGCGTTCACCTGCGCGGACGCGGAGGGCGAGGTACTGATCCCGTGCGGGCGCTGCCGTCAGCTGCTGTACGAGCACGGCGGCCCCGGGCTGCTGGTCGACACCGTGTCCGGCATCCGTCCGCTCGCGGAACTGCTGCCGGATCCGTTCGGCCCGCACCACCTGGCCGGCTGAGGGCGGTTGACGGCCCGGGGAGCCTCAGGGACATGTCCCCGGGGCGGCTCCGGCCTCTTTCCGGGCATTCTCCGGGACGGGGCGGGGGCGCCCCGGAGCGCGCGTGCGGGGCGCCTTCGCCGCGGGCCCGGCGGCGCCCGGGGCGGTGCGCGCCGGGCGCTTCCGCACCGGTCCCGCCGGGCCGTGCCGGTCCGTCGTACCGGCGCACGCCGCCCGGGGTGGTGTTCCGCGCCATCCGCCCTCGCCCCGACCGTTCTATGCGTGTAGAACAAGGGATAACCGTTCGAAAGGAAGTCTCCATGGACGTCATCTCCGTCATCCGCACCAAGCGCGACCGCGGCGAGCTGACCGCCGATCAGATCGACTGGGTCATCGGCGCCTACACCCGCGGCGAGGTCGCCCACGAGCAGATGTCGGCCCTGGCCATGGCGATCTTCCTCAACGGCATGAACCGCACGGAGATCGCCCGCTGGACCGCCGCGATGATCAACTCCGGTGAGCGGATGGACTTCTCCTCACTGACCCGCCCCACCGCCGACAAGCACTCCACCGGCGGCGTCGGCGACAAGATCACCCTGCCGCTCGCCCCGCTGGTCGCCGCCTGCGGCGCCGCCGTCCCGCAGCTCTCCGGGCGCGGACTGGGCCACACCGGCGGCACCCTCGACAAGCTGGAGGCCATCCCCGGCTGGCGCGCCCAGCTCAGCAACCCCGAGATGCTGGACGTGCTGCGCGACGTCGGTTCCGTCATCTGCGCCGCCGGTGACGGGCTCGCCCCCGCCGACAAGAAGCTCTACGCGCTGCGCGATGTCACCGGCACCGTCGAGGCGATCCCGCTCATCGCCTCCTCGATCATGTCCAAGAAGATCGCCGAGGGCACCGGCTCCCTCGTCCTGGACGTCAAGGTCGGCTCCGGCGCGTTCATGAAGAACCTCGACGACGCCCGTGAACTCGCCTCCACCATGGTCGAGTTGGGCACCGACCACGGTGTGCGCACCACCGCTCTGCTCACCGACATGGCCACCCCGCTCGGTCTCACCGCGGGCAACGCCCTGGAGGTCCGCGAATCCGTCGAGGTGCTGGCCGGCGGCGGCCCCCGCGACGTCGTCGACCTCACCCTCGCGCTCGCCCGCGAGATGCTGGACGCGGCCGGACTGCCCGACGCCGACCCGGCCAAGGCGCTCGCCGACGGCTCCGCCATGGACCACTGGCGCCGCATGATCATCGCCCAGGGCGGCGACCCGGACGCGCCGCTGCCCGTCGCCCACGAGCAGCACACCGTCACCGCCACCTCCACCGGCATCCTCACCGAGCTGGACGCCTACGCCGTCGGGCTCGCCGCCTGGCGACTGGGCGCGGGCCGGGCCCGCAAGGAGGACCCGGTGCAGGCCGGCGCGGGCGTCGAACTCCACGCCAAGCCGGGCGACTTCGTCGCCGCCGGACAGCCGCTGCTGACCCTGCACACCGACACCCCCGAGAAGCTGCCCTACGCGCTCGAAGCCCTCGACGGCCAGGTCGTCGTCGGCCCGGCCGACGCGGCGTTCGCGGCCACGCCGGTGGTGCTGGAGCGGATCGCCTGAGGCGGGGCGGGCGGGCCGGAGGTGGCCGGGCCCGGGGTGGGCGGGCCGGAGGCGGATGTTCCGCGCCTCCGGGCCCGCCCGCCGGCCCGTTACGGGCCCCGGCCTCCCGACCGGCCAACCCACCGGCCCGTTTCCGGCCCGCCCGCCCGCCAGCCGGCCCGTTTCCGGCCCGCCCGCCCGCCTGCCTGCCGGCCCGTTTCCGGCCCGCCCGCCGGCCCCGGCGTCCCCGACCGGGTCCTCGCCGGGCCGGTCCGTCACCGGGCCGGTCCGCCCCTCCTCAGCAGTGCACCCGCGGCGGCAGCCCCCGTTCGTCGGCGGGCCGGTCCCGGTACGTCTCCGCCACGAACTCCAGGAACGCCCGGACGTCGCCCGCACCGGACGAGGCGCCCAGCGACACCCGCACCGCGCCGCCGAACGGCAGTCCCAGCGCCCGTACGTAGTCGTCGACCGTGTCCGTCCCGCGGTGGTTCGCCGCCTCCAGGGCGGCGCGGGGTATGCCGAAGGCGGACTCGCCCGCGCCGGGGTTGCAGAAGCAGCCCGTACGGAGCGAGATACCGCGGGCGGCGCTGTCCCGGGCGACGGCCCGCTCGTCGAGGACCGCGCCGTCCGGGGCGAGCAGGTGCAGCGCGACCGTGCCGCCCCGCATCCGGGTGCTCTCCGGTCCGAACAGCCGCACCATCGGCGCGCCGTTGCCGTGGCGCAGCGCCCGCAGCCCGTCGAGGAGGCGGGCGGTGAGCGCCGTGACGTGCGCGTGGACCGCGTCGATCCCGACGGCGTCGAGCCACTCCAGGCCCGTGGCGACGTCCGGGATGCTGAGGTAGTTGAGGGTGCCGTCCTCGAAGGCGCTCTCGTCGTCGGTCATCCGGTGCCAGCCGCCCCGGGCGCTGGCGAGCTGGACCGTACCGCCGGAGAACCACGGCCGCCGCAGCGCCGCCAGCGCCTCCCGCCGGGCGACGAGCGCACCGAGCCCGGTGGGATAGCCGAAGATCTTGTACCAGCTGAGCGCCACGAAGTCGGGGTGCACCCGGCTCAGGTCGAGACGGTTGGTCGGCAGATGGGCGGCCGCGTCCAGCAGCACCTGCCAGCCACGCTCGCGCGCCCGCCCGATCCAGTCGAGCGGATGCCGGACGCCGGTGAAATTGCTCTGCGCCGGATAGGCGAACAGCCGGGGCGCGCCGCCCGCGTCCGCCTCGCCGAGCGCGCGGTCCACGTCCGCCTCGGATATCCGTAATTCCCGCCCCGCGAACGGGATGTACGCGACGGAGGCACCGCCCGCGGTGGCGAACGAGCGCAGCCCGACCACGGAGTTGTGGTTGTCCAGCGTCAGCGTCAGCCGCCCGCCGGACGCGAACGGGAACGCCTCGCCGACCAGGCGGCAGGCGCCGGTGGCGTTGGCGGTGAAGACGACGGCGTACTCGGCGGGATCGGCCCGCAGATACCGCAGCACCGCCGCGCGGGCCCGCTCGACCAGCGCGGTGGAGGCGGCGGACGCGGGGCTGGCGGAGTGCGGGTTGCCGAAGCAGCCGGCGGATATCCGCTCGGCGTGGGCCCGCAGTCTGCTGCGGGCCGGGAGGCCGGCGCCCGCGTGGTCGAGATAGACGTGGCCCTGCTCGTCGAGGTAACCGAATTCGGTGGCGCGCAGCGCGTCGAGGCCCTGTGCGGGGGGTGCGGGAGTGGGGGCTACGTCGGACATGGTCTCTCTTCGAGGGGAGGGTGCGGGAAGGGACGCGGCCTCTCGGCTCCGCGGGAGCGCCTGCCTCTTCAACGTACGACCCGTAACGGCCCGCGCACACTACGTAGAGGGCGGATTAAGGGGATTCCCGGAGGGGTTCAGGGGTTCTGTTCGAATGCCCCCCGAGGGGGGCGGAGGTGGCCCCGGACCGGGGAGTGCGTCCGTCCGCGCGATCCGCACGGCGCCTCCCCGCCCCGCCGACGACCCCGGATGTCGTCGCGCCGAAACAGCTGGTCAGGAGCGATTCGGGAGGGTGCCTGCCGGCTGCGGCGTGTGAGCTCCTCGTAGAGATCACTTCCCCGCCGCACGCGGCCCACGACCGGATCGGCAAGGCCGCGGGCTACGCCCGGGCGGGCGCCCCGCGTCACCTGCTCACCGGCAGGTGGGCTCCGTCCGGGCCGGCCGGCACGCTCTTCGGGGAGCCGAAGGACGAGGTCTACCGGCCCCTGAGCGTGGCCAAGTCCGGGGAACCGCTCGACCTCCCGGAGCCGTTCGGCCGCACCCTCGACACCTCCAGCTTTCTGCCCGGCCGACCCACCCCACGACGAAGGGCCCGCCCCACCAGGACAGGTGGCGGGGCGGGCCCTCCGGGTTCAGGGGCGGTTACGCGGCCTTCCGGAGGCGCAGGATCCGCTGTTCGGCCAGCGCCTTGCGGGTGGCGTAGAGGGTGATCGAGGCGGCGGCGACCATCGCCAGCAGGCCGAGGACGACGGTGCCGTCCCAGCCCGCCGCGTGGAAGGCGACCGCGCCGAGCGCACCGCCGACGCTGCTGCCCGCGTAGTACGCGCACTGGTACAGCGCCGATGCCTGGGCGCGGGCCGTCTTGGCGGCGCGGCTGACCGAGGACGAGGCGACCGCGTGGCCGGCGAAGAAGCCGGCGGTGATGAGCACCAGTCCGGCCAGCACTCCGGCGACCGCGTCGGAGAGGGTCAGCAGCAGCCCGGTCGTCGTCGTACCGACCGCCAGGTAGAGCGCGCCGCGGCGGCCCGTCCGGCCGACCAGCTTGCCCGCCGCCGCGGACGAGACCGTGCCGACCAGGTAGACCAGGAAGATCGAACCGACGATGCCCTGCGGCAGGTTGAAGGGTTCGGAGACCAGGCGGTAGCCGATCACCGTGTAGACCGCGCCGAAGACCGTCATGAACAGCGCGCCGATGCCGTACAGCCGCCGCAGCAGCGGGTCGGCGAGATGGCCGCCGAGGGTACGGGCGAGGGCGCGCGGGCCGACCGCGCGGGGCGCGAAGTGCCGGGCGCGGGGCACCAGCACCCGGAAGACCACCGCGCAGACCACGGCCATCAGGCCGACCGCGGCGAGCGCCGCCCGCCAGCCCCATGCCTGGGCGACCCAGCCGGTGACGATCCGGCCGGACATCCCGCCGATGCTGTTGCCCGCCACGAACAGGCCGATCGCGCCGACCAGCGCCCGCGGGCGGACCTCCTCCGCGAGGAACGCCATCGCCGACGCCGGCAGCCCCGCCAGCGCCACACCCTGCGCGACGCGGAGTGCGATCAGCCAGCCCAGCGACGGTGCGAACGGCACGAGCAGGGCGAGCAGCGCGGCGACGGTCAGCGAGGCGGTCATCATCGTGCGGCGGCCGAAGCGTTCGGAGACCGCGCTGAGCGGGATCACCGCGAGGGCCAGTCCGAAGGTGGCGCCGGAGACCGTCCAGCTCGCCTGGTCCGGCGAGACGTGCAGGGACGTGGAGATCGCGGGGAGCAGCGCCTGCGTCGAGTACAGCAGCGCGAAGGTCGCGAGCCCCGCGGCGAAGAGGGCGAAGCTCATCCGGCGGTAGCCGGGGCCGCCCGGGTGCAGCTTGGCGGCGTCGGGGTCGACGGCGGCGGCCACGGAGGAGGAGTCGGGGGACGGCAGGGGAGAGGCGGCCGCACGGGTGGTGGCGGTCGCCCCGGTATCAGCGGGAGGCATGGTCCGAACGTAGGCCGTCCGCGTTTTATGCGTCCAATGCATGGAAACGCCATAATCGATGTGGTGACGTATGACAGCAGCTCAGCGAGGGCTGTGTCACCGCTTCGCAACAGAAAAGACATGCGGGCGGACAGCGGAAGGAGGCCGGACGATGACGAAGGAGCGGACACGGGGGCGGACCGGGGGAGCGGGCGCCGGGGCGGGGCGGACGTCCCGCGCGGCCCATCCGTCCACCGGGCGGCGGGCTCCGGGGCGGCCGTCCGGCGGCGGATCCCGGGCCGCCGCGAGCCCGGCCACCGGCGCATCCGGCGCCACCCGCGCCCCCGCCGAGGCACCCGACGGCGTCGACATCGGTGACGGCTCGTGGGCGCTCGCGCTCGCGCCCCGTCTCGCGCAGTTCACCGCGGTCGCCCGGTACGAGCACGTCACCCGCGCCGCGCAGGAACTCGGCATGCCGCAGCCGACGCTCAGCCGGGCGCTGGTGCGGCTGGAGGACGAGTTGGGCGTCGCGCTCTTCGCCCGGCACGGCCGCACCCTCTCGCTCACCCCGGCGGGCCGCGCCTTCCGCGTCCAGGCGGAGAAGGCGCTCGCCGATCTGGACCGTGCCACCGAGGGCGTCCGCGCCGACGCCGACCCCGCCGCCGGCAAGGTCGCCTTCGGCTTCCTCCACACCCTCGGCTCCGAGACCGTCCCCGGACTGCTGCGCACCTTCCGCGCCGACCACCCACGGGTCCGCTTCCAGCTCGTCCAGAACCACGGCGAGGCGATGATCGAACGGCTGCGCGTGGGCGACCTCGACCTCTGCCTGACCTCGCCGGTGCCCGACTACCCCGACCTCGTCGCCCGCCGCCTCGACGAGCAGAAGCTGCGGCTCGTCGTCCCCGACGACCACCCGCTCGCGGTCCGCAAACGCATCCGGCTGGCCGAGGCGGCGAACGAACTCTTCGTCACCCTGGAGCCGGGCTACGGGCTGCGCCGGATCACCGACGCGCTCTGCGCCGAGGCGGGGTTCGCGCCGCGGATCGCGTTCGAGGGCGAGGAGGCGGAGACGCTGCGCGGACTGGTCGCCGCCGGGCTCGGCGTGGCGCTGCTGCCGCCGCCCGCGGTGCCCCGGCCCGGCGTCGCCGAACTGACCGTCACCGCGCCCCGCGCGGTCCGCGAGATCGGCGTCGCCTGGCTCGACGGCCACCCGGACACCCCGCCGGTCGCCGCCTTCAAGAAGTTCCTGCTCAGCCGCCGGGGGCTGCTGCTGCGGTGACCCGCCGGCCCTCCCGCGGACGGGAAGAGCCGGGGCGCTACCGCCGCAGCGACGCCCCGAACCCGGCGGCCAGCGGCATCCGCAGGCCCAGCGGCGGCGGCGCGGCCATCGCGTCCTGCACCGGACGCGCGAAGTCCTGCGCGAAGAGCGCGCCGAGCAGGAAGTCGACGGCCAGCGCATGGACCTCGGAACGGTGCTGGAGCAGCGCATGGCCGTCCGAGTGCACCTCGAACCGGCAGGTGTCCCGGTTGATCTTCTTGGCGCGCTCGGCGTAGCGGTACGACAGCTCGGGGTCGGTGCGGCGGTCGTTCGTCCCGTGGACCAACAGGACGTGGCGGCCCACCAGTTGCTTGACGGGATCGGCCGCACGGCGGGCCGGACCGTCACCGGACGCCTCCGGAGCGGACGCCCCGGCGCCCTCCGGCCCGGTCTCGTCCGTGGCCTCCGGGGGGCCGCCGTCCGCGTCCGGCTCCGGGAACCACGGCGCCAGCCCCAGCACCGCGCCGACGGCCGGATGGCCCGCCGCGTGCAGCGCGGCCCGGGCGCCCATGCCCGCGCCGACCAGACAGACGGGTACGTCGCCGTAGCGGCGGACGACCTCCGCGACCGCCCAGGCGGCGTCCCGCGCCGGATCCGCCGCGCCGCCGTTCCAGCCGCGGCGGCGGTAGCGCACCACATGGGCGGTCAACCCCTCGGCGCGCCCCGCGCGGGCCAGCCGTCCGGCGAGCGGCCGGACCGCGAGCGCCGACAGCGGCGACGGACGTCCCGTGCCGTCCGGGGAGCCGTCCGGCAGTAACAGCGCCACCCCGCTCACCGAACGCCCGGACCGGCCCGCGCCGCTTCGCAGCGTGGCGCGGGCCCCCTCGTCACCGGACGCTCCCAGCGGTTTTCCCAGCCGGGCGTCGCGCGCCGGCAGTGCTTGCTGAGCCATGACCAGAACGATGGCAGATCGTGGCGAGGGGGCCACCCCGCAGAGGGGTCACCGTTACGTATCGTTCGGTGAGTTCTACGCGCGTAGGCGCTAGAGTGCCGCAATGACGAGCGAGACCAGCACCCTCCCGACCAGTGACCAGATCCGGCGCGCACCGAAGGTGCTGCTCCACGATCACCTCGACGGCGGACTGCGCCCCGCCACCGTCGTCGACCTCGCCCGCGCCTGCGGCTACGCCGGACTGCCCGAGTCCGACCCGGAGAAGCTCGGCATCTGGTTCCGCGAGGCGGCCGACTCCGGTTCGCTGGAGCGTTATCTGGAGACCTTCGCGCACACCTGCGCCGTCATGCAGACCCGCGAGGCACTGACCCGGGTCGCCGCCGAGTGCGCCGAGGACCTGGCCGCCGACGGCGTCGTCTACGCCGAGATCCGCTACGCCCCCGAGCAGCACCTGGAGGGCGGACTGAGCCTCGAAGAGGTCGTCGAGGCGGTCAACGACGGCTTCCGCGAGGGCGAGCGCCGGGCCCGCGCGGCCGGTCACCGCATCCGCGTGGGCGCGCTGCTCACCGCGATGCGGCACGCCGCCCGCGCCCTGGAGATCGCCGAACTCGCCAACCGCTACCGCGACCTGGGCGTCGTCGGCTTCGACATCGCGGGCGCCGAGGCGGGCTACCCGCCCACCCGCCACCTCGACGCCTTCGAGTACCTCAAGCGCGAGAACAACCACTTCACCATCCACGCGGGCGAGGCGTTCGGGCTGCCGTCGATCTGGCAGGCGCTCCAGTGGTGCGGCGCCGACCGGCTCGGCCACGGCGTACGGATCATCGACGACATCCAGGTCGGCGACGACGGCGCCATCACGCTCGGCCGCCTCGCCTCCTACGTCCGTGACAAGCGCATCCCGCTGGAGATGTGCCCCAGCTCCAACCTCCAGACCGGCGCCGCCCCCTCGTACGCGGAGCACCCGATCGGGCTGCTGCGGCGGTTGCAGTTCCGGCTCACCGTCAACACCGACAACCGGCTGATGAGCGGCACGACCATGTCCCGGGAGTTCGAGCACCTGGTGCGGACGTTCCGCTACACCCTCGACGACATGCAGTGGTTCACGGTCAATGCGATGAAATCAGCATTCATTCCTTTCGATGAACGTCTTGCCATGATCAACGACGTCATCAAGCCGGGCTACGCGGAGCTGCGCGCGGAGTGGCTCTTCCCGAAGGCGGCGCCAACTTCCGTCTGAGGCACGGCTTCTGAGCGGGCGTGAGCCGCACCGCGGGGGAGCGGACGGAACGGCCGGTGCGGTGCGCACCGGCCGTTTTCCGGTGCCCGGGGATGTTTGCGGCACCACGGGGGGGCCTTCTACGTTGCGGTGCCGGTCGACTCCCCCTCACAAGGACGTAATTGCGATGAAGCAGGCACCCATCAAGATGCTCGGCACCGCCCTCCTCGGCGCGGCCTTCGCCGCCACCGCCGCGGGCTCCGCCTCCGCGATCGATGTCGGTCAGCTCGGCGGCGCGCTCCACAAGCTGCCCGTGAAGCAGACGGCCGACACCGTCTCCGGCCTCTCCAAGCGCACCCACCCGGCCACCGGCGACATCCGGGCCACCCCCCAGGCCAAGGGCAACCACCTCCTGGGCGGCCTGCCCACCGCCGCCCTCGGCAAGGCGCTCCCCCTCGGCGGCTGATCCGGCTCACGCCGCCCGGGGCCCCGGTCCGACACCCCGTACGGGCCGGGGCACCGCCGTGTCAGGGTGCGGGCGGCGGCTCACCAGGCGGAGGCGGCGCTCTCCGTCTCGGACGGCAGCAGCAGCCACAGCGCCAGGTAGACGAGGAACTGGGGACCGGGGAGCAGACAGGAGACGACGAAGATCACGCGCATCGTCGCCGGCGTCGTACCGAAGCGACGGGCCAGGCCCGCGCAGACTCCGGCGATCATGCGGTTGTTGCGGGGGCGGACCAGTGCGGCGGCCATGAGGGCTACTCCTTCTCGACGGTGCGGGGCGGTTGCCCCGACACCTCAAAGGTAGGTACGCGACGCGGAGAGGACATCAGCCTTCGGAAGGGGGCCGACCCTGGTGATTTTCGGGGTCGGACCCCTGAGATCCTCAGCCCGGCGGCGGAGCCGCGCCCGGGCCCTGGGGACGACGGCGAGATGCGCCAGGGCCAGGCCCAGGACGTTCAGCAGCAGCGTGTCGATGTCCGCCACCCGGCCCGGCACCGACCCCTGCACCCCCTGGAGGATCAGCGCCAGCAGCCCGCCCGCACCGACCGTACGCAGCAGGGACAGCACCGGGGAAACGTTCAGGCGGCCCCCGGCGAGCGGCAGCAGCACGCCCAGCGGCGCCAGCATCAGCAGCGGGACACCGATGCCGTACAGCGCCGCCCACGGGCCGCGGGCCAGCGCGGCGCCGATCGTCGCCAGCGGTTCGAGATTGGCCTCCGGGACCCAGGGCACCTGCCGGGGCCACAGCGTCAGACGGCCGACGACCAGCAGATGCACCACGAGGAGGAGCCGTCCGGTGGCGCGCATACGGAAGGTGGCGAAAACGCCGGGGCCATGCTGCACACAGCCCAGGACGCCGCGAGCGGCGGCCGCGGTTCCGCCCGCATCCGCCCGAGTCGGGCAAGGCGGCCGTAATCCCGCCGGACGCCCGCAGCACGTCCCGCCCTACGGCACGATCGGCGTCTCCTCGACCGTGTCCCGCCCGGCGTCCGGGTGGGCGCGGACGTCCGCCGTGCAGGCGTAGCGGTGCGGATCGCTGTCGTCCGGGCCGCCGAGGACCGCCGCCCGGTGGTGGCCGAGCGCCCGGGAGTCGCCGAAGGTGCAGGCGAGCTGGGCCAGCGCGAAGGACGGCAGGGCGTCCGGCGGGACGCTCAGCCGCAAGGTCCCCCCGGGATCGCCCGGCCGCGCCGGCGCGACCGTCAGATCCTCCGGCACCGCGGACGCGAAACCGGCCTCCTCCTCGCGCGGCGACGGCGGGCGCCGCAGCTCTTCGAGGAGCACCCGCGCCGCCCGCAGCGGCGCCGTCGCGGCGGGACGGTCCGCGGTGTGCGGCACCGTGCGGGTGACCGGGACCAGCGTCCCGCTGCACACCAGAAACACCGTGGCCGGTATCCGGCCGGGCGCCCGCTCCGCCGCGCCCGGCTCCCGCACCTCACAGCTGATCCGCGACGGCGCGCCGCCGGCGTCCACCGGAACCGTCGTCCCGCGCACCCCGCAGCCGGCCAGTGTCAGGGCGGCGACCGCGCTCAGCGCACCGGCCGCGGGACGCCGCAGCCGTCCGTTCCGGCTCACCGGCCGCCCTCCGCGCCGTGAGCGCCGTCATCGGCCTCACGTGAAGCGCCGCCGTCCTCCGCGCGGTCGTCGCCGGCCAGCCGGGAGGCGTCCATCGGCAGCCGCAGGGTGAAGACCGCGCCGCCCTCGGGGAGGTTGGCCGCGGTGATCTCGCCGCCGTGGATGTGCGCGTTCTCCAGGGCGATCGACAGCCCCAGACCGCTGCCGTCGGAGCGCGGCCGCGACGCGCTCGCCTTGTAGAAGCGGTCGAAGACGTGCGGCAGGACCTCCTCGGGGATGCCCGGGCCGTGGTCGCGCACCCGGATCAGCAGGGCGCCGCCGGGTGCCGGGCCGTCCGCCGGGCGCTCCTCCGGCTCCGCACCGGACGGCGCCGCGCTGCTGCCCGCGCGGACCGCGCCGGGCGGGCACCGGTGCTCGGCCCCCGCCGCGTCCTCGGTCCGGATCGACACCCGCACCGGCGAACCGCCGTGCTTGAGGGCGTTGCCGATGAGGTTGGCGAGGATGACGTCGAGGCGGCGCGGGTCGAGGCGGGCGACGATGCCGCGGTCGGCGTCCAGCTCCACCGCGTCCAGCCAGGCCCGCGCGTCGATGCACGCCGTCACCTGGTCCGCGACGTCGACGTCGTCCAGCACCAGCCGGGCGGTGCCCGCGTCGAAACGGGTCACCTCCATCAGGTTCTCCACCAGGTCGTTCAGCCGCCGGGTCTCGCTGACCACCAGCCGCACCGCGGGCTCGATCATCGGGTCGAGGGAGTCGGCCTCCTCCTCCAGGACCTCCGAGACCGCGGTGATCGCCGTCAGCGGTGTCCGCAGCTCGTGCGACATGTCCGCGACGAACCGCCGCGACGCCGCCTCCCGCGCGCTCAGCTCCTCCACCCGCTGCTCGACCTGCTCCGCCGTACGGTTGAACGTCCGCGACAGATCGGCCAGTTCATCGGTGCCGGTCACCCGCAGCCGGGTCTCCAGCCGCCCCTCGCCCAGCTGCCGCGCCGCATGCCCGAGCCGCTGCACCGGACGCAGCACCATCGTCGCGGCGGCCTGCGCCAGCAGCGCCGAGCCGACCAGCGCCAGCGCCGTCGCGATCCCCAGCGACCAGGCCAGCGAGTTGAGGTCCTGCCGCTCCGTCGCCAGCGACTTCATCAGATAGCCGGTCGGCCCGCCGCCGGTCACCTTCGCCCCGGCGACCAGATACGGCACGTCCCCGACTTCCTTGCGCTGCCAGTACAGATGGTGCGAGAAGCGGTTGGCGTCGTCGACCGGGCGCGCGGTGTCCACCGCCGTACGCAGCGACGCCGGCACACTCGCCGGCGTCAGCAGCTTCCGGTCGGTGGCGGCCACACACTCCTTGCCCTCGGAGTCCGTACCGATCAGCAGCACCGCGTAGTTCTGCGGCCCGCCCGCCATCTGCTGCGCCGCGTCCTGAAGCTCCCCGCACCGCGGCTGCACCGGCAGCGCCCCGGCCCGCTCGCCCAGCGCTGTACGGAAGTCCTTGAGCACCGCGTTCTGGGTACGCTCCAGCACGGTGTTGCGGTTGAGCCAGTACGCGATCCCGGACGCGGAGACCGCCGCCGTCAGCGCGACCAGCGCGAAGACGAACACCAGCCGCATCCGCAGGCTCGTCCAGCGCAGCAGCCCCGCCGCCCGCCGCCGGAACGTCGGCAGCCGCCGGGCGCGGTCGTCCGCCCCGGGGGAGCCGTCCGTCACTGCGGGGTGTCCAGCCGGTAGCCGACCCCGCGGACCGTACGGATCAGCGTCGGCGACGACGGGACGTCCTCGACCTTGGCCCGCAGCCGCTGCACACAGGCGTCCACCAGCCGCGAGTCGCCCAGGTAGTCGTGCTCCCACACCAGCCGCAGCAGCTGCTGGCGGGAGAGCGCCTGACCGGGCCGGCGGCTCAGCTCCAGCAGCAGCCGCAGCTCGGTCGGGGTCAGCTGGAGGTCCTCGCCGTTCTTGGTGACCGTCATCGCCGAGCGGTCGATCATCAGCGAACCGAACGTCGCCGAGTCGTTGGACTCCCGCTCCCCCCGGCGCAGCACGGCCCGGATCCGGGCGTCCAGCACCCGGCCCTGCACGGGCTTGACCACGTAGTCGTCCGCCCCGGACTCCAGACCGACCACGACGTCGATGTCGTCGTTGCGCGCGGTCAGCAGAATGATGGGCAGTTGGTCCGTACGCCTGATCCGCCGGCACACCTCGAAACCGTCGATGCCCGGCAGCATCACATCCAGCACGATCAGGTCCGGCCGCTGCTCGCGCAGCAGCTGGAGGCCGTCCTCGCCCGACGCCGCGGTCACCACACGGTGACCTTGGCGCGACAGGGAGAGTTCGAGAGCCGTGCGGATGGCGTCGTCGTCCTCGATCAGCAACAGGAAAGGCACGCCCGCCATTCTGGCCCATGGCCCCCCGCCGCATCGACCGGCCGGTGGCGCGGAACGCCGACCTGTTCCCCGGGCGCCGCGGACCGCTCCACGAAGAGCCCAAAAGACCCCCCGAGGCACATCTCCCACCGCTGTGACGTGCGCATCGAGCATGTCGCGGCCCCCTGTGACACGGCTGTGACAGTCGACGGACAACGCGATGAAACTGGGTTGGCAGGGTTCTTGGCACCGGGAGGGACACCGACCGGGACGGACCGACGAACCAGGCTCTACCGACGGGGGGCGCGAGATGAACACCAAGCACGCCAAGAGCACCAGCGCGGTGGTCACGCGTCTCCACGACGTCGCACGGGCCTCCGAGAAGTCCGGTGCTGCGGGAGGGCGGGGGTGCTTCCGCGGCACCGGACGGCAGCGGCAGCCGTACCGGATCGCCGTCGATGCCACGGTGAACGGCCCGGCACCCGCCGGAGCGGCCCCGGAACGCGACGAGTCCGCCGCGTCCGCCGCGTCTGCCGCCTCCGACGCCGACTTCACCGCCTACGTGCAGGAGCGCCGCGCCGCGCTCTACGCCACCGCCTACCACCTGACCGGCGACCGCTACGAGGCCGAGGACCTGCTGCAGAGCGCACTGTTCTCGACCTACCGCGCCTGGGACCGGATCAGCGACAAGGCGGCGCTCGGCGGCTATCTGCGGCGCACCATGACGAACCTGCACATCAGCGCGTGGCGCCGCCGCAAGCTGAACGAATACCCCACCGAGGAACTGCCGGAGACGGCAGGCGACGTGGACGCGATGCGCGGCACGGAACTGCGTGCGGTGCTCTGGCAGGCGCTGGCCCGGCTCCCCGAGCCGCAGCGCACGATGCTGGTCCTGCGCTACTACGAGGGCCGCACCGACCCGGAGATCGCGGACATCCTCAACATCAGTGTCGGCACGGTCAAGTCCAGCATCTGGCGCTCGCTGCGCCGGCTGCGCGAGGACGAGGTCCTCAGCTTCGGCCGTGACGAGGAGGAGTCCTTCGGCGAGCTGGTGGCCTGAAGGACGGGAAGAAGCCCGAGGGGATACAAGGGGCTGCGGACACGTCCCGGAAACGGGGGATACGGGGGAAACCGGCCCGAGCGGAGCACTCCGCGACGGCCGGACGTCACCCGGGACGCGTCCGCGAACAAGGGGAAAACGGGGGAACACGGGGGAAGACGGAGCGGGTCCGGACAGCCGGGGGGCTGTCCGGACCCGCTCCGTCGTTCCGTCGCGCCCGCGCCGGGAGGATCCCCGCCCGCAGGGACCGCACCGGCAGGAACCGTTACCGGCAGACCTCCGCCTGCACCTCGACCGTCGGCTCGCACCGGACCGGGAACGCCACGGAGTTGGCGATGAAGCACTTGCGGTGCGCCTCCTCGTGGAGGGCGAGCGCCCGCTCGCGCATGCTCTCCGACACCACCCGCACCCTCGGGTGCAGCACCGCCTCCGTGAACGCGCCGCCCCCGGCGCCGTCCTCCGCCATCGTGGCGCCCGAGTTGTCCTCGTAGCCGTTGACCGTCACACCGTTCAGGGCACACAGCGCCAGATAGGTCAGCATGTGGCACTGCGACAGCGAGGCGAGCAGCAGCTGTTCGGGGTTCCAGGCCCCGGTGGAGCCCAGGAACGCCGGGTCGGCGGTGCCGAAGAGCGGCGGCGGGCCCTCGGCGCTCACCTCGTGCCCGCGGTCGTAGTCGCGGTAGCCGCTGGTGCCCGACCCCAGGTCGCCGGTCCAGACGACGCGGGTGCGGTAGGTGTGTTCCCTGGCCTTCGGCATGAACGTCCTCCTGAGACGCCGTACGCGTGCCGGCGGCCGGATCCGGCCGCCGGGCTCAGGAGCCTACGGGCGTCACTCCCGGCCCGCCGCCGGTACGGGAGGCGCCCGCCTCCGCGGGGGATTCCGCACCCCCGGGCAGCGCACCGCCCGGCTCCGCCGCCCGCGCCGCCGCTATCCGGTCCAGCGCCTCGGGCCGGGCGCACGGGTGGGCGCCGAGGGCCGTCTGCCGCGCCACCACGGAGCGTTCGGTGCGCAGCAGCCGCAGCCCGCGGCGTATCAGGTACGGCACCGGCTTACGGCTCTCGCGCACATCGCGCAGCAGCCGCCGGCGGAACGTCGTGGTGGGCCGTCCGCGCAGGCAGAGCGCGTCGGCGAGCAGCCCGGCCGCGCGGCAGCGGTCGATCACCTCGGCGGCGAAGATGCCCTCCGCGACGAAGAGCGCGGCGCCGTCCAGCGTGACGTCCGCGGCGCCGGTGCGGGCGCTGGCCCCGATGTCGTAGACCGGGACGGCCGCGCGGCCCTTGTGGCAGAGCGCGGTGACGGCGGCGACCGCGGCGTCCGCGTCCCAGGAGAGCGGCGAGTCCCAGTCCGCGCCGCCGCCCTCGGGCAGCTGCGGCAGCGTCGGGTCGGTGCCCTCCTTGTAGAAGTCGTCGAGCCGGAGCACCGGCAGGCCCGTGCGGGCGGCGAGGGAGGACTTGCCGGACCCGGAGGGGCCGGTCAGCAGCAGGACGCGGGCGGCGGGGCGCCGGGCGGCGGACGGAAAGCTCACGGGAGCCCATTCTCCGGTATGAGGCCCGCCGGGCCACCCCCCGGGGCGGGACCGATGGTGTCGTGCCTGGTCGGGGACGTGCGGCTGCGGGCGGGGCCGTGACGGTGCCCCGCCGTCCCGCCGCGGACTGGATCGACCGGTGGCCCATCAACTACGCTGTGCGGTCAAACGATTACCAATGGTTCCCTCTCCCGTGGAAGGTTCCCCGTCGGGCGCCTTCCCCCACAGGCAGGTGGCAGCGCATGGCCTCACACGCACGTCCCAAGCCCGCCCGGCTCCCCCGTACGCTCCTGCGGGCCTCGCTCGCGGTCTCCGCGGCCGGGGCCGCGCTCGTGGCGGGCGACGGCGCGGCGCACGCGGCACCGGTGAAGTCCACCGACACCGGCGCCACCGCGTCCGCGCTCACCGGCGCGCTGACCCACTCCCTGGCCGGCGTCACCGCACCGGTCAAGAGCCTCCAGCTGGACCCGCTGGCCAACACCTCCGCCGACCCGCTCGCCAACACCGTCGGCACCCAGATCGCCGACTTCAAGCCCGTCGGCACCCAGCTGGCGACCGATCCGCTCACCAAGGGCGGCGCCCTCCAGGACCTGCCGCTGATCGGCCCGGTCACCCGCCTCCTGCCGTAAGAGCGGGGCCGGAAAGCCGTACGGGCCCCGATCCGCGGAGGATCGGGGCCCGTTTGCCGTGGCGTGTCACCGGGGCGTCAGACACCCATCGGGTGCCACACCGTCTTCGTCTCCAGGAAGGAGAGGAGACGGCCGGTACCGGGGTCGGCGGACCAGTCCACCGGGGCCGGGCGGCGCACCCGCTTGAGGTTGTCCGCCGCCGCGGCCTCCAGCTCCGCGGCCAACTCCGCGTCCGCGCCCGCCAGATCGAGGGCGTTGACGTCCTGGTGGGCGGCGAGCGGCGCGCCCAGCTCCGCGGTGCGGCCGGAGAGCAGGTTGACCACCCCGCCGGGCAGGTCGGAGGTGGCCAGCACCTCGGCGAGCGACAGCGCGGGCAGCGGGGCTTCCTCCGACGCCACCGCGACCACGGTGTTGCCCGTGACGATCGCGGGCGCGAGGACCGACACCAGGCCCAGGAACGACGACTCCTGCGGCGCCAGCACCGCGACCACACCGGTCGGCTCGGGCGACGAGAGGTTGAAGTACGGGCCCGCGACCGGGTTGGCGGAGCCCGCGATCTGGGCGACCTTGTCGGACCAGCCCGCGTACCAGACCCAGCGGTCCACGGCCGCGTCCACCTGCGCGGCGGCCACGGCCTCCGGCAGCCCCTCGGCCGCCGCGACCTCCGCCGTGAACTGCGCCCGGCGGCCCTCCAGCATCTCCGCGACGCGGTAGAGGATCTGCCCGCGGTTGTACGCCGTCGCGCCCGACCAGCCGCCGAACGCCTTACGGGCCGCGACGACCGCGTCCCGCGCGTCCTTACGGGACGCCAGCGGCGCGTTCGCCAGCCAGTTGCCCTCGGAGTCGGTCACCTCGTACACCCGCCCGCTCTCGGAACGGGGGAACTTCCCCCCGACGTACAGCTTGTAGGTCTTGAAGACGGAGAGTCGGTCAGCCATGGTGCTCGCCCTTCGGGGTCGACGGGGTCAGATACGCCGCCAGACCGTGGCGCCCGCCCTCACGGCCGTGGCCCGACTCCTTGTAGCCGCCGAACGGCGACGTCGGGTCGAACTTGTTGAAGGTGTTGGACCAGACGACCCCGGCGCGCAGCTTGTTCGCCATCCACAGCATCCGTGAACCCTTCTCCGTCCAGATACCGGCGGAGAGTCCGTACGGCGTGTTGTTGGCCTTGGCGACGGCCTCCTCCGGCGTACGGAACGTCAGCACCGACAGCACCGGGCCGAAGATCTCCTCGCGGGCGATGCGGTGTGCCTGGGTGACGCCGGTGAAGAGCGTCGGCGCGAACCAGTAGCCGGACGAGGGCAGCTCGCACTCGGGGGACCAGCGCTCGGCGCCCTCGGCCTCGCCGGCGTCGGCGAGCGCGGTGATCCGGGCCAGCTGCTCGGCGGAGTTGATCGCGCCGATGTCGGTGTTCTTGTCGAGCGGGTCGCCGACCCGCAGCGTCCGCATCCGGCGCTTGAGCGCGTGCAGCAGCTCGTCCGCGACGGACTCCTGGACCAGCAGCCGCGAACCGGCGCAGCAGACATGGCCCTGGTTGAAGAAGATGCCGTTGACGACGCCCTCGACGGCCTGGTCGAGCGGGGCGTCGTCGAAGACGATGTTCGCCGCCTTGCCGCCCAGCTCCAGCGTCACCTTCTTGTCGGTCCCGGCGACCGTCCGGGCGATGGCCTTGCCGACCTCGGTGGAGCCGGTGAAGGCGACCTTGTTCACGTCCGGGTGCGCGACCAGCGCGGCGCCCGTGGAGCCGTCACCGGTCAGGATGTTGACGACGCCCTTCGGCAGCCCCGCCTGACGGCAGATGTCCGCGAAGAACAGCGCCGACAGCGGCGTCGTCTCGGCGGGCTTCAGCACCACGGTGTTGCCGGTGGCCAGCGCCGGGGCGACCTTCCACGCCAGCATCAGCAGCGGGAAGTTCCACGGGATGACCTGCCCGGCGACGCCCAGCGGGCGCGGGTCCGGGCCGTAGCCCGCGTGCTCCAGCTTGTCGGCCCAGCCGGCGTAGTAGAAGAAATGGGCGGCGACCTGCGGCAGGTCCGCGTCGCGCGACTCGCGGATCGGCTTGCCGTTGTCCAGCGTCTCCAGGACGGCCAGCTCCCGCGAGCGCTCCTGGATGATCCGGGCGATCCGGAAGAGGTACTTGGCCCGCTCGGCACCGGGCAGCGCGGACCACGTCACGAACGCCTTGCGGGCGGCGGCGACGGCGCGGTCGACGTCGGCGGCCTCGGCCTGCGCGACCTCGGACAGCACCTCCTCGGTCGCGGGGGAGACGGTCTTGAAGACCTTGCCGCCCGCCGCCGGGGCGAACTCTCCGTCGATGAAGAGTCCGTACGACGGCGCGATGTCGACCACCGCACGGGACTCGGGCGCCGGGGCGTAGGTGAAGGGGGTGGATGCGTCGAAAGTCATGGGAGCCTCAGTCCACCGTGACGTAGTCGGGGCCGGAGTAGCGGCCGGTGCTGAGCTTCTGGCGCTGCATCAGCAGGTCGTTGAGCAGGCTGGAGGCGCCGAACCGGAACCAGTCGGGGGTCAGCCAGCGGCCGCCGAGCGTTTCGTTGACCATGACCAGATACTTCAGCGCGTCCTTGGTCGTCCGGATGCCGCCGGCCGGCTTCACGCCGACCTGGACGCCGGTGGCCTCGTGGAAGTCGCGGACCGCCTCCAGCATCAGGAGGGTGACCGGCGGGGTGGCGTTGACGGAGACCTTGCCGGTCGACGTCTTGATGAAGTCGGCGCCGGCGAGCATCGCGAGCCAGGAGACCCGGCGGACGTTGTCGTACGTCTGGAGCTCACCGGTCTCGAAGATCACCTTGAGGTGGGCGGCGCTCCCGTCGGGACGGGCGCACGCCTCCTTCACGGCCTTGATCTCCTCGAAGACCGAAAGATAGCGGCCGGCGAGGAACGCGCCACGGTCGATGACCATGTCGATCTCGTCGGCGCCGGCGGCGACCGCGTCCCGGACGTCGGCCAGCTTGACCGGCAGCGCGGCGCGGCCCGCCGGGAAGGCGGTCGCGACGGACGCGACATGGATGCCGGAGCCGGCGAGCGCCTCCTTGGCCGTCGCGACCATGTCCGGGTAGACGCAGATCGCGGCGACCTCGGGGACGGTGCGGTCGGTGGGGTCCGGGTTGATGCCCTTGGCGCACAGCGCCCGCACCTTGCCGGGGGTGTCGGCTCCTTCGAGCGTCGTCAGGTCGATCATCGAGACGGCGAGGTCGATGGCGTACGCCTTCGCCGTCGTCTTGACCGAACGGGTACCGAGGGTGGCGGCACGGGCTTCGAGGCCGACCTTGTCGACGCCGGGGAGGCCGTGCAGGAAGCGGCGCAGCGCGCCGTCGTCGGCGGTCACGTCCGCCATCGACGCAAGCCGCCCCGCGGCTTCCTTGCCGTATGCGGGAACTGTGGTGGGCATGGTCACGAGGGGAGCATATCTACGCGCGTAGCGGCCTGTCATCCCCCGTGGTGAGGTCGGACGTGCGGGCGCGGGGCGGGCGCTTCGGGCGTACGGGCCGCACCCGCGCGCCCCGCCCGGACCGGCTGCGGCGCTCCGCCCGACTGATGCCGTAACGCAATGTCCGGCATCCGGACGGTCAGGCAGAATCGGCAGCATGACGCGCCAGGATTCCGCCAGCACGGCCCCGCAGAAATACGCCGAGCGCAGCTACCGCTCGCCCATGGGCCTGGTCGGCGGCGCGCTGCTGATCGCGCTGGGCCTCTGGCTCGGCGGCGACGCCCTGGTGCGCGGTGCCCCGGAGACCAAGCTGACGGCGCTCTTCGCGCTGGTGCTCGGCGTGCCCCTGGTGGCCGCGTTCACCCTGCGCCCCGTGGTGAAGGCGGGCGAGGACCGCCTGCTGGTCCGCAACCCGTTCCGCACCCTGACGCTCCCCTGGGGCGCGGTGGAGGACCTCCGGGCGTCCTTCTCCTGCGAGGTCTTCACCACCGGCGGCCGCAAGTACCAGCTCTGGGCGGTCCCGGTCTCCCTGCGCCAGCGCAAGAAGGCGGGGCGGCAGGCGGCACGCGGCGCGGCGCCGCGCCGCTTCGGGATGGGCGGCGACGCCGGTCCGGTGCCGCGCGCCGTGGCCGATCAGACGATGGACGAGCTGCGCGAGATCAAGGCGCAGGCGGCCCACCGGGAGGGTGCGACCGGCGAGCCGGTGGTGCGGTGGGCTTACGGGGTGATCGCCCCGTGCGTGCTGGGGGCGATCGGGTTGGCCGTGATGCTGGCGGTGTAGCGGGCCGGGGACGCGCCGCCCCCGGCCGCCGCCCTCAGATCCCCGCGGCCCGCCCCAGGTCCCCCTTCAGCGCGGCCAGTACCTCCGCCGCCCGCTCCCGGGCCTCCGGCAGGGCCTCGGGTGACGCGACCGGGAGGACGATCTCCAGGTAGCACTTGATCTTCGGTTCGGTGCCGCTCGGGCGGACCACCACCCGGCCGGCCGCCACGCCGCGCTCCGGCGCGCCGGCGAGCGTGTAGCGCAGGCCGTCCGTCGGCGGCAGCGACGCGGTGCCGCGGGCCAGGTCCTCGGCCTCGGCCACCGGCAGCCCGGCGAGCGTGGCCGGGGGCGTCTCGCGCAGGCGCCGCATGGCGTTCGCGATCAGGGCGAGGTCCTCGACGCGGACCGACAGCTGGTCGGTGGCGTGCAGGCCGTACTCGACGGCGAGGTCGTCCAGCAGGTCGGTGAGGGTCCGGCCGGAGCGCTTCAGCTCGGCGGCCAGTTCGGTGATCAGCAGGGCGGCGGTGATGCCGTCCTTGTCACGGACGCCCTCGGGGTCGACGCAGTAGCCCAGTGCCTCCTCGAACGCGTACCGCAGGCCGTCCACCCGGGCCAGCCACTTGAAGCCGGTCAGCGTCTCCTCGTACGGGAGCGTGGCGGCGGCTGCGATCCGGGAGAGGAGGGAGGAGGAGACGATGGTGGTGGCGAAGGTGCCGGCGGCCTGCTTGCTGACGAGGTGGGCGGCGAGGAGCGCGCCGACCTCGTCGCCGCGGAGCATCCGCCAGCCCGCGTCGGTGCCGGGGGCGGGCACGGCCACCGCGCAGCGGTCGGCGTCCGGGTCGTTGGCGATCACGAGGTCGACGCCGGGGCCCGCGGCACGGGCGGTGGCGAAGGACAGGTCCATCGCGCCGGGCTCCTCCGGGTTGGGGAACGCGACGGTCGGGAAGTCCGGGTCCGGCTCGGCCTGCTCCGCGACGACCAGCGGCGCGGGGAACCCGGCCCGGGCGAACGCCGCCAGCAGCGTGTCCCGGCCGACGCCGTGCATCGGGGTGTAGACGACACGGGCGTCCCGCGCCGAGCCCGGGGTGAGGACCGCGTCGGTGCGCTCCAGGTAGGCGGCGAGGACGTCGTCCCCGAGGGTCTGCCAGCCGGAGTCGGGGCGCGCCACGTCGTGCAGCGAGCCGATCGCGGCGATCTCCGCGGCGATCTCACCGTCGGCGGGCGGCACGATCTGGGAGCCGTCGCCGAGGTAGACCTTGTAGCCGTTGTCGCGCGGAGGGTTGTGGCTGGCGGTGACCTCGACGCCGGCGACCGCGCCCAGATGCCGGATCGCGAACGCCAGGACCGGCGTGGGCAGCGGGCGCGGCAGCACCGCGGCGCGCAGGCCCGCGCCCACCATCACGGCGGCGGTGTCGCGCGCGAAGTCGGCGCTCTTGTGGCGGGCGTCGTAGCCGATGACGACGAGGCCGTCGCCGTCGCCGCGGCCCTTGAGGTACGCGGCGAGACCGGCGGCGGCGCGGATGACCACCGCGCGGTTCATCCGCATCGGGCCCGCGCCCAGCTCCCCGCGCAGCCCCGCGGTGCCGAACTGGAGCGTCCCGGCGAACCGGTCGGCCAGCTCGGTCACGTCACCGGCGTCGATCAGCCGGGACAGCTCGTCGCGGGTCTGCGGGTCGGGGTCCTCGGCCAGCCAGGTCTGGGCGAGACGGATCAGCTCCGCGGGGTCGGTGGCCACGTGATGCTCCTGACGACGGTGGGTGGGGAGGGGCGGGGATGCGCGGGACGGGACCGGGGCGCGTACGGGAAGCCCCGGGCGGCGTACAGGACCGGGGAGGGCGGCGGGCCGGGCGCGGGGTCCGCCCCGGCCCGGCCGGGCGCGGAGTGCCCGCCCGGTCGCCCGCCCCGGTCACCGGGCTCAGAGCTTGCCGAGCACCTGGGCCAGCAGGCTGCCCATCCGCGTCGCGGAGTCGCGGCCGGCCTGCAGGACCTCTTCGTGGTTGAGCGGTTCGCCGGTCATGCCCGCGGCGAGGTTGGTCACCAGGGACAGGCCCAGCACCTCGGCGCCCGCCTCACGGGCGGCGATGGCCTCCAGCACCGTCGACATGCCGACCAGGTCGGCGCCGAGCGTGCGGATCATCCGGATCTCGGCGGGCGTCTCGTAGTGCGGCCCGGGGAACTGCGCGTAGACGCCCTCCTCCAGGGTCGGGTCGACCTCCTTGCACAGCGCGCGCAGCCGCGGCGAGTACAGGTCCGTCAGGTCGACGAAGTTCGCGCCCGCGATCGGCGAGGTGGCGGTGAGGTTGAGGTGGTCGCTGATGAGCACCGGCTGCCCCGGACGCATCCCGTCGCGCAGACCGCCGCACCCGTTGGTGAGCACGATCGTCTTGCACCCGGCGGCGACCGCGGTGCGCACGCCGTGCGCCACGGCGGCCACGCCGCGGCCCTCGTAGTAGTGCGTCCGGCCGAGGAAGACCAGCGCGCGCTTGTCACCGACGCGGTACGAGCGGATCGTGCCGCCGTGGCCCTCGACGGCGGGCGGCGGGAAGCCGGGCAGCTCGGTGACGGGGAACTCGTGCTCGGGCGCGCCCAGCACCTCCGCGGCCGGGGCCCAGCCGGAGCCCATGACCAGGGCGACGTCGTGGCTGGTGGCGCCGGTGAGTTCGCGCAGGCGGGCGGCGGCGTCCCCGGCGGCGGCCTGCGGGTCGCGGGCGGGGTCCGTGGTAACAGATGCGTTCACGCGGACGAGGGTAGCGGGAAATCTCCTACGCGCGTAGATGTCGCTGCACAAGGGGCCGGAAGGCGCCGGTGGAAAGGGGATGCGGGCACCCGGGGCGGCCGGTCGGGGAGGCCCCCGCGGTGCGCGCCGTCGCGGTGCCTCAGCAGGGGCGCTTGCGCAGCTCCATGACGTAGTCGTGCGGGGCGCCCGCCGACTCGGCCGCATCGGCGATCTCGCCGAGATAGCGGGCGGACGGCAGCCCGCCCTCGTAGCCGTTGAGGACGTAGAGCCAGGCGGGCTCCTCGCCGTCGAGGGTGTGCACCCGCACCCGCATCCGGCGGTAGATGTCGAGGCCGACGCCCTCCCAGCGGTCCATGGAGTCCTCGTCCATGGGGGCGATGTCGTAGAGCGCGACGAAGACCTGTGAGCGCGGCGCCTCCACGATGGTGGCGAGGGCGCCCTCCCAGCCCAGCTGCTCGCCGCCGAACGTGAGTCGCCAGCCGTTGAGCCAGCCGGTGCCGCGCAGCGGGGAGTGCGGTGCGCGGCGGGACATCAGCCGCGCGTCGAGGTTGCCGGCGTACGCGGCGTAGAGCGACATGGTTCGAGGGTACGGGAGGCGGGCCCGCGCGCTCCTGGGGAACGGAGGATCCGGAGCCGGGAAATCCGGCGCCCGCCGCACCCCGCCGGGAAGCACCGCGCGGCGTGCGGGACAATGGAGGGCGTGACTCGGATCGTGATCATCGGTGGCGGACCCGGCGGATACGAAGCGGCCCTGGTGGGCGCCTCGCTCGGCGCGGAGGTGACCGTCGTCGACTGCGACGGTCTGGGCGGGGCGTCGGTGCTGACCGACTGCGTCCCGTCGAAGACTCTCATCGCGACGGCCGAGGTGATGACGACCTTCGACTCCTCGTACCAGGAGCTGGGCATCATCGTCGAGGACGGCACGCCCGACCCGGAGCGGCCCGCCCGCGTCGTCGGCGTCGACCTCGGCAAGGTCAACCGCCGGGTCAAGCGCCTCGCGCTCGCCCAGTCGCACGACATCACCGCCTCGGTGACCCGCGCCGGCGCCCGCGTGCTGCGCGGTCGCGGGCGCCTGGAGCCGGGGCAGGCCACGGACGGCTCCCGCAAGGTCACGGTCACCGCCGCCGACGGCACCGAGCAGACGCTGATCGCCGACGCGGTCCTGATCGCCACCGGCGCGCACCCCCGCGAGATCCCGGACGCCCTCCCCGACGGCGAGCGCATCCTGAACTGGACGCAGCTCTACGATCTCGACGAGCTGCCCGAGGAACTGATCGTGGTCGGCTCCGGTGTCACCGGCGCCGAGTTCGCCGGTGCCTACCAGGCGCTCGGCTCCCGCGTCACGCTCGTCTCCTCCCGCGACCGGGTGCTGCCCGGCGAGGACCCGGACGCCGCCGCGGTCCTGGAGGACGTCTTCCGCCGCCGCGGCATGAACGTCATGGCCCGCTCCCGCGCCGCCGCCGTCAAGCGCGCCGGTGACCGCGTCGAGGTGACGCTCGCCGACGGCCGGACGATCTCCGGCACCCACTGCCTGGTCGCCGTCGGCTCCATCCCGAACACCGCCGGGATCGGTCTGGAGGAGGCCGGGGTCCAGCTGAAGGACTCCGGGCACATCCGCACCGACCGGGTCTCGCGCACCTCCGCGCCCGGTGTCTACGCGGCGGGCGACTGCACCGGCGTCTTCGCGCTGGCGTCGGTCGCCGCGATGCAGGGCCGCATCGCGATGTACCACTTCCTCGGCGACGCGGTCGCGCCGCTGAACCTCCGGACGGTCTCCGCGAACGTCTTCACCGACCCGGAGATCGCCACCGTCGGCTACTCCCAGGCGGACGTCGACGCGGGCAAGATCGACGCCCGGGTCGTCAAGCTCCCGCTGCTGCGCAACCCGCGAGCCAAGATGCAGGGCATCCGTGACGGCTTCGTGAAGCTGTTCTGCCGCCCGGGCACCGGCATCGTCGTCGGCGGTGTGGTCGTCTCGCCGCGCGCCAGTGAGCTGATCCACCCGATCTCGCTCGCGGTCGACAACAACCTCACCGTCGAGCAGATCGCCAGCGCCTTCACGGTCTACCCGTCGCTCTCCGGCTCGCTCGCCGAGGTCGCGCGGCAGCTGCACACCCGTAAGGCGGCGAACGAGTAGCCGCCTTCGGGGCACGGCGCCTTGGAACGTTTGTGCCTCGGGTGCGTGCGGCGGGTGAGGGGCGCGGGGGAGCGATCCCGGGCGCCCGGCGCTGACCAGCGATCATGTCGCCGTTGCCGGGCGGGAGTTCGGGGTAGGGGCCCTCTATACCACTCGGTCACCCGCGACGTGCACAATTTCCGTTAATTGGTGCAACCTGCTGAAAACAGACGGTCGTTGGCGTTACTGTCAGTTTCGTGTTCGCTGCAGAACGTCGCCAATTGATCCTTGAAATGGTGCGGGCCAACGGAGCGGTGTCGCTCCGGGAGCTCGCCCGTGTCGTCCAGACCTCCGAAGTGACCGTACGCCGGGACGTACGCGCGCTGGAAGCGGAAGGGCTCCTCGACCGCCGCCACGGCGGAGCGGTCCTCCCGGGCGGGCTCGCCCGGGAATCCGGTCTGCCCCAGAAATCCCATCTCTCGACCGCGGAGAAGACGGCCATCGCCGATCTCGCCGCCGGTTTCGTGGAGGAGGGTGAGGCCATCGTCGTCGGAGCCGGCACCACCACCCAGGAGCTGGCCCGCCGGCTCGCCCGGGTGCCCGGACTGACCGTCGTCACCAACTCCCTGCTGGTCGCCCAGGCGTTGGCCCACGCCAACCGCGTCGAGGTCGTCATGACCGGCGGGACGCTGCGGGGCTCCAACTACGCGCTGGTGGGCAGCGGGGCCGAGCAGTCGCTCCAGGGGCTGCGGGTGTCGCGTGCCTTCCTGTCGGGCAGCGGGCTGACCGCCGAGCGCGGTCTGTCCACGTCCAACATGCTCGCCGCCAGCGTCGACCGGGCCCTCGTACAGGCCGCGGGCGAGGTGGTGGTCCTCGCCGACCACACCAAGCTCGGCGCCGACACGATGTTCCAGACCGTGCCGACGGACCTCATCACCCGGCTGGTCACCGACGAGCCCCCGGCCCACGACGACCGCGCCGCGACGGAGCTGCAGGCCCTCGCCGACCAGGGCGTACAGATCGCGGTGACCGGCTCCGCCGCCGGTGCGGCCACCGCCACGGCGGACGGCGCCACCGACCGGCGCGGCCACCGCCGGGAGGTGCCGCTCCCGGGCCAGCGCCGCAACCACCCGCCCGGCGGCGCGCCCGCCTCCCTGCGCTCCGCCCCCCTCGGCGACGCACCCCGCGTCGCCGATCTCGCCCCCCGCCGCCGCTGAGACGTCCCGGGGCCCGGCGGTGCGTCCGCGGGGCCCCGGGAGGGCTCAGTACGCCCGGGGATCAGGGGCGCGTGAGGATCACCAGCTGCCGGGTCGCCCGGGTCATCGCGACATAGCGGTCGACGGCGCCCGCGATGCCCGTCCCGAACGACTCCGGGTCGATGAGGACGACCAGATCGAATTCGAGCCCCTTCGACAGCTCCGGCGTCAGCGCCCGGACCCGGGGCCGTCCGCGGACCGCCGCCGCCCCGGCGCCGTCCCCGACCCCGATGACACAGGCCGTCCCGTCGTCGTGCGCGGCCAGCCAGGCGTCGAGGATCGCGTCCCGCTCGGCGACGGACGCACGGGTGACGGGGATGCCGCTGCGGCGGACGGACGTCGGCACGTTCGCGTCCGGCAGCGCGGCCCGGACGGCCGGCTCCGCCTCGTCCATCACCTCTTGGGGCGTGCGGTAGTTGATGCTCAGGGACGCCACCGTGGCCCGGTCGAGCCCGACCCGCGCCAGCCGCTCCTGCCAGCTCTCGGTGAAGCCGTGCCGGGCCTGGGCGCGGTCGCCGACGACGGTGAAGCTGCGGGACGGGCAGCGCAGGATCAGCATCTGCCACTCGGCGTCCGTCAGCTCCTGCGCCTCGTCCACCACGACATGGGCGAACGGCCCGGCGAGCCGGTCCGGTTCGGCGGTCGGCAGCCCGGCCTCGTCGATCAGGGTGTCCTGGAGGTCCTGGCCGTGCAGCATCGTCACGGCGCCCTCGCCGTCGTCGTCCGCCCGCAGGATGCCCTCGATGACGTCGGCCCGGCGGGCGCGTTCGGCGGCGACGGCGGCCGCGTGGCGGCGCTTGCGCCGGTACGCCTCCGGGTCGCCGAGCCGCTGCCGCGCCGCATCGAGGAGCGGCAGGTCGGAGACGGTCCAGGCGTGGGCGTCGGCGCGCTGGAGGCGGCGCACCTCGTCGCGGTCGAGCCAGGGCGCGCACCGGCGCAGATAGGCGGGGACCGACCAGAGGTCCCCGATCAGGTCGGTCGGCTCCAGCGTCGGCCAGGCGCGGTGGAGGGCGGTGATCAGCTCCCGGTTCCGCAGCAGCGAGCGGCGCAGCAGCGCGGGGGAGAGGCCCTCGCCCGCCGTGCCGTGCTTCTCCTCCAGCAGGGGGAGCAGCTCCTCCAGGATCTGGTCGCGGGCCTCGTTGTGCGGGGTGCCCGGCTCGACGGCGGAGAACGCGACGGCCCAGTCGGCGGGGGAGAGCCACACCTCGGACCAGTCCGTCCTGACCGTCATCCCCTCGGTGGGCGGCTCCTCGTAGAGGGCGACGGCCGGTTCGACGGCGCGCACCATGTCCGCGGACGCCTTCAGCCGGGCCACCTCCGGATCGGCCTCGGGCACCGCCCGCGCCCCCTCGGCGACGAGGTCACGCACGGTGCAGGTCTGGACGCCCTCCTCGCCGAGGCTGGGCAGGACGTCGGCGACGTACGCGAGATAGGGGCGGCTCGGGCCGACGAAGAGGACGCCGCCGCGGCGGTGGCCCAGCCGGGGGTCGGAGTGGAGGAGGTGGGCGGCGCGGTGCAGGGCCACCACGGTCTTGCCCGTGCCGGGGCCGCCGTCGACGACGAGCGCGCCGCGCGACCCGGCCCGGATGACGGCGTGCTGGTCGGCCTGGATGGTGGTGAGGACGTCACGCATCCGCTCCGAGCGGCCCGCGCCCAGGCTCGCGATGAAGGCGGACTGGTCGTCGAGGGCGGCGTGGCCCTCGCGGCCGTCCGCGGTGAACACCTCGTCCCAGTAGTCGCCGATCCGGCCGCGGGTCCAGCGGTAGCGGCGGCGGCGCGCCAGGCCCATCGGGTCGGCGTGGGTGGCGGCGAAGAAGGGCTCGGCGGCGGGGGAGCGCCAGTCGACCAGGAGCCGGCGGCCGGTGGCGTCGGTGAGGCCGAGACGGCCGATGTAGACGGGCTCGGGGTCGTCCGCGGGCACGATGTGGCCCAGGCACAGGTCGAGGCCGAAGCGGCGCAGGGTGTTCAGGCGGCCGGTCAGCCGGTGGACCTCGGTGTCCCGGTCCAGGGCCGCCCGGCCGAGGCCGCCGGGAGCTCTTCGCACCTCGTCGAGCCGTTCGGAGAGTTCGGCGACGGTCTCCTCCAGCGTCGCGGCGACGGCGGCGAAGTGCCGTTCGTCGCCGTCGATCAGCGCCGGGTCGGCCTTGGCGGCGAGCCGTTCGGGCAGCGCGAACGCACCGGTGGTCGGGGATGTCGTCATCTCAGCAGCTCCGATCCGGGGTCGCGGAGACCGGCGCCGCCGGTGCGCACCCCCGCCGTACGGGCCGCTGCCGGGACGGCGCGGCCCCTCTCCGCGGCGCGATGCCACCGCCCGGCCCATGAACCGACAACACCACACACACCTCGTGAATCTCCCCATGCCGGAGGATCCGGCAACGGCCTGCGATTCTGCGGCACGCAGGGGGCCTTGCCGCAAGGCCCCCTGTGCGCTATAGGTTGTGAGTGGCGGTCGGTGACGTACCCCCGTGACCTGCGGATCTGATCGCTTCGCCGATCGGCCGCCCGGGCGGACGGGCCCGCGCCCCCTTGAACTCTCCTTCTCCGCGGCCCGGTTGGGCGCATCGGCGTCGGTCCGTATGCCGCCTCCGGTCGCGGACGTCAGCACCCCGCCGTGGGGCGGTCAGCCTTCAGGCCGGTCAGGGTGAGGGTCAGCAGACGGTCGGCGAGGTGCGGGTCGTCCGGGGACTCCTCCGCGGCCAGGGCGATGCCGTTCGTCAGCTGCATCAGATCCCCGATGGTGACGTCCGGGCGGACCGCGCCGGTGCGCTGCGCGCGGGCCAGCAGGGCGCCGCCCGCCTCCCGCATCGGCACGCTGCACCGCGCCATCCCGGAACTCTCGTCGGCCGTCGCCGTCATCAGCGCCCGCGACAGGCCCCGGTACGTACCGGCGTGGGTGATGATCGCGCGCAGCCACTCGACCAGCGCCCGGCACGGCTGCGGTGCGTCCGCCAGCTCCCGCGCCTGCGCCAGCAGCGCGTCCACCTCGCTCTGGAAGACCGCGCCCATCAGCGACGTACGGTGCGGGAAGTGCCGGTAGAGGGTGCCGATGCCGACCCCGGCGCGGCGGGCGATCTCCTCCAGCGAGGTGTCCGTGCCGTGCTCGATGAAGGCGGTACGGGCCGCGGCCAGCAGTCGCTCGTAGTTGCGCCGGGCATCGGCCCGCATGGGCCGCGGGCCGCCCGCCGCCTCGCTCCGCCGCCCTGCCGTCTCGGTCGCCATCGCCGTCCTTCCTCACCCCGGCCGGTCCCGGCCCGGTGGCTCCAGGATGCCACTGACCGGGGCCGCGACGGGCCGCCCACCTGGGGGCGCACGGACCTGCCGCGCACGCCCCTGACGGGCGCCCCGGGCCCGGCCGGTGGACGGGCGGCGTCCCGCGCCCCAATGCCCGGTGGCCGTCCGGCGACACCTCGCCGAACACCGCGGCCGGTCGCAACGCCCCGCCCCCGAACACCCTCAAACCTGGCGCAACACGGTGTTCCGGGCCGGTACGTGCCCCGGGCCGCCGGTACACCGAGGAGCCGGGACGGGCGCGCGCCCTGCGGCGCCATCAGACCTGGGGAAGACGTCATGGGGCTCACCAGCCGCCCGCTGCTGTACGCCACCGTCCTGGCCGCGCTGGCCGCGGTCGCGCTGACCTGCCGGCTGTGGCCGCGCTTCGCCGGGCGCGGCCCGCGGGCGCTGCTCGGCCGGCTCGGCTCCCTCCTCGCCACCCAGCTCGCCCTGGTCGCGGCCCTCGCCCTCGCCGTCAACGCCAACTTCCAGTTCTACGGCTCCTGGCACGAACTCCTCGGCCTCTACGACGACGCCCCCGGCGCGGTCGCCAAGTGGGGCGGCACCACGGGCGCCGGCCCCGCCGGGGACCCGGCGCAGGGCCTCGTCCAGCCGTCCGGCCCGGAAGGGCTCGACAAGGTCCACGGCCTGCCCGAGGGGCCGCCCGCCACCGCCGGGAAGGTGGAGACCGTACGCATCGTCGGCAAGCGGACCCGGCTGGTGGACCCGGCGTACGTCTATCTGCCGCCGCAGTACTTCCAGGACGCCTACGCCCGCCAGAGATTCCCCGTCGTCGTGGCGCTCAGCGGCTACCCGGGCGGCATCTACCTGCTGGGACAGCATCTGCGGCTGCCGCAGACCGCGGCGGCGCTGCAACGCTCCGGCCGGATGCAGCCCACCGTCGTCGTGATGCTGCGGCCGACCGTCGCCCCGCCCCGGGACACCCAGTGCGTCGACGTGCCCGGGGGCCCGCAGGCCGAGACGTTCTTCGCCGCGGACGTACCGGACGCGCTGCGGTCCCACTACCGGGTCGGCCACGACCCCGGCGGCTGGGGCGTCCTCGGCTACTCCTCCGGCGGCAGCTGTGCCCTCCAGCTCGCCATGCGCCACCCCGGGACGTACACCGCGGCGGCCGCGCTCTCCCCGGACTACAAGGTCACCCCCGACCCGACCACCGGCGATCTGTTCGGCGGCGGGCGCGACCGGGTGCGCCGCCGCGAGGAGCACGATCTGCTGTGGCGGTTGCGCCATCTGCCGCCGCCGCGGGTCTCGGTGCTGATCGGGACCAGCCGCCACGGCGAGAAGAACTACCCGGCGGCCCGCGAGTTCCTGGCCGCCGTCCGGCCGCCGATGCGGGCGGACACCGTCCTCCTCGACCAGGGCAGCCACAACTTCGCCACCTGGCGCCGTGAACTGCCCGCCGCGCTGCGGTGGATGAGCGAGGAGCTGACGTTCCCGGAGGACGTGGTGGGGACGTCGTGACGGACGGACCGGGGGCGCGCGGACCTCGCCTGCGCGCCCCCGGCGGCCCGGCGCCCGCCCGGGTACGCGGAAGGCCCCGGCACAGGCGTGCCGGGGCCTTCCGCTGCGTACGGCCGGACGTCAGTCCTTGATCTCGCAGATGACGGCGCCGGAGGTGAGGGCGGCGCCGACCTCGGCGGTCAGGCCCTTGACGGTGCCCGCGCGGTGCGCGTTGATCGGCTGCTCCATCTTCATCGCCTCCAGGACGACGACCAGCTCGCCCTCGGCGACGGTCTGGCCCTCCTCGACGGCGACCTTGACGATGGTGCCCTGCATCGGGGAGGCCAGCGTGTCGCCGGAGGCGGCGGAGCCGGACTTCTTCGACGCCTTGCGCTTGGGCTTGGCGCCCCCGGCGACCGCGGCGCGGGCCAGCGGCATACCGAGCGAGGACGGCAGCGAGACCTCCAGGCGCTTGCCGCCGACCTCCACCACGACCGTCTCGCGGGCGTCGGCCTCCGCCTCGTCGCTGCCGGCGGCGGCGAACGGCGGGATCTCGTTGACGAACTCCGTCTCGATCCACCGGGTGTGGACGGTGAACGGGTCGGTGGAGCCGGTCAGTTCGGGGGCGAACGCCGGGTCCTTGACGACCACGCGGTGGAAGGTGAGGGCGGTGGCCATGCCTTCGACGGTGAACTCGTTCAGCGCCCGGGCGGCGCGCTGCAGGGCCTGCTCCCGGGTGG
Organism: Streptomyces sp. NPDC014733; assembly: GCF_043083385.1. Taxonomy (NCBI): domain Bacteria; kingdom Bacillati; phylum Actinomycetota; class Actinomycetes; order Kitasatosporales; family Streptomycetaceae; genus Streptomyces; species Streptomyces sp. NPDC014733. Next base: position 582,917 of record NZ_JBIBYO010000001.1, on the reverse strand, counting down.
CGCCGGTGACGATCAGCTTGGCCAGCAGGGAGTCCCAGGCCGGGCCGATGACGCTGCCGGACTCCACACCCGCGTCCAGGCGGACACCCGGGCCGGACGGCGCCTCGAAAGTGGTGACGGTGCCGGGCGCCGGGAGGAAGTTGCGGCCCGGGTCCTCACCGTTGATGCGGAACTCGAAGGAGTGGCCGCGCACCGCCGGGTCGTCGTAGCCCAACTCCTCGCCGTCGGCGATACGGAACATCTCGCGGACCAGGTCGAGGCCGCTGACCTCCTCGGTCACCGGGTGCTCGACCTGGAGACGGGTGTTGACCTCCAGGAAGGAGATGGTGCCGTCCTGGCCGACGAGGAACTCGCAGGTGCCCGCGCCCTCGTAACCGGCCTCCTTCAGGATGGCCTTCGACGCGCGGTACAGCTCGGCGTTCTGCTCCTCGCTCAGGAACGGCGCCGGGGCCTCCTCGACCAGCTTCTGGTGGCGGCGCTGGAGCGAGCAGTCACGGGTGGAGACGACGACGACGTTGCCGTGCTTGTCGGCCAGGCACTGCGTCTCGACGTGGCGCGGGCGGTCGAGGTAGCGCTCGACGAAGCACTCGCCGCGGCCGAACGCGGCGACGGCCTCGCGGACCGCGGAGTCGTACAGCTCCGGGACCTCTTCGAGGGTGCGGGCGACCTTCAGGCCGCGGCCGCCGCCGCCGAACGCCGCCTTGATGGCGATCGGCAGGCCGTGCTCCTTCGCGAAGGCGACGACCTCGTCCGCGCCGGAGACCGGGTCGGGGGTGCCGGCGACCAGCGGCGCGCCGGCGCGCTGCGCGATGTGGCGGGCGGCGACCTTGTCACCGAGGTCACGGATGGCGTGCGGGGGCGGGCCGATCCAGGTCAGCCCGGCGTCCAGGACGGCCTGGGCGAACTCGGCGTTCTCGGAGAGGAAGCCGTAACCGGGGTGGATGGCGTCCGCGCCGGAGTCCTTGGCCGCCTGCAGCACCTTGGCGATGTCCAGGTAGCTGGTGGCCGGGGTGTCACCGCCCAGGGCGTAGGCCTCGTCGGCCGCGCGGACGTGCAGGGCGTCCCGGTCCGGGTCGGCGTAGACCGCCACACTCCCGATTCCGGCATCCCGGCATGCACGGGCTACGCGGACAGCGATTTCGCCACGGTTGGCGATGAGCACCTTGCGCACGATGGGTCCTTCCTTGGCGCTACGCCGCAACACACTGAACGCAGCGAGTTTAGGGACTGGCGACACCGCGTGCCGAGCCGTTCCCCGAGGTGACGTTCCCCACACGGAGCGTGGCACGTGTGCCCAGTGAGGGCGCGAAGCCCCCTGACAGCCCAGGGTAGGCCCGGTTTCACGGCGGCGGACGGACGCCTCCGTGTGGTCTAGGTCTCTGCGCCGCCGCGCGCGGCGGACCGTCAATTCTTTGTGGAGTCCCTACGAATGGCCGAAGGAAAGTTTGCGCCCGGCGCAGCGCCCGCGATCTCCCGGACGGCGCGTCGGCCCGCCCGCCGGCCGGGACGTGCACACCCCTTGCCCCCGCCATTACCCGTTAGTAGCGTGCGCGCTGTCTTCTGTACTCGCGGTAACACGGCACGGCCCGCGGCGCGCGGGCGCACGACGGTGGGCGTACGCCCCGTCGGCAAGGGCGGTTCGGTACGGACGGAAGCAGGTGGCGGCGGTGGTGCGGAGACCGGTGGCGGTGGTGGCGGCCGTGGTGCTGATCCTGGAGGCGGGCGGCATCGTCCTGCTGAACTGGATCCTGAGCATCGTCGTCGACCGGCAGCAGATGTCCCTGGCGGGGTTGCGGCCCGGCGCGATGACCGCGGGCGCGCTGGCGGCCGGCGCCCTCGCCGCGCTCTTCCTCCTCGGCTGCGCCGCCCTGCTGCTGCGCACCGCCCTCCGCGACCGCCCGCCCGGCACCTTCGCCCGGATCGCGCTGATCGTCTGCGCGGTGGCGCACGCGGTGCTCGGCGCCTTCTCCGTCGGCATGGCCGGCTGGCTCGCCTTCGCCGCGCTGATGGCCGTCCTGGCGCTGCTGGTGCTGACGCTGGTGGCGTACGGGGAGCGGCCCGCCGCCCCGGACCTCCGGACCGAGCCGGAGGATCCGGCCCCGGCGGCGCCCACGTCGGCGTGAGCCCGGCGGGTACGGACGCTTCGGCGTGCGCCCGCGGGACGGCGGGGTGCGGCCCCTACGCCTCCGCGCCCCTCACGCCCAGAGATCCGTGATGCGGACGTCCAGCTCCGCCAGGAGGCGGCGCAGGAGCGGGAGGGAGAGGCCGATGACGTTGCCCGGGTCGCCGTCGATGCCGTCGATGAACGGGGCCGAGCGGCCGTCGAGGGTGAACGCACCGGCGACGTGCAGCGGTTCGCCGCCGGCGACGTAAGCGGCGATCTCGGCGTCGTCGGGCTCGCCGAAGCGGACCGTGGTCGAGGCGGTGGCGGAGGTGCGGCGGCCGCTCGCGGTGTCGATGACGCAGTGCCCGGTCTGCAGCACGCCGGAGCGGCCGCGCATCGACTTCCAGCGGGCGGTGGCGTCCTCGGCGTCGACCGGCTTGCCCAGCGCCCGGCCGTCCAGCTCCAGCACGGAGTCGCAGCCTATGACGAGCGCCCCGGCGGCCTCCGGGCGCGCGGCGACGGCGGTGGCCTTGGCCTCGGCCAGCACGCGGGCCAGCTCGCCGGGGGTGGGTGCCGTGACGGCGTCCTCGTCGACGCCGCTGACGATCACCTCGGGGGCCAGCCCGGCCTGGCGGAGCAGGCCCAGGCGTGCGGGCGACTGGGAGGCGAGGACGAGACGGCGGGGGCGGGGCTCTTCGGTCATGCCCGCCATCGTACGGAGCGCCGGAGCGGCGCGGCGGGGCCTGTGGACAACCGCCGGGGACGGACGGGGAACCGTCCGCGGTCCGCCGCGCGTCCTGGGTGGTGGAGCGGTCCCGGGCGGGACGGCGGGAACGATTACACGTCAGCGCCCGGCCACCAACACCATGGTCAGCATCGAGGCCACCGCCATCACCAGACCCAGCCGGCGGAGGCGCCTCTGCGCATGGCGCAGCTCCTCGGGAGGCTCGTCGGGCGGATCTGACCACAGCATGGTTCCGATCCTGCGCCCGCGGCGCCGCGGGCGCCTGAGTACGCGTACTCAGGCGCCCCTGGGCACGGATCGCCCGCACCCGGACGAGCCGGACGGACGCGGCGCCTGCGGCGTACCTCACATACCGCCGCAGTGGCCCCGGTTCAGCGCGGCCAGTAGCTGGTGCGCCAGGCGCGCGGCCCCGGCTGCGGGGGCCGGCGGGACGGGATGCGCGCCGCCGGATCGGACCACTCCGAGACCGGCGCCGCGTCCGGCTCGGCGCTCCCGGCAGCGGCGGCGCGGACCTGCACCACCGCGAGCGCGGCGGCCAGCTCCTCGGGCGTGGGGTTGCCCCGTACGACCTTGATCATGGTCTCGACCTCCTGCGACGGTGACGCGCGGGCTACAGCGGGATGTTGCCGTGCTTCTTCGGGGGCAGCGCCTCGCGCTTGTTGCGCAGCGCGCGCAGCCCGCGGACGATGTGGCGCCGCGTCTCGGACGGCATGATCACCGCGTCGACGTAGCCGCGCTCGGCCGCGACGTACGGGTTGAGCAGCGCGTCCTCGTACTCCTGGATCAGCTCCTGGCGGCGGGCGTCCTGGGCCTCGGGGTCCTCGATGGCGGCGAGGGTGCGGCGGTGCAGGACGTTGACCGCGCCCTGGGCGCCCATGACGGCGATCTGCGCGGTCGGCCAGGCGAGGTTGAGGTCCGCGCCCAGGTGCTTGGAGCCCATGACGTCGTACGCGCCGCCGAACGCCTTGCGGGTGATGACGGTGATCAGCGGGACCGTCGCCTCCGCGTAGGCGTAGATCAGCTTGGCGCCGCGGCGGATGATGCCGTCCCACTCCTGGTCGGTGCCGGGCAGGAAGCCGGGCACGTCCACGAAGGTCAGGACGGGGATGTTGTACGCGTCGCAGGTCCGCACGAAGCGGGCGGCCTTCTCGGACGCCTTGATGTCCAGGGTGCCGGCGAACTGCATCGGCTGGTTGGCGACGATGCCCACCGAGTGGCCCTCGACCCGGCCGTAGCCGGTGAGGATGTTCGGCGCGTACAGCGGCTGGACCTCCAGGAACTCCCCGTCGTCCAGGATGTGCTCGAGCACGGTGACCATCTCGTACGGCTGGTTGGCCGAGTCCGGGATCAGCGTGTCCAGTTCGCGGTCGTGGTCCGACGTCTCCAGGTCCGCCTCCTCGGGGAAGGCGGGCGGCTCGGAGAGGTTGTTGGACGGCAGGTACGACAGCAGCGCCTTGACGTACTCGATCGCGTCCTTCTCGTCGGACGCCATGTGGTGCGCGACGCCGGAGGTGGCGTTGTGGGTGCGGGCGCCGCCCAGCTCCTCGAAGCCGACGTCCTCACCGGTGACGGTCTTGATGACGTCCGGGCCGGTGATGAACATGTGCGAGGTCTGGTCGACCATCACCGTGAAGTCGGTGATCGCGGGGGAGTAGACCGCACCGCCCGCGCACGGGCCGACGACCAGCGAGATCTGCGGGATCACGCCGGAGGCATGGGTGTTGCGGCGGAAGATCTCGCCGTACATGCCGAGCGAGACCACGCCCTCCTGGATGCGCGCGCCGCCGGAGTCGTTGATGCCGATGACCGGGCAGCCGTTCTTCAGCGCGAAGTCCATCACCTTGACGATCTTCTCGCCGAAGACCCCGCCGAGCGCGCCGCCGAAGACCGTGAAGTCCTGGGAGAACACCGCCACCGGACGGCCGTCGACCGTGCCGTAGCCGGTGACCACGCCGTCGCCGTACGGGCGGGTCTTCTCCAGCCCGAAATTGGTCGAGCGGTGCCGGGCGAACTCGTCGAGCTCGACGAACGAGCCCTCGTCGAGCAGCAGCCCGATCCGCTCACGCGCGGTCAACTTGCCCTTCGCGTGCTGCTTTTCCACCGCACGGGCGGAACCGGCGTGGGTGGCTTCGTCGATCCGCCGCTGCAAATCCGCCAGTTTGCCCGCGGTGGTGGTGAGGTGTGCTTCCGGCTCGGACATCGGGATGCGGCTCCTGCTCGTCCTGGACTGGTGCGCGTACGGGGGGACGTACGGCCTTGCTACCGCTTCGTAGCGTATCGGCGGGGGTGCTCGGCGGCAGTGCGTCGTTGACCACACCTAGGGTGGTCCCATGACACCTCAACCGCCGGAAAACCAGGACAAAGACGGCCGCTCGCCGGAGCCCGGGGACGGCCCCGGCGCGTCGGGCGCGTCCGCCGCATCCGGCGGCGGCCGCTGGAGCGATCTGGAGCGGCCGCCGCTGGACGTCCGGGCGCTCCGGCGGGCGCTGGTGCGGCCCGGCTCGCTGTGGACCGCGCTCGACGTCGTCGAGGCCACCGGCTCCACCAACACCGACCTCGCGCTGCGCGCCGCCGCCGGTGAGCCCGAGGGCACCGTGCTCGTCGCCGAGGAGCAGACCGCGGCCCGCGGGCGCCTGGACCGCCGCTGGAGCGCGCCGCCGCGCTCGGGGATCTTCGTCTCCGTGGTGCTGACCCCGCGCGTCCCCCAGGAGCGCTGGGGCTGGCTGCCGCTGCTCGCCGGGGTCGCCGTCGCCACCGCGCTCTCCCGGGCGGCGGGCGTGGACACCGCACTCAAGTGGCCCAACGACGTCCTGCTGACCGTGGGCGGCGCCGAGCGGAAGGCCGGCGGCATCCTCGCCGAGCGCGCCGGGGACGGCGTCGTCCTCGGCATGGGCCTCAACGTGTCGCTGCACGAGGACGAGCTGCCGGTGCCGACCGCCACCTCCCTCGCCCTGGCCGGTGCGCACACCACCGACCGCGACACCCTGCTGCGGGCCGTGCTGCGTTCCCTGGAGACCTGGTACGTCGCCTGGCAGGACGCGGACGGCGACCCGGTGGCGAGCGGGTTGCAGGAGGCGTACGCCGCGGGCTGCGCGACCCTGGGGCGCGCGGTCCGCGCCGAGCTGCCCGGCGACCGGACGGTCCGCGGTGAGGCGGTGGCCCTCGACGGTGACGGGCGGCTGATCCTCGCGACCGAGGACGGTGTGCAGCAGCCGGTGGGCGCCGGGGACATCGTCCACCTGCGGCCCGACACGGAGGGTGGCGGCTACAGCTGACCGTCCCGGACGGCGGCGCCGGTGGCCGAAACGCCGAACGGTGCCGCCGGCCGGACGGCTCCGGCCGGGCACGGGAGAGTGAGCCAGAGCACACCTGCCGTATCGTTGAGGCGGCTCGCCAGGGAGCGGGCCACCGGCGAGCAGTGATCGGAAGGGCAGTGCGCAGGGAGCGGACAGGGAGCGGCGGGTGACCGCCGGCGACGCGGGCGGACCGCCCGAGAGCGCGGCCACGCCGGACGGACCCGCCACGGGCTCCGGCGACGCCGCATCCGACGACGGCCCCGGCGAGCGGGGCCCCGGCGGCGCGGCGGCCCCCGCGGCCGCGGACGAGCCCCCGCCCGGGGCGGGCTCCGGGGCGCCGGGCGGCGGCCCGCCCGCGGCCGCCGACTCCGACGACACCATCGCCATCCGCCTGGAACAGCTGATCCTCGGCGCCGACCGCCGCTACACACCGTTCCAGGCGGCCCGCAGCGCCGGGGTCTCGATGGATCTGGCGGCCCGGTTCTGGCGCGCCATGGGCTTCGCCGACATCGGGCAGGTCAAGGCGCTCACCGAGGCCGATGTGCTGGCGCTGCGGCGGCTGGCCGGTCTGGTCGAGGCAGGGCTGCTGAGCGAGGCGATGGCCGTCCAGGTGGCGCGCTCCACGGGCCAGACCACCGCCCGGCTCGCCGACTGGCAGATCGACTCCTTCCTGGAGGGCCTCACCGAGCCCCAGGACTCCGGGATGACCCGTACGGAGATCACCTATCCGCTGGTCGAACTCCTCCTGCCGGAGCTGGAGGAGTTCCTGGTGTACGTCTGGCGGCGCCAGCTGGCGGCCGCCACCGGGCGGGTCGTGCGGGCGCAGGACGACGACGAGATGGTCGACCGGCGGCTCGCCGTCGGCTTCGCGGACCTGGTGGGCTTCACCCGGCTGACCCGGCGCCTGGAGGAGGAGGAGCTGGGCGAGCTGGTCGAGGCGTTCGAGACCACCTGCTCCGACCTGGTCGCGGCGCACGGCGGACGGCTGATCAAGACGCTCGGTGACGAGGTGCTGTTCTCCGCCGACGACGCCGGGGTCGCCGCCGAGATCGGGCTGCGGCTCATCGAGACGATGACGCACGACGAGACCATGCCGGAGCTGCGCGTCGGCATCGCCTTCGGCACCGTCACGACGCGGATGGGCGATGTGTTCGGCACGACCGTCAATCTCGCCAGCCGGCTGACGTCGATAGCGCCGAAGGACGCCGTCTTCGTGGACCAGGCGTTCGCGGAGGAGCTGGGCCGCACCGGCGACGCCCCGGTCTCCGAGGCGGCCGCCGCGGCGGCCGAGAAGGCGGCGGCGGAGGCGGCGGCGAGCGGTCTGACGCCGGAGCTGCCGACGTACCGCTTCGCGCTCCAGCCGATGTACCAGCGCCCGGTGCGTGGGCTGGGCGTCATCGAGCCCTGGCAGCTGAGCCGGCGCGGCTGAGGCGGGGCGCCCGGGGCGGCCCGGGCGCCCGTTCCGGGCCGGTCGGCCCTGTTCCCGCCCGCGCCGAGCTGACATGATCCCGGCGGAACCGAATCAACGGTCGTTAACACCGGGAGGGTCGTATGCAGAGGTTCGGCGAATGGGTCCGCGTGGAGCGGCACGGCTACGTGGCGGAGCTGGTCATGGACCGGCCCGAGGCGATGAACGCGGTCTCGACGGCGATGGCCGACGCGCTGTCCGAGGCGTGCGCCGCGCTCGCCGCCGACGCCGCCGTACGGGCGGTCGTCCTCACCTCCACCCATGAGCGGGCGTTCTGCGTCGGCGCCGACCTCAAGGAGCGCAACTCCTTCACCGACGCGGACCTGCTGCGCCAGCGCCCGCGCACCCGCGCCGCCTACACCGGCGTCCTGGAGCTGCCGCAGCCCACCGTCGCCGCGGTGCACGGCTACGCCCTCGGCGGCGGCTTCGAGCTGGCGCTGGCCTGCGATCTGATCGTCGCGGACGGCAGCGCGGTGGTCGGGCTGCCCGAGGTGTCGGTGGGCGTCGTCCCCGGCGGCGGCGGGACGCAGCTGCTGCCGCGGCGGGTGGGGGCGGCGCGCGCCGCGGAGCTCGTCTTCACCGCGCGCCGGGTGCGCGCCGAGGAGGCCGTCCGGCTGGGGCTGGTCGACCAGCTCGCGGACGTCGGTGCGGACCGGGACCGAGCCCTGGAGCTGGCCGCGCGGATCGCCCGGAACTCGCCGGTGGGGCTGCGTGCCGCGAAGCGGGCGATGCGGCTGGGGCACGGTCTCGACCTGCGCGCCGGACTGGAGGTCGAGGACGCCGCCTGGCGCAGCGTGGCCTTCTCCGGCGACCGCGCCGAGGGCGTCGCGGCGTTCAACGAGAAGCGGGACCCGGAGTGGCCCGGGGAGTGAGACCGCGGGCCCGGGGCGCGGCGCCCCGCGCCCCCGGCGGCCCGCCGCCGCGCGCCCCGGCGCCCCGCGCCCGGTCCGCCCCGCCGTCGCCGCGGGCGGCGTAGATCACCGTGGGTGAGGACGATCTCCGCGTGTGGAGCCGCACGTAAGGGGCGAAACGGGTTAAACATTCCTACGCTGTAGTGCAGAGTGTGCTCACGGTGACGGAATGTGAGGGCCCGGTGACGGATGACGCGAGGCTGCGGGTCGTGGTGGGGCTGGCGCAGGCGATGGCGGCGGCGCACACACCACGCGAATCCGCGCACGCCGCGGCGGAGAGCGTACGGCTGGCCCTGGGCGGTTCCTTCGCCGCGATCTCGAAGTGGGAGCGCGAGCGGGGAAAGCTGCGGGTGCTGGTCAACGTCGGGGAACTCGCCGACGACGAGCAGGAATTCCCGGAGGACGAGTCGTACCCGGTGCACGAGTTCCCCGAGATCGTCGGCCTCCCGCACGAGCGGCGGAGCCCCGGCGGCGGCCCCGACGCCTGGGTGGAGCGCGCCGACGGCCCGTGTGCGGCGAGCGGCGCGCCGCTGACGGTGGTGCCCTCGGCGGCCCGCCCCCAGGAGGCGCCGCTGTCCGCCCCGGCGCAGGTCACGGCCGTGGCGCCGGAGGGCGGCGGGCGCACCGGCAGCGCCAACCGGCGGCGGGTGGCCGCGCTGCGCCGCCGGGGCCGGAGCTGCTGTGTGGTGGTGCCGCTGGTGCTGCGCGGGCGGGCGTGGGGTGAGCTGTATGTGGCGCGGGCGGCGGGGGAGCCGGTGTTCGGGGCGGCGGACGCGGAGTTCGCGACGGTGCTGGCCGCCGTGACCGCCGCCGGGATCGCGCAGACCGAGCGGCTGGCGGAGGCGCGGCGGCTGGCCTTCACCGACGCGCTGACCGGGCTCGCCAACCGCCGCGCCGTCGACATACGGCTGGACGAGGCGCTGGAGGCGCACCGCCGGGAGGGGGCCGTGGTCAGCCTGGTGGTCTGCGATCTCAACGGCCTCAAGCAGGTCAACGACACACGCGGCCACGCGGTCGGCGACCGGCTGCTGGAACGATTCGGCTCGGTCCTCTCGCTCTGCGGCGCCCGGCTGCCCGGCACATTGGCCGCCCGGCTCGGCGGCGACGAGTTCTGCCTCCTCGCGGTCGGCCCGCCGCCCGACGACGTGGTCGAGGTCGCCGCCGAACTCTGCGTACGGGCCGCGGAGTTGGGGCTCGGGGACGGTGTCGCGGTCGGTGTCGCGTCGACCGGCGACCCGATCGGCCCGGTCCGCACCGCCCGCCGTCTCTTCCGCCTCGCCGACGCCGCCCAGTACCGCGCGAAGGCCGCCCGCGCCCGGGAGCCGGTGGTGGCGGGCCGGCACGGCGGTGCGGACGATCCGGTGGTCCGCCTCGCGGATACGCCGGAGCGGCGGCCGGGGACGGAGCGGCGGCGGTTCCGCAGATGAGGGCCGGTGCGGTGCGGGGCGCCCCGGTCGCGGGCGGGGCGCGGTCCGTACCGGAGGTCTGTGGTCCGACCCCGTAACGGCCGGTCCGCAGGTGGAGGTTGGGGCTTCGGGGTGGGGTGGGGTCGGTGGGACGCGGGGTGGTGACATCCCGAGATTCACTCTCTACTGTTCGTGAATATGGATATGCACACTGTGGTGCTCGGGACGTCCGGCGTGACCGCCGAGGACGTCCTCGCCGTGGCCCGCGGCGCCGCCCGGGTCGCGCTCTCCGAGGACGCCCTCACGGCCGTCGCCGCCTCCCGTGCCGTCATCGACGACCTGGCCGCCCGGCCCGACCCCGTCTACGGCGTCTCCACCGGCTTCGGCGCCCTCGCCGTCCGCCACATCAGCCCCGATCTGCGCGCCCGCCTCCAGCGCAACATCGTCCGCTCGCACGCCGCCGGGATGGGTCCGTACGTCGAGCGCGAGGTGGTCCGCGCCCTGATGTTCCTGCGCCTGAAGACCCTCGCCTCGGGCCACACCGGCGTCCGCCCCGTCGTCGCCGAGACCATGGCCGCGCTGCTCAACGCCGGCATCACCCCGCTCGTCCACGAATACGGCTCGCTCGGCTGCTCCGGCGACCTCGCGCCGCTGTCGCACTGCGCCCTGACGCTGATGGGCGAGGGCGACGCCGAGGGGCCCGACGGCACCGTGGCGCCCGCCGCCGACCTCCTCGCCGCGCACGGCATCACCCCCGTCGCACTGCGCGAGAAGGAGGGCCTGGCGCTCCTCAACGGCACCGACGGGATGCTCGGCATGCTGGTCATGGCCTGCGCCGACCTCACCCGGCTCTACACCTGCGCCGACATCACCGCCGCGCTTTCCCTGGAGGCGCTGCTCGGCACCGACAAGGTCCTCGCACCCGAGCTGCACACCATCCGGCCGCACCCCGGCCAGGCCGCGGCCGCCGCCAACATGCGCAAGGTCCTTGCCGGTTCCGGTCTCACCGGCCACCACCAGGACGACGCGCCGCGCGTCCAGGACGCCTACTCGATCCGCTGCGCCCCGCAGGTCGCGGGCGCCGGCCGGGACACGATCGGCCATGCCCGGCTGGTCGCCGACCGCGAACTGGCCGCGGCCGTCGACAACCCGGTCGTTCTCCCCGACGGGAGGGTCGAGTCCAACGGCAACTTCCACGGCGCGCCCGTCGCATACGCCCTGGACTTCCTCGCCGTCGCCGCCGCCGACCTCGGCTCCATCGCCGAACGCCGCACCGACCGGCTGCTGGACAAGAACCGCTCGCACGGTCTGCCCGCCTTCCTCGCCGACGACCCGGGCGTCGACTCCGGTCTGATGATCGCTCAGTACACGCAGGCGGCGCTGGTCAGCGAGATGAAGCGGCTGGCGGCGCCCGCCTCCGTCGACTCCATCCCGTCCTCCGCGATGCAGGAGGACCACGTCTCCATGGGCTGGTCGGCGGCGCGCAAACTGCGGACCGCCGTCGACAACCTCGCCCGGATCCTCGCCGTCGAGCTGTACGCGGCGGCCCGTGCGGTGGAGCTGCGGGACGGCGACCGTCTGTCGCCCGCCACCCGCGCCGTCGTGGACGCGGCCCGCGCGGCCGGTGTCGCGGGCCCCGGCGGTGACCGTTTCCTCGCCCCCGACCTGGAGCGCGCCTACGCGTTCGTCCGCTCCGGCGCGCCGATCACGGCCGCGGAGACGGTCACCGGCCCGCTGGACTGAGCGGCCGGGAGCGAAAATTCATGGGCCGGCCCCAGGGCCGCCCCATGAAGTCCGTCCCCTAGTGGGCCCCGCCGTGGCTGCGTCGGACCGAGTAGCTGACCAGTCCGGCGCCGAAGGCCAGGCAGGCGGCGCCGCCGATGACGTACGGCGTGGTGTCCGGGGAGCCGGTCTCGGCGAGGGAGCGGGCGGACGCGCCGTCGGGGTGGTGCCCCGGTGCGGTCCGATCGGCGGTCACCGCATCGGAGGCCCGGGTTCCGCCGTTCGGGACGGTGGCGGCGGTGGTCCGCGTACCGGTGTCGGGGGCGTCGACGATCGCATGAGCGGACGGGACGAACCACAGGGCGATCAGCACCGACCCCGCGGCTGCGGCGGTCAGCAGCGGTCGGCGTGCGGTCACAGAACAATCCCCCTTGCAGATCCGGCGAATTGGCCGCTGACCTCAGATGTTAGTGACCGCCGCGGGTCGCGGGAAAGTCAGGCCCCGCAGTGCTTACCCTCCGTCCCATGAACAATGGCGAGACATCACGGTTTGTACGGCTTCATATCGAACTGGTCATGGAGGTCACCGACGCCGATCTGCTGACCGCCGCGGCGCTCGACCACGTCGCCGCCGACCCCTCCCTCCCGGACGGCGGACGCCGGCAGGCCCAGGAGGCGGTACGCGAGGACCCGGCGGAGGCGCTGGCCCACCTCGTCGACCCGGCCGACCTGGTCAGCGCCGTCCCCGGCACGACCCTCGCGCAGGCGTCCTGGAGCTGCGAGGAACGGGCCGACTACGACCCCGACGCGGCGTGGGACGCCGACGAGTGGGATCTGGCGAGCGATGCCGTCCCCGTCGAGGAGGAGGTCTGATCCGGCCCCGCCCGCACGGAGCGTGACCTCGGTCCGTGCGCCCCTCCGGGAGCCTCGCGCCCCCGCCCCGGCGCCCCTCACGGCCCTCGTACGGCACCCGTCGTACGAGGGCCGATCGCGTCCCCGGGAGGGCGGAGCCGCACCCCGTACGGGCCCGGAACCGTGGGCCCGTACGGGGTCGGGCCGTGATCCACGGGGCCTCCGGGGCGTGTGCCCGTGTTGGGTGTCGTTGCCCACACTTTGTCCGGATCCGATGGGTGTCACGGGAAAAATGGCGTTTCCTGGACGTCGGCCGGGGAGGCTGCACCCGGTCTGCTGCTCGGGGATTCCTATCCGATCAATGGAGAAGCGTGTGATGACGGACAGCAAGCGCCGCAAGGGCTTCATAGCCACCGCCGCGCTGGCCGGGGGCGTGGTCGTGCTCTCGGCGTGCGGCAGTGCGAGCGGCGCGGGGGGCGGCGACAGCCACGCGGGCAGCGGTGCCTCCACCCCCGCGAAGGAGAGGTCCCTGCAGGTCGACGAGGCCGCGGCACAGGACGCCTCACACGCCAAGATCAAGATCACCCCGAAGGACGGTTCGTCCACCGCGGGCATCAGCAAGGACGCGAAGGTCACCGTCAAGAGCGGCAAGCTCACCTCCGTCACCATGACCGCCGTCGACTCCAAGAAGACCGTCGCCGGCACGCTCGCCGCCGACGGCTCGTCCTGGACGCCGTCGCAGGACCTCTCGCGCGCGACGAAGTACAAGATCACCGCGCACGCCGTGGACTCCGAGGGGCGCAAGGCGGTCGAGAACTCCACCTTCACCACGGTCTCCCCGGCGAACAGCTTCATCGGCAACTTCACGCCCGAGGACGGCGCCACCGTCGGCGTCGGCATGCCGGTCTCGATCCACTTCGACAAGCCGGTCAAGAACAAGAAGGCCGTCGAGTCCGCGATCACCGTCGCCGCCGGCAGCAACCAGAAGGTCGTCGGCCACTGGTTCGACGACACCCGCCTGGACTTCCGCCCCCAGCAGTACTGGAAGGCGAACTCCGACATCACCGTGAAGCTCGCCCTCGGCGGCGTACAGGCGTCGCCCGGTGTGCAGGGCGTCCAGAACAAGACCGTCCACTTCCACGTCGGCCGCTCCCAGGTCTCCACCGTCGACGCGAAGACCCACCTCATGACGGTCGTACGGGACGGGAAGACCCTCAAGACCATCCCGATCTCGGCCGGCAGCGAGGACCACCCGACCTACAACGGCCGGATGGTGATCTCCGAGAAGTACGAGCAGACCCGCATGGACGGCTCCACCGTCGGCTTCACCAACAACGACGGCAAGGGCGAGTACGACATCCCCGACGTCCCGCACGCCATGCGCCTGTCGACCTCCGGCACCTTCATCCACGGCAACTACTGGGGCAAGGGCATCTTCGGCAACGTCAACACCAGCCACGGCTGCATCGGCCTGCCGGACGCGAAGGGCGCAGGCGACCCGTCCACGGACGGCGCCTGGTTCTTCAACCACTCGCTGATCGGCGACGTGGTGACCGTCGTCAACTCCCCGGACCACACCATCCAGCCGGAGAACGGCCTGAACGGCTGGAACATGAGCTGGCAGCAGTGGGTGGCGGGCAGCGCGCTGGGCGGCTCGGCCTCCTGAACCAGCGCTCCGGGCGGCTCGGCCGCCCGACGTGACACGTGGCTTCGGGCCCGGTCGGCGGCGGATGCCTCCGGCCGGGCCCGCGCCGTGCGGGGGGGGGCGGGCCCGGACGCCCCGGCGTGGCCGTCCGCGACGTCCGGCCGCGGCGTCTCCGTACAGTGGCCGGATGAGCGAGAGCAAGGACAGCGGCCGGGCCCGGCGCCAGGGCAACGCCGACGCGCTGGTGGGCGAGGTCCTCGGCACCGTCCGCTACGCCGCCGACGGCGGGCCCGCCGAGGACGCCGCCGAGGCGGGCGCCTCCCGGCTCGCCGCCGCCCCCGAGGGCGGCGAAGCCGTCTCCGCCGCCGTCCTGCGCGCGGCCACCGACGCCGTCCGCCGCTGCTGGGCGGGCGGCTGGGAACCCGCCGACCTGGAACGGATCATCCGCCGCGACGCCACCGACCCCGCACACACCGGGCCGGTCGTGGACGCCATCGCCGCCGACGCCCGCCGCGGCCCCCGCCCGCCGGGCGCCACCGACCGCTGGGACGCCCAGCTGCGGCAGCTCGGCGCCGAGGTCTGGTGGCCGTCCGACGGCGGCTATCTCGACGCGCTCGCCGCCCGCCGCCGCGCCACCCGCTTCGAGACGGTGTACACCGTCCTCCTCGCGCTGCGCGCCCTCGCCCGGCTGCCGCGCCTCGCCCCGCTCCCGGCCGCACCGCCGCCCGCCGCCCGCACCGCGCCCCCCGGCGCCTCCCGCGCCCTCGGCCGGATCCGCGGCCTGCTGGCCAAGGCGGAGGCGACCGACTACGCCGAGGAGGCCGAGGCGCTGTCGGCCAAGGCCCAGGAGCTGATGGCCCGGCACAGCATCGACGAGGCCCTGCTGGCCGGGGCCGGCGCGGCCGCGGGCGGCGGCCCCACCGCGATCCGCGTCGGCATCGAGGGCCCGTACGAACAGGCCAAGGCCCTCCTCCTCGACGCCGTCGCCACCGCCAACCGCTGCCAGGCCGTCTGGTCCTCCGACGTCGCCTTCTCCACCCTCGTCGGCTACGAACCCGACCTGGAGGCCGCGGAGTTGCTCTACACCTCGCTGCTCCTCCAGGCCACCACCGCCATGCACCGCGCCGCCGACGCCCACCACACCCGCGGCCGCGCCCGCCGCACCCGCGACTTCCGCCAGACCTTCCTCGTCGCCTACGCCGACCGCGTCCGCACCCGCCTGACCGCCGCGACCGAGGCGGCCACCACCGAGGCGGCCACCACCGGGGAAGCCGGCACCGGCTCCGCCGCGCACGACCTCCTCCCGGTGCTGGCCGCCCGCGCCCTGGCCGTGGAGGAAACCACCGGCACCCTCTTCCCCGACACGTCCCCCGTCCGCCTCCGCGGCCTGCACGACGCGGAGGGCTGGCACCAGGGGCGGGCGGCGGCGGACCGGGCGCGGTGGGGGGAGGGGTGAGCGTCCGGACCGGTGCGTACGGCCAAGGTCCGGCGGTGCCGAGGCCGACGCCGATGAACTCGGCTGTGCCGTCGAGCGCGGCCACCGTGGGCAGTGGCCGGGGAGCGCCTCTTGCCCCTCGGGCGTCGAGTGTGTGGACGGCGGCCTCCCGGGCCTGATGCCGGGCCACGAGCGGGGCGGGGCGTCCGAAGGCGACTTCGCACACGGGGTCCGGCCGCGGTTGTCGTGGCCGACGGGGGCCCTGTGGACGTCCCCGGGGCGATGACGAGAGATGTCGGCTGAGGGGCGGCGCCCGTGACCGGACGCCGCGGTCACGCACCGCGGCCGATCACGCCCCGTCCCCCTCCCCGCCCGTCGGGACCGCGGTCCCGGGGAGGAAGGCGGCCGTGAGGAGGCCGAGGAGGCCGATGGCGGCGAGGGTGATCATGGCGGCGGCGTAGGTGCTGGTGGTGAGTTCCGCGAGGAGGATGGTCCCGGCGATGGCAGTGCCGAGAGAGGCGCCGAGGTTGGACAGGCTGCGGGACAGACCGGCGATCTCGCCCTGCTGGGACTCGGGGAAGCTCGACTGGACGACGTTGACCGAGGGGGTCAGCATGAGGCCCAGGCTGAGCCCGATCAGGAGGAGCCCGGGGGCGAAGGCCCAGGCGCTGGGGAAGCTGTTGACCATGGTGATCAGGACGACGATGCCCCCGACGCCCAGCGCGAAGCCCGCGAGGATCAGCGTGCGCGGCGGGCGCCGTTTCGCCAGCCGCTCGGCGGCGAGGGACGAGACGAGCAGGCCGAGAGTGGCGGCGGAGAAGACGACGCCGGTCTCGACGGCGTTGTAGCCGCGCACGACCTGGAGATACGCCGCGACGGTGAAGGACGTCCCCAGCAGCAGCAGCCATTGCAGATGCTGGGTGACGAGGCCGAGGTTGGCGGTGCGGTTGCGGAACACGGCGGTGGACAGCAGCGGTTCCCGGCCGGCCGCTTCGCGGGCCCGCATCGATCTGACGAACCATGCGAGGACGAGGACACCGAGGGCGAGGAGGACGACGGCCAGCCAGACGTTGTTGTCGACGGCCAGGATGCCCACGACGACGAGGATGAGGCCGGCGGCCGAGAGGACCGCCCCGCCGGTGTCGAAGGACCGGTTCGGGTCCGGCGGCAGGGGATCGTCGAGAGCGCGGCTGAGCACGGCGATCAGGACGATGATCAGCGCCTGGAACACGAAGGCGGCCCGCCAGCCGAGCCCGGAGGTGATCACGCCGCCGATCAGCGGGCCTGCGGCGGCCCCCAACCCGCCCATCGCCATGATCACCCCGAAGGCGCGGGCCCGGGAGGCGAAGCCCGGGAACAGCAGAGTGGTCAGGACGTAGACGGGCGGGATCAGCAGCGCCGTCCCGACGCCCTGCAGAATCGAGTTGCCGAGGATCAGCCCGCCCAGCCCCGGAGCCGATGCGCTCATCAGGGCGCCGACGCCGTAGATCGTCAGCCCCACCAGGAAGCAGCGCTTACGGCCGTAACGGTCGGTCAGCTTGCCGCCGGGGATCATGAAGGCGGCCATGACCACCAGGAAGACCGTGATCGTGATCTGCACACCGTGCACGGTGGTGCCGAGGTCCCGGCTGATGTCGTTGATCATCACGTTCATGTTGGAGCCGGCGAAGCAGCAGATGAACTGCGCGAGGGCGAGCGGGGCGAGGGCCCGCCGCCCCGCCGGCGGCCGCTCCGAGGTCACTGCTTCCGTCACTCCCACCACCTCCGTCCGGAGTGGCTGGGCGGGCGCCGGGGCGCGCGGGACATCTACACCGGCCGCGCTGCGCGCCGGGCGCCCGGACCACGGCAGCCGAGGCCACTGGCAGAACGTCCTACCGTCTCAGCGTGCGCTCCCCGGGGGCCCGGCGCATGCGGAGGAGTTACCGGCTCCGGCCGTGGCGGCGCAGGGCGGCGAGCGCCCGGGTGAAGGCCGAGTCCCGGCCGCCCGTGGCGACCTCCTGGAGGAAGTCACCGGTGCGGAGGTCCGGGGGGATGCCCGGGCCGTCGAAGGTGGTGCCGGACGGGGTGAGGTACTCCTCGTTCGGCAGGCCGAAGCTCCAGCCGTTCGGGAGGGTGCGCTCCAGGACGTCCGAGAAGACGCCCTGGGTGTTCCGGCCGACCCGGAGGGCGCCGGCCGGGCGCTGCATGAGGGCCTGGGTGAGGGTTTCGCCCGCGCTGTAGGTCTCGCCGCCGGTCAGCACCGCGAGCGGGCCGGTGAACCGGAACCGGCCGGGCGTGGGCCGTACGCGTATCCGCTGCGGGTGGGTGAAGCGTTCCGCGTCGGTGGGGGAGTTGCGGGCCCGCTTGGCGTAGGCGAGGTAGGGGCGGTCGGTGAGCCGCTCGGCGACCTGGAGCGCCAGCGCGTCGGAGCCGCCGCCGTTGAGCCGCAGGTCCAGGACGAGGCGTCGCAGTCCCGGCCGGACGGTCTCGCCGAGCGCATGGTCCAGCGCGGCGCTGTTGCGGGCGTAGTCGGGACCGTTCCCGTCGTACCCGCCGAAGCCGGAGATCCGCAGATAGCCGGTGCCGTCGGGCAACTGGGCATAGCCGATACGCCCGTTGGCGAACTGCCGGAGCGGGGTACCGCCGAGGTCGCTCTGCTCGACGAAGCGTTGGACCCGCTGGTCGAGTGCGGGAGAGGGGACCGTGGTGCCCGGGCGGCTCTGCGCGAAGAAACCGGTGTCACCGGCGTCGAGGGAGACATGCGCGTCGTGCAGCGGCAGCACCATCTCCCGCAGCACGGCGAAGAGTTCGGCGGGCGCCATCCCGTCGTGCACCTCGGGCCGATAGCGGTCCCTGACCGCCTGCCAGTCGATCTTCTTGGCGGCGAAGAACGGGTAGTTCTCCTCGAAGGTCTGCCAGAAGACGTCGAAGGTGGCCAACGCTCCCTTCGGCGCGGCCTTCATACAGCTGCCGGGCAGGGCCGGTACGCGCCGCAGCCGGCGGTCGCCGACCGAGCCGTCGAGGTGCAGCGTCGCGCGGGTGCCGCCCGCGCTCGGCCGGATCCGGTAGACGGTCGCGTCGTCGCCGGTGTAGAGCACCGAACCGTTGCCGGTGGCGGTGGTGCTCCCGCCGGAGCCGCTGCCGCTCGTGCGGCGGGCGGTGGCGCCGGGCAGACAGCTCGTGGTGGTCGTCCGGTACTCCTGCAACCGCCCGTCCTGAAGGGCGAACACGGTCCCGTACCCGTCGGTGCGCCATACGCCGTCCAGCCGGCCGGCCCCGTACGGCGCGGCGGCGACGGGCCCCGCGGCCGCCGCGGCGCCTGCCGCGACGGCCAGCACCACGGCGACCGCGGCCCCCTTCCGCCACGACCACTTCCCGCACCCGCCACCCGCCCCGCCCGTCGCCCCACTCCTGATGCGCACGTGCGCCCCTCCCCGTCGGCCGTCTCAACTCCTGTCACACCAGGATCTGAGAAGGGGGCCCGGCCCGGAATGCGGCTGCCCGGCCGGTACGAACGGGGGCTGGCCCCACCCCCGGGCCCAAGGGCGGGCCCGGGCGGGACGGCCGGCGGGGCGCCGCCGCCCCGCCGCTCACCCGTCGGCCGGGGCCACCCCGACCGGGCAGGACACCCCCGTCCCCCCGATCCCGCAGTACCCGGCCGGGTTCTTGTCGAGGTACTGCTGGTGGTACCCCTCGGCCGGGTAGAAGGGGCGATCGGTGGCGGGCAGGATTTCGGTGGTGATGTCGCCGTAGCCGCGGGAGCGCAGGGTTGCGGCGTAGGCGTCGCGGGAGGCTTCGGCGGCCTGCTGCTGGGCGGGGGAGTGGGTGTAGACGGCGGAGCGGTACTGCGTGCCGACGTCGTTGCCCTGGCGGAAGCCCTGGGTCGGGTCGTGGGACTCCCAGAAGAGCTTCAGGAGTGTGGTGTACGGGACGACGGCGGGGTCGTAGACGACGCGGACGGCCTCGGTGTGGCCGGTGTGGCCGCTGCAGACCTCTTCGTACGTCGGGTTCGGGGTGTGGCCGCCCTGATAGCCGACGAGGGTGGTGTGGACGCCCTCGGTCTGCCAGAACTTCCGCTCGGCGCCCCAGAAGCAGCCGAGGCCGAAGTCGGCGGTCTCGGTGCCCTCCGGGTACGGGCCGAGCAGGGGGGTGCCGAGGACGGTGTGGCGGTCGGGGACGGCGAACTCCCGTTCCGGGCGGCCCTTGAGGGCTTCCTCGGGGGTGGGGAGGTGGTTCTTGAAGCGGGAGAACAGCATCGCGATCAGGCTCCGGGGACGACGGCGGGTGGTGGCAGGCGGCCGCCTGCCGTGAGGACCGTGGCGTCAGCCACAACACCGGGCGGGGCGGTGGCATTCCGGGCGGGTGGGGCCGGCTGCCGTCCCCGCGGGCCGCTGCCCGCCCTCACTCCGGCCGTACGCCCCCCGTGGCCGTCCCCCCGCTCCGCTCCCAGCCGGCCACGGCGAGGGCGCGGTAGGCCGCGTACTCGGCCGCCGGGCTGTGACCGTACGACCACGGGACGGCGCCCACGTGGCCGTCCACCTCGCGCAGCTGGTCCAGGGCCTCGCCGTAGCGTTCGGCGCGGACCAGGAACCAGATCAGCAGGTGGCGGACGTGCGGGGCCATCGGGTGGTCCGCGGGGGCCTCCCGGAGGGCGTAGTGGGCGCCCTCGACGGCCCGCTCGATCACGGCGCTCTGGTACAGGCCGCGGACCATGTTGGCCTCGGGGAGGTGCTCGTAGACGGCGAAGAGCGGCAGGGCCGGGAGGAGGCTGCCCTTGGGAGCCCCGGAGGCGGCGCGCTCGGCGAACGCCTCCGCCTCCTCGCGGGAGCCGTGCCACTTCTGCGACCAGTAGGGGAGCGCCGCGAGGTGCGCGCCCATGTGGTGCGGGGCGCGGCGGGCGACCTTCTCCCACAGCTCGGCGTAGTCGGCGGGGCGGTCGTGCAGCCCCCGGGCGACGGCCAGCTCGATGACGTACGGGATCGGGCTGCCCGGGGCCAGCAGGGCCGCCTCGCCGCAGACCGTCCGGGCCTCCTCCAGGATCATCCGGAAGTCCTCCGAGCCCGGGTCCCGCAGCGCCTGGAGGACGAGGAACTGGGCGTGCGTCTGCGCGCCCCCGGCGTCCTTCGGGTCCTCCAGCCGCCAGCGCCGCAGCCACACCCCGCCGCTGCGCGGCACGTCGGGCGCGGCGTCCGGGGCGTCCTGCTCCCGGGCCAGCTCGAAGGCGGCCGCCCCGGCCAGCGTCTGGACCCGCTGCCAGCGCCGCTCGTCGTCCTCCGGGGTGGCCCGCAGCAGCGCCGCCGCCGGGCGCCAGTCGTGGTCGCGCCGGATCCCGTCGAGGACGTGCGCCAGCTCCTCGTCCGGGCCCGGCAGACGGACGTCGAGCGCGTCGAGCGGGACGAAGCCGTAGCCCGCCACCGGGTCGGAGACCTGCGGCGGGCCCTGCTGCCGGAACTGTCCGGCGGCCCGCCGGCGGCGCAGCCAGGGCAGGAGGACGAGACCGCCGAACGCGGTGGCGGCGAGGAGTACGAGCAGAGCGTCCATGAGGTGGTGTCCCGGTCGGAGGCAGGGCCGGCGGAGCGGCGGACGGGCGAGGTGCGCACGTCCTGCTCTCTCCACTCCCCAGCGAACCAGAAAGTTCCGCGGATCGTCCCGCCCCGGGGCGACTACCCTCGCTATCCATGAGCGAACAGCGCGACCAGCGCCACCAGCACTTCGAAACCCTCGCCATCCACGCAGGTCAGGAGCCCGACGAGGCGACCGGCGCGGTGGTGCCGCCCATCTACCAGGTGTCCACCTACAAGCAGGACGGCGTCGGCGGTCTGCGCGGCGGCTACGAGTACAGCCGCAGCGCCAATCCGACCCGCACCGCCCTTGAGGAGAACCTCGCCGCCCTCGACGGGGGCCGCCGCGGACTGGCCTTCGCCTCCGGCCTCGCCGCCGAGGACTGCCTGCTGCGCACGTTGCTGTCCCCCGGCGACCACGTCGTCATCCCCAACGACGCCTACGGCGGCACCTTCCGGCTGTTCGCCAAGGTCGCGGAGCGCTGGGGCGTGGAATGGTCGGTCGCCGACACCTCCGACCCGGAGGCGGTCCGCGCCGAACTGCGTCCGCGGACGAAGGCGGTCTGGGTGGAGACGCCCAGCAATCCGCTGCTCGGCATCAGCGACATCGCGGCGCTCGCCGCCGTCGCCCGGGAGGCCGGCGCCCGTCTCGTCGTCGACAACACCTTCGCCAGCCCGTACCTCCAGCAGCCGCTGGCGCTCGGCGCGGACGTCGTCGTCTACTCCACGACCAAGTACATGGGCGGCCACTCCGACGTGGTCGGCGGCGCCCTCGTGGTCGGTGACGACGCCCTCGGTGAGGAGCTGGCCTACCACCAGAACGCGATGGGTGCGGTCGCCGGGCCGTTCGACGCGTGGCTGGTGATGCGCGGCATCAAGACCCTCGCCATCCGGATGGACCGGCACAGCGCCAACGCCGCCCGGGTGGCGGAGCTGCTGACCGCGCACCCCAAGGTGACGCAGGTGTACTACCCGGGGCTGCCGCAGCACCCGGGGCACGAGATCGCCGCCAAGCAGATGCGTTCCTTCGGCGGCATGGTGTCGTTCCGCGTCGCCGGGGGCGAGCAGGCCGCCGTCGACGTCTGCGACCGCGCGAAGCTGTTCATCCTCGGGGAGTCGCTGGGCGGCGTCGAGTCGCTCATCGAGCACCCGGGCCGGATGACGCACGCCTCGACGGCCGGTTCCGCGCTGGAGGTCCCCGCCGACCTGGTCCGTCTCTCCGTCGGCATCGAGTCGATCGACGACCTGCTCGCCGACCTCACCCAGGCGCTGGGCTGAGCGTCCGGAGCCCGTACGGCCACCCGTAGGGGACGGCCGTACGGGCTCCGTGCCCGGGGCGTGCGTCGTTCTCCGGCGCGCTCCGGGGCAGACCCCTACGGGCTCGGGCTCAGGAGGCCGCGCCGGGCGGCGGCATCGTCGCGGTGACGGCGGCGAGGGAGACGTTGAAACGGGTCAACAGCGTGCAGAAGACGGCGCGTTCCTCCTCCGTCCACTCGTCGGTGACCATCTCCATCAGGGCGCGGCGCGAGGCCCGGACCTCGCCGAGGCGGGTGCGGCCGCGTTCGGAGAGCTGGAGGACGACCGCCCGGCCGTCCTCGGGGTGCGTGGCGCGGTTGACCAGCCCGGACTCGACCAGCGGGGCGACCTGCCGGGTGACGGTCGAGGAGTCGATCCCCATCCCGGCGGCGAGCGCCTTGACGCCCATCGGACCTTCCTGGTCCAGGCGGTTGAGCAGCAGATACGCGGCGCGGTCCATGGAGTTGCGCGCCTGGCCGACCCCGCCGAGGCGGCTCTGTTCGGCACGCCGGGCGAACACGGCCACTTGGTGCTGCAGCGTGTCCAGAACGGCGGGATCGGTGGGGGTCGTCATGTCCGAAGAGGTGGGCATGGCCGGGAGCTCGCTTCATGGGGGGCTGAGGGACCGGTGGACAAGGTTACGCGGAAGTGGCCGGAGACCGTCCGCCGAAAACCGCTACGACCCGGACCGGGCCCGACCCGTAAGGGCGTGCGGTCACTCACCGGGCGCCGGGCCGGGCCGGGCCGTGCTCCTCCGCCCCTGTCCGCACCTTGGCCGGAAAAGGCCCGGGGGACGCCGGACTGCCAGACTGACGTCATGCCCGACCACACGTCGTCTCCGCACCCCGCGGCCCCCAGGCGGGACGCGGCCGCGCTCACCGTCGAGGACGTCCGCGAGGCACACAAGCTGCTCTCCGGCGTCGCCCGCGCCACCGCCCTGGAGAGCAGCCGCCACCTCTCCGGGCTGATCGGTGCCCCGGTCCACCTCAAGTGCGAGAACCTCCAGCGCACCGGCTCCTTCAAGATCCGCGGCGCATACGTCCGGATCGCCCGGCTGACGGCGGCCGAGCGGGCGACCGGGGTGGTGGCGGCGAGCGCCGGGAACCACGCCCAGGGTGTGGCGCTGGCGGCCTCGCTGCTCGGGGTGCGGTCGACGGTGTTCATGCCGGTCGGCGCCCCGCTGCCGAAGGTCGCCGCGACCCGCGACTACGGCGCCGAGGTGCGGCTGCACGGCCAGGTGGTCGACGAGACGCTGGCCGCCGCCCAGGAGTACGCGCACCGCACCGGCGCGGTCTTCCTCCACCCCTTCGACCACCGGGACGTCATCGCCGGTCAGGGCACCGTCGGGCTGGAGATCCTGGAGCAGTGCCCGGAGGTGCGCACCATCGTGGTCGGAGTCGGCGGCGGCGGGCTGGCCGCCGGGGTGGCCGTCGCGGTCAAGGCGCTGCGCCCGGACGTCCGGGTCGTCGGCGTCCAGGCGGCCGGCGCGGCCTGCTACCCGCCGTCGCTGGCCGCCGGACACCCGGTGGCGGTCGAGGGGCTGTCGACGATGGCCGACGGCATCAAGGTGGGGCGGCCCGGTGATGTCCCGTTCCGGATCGTCGAGGAGCTGGTGGACGAGGTCCGTACGGTCTCCGAGGACGCGCTGGCCGGGGCGCTGCTGCTCTGTCTGGAGCGGGCGAAGCTGGTGGTGGAGCCCGCCGGGGCGAGCCCGGTGGCGGCGCTGCTGAGCGACCCGGGGGCGTTCGAGGGCCCGGTCGTCGCGGTGCTGTCGGGCGGCAACGTCGATCCGCTGCTGATGCAGCGGATCCTCCGCCACGGCATGGCCGCCGCCGGCCGCTACCTCTCGCTGCGGCTGCGGCTGACCGACCGCCCCGGGGCGCTCGCGACGCTCCTCGGCGTGCTGTCGGAGGCCGACGCCAACGTCCTCGACGTCGGCCATGTCCGCACCGGCCCGCGGCTGGGCCTGACCGAGGTCGAGGTGGAGCTCCAGCTGGAGACCTCGGGCCCCGAGCACCGCGCCGAGGTCACGGCGGCGCTGCGGGACGCGGGCTACCCGGTGTCGGAAGCGGAGTGAGCCGCGCCGGGGCCCCGGTTCCCGCGCGGCGTCCGCGCGCCGGGACACGGGAAGCCCGCGCCCCGGACACGGCGAAGCGGCCCGGAGCATCGCGCTCCGGGCCGCTTCCGCGTACGTCGTGTATCAGCCGGAATACGGCGTGATCAGCCCGAGTACGGCTTGGCTTCGAGAATCCTCACGCTGGCCTTCTTGCCGTTCGGCAGCTCGTACTCCGCGTCGGCGCCGACCTTCTTGCCGTTCACGCCCTCGCCCAGCGGGGACTGCGGCGAGTACGTCTCGATGTCCGAGCTGGCGTACTCGCGCGAGGCGAGCAGGAACTCCAGGGTGTCGTCCGGGTCTCCGTCGAACGCGATGGTGACGACCATGCCGGGAGCGACGACACCGGTGGCGGCGGGGGCCTCGCCGACCTTCGCGGTCTGCAGCAGCTGGGTGAGCTGGCGCACGCGAAGCTCCTGCTTGCCCTGCTCCTCCTTGGCCGCGTGGTACCCGGCGTTCTCCTTCAGGTCACCTTCCTCGCGGGCCGCCGCGATCTTCTCGGTGATCTCGGCGCGTGCGGGACCAGACAGGTACTCCAGCTCGGCCTTGAGCTGGTCGTACGCCTCCTGGGTCAGCCAGGTGACGCTTTCGCTGGTCTGGGTCACAGGTGCTCCTCGTCGGTACTGGGGATAAATCAAACGCCCTACCAGGGAAGGATTGCGCCTTCACGGGTGGGCGAAACCACGAGCCTAACAATTCCGGCACAAAACGGGGAAGAGGAAATTTCCAGGGAACCTCCCTGAGCGTGAAATCCCCAGGTCGGAAGGGGTGCCCGCGCGTCGGTCCGGCGATCACCCGGGCATGCCGGGGACCGGAGGGCCCGCGGTCAGCGACCGGCGGAGGACGCGGACGCGCAGCCGACCAGCTCCGCCGCCGTCGCCCGGCCCGTCGTCCGCAGCGTCACCTCGGTGTCGATCTGCTCCCCACGCCCGCCGACGGTGACGTCCTTGCGCCCCACCTCGGCCTTGTCCGCGGAGAGCACCCGCAGCGTGCACACACCCGTGGCATCCCGGTCCTTGACGACCTCCAGATGCACCTTCACCGTGCCGTCCGGCACCGCTTCCCAGGTGATCACGCGTCCGCTGACCTGCTGGCCGCCGATGTACGAGATCCCGCACCAGGCGACCACGCCGAGCAGCGCCGCTCCCAGCACCCCGCCGACGATCTTCAGCCCGCGGTCGTTCCGGCCGTTCGAGGACCTTCCGTAGCGGCCTTCGGGGAGCCCCTCGCGTACCGCGGTCATGCTCTGTCCTCCTGCTACCGGGGCCGGGAAACGTCCGGCCTCGTGGGTTCCCCGTCCGGGGAATACACGGCCCCCTCGCTTCGGTCACTATAGGAGGCATCTTCTCCCAGCCTTTACTGAGGATCGAGTCTTGACTGAGCAGCTGCGATTGATGGCGGTCCACGCCCACCCCGACGACGAGTCGAGCAAGGGTGCGGCCACCATGGCCAAGTACGTGTCCGAGGGGGTGGACGTGCTGGTCGCCACCTGCACGGGCGGGGAGCGGGGCTCGATCCTCAACCCCAAGCTCCAGGGCGACCCGTACATCGAGGAGCACATCCACGAGGTACGCAAGAAGGAGATGGACGAGGCCCGGGAGATCCTGGGCGTCAAGCAGGAGTGGCTGGGATTCGTCGACTCCGGGCTCCCCGAGGGGGACCCGCTGCCGCCGCTGCCGGACGGCTGCTTCGCTCTTCAGGATGTCGAGGCGGCGGCCGAGCCGCTGGTGAAGCTGATCCGCTCGTTCAAGCCGCAGGTGATCACGACCTACGACGAGAACGGCGGGTACCCGCACCCCGACCACATCATGACCCACAAGATCACGATGGTGGCCTTCGAGGCGGCCGGCGACCCGGAGAAGTACCCCACCGCCGGCGAGCCCTGGCAGCCGCGGAAGCTCTACTACAACCAGGGCTTCAACCGCCCCCGCACCGTCGCCCTCCACGAGGCGCTGCTGGCCCGCGGCATGGAGTCCCCGTACGGCGAGTGGCTGGAGCGCTGGAAGCAGTTCGAGCGGCGCGAGCGCACGCTGACCACGTACGTTCCCTGCGCCGACTTCTTCGAGGTCCGCGACAAGGCACTGATCGCCCACGCCACGCAGATCGACCCCGACGGCGGCTGGTTCCGTGTCCCGATGGACATCCAGCAGGAGGTCTGGCCGACGGAGGAGTACGAGCTGGCGAAGTCGCTCGTGGACACTTCCCTCCCCGAGGACGACCTCTTCGCGGGCATCCGCAACAATTGACCTCATGATGAGCGCGACCAGCACCCTCGCCCTGACGCACTTCGTCGCCCTTGCCGACTCGTTCGACAAGGACAAGGTGACCCCCGGCATCCTCGGCTTCATCGTCTTCGCGGTCATCGGCGGCGCCGTATGGCTGCTGATGAAGTCCATGAACCGCCACATGGGCAAGGTGGACTTCGAGGAGAAGGAGGCGGCGACCGCTGCCTCCTCCACCGGTTCCCCCGCCTCCGCCCCCAAGGGAGAGGCGGAAGCCGGCTGATTCCTTGACCGGCTGATCCCTCGGCCGGGGTCTGGGCGGGAGTGCCCGGGGCCCGGCCGAGGGCCGCGGGTCGTTGCCCACGGTGGCCGGCCCGCCCCGGTCCGTTCCTCCCCCGGGGCGCCACACCGTCCCGCGCCCCACCGCCCCCGTTCCCCGTACGCGAGGATGGCCCCATGGCCAACCGACTCGCGCACGCCACCTCGCCCTATCTGCTTCAGCACGCCGACAACCCCGTCGACTGGTGGCCCTGGGAGGCCGCGGCGTTCGAGGAGGCGCGGCGGCGTGATGTGCCCGTCTTTCTGAGTGTCGGGTACAGCGCCTGCCATTGGTGTCATGTCCTCGCAGAAGAAAGCTTCGAGGACGAGGCGACGGCCGCGTTCATGAATGAGCACTTCGTGTCCGTGAAGGTGGACCGGGAGGAGCGGCCCGACGTCGACGCGGTGTACATGGAGGCGGTGCAGGCGGCCACGGGGCAGGGCGGGTGGCCGATGTCCGTGTTCATGACGCCGGACGGGGAGCCGTTCTACTTCGGGACGTACTTTCCGCCGGAGCCGCGGCACGGGATGCCGTCGTTCCGGCAGGTGCTGGAGGGGGTGCGCGGCGCCTGGGCGGAGCGGCGCGGGGAGGTCGGGGAGGTCGCCGGGCGGATCGCCGCGGATCTGGCCGGGCGGTCCCTGGCGGGGTCGCTGTCGGCCGACGCGCCTCCCGGGCCGGGGGATCTGGCCGCCGCCCTGATGGCGCTGACCAGGGACTTCGACGCGGTGCGCGGCGGGTTCGGCGGGGCGCCGAAGTTTCCGCCGGCGATGGTGCTGGAGTTTCTGCTGCGGCACCACGCGCGGACGGACTCCGAGGGCGCCGTGGAGATGGTCG
Organism: Streptomyces sp. NPDC014733; assembly: GCF_043083385.1. Classification (NCBI taxonomy): domain Bacteria; kingdom Bacillati; phylum Actinomycetota; class Actinomycetes; order Kitasatosporales; family Streptomycetaceae; genus Streptomyces; species Streptomyces sp. NPDC014733. Next base: position 555,009 of record NZ_JBIBYO010000001.1, on the reverse strand, counting down.
AGGCGACGTGCGAGGCGATGGCGCGCGGCGGGATCCACGATCAGCTCGGCGGCGGGTTCGCGCGGTACGCCGTCGATGCGACGTGGACGGTGCCGCACTTCGAGAAGATGCTGTACGACAACGCGCTGCTCTGCCGCGTCTACGCGCATCTGTGGCGGGCCACCGGCTCCGGCACCGCCCGCCGCGTCGCGCTCACCACCGCCGACTTCATGGTGCGGGAACTCCGCACCGTCCAGGGCGGGTTCGCCTCCGCGCTGGACGCGGACAGCGAGGTCGTACCGGACGGCGAGGACGGTCCGGGCGGCGGACGCCACGCCGAGGGCGCGTATTACGTATGGACCCCTGACCAGTTGCGGGCGGTGCTCGGGGAGGCGGACGGGGAGTTCGCCGCCGGGTACTTCGGGGTGACCGGGGACGGCACCTTCGAGGAGGGCGCCTCGGTGCTGCAACTCCCGGACGGGGTCGGCCCGGTGGACGCCGAGCGGGTCCGGTCGGTGCGCGAGCGGCTGCTGGCGGCGCGGGACGAGCGGCCGCGCCCCGGGCGGGACGACAAGATCGTCGCGTCCTGGAACGGGCTGGCGATCGCCGCGCTCGCCGAGACCGGCGCCTACTTCGACCGGCCGGACCTCGTCCAGGCCGCCACGGACGCCGCCGACCTGCTCGTCCGCGTCCACATGGACGGGCAGGCGCGGCTGCACCGCACCTCCCGGGACGGCGTCGCCGGCGACAACGGCGGCGTCCTGGAGGACTACGCGAACGTCGCCGAGGGCTTCCTCACCCTCGCCTCCGTCACCGGCGAGGGCGTCTGGGTGGACTTCGCGGGCTTCCTCCTCGACACGGTGCTGGTGCAGTTCCGGGCCGAGGACGGTTCCCTCTACGACACCGCGGCGGACGCCGAGGCGCTGATCCGCCGCCCGCAGGACCCGACGGACAACGCCACCCCGTCCGGCTGGACCGCCGCCGCCGGGGCCCTGCTCTCCTACGGGGCGCTCACCGGCAGCGCCCCGCACCGGGAGGCGGCCGAGCAGGCGCTCACCGTGGTGACGGCGCTGGCCGGGCGGGCGCCGAGGTTCATCGGCTGGGGGCTGGCCGTCGCGGAGGCGGCGCTGGACGGGCCGCGGGAGATCGCCGTCGTCGGCCCGCCGGACGACGCGGCCACCCGGGCGCTGCACCGCACCGCGCTGCTCGGCAACACCCCCGGCGCGGTCGTCGCGCTCGGCGAGCCGGGCACGGACGACGCGGACGCGGTGGCGCTGCTCCGGGACCGGCCGCTGGTCGACGGTGCCCCCGCCGCGTACGTCTGCCGCCACTTCACCTGCGAACAGCCGGTCACCGACCCGGACGAGCTGGGTGGCCGGCTCCGCGGGACGGTGCGGTGACCGGCGGGCACCGACAGCACGGGCGGCGGTGCCTCGGTCGGAAGTGCTCCGCCCAATGACGGAGTTGACTCCGGTGCGTAATCGGGCGTGAGATCGGTACATGACTCAGCGCACCGCACGTGAAGTTCATCTGACGGCCCGTCCCGAGGGGCCGGTCACCGACGCGCTCTTCGAGATCGTGGAGGTGCCGGTCCCCGAGCCCGCGCCCGGGCAGGTTCTGGTGCGCAACACCCTGATGAGCGTCGCCGCCGTGATGCGCACCCTCATGGACGAGTCCAGCGTGGTGCCGCTGACGCCGTTCGCGCTGGGCGAGCCGCTGAGCGGACCGGCCGTCGGCGAGGTCGTCGCCGCGCCCGGCGGCGAGGCGGCCGTCGGCGATCTGGTGCAGCACCGCCTCGGCTGGCGCGAGTACGCGCTGGTGGACGCCGGGGCCGTGCAGCGGATCGACCCGGCGGAGCTGCCCGACCCGGCCGCCCACCTCTCGCAGGGGCCCACCGCGTGGATGGGCATCGTCCGGGGCGCCGAAGTGCGGCCCGGGGACACCGTGTTCATCAGCGGCGCGGCCGGCGGCGTCGGCTCGCTGGCCGGGCAGATCGCCCGGGAGCGGGGCGCCGCCCGGGTCATCGGCAGCACCGGTTCGCAGGCCAAGGCCGACTGCCTGGTCGAGAACCTCGGCTACGACGCCGTGGTGATCCGCGGCGCCGGGCCGATCGAGGAGCAGCTGCGCGAGGCCGCCCCGGAGGGCGTCGACGCGGTCTTCGACAACGTCGGCGGTGAGCAGCTGCGCGCCGCGTTCGCGGTGGCCAACCGCGGTGCCCGGATCGCGGTCGTCGGTTCGCTCGCCGCGCAGATGGGCGGGGACGGCTCGGCCCCGCTGGAGATCGACACGCTCTCGCTGCTCGGCCGCGGCATCACACTGCGCGGCGTCGCCCTCCACGACCACCTCGACCTGATCCCGGAGTGGAACGCCCGCTTCGGCAAGGGCCTGCGGGACGGCACGTTCACCTTCCCGCACAGCCGTCTGCACGGCATCGAGCAGGCGCCGACCGCCCTGCGGGAGCTGACCGAGGGACGCCACATGGGCGCGGTGATCGTGGAGTTGTGAGCCGGGCGGGGCGGCGGCGCCCGTGGCGCGCGGCGTCTTGCGGCTTCCGCCCCCGCCCCGTATCCCGCGGTTGTAGCCTGCCGCCGTGGACAGCTTGCTCCGGAACCGCTCACTCGTCCGGGAGGCCGCGGCGCTGCGGTCCGGTGCGGACGACCCCGTGGCGGCGGCGCGCCGCACCTGCGACCGCATCGACGCCGTCGACCCGCACCTCCTCGCCTTCGTGCCCGAACCGGACCGGCGGGAGCGGCTGTCGGCCGCGGCCGAACGTGCCGTCGCCGCGTGGGACAGCGCGACGGCGGGCGCCCCGGACCGCGCCCACCGCCCCGCCAAACCGCCGCTGTACGGCGTGCCGGTCGGGGTGAAGGACATCATCCGGGTCGACGGGCTGCCGACCCGCGCGGGCTCCGTGCTGCCGCCCGGTGTGCTCGCCGGTCCGCAGGCGGCGGTCGTGGACCGGCTGGTCGCGGCGGGCGCGCTGATCGCGGGGAAGACGGTGACGGCGGAGTTCGCGGTCACCGCGCCGGGCCCGACCCGCAATCCGCACCACGTCGCGCACACGCCGGGCGGTTCGAGCAGCGGCTCGGCGGCGGCCGTCGCGGCGGGCATGGTGCCGCTGGCCCTCGGCACCCAGACCGTCGGCTCGATGATCCGCCCGGCCGCGTACTGCGGCATCGTCGGCTTCAAACCGAGCTTCGACCGCGTCCCGACCGCCGGGGTGATCCCCAACGCGGTCAGCTTCGACACCGTCGGCTGGTACGCGCAGGACGTCGCGGGCGCCGCGCTGGCCGCCCCGGTGCTGTGCGACGGCTGGCCGGACGGTACGGAAGCGGCGCCCGGCCGGCCGGTGCTGGGGGTCCCGGTCGGCCCGTATCTGCGCCGCGCGGACGACGAGGCGCTGGCCGCCCTCCAGGCACAGCGGGAGGTGCTGCGCCGCGCCGGGTACACCGTCGTCGAGGTGGCGGTGATGGCGGACTTCGAGGAGATCGTCACCCAGCTGTTCACCATGAACCGCTATGAGGTCGCCCGCGCGCACACCGAGTGGTACGCGCGCTTCGGCGAGCTCTACCGGGAGCAGACCGCGACCGCCCTGCACGAGGGCCACGCCGTCACGGACACCGCCTACGAGGCGGCGCGCGCCCGGCGCGCCGCATTCCGCGACGAGCTGGACGCGGCGCGGCGGGCGGCCGGCGCCGACCTGTGGCTCGCCCCCGCGGCCACCGGCCCGGCCCCCTTCGGTCTGGGCTCCACCGGTACGTCGGTGATGTGCCTGCCGTGGAGCAACGCCGGTCTGCCGTCGGTGAGTCTGCCCGCCGGGTACGCCGCGAACGGTCTGCCGCTCGGCCTCCAGCTGGTGGGCCCGTACGGCTCCGATCCGGAGGTTCTCGCCTGGGCGGCGGGTATCGAGGAGGCGCTGCGGGCGGGCGGCGCGGTGGCCGCCGGGGCCGCGGGCGAGGGCTGAGCCCGGCGGTGACCGCCCCCGTTCACCCTGGCGTGGGCATGGCACCGCGAGCGGCTGTCACTCCTTGGGGTGGGCCTGCGGACGGGGGACTTGGGACGGTCTTGGGGCGAACGGCCGGGCCCGGAAGGCGTGGCCGGGCCCCCTCGACCGGCCCGGTGGCCCGCCGTACGGAACCCGTCCCCGCGCCTCACCCGGAGGACGGCGCCAGCCCCCGCAGCAGTACGTCCAGCGCCTGGCCGACCACCGTCTCCAACGCCGCGCCCCGGCCGCCGGCCGGCCGCGCCCCCGTGGCCGCGCCGTCCCGTGGCGGCCCGTCCGCCCAGCGCAGCAGCGCCTCCTGGAGGGCGGCGAGCAGCGCCGTGCTGATCACCCGGATCTCCAGGTCGTCGGCGGGACGGCCGGTCCGGGTGGCGAGGGCGGCGGTGAGGCCGGCGGCGGCGCGGGCGTGGTGGTCGGCGGTGCGGCGGCGTACGGCCGGGACGTCGCGGATCAGCCGGGCCCGCCGCCGCAGCTCCCGCAGGTCCCGGGCGGACAGCCGCGCGGAGACCGCCAGGGCGGCGGCGCGCAGCGCCCCGGGCAGCGGTTCCTCCGCGGGCCGGGCGGCCACCTCCGCCACCAGCAGCTCCCCGTAGACGTCCCGCAGGACGATGTCCTCCTTGGTGGGGAAGTACCGCGCGACGGTGCTGGGGGAGACGTCGGCCGCCTCGGCGATCCGGTCGACGGAGGTCGCGTCGTAACCCCGGGAGTCGAAGAGGCGGAAGGCGGCGTCGCGGATCGCCTGGCGGGTGCGGCGCTTCTTCCGCTCCCGCAGCCCGTCGGCGGGCGCGGCGGGGCGGGGTACGGCGGGCCGCGCCCCGCCGTCCGCGCGGGGGGTGGTCACCGGGTCAGCCGTGCGAGTAGGCGACCAGCGAGATGCCGACGTAGTGCACCACGAACGCCGCCAGCGTGAACGAGTGGAAGACCTCGTGGAAGCCGAACCACCGCGGGGACGGGTTGGGGCGCTTGAGGCCGTAGATCACGCCGCCCGCGCTGTAGAGGAGTCCGCCGACGATCACCAGGACGAGGACGGCGATGCCGCCGGTGCGCAGGAAGTCGGGGAGGAAGAAGACGGCGGCCCAGCCCATCGCGATGTAGCAGGGGGTGTAGAGCCAGCGCGGGGCGCCGACCCAGAACACCCGGAAGGCGATCCCGGCGAGCGCCGCCGCCCACACCGCCCACAGCAGGATCTGCCCCCGGCTGCCCGGCACCAGCAGCATCGTCAGCGGGGTGTACGTACCGGCGATGATCAGAAAGATGTTGGCGTGATCCAGCCGCCGCAGCACCCCGCCGACCCGCGGGCTCCAGTTGCCGCGGTGGTAGAGCGCGCTGACGCCGAACAGCAGGCAGGCGGTGAGCGTGTAGACGGCGCAGGCCACGCGGCCGCGGGTGCTGTCGGCGAGTGCGGTGAGGAAGACGCCGGACAGCAGGACGGCCGGGAACATCCCGGCGTGCAGCCAGCCCCGCAGCCGGGGCTTGGCCGGTGCGGTCGCCGCCGGGCCGGCCGCGGCGGGGGCCGCTCCGGTCGGGGGGACCGCTTCGGCCACCGCGGGCGCGGACGGGGGCTGGCTCGCTGCGGCATCGGGCGCGGAAGTCATGCCGGTCATGCTATCTACGGCACCGTAAGTTCCCGGTCTGACGGCCGCCGCTCGGGTGGGCGACGGACCCGGATGCGCGGGAGGCCGGAGGCGGTCGGGTGAGGGCGCGGCCCGGCGGGAGCCGCGGGACGCCGCCCGCCCCGTGCGCGCTTGGGGAACGCTTGGCACGTGCTTGACGAGGGCTTTTCGCCCCGGGTGTACGTACGGGAACGAGTGGTGACGGTCACCACGGGGCCCCCTGGACAGAAGCCCGTCGGGGTCGGATGATCAAATGAGTGCGGTCGGCACCGGATGAGCGGTCACGAAGCGTCCGGGTCGCAGCCCCCAAGGGGCACCAACCAAAGAAGCGGACGTCCAGGACCGAACCGGCAGCCCCCGGTCCGGCCCGTCGGCCATCCGTCCACACCCTCATCTAGGAGCGATCGTGGCGCGCGACAACGCGGCTCCCACCACCCAGACCCGTCACCAGGAACTCATCGCCTGGGTCGACGAGATCGCCGCCCTCACCCAGCCCGACCGGGTCGTCTGGTGCGACGGCTCGGAGGCGGAGTACGAGCGGCTGTGCGAGGAGCTCGTCGACAAGGGCACGTTCACCAAGCTCGACCCGGTCAAGCGCCCCAACTCGTACTACGCCGCATCGGACCCCCGCGACGTCGCGCGCGTCGAGGACCGCACCTTCATCTGCTCCGCCAAGGAGGAGGACGCCGGCCCGACCAACCACTGGAAGGACCCCGCCGAGATGCGGGAGATCTTCGCCGGTGAGCAGGGCATCTTCCGCGGCTCGATGCGCGGCCGGACGATGTACGTCGTCCCGTTCTGCATGGGCCCGCTCGGCTCGCCGCTCTCCGCCATCGGCGTCGAGATCACCGACTCCGCGTACGTCGCCGTCTCGATGCGCACCATGACGCGCATGGGCCAGGCGGTCCTGGACGAGCTGGGCGAGGACGGTTTCTTCGTCAAGGCCGTGCACACCCTGGGCGCCCCGCTCGCCGAGGGCGAGGCCGACGTGCCGTGGCCCTGCAACACCACCAAATACATCTCGCACTTCCCCGAGGACCGCGAGATCTGGTCGTACGGCTCCGGCTACGGCGGCAACGCGCTGCTCGGCAAGAAGTGCTACGCGCTGCGCATCGCCTCCGTCATGGCGCGCGACGAGGGCTGGCTCGCCGAGCACATGCTGATCCTCAAGCTGACCCCGCCGCAGGGTGAGGCGAAGTACGTCGCCGCGGCGTTCCCGTCGGCCTGCGGCAAGACCAACCTCGCGATGCTGGAGCCGACCATCCCGGGCTGGACGGTCGAGACCATCGGCGACGACATCGCCTGGATGCGCTTCGGCGAGGACGGCCGCCTCTACGCGATCAACCCCGAGGCCGGTTTCTTCGGCGTCGCGCCCGGCACCGGCGAGCACACCAACGCCAACGCCATGAAGACGATGTGGGGCAACTCCGTCTTCACCAACGTCGCGCTCACCGACGACGGCGACGTGTGGTGGGAGGGCATGACCGAGGAGCTGCCCGCGCACCTCACCGACTGGCGTGGCAACGACTGGACCCCGGACTCCGAGACCCCGGCGGCCCACCCCAACGCCCGCTTCACCGTCCCCGCCGGCCAGTGCCCGATCATCGCGCCCGAGTGGGAGGACCCCAAGGGCGTGCCGATCTCCGCGATCCTCTTCGGCGGCCGCCGCGCCAGCGCCGTCCCGCTCGTCACCGAGTCGATGAGCTGGCAGCACGGCGTCTTCCTCGGCGCGAACGTCGCCTCCGAGAAGACCGCCGCCGCCGAGGGCAAGGTCGGCGAGCTGCGCCGCGACCCGTTCGCCATGCTGCCGTTCTGCGGCTACAACATGGGCGACTACATGGGTCACTGGGTCAAGGTCGGCGCGTCCGCGGACGCCGCCAAGCTGCCCAAGATCTACTACGTCAACTGGTTCCGCAAGGACGACAAGGGCCGCTTCGTGTGGCCGGGCTTCGGCGAGAACAGCCGCGTCCTGAAGTGGATCGTCGAGCGCCTCGACGGCAAGGCCGAGGGCGTCGAGACGCCCATCGGCATCCTCCCGACGAAGAACGCCCTGGACACCGAGGGCCTCGACCTCTCCGACGCCGACCTCGACTTCCTCCTCACGGTCGACAAGGACGTCTGGCGCGACGAGGCGTCCCTGATCCCCGAGCACCTCAACACCTTCGGCGACCACACCCCGAAGGAGCTGTGGGACGAGTACCGGGCGCTGGTGCGGCGCCTGGGGTGACGGCCCGAACGGGCTGATGCTGTGACGCCGCCTCGCGGCACACGGTGAGTGAACGGAACGAGGGACCTCGCGCTCGGTGGCGCGGGGTCCCTCGTTCGTGCGCGGGGCGGGACGTACGGCCCGAGGTCCGGCCCGCGCGCCCCGTCTCTTCGGTTACGCCGTGGCGAGATCCGGGAGCGCCGGCGCGGCGGGGCCCTCGTGGGCGGCACGGCGCTCGGCGGCGAGCGCGCCGGCCGCCGCGTCGTTCCGCCAGGTCGCGACGGTCAGCGCATGCCCGGCCAGGGTGTACGCCCGCCGGTGCAGCGCCCCCGCCCGCGCCGGATCCCCACCGCTCGGCTCGGCCCGCAACGGGAGGCGGCCACCCCGCAGCCGCGCCACCTGCCCGGCGATCCGCTCGGCCGCCGCCGCCAGCGCCTCCCCGTCGGCCCCGGGCGTCAGCGCCCGCAGCTCATCGGTGACGGTCAGCAGCGCGGTCAGATGCCCGGCGAGCCGGATGTCCAACTCCTCCGCCCGCGAACGGTGCGGGAACTCCCCGGCGGCGGCCATGGTGTGGACCGACTTGGAACGGATCGGTTCGTACATGGGACAGCCTCCTGAGTGTGACTAGGAAGCCATCCTAACTTAGATTGATTCTAAAGTTGGGTTCCTTCGTGGCTCTGGTGGGGTGGGGTGCCGACGTTGCTGCCGCGCATCAGCCTTCGGGGGCGGCCAACAGCTCCTCCAAGCGGGAGCGGAAGGCCGCGGCCCGGGGGTCTGCGTACCCGGACAGGCAGGAGAGGGCCTCGGACCGGTGGGCGCGGGCGGCTTCCGGGGCCTTCTGATGGACGGCGTCGGCCAGGAGGCCGAGTTCCACGGCGAGCTGCCAGGAGTCCCCGAGGTCACGGTGGACGGGCAGGGCCTGCCGGTGGAAGGCCGCGGCATCCGCACCGCGGCCCATCGCGGTGTAGGCCTGCCCGGTGCCGCGCCAGGCCAGAGCCTCGCGGCTGTGGTCGCCGAGGCGGCGGTGGAGCATGGCGGAACGCTGACAGGAGGCCAGCGCATCACCGTATTGCCCCTCGGCGCGTTGGATGTCGCCGAGGGTGAGGAGCCAGTAGCCCTCCAGCGTGTGGTCGCGGAGAGCGAGGGCGATGTCGAGTGCCTCGTCGATGGCCTGCCGGGCCGCACCGATGTCTCCCTGCTCCAGGCCCAGTACGGCCATGAGGCGCAGGATGTTGCCCTCGCTGCTCCGATTGCCCTGAGCGCGGTGGGTACGCAGTGCCTCACCGGCGGCTGCGGCCGCTTCCGGAAGGTGGCCTGCACTGAGGCGGGCGACGGCGACATTGGACAGCGCGACGGCGGTCATCCGGAGGTTCTCCACGGCTCGGAAGGCGGAGAGTGCCCGGTCGAAGTGGGCTTCGGCGAGGCCGAGATCGCGCCGCCTGAGGTGGATCAGGCCGATGAGATTGAGGGCGCGGGCCTCGTCGTGCCCGCTGCCCAGCTCTCGTGCGAGATCGGCTGCTTCGCCCAGGGCTGCCAGGCCTTCCGGGAAGTTGTTCAGCGTGCGGTGTGCGATGCCCGTGTTGAGGAGGAGTCGCATCCGTGCCGCCGGATCGTTCAGTTCCGCCGCGGCTTCGCCGCCGATGCGTCCCGGCTCCAGCCAGTCGCGCTCCGACGAGGAGGGAGGCCGCGCGGACCACATGACGGCGGCCAGCAGCCAGGTCAGCTGTGTCAGGCCGCTGCGCGCGGCGCTGCGCAGCAACGGGAGGAAGGTGGGGTGTTCCCGCTCGGACCAGTCGACCGCCGCGTGGTAGTCGGCGAAGGTGAGCGGTCGTACGCCGGGCGGCGGTTCCGGCAGCGTCAGGCGTTCCGCGGACGGCGCGAGCCAGGTCTGTGCGGCGTCGGCGGTATGCAGGTACCAGCTCAGCAGCCGGTGGAGCGCCGCGTCCCGGTGGGCGGGGGCTTCCTCGGTCTGTGCCAGGTCGGTCGTGTAGGCGCGCAGCAGGTCGTGGAACTGGAAGCGGTCGGGGGCGGTCTGCTCCAGCAGGTGGGCGCCGACGAGGTCGTCGAGCAACTGGCGGGTCCGGTGGAGCGGGAGGCCGCCCAGCGCAGCTGCGGCGGCGAGACCGAACTCCGCTCCGGGGAGCAGGCCGAGGAGCCGGAAGAGGCGCGCGGAGTGCGCGGACAGAGCCCGGTAGGACCAGGCGAAGACTGACCGGACGGCCTCCGCCTCCTCATCGATGCCGGTGCTGAGGGTGTCCCAGAGCGCGGACTCGTCCCGTAGGTCGCTGATGAGATCGTCGAGCCGTAGATACGGGTGGCTGGCGGCCCGCTCGGCGGCGATCCGCAGGGCCAGGGGCAGGCGGGCGCAGTGGCGGGCCAGTTCCGCGAGCTTGTCCTCGTCGTACTCGGGGCGGTAGTCCTTCGTGACCGCGTGCAGCAGGGCAACGGCCTCCGGCTCCGGGAGCGTGCCGAGGGTGATCCGGCGGGCGCTGTCGCGGACGGCGAGTCCGGCCAGGCGGTTGCGGCTGGTGATCACGACGAGGCTGCTGCCGCTGCCGGGGAGGAGCGGCCGGACCTGGCTGACCGTCGCGGCGTTGTCCAGCACGATCAGTACGCGTCGGTCGGCGAGCAGGGAGCGGTACAGGGCTGCCGCATCATCGGTGTCCTGCGGCAGATCGGCTGCCGCCACATCCAGCGCCCGTAGGAACCTCCGTAGCGCCTGGTCTGCCGTGACCGGCTCCGCGGGATCGTAGCCGCGCAGGTTGATGAAGAGCTGACCGTCCGGGAAGCGATCCTTCACCTGATGGGCCCAGTGCAGCACCAGAGAGGTCTTCCCCGCACCTGCGGTACCGGCCACGATCTGTACGGAGATGACGAGGTCGCTGCCGTCCGGGCCAGTCAGTACGGCGTTCAGCTGCCCCAGCTCCGCGGTGCGGTTCACGAAGGTACGGATGTCGGACGGCAGTTGACGAGGGCCGGGGCGGTGGGGCGTGGCCGGGGGAGCCTGGTGGAAGTGGACGCCCCCGGTGATGTTCCCGGCCTGGACGACATCGTGGGTCGCTCCGGAGACGTCGTTCCGTGTGTCCCCGTGGCGCTCGTTGCCGTGGTCATCCGGCATGTCGATATCCCGCACGGCGATCGCGATATCGGGTCATGCCGCGGGCGGCGGAGCCAGCGGTGCCACCACACGGTCGAAATACGTCTGCATGCTCTCGGCCGCTGCGTACAGCTTCTCCAAATACGCCGCCCATTCCTGTACGAGGTGGGGGTCGGTGAAGCGGATCGCTCCGTCGGGTCGCCCGCTTTCGGTGTAGATAACTCGGAAAAGTACGCGGTTGCCAGGTAGGGTCAGCTCAGGCAGGAGCCCGTCGCTCTCGACCGAGGCGACCGCGCTGGCAGGCAGTACGCGGACCGGGTGGCCGCATTCCGCACGCATGTGCAGCCAGTGCAATTCCCACTGCACGTAAGGCGTCAGCGGTTCTTCCACGATCCGGATGCGGTGGAGGAGTGCGCCCCGCGATTCCTGCTCCCGGGCTTGCTGGCATGTGGCGTCACGCTCGGCTTCGAACAGGCGCAGGGACTCCGGCCAGTCTCCCTTGCGCAGGGCTTCGCGGCTCTCGTCGTTCGTCTCCTCGAAGTGCTGGAGCCGTTCGAGTTTCCAGGAGTTGCTGTTGCGGATTTCCTTCCGGTGCTCCCGGAATTCGCGGTGGTATTCCGGACGCGTGAGTCGCACGCCCGAGGCGTCGGGGAGTGGTGGAACGGGGATACGGAGGTCAAGCATCGGGAATATCCGCCTTTGCTGCGCTGAGCATGTTTCCAGGGACGACGACCAAGCGCTCGTCAGAGTCGAGGCGCACGCCCTCCGGCAGGCGCGAGTCGTACTGGTCGGTGAGGTCGCGGCCTATGACAGCAACATCACCATTGCTCAGCTGCCAAATGTCCGGGCAGTCGTCTTCGTCCTTGGAATTGCCGAGTTCCGCCGCGGACTTCCCCAGTCTTTTGGTGAATGACGCTGACGGGTCGGCTTCCCAGGCGCGAGTCATGGCGGCCTCCAGGTCCCGATGGTATGGATGGCCGTGCGGACGATACCGGGCGCAAGGGGAGAGGGGAGCGGGCGATCCAGCCACCACAGCCCCTGCCTGTGGAGGGCAATGGCAATCCCTGCCCCTGCCTTACCTACCTTCCGTACCCCTCCAAAAACGCCCCGATCCGTGTGACCGCCTCCGTCAAATCGTCCTTGTTGGGCAGGGTGACGAGGCGGAAATGGTCCGGCGTCGGGTGATTGAAGCCCGTTCCGTGGACGATCATGATTTTCTCCGCGCGGAGGAGGTCGAGGACCAGTTCGCGGTCGTCGGTGATTTTGTAGACCTTGGGGTCCAGGCGCGGGAAGGCGTAGAGGGCGCCCTTGGGCTTGACGCAGGTGACGCCGGGGATCTGGGTCAGGAGGTCGTAGGCGGTGTCGCGTTGTTCGAGGAGGCGGCCGCCGGGGAGGACCAGGTCGTTGATGGACTGGCGGCCGCCGAGGGCGGTGGCGACGGCGTGCTGGGCCGGCATGTTGGCGCACAGGCGCATGTTGGCGAGGATCGTCAGGCCCTCGATGTACGAGGTGGCGTGCGCCTTCGGGCCGCAGACCGCCAGCCAGCCGCTGCGGTAGCCGGCGACGCGGTACGCCTTCGAGAGGCCGTTGAAGGTGAGGGTGAGGAGGTCGGGGGCGAGCGAGGCGAACGGGGTGTGGGTGACGCCGTCGTAGAGGATCTTGTCGTAGATCTCGTCGGCGCAGACGATGAGATTGTGGCGGCGGGCGAGTTCGGCGATGCCCTCCAGGAGGGTGTTGTCGTAGACCGCGCCGGTGGGGTTGTTCGGGTTGATCACGACGATCGCCTTGGTGCGGTCGGTGATCTTGGACTCGATGTCGGCGAGGTCCGGCATCCAGTCGGCCTGCTCGTCGCAGCGGTAGTGGACCGCGGTGCCGCCGGAGAGCGAGACGGACGCCGTCCACAGCGGGTAGTCCGGTGCGGGGACGAGGACCTCGTCGCCGTTGTCGAGGAGCGCCTGCATGGACATCTGGATCAGCTCGGAGACGCCGTTGCCGAGGTAGATGTCCTCGACGGAGACCTCGACGCCCTTGGTCTGGTAGTGCTGCATGACCGCGCGGCGGGCGGAGAGCAGGCCCTTGGCGTCGCCGTAGCCGTGGGCGGTGCCGACGGAGCGGAGGATGTCCTCCAGGATCTCCGGTGGGCACTCGAAGCCGAAGGCCGCCGGATTGCCGGTGTTGAGCTTGAGGATGCGGTGGCCTGCCGCTTCCAGTCGCATCGCCTCCTCCAGCACCGGGCCGCGGATTTCGTAGCAGACGTTGGCGAGCTTCGTTGACTGGATGACCTGCATGTCCGCCACTTTACGACCGCTCAGGACCCCCTGCGCGGTGTTTTTGCCCACGTTGGGCCGGTGGGGCACACGGGGCGCGTACGGCGCGCGTGACCGACCGGGCCCCCCTTGACCTGCGGATTCCGTGGGGCGGCGGCGGGGGGTGCCGGTCCGGCGGTACGCTCCGGGCGTTCGTCGGCGGGGGCGCGCGGCCAGGGTGCGTACCGCCGGTCCGGTACGGCTCGGGGGCGGGGCGGCAGATGGTGGCGGGGCGCAACGGCGGCGGGGGCGACGGCGGCGGTGCGGGGAGTACACCGTTCTCGTTGTTGAGCGATGAGCCGGTGACCGAGGCGGGCGGGGATCTGCTCGGGGCGCAGGCGGCCGCGCGGCGGCTGGCGGGGCTGCTGGTCGCCTCGCGCCCCGCGACGCCGTTCACCCTTGCGGTGGACGCCGGCTGGGGGATGGGCAAGAGCAGTCTGATGCGGCTGGTCGACGCGGAGCTGACCGCGCAGTCCGACGTGCACACCGTCTGGTACAACGCCTGGACCTCGACCGGCTCGGACGCGCTGGAGGGGCTGATCAAGTCGGTCCTGATGCGGTTCGACCGGCGGGTGCTGCGGCGCGGGCTCCAGCGCGCCACCGAGCAGCGGGCGCTGCTGCGGGTGGTCCGCGCCGTGACGACGGTCGCCGCGGGCCCGCTCGGCGTCGCCGGTCTGGTGGACGAACTGTGGAAGAACCTGTCCGTCAATTCGCAGGCCAGGAACGAGATGCGGACCGCCATCGGCGAGTTGGTGGGGGAGTGGGCGCAGAACGCCGGTGAGCTGCGGCGGATGCTGGTCGTGTTCATCGACGACCTGGACCGCTGTTCGGAGGAGACCGTGCTGGCGGTCTGCGAGGCGGTGAAGGTCTACCTGGACGTGCCGGGGCTCGCCTTCGTCGTCGGCTGCGACCGCTCCGCGATGGGCCCCAACGGGCTGCTGCGCGATCTGTCGCCCGCCGGGTCGGCGTTCATGGAGAAGATCTTCCAGACGAGCTACCGCATCCCGGCGCCGGACGGGCGCGGCGTCGAGGAGTACATCCGCTGGTGCGCCCGGACCGCGGGCGTCGCGCCGCTGGTGGACGACGCACTGGTGGAGCTGCTGGCGCAGCGCAGCGCGCGCAATCCGCGACGGATCAAACGCCTGGTCAACGGCTTCGTCCTGGAAGCGACGCTGAACCCGGTCTGGCGCGACTTCGGCCCGGACGCGGTGCTGCGCACGCTGCTGCTCCAGTACTTCTATCCGGACTTCTACCGGATGATGACCGGCCCGTCGGGGACGGTGGACGGCGATGTGGTCGCGGAGTTCCGTACGTACCGGGCGGTGCGGCGCACGCTGCTGGCGCCGCGCGGGTCGGTGCCCGAGGAGGAGACGGAGGCGGCGGCGAGGTTCGTCGCCCGGTACGACCTGGTGGTGCCGGAGGGGCCGGACGCGGCGGGGCCGGACGTGCTGGCCGCGCTGGAGCGCCAACTCCCCAGGGAATTCCCGGAGTTGGTGCTGAATTCCGGGTTCACCTCGCTGATCGACGAGCTGGTCGACCTGGACGACGCGGCGCGGCTGCTGGTCCGGCTGCGGGAGGGCCCGTCGCTCTCCGGCGACGGCCCTGCCCGGATGTCCGCCGCCTGGGAGCCGCTGCGGGAGGTGCTGGACGGGATGCGGGACGACCTCGACGCGGACGGGTCGCCGCTGGCCTGGCCGGTCCCGGTGCCGGAGGGGCGCGCGGACGGCATCCCGGAGCAGGGCGCCGGGTACCCGGAGCTGCCGCCGGAGTTCCGGACCGGCGCGCGCCCGGAGCCGTTCCGGCCGGGGGCGGCGGTGTACGGGGATGCCGCGTACGGGGACAGCGTGCACATGAACGGTGGCGCGGGCCCCGAGCTGCCGGAACAGGGCGCGTCCGACGGGCGGGGCCAGCGGTTCGTGGCCGGGGCCGCCCGGTACGGCTCGCGCGGCGGCTATGCGCTGCCGACGCTCGATGTGCTGTGGGTGGACGACCAGCCGTACCGCAAGGGCGAGGTGCGGGCCGTGCTGCGGAGCCTGGGGGCGCGGGTGCGGCATGTGACGTCGAGCGGGGAGGCCGCCGCCGAGCTGCGGTCGCGCCCACCGGGCCTGCTGATCAGCGACATCAGCCGCCGCCGGAACCACACCGCCGGGTTCACGATGGTGGAGAGGTTCCGGCGGGAGTATCTGTACGACGGCCCGGTGATCTTCTACACGATCCGGCAGAGTCCCGAACGTGAGGACCGCGCCGCGTCGTTGGGCGCCCGCCTCACCAACCAGGAGGACCGGCTGCGGGAGCTGGTGGTGGAGGCCATGGAGGCGCGAGGGCGTTCCGCGACGGGTCCGCGGCAGCCGGCGGCGGAGCCGTATCCGGTGGTGGGGGCGGAGGTCCCGGCGCCCGGGGCCGGGCCGCGCCTGCCCGCCGCCCCGGTCGCCGACCCCGTCCCCGCCCCGTCCCGCGAGTTCCCCGCCCCCCGGCCGCGTACCGGCCCGTCCATCCCGCTGGAGGGGCCGCCCCCGGACGACGGCCCTGACCTGGATCTCGCCGTTCTCTGGGTGGACGACGCCCCCGAGGGGCTGACGTCGATGGTCGCGGAGCTGCGCCGCCGGGGCGCGGACATCCAGGTGGTCACCACCGACGACGAGGTGTTGGCCCGGGTCGCCGCCCGCCCCGTGGACCTGCTTCTCTCCGACGTGACCCGGGACGGCGACCCGGACGCGGGCTTCGCCCTCGCCCGCCGGTTGCGCGACGAGGGGCTTTACGACGGCCCGATCGGCTTCTTCGCCGGGCGGGTCACCGAGGAGCGGGAGCGCCGGGCCCGGGAGGTCGGGGCGCTCGGCCTGAGTCTTCAGGCAGGGACCCTGGTGGAGTGGATCGAGGAGGTCCAGCGGGAGCGGCGGGGCGCCGGTGACACGGAGTGAGCGTGCGAGCCCCGCGCATCGAGGCGTACGGGGCGCGCGGTTCAGCGGCGCCCGCCCCCGCCGGAGGACCACTTGTTGAGCCGCCGGACCTCCTCGGCCAACGCCTCCCGACGAGCCTCCCCGGACCCGGCGGGCTGCTCCTTCGGGGCGCGCTCCCCGTCCCGCGGCTTGCTCACCGCTCGGTACCCGTACCGGAAACGGCCTGGTGGAGGGCTGCGGACAGGCGGCGGGCGGTGGCGGTGTTGCAGTTGCCGAGGGCGATCAGCGGGGCGCTGTAACTCCCCGCGAACGACGGCAGATCGATGCCGAGCGAGGGCAGCGTGATGCCGTGCGCGGCGAGCGCGGCGCGCAGTTCCTCGGTGCAGTCGTCGATGTCGTCGTGGTGGGGGTAGCTGTAGGCGTGCGGCATGGCGTCGGCTTCCTGTGCGGTCTGTGACGAACTGCTCACAGCGTGACGCGGACCGGCGTAGCGTGGAAGGTCCTTCCCATTCGGTGCGCAATCTGTGGAGCGGTGAAATATGCCTGCGAGCAAGGAAATTGATGGTTCGGAGAGCGTGCTCGCCTTCTACGGCGCGGAACTGCGCTACAAGCGGGAGCAGGCGGGCCTGACCCTCAAGGAAGTGGTCAAGGACTGTTACTTCTCGGTGAGTTATCTGAGCGAGATCGAGCGCGGATACCGGCGGATGCCGAGGGAATTGGCCCCGCATGTGGACCGCGTGCTCGGCACAGACGGATTCTTCGCGCGGCGATGCGACGACGTCCGCAGGTCACGCGGAGGCGGCTATGCCCACTACTTCGAGCGGGCGTTGGAAGCAGAGGAGAGGGCCACGGGCATCGAGGAGTGGTATCCCGGCCTCGTGCCAGGGTTGCTGCAAACGGCCCCGTACGCGCGGGCGATGGTGTTGGGGGCTCATCCGCTTTCCACTGAAGAAGAAGTGGAAGAGAAAGTCTCCGCGCGGCTGAAGAGGGCACAACTCCTCGAAGTGGATCACAAGAATCCGGCGTTCTGGATGGTTCTGCACGAGTCCGTGCTGAGCCAACCCCTGCTTCCGCTGGACGAGATGGCCGAACAGTTGAACCACATCGCGGAGTTGGGGCGGCGCCGCCGGATCGTTCCACAGATCCTTCCGTGCAATAGCGGGCCGCACCCGCTGATGATGGGTTCGGTTAAGGCAATGCGGTTCCGGGATGAGCCGCCTTTGATCTACATCGAGTCCGCGTACAGCGGTGACACCATCGATGATCCAGAGATCGTGGACCAGTACCTCAAGGCATACGATCTGGTGAGGGCTGCCGCGCTGCCACCGGCGGCCTCCTTGTCGATGATCCAGGCAACGGCGGAGGACTTCCGAAATGGCAAGCAACGGAATTGATTTGACCGGTGCCGTGTGGCGTACGAGCACGTACACCAACGGCGACGGCGGCGACTGTGTCGAGATCGCCGACGACCTCCCCGGCATCGTCCCCGTCCGGGACACCAAGGACCGCGCCCGCGCCACCCTGATCTTCGGCGCGGGCGCCTGGGGCCGCTTCGTATCGGCGGTCAAGAACGAGGCGCTGCGCGCCTGACGGCCCGGCCGGCCAGGACCTCCGTCCGGTGGCCGTTCTCGATGACGAACTCGCCGTTGATCAGGACGTACGGGATGCCGGTGGGCAGGGTGCGCGGGGCGTCGAAGGTGGAGCCGGCGGCGACGGTTTCCGGGTCGAAGAGGACGAGGTCGGCGCGGTAGCCCTCGCGGACCAGGCCCCGGTCGGGCAGACGCAGCCGGGCGGCGGGGCGGGACGTCAGGTGCGCGACGCACTCCTCCAGGGAGAGAACGCCCAGCTCACGGACGTAACGGCCCAGGTAGTGGGGGAAGGTGCCGTAGGCGCGGGGGTGCGGTTTGGCGCCCTGGAGGATGCCGTCGGAGCCGCCGGTGTGGACGCGGTGGCGCATGATGCGGCGGACGTTCTCCTCATGGCCGACGTGCTGGAGGATCGTCGGGCCGAGGCGGTCCTCGATCAGCAGGCGGCGGGCGACGGTCCACGGCTCCTCGCCGCGCGCGGCGGCGCTCTGCGCGACGGTCTTCCCGACGTACGGGGCGAGCGCCGGATCGGTCGTCCCGGAGATCTCGATGGTGTCCCACTCGATCGGCACGCCGTGGCAGCCGTCGGCGCCCTCGACCTCCATGGTGTGGCGGATGCGGGCGGCGCCCTCCTCGTCCCGCAGCCGGGCGAGGATCGCCTCCGGCCCGCCCTCGCTCGCCCAACTCGGCAGCATCGCGACGAGCGTCGTACAGCCGGGGGTGTACGGGTACGTGTCGAGGGAGATGTCGGCGCCGCCGTCGAGGGCCGCGTCCAGCAGGGCCAGCAGCTCGGGCGCGCGGTCCTTGTTGACGCCGAAGTTCATGGTGGCGTGGGCGAGATGGAGGGCGCAGCCCGCCTCGCGGGTGAGGGCGACCATCTCCTCGTACGCCTGGAGGGCGCCGGCGCCGTAGGAGCGGTGGTGCGGGCAGTAGTAGCCGTCGTATTCCGCCACGACGCGGCAGAGTTCGGTCAGTTCGGCGTCGGAGGCGTACATGCCCGGCGTGTAGGTGAGGCCGGAGGAGAGGCCGACGGCGCCCTGTTCCAGGCCCTCGGCGACGAGCTGCTTCATCCGGGTCAGCTCGTCGGCGGTGGCGGGGCGGTCGTCCCAGCCCATGGCGAGCATCCGGACGGTGCCCTGCGGGATGAGGTACGCGGCGTTGACGGCGATACCGGCGCCGTCGAAGCCGTGGTCGAGACGGTCGAGGTAGCCGCCGACGGAGCGCCAGGAGAAGTCGATGTCACTGCCGTCACCGTTCCAGCCGGTGATCTGGGAGCGGACCTGCACAAGGGTGCGGTCGTCGACCGGCGCGTACGACAGGCCGTCCTGGCCGAGGACTTCGAGGGTGACACCCTGCGCCGCCTTCGCCTCGTGCGCGGGGTCGCGGAGGAGCGCGAGGTCGCTGTGGGCGTGCATGTCGATGAAGCCGGGAGCGAGGGCGAGGCCGTCGGCGGGGACCGTGTGGCGGGCGGACGGGCGGGGACCGGCGTCGCCCTCGCGGTGCACGGCGGCGATCCGGCCGCCGTCCAGGGCGACATCGGCGCGGTAGGACGGGCCGCCCGATCCGTCGATGACGCGTACGTCGCGGAACACGGTGTCCATGGAACTGCCTTTCGGTACTTCGGCCTTGAGGTCGAGCGAGTGATCGAGTGAGCGGCCGGTGTCCGGGGCGGTTCGCCGGTCGGGTGGGGGGAGGGGCCGGTGGTACGCGGCGCGGGGGATCGACGCGTACCACCGGGTCTTGGGGCGGCCCGCCGGTCCGGCGGGCCGCTCGGCTGGAAGAACGTCTAGAAGAACGTCCGGATGAAGTCCACGACCGTGCCGTCGGACTCGACCAGCGGGATCAGCTGCCACTTGTCGAAAGAGGTGCAGGGGTGGGAGAGGCCCATGCCGACCCAGTCGCCGACCTCCAGGGCGTCGGCGGACTCGGTGGCCAGCCAGGCGTGCTGGTCGGACAGGCCGGTGACGGTGACGCCGGTGGCGGGGCGCTCGGCACCGTCCCGGGCGGAGCGGACCACCTGGGCCTGCGGCAGGTCGAGGTCGTAGGCGGCGTCGCGCTTCCCGGCGTTGGCGAACGCCTGGTGCGGGGTGGGGCGGGAGACGACCTGCGCCCAGAGGCGGAACGCGGGCTGGAGGGCGCCCTCCTCGGGGACCCGGTTGAACGGGGTGAGGCGGCGGTAGTGGCCGTCGTCGTGCGAGACGTACGCGCCCGAGCGGAGCAGCTTCAAGGCCGGGGCGGAGAGCGCGGGGATCTCGGCGAAGACCTCGGCGACCGCGTCGAACCAGGCGCTGCCGCCCGCGCTGATCACGATCTCGTCCACCCCGGCGAAGCGGCCCTCGGCGTCGAACGTGGCGGCGAGCGCCACCAGGCGGCGCAGCCAGGCGGTGACCTTGGCGTGGTTGGCCTCGGGGACCTCGCCCTCGTAACCGGCGACGCCGACCAGGCGCAGGGTGGCGGTCGCGGCGACGGCGTCGGCCACCGCGCGGCAGTCGGCGTCGGTGCGGGCGCCGGTGCGGGCGCCCTCGCCGGCGCCCAGCTCCACGACGACGTCGACCGGGCGGCGGGCCCCGGCCTCGCGCAGTGCGGCGTCCATCAGCTCGACGCCGCGCACGGAGTCGACGTAGCAGATGAAGTGGAAGTCCGGGTCGGCGTCCAGCTCGGCGGCGAGCCAGCGCAGGGCGGCGGGGTCGACGAGTTCGTTGGCGAGGAAGATCCGGGCGATGCCGTGGGCGCGGTAGACGTGGGCCTGGTGGGGGACGGCGGCGGTGATGCCCCAGGCGCCGTGCGCCAGCTGGCGGGCGAAGAGCTGCGGGGCCATGCAGGTCTTGCCGTGCGGCGCGAAGGCCAGGCCGTGCCGCTCGGCGTACGTCTCCAGCAGCGCGAGGTTGTGCTCCACGGACTCGGCGGAGAGCGCGAGCACCGGGGTGGTGAAGCCGCCGTCGAAGAGGTTGCGGCGTTCGGCGGCCAGGTCACCGACGGTGCGGCCCTCGGCGTCCGGGGGGAGCGCCTTGAAGCGGTGGTCGACGCGTTCGTCCGCGAGGGCCCGGGCCGCCGCCGTCGCGGGGGCGTGCGGGTCCGTGGCGGGCCGGTCGTCGGTGAGCCGGTCGTCGGCCATGGGGCCTCCTCAGAGCTGGGCGCCGGGCGCGGGCTGCGCCGCGGCGTGCCGGTCGGTGCTGGGCGAAGTATGCGCCGGGTGGCCGGGCGGGGGCCTGACGGGGGGCGGGTCTCCGCGATGCGTTGCGTTCCCTGCAACACCCATTGCGTATATCGCTTAATGCTGTCTAACATCCGAGCCAGCACCGGGTCAATGACGGGTGTCGACGGTCGTCACGGCCGTGGCGCGCGCCGTGCCCCGGGCCGGAAATCCGGTGGTCACCGCGGTCGTCGGCCGCACCCCCGCCGGAGGCCCGGCACCCGCCGCCCGCACGCGCCGCGACCGCCGCCCGGCCCTCGCCCCCTGAGCCGCCGCCCGGTACGTCCATCGCGTGCCACGCGCCGGACGGACGCCCCGGCGCACGGCACGGCCGGGTCCCCGGACCCGGCGACGGCTTCCCCCACACGGCACAGCTAAGGAGCACCACCCTCGTGACCAGGCTCTCGAACGCCAGCGGCACCGCAGGCCAGGACGGCGGCGCCGCGCACGGCGCCGGGCTCCCGGCGGGCCACGCCGACGTCGTCTGCCTCGGTGAGTCCATGGTCACCTTCCTGCCGTCCCGCCCCGGGCGCCTCGCCGACGTGCCGTCCTTCGACCGCGCCATCGGCGGCGCCGAGTCGAACGTCGCCTGCGTCCTGGCCGCCGCCGGACACCGCGCCCGCTGGGTCTCCCGGGTCGGCGCCGACGGCTTCGGCGACCACCTCGTCGCCGCCATCGCCGCCCACGGCGTCGACACCGGCCACGTCGCCCGCGACCCGCACCGGCCGACCGGCATCTACTTCCGTACGGCGGGGGAGCGGGCCACCGGCGCGGACGGCGAGGAGCCGGGCACCGCGGAGGTCGTCTACTACCGCGCCGGATCCGCCGCCTCCGCCATGGACCCCGCCTCCCCGGGGCCCGCCGCCCTCGCCGGGGCCCGGGTGCTGCACCTCACCGGCATCACCGCGGCGCTCTCCGACAGCTGCCTCGCCATGCTGCGCACCCTCACCCGCCGCACCCCGGACCGCCCGCTCGTCTCCTTCGACGTCAACTACCGCGTCGGGCTGTGGCAGGGCCGCCCGCAGGGCCCCGAGACCCTGCTCGACCTGGCCCGTGGCGCCGACATCGTCTTCGTCGGGGAGGACGAGGCCGCGGCCGCCTGGGATCTGCACGGGCCCGAGGCGATCCGCGCGGCGCTGCCCGAACCGGCCGTCCTCGTCGTCAAGCAGGGATCGGAGGGCGTCACGGTCCTCCACCGGGAGACCGCGGACGGCGCGCACCCCGGTGGCGCCGCGTCCGCCGGTGCAGCGGGCACGTCCGCCGGGGAAGCCGGTAGGCCCGCCGGAGCCGGGGCCGGCACGCCCGCCGCCGACACCCGCACCTACGCCCCGGCCCTCAGCGTCGACGTCGTCGCCCCGGTCGGCGCGGGGGACGCCTTCGCCGCCGGTTTTCTGTCCGGGACCCTGCGCGGGCTGCCGGTGTTCGACCGGATCCGGCACGGGCACCTCATGGCCGCCGCCGCGCTGACCGTCCCCGGCGACCTCACCGGACCGCCGCCACGCGCCCTCGCCGACCGCCTCGCCGCCCTTCCCGCCGACGACTGGGGGAGACTGCGTCTCGGCCCCGGCTGGACGACGGGGCTGCACGACGCACGGGTGGAGGCCCCCCAGACATGAGCCAGACAGTAGACCGCGCACTGAGCATCCTTCCGCTGCTCGCCGAGGGCCCGGCCAACCTCGAACAGGTCGCGGTCCGCCTCGGCGTGCACAAGTCGACCGCGCTGCGGCTGCTGCGGACCCTGCACGAGCACGGCATCGTCTACCGCCAGCCCGACCAGCGCTACCGCCTCGGCGCCCGGCTCTTCGCCCTCGCCCAGCAGGCGGTCGAGAACCTCGACGTCCGCGACATCGCCCACCCCCACCTCGTCGCCCTCAACGAGCAGTGCGGACACACCGTCCACCTCGCCGTCTACGAGGAGAACGAGGTCCTCTACATCGACAAGGTCGAGAGCCGCTACCCGGTGCGGATGTACTCGCGGATCGGCAAGCCCGTCGCGATCACCGTCGCCGCGGTCGCCAAGCTGCTCCTCTCCGACCTGTCCGAACCCGAGCGCCGCAGCGTCGCGGAGAAGCTCGACTACCCCCTCTACACGTCCCGTTCGACACCGAACGCCGCGGCCTTCCTGGCCGAACTGGCCAAGGTCCGCGAACAGGGCTGGGCCACCGACCTCGGCGGCCACGAGGAGTCCATCAACTGCATCGGCGCCCCGATCCGCGGCGCCGACGGCCGGGTGGTCGCCGCGATGTCGGTCTCCGCACCGAACGTCGTCGTCACCGCCGACGAACTCCTCACCCTCCTCCCGCTGGTGCGCCGCACCGCCGACGCCATCAGCCGGGAGTACTCCGGAACAGCAATCCCCCGGCCCTCCGCCGGCCCCGCACAGGAAGCCTGAACACCATGACCGAGAAGACCGCGCTCACCCCGGCCACCCACACCACCCCGCCGGCGAAGTTCTCCCACGGCGTCAAGAAGGGCAACATCCTCCAGGTCGCCGGCCAGGTCGGCTTCCTCCCCGCCGAGGAGGGCAAGGCCCCCACCCCGGCCGGCCCCACCCTGCGCGAGCAGACCCTCCAGACCTTCGCCAACGTCCAGGCGATCCTCGAAGAGGGCGGCGCGAGCTGGGACGACGTCATGATGATGCGCGTCTACCTCACCGACGTGGACCACTTCGCCGAGATGAACGAGATCTACAACGCGTACTTCGAGGAGCAGGGCCTCAAGGAGGCGCCCGCCGCCCGCACGACCGTCTACGTCGGTCTGCCCAAGGGCCTGCTCATCGAGATCGACGCCCTCGCCGTCCTGAGCTGAGCCGACGGCCCGGGCCACGCCCGGCCACCGTTCCACCGCCGCACCGGCCGTCCGTACGGCACCCACCGCAGGGGTCGCCGTACGGGCCCGTGCCGGGGAACCCACCGCAGGGGCCCCGGCCGCACACCCCCCACCGAGCACCCGCCTTGCCCTTAAAGCACCTTCACCCGCACCGTCCGCCGCACGGCGCGGCGCCCCGTACCTCCGGGGCGCCGTGCCGCGGTCCGCCCTGCCCCGAGACGCATTCCAGGGGAGCCACCCGGACCTCCGGGCCCCGCCGACAACGGAGTCACACGATGTTCCTCGCCGCCGCCACGGCCCCCGCGCCGCCGCCCCCGCCCCCGCACACGGGCGGGCTGCTCGCCCTGATACCGGGCACCCCGGGCCTGCTGACCGTCGCCGTCCTCGGCATCGCCCTGCTGCTCGTGCTGATCATCAAGTTCCGGCTACAGCCGTTCGTCGCACTGCTCACCGTCTCCATCGCGGTCGGCCTGGGCGCCGGACTCTCCGTCACCGAACTCTTCGGCACGGTCCAGAAGTCCGACGTGAAGTCCATGATCGAGAGCGGTATGGGCGGCACCCTCGGCCATATCGCGATCATCATCGGTCTGGGCACCATGCTCGGCTCGATCCTGGAGGTCTCCGGCGGCGGTGAAGTGCTCAGCACCCGCCTGCTGAACCTCTTCGGCGAGAAGCGAGCCCCGCTCGCCATGGGCCTGACCGGCCTCCTCTTCGGCATCCCGGTCTTCTTCGACATCGGCATCTTCGTCCTCGCCCCGATCGTCTACGCGGCGGCCAAGCGTGGCGGCAAGTCGATGCTGCTGTACTGCCTGCCGCTGCTCGGCTCGCTGTCGATGACCCACGCCTTCCTGCCGCCGCACCCCGGCCCGGTCGCCGCCGCGAGTCTGTTCCACGTGGACCTCGGCTGGGTCATCCTGATGGGCCTGGTCTGCGGTGTCCCGGCCGTCCTCGCCACCTGGGCGTGGGCCGCCTGGATCGGCAAGCGGATCTTCGTGGAACTGCCGCAGGACATGGCCGAGGCGGCCGACGAGGCGAAGGCCGCGGTCCTCGCCGAACAGCGCGCCGCCGGGGTCACCCCGCAGGAGAAGCCGGTCTCGCTGGGCGCCGTCCTGACGATCATCGCGATACCGCTGGTGCTGATCCTGCTGTCGACGTTCTCGTCCATCGCGCTGGACCCCAGCACGTTCCGCTCGGTCGTCGAGTTCTTCGGCAACCCGTTCGTCGCGCTGACCCTCGCGCTGTTCGCCGCGTACTACCTGCTCGGCATCCGCCGCGGCTGGTCGCGCAAGTCACTGGAGCAGGTCTCCACCGCCTCCCTCAAGCCGATCGGCAACATCCTGCTGGTGGTCGGCGCCGGTGGCGTCTTCGGCGCGGTCCTCCAGGGCAGCGGCGTCGCCACCGCGCTCTCCGACACCTTCCACGGCGTCGGTCTGCCGGTCATCGTGCTGGCCTGGCTGCTGTCGCTGGTGCTGCGCGTCGCCCAGGGCTCGGCGACCGTCGCCATCGTCACCACCGCCGGCATCGTCCTGCCGCTCGTCCAGGGCCAGGGCATGTCGCAGCCGCACCTGGCGCTGATCATCATGGCGATCTCGGCCGGTTCGATCTTCGCCTCGCACGTCAACGACGGCGGCTTCTGGATGGTCGCGAAGTACTTCGGCATCTCCGAGCGCGACACGTTGAAGTCCTGGACGGTCCTGGAATCCGTCCTCTCGGTCGCCGGATTCGCGGTGGCCGCGCTGGTGAGCCTGGTCGTGTAGCGGAGGGCCGGACCGCCGGGGGACGGATCGGGACGACCCCGGCGGTCCGGGCGGCGCAAGGTGGCACGGTGCGCCAACTTCCCCTTGATTCGGGCCGTTTCATTGCCCTGGGGCCCGGGCCCGCCAACAATGCGCACGACAAACCGAAGGGCTGTTCGCCCTGCGGTACGCAGCGTGAGAGGACCCCACAATGAACCGACCTCTCGTCGGCACCCTCGCCACCGTCGTCCTGGGCGCCGCCGCCCTGGTGGGCACCGCCGGAACGGCCGGTGCCGCCCAGCAGTCCACGACGGACGCCCCCGACACGTTCCGTGCGACCACCCCCATATCCGCGCCGGCGAAGCACGGCGTCCACACCAAGGCCGTCGACTTTGCCGGCACGGTGGCGCTCAGCAACTGCTCCGGCTCGATCGTCAAGATGCCGGCCTCCAAGGACACCGACCCGGCGCTCGTCATGACGAACGGTCACTGCCTGGAGTCCGGGATGCCCGGCGCGGGTGAGGTCATCACCGACCAGCCCTCCACCCGGAGCTTCACCGTCCTGGATGCCAACGCCGGCGACCTCGGCACCGTCAAGGCGACCAAGGTCGTTTACGCCACGATGACCGACACCGACGTCACCCTCTACGAGACCGGCTCCACCTACGCCGACATCGAGCAGAAGTACGGCATCAAGCCGCTGGAGGTGGACACCGCACACCCCACCGACGGCCACAAGATCACCGTGGTGTCGGGCTACTGGAAGCAGACCTACTCCTGCGCCATCGACGGCTTCGTCCCCCAGCTCAAGGAGGGCGACTGGACCTGGAAGGACTCGGTCCGCTACACCACCGACTGCAAGACCATCGGCGGCACCTCCGGCTCCCCGGTGATCGACGACGAGACCGGCAAGGTCACCGCCATCAACAACACCGTCAACGAGGACGGTGAGAAGTGCACGCTCAACAACCCCTGCGAGGTGGACGAGAGCGGCGCGGTCACCGTGCACAAGGGGACCCCGTACGGCCAGGAGACCTACGGGATCACGAAGTGCTTCACCGACGGGAACAAGCTCGACCTCAGCGCCTCCGGCTGTGAGCTGCCCAAGCCGTCCGGCGTCCGCCGCTGACCCCGCACACACGGAAGAGACCGGGCCCCGCGCGCACGCTACGCGGGGCCCGGCCCGTATGGGGGGTGTACGCGGGCCCGCCACCTCCGGGCCCGCGCGCGGTGGCTACGGCAGGTCGTGGACGTGCTTGCCGACCTGGCTCGCGAAGGCGTTGCCGTTCGCCGCGTCCCAGTTGGTCGACCAGGTCATCGCGCCGCGCAGCCCCGGGTACGTCTTCGACGGCTTGAACGTGCCGCAGCCGCTGCCCTTCGTCAGGCAGTCCAGCGCGTCGTTGACCACCGAGGGCGCGGTGTAGCCGCCGCCCGCAGCGCTGGAGGACGCCGGGACGCCGAGGCCGACCTGCGAGGGGTCCAGCCCGTTCTCCAGCTGGATACAGGCGAGCCCGGTCAGGAAGTCCACGGTGCCCTGTGAGTAGACCTTGCCGTCACAGCCCAGCATCGAACCGCTGTTGTAGTACTGCATGTTGACGACGGTCAGGAAGTCCTTGATCCCCAGCGCCGTCTTGAAGTACTCGTTCTGCGGCGACTGCATGTCGATGGTCTGCGGGGCCATCGTCACCACCACATCGGGGTGGGCGGCGTGCACCGCCTTCAGCGCCTGCGTCATGTAGGTGGAGTTCAGGCCGTTCTCCAGGTCGATGTCGACGCCGTTGAAGCCGTACTCGTCCATCAGCTTGTTCACCGACGCGGCGAAGGCGTCCGCGGAGGCGGAGTCGCTGACCGAGACGGCCCCCTTCTCGCCGCCGACGGAGAGGATCACGGACTTCCCCGCCGACTGCTTCGCCTTGATGTCGGCCTTGAAATCGTCCGCGGAGCCGTAGCCGACCGCCGGGTCGAGGTTGAAGGTGATCTCACCCGGCTTGCCCGTGGCATCGGCGAAGGCGACCGCGATGATGTCGTACGCGTCGTCGACGTCCTTCAGCTTCTGGACGGTGGCGCCGTTGTCGAAGTTCTGCCAGTAGCCGGTCACCGCGTGCTTGGCGACGGCGGACGCGCCCGCCGCCGGAGCGGTTTGCCGGTGGTTCTCCGGCGCGGCCTGCGCGGTGCCCGCGGAGAGCGCACCGCCCGTCAACAAGGCTGCCACGGCGACCACGGCCGGCAGCGCCTTCCTCGTCGTACCCGAACGTGTCTTCCTGCTTCGTGCGCCAACCACGACTGCCTCCGGCTGTGGGGGAGTTGGGGGTGTGCGGATGCGCGCTCAGGGGCCCCTGCGCTGCCGTACAACGTGGTCCAGACCAATCCCCGTGTCAAGGTTTCCGACACCACCCGTTGCCCCTTGCGGGTGGCGGGCGTGACGATGGCCGGGAGGTGAAGTGGCCCTTCCGCAGGGGCCGCAGACGCGGGGTCAGTGGCCCGGAACGTGTTCTCCCGGACGTATCTCGCGGATAAAGTGCTGGACGTACGGCGCCGAGTGCGCAAGCAGTGCAGAGCCACGCAGTGCAGACAGCGGCCCCGGGAAGCGGAGGCCGGAGGGAGTTGGGAGGGAGCGGCGTGCCGACCGCGATTGCCGTCACCGGCTCCGATCTCGCGCTGCCCGCCGCCGACCGCACCACCCCCGCGGCGGTGGTGCTCCCCGCCCCGCATCTCCAGCCGCTCGACGAGGCGCTGACGCAGACCGCCGCGGTCCTCGAACACCACGGCCATCTCGTCGTCCTCTACTCCGACGCCTGCCCGGCGGAGCACGTACGCCGACTGCACACCCTCCGCGGACTGCTGGAGAGCGACCGCATCGCCCTGGTCAAGGTGGACCTGCCGCCCCTGGGGCTCGCCGTCCTCGCCCGCCAGCTGCGGGAACTCTCCCGCTCGGCGCTCAGCCCCGGCGTCCTGGCCTGCGCCGCCCGGCTGCTGGCGCACTACGTCCACGCCGGGGCGCTGCTCGCCACCGTCGGCGGACTGGACCGCGTCGAGGTCGACCTCCGCGCCCACATGACGTCCTGGCTGCCCGGCGTGCAGTTCGCGGTCCTCGCCGCACCCGCACCGCATCTGATCAGGGTGGAGCGCCACAGCACCGAAGCCGCCCTGCCCGCCCCCTCGTACGCCACGGAACTGATGCTCGCCCGGGGCCATTTCCACGGCGACTGGGTCGGCTCCGTCCTCGCCCCCGCCTGGCAGGTGCGCGGCGCCCACGAGGTGCCGCTGCCCGCGGAGTCCGCCCACTGGTGGGGCACGAAGAAGCTCGTCGAGTTCGCCGCCGCCATCCCCGACCCGGCGCTGCTGCACCGGCTGGTCTCCTCGGTACGCCGCGAGGACTGCGGCTGGTGCGGCCTCGAACTCCTCGGCGACCGCTGCGCGTTCTGCGGTACGCCCGGCCGCGGCGGAGAGCATGTCGCCGCAGGTGGACGCGCGGTGACCGGAGGGCCTGCCGGGGCCCGGGGCGCGCCCGCGGCGCTGCCGCCGGGAGGCGGCGAGCCGCCCGTCGGCGGACCGCCCGCCGCGGCGCCCGCGCCGCGGCCGGGCACGGCGCCCGGCCCGCTGCCCGCGGCCCCTTCACCGGCTTCACCCGCCTCTCCCGCTTCGCCCGCCTCCGCGCCGCCCGACGCCGTCGCGCCCGGGGAAACGCCGCCCGCGGCCCGGCCGTTCGGCGCGCCGGGGGTGCCGGAAGGCTTCGGCCCGCCGTGTGTGACGGGTTTCCCCGCGGCCCCCGCCCCCCTGCCGCCGGACGCGCCGCCCACCGGGCCGCCGTACCCGGGCGCGCACCCGGGCGGCGCGCCGCTGCCGGGGCCGCTCCCCGGCGGCCCGTTCGCCGGGCAGCCGCCCACCGGCCCGCCGCCGGCCGGGCCCCCGTACGCCCTCGGACTCTCCCCGGTGGCGCCGCCCGGCGTACCCGGGGGCGTTCCCCGTCCGCAGCAGCCCCGTCCCGCCCCGATCGAGGTCCCCCACCCATGAACGCACGTCAGCGCCGCGGCCTGATCCTGCTCCTGCTGTCGGTCCTCTGCGCGGCCGGCGCCTTCGCCGGGGTGCTCTCCGTGATCCGCAACGTCGAGTCGAAGGTCGGCCCGGAGCGGACCGCGTACCGGCTGAAGACCGATGTGGCGGCCTACACGCCGCTGGATCCGGGGCAGTTCGAGAAGGTCGCGATGCCCGAACGCTGGCTGCCGCCGACCGCCGTCACCCACCTCGACGCCCTCAGCGGGAAGATAGCGGTCACCCCCCTCCACAAGGGCTCGCTGCTCCAGGACGACATGATCGTCGCCCGGCCCGCGCTCCAGCCCGGCCGCCAGGAGATCGCCATCATGATCGACGCGGCCACCGGCGTCGCCGGGAAGATCACCCCGGGTGCCCGGGTCAACATCTACGCCACCTTCGAGGGCAAGCGCCCCGAGGACAAGCCGGTCTCCAAGGTCATCGTGGCCGGTGCCCAGGTCATCGACGTCGGCAAGCTCACCCCGCTCGCCGCCCAGGACCCGGGCGACGCCACCGGCGCCCGCCGCGAGGGCGAGGCCGTCCCGATCACCTTCTCGCTCGACACCAAGGACGCCCAACGCGTCGCCTACGCCGAGTCCTTCGCCTCCCACGTACGCCTCGCCCTGCTCGCCCCCGGCTCCGACCGCGCCATCCCGCCGGGCGAGCGCACCTACACCCTGGACGGCGACAAGTGACCCGGAGGCACCGGTGACCATCCGCATCCTGCCGGCCGTCGGCGACCCCGACGCCGCCCGCGCCCTGACCACTCTGCTCGCCGGGGTGCCCGACGCGGCCCCGGCGCCACCGGTCGCCGACTCCGCGGCGCTCCTCGACGCGCTGGCCGGAGCCGCACCGCCGGACGCCGCCGGGCCCGCCGCCGTCGAGGCGCTGCCCGAGGTCGTCCTCGTCCACGAACGCATCGGACCGCTGCCCGCCCTCGACCTGATCCGCGAGGTCGCGCTCCGCTTCCCCGCGGTCGGCGTCGTCCTGCTCACCGGGGACGCCGGGCCCGCGCTCTACTCCGCCGCCATGGACGCGGGCGCCCGCGGCGTCGCCGGGCTGCCGCTCGGCCACGACGAACTCACCGCCCGCGTCCGGGCCGCCGCCCAGTGGGCCGCGGGCGTCCGCGTCCACCTCGGCGGCGGGCGGGAGGCCCCGCCGGGACCGGCCGGGACGCTGCTCACCGTCACCGGCGCCAAGGGCGGCACCGGCACCACCGTCACCGCCGTCCAACTCGCCCTCGCCGCCCGCCAGGCGGGCCGCCGGGTCGCCCTCGTCGACCTCGACCTCCAGTCCGGCGACATCGCCTCCTACCTGGACGTCCAGTTCCGCCGCTCGGTCGTCGACCTCGCCGGGATCGCCGACCTCTCCGGCCGCGTGCTGGCCGACGCCATACACGACCACCCCACCGGCCTCGCGCTGCTCCTCGCCCCCGAGGAGGGCGAGCGCGGCGAGGAGGTCGACGACCACGCCGCCCGGCAGATCGTCACCGCGCTGCGCGCCCGCTACGACGTCGTCATCGCCGACTGCGGCTCCCAGATGCAGTCCGCCAACGCCGCCGCCGTGGAACTCGCCGACACCGCCCTGCTGGTCACCACCCCCGACGTCGTCGCCGTACGCGCCGCCAAACGCCAGGTCCGGCTCTGGGACCGGCTGCGGATCCGCAAGGCCGAGTCGACCCTCACCGTCGTCAACCGCCTCACCCGGCACACCGAGATCCAGCCCCCGCTGATCGCCAAGGCCACCGGCACCGCCGTCGCCGCCACCACCGTGCCCGCGGCCTTCAAGGAGCTGCAACCCTGCGTCGACTCCGGGCGGATGCAGGACCTGGACGCCCGCTCCACGGTCCGCGCGGCCCTGTGGACGCTCGCCGGGGAGCTGGGCCTGGTGGCGGCGTCGGGCGTCCCCCGGCTCAAGTCCGGCCACCGCACCCGCCCGTCCCTGACGGGCCGCCGGCGTAAGGCCCTCACGGCGGGCCCCGTGCCGCCTCAGGCCGCCCCCGGCCCGGCCGCCTCTCCGGCACCGGCCGCCCCGTACGAGGAGGGCTGAGCGGGTGGGGCGGGGGAGCGAGGTGGGTGCGGGGCGCCACGGGGCGGTGCGGGTGGCGCGCTCCCGCGGCGGAGGCCCGGCGCGCCGCGGCCCGGCGCGCCCGCCCCGGCGTGGTGCGGGCGGGCGCCCCGCCCCTTCCCCTGAGCCCCACGTGCCGCTCCGCGCCCGCCATGCCGGGGACCGCGGTCAGGTCACCGTCGAGTTCGCCGGGATGCTGCCGCTGATCCTGCTGGTCCTCGTGCTGCTCTGGCAGTTCGTGCTGGTCGGCTACACCTTCTCGCTCGCCGCGCACGCCGCCGACCGGGGCGCGCGGGCCGCCGTGGCGCTCCGCGACGGCGGCCCCGGCGCCTGCCGCACCGCCGCCACCGGCGAACTCCCCGCCGCCTGGCGCTCCGCCGCCACCACCACCTGCGCCGCCGACGCCGGCCTGTGGCACGCGACCGTACGCCTCAAGGTCCCGGTCCTCTTCCCGGGCGCGGCCGCCTTCCCCTGGACGGTCAGCGGCACCGCCGGAGCCGTCGACGAGGAGGGACGATGAACCGGACCACGGGACGCGGGGCACGCCCGGCGGGCCCCGCCCGGCGCGCCGCCGACGCCGTCCGGCCCACGGGCCCCGGCGCGTCCGACGCCGCCCGCGCCCCCGGCGCGCGGCGGTCCGCCGGGGGCCGCCGCTTCCGCGGGCCCGCCCGCGACCGGGGTCAGGCCTCCCTCGAATTCCTCGGGTTCCTCCCGCTGCTGCTGATCGTCGGGCTCGCCGTCGTCCAGCTCGGGATCGCCGCGTTCGCCGTGCAGCAGGCCGGTACGGGCGCCCGCGCCGCCGCCCGGACCGCCTCGCTCGACCCGCCGGACCGGCAGCGCGACCCGGCCGCCGCCGGGCGCGCCGCGATGACCGGATGGGTTGCCGAGCGCGCCCGGATCGGCGTCGGCGGCGCGGGTGACGCGGTCCGCGCCACCACGACCGTCACCCTGCCCTCCGTCATCCCCGGCATCACCCTCGGCACCGTCACCCGCAGCGCGACGATGCCCCGCCCCGCGGCCGCGCACGCACCGGGCGCCGCCCCGGAAGGAGTCCTCGCGCCATGAGCCTCAAAGGCCGGATCGCCGCCCCGGAACCGGAGGGCGAGGCCCGTTCCGACGGGCGGCTGGTGCCCGTCTACCGCGCCAAGCTCCTCCAGGAGATCGACCTCGCGGAGATGTCCGCGCTGACCGCCGCCGAACGCCGCTCCCGCCTGGAGCGCGTCCTCGGCCACATCATCAGCCGCGAGGGCCCGGTCCTCTCCACCGCCGAACGTGATCTGCTCATCCGCCGCGTCGTCGACGAGGCGCTGGGCCTCGGCGTCCTCGAACCGCTCCTCGAAGACGCCTCCATCACCGAGATCATGGTCAACGGCCCCGACCGGATCTACGTCGAACGCCACGGCCGTGTCGAGCCGGTGCCCGTCCGCTTCGCCTCCCACGAGCAGCTGATGCAGACCATCGAACGGATCGTCTCCACCGTCAACCGCCGCGTCGACGAGTCGAACCCGATGGTCGACGCCCGGCTGCCGTCCGGCGAGCGCGTCAACGTCATCATCCCGCCGCTCGCCCTCAACGGCGCCGTCCTCACCATCCGCCGCTTCCCCCGCGCCTACGCCCTCGCCGAACTCCTCGGCATGGGCACCCTCGACGAACAGACGCTGCTGCTGCTCGCCGCGCTCGTCCGCGCCCGCTTCAACATCGTCGTCTCCGGGGCGACCGGCGCCGGCAAGACCACCCTGCTCAACGCGCTCTCCGGACTCATCCCGGACGGCGAGCGGATCATCACCGTCGAGGACGCCGCCGAACTCCAGCTCCAGCAGAGCCACGTCATCCGCCTGGAGTCCCGCCCGCCCAACGTCGAGGGCAAGGGCCGTATCACCATCCGCGACCTGGTCCGCAACTCCCTGCGGATGCGCCCCGACCGGATCATCGTCGGCGAGGTCCGCGGCGGCGAGACCCTCGACATGCTCCAGGCGATGTCCACCGGCCACGACGGCTCGCTCGCCACCGTCCACGCCAACAGCGCCGAGGACGCCCTGATGCGGCTCCAGACGCTCGCCTCGATGTCCGACGTCAAGATCCCCTTCGAGGCGCTGCGCGACCAGATCAACAGCGCCGTCGACTGCCTCGTCCAGCTCGGGCGCGGCGCCGACGGCGCCCGCCGCATCACCGAGGTCGCCCTCCTCGACTCCCGCGGCCACCAGGCGTACCGGCTCGCCACCGTCTGCCGCTTCGAGACGGAGCCGATGACCGCCGACCGCCGGGTCCACGGCCACGTCCGCCACTTCCCGCTGCCGCGCCGCACCGCCGAACGGCTGCGGATGGCGGGCGAATCCGTGCCGCCCGCCTTCGGCGTCGCCGCCTCCGACGACCAGCTCGCCACCCGGGAGGCCCGATGACGCGCGCCCTCGACCCCGCGCTCCTCACCGCCGGCGCCGCCCTGCTCAGCTGCGTCCTCGCGGTCGCCGGGCTCCAGCTCCACGCGTCCGGGCGCGACCGGCGCCGCGCCGTCGTCGACCGGCTCGCCGACGACCGCCGGCTGCCGGTGACCGGCCGGGGCCGCCGCTTCGCCGCCCTCGACCGCGCGGTCCGCGCCACCCGCTACGGCCGCCGCCTGGAGAAACGGCTCGCCGCCACCGGACTCGACGTCACCCCGGGCGAGTTCACCGCCTACCTCGCCGGGGCGGTCGTCGCCCTCTGGCTGGTCGCGCACGCCGTCCTCGCCGCGTTCTTCGGGCCGATCGCCGCGCTCACCGCCGTCTGGGCCGCGTTCGCCTTCCTCGACTGGCAGCGCCGCAAGCGCACCGAGCGGTTCATCAACCAGCTCCCGGAGCTGTCCCGCATCCTCGCCAACGCCACCCAGGCAGGTCTGGCGCTCCGTACGGCGCTGGGCATGGCCGCCGAGGAGCTGGAGGCCCCGGCGGGTCAGGAATTGGCCAAGGTGTCCGACAAACTCGCCGTCGGCCACTCCGTCGAGGAGGCGCTCGACGAACTCGCCGAACGCCTTCCCTCCCGCGAACTCGTCGTCCTCGTCACCACCCTGGTCCTCGCCAACCGCGCCGGCGGCACCGTCGTCGGCTCGCTGCGCAACCTCACCCGCACCCTGGAGGAGCGCAAGGAGACCCGCCGCGAGGTCCGCACCCAGCTCTCGCAGGTCACCGTCACCGCGTACGTCGTCCCGCTGCTCGGCATCGGCACCCTGCTGCTGATGAACCGCATCGCCCCCGGCGCCATCGACCGGATGACCTCCTCCTTCCTCGGCCAGCTCGCCGTCGTCGCCGCCTTCGTCCTCTACGGACTGGGCTTCTTCCTCATCCGACGGCTCTCCAAGATCGACGTCTAGGGACGGGCAACGCATGGGCACCGGAATCCTGCTGGCGCTGCTCGCCGCGCTGTCCGTCGCGGGCGCGTGCGGCGGCCTCGCGCTCTACCGCCGTGAGGCGAAACTCCCGCCCGACCTCGCCCTCTCCCTGGAGGTCGGCGCCCGCCGCACCACCGCCGTCGGCTCCGCCGTCGACCGTACGGGCATGCGCTACGCGCCGCTGGTGCTGCGGCTGATGGGCCCCGACCGGGTCTCCCGGCTGCGCCGCCGCATCGACCTGGCCGGCAACCCGGGCGGGCTGACCGTCGACCGCTACGCCGCCCGGCGCGCGGTCTACGGCGGGCTCGGGCTGTTCGGCGCGCTGGTGATGTTCCTGCGCGGCCAGCCGCTGCTCGGCGTCCTCATGGTGCTGTTCGCCTGCTTCTGGACCGAGGTCGGCATCCGCGCCGCCATCCGCCAGCGCAAGGACACCATCGAACGGACCCTGCCGGACTTCCTCGACGTCCTCGCCGTCGTCGTCAGCGCGGGGCTCGGATTCCGCCAGGCCCTCGACCGCGTCGCCGACCGCTACGAAGGCCCCTGGGCGGACGAACTGCGCATCACGCTACGCCAGATGGACATGGGCGTCAGCCGCCGTACCGCCTTCGAGGAACTGCGCAAACGCAACGACTCCGAGCAGGTCGCGCAGTTCGTCACCGCCCTCCAGCAGGGTGAGGAGCTGGGCGCGCCGATCGTCGACACGCTCATCCAGATCGCCGACGACATGCGGCGCACCGATGCGCAGAGCGCCCGCCGCCGGGCCGCCCGCGCCGTCCCCAAGGCCACCATGGTCGTCACCACCTTCATGGTCCCGGCGACCATGATCCTGCTGATCGCCGGGTTCTTCCTCGGATCCGGCACCGATTTCGGCTCCCTGATGGGGAAATGAAAACCGCCGATCTGCCGCCGCCGGGTTCACCCGGACGCGCCGCGCGCCGCACCCCGGTGGCCGGTTCGCCGCCCCGCTCCGGGCCTCCGGCGGAGCGGGGCGTACCGGATGTGCGCGGGCGACCGAAACCGTTCGCGGCGCGCGACGGCTTGCCGCCAACTCCTTCGCAACAGCAACGAGTTGTGCCACAGTGGAGCCGCCATCGGGGTTCGGGGTGTCCCGCGCGGGGACCGCAGGGGAATCGGGGGTGAACGGAGTGCGAGGTGCACCGCTTCCGTCACGCGCGCCGGTTGGCCGAATTCTTTCGCTCCGGCTCCTCGTCGTGTCCTCCGAACAGGTTGGGGTAGGGATTCCCTGTTCCAGGAGCGCCTTCCCGGCGTACTTTTCTCGTGTCGTGACCGCGAAGCTACGCGCCGACACCACGGGGACAGCCCAGCCGGACCAGAGCGGTGCGGGGGCCCATGGAGGAGAAGACGATGGCGAAGCGGATCGTGAGGAACGACGACCGGGGGCAGACCTCGATCGAGTACCTCGGCATCATCGCGGTGGTCGTGGCGATCGTCCTGGTGCTGTCCACCACGGATTTCGGCAGTCAGATCGCGAACGCCATCGCCGACAAGATCTCCGAAGTCGTCGGCATCTAGCGGGCCGCGCCCCCGCACCCGGCCCGCCCGGCGCCCCCGCCATGACCGCCCCCGCCGCCCGCCCGCCGCGCGATGCCGGACAGGCGTTCCCGGTCTACATCGTGGCGGTCGCCGGGCTGCTCTTCCTCGCCCTCGCGTTCTTCGCCGTCGGCCAGGCGGCGGCGAGCCGCGGCGGCGCCCAGACCGCCGCCGACGCCGCCGCCCTCGCCGCCGGTCAGAAGTACCGCGACCGGTTGGCGGAGAGCCTCCTCGACGCGCTGCGCTCCGGCGCCGACTGGCGCGATCTGCTGGAGGGCCGCGGCGCCGACTCCCGTACCGCCTGCGACAGCGCCGGCTGGTTCGCCGGCCGCAACGACGCGGTCCTCACCGACTGCACCCCCGACTCCTGGCCCACCTCCTTCGCCGTCCAGGTCCGCTCCCGCTCCGCCGTCGGCCACTCCGTCGTGCCCGGTACGGAGTCCGCCCACGCCGAGGCCCGCGCCACCGCCGTCGTCGAACCCCGCTGCCACGCCGACGCGTCCGGCGACACGCCCCCGACGACCGGACCGCACACCCCCGGCGGGGGAGTACCCTCCTCCACCCCCGGACCCGGTAGCGGCGACGCCGGCGGGGGAAAGGGGAAGCACGACCCCGACGGCACGGACGACGCCTCCCTCCCCGGGCTCGTCTGCGACGGAAAGGTATGGCACCTGGTCCCCGGCGACCTGCACGACGGCCGCGGACTGCCCGGGGCCACCGACCTGTTCGCCGTCCGGCTCGCCCGATGACCGCGCCGCCGGTCCCGGGCACGGCCGACCGCCCACCGAACCGCTGACGACCGAAGGACTGGCACCCATGAGCATGCGGCGCACGACGAAAGCCGCCCGAGGAGCGGCCGCCACGGCCGTGGCGGCCGGCCTGGCGCTCCTCGTCGCCGGCTGCGGAGGCGGTGACGCCGGGGGAGGACGGACGGACGACCGGGCGCCGGCCCGCAACGCCGGTCCCGCAACCGCCGAACCCACCGCCCCCGCCGCCGACGTCGACAAGGCCATCGGCGAGATGAAGGGCCCGGACGGCGTCACCGTCACCCTGCACTCCGTCATCCGCGACTCCGGCGGCTTCGTCACCGTCAACGGCACCGTCGTCAACCACGGCACCCACGTCTTCAACGCCATCGACTGGCGCTCCAACGAATCCGAACTCCGCTCCCGCTCCTCCCTCTCCGGCGCCACCCTCGTCGACAAGGCGGGCAAGAAGCGGTACCTCGTCCTGCGCGACACCGACGGCGAATGCCTGTGCACCACGGGCCTGAGCGGGCTGCGGCCCGGCGAGAGCCGACCGATCTTCGCGCAGTTCCCCGCCCCGCCCGCCAAGGTCACCGAGGTCGACTTCCAGCTCCCGACGATGCCGCCCGCCGACGTACGGATCACGGAGTGACCGCGACCATGCCCGCGACGCACCCGCCCCGCCCCCACCCGACCGGCACCCGCCCCGCCGGCAGCCACCCG
Source organism: Streptomyces sp. NPDC014733 (assembly GCF_043083385.1). Classification (NCBI taxonomy): domain Bacteria; kingdom Bacillati; phylum Actinomycetota; class Actinomycetes; order Kitasatosporales; family Streptomycetaceae; genus Streptomyces; species Streptomyces sp. NPDC014733. The sequence continues at coordinate 517,084 of NZ_JBIBYO010000001.1, read as the reverse complement.
CCCCGCGCCGTCCGCACCGGACGCGCCGTCACCGCCGCCGCCCTGCTGCTGGCCACCGGACTCGCCGCCCCCGCCGCGTACGCCGACACCCCGCCGGGACTGACCGAGGACACCACACCGCCGGTCGCCATCGACCCGCGCGACCCCGATCTGCGGATGGTGCAGGGCGCCACACTGGCCCCGGCGAAGGTCCTCAACATCAAGTCCGTCGTGGAGACCGACGACGGCGCCGAACGCCGCCAGGACACCAACGACAACGTGACGTTCGCGCTCCAGGCGGAGGTGCTGTTCGGCAAGGACAGCGCCGAGCTGACCGACGACGCCCGCTCCCGTATCTCCGCCATCGCCGCCGAGGGCACCAAGCAACACGCCCGGAAGCTGCGGGTCTTCGGCTTCACCGACAACCTCGGCTCCGCCGCCCACGGCCTGACCCTCTCCCGCCAACGCGCCGGCGCCGTCCAGCGCCGCCTCGCCCAGGACCTCGGCTCCGGCATCACCTTCGAGATCCGTGGCTACGGCGAGCAGTACCCGATCGCGGACAACTCCACGGAGGCGGGCCGCAAGAAGAACCGCAGGGTGGAGGTCAGCTTCCCCCGGGAGGGGTGAGGGGCGGGGCGCCGGGAGGACGGAACCTTCGGGAAGGCTGCCGGAAAACCGTGGCCCGAGGTGATGTCACGCCGGCGACGGGGGCCGACCGCTCACGGGTGACCCCGCGCCTCCGGGCCCACGTCCCCCGTGGAGACCGTCAGTTGGATGCCCTCCCGCAGCCCCCACCCGGCCATCGCCCCGGCCGCCGCCTCCAGTACATGGCGGGCGCGCGGGCGGGGCATCCCCAGCCGGCCCGGCGGCATGGTGCGCACCGCGAGCACCCGCAACGTCCGGTCGAGGTAGGCGACATCGATCGCGAACCGCATCCCGAAGGTGTGCACCCCGCTCGCCGGCGTCAGCAGCAGCGCGCCCGTCACCCCGTCCCGGCCCAGCAGCCCCCGCCTGCGCGCCCGGTAGGACGCGGCGATCTCCACCGCGACCGGCATGTCCGCCCCGTGCACCGTCCCCGTACCGTCCCGCCAACGCGCCATGGCCGCCGTTCTACCAGCCGCCCGCCCCCACCGGTACGCGCGCCCCGGCCCGCCGCCCGCGTCCGCGCCCCGGAGCGCCCCCCGCCGCTCTCCCGCCGACCGGCCCCGCCCCCGGCGCCCGCGCTCTATGGTCGTCGGGTGTCTCCGACGCTGATGATCCTCGCCGCCGTCTACGGCGCCGCCGCCGGAGCGCTGCTGCCCCGGCCCGTCCACCGGCTGAGCGTCGAACCCGACCAGGACTGGCGTGCCGACTGCCCCCAGGGGCACCCCCTCACCGGACCGGCCCACGGCTGGCTGGGGGCCGCCCGCTGCCGCCCCTGCGGCGCCGCGTACGGGCCGGGGGCCGGCGCCACCGCGGCCGTCACCGCACCGGTCTGCGCGGCGCTGGCCGCCGCCACCGGGCCCCGTCCGGAACTCGCCGCCTGGCTGCTGATGGCGCCCGTCGCCGTCCTCCTCGCCGCCGTCGACCTACGGGTACGCCGCCTCCCGGACGCCCTGACGGCGACGCTCGCCGTGCTCGCCGCCGCCGGGCTGGGGGGCGCCGCGCAGCTCGGCGGCGCGGCCGGGTCCTGGCGCCGTGCGGTCCTCGGCGGACTGCTGCTCGGCGGCTGCTACCTGCTGCTCTTCGTCGCCAACCCCGGCGGCATCGGTCTCGGCGACGCCAAGCTGGCGGTCGGCCTCGGCACGGCCCTGGGCTGGTACGGCTGGCACACCCTGCTGCTCGGCGCCGCCGCGGGCATCGCGCTCGGCGCGCTCCGCGGCTGCTGGCTGCTGCTCGCCGGGCGGCGCCGGGAGGCCATGCCGCTCGGCCCGTACCTGATCGCCGGGGCGCTCTGCGGGCTGCTCCCGGCGGCCGCCGCAGCCGCCTGACGAGGGCCGCGACCGCCTCCCGGGCGGCGGCGATGCGCCCCGGCGCGCGACCGGGGCACACCGGTTCTCCGATGTTGCGCACACCACAGGGCTCATGGGGTTATGGTGGAAGCCCCCCCTCGGGCCGGTCCGTATCCCCCCCCCACGGACCGGCCCGCTTTTTGTCGGGGTTCTCCCGGGCTCCGTTCCCGGGCATCCGCGACCGCTCCGGCGCACGCCGGGAGCACACGGCACACGGGGGCGCACACCGCTTCCCGGACACCGGCCCGGCCCCCCGGAGCCGCTGCCCCCGCTCGTCCCGCCGGGATCAGCTCCGGCGGGCCCAGATGTTCACCCCGTCGGTCGTCCGCGCGAACTCGTCGATCTCCGACAGCTCCGTCTCCGTCAGCTCCGGAGCGCCCAGCGCCGCGATGTTCGCCTCCAGCTGCGCCACGCTGCTCGCCCCGATCAGCGCCGACGTCATCCGCGGATCCCGCAGCACCCAGCCCAGCGCCAGCTGCGCCAGCGACTGGCCCCGGCGGGCGGCGATCTCGTTCAGCCCCCGCAGCCGCCGCACCACGTCCTCGGAGAGCAGCCCCGGGTCGAGCGACTTGCCCAGCGAGGCGCGCGAACCCTCCGGGACACCGTGCAGGTACTTGTCGGTGAGCAGCCCCTGCGCGAGCGGCGCGAACGAGATGCAGCCCATGCCCTCGCTCTCCAGGGTGTCCAGCAGCCCGTCGTCCTCGGTCCAGCGGTTGATCATCGAGTACGACGGCTGGTGGATCAGCGCCGGAACGCCCATCCCGCGCAGAATCCGGGCCGCCTCGCGGGTCTGCTCGGAGGTGTACGAGGAGATTCCGGCGTAGAGCGCCTTCCCCTGGCGGACGGCGGACGCGAGGGCGCCCATCGTCTCCTCCAGCGGGGTCTCCGGGTCGAAGCGGTGCGAGTAGAAGATATCGACGTAATCGACCCCCATCCGCTTCAGCGAGGCATCGAGTGAGGAGAGGAGATATTTCCGCGAACCCCATTCCCCGTACGGGCCGGGATGCATCCGATATCCCGCTTTGGTCGAGAGAATGATCTCGTCGCGGTGGTGCCGGAAGTCCTGGGCGAAGATCTTCCCGAAGTTCAGCTCGGCGGACCCGGGCGGCGGACCGTAGTTGTTGGCCAGGTCGAAGTGGGTCACGCCCAGGTCGAAGGCGCGGCGCAGGATCGCGCGCTGCGAGGCCAAGGTGCGGTCGTCACCGAAGTTGTGCCAGAGTCCCAGAGAGATGGCCGGAAGTTTCAGGCCGCTGCGCCCGGTGCGCCGGTACTCCATGGAGTCGTAGCGCGAATCCGCAGCGCGGTACGGAGAAGAATCAGTCATGGTCAACTCCCTATCACGGTCCTCGCAGACACCTGATGCGGCCATCGACACGCCCGAGACGTAAAGTTATGGCCTTAGGCGACGGGGCGACCGCCAATGGGCACGGAGGGGCTGGTCCACACTCATGCTGCGATCTTCGGGGATGCGTATCCCGTATCCGCAGGCACTGCGGAATCTGGTCTACCGGCTGTATGCACGACGGGTCGAGGGACGGCTGGACCACAGCCAGGTGCCCAAGCACATCGGCGTCATCCTCGACGGCAACCGCCGCTGGGCGCGCGCCGACGGCCGGACGCCCGAGCAGGGCCACCAGGCCGGTGCCGCCAAGATCGGCGAACTGCTGGGCTGGTGCGCCGAGACCGATGTCGAGGTGGTCACACTCTGGCTGCTGTCGACCGACAACCTCGACCGGCCCGAGGTCGAACTGACGCCGCTGCTCGGCATCATCGAGAACACCGTGCGTGATCTCGCCGCCGACGGCCGCTGGCGCGTCCACCACGTCGGCAACCGCGATCTGCTGCCGTCGGACACCCAGCTCGTCCTCAAGCAGGCGGAGGAGGACACCGTCGACAACACCGGCATCCTGGTGAACGTCGCCGTCGGGTACGGCGGCCGCCAGGAGATCGCCGACGCGGTGCGCTCGCTCCTCCTCGAACACGCCGACCGCGGCACCTCCTTCGAGGAGCTGGCCGAGACCGTCGACGTCGACCTCATCTCCAGCCACCTCTACACCAGCGGCCAGCCCGACCCGGACCTGGTGATCCGCACCAGCGGCGAGCAGCGGCTGTCCGGATTCATGCTCTGGCAGTCGGCGCACTCCGAGTACTACTTCTGTGAGGTCTTCTGGCCCGCCTTCCGGAAGGTCGACTTCCTGCGCGCGCTCCGCGACTTCGCGGCGCGTAACCGGCGTTACGGCTTCTAGCCCGCCCCCTTCCGCTTCCGGCCCGCTTTTTCCCGTATGCCCGGGTACGTCCCCGTGGTGGACGGCCCGGCGCGGCGCCGGCCCCGGGTTCTTCCGCGCCCCGGCCACCCCAGGTGGTGGCCGGGGCGCTGCCGTACGCGGCGCGTGTCACCCAAGGTTCACCGCCTGTGCGCCCGCGCGCCGGGCATGGGCGCACCCCAACGCGGGAATGTTCCTGGCAGGTCGGCGTCCGGAATCAGACACGGGCGCCGTATCTCAGCGGACGGCATGGGGCCGTCCGCCCGGGAGGCCCTTTGCGCATCACGGAGGCCCGTGCGACCCGCACGGACGACGCGGAGGGCCGGCGTTCGGCCCGCGCAGCGCGGCCAGAACCCGGTCCTGTCCCCCGCGACGCCGTCGCACCCCGACCTCATCCGAGGGGGTTCGTCCACCCGTGGTGAACAGCAACAAGCGCCGTGAGAGCGGCCGGCACACCTACGTCCTCGACACCAGCGTCCTGCTGGCCGATCCAGGCGCCATGTCCCGCTTCGACGAGCACGAGGTCGTTCTGCCGGTCGTGGTGGTCACGGAGCTGGAGGCCAAGAGGCACCATCCAGAGCTGGGGTACTTCGCGCGGCAGGCGCTGCGCCTGCTGGACGAGTACCGCGTACGGTTCGGGCGGCTGGACGCGCCCCTGCCGATCGGCGATCTGGGCGGCACCCTCAGAGTCGAACTGAACCACTCCGACCCGGGGATCCTGCCCGCCGCCTTCTGGAACGGCCACAGCCGCGTCGGCGACAACGACGCACGGATCCTCGCCGTCGCCCGCAACCTCCAGGCCGAGGGGTACGACGTCACGGTCGTCTCCAAGGACCTGCCGATGCGGATCAAGGCGTCGTCCGTCGGGCTGCTCGCCGAGGAGTACCGCGCCGAACTCGCCGTCACCGACTCCGGCTGGACGGGCATGAGCGAGGTAGCCGTCACCGCCGAGCAGGTCGACGCGCTCTTCGCCGACGAGGTCGCGCACGTACCGGAGGCCGACGGACTGCCCGTCCACACCGGGCTCGTCCTCCAGTCGGAGCGCGGCAAGGCGCTGGGCCGGGTCACCGAGGATGGCGCGGTGCGGCTGGTGCGCGGCGACCGCGAGGCGTTCGGCATCCACGGCCGCAGCGCCGAACAGCGCATCGCCCTGGACCTGCTGCTGGACCAGGAGGTCGGCATCGTCTCCATGGGCGGGCGGGCCGGCACGGGCAAGTCGGCGCTGGCGCTCTGCGCGGGCCTGGAGGCGGTGCTGGAGCGCCGTCAGCACCGCAAGGTGATGGTCTTCCGGCCGCTGTACGCGGTGGGCGGGCAGGAGCTGGGCTATCTGCCGGGCAGCGAGTCCGAGAAGATGAGCCCCTGGGCGCAGGCGGTCTTCGACACGCTCTCCGCGGTGACGAGCAAGGAGGTCATCGAGGAGGTCGTGGAGCGCGGCATGCTGGAGGTGCTGCCGCTGACCCACATCCGCGGCCGGTCGCTGCACGACGCGTTCGTCATCGTCGACGAGGCCCAGTCCCTGGAGCGGAACGTCCTGCTGACGGTGCTCTCCCGGATCGGGGCCAACTCCCGGGTGGTGCTCACGCATGACGTCGCGCAGCGGGACAACCTGCGGGTCGGGCGGCACGACGGGGTGGTCGCCGTGGTGGAGAAGCTGAAGGGCCACCCGCTCTTCGCCCACGTCACGCTGACCCGCTCGGAGCGGTCGCCGATCGCCGCGCTGGTGACCGAAATGCTGGAGGACGGCAGCATCTGACCCGGTGTGTACGACGGGACGCCGCCCGGAGAAGCCAAGGAGCTTAGCCGGGCGGCGTTCTGATGCGCGGGAATATCCGGGAATCTCAGGGGGCAAACCGGGTGTGAGCTTTCACACCCGGTGGAGAATTGATTCCCGGTGGCCCCGTCGGGCAGAGTCTGGGTCCTGTCAGGCCCCGCATACGGCACCACCAGCATCCCCAGAGGTGCGGCACCACCCGAACTTCATAGTGAACCGCCGTATGCCGCCCGAGCACCACGCGGACCCCGAGGGGGACGTACCGGGCCCGTGCCTCCCGTGACCAGCCGCCCCTTCCGCTCAACAGGGGGCGGAACAAGGGAAGCCAGCGCCAGGGGCACGATTGCGTCCGCGAGGTCACCTATGCGGGCGATGCTGGAAGGAAATCGTGTGAGCCGGATTTCGGTCCGGGGATTCGCCGTGGCCTCCGCCACCGCGGTCACCACCGTCGGCGCCGTTGTCGGCGTCGCTGCAGGCAGCCAGCCGGGTCTGGACAACAGCAACACCCAGGCCACGGCAGCCGACGCGACGATCGCCGATCTCCCCGCGGGCCAGCAGGCCCAGGTGCAGACGGCTTCCCTGACGCAGCAGGCGGACGACCAGTCCACCCAGGCCGATGCGGCAGCCCTCAAGTCCGCGCAGGAGTCGGCACGCAAGGACGCCGCGCAGACCGCGAAGGAGAAGAAGGCCGCCGCGGACGACGCGAAGGCGAAGTCCGACGCCGAGGAGCGCAAGAAGAAGCTGGAGGTGTCGCGTTCCGCGACCCGTGACGCCAGCGACTTCGTCGCCAAGGCCTCGTACACGGTTGCTGAGACGCAGGCCATCGCGCGACAGATGGTCCCGGCCGATCAGTTCCAGTGCTTCAGCAACATCGTGAACCACGAGTCCACCTGGAACTACCGGGCCACCAACGCCTCCTCCGGCGCATACGGTCTCGTCCAGGCGCTCCCCGGCTCCAAGATGGCCTCCGCGGGTGCCGACTGGCAGACCAACCCGGCCACCCAGATCAAGTGGGGCCTGAACTACATGAACAGCCGCTACGGCAGCCCCTGTGGCGCCTGGAGCTTCTGGCAGGCCAACAGCTGGTACTAGGCCGTACCCCGGCAGCACCGCACGTACACCCGAAACCCCCGACCGCGTCAGCGTCGGGGGTTTCGTGCGTCCCGCACAGGTAACGTCGTCCCGTCAGGAGTGGGGGGCGGGAGGGGAAGAGGAACGACATGTCCAGATTGCCTCAATGGGTCGGTGGCCTCGGCGCCGGTCTGACGCGGCTCGCGCAGCGGCTGGAGGAACAGCGCCGCCGGGCGGAAGCCGCTGCGGCGGCCGAGAGCGCCGTGGCGGCCGAGGACGCGGAGGCGCTGCGGCGTGACGGGGGCTCCGCGCCCTCGGGCGGGGCGGAAGCCTCCGGGGCGGCGCGGCCGGAGCCCGACGTGGCCGCCACGGTGATGGCGTCCGTGGCGGTGAAGGAGCCCGCGGCGGCCGAGGAGTCCGAGGCGGCGGCTGCCCGACCGGAGCCGGTGGCCGTGGTGTCCGGGAACGGGGCGGCGCCGTCCGGTGCGGCGGAGGGCCGGGTGGCCTTGGCCGTTCCCGCGCCGCCCTCGTACGCACCGGCTGTCGGTGCGCGGCCCGATCCGGCGTCCGCGGTGCCGTGGGGGGTCCGGGTCGCCGCCGAGGCGGGGTGGCGGCTGCTGGTGCTGGCCGGGACGCTCTGGGTGCTGGCCCAGGTGATCACCACCATCGAGCTGGTCGTCCTGGCCTTCGTCGCGGCGCTGTTGATCACCGCGCTGCTGCAGCCGACGGTGGCCTGGCTGCGGCGCCGGGGGTTGCCGCGCGGCGTCGCCACGGCGCTGACGTTCATCGGCGGCTTCGTGATCATGGGGCTGGTCGGCTGGTTCGTCGTCTGGCAGGTGCAGGCCAATATCGACTCGGTCTCCGACCGGATCCAGGAGGGCATCACCGAGCTGAAGGGCTGGCTGCTCAAGAGCCCGTTCCATGTGACCGACGGCCAGATCAACAACATCGCCAAGAACCTTCAGGACGCGGTCGGCGCCAACACCGAGGCGATCACCTCCGCCGGTCTGGAGGGCGTCACCGTCGTCCTGGAGGTGCTCACCGGCATCCTGCTGGCGATGTTCACCACGCTCTTCCTGCTCTACGACGGCCGGCGGATCTGGGAGTGGATGCTGAAGCTGGTCCCGTTCGCCGCCCGCGAGGGCGTGGCGGGCGCCGGGCCGCGCGCCTGGCGGACGCTGACCGCGTACGTCCGCGGCACGGTGCTGGTCGCGATGATCGACGCGTTCTTCATCGGTATCGGGCTGTACTTCCTCAAGGTGCCGCTGGCCGTGCCGCTCGCGGTCTTCATCTTCCTGTTCGCCTTCATCCCGCTGATCGGTGCGGTCGTCTCGGGCGCGCTGGCCTGTGTCGTCGCGCTGGTCACCCAGGGCATGTTCACCGCGCTGATGGTGCTCGCGGTGGTGCTGGCGGTGCAGCAGATCGAGGGCCACATCCTGCAGCCGTTCATCCTGGGGCGCGCGGTCCGGGTCCACCCGCTCGCGGTGATCCTGTCGGTGGCGGCGGGCGGGCTGATCGCCGGGATCGGCGGTGCGGTGGTCGCCGTCCCGCTGGTCGCGGTCACCAACACCGTCGTCGGCTACCTCCGTTCGTACTCCCTGGAACAGGCGGTACGGATGGCGCCGCAGCCACGGGGCGCCACGGCGATCGAGGTGGCGCCGACACCGGCGCGGCGGCCGCCGCAGGACTGACCGACGGCTTCGAGGACGCGAAGAAGCCCCGTGGACCGACCGGTCCACGGGGCTTCTTCGCTGTGCGCGGGTGCGCGGGCGGGATTACTCCGCCAGCGCGGCCTCGGCGTCGAGGGTGGCGCCGACGGCCTGGAGGACGGCGGCGATCTTGACGGCCTCCTGGATCGTCTCGCGGTCCACACCGGCCTTGCGGAGCACCTGCTCGTGCGAGTCGAGGCACATACCGCAGCCGTTGATGGCCGAGACGGCCAGCGACCACAGCTCGAAGTCGACCTTGTCCACGCCCGGGTTGCCGATGACGTTCATCCGCAGACCGGCGCGCAGCGTGCCGTACTCCGGGTCCGACAGCAGGTGCCGGGTCCGGTAGAACACGTTGTTCATCGCCATGACGGCGGCGGCGGACTTGGCGGCCTGGTACGCCTCGGGGGAGAGGTTGGCCTTGGCCTCCGGCTCCAGCTCGCGGAGCACCTTCGGCGAGCGCGAGGCGATCGCGCAGGCCAGGACGGTGCCCCACAGCTGCTGCTGCGGGAGGTCGCTGTTGCCGATGACCGAGCCGAGGTTCAGCTTCAGGTCCTTGGCGAAGTCCGGGACTGCGGACTTCAGTTCATCGAGAGCCATGAGGGATCAGCTCACTCGCCCGAGAGGAGCGCGACCGGGTCGAGGGTCTCGTCGCCCTTGGACCAGTTGCAGGGGCACAGCTCGTCGGTCTGCAGGGCGTCGAGGACCCGCAGGACCTCCTTGGGGTTACGGCCGACGGAGCCGGCGGTCACCATCGTGAACTGGATCTCGTTGTTCTGGTCGACGATGAAGACGGCGCGCTGCGCGAAGCCGTCCTCGCCCTCGATGCCCAGGTCGCGCATGAGCTCGTGCTTCGAGTCGGCGAGCATCGGGAAGGGCAGGTCGGTCAGGTCCGGGTGGTCCTTGCGCCAGGCGTGGTGCACGAACTCGGAGTCGCCGGAGAAGCCGAGGATCTGGGCGTCACGGTCGGCGAACTCGTCGTTCAGCTTGCCGAAGGCGGCGATCTCGGTGGGGCACACGAAGGTGAAGTCCTTCGGCCACGCGAAGACGATCTTCCACTTGCCTTCGTAGGTCTTGTGGTTGATCTGCTCGAACTCCTTGCCGGACTCGAGCGAAACGCAGGCGGTCAGGTCGAACTCGGGGAACTTGTCACCGACAGTGAGCACGCGCTCTCCTTGCAACACCGGAAGTCCCTTTTGGGGCATTCCTTGAGGGTTGGACGGATAACACAGTGCCATACGGAGCATTGATCAGGGAAATAGCCAGAGTTGTTGATGTTGATTGGGTGCGGTTATCAGTGCTGTTCGGATGGTGTGCCGTGTCCCGGTGAGCGGTGTCGGGGCGCCGAAAATCGGCGTACGGGGGTGGGGGCCGCTGCGCAGGAGGCCGAGCCGGTGGGTCCGGGCGGTGGCTCCGTAGACTGGAATGTGTTGATCGGAGGTGGTTATCAGTGGCGTCGCCGGCGAGCGGGGGACGGGCGCGGCAGCCGAGCCTGGCGCAGCTGCGGGCCTTCGTCGCGGTCGCCGAGCATCTGCACTTCCGGGAGGCCGCGGCCGAGATCGGGATGAGCCAGCCCGCGCTGTCCGGTGCGGTGTCGGCGCTGGAGGAGACGCTCGGCGTCCAACTGCTGGAGCGGACCACCCGCAAGGTGCTGCTCTCCACCGCCGGGGAGCGCGTCGCGGCGCGGGCGCGGGCGGTGCTGGCGGCCGTCGGCGATCTGCTGGAGGAGGCGGAGGCGGCCCGAGCGCCGTTCACCGGGACGCTGCGGCTCGGGGTGATCCCCACCGTCGCGCCGTATCTGCTGCCGACGGTCCTGCGGCTGGTCCACGACGCCTACCCCGACCTCGATCTCCAGGTCCACGAGGAGCAGACCGCCTCGCTGCTGGACGGGCTCGGGCACGGGCGGCTCGACCTGCTGCTGCTCGCGGTGCCGCTCGGCGTCCCACAGATCACCGAACTTCCGCTGTTCGACGAGGACTTCGTCCTGGTCGCGCCGAAGGAGCACTGGCTGGGCGGGCGCGGTGACATCCCCCGCGAGGCGCTCAAGGAGCTGGATCTGCTGCTGCTCGACGAGGGGCACTGCCTGCGCGACCAGGCCCTCGACATCTGCCGTGAGGCCGGCCGCGAGGAGGGGGCGCCGGTGACGACCAGCGCGGCGGGCCTGTCGACGCTGGTGCAGCTGGTGGCCGGCGGGCTCGGTGTGACGCTGCTGCCGCGCACCGCGCTGCGCGTGGAGACCGCCCGCAACGACGCGCTGACCACCGGGTACTTCGCCGACCCGGCGCCCGCCCGGCGGATCGCGCTGGCGATGCGGAGCGGCGCGGCCCGCCAGCGCGAGTTCGAGGAGTTCGCGGCGGCGCTCCGGGTGGCGCTGAGGGGGCTGCCGGTGCGGATGGTGGAGGCGGGGGCGGAAGCGGCGTAACCGGTCCGGGCCCGGGGCCGTACCGGTCCGGCGGGCTCCGGCACCACCGGACCGGCGCGCTTCACTCCGTCCGCAGCCCCTCCGGGCGCATCATCCGCCACAGCGGCGGCAGGCTCAGGGCCGTGACGAAGAGGATCACGCCGCCGCCGATGCCCGCCATACCGGCCACCACCGGCCAGTCGACCTGTATCTCCGCGTGGATCATCCGCAGCAGCAGCGTGCCCAGCAGCAGACCGCAGCCGACCGCGAGCGCCAGCCCGAGCAGGACCGGGACCGCCGTCTGCCACAGGACCGACCAGCCAAGACCGGAGCGGCGCACCCCGAAGGCGTGGAGCGAGGAGAGGACCCGGCGGCGCTCGTGGAGCTGTTCCACCGTCGAGATGATCAGGCCCGCGCCGATCAGCAGCAGGGTGACCGCGGCGGCGGCGAACAGCCCGTTGCGGACGCCGGAGTAGGCCCGGTCGTGCGGGTTGTCCACCGCGGAGGTCTCGTACGGCGTCGGGGTGGTCCGCGCCATCGTGGTGCGGATCCGTTCGACGGCGTCGGGGACGGCGCGGTCGAAGCCGACGCGCAGCGCCATGTCGCCCATGCCCAGGCGGCGGATGTCGACGGTGGAGGGGGTGGCCAGGATGTCGTAGCGGTGGTCGTCCGGCCCGTCGCCGGTGTGCAGCAGCCGGGCCGTGCGGGCGTCGGCGGGGAGCGTCCACGGGCGCGGGGTGGTGCGGTCCTCGGGGGCGAACGGCGGGTTGAGGTCGAGGACGGTGCCGGGCCGGACCGCCCTGGCGCCGGGGCCCTGCGCCGCGAAGACGTCGCCGTCGCGGCAGGAGTCCAGCGCGGCCACCCGGCGCAGTTCGGCGCAGCTGCCGACGGCGAGGTTCTGGAAAGTGTCGCTGTTGTGCAGGACGCCCACGGTGCCCTCGATGACGCCGTGGGCATCGGTCGCCCCCGGCGTGGCGCGCACCGCGGCGAGCGCCCGTTCGGTCTGCTGCCAGCTCTCGGCCTGGGCGGTGTAGCCGAGCCGGGGCAGCGCGCCGGAGCGGGCGTACGCCTGGGCGAAGCCGTCCTGCATGCCCGTGAAGAGCATGTGGATGGCGATGGCCCCGGCCACCGCGACGGTGATGCCGCTGACCGCGCGGGTCGCCGAAGCGCCGGAGACCTGGAGCCGGCGGATGGCCAACTGCCAGGGGACCGGGCCGCCGCGCAACCGGCCCACCACCGCCTCGACCAGCCACGGCAGCAGCGCCGTGACGCCGAACAGCAGCAGCATCGAACCGGCGGCCAGCTTCGTGGTGTTGGCGGCGGAGTCGACCCAGTTCTGCTGCCGGAGCATCGGGACCAGCAGCGCCAGGCCCAGCGCCGGTGGCAGCAGCCGCCACCACAGCCGACGGCGCGGCGCGGGCCGCCGGTGCACCACACCGAGCGGATCGACCGTCACCCCGCGCTGCGCGAACAGCGTCACCAGGACCGAGACGGCCGGGACGAGGACGGCGATCAGCGCGGCGGGCAGCGCGCCGGGCCGGATGTCGGCGGGGAAGACGTTGATGTCCCACAGGGTGATCGACCCGGCGGTCCCCCGGGCGGCGAGGAACAACGCGGCGCCGCCCGCCAGCCCCAGCAGCGAGCCGAACAGCGCCTCACCGGCGGCGATCCGGCGGGTGGTGGCGATGTCCGAGCCGAGCAGCCGCAGCGCCGCCAGCCGCCGTTCGCGCTGGTCGTGGCCGAACCGTGCGGACGTACCGATGAAGACCGTCACCGGCGTCAGCAGCGCCACACACGTCATGATCACCAGCAGGGTGCCCTGCGGGGTCAGCGGCCGCGGGGTCCAGCTCTTGCCGAAGTGGTCGATGCGGTACCCGGCGGGCGGGCGCAGCGTCGCGCTGCCCGCGACATAGGTCAGCTCCGCCGGGCCCTGGAGCCCCGCGTCACCGATGGTGCCGACGATCTTGTACGGGAGCCGTTGGCGGAGCAGGGCGCTGCCCGGCTCGGCGAGCAGCTCCTTGAGCGCCGGGGAGACCCGCATCTCGCCGGGGCCTGGCAGATGGTCCATGCCGGGCGGCACCGGCGGATGCGCGCCGTCGGGCCGGACCAGCCGGCCCCGGATCGGCGCGCCGTGGAAGACGGTGTCGGCGCTCGCGTAGCGCACCGTGGTGTCGCCGCGCGGCGGTTCGTGCAGCTGGCCGAAGTTCTCGCGGGCCTTCTCGCGGCCGTGCCAGGCGTTCATCAGCGTCGGTACGGACGCGCCGATCAGCAGCACGGCGACGCCGAGGGCCACGCCGACCGCGGTCAGCGCCGTACGGGTCCAGCCCTCGCGGCCGCCGCCGGCGGCGAACCGTATGCCCATGGCCAGATCGCGGCACCAGCCGCGCGCCCGGACGGGCACGGGCGCGCCCGTGGAACTCACCGCAAGCCCGCCAGCAGGTCCTTCACCGTGCCGTCGCGGACGGTGATCTCACGGTCGGAGTAGGCGGCGACGCGGGTCTCGTGGGTGACGAGGACGACGGCCGCCTGCGTCTCGCGGGCGGCGTCGGTCAGCAGCGTCATCACGCGTTCGCCGTTGAGGGAGTCCAGCGCGCCCGTGGGCTCGTCGGCGAAGACCACGCGGGGGCGGGTGGCGAGGGCGCGGGCGACGGCGACGCGCTGGCCCTGGCCGCCGGAGACCTCGCCGGGGCGCTGCCTGTGCACGTCCTCCACCTCCAGCCGCTCCAGCCACTCCCGCGCCTGCCGCTCCGCCTCCTTGCGGCGGGCGCCGTTGAGGCGGAGCGGGAGGGCGACGTTCTCCAGGCAGGTGAGTTCGGGGACGAGCTGGCCGAACTGGAAGACGAAGCCGAAGTCGCTGCGGCGCAGGGCGCTGCGCTCGGCGTCGCTCATCGTCGTCAGATCGCGGTCGGCGTAGCGGACGGTGCCGCGGTCCGGCCGGACGATCCCCGCCAGGCAGTGCAGCAGTGTCGACTTGCCGGAGCCGGACGGGCCGAGGACCGCGACGACCTCACCGGGGTGGATGGAGAACTCCGCGCCGTCCAGCGCGGGCGTCGCGCCGTACGCCTTGTGCAGGTCGCTCGCGGCGAGCAGCGAACCCTCGGGCGTCATCCGTCCACCGTCTGCGCCAGGCCGTCGAGGCGGGCCGCGGTCAGCTCCAGCCAGCGCAGGTCCGCCTCCAGGTGGAAGAGCGCATGGTCGCAGATCAGCTGGTCGGCGAGGTCGCCCTGACGCTTGCGCTCGGTGAGCCCGCGCATCAGCCGCAGATGCTCGGCCCGCTGGGTGTCGAGCAGTTCGGCGGCGTCGCGCCCGGTCATCAGCGCGAGGACGACCTTGGTGTAGAGCGTCGACTGGAGATACGGCTCCGGCTTCTCCGGGCGGCTGAGCCACTGCCCGACGTCCGTGACGCCGGCGTCCGTGATCGCGTACCGCTTGCGCTCGGGGCCCGCACCGGCCTCGACGCCGTCCACCTCGACCAGACCGTTCTTCAGCAGCCGGGACATCGTCGAGTAGACCTGGCCGTAGTGCAGCGGACGGTCGTGCCCGAAGTGCTCGTCGAAGGCCCGCTTGAGGTCGTAGCCATGGCGGGGACCGGACTCCAGGAGGCCCAGCAGCGTATGACCGATTGACATGGCGACCACCTTACGTCGTGGGTGTATCCGGGGTGTATACGCTCGATTCATACGTACCCGCCACGGGCACCGGAACGCCCCGCGCGGCCCGGTGGCCGGGGCGCGCGGGGCGGGTTCCGTAGGGCGGTGCGCTCACTCGGTCCGCAGGCCGTCCGGGCGCATCAGCCGCCACAGCGACGGCAGGCTGAGCAGCGTGACGAGGAGGACCAGCAGGCCCCCGGCGAGCGGCAGCGGCCAGATCGCCGACCAGTCGTACGCGGCCTTGCCCGCGTTCCGCAGCAGCCCGGCGCCGAGCCCCAGACCGGCGGCGACCGCCAGGACGAGCCCCAGCACGATCGGCACCGCGGTCTGCCACAGCACCGACCAGGCGAGGGTGGAGCGGCGGGTGCCGAAGGCGACCAGCACCGACAGCAGCCGCCGCCGCTCGCGCAGTTGCTCCACGGTGGTGACCAGCAGCCCGGCGGCGACCAGCGCCATCGTCACGGTCGAGCCGAGCAGCAGGCCGGTGTGCACGCTGGCGTACTGGGCGTCGCTCTCGGTGTCGCGCACCGTCGTGGCGGACGCGCCCGGGCCCAGCTCGGCGGCGGCGTTGCGGACGTACTCCTCGGCGTCGGGCACCCCCGGATCCGTACGGATCAGGATGTGCGCCCACGGAGCCTGGAGCCGGGTGGTGTCGAGGGCGCCGGGGGTGGCGAGGACGCCGAGCGTGAGGTTGCCCGTCGGGTCCTTGCGGGCGGTGACCTCGCGGGTCTGCTGCGGGACGGTCCACAGGCGGGGCGTGCCGTGCGGCTTGCCGGTGTCCCCGTCGGCGTTGAGCAGGACCTTGCCGCCGGGGCGGGCGGACTCGCGGACCGCCGCGGCGTCGACCGCGAGACCGCCGCGGGTGGCGAGGAAGGCGTCGCCGTCGTGGCAGGGGCCGGTCTCCGCCACCTCGCGCAGCGCGGCGCAGTCGCCGACGATCACCGGGGCGCCGGGCGGGTACTCCTCACCCTTGCGCAGCGGGCCGGGGCGGGTCACGGTCGACTGGACCAGCGTGCGGGCGGTGCGGACGCCCGGTGCCTCGGCCAGCCGGGTGGCGGCGCGGCGGAGCGCGGCGCCGGTGGACTCCGGCAGCGACACGGACATCTGGGCCCGGCCGGAGTCCTGCCCGGTGCGCGTGACGAAGTCGGTCTGGAGCGCGGAGACCAGCAGCTGCAGCGCCAGGGCCCCGGCCACCGCGACGCAGATGCCGCTGACCGCGCGGGCCGCGGTGCCGCCGCTCAACTGGAGCCTGCGGACGGCGAGCTGCCAGGCGACCGGCCCGCGCCCGAGCCGGCCCACGACCGCCTCGATCACCCACGGCAGCACGGCCGTGACCCCGCACAGCGTGAGCGCCGCGCCCACCGCTGCCGGATAGGCGCCGACGCCGCGCGCCCGCGGGTCGAGCGGTCCGCTCAGCAACAGCAGCGCCGGGCCGCCGATCAGCAGCGGGAGCCGCCACCACAGCCGCCGGCGCCGGACCGTACGGCCGCGGGCCACGCCGAGTGGTTCGATGGCGACGCCGCGCAGCGTGAAGAGGGTGACGGCGAGGGCGGCGACCGGCACGGCCACCGCGATCAGCGCGGCCAGCGCCGGGAGCGGCGTCACGTCGGAGGGGAAGGCGTTGATGTCCCAGAGCGTGACGGAGCCCGCGTTCATCCGGCAGAGGAGGAACAGCACGGTGCCCAGCGCCAGTCCGCACAGCGCGCCGAAGAGGGCCTCGCCCGCGGCGATCCGGCGGGTGGTGGCGATGTCCGCGCCGACCAGCCGGAGCGCGGCCAGCCGCCGGTCGCGGCGGTCCCCGCCGAAGCGGATCGCGGTGGCGATGAAGACCGCCACCGGCATCAGCAGCACCACGCACGCGATGAGGATCAGCATCAGCAGCGTCGGGCTCATCGGCTGGTCGCCGAGGGAGTCGGCGCCGAAGTGGGTCAGCCGGAAGCCGTCCTCCGCTTTCAGGGGGACGTCGCTGGTCAGGTAGTACGCCAGCTCCTTCGGGCCGACCAGTCCGGAGTCGGCGATGGTGCCGGTGATCACGTACGGCAGCCGCTCGCGCAGCAGGGCCCCCTCGGGTGAGGAGAGCAGGGAGCGCAGGGCGGGCGAGACCGCCATCGTGCCGGGGCGCGGGTACGCGGTGATGCCCGGCGGGAGCGGGGCTTCGGGGCCCTCGGGGTGCAGCCGGAGGCCGAAGACCCGCTGGTCGTGGAAGGTGGTGGCGTCGTCCGTGGCGACCACGGTGCGGGCGGAGGCGGCCGGCGGGGCGCCGCCGTTGAGGATCTGCCGGGCCATGGAGCGTTCGTGGCGGCCCTCCATGAGGTGCGGCACCGACGCGGCGCCGAGCAGCAGCAGGACGCCGAGGCCGACACCGACGGCGGTCAGCGCCGTACGGGTCCAGCCCTCGCGGCCCCCGGCGGCGGCGAACCGCAGCCCCATGCCGAGGTCGCGGAGCCAGACCGCCGGGCCGTGCGGCGGCGCGGGCTGCCGGTGCGGTGGGCGCGTCATACGGCGGTCACCGCTTCCCTGACCTTGCCGTCGCGGACGGTGACCTCGCGGTCGGAGTAGGCGGCGACGCGGGTCTCGTGGGTGACGAGGACGACGGCCGCCCGGGTGGAGCGGGCGGCCTCGGTGAGCAGGCCCATGACACGTTCGCCGTTGAGGGAGTCCAGGGCGCCGGTCGGTTCGTCGGCGAAGAGGACGCGGGGGCGGGTGGCCAGGGCACGGGCGACGGCGACGCGCTGGCCCTGGCCGCCGGAGACCTCACCGGGGCGGCGCCCGGCGACGGGGTCCACCTCCAGCCGCTCCAGCCAGTCGCGGGCCTGCGCCTCGGCCGCCTTCCGGGCCGTACCGGCCAGCCGCATCGGGAGGGCGACGTTCTCCAGGCAGGTGAGTTCGGGGACGAGTTGGCCGAACTGGAAGACGAAGCCGAAGTCGCTGCGGCGCAGGGCGCTGCGTTCGGCGTCGCTCATCGTCGTCAGATCGCGGTCGGCGTAGCGGACGGTGCCGCGGTCCGGCCGGACGATCCCCGCCAGGCAGTGCAGCAGTGTCGACTTGCCGGAGCCGGACGGGCCGAGGACGGCGACGACCTCACCGGGGTGGATGGAGAACTCCGCGCCGTCCAGCGCGGGCGTCGCGCCGTACGCCTTGTACAGATCACCGGCGTGGAGCAGTGAGCCGGACGGGGTCATGGGCGGGCCTCCGGAGGTGCGGGCAAGGTGCGTCCTGGGAGCATGCGCCGCACTCTACATGAGGTGTATACATTGTGTGTATAGAGGAGGGGTGGGGTGGGGAGGGCGCCCCGTCCGGGTGGCCCGGTGGCCCGGTGGCCCGGTGGCCCGGTGGCCCGGTGGTGACCCGGGGGCGGCCGGTGCGGCCCGGGGGCGGCCGACGCGGCCCGGCGGTGGGCCGCCCGGTGCGGCGGTCAGTCCGCCGCCTCGTCCGGGCCCGTCTCCGGCGCCTTCGGCGGCCGTCCCCGACGGGGCGGCCCGCCCGTGCCGCGCGGCAGCCGGCCCGCGTCCGCCAGTGCCTTCCGCAGCAGGAACTCGACCTGCGCGTTGGTGCTGCGGAGTTCGTCGCCGGCCCAGCGGGCCAGTGCGTCGTGGATCAGCGGGTCCAGCCGCAGCAGCACCTGCTTGCGCTGCTGCGGCCGTCGCGCGGGCCTGCGGGCGCCGCCGCCCGGTCCCTCGGGGCTCTCGTCACTCACTGGTAGAGCGAGCCCGTGTTCAGTACCGGCTGGGCGGCGCGGTCACCGCACAGCACCACCATCAGATTGCCGACCATGGAGGCCTTGCGCTCCTCGTCCAGCTCGACGATGCCCTGCTCGCTGATGCGCACCAGCGCCTGCTCGACCATGCCGACCGCGCCCTCGACGATCTGCTGCCGCGCCGCGACCACCGCACCGGCCTGCTGCCGCTGGAGCATCGCCGAGGCGATCTCGGGCGCGTAGGCGAGGTGGCTGAAGCGGGACTCGATGATCCGCACGCCGGCCGCCTGTACCCGCGCGGTCAGTTCGGCGGCGAGCTTCTCGGTGATCTCCTCGGCGTTGCCGCGCAGCGACAGGGCGTCCTCGTCGTGCGCGTCGTAGGGGTACTCGATCGCGATGTGACGGACCGCCGCCTCGGTCTGGGTCGAGACGAACTCCAGGAAGTCGTCCACCTCGAAGAGCGCCTGTGCGGTGTCCTCGACCTGCCAGACGACGATCGACGCCAGCTCGATCGGGTTGCCGTACGCGTCGTTGACCTTCAGCACCGCGGTCTCGTGGTTCCGCACCCGGGTGGAGATCTTCCGGGCGCTGGTCAGCGGGTTGACCCAGCGCAGGCCGTCGGTGCGGATGGTGCCGACGTACCGGCCGAAGAGCTGGATCACCCGCGCCTCGCCCGGCGCCACCATCTTCACGCCCGTCATGCAGAACATCGAGGTCAGCAGCGTCAGGATGCCGACGATGATCAGCGCGGCGGCGAGCCCGGAGCTGCCGCCCGAACCGGCGACCCCGCCGCCGATGATCATGGCGATACCGAGGAAGAGGCCGAGCGTCGTCAGCAGCAGCGCCAGACCGCCCGGGATGCTGTGCGCGGTCTTCTCACGGACCTGCGGGGCCGGCATCTCGGGCGCGTCGGCGAGCGGCGCACCCTCTCTGGGCGGGGTGGTGGATGTGGTCTCGGACATGGGAGCCCCGTTTCTCGTGGCGCGTCCGGCGTGCCGGACGCGGGGTCGGCGGCGCGTCCGGACGGTCCCCGGCGCGATTTCACCGACTCATCAAAGTGATATCACTTTAACGCTCCGACCTGGTCGATGCGCAACCCCGTCCGCGGTTCCGTCGCGTCAGGTGCTCTTTGTCACGTAGGAAAACCCCTTGATCGATGAGCATTTGGGGGCAGATGCGGTGTTAGCTTCAACAGCTGACCCAGCGGGGGGCGGTACGACGAAAGTGACAGGAGCCATGGGCCGAGCGGACGCGACACGAGCGCGGCAGGGGAGCCGCGGGGCCGGGCCCCGACGCCCGAAGGGCCGGATACGCCGCCTCTTCACCTGGAAGAAGATGCTCGGCACCTTCTTCGGGATATGCCTGCTCGGCATAGCCGCCGCCTTCGGCCTGTACTTCTACGTCGACGTCCCCGCGGCGGGCACCGAACTCGCCACCGCGCAGAGCAACGTCTACAAGTACGCCGACGGCAAGGTGCTCGCCCGCACCGGCAAGCTCAACCGCGAGAGCGTCCCGCTCAGCCAGGTGCCCCTGGAGGTGCAGCACGCCTTCGTCGCCGCCGAGAACAAGACCTTCTACGACGACCACGGCATCGACCTCAAGGGCACCTTCCGCGGCATCTTCAAGACCCTCCAGGGCGAGGGCAAGCAGGGTGGCTCCACGATCACCCAGCAGTACGTCAAGAACTACTACCTCTCCCAGGAGCAGACGGTCTCCCGCAAGCTCCAGGAGATCGTGATCTCCCTCAAGGTCGACAACGAGAAGTCGAAGTCGGAGATCCTCGACGGCTACCTCAACACCAGCTACTACGGCCGCGGCGCCTACGGCATCCAGGCCGCCGCCCAGGCGTACTACCGCAAGGACGCCGACCACCTCACCGTCTCGCAGGGCGCCTACCTCGCTTCGCTGCTCCAGGCCCCCAACCAGTACGACTGGGCGCTCGCCACCCCCGACGGCAAGAAGCGCGCCAAGGCCCGCTGGGCCTACACCCTCGACAACATGGTCGAGATGAAGTGGCTCACCCAGGCCGAGCGGGACAAGCAGAAGTTCGACATCCCGAAGGACCCCAAGCCCCAGGAAGGGCTGACCGGTGCCACCGGCTATCTCGTCAAGGCTGCCAAGGACGAACTCTTCGCCCACGGCGTCGACGAGAAGAAGTTCGAGCTGGGCGGCTGGACCGTCACCCTCGGCATCGAGAAGGACAAGCAGCTCGCCCTGGAGCAGGCCGTCAAGCGCAAGCTGACCGCCGACCTCGACCCCAAGCTGCGCGAGGCCGACCGGAACGCCCAACTCGGCGCCGCCTCCGTCGACCCGGCCACCGGCCACATCGTCGCGATGTACGGCGGCGCCGGATACACCCAGCACTACATCAACAACGCGACGCGCCAGGACTACCAGCCGGCCTCCACCTTCAAGCCGCTGATCCTCGCCACCGCCCTGGAGAACCACGCCACCACCCAGGACGGCCGCCCGATCACGCCCGACACCGTCTACGACGGCACCAACCGGCGCCCGGTCACCGGCGGCACCGCCCCGTTCGCGCCGCCCAACGAGGACCAGCGCAGCTACGGCAACATCACCGTCCAGAAGGCGATGAACAACTCCGTCAACTCGGTGTTCGCGCAGATGGGCGCCGATGTCGGCCTCGACAGCCTGAAGAAGACCGCGACCTCGCTGGGCATGAACGGCGCCCGGATGGACGTCCAGCCCGCCATGACCCTCGGCTCCATGGGCGCCAGCCCGGTCCAGATGGCCGGCGTCTACGCGACCTTCGACAACCACGGCCGGAAGGTCACCCCGACCCTGGTCACCAAGGCCGAGCACGCCACCGACCCGGAGCCGGACCTGCCCGACCCGATCGGCGATCAGGTGCTGAGCCGCAAGACCGCCGACACCGTCACCTCCGTGCTGCGCGGCGTGGTCGACGACGGTACGGCCACGGCGGTGCAGGACACCACGTACCAGGCGGCGGGCAAGACCGGCACCTCCGACGACAACAAGTCGGCGTGGTTCGTCGGCTACACGCCCAAGCTGGTCACCGCCGTCGGCATGTTCGGCGAGGGCGAGGGCGGTAAGCAGGTCACCCTCCGCGGCGCCGGTGGCGGCGGCCGCGTCAACGGTGGCGGCTACCCGGCGCAGGTGTGGGCCGCCTACAACGCGGCGGCGCTCGGCTCCGGCGCCGGTGCCACCTTCGACCTGGACGCCGACTCGGGCATGGGCGTGGCCCCGCCGCCCCCGACGGACACCACCACGCCGCCGTCGGAGTCGCCGTCCGGCACCCCGACCGATACGGAGAGCCCGTCGGGCACGCCGTCCACCGACCCGACGCCGACCGACTCCGGCGACCCGACGCCCACCGGCACCGGCTCGACGCCGACCGACCCCGGCACCGGCGGTACCAACGGCGGCACCACCGGCGGCCCGGGCGGCGCCAACGGCGGCCAGGGCACCGGCGGCACCAACGGCACCGGTGGCGGCGGCGGTGGGGGCAACGGCCCCGGCGGCACCGTCGACGGTCTCAACGGGCTGAACTGACCGGCCCTCCCGTACGGCCCGCGGCCCCCGCCTCGTACCCACGAGGCGGGGGCCGCGGCCGTACGGCGGCGGGTCAGCCGCCGTTGACCTTCTTGGCGATCCGGTCGCCGATCTCCTTGTCGACGTTGCGCCAGTACTGCAGCGCCCGCTCCAGCACCGGCTTGCTGACGCCGCCCCGCAGATGCCCGGCGACATTGCCCACCAGCCGCTCACGCGCCGCGTCGTCCAGCACCTTGCGGACCAGCGTCCCCGGCTGCCCGAAGTCGTCGTCCTCCCGGCGCTTGGTGTACGCCTCCCGGACCAGCTCACCGGCGGCGGCCCAGCCCACCGGGTCCGTGCCCTCCTGGGCGGCGGCCGCCGGGCCTCCGTACGAGTTCGGTGCGTACGGCCGGGCCGCCCGCGACGGATCGAACCGCATCGGTCCGTCCTTGGCGTACGAGTGGACCGGGACGTGCGCCCGGTTCGGCGGCAGCTGGGCGTAGTTCGGGCCGATCCGGTACCGGTGCGTGTCCGGGTACGAGAACAGCCGCCCCAGCAGCATCTTGTCCGGCGACGGGCCGATCCCCGGCACGAGGTTCGACGGTTCGAACGCCGCCTGCTCGATGTGGATGAAGTAGTCCTCCGGGTTCCGGTTCAGCGTCATCCGCCCGACCTCGATCAGCGGGTAGTCGCCGTGCGGCCACACCTTCGTCAGATCGAACGGGTTGAACCGGTAGTCCGGCGCGTCGTCGAACGGCATGACCTGCACATACAGCGTCCAGGAGGGGGCGTTGCCGCTCTCGATCGCGTCGTGGAGGTCCCGGCGGTGGACGTCGGCGTCCTCACCGGCCAGCCGGTCGGCGTCCGCCTGCGTGAGGAAGTCGATGCCCTGGTCGGTCTTGAAGTGGTACTTGATCCAGAACTTCTCCCCTCCGGCGTTGACCCACATGTACGTGTGCGAGCCGTAGCCGTTCATGTGCCGGTACGTCTTGGGGATGCCGCGGTCGCCCATCAGCCAGGTGACCATGTGCGCGGATTCCGGCTGCAGCGTCCAGAAGTCCCACTGCATGTCGTTGTCGCGCAGCCCGTTGTCCGGGCGGCGCTTCTGCGAGCGGATGAAGTCCTGGAACTTGATCGTGTCGCGGACGAAGAAGACCGGGGTGTTGTTGCCGACCAGGTCGTAGTTGCCCTGCTCGGTGTAGAACTTCAGGGCGAAGCCACGCGGGTCGCGCCAGGTGTCGGGGGATCCCTGCTCACCGGCGACGGTCGAGAAGCGGGCCAGCATCTCGGTTGTCTTGCCCGGCTGGAAGAGATCCGCCTTGGTGAACTGGCTGACGTCGTTGGTGACCTGGAAGGTGCCGTACGCGCCGCTGCCCTTGGCGTGCACCACCCGCTCGGGGACCCGTTCCCTGTTGAACAGGGCCATCTTCTCGATCAGGTAGTGGTCGTGCAGCGCGATCGGGCCGTCGGGGCCGATGGTCAGCGAGTTCTCGTCGCTCTCGATCGGGATGCCGACGTTGTTCGTCGTGTGCGGGACGTTCTGCGCGGGCCTGGACATGGAGGAGCGCCTCCGTTTCGACGGGGGAGTGAGGGAGTGAGGGGGTCAGTCAGTCCCTTTTGTCCACCCAAGCAGTCAACGCCGCCGACGGCATGTCGGCAACCCTGGACCGACGGCGCCGCCTGGGCGCACCCGCACGGCCGAGGGCCCCGCCCGGCTGCCCGGACGGGGCCCTCGGCCCGCCGGACGCCTCCGCGCCCGGCCGGGTGATCAGCGCGGACCGGCGCCCGGCGGCATCGACAGCTCGAACCAGACGACCTTGCCCATGCTCAGCCGGGTGGCGCCCCAGCGCCGCGCCATACGGTTGACGAGATACAGACCGCGCCCGCCCTCGTCCGACGGGCGGGCCTGCCGCAGCCGCGGCAGCTGCGGGACGTCGTCGCCGACCTCGCAGCGCAGCACATCCGTGCGCAGCAGCCGCAGCGTCACCGGCCGCTCCGCATACCGCACCGCATTGGTCACCACCTCGCTGACCAGCAGCTCCACCTGATCCGTCAGCTCCTCCAGGCCCCAGCGCGACAGCGCCCGCCGGGCCAGCCGGCGCGCCTGCCCCGCCGTCTGGGCCTTCGGGTCGAGATACCAGTAGGCGACATCGCTGGGTGCTATCCCGTCGAATCTCGCCGCCAGCAACGCGATGTCGTCGTCGCGGTCGCCGGGCCCGAGCATGTCCAGGACCTCGTCGCAGAGCGGCTCCAGCGGCGGGGGATTCGGGCCCGTCAGCCGCGCCGTCTCCGCCAGCCGCTCCCGCAGCTGCTCGATGCCCGTCCACACGTCCCGGATCCGCGACTCCACCAGACCGTCGGTGTAGAGCACCAGCGTGGCACCGGCCGGGGCGTCCAGCTCCACCGCCTCGAAGTCCACGCCGCCGACCCCGATCGGTGCGCCCGCCGGGACCCGCAGCACCTCCGCCCGGCCGCCGCGGTGCAGCATGACGGGCGGCGGATGCCCCGCGTTCGCCACGATGATGCGGTGCGCCACCGGGTCGTACACCGCGTACAGGCAGGTCGCCATGCGGTCCGAACCCAGCCGCTGCGCCTGCTCGTCGAGGTGGTGCAGCACCTCCTGCGGCGGCAGGTCCAGCCCGGCCAGCGTCTGCGCCGTCGTCCGCAGCTGCCCCATGATCGCCGCCGACGTCATCGAATGCCCCATGACGTCCCCGACGACCAGCGCCACCCGGCTGCCCGGCAGCGGAATCGCGTCGTACCAGTCGCCGCCCACCCGCGCCGTCTCCGCGGCGGGCAGATAACGACTGGCCAGGCGGACGCCGGTGGGCTGCGGCAGCGAGTCCGGCAGCATCGTGCGCTGGAGCGCGTCGGCGATGTACGCCTCGCGGCCGTAGAGCACCGCCTTGTCCACACCGAGCGCGGTGTGCGTCGCCAGCTGCGCCGCGACCAGCAGATCGTCGCCCTCGAACGCCGGGCGGTCCGGGCGGCGCAGGAACACCGCCGCGCCGATCACCCGACGGCGGCCGCGCAGCGGCGCCAGGATCACCCGGCGCCCGCCCGGCAGTTGCGTGTCGTCGCCCAGCAGCTCCGGCAGCGCCGTCCGCGCCGCCGGGACGTCGCCGAAGAGCGGCCGCACCCCGCGCAACACCTCCGCCAGCGGCCCGCCGGCCAGCACCTCGGCCAGCTCGGCCGCGCTGCCGCCCATCGCCGGGCCCAGGTCGGGCTGCGCGGGCAGCACCGGCAGCCGGATGCCGTTGGTGTCCGGCTCCGCCGGGATCCGGTCGGTACGCCGCAGCCGCAGCACCATCGGCTCGGCCGGCCGCTCGTCGCCGACCGGCAGCGGATCGCGCAGATACACCAGGATCGCGTCGGCGAACGTCGGGACCGTCGCCCGGCAGAGCCCCAGCACGATCTCGTCCAGATCGATACCGCGGGCGATCCGCCGGGTGGCCGCGCCGATGAACCGCAGCCGGTCCCCGCCCGCCTGCCGGGCGGCCGCCGCCTCGTCACCCTCGCCCGGATGGCCCGCCCGCGCCGGAGGCACCGGCGCCGCGCCGCCCGTCTCACCCGCGGGCGGCGGTACGAACGCGCCGGCCGCCCCGCCGTCGGCCGGCGGCCGCGACCGGCCGCCCTCCCGTGGCCGCCCGATGCCCTCGGCCGGGACGTGGCCGGTGCCCGGCCGCGGCTCACCGGGGCGCGGCTCGCCCTGCTCCGGCGGCTGCGCCCCGCCGACCGCGCCGCGCGCCGCCAGCCCGTCGTCGTACGGGGCGTGACCGCCGGCTGTACGGGGACGGCCGTGGCCCGCGACCGGCTCGCCGCCGCCCGGCCCGGTACCGGCCGTGACCAGCGGGGCGTCCGGCGGCCCGGCGTCCGCGCCGTTCTCACCGCGCACGGCGAAACCGGCCCCGGGCAGCGGAGCGAAGCCCGCCGCTCCCGGCTGCTGGAGGGCGCTGCGCGGATCCGGCACCCCGCCCAGCGGCGAGGAGCCCGGGCCCCGCGCAGGGGACGCCGAAGGAGCGGCAGGCGGGACCGGCTGCCGCAGGTGGTGGGAGGTTGGGTGCTCCGTCACGCGTGGGATTCCATCCGTCCGGGGCTGCGCGCCCGACGCGCCGCGTGTCAAGCGCGCCGGTGCGACGCGCCTGACCCGCTGCGTCTCAAGCGCGTCGCAGGTGCAGAAAGAGCTGGATCTCAGGTGGTACGTCCGTACTGGCCGGGGCGTACGCGTAGGAATCCTCCCCGGCGATGTCGAAACCGGCGTCGCGCACGACACGGCGCAGGTCCTCACGCAGGAAACCCGATACCCGGATCGAGTTGCCCAGGAACGGAATCGTGAAGTCGTCCACATCGGCCTCGACCATGGACAGGGCCATCACCCCACCCGGCCGTAGCAGATCATGCAGCATCCGCAGCGCATAGGGAATCTCCGCGCGCGGCAGCATCAGCAGGGTGAAGTACGCCGTGATCCCGTCGAACGACCCGGGGCCGCCCAGCGAACCGTGGCGCAGCTCCGCGACGTCCAGCCGGTGGAACTCCGCCTCGGGGACGTTCTCCCCGGCCACCTTGACCATCGTGGGGGAGAGGTCGACGCCCACCACCCGGTGGCCCGCCTCGACGAGCTGACGGGAAGTGGGCAGCCCGGTGCCGCAGCCGACGTCCAGCACCCGCGAGCCGGGCGGCAGCTCACCGGCCAGCCACGCGGCGGACGACATCTGTCCGTCCTTGTGCGGGAACGCTTCGTCGTAGCGGTCGCCGATCGCGTCGAACGCCTCGGCCTGACCTGCCCGGTCCAGAGCTAACCGGTTCAGGCCCTCGTACTTGTCGTAGCTGTCAGCGCTCACGACCTCGCCTCTCCTGCGCCCGCGGTCAAGTTCTGTTGTGATTGGTGGAGTTGCGCCTGTGCAGCAGTCTCGCGGAGGACGATCCTACGGTTCGTGGCCCAGGGCGCAGCAAGGGGGCTCGGCGCCCGGCCCACCGCGCAACCGGAGGAGTTGCCCCCAGGCGCGTCTTTCCACCCATCGCCCCGTTCACTCGCCCGACTCCGCCTTTCCTCGCTTCGCCCGCTCACTACCGCAAACGCTCGGGGACACGGTCCCAGTCGTCCGGCAGCGACGGCAGCTCCCACGCCGGATCGGGCCGCCACTCCTCCCAGCCGTCCCGGAACGGCGCGCCCCACTCGGCGATCCGCTCCACCGCCGCCCGGCCCGCGGAGCGCACCCGTGCCGCCTGCTCCGGCGGCATCAGCCCGTCCCGCTGCGCCTGGCCGAACTCGTCCTCGTCCCGCCACTCCCAGCTGTGGTCCGGGTAGACGCACAGATCGAGGAAGTGGTCCTGTGAATCGATGCCGCCCGCCCAACGGACGCGTGGCTCCTCCAGATTCACGTACCAGTTCTTGAACCGCCACTCGCGCTCCCAGAACAGCCATACCGACCACGGCTCGCCGGGCCGCGCCAGCTTCAGCACGCCGGTGCCGAACCAGCGGTCGTACGAGATCCGCCGCGGCCCGGTGTAGCGCGTGGCCAGCGGCTCGCGGTGCACCGGGGTGCCGTCGGCCATCACCGGCTTCACACAGGCGGTGCCCGGCGCCATCCACACCGCCAGCAGGTCCTCGGTGTCCCGGACCACGGTCACCGGGCGGCAGATGTGGAAACGCGTGCCGTCGGCGTTGTCGCGGTAGCGCCACAGGATGTGGGTGCCGGGCGCCCAGCGCGCGGCCGGTACCGCCGCCCGTCGCGGCCCGGGAGCCCCGTGTCCGGCCGGCGCGCCCGCCGTGGTCCCCGTCCTCTCCGCTGTCATGGCCAGATCTTAGGGCCTGCCGCCGCCCTTCCGCCGTCCGCCCGGGAGGTCGCGCGGGCGGCGGCGCGAAGGCGTGCCGCGAGGGCGCCGGCGTACGCCCTGACGTGGGACGTCCACGGCGTCACGGGTGGGTCATCCGCAACACGTCCAGCGCGTCGTCGAGTTGGGCGGCGGTCAGCAGTCCGCGCTCCACATAGCCGCCCTCGTCGACGACCTGACGGATCGTCTTCCGCTCGGCGAGCGCCTTCTTGGCGATCTTCGCTGCCTCCTCGTAGCCGAGGTAGGTGTTGAGCGGGGTGACCACCGACGGGGACGACTCGGCGTATTCGCGGGCGCGTTCGGTGTGGGCGGTGATGCCGTCGACGGTGCGGTCCGCGAGCAGCCGGGCGACGTTGGCCAGCAACCGGACGGACTCCAGGACGTTCTTGGCGATCACCGGGAGCATGACGTTCAGCTCGAAGTTGCCGGCCGCCCCGGCCGCGGCGACCGTTGCGTCGGCGCCCGTGACCTGCGCGGCGACCATCAGCACCGCCTCCGGGATCACCGGGTTGACCTTGCCCGGCATGATCGAGGAGCCGGGCTGGAGGTCGGGCAGGGCGATCTCGGCGAGGCCGGTGCGCGGCCCGGAGGCCATCCAGCGCAGATCGTTGGCGATCTTCGTCAGGCCGACGCCTATGGTCCGCAGCTGGCCGCTGATCTCCACCACGCCGTCGCGCGCCCCCTGCGCCTCGAAGTGGTTGCGCGCCTCGGTGAGCGGCAGTCCGGTGGCGTGGGCGACCCGTTCGATCACCGCGGCGGAGAACCCGGGCGGGGTGTTGATGCCGGTGCCCACCGCCGTGCCGCCCAGGGGGAGTTCGGCGAGCCGGGGCAGCGAGGCGCGCAGCCGCTCGACGCCGTACCGTACCTGCGCGGCGTACCCGCCGAACTCCTGGCCGAGCGTCACCGGCGTCGCGTCCATCAGGTGGGTGCGCCCGGACTTCACCACCTCGGCGAACTCCGCCGCCTTGCGCTCCAGGGCCGCCGCGAGGTGGTCGAGCGCCGGGATCAGATCGCGGGTGACCGCCGCCGTCGCCGCGATGTGGATCGAGGACGGGAAGACGTCGTTGGACGACTGGCTGGCGTTGACCTCGTCGTTGGGGTGGACGGCCCGGCCCAGCCGCTCGCTCGCCAGCGTCGCGATGACCTCGTTGGTGTTCATGTTGGACGAGGTGCCGGAGCCGGTCTGGAAGACGTCGACGGGGAAGTGGTCGTCCCACCGGCCCGCCGCGACCTCCTCCGCCGCCTCGGCCACGGCCCGCGCCACCTCGGGGTCGAGGACCCCCAACTCGGCGTTGACCTCGGCCGCGGCGGCCTTGATCCGCGCCAGCGCCTCGATGTGGGCGCGCTCCAGCCGCTGCCCCGAGATCGGGAAGTTCTCCACCGCCCGCTGGGTCTGGGCCCGCCACTTCGCGTGTGCGGGCACCCGCACCTCGCCCATGGAGTCGTGCTCGATGCGGTACTCCGCACCCGCCGTGCCGTCCTGCCGGTCCGTCCTGTCGCTCACCTTCGCCACCTCCGAACGGGACAGCGTCCGGCGGCTCCGCGGTGTTCCCGACGACGGGTGGTTACCGCGGGTAATGCCCCGGGCGGGCTACGTTTCCGGCGCCCCCTGGGGAGCGCCGGAAACGGCGGCGGATGCCGGACTCAGTGCGCGATGCCGTCGATCAGCTCGCGGGCGCCCTGCCGCAGCAGCGCCACCGCCACCGACGTGCCCAGCGTCGCCGGGTCCAGCCGCCCGGCCCACTCGTGGGCGTTGAGGACCGTCTTGCCGTCGGGCGTGAACACACAGGCGCGCAGCGACAGATCGCCGCCGCGCTCGGCGCGGGCGTACCCGGCGATCGGGGAGTTGCAGTGCCCCTGGAGGACGTGGAGGAACATCCGCTCCGCCGTCGCCTCCCGGTGGGCCGCCGGGTCGCCGAGCGGGCTGATGGCGTCGATCAGCTCCGTGTCGTCCTCGCGGCACTGGAGCGCCAGGATCCCGGCGCCGATCGGCGGGCACATCACGTCCGGCGACAGCACCTCGGTGATCACGTCCGGGCGGCCGATGCGCTCCAGACCGGCGACCGCGAGCAGCAGCGCGTCGGCGTCGCCCGCGGCCAGCTTCTCCATCCGGCGGTTGGCGTTGCCGCGCATCGGCACGCACACCAGATGCGGGTGCGAGGCGGCGAGCTGCGCCCGGCGGCGCACCGAGGAGGTGCCGATACGGGTCCCGGCGGGCAGCTGGTCCAGGGTGAGCCCACCGGGGTGGACGAGCGCGTCGCGCACGTCGTCCCGCTTGAGGAACGCGGCGAACGCCGTCCCGGCGGGCAGCGGACGGTCGGCGGGCACGTCCTTGACGCAGTGCACCGCCAGATCGGCCTCCCCGGCGAGCAGCGCCGCGTCGACCTCCTTGGTGAACGCGCCCTTGCCCTCGACCAGCGACAGATCGCCCAGCCACTTGTCGCCGGTGGTCTTCACGGGGACGACCTCGGTACGCACCCCCGGAAGGAGCGCGGCAAGCTCGGCGCGTACCCGCTCCACCTGGGCGAGCGCCATCGGCGAGTCACGGGAGACGATTCGGATCAACTCAGGGGCGGACATGGCTCCACGATAGGCCGTCGGCCCCGGGAGCCGTGCGGGGCGGGGCCGTGTCCCGCGGGCGGCCGGGACGCGCCGCCATCCGGCGCGCGGGACGCCTCCGCGCGCCGGCCGCGCACGCCCGCGCCGCCCGGTGGCACCCGGCGGCACCGGTGGCCCCGGTGGTCAGCGCAGCGCCGCGGCCCGCCTGCGGAGTTCGGCGTGGAGCCCGCCGTGCACCTCGGCCGGGGGCAGCCACTCCTTGCGGAGCTTGGCGACGCAGGTGTAGTTGCTGTCGCAGACGTTGGCCAGCGGCGACTCCACCGCCTGCGTCACGAACTGGTAAGCGTCCAGCTCGCTCAGCCCGAAGTCCCGGGCCAGCCACTGCACCAGGTCCAGCTGCGAGATGCGGAAGGCGTCCTCCAAGGGGCGCGCCGAACCGGTCGAGATCAGATGGGTGTCGGACTCGATCCGCGGCCAGGGCGTCGCGACGCCCTTCAGCAGCTCCACGATCACCACCGTGTGCATCGCCGTCTCCACGGCGACGCCGCAGGTCTCGCCCTCGCCCTGGCGCGCATGCCCGTCCCCCAGGCTGAACAGCGCCCCCTCGACGTTCACCCCGAGGTAGCAGGTGACGCCGGCGCGCATCTCCGGGGTGTCCATGTTGCCGCCGTGCGCGTCCGGGACGAGCGCGGACCGCGCCTCCAGATTGGCCGGGGCCACCCCGACCGTGCCGTGCATCGGCTCCATGGGGAGCGTCAGCGTGTGGTCGCTGTCCCGGGCGGTGAAGCGGCACAGCCGCCGCTCCCGGTCGAGCTCCCAGATCCAGACCGCCTCCGGGAGCGGCGGATGCAGCGCGGCGGTGGCGTGCGTCGCGGTCAGCGCCCCGAAGAGCGGCACGGTCGTCGACGCCGCCCAGTCCCGCCGCGGTTCGACGGAGACGAAGTGCACCGCCAGGGTGTCCCCTGGCTCGGCGCCCTCGACGTGGAACGGCCCGGTCTGCGGGTTGACGTAGGGGAACTCGCAGACCCGCGAGACCAGGTCGTCGGCGGTGCGCACCCGGCCGCCGAAGCAGTCCTCGGTGAACACGTCCAGGACGGTGCCGGGCGCGATCCGCGCGACGGGCGGCACACCGCCGAACGTCCAGGCGTACTCCTGCGCGGTGGGCCGGACGGTGAGCACTCGCGGGGTGTCGGCGGTGTCGGTCATCAGGACTCCTCGTCGTGGGACGGATCGGACGGGACGGCGGGCCGGGCCGCGTCCGGGCGCGTGGCGGGCCCGGACGCGCCGGGGCGTGCGGAGGAGCGGGGTACGCCGGGGCGTGCGGGGGTGCCGGGTGCGCCGGGGCGTGCGGTCGGTCCGGACGCGCCCGCCGCCCCCTCACCCGTCCCCTCCGCCGCCTCGATCCCGACCAGCCCGGCCGCCGCCAGCGCGTCCGGCCGCCGGCGCCGCACCCCCGCGACCACGACGAGCCCGACGGCCGTCCAACCGGCCACCACCGCCCCCGCGTACGAGACCGGTGAGGTCAGCTTCTCGACGAACGGGAAAGCCGGGATCCCGGCGGCGGTGAGCAGCGCCGGGGTGAACGCGGCGATGCCCAGCAGCGGGAGCAGCAGATGGCGCACCGGGCGGAACGCGGCGCGGTGACGGCGCAGGAAGTACCCCGCGCAGGCGGCGTTGGTCAGCAGGTAGACCGCGATGATCGCGACCACCACCACCGTCGCCAGCAGCAGGAACGCGGTCCGTGGGCCGTACGCCGCCCCCAGGAGCAGCGCCGTGCCCAGCGCGATGGCGAACTGCGCCGCCAGCCCCACCACGGGCGAGCGGTGCACCGGGTGCAGCCGCGCGAAGGCCCGCGGGAAGAGCCCGTCCCGGCCCAGCGCGAAGGCGGTCCGGGTCGAGGCGTTGGTGGCCGCATTGGCGTTGGCGACCGTGGAGTTGACCACCGCCAGGAAGATCAGCACCCAGAAGATCCCGTACGAGGCGCGGGCCACCCCGTCCCAGGACGCCGCTCCGGACGGCCCGAAGGAGGCGAACGCGTCCGGCCCCACGTACACCGTGATCGCATACGTCGTCAGGACGAACAGCAGCCCGACGGAGAGCGCCGCCCCGAGGACCGCGCGGCGCAGCGTACGGCGCGGATCGCGGGTCTCCTCGGCCAGCGGGGCCGCCGCCTCGAACCCGGCGAACGCCAGCACCGTGTAGACCGACCCCGCGATGACCCCGGAGAGCCCCGGATGGTCTGGCGGGGTGTGCGAGGTGGTGAACACCGTCAGGGTGTTGTGCCGCCCGGCGGCCGCGATCAGCAGCACCGCGAGCACCACGAAGACCAGCACCTCGAACACGCCGAGCACGGTGCCGAACCGCGCCGACGCCCTTATCCCGTAGAACCCCGTCGCCACGATGAGCACCGCCCCGGCGACCGCCCACGGCCACCACAGGTCCGCCGGATATCCGGGCCACTCCTGATGCAGCGTGTCCGCGACCGTGAACCCCAACTGGAGCAGCAGCAACCCCGGTACGAGCGCCTCGACCAGCAGATACGTCCACGCCACCAGGAAGCCGAGGGCGGGGTGCAACCCCTGGGCGCTGTACGTCGCCACCGAACCGGCCGACGGCAGCTGCCGCGCCAGCTCCGCGACGGACGAGGCGGTGAACAGGCAGGCGACCAGAGCGATCAGCACCGACAGGGGCAGCGCGCCGCCCGCGTACGCCGCCCCCGCCGGGATCGACACCGCGACGGCGGCGGCCGGAGCCATCGACGTCACGCTCTGGAACAGCACCTCCCGCAGCCCCACGGCGTCCCGCCGCAGCCCCGGACCGCCCCCGCCCGTCCTCTGCCGTCCCGCGTGTCCCAGCTGTGCCACGGCCGCCCCCGCACCTCATGACGTTACGGACCCCCGCAGCGTAGGGAGGCCCGCTCCGGGGACGGAAGGGGCCATACGGTCAGCGTTCCGACGCTCCCCGGGGCGCGCCGGCGGACCCGGCAGGCGCCCCGGGACCTGCGCCGACGGCGAAATCGCGTCGCGGGCCCCCGGTGTGCAAGGGTGGAATCTCGTCGAAAGCACCTCGGTGAAGGGAGAAGCGCATGTCCTCGAAGCGACGCCGCAAGAAGAAGGCACGCCGCAAGAACGGTGCCAACCACGGCAGCAGGCCCCAGTCCTGAACCGTCGGTTCCATCCCGGCAACGCCGATGCCCCGCGCCTCTGTTGAGGGCGGGGCATCGGCGTGCGCGGACGGCTACGCGCCGGGTGGTGCGCCGGGCGGCGCGTACGGCGCCTGCGGTCCCGGCGGACCGTACGGCGGCGCCTGCGGGCTCGCGGGGACGCCCGGAGGCGGGGTGGCGGCCCGCCGCCTGTCCGACCGGGCGTAGTACAGCCGCACCGCCACCGCGCCCCCGAGGAACACGACCGCGGCGACGGCCTCGAGGACGGCGGGACGACCCGAACGGAAGCCGCTGATCGCCGCGTACCCGGCGGCCAGGCCCAGCATCACCAGGGCCCAGACCTGGCGTGAGCGCGCACCGGGGTTGGGCGCCTTCGACAGGGGGCCGACCGGAGGCGGCGGGCCGAAGCCGGGCGCCGGTGCGGGGCCCGTGGTGCGCCGCATGACCAGGTACGGCGGCGCGCCCCGCCAGGTCTCCCAGCGGACGACGGCGTAGCCGTGCCGGTGGCCGAGCAACGCCGTCTCCTCGGCGGTCATCCCCGTCCCGGTGGTCCGCACCCGGACCTCCGGCCGCCCGTCGAAGGAGCGGAGGACCTCCTCCCGGCGTCTGCGCCGTTGGGACGCGGTGCCCACGAAGTCGCTCCAGCCGGAGACCGCGACGGCGACGGCGCCGCCGAACGCGAGGAGGGCGACGATCAGGGTGATCAGCATGGTCATGCCGCATCTTCCCAGCCGGCCCCCGCCCCGGCCGGCGCCCGGTCCCGCACTCCCTCCGGCACGAACCGCAGGCTCCGCAGAAACGGCAGCACCAGCGCCCAGTGCTCCGCCCAGGGGTCGGCGCCCGGCGCGCTGAACACCACCGTGGCCAACGACTGCGCCCCGGGGACGGCCTCCGGCGGGACGGGGATGAACACCTGGAGCTGGGCCGTCGCGGCGGATGAGTCCGCCGAACCGGCCGCGTCCGGCCCCGCGCCACCGGTGGACACGCGCGCGGGCTCCGGCCGCCGTACGGTGAACGCCGCGGTGCCGCACGGCAGTTCCAGGGTGCGGGCGTCCGTACCGGAGCCGCGTTCGGCGAGGACGGTGCCGATGCCCGCGAGCGCGGCGGCGGTGTCCCGGTAGGTGAGCGGGGAGAGCCCGAGCGTCAGCGTCCCCACCGACCAGGCGCCGCGGAACCGGCGGAAGCAGGTGGCGGCGTAGCGGATGTCCGTGGTGGCGAGCAGCGCCGAGGTCTTCTCGTACGCCGCGGCGAGCGGGGCGATCCGCCCGGGCGGCGGAACGGTCCCGCCCTCGGCTTCCAGGTGCGCTCTCACCTCGGCTTCCGCCTGCGCGGGGGAGAGCCCGGGAACGACTTCCCGGAAGACCGACGGAATCTCGAAGGCGATGCCTGTCGCACTCATTCGAATCACCATGATCGCTGGACTGTCGACTGCCGGCTGTCGTGGGAATTACTGCCGCGTAACCCTCCGGACGCGGCCCGCGCGGACCGTCCGGACGGCAGCGCCGACCGGAAACCGGCGTCGGGGAGAGGGATACCGGAGAGGTGAGGGACTTCGGCCGCGGTGCCGCGTCCGCGGTGCCGCGTCCGCCGTGCCGCCATTACCGCCGGAGGCTTTACGGAAAGGCGGGCCGGGCGCGGGAAATGTTCACCGCCGGGGGCTGCGTTCCGCGCGCCGTACGGCCCGGGCAGGGGCCCGAACGGGCGGCTTCGGCCTCGTGGCGGTGGTTCAGGGAGCGGGCGGAAAGGCCGCGCCGAGCCGGTGCATCCGGCGTTCGGTGCGATTTCTCGGCAGGCGCGGCTGACCGTCGCCGACCGTGAAATCCCTGGAATCGGACCGGTACATCGATGACTCCCGTACGACGAACCGCGCAGCGACCGGCATTCCCGGCCGATAAAGCCACCCGAGGCTAACACGGCGCTATTGCGCGACCGAGCGGAGTCGGCGCCGGCAACTCCCTTGCGGCTGCGGGGAATTCCCCGGAATCGGACGCCGGGGGAAATACCGTCAGGCCGGGGAGAAAGACCGGCGGAACGCGTCCGGCCGCCACCCCGTGCGGGGTGACGGCCGGATCGGAAGGGCGCGCCCAGGGCGGCGCGGGGCGCACGCGGTGCCCGCGCACGCCCCCGGGTGGCTACGCCCCCTGACGCACCGGGATGCTGGTGAACGTCGGCGCGGGCGCCGGGTCCTGGAAGAAGTCGTTGCCCTTGTCGTCGACGACGATGAAGGCGGGGAAGTCCTCGACCTCGATCCGCCAGACCGCCTCCATGCCCAGCTCCTCGTACTCCAGGACCTCGACCTTCTTGATGCAGTCCTGGGCGAGGCGGGCCGCCGGGCCGCCGATGGAGCCGAGGTAGAAGCCGCCGTGCGCCGCGCAGGCGTCGGTGACCTGCTGGGAGCGGTTGCCCTTGGCGAGCATGATCTTCGAGCCGCCGGCCGCCTGGAACTGCTCGACGTACGCGTCCATCCGGCCCGCGGTCGTCGGGCCGAACGAACCGGAGGCGAAGCCCTCGGGCGTCTTGGCCGGACCGGCGTAGTACACCGGGTGGTTCTTCAGGTACTCCGGCATCTCCTCGCCGGCGTCCAGCCGCTCCTTGATCTTCGCGTGGGCGATGTCGCGGGCGACGACCAGCGTGCCGGTGAGCGACAGCCGCGTCTTGACCGGGTGCTTGGTCAGCTCGGCGAGCATCTCGTCCATCGGGCGGTTCAGGTCGACCTTCACCGCGTCGAGGTCCGGGCCCGCGCCCTCGGTCAGCTCCTCCTCGGTGGTCTCCGGGAGGAAGCGCGCCGGGTCGGTCTCCAGCTGCTCCAGGAAGACGCCCTCGGCGGTGATCTTCGCGACCGCCTGCCGGTCCGCGGAGCAGGACACCGCGATGGCGACCGGGCAGGACGCGCCGTGCCGCGGCAGCCGCACCACCCGCACGTCGTGGCAGAAGTACTTGCCGCCGAACTGCGCGCCGATGCCGATCTTCTGCGTCAGCTCGAAGACCTTGTCCTCCAGCTCCTTGTCGCGGAAGCCGTGGCCGGTCGGCGAACCCTCGGCGGGCAGCTCGTCGAGGTAGTGCGCGGACGCGTACTTGGCGGTCTTCAGCGCGTACTCGGCGGAGGTGCCGCCGACGACGATCGCCAGGTGGTACGGCGGGCAGGCGGCCGTGCCCAGCGAACGGATCTTCTGCTCCAGGAACTTCATCATGGAGCCCTCGTTGAGGACCGCCTTGGTCTCCTGGAAGAGGAACGACTTGTTGGCGCTGCCGCCGCCCTTGGCCATGAAGAGGAACTTGTAGGCGTCACCGTCGGTCGCGTACAGCTCGATCTGCGCCGGGAGGTTGGAGCCGGTGTTCTTCTCGTCCCACATGGTCAGCGGGGCCATCTGCGAGTACCGCAGGTTGAGCTGGGTGTACGCGTCGAAGATGCCTCGCGAGAGGGCCTCTTCGTCGCCGCCCTCGGTGAGCACCTGCTGGCCGCGCTTGCCCATGACGATGGCGGTGCCGGTGTCCTGGCACATCGGGAGCACGCCCGCCGCCGCGATGTTGGCGTTCTTCAGCAGGTCCAGCGCGACGAACCGGTCGTTGGCGCTGGCCTCCGGGTCGTCGAGGATCTTGCGGAGCTGCGCGAGGTGGGTGGGGCGCAGGTAGTGGGCGATGTCGTGCATCGCCTCGGCCGCCAGCTTGCGCAGCGCCTCCGGCTCGACCTTGAGGAACGTACGGCCGTCCGCCTCGAAGGTGCTCACGCCCTCCGACGTGACCAGGCGGTACCGGGTGGTGTCCGCGCCTACGGGAAGCAGGTCGGTGTAGGCGAATGCGGGGCCGGAGGGGCGGGAGACGGGGGACATGAAGGCCAATCCTCACTCGACAGGGGGTTCCGCTGGCATCTGCGGCAGCACCGACCAGCGTAGAACCCTGGCGCGACGCGATGGCTGTGAGGTAAGGCTCAGTTACCGGGACGGTGTGCGGGAGGCGGCGGCGCGCTCCGGAGGCCGACCCCGACGCGCCCCGGAGGCCCACCCCGAGACGTCCCTGAGGCCGACCCTGACGTGCCCCGGAAGTTTGCCGCCGGGGCGACCTGATGCCTCGAATCCCTGTTCGCGATGTATCGCGTTTGGGTATGTTGGGCCACGTGGATGCTGAGAACCGGGGGACCGACCCCGCGACCCCCGCCGGACCGCGCGACAGCGGTCGGCAGCCCGCCCCGCAGGAACGGCGGCCGGTCGACATGACCAAGCCCGTCGCCGAGGCGGACCTCCGGGCGTCGGACGCGGACCGCGACCGGATCGCCGAGATCCTGCGCGAGGCGCTGGCCGAGGGGCGGCTGGACGCCGAGGAGCACGCCGAGCGGATCGACGCGGTCTACCGCGCCAAGACCCTGGGCGAGCTGGAGCCGGTGGTGCGCGATCTGCCCGCACCGGACCGCGCGGCGCCCTCGCGGGCCGCCGCCGAGGCGCATGCCGCGCCGGTGCCGGACCAGAGCCTGGTCGCGGTCTTCAGCGCCTCGACCCGTAAGGGCCGCTGGCGGGTGCCGGGGCGGATCAACGCCGTGGCGATCTTCGGCAGCGTGGAGATCGACCTGACCGAGGCGCTCTTCCCGCAGCAGCACGTGCAGATCAACGTCACCGCGATCTTCGGCAGTGTCGAGATCCGCGTCCCGGAGAACCTCACCCTGCGCAGCAGCGGCTCCGGGGTGCTGGGCTCCTTCGAGGTGGTGACCAACGACGCGGTCGAGCCGGACGCCCCGGTCGTCCAGGTCAACGGCTACGCCGTGCTGGGCAGCGTGGAGGCCAGGCCCAAGCGCGGCGCCTGGGTCCGCAACCTCATAGGCAAGCTGCTCGACGACCCCCACCAGCTGCGCAACCAGCTCCGTGAGGACCGCCGCGACCGCCACGCCGCCCGGCGCGCGGAGCGGTACGACCGCCACGACCGCTTCCGCAAGGACGGCGACTGACGAGGGACCGGGCGAGGCCCGGAGGGCCCGGTACGGCGCGGCGCCGGCCCCGGTCGGCGGCGTCCGCCGGACGGTCCGGGCTGCCCGCCCGCGGCGGTTCCCGGCGCGGCGTACGGCGGTGCTCCGGCCCCCTTCCCGATCACCACGGTGTGCATAAGCGTGGGTACAGCGGGTAGGGCTGGGGGCATCGTCTCTCGTACGGCGGCGGGCTGCGAAGTGCCGTGCGCAGAGGGACGGACCAGGGTGCCGCCCACTTCGCCGAAGCCTTCGTCAGGAGTAGACCGTGCTGCTACCGCAACAGCCCCTGCAGGCCGCCGCTGCCGTCCCGTCCCAGCGAGTTCCCTCACGCGACGAGGCAGGTCCCTGGCATGCCGAGGCCGCCTGCCGCCGGGACGAGGCCGGACTCTTCTTCGCCCCGTCCAAGGAGCCCACCGCCGCCCGGCTGGCGCGCGAGGAGGCGGCGAAGCGGGTCTGTGCCCGCTGTCCCGTGATGCTCGAATGCCGCGAGCACGCCCTGCTCCAGCCCGAGCCGTACGGCGTCTGGGGTGGTCTGACCGCCGCCGAGCGCCGCGTCGTCCTCACCCGGCGCCGCCGCCGGGAGGCCGACATCCCGCGGCAGACCCGGATGCCGGCGGCGGGCTGAGCCCGGGCCCGGGCGCCGCGGCGCGTGCGTCCCGGAGCAGCCGTACGGCTCCCGCCGGGACGCACACGAGGTGGCGCCCGTCGCGTTGATCAGCTGGGGCGCTCGAAGTCCACGGTGCTGTACGCGCGCAGCTTCGACAGCCGGTGCTGCGAGTCGATCTGGCGGATCGTGCCGGACTTCGAGCGCATCACCAGGGACTGCGTGTAGGCGGTGTCCGCGCGGTAGCGGACGCCGCGCAGCAGCTCGCCGTCGGTGATGCCGGTGGCCACGAAGAAGACGTTGTCGCCCTTGACGAGGTCGTCGATGGCCAGGACCTTGTCCAGGTCGTGCCCGGCGTCGAGGGCGCGCTGCCGCTCCCCGTCGTCCTTCGGCCACAGCTTGCCCTGGAAGGCGCCGCCCATGCACTTCAGCGCACAGGCCGCGATGATGCCCTCGGGGGTGCCGCCGATGCCGAGCAGCAGGTCGACGCCGGTGCCCTCGCGGGCAGCCATGATCGCGCCGGCCACGTCGCCGTCCGCGATGAACTTGATGCGGGCGCCGGCCTCCCGGACCTCCTTGACCAGGCCCTCGTGGCGCGGCCGGTCCAGGATGACGACGGTGACGTCCTCGACGGTGGAGCGCTTGGCCTTGGCGATGCGCTTGATGTTCACCGCGACCGGCGCGTTGATGTCGACGAAGTCGGCGGCCTCGGGGCCGGTGGCGAGCTTGTCCATGTAGAAGACCGCGGACGGGTCGAACATGGAGCCGCGCTCGGCCACGGCCATCACGGAGACGGCGTTGGCCATGCCCTTGGCGGTGAGCGTGGTGCCGTCGACCGGGTCGACGGCCACGTCGCACTCGGGGCCGGTGCCGTCGCCGACGCGCTCGCCGTTGTAGAGCATCGGGGCGTTGTCCTTCTCGCCCTCGCCGATGACGACCACGCCGTCCATCGACACGGTGTGGATCAGGGCGCGCATCGCCTTGACCGCCGCACCGTCGGCGCCGTTCTTGTCACCACGCCCGACCCACCGGCCCGACGCCATGGCGCCGGCCTCGGTGACCCGGACCAACTCCAGGGCGAGGTTGCGGTCGGGGGCCTCGGGGCTGACTTCCAGGGGGGACGGGAGCTGATGCTCGGACACGAGCGCACCTTTCTGTACGGCTACTGCCGCAGGTCTGAGGGTGCTGCCGATTTTATCGTCATGCTGCGAAAGTGAGCAGGCGGCCCTTCGCATGAGCGGAGCGGCGACCGGCGGTGACAGGCCGCATCCCGGGCGCGCCACGGCGTCCCGGGGGCCGTGTCCTGATCGTCCGGGTCATGGGGGACCATAGGGACGTGGCTGGAATGCGAGGCAGACAAACGGTACGGGACATGGTCCTGTCGCTGGCGGTGATCGGCGTGCTCGTCGCGGCGATCTACTACTTCATCCCGCACGACGACAGCGGCGCCGCGGAGCAGAACGCGGTCAAGACCGTCGACACCCGCGTCGAGGTCATCACGGCCCGCCGGGCGGCGCCGTACCCGGTCGCCGCGCCGGAGGGGCTGCCGAAGACCTGGCGCGCCACCTCCGTGTCGTACCGCGCGAGCGACGACGGCAAGGGCGGCGCCTGGCATCTCGGGATGCTCGACCCGGAGCAGCAGTACGCCGCGGTGGAGCAGAGCGACGCGCCGGCGGAGCAGTTCATCAAGGACGTCACGCTCGGCGCCGAGCGGGCCAAGGGCGAGCAGGCCGTCGGCAGCAAGAAGTGGGAACGCTACAAGGGCGAGAAGTACAACGCGCTGGTGCGCAAGGAGACCGGTGTGACCACGGTCGTCACCGGCACCGCGCCGTACGGCCGGCTCGCCGAGCTGGCCGCCGCCCTGGTGGCGAAGAAGGGCTGACCGGGCCCGCGCCCGGAGAGACGGCGAAGGCCGCCGCACCCTGAGGGGAGCGGCGGCCTCTCGCGTGCCGGGGGCCGCCGGGTGCGGCGGCCGTCCGGGCTCAGATCGTGGTGACGGCTTCGGTGTACTCCAGGCGCGGCGAGCGGGGGAAGAAGGCGTCCGGGCCCGGCTTGCCGAAGTTGATGACGAGGAAGGACTTCTGCTTGCCGTCGCCGAAGAACTCCTTGTCGACGGCGGCGAAGTCGAAGCCGGTCATCGGGCCGGCGGCCAGACCGGCGGCGCGGATGCCGAGGATGAAGTAACCGGCCTGCAGCGTGGCGTTCTGGGTGCCGGCGACCTCGCGGACGGCCGCCTCGGAGAAGAAGGCGTCCTTGACGCCCGGGGCGTGCGGGAAGAGCTGCGGCAGCTTCTCGTGGAAGTCGAGGTCCACGGAGAGGATCGCGGTCAGCGGCGCGGCCAGCGTCTTCGGGCCGTTGGCGCCCATGGCGTGGGCGACCAGGCGCTTACGGGCGTCCTCGGAGCGGACCAGCGTGAGGCGCAGCGGCGACTGGTTGAAGGCGGTCGGGGCGAACTTCACCAGGTCGTAGATGGCCTGGACCTGCTCGTCCGTCACCGGCTCGTCCGTGAACGTGTTGGCGGTCTGGGCCTCGCGGAAGAGGAGGTCCTGAGCGGCGGCGTCAAGGGCGAGAGACATGGAAGCACCTCGGTGAGTCAGATGGGGGAGGGTCGGCGCTGCCGATCCGGTGTGTCTAGGTGCTCCACTGTAGCGGAATTAGATTAATCTTCAACTAAAATCCCGGGGGTGTGAGAGGGCTCACGGTGTGGTGTACGAGGTGCCGTGCGGCGGGCGGCGCCGCGGGCCGGTGGCCGGGTGCGGGCCCGTCGCCGGGTGCGGGCCGGTGGGCCGAAGAGGGCGGCCCCGGCCGTCCCGCGGCTCAGCCCCGGTCGCCGTCCCCGTCGGCCGCGTCGGACTCCGCGAGGGCCGCGTCCAGGCGGGCGCGGGCACCGTCCAGCCAGCGGCGGCAGACCTTGGCCAGCTCCTCGCCGCGCTCCCAGAGGGCCAGCGACTCCTCCAGCGTCGTACCGCCGGCCTCCAGGGAGCGGACGACCTCGATCAGCTCGTCCCGCGCCTGCTCGTAGCCGAGGGTGGAATCCACGGGCGCCACGGGCTCGGCGGCCTGCTCACCGGCCGCACCGCACTCCGCGTCCGCCATCTCGTCCGTCTCCGCCTTCGCCTTCGCCATGCCGTCCAGACTATGCGCTGGGTGTGACAGCGCTGTTGCCGTCGCCGGTGTCCTCGGTGACCCGTACCGCGAAGGCGCCCTCGGACACCCGCGCCCGCAGCTCCTCGCCGTCCGTCACCTCGGCGGGGGAGCGCACCGCCGTGCCGTCGCCCCGCTGCA
This sequence comes from Streptomyces sp. NPDC014733, assembly GCF_043083385.1. Taxonomy (NCBI): domain Bacteria; kingdom Bacillati; phylum Actinomycetota; class Actinomycetes; order Kitasatosporales; family Streptomycetaceae; genus Streptomyces; species Streptomyces sp. NPDC014733. The sequence continues at coordinate 474,638 of NZ_JBIBYO010000001.1, read as the reverse complement.
GGACGGCGTAACCGCGCTCCAGCGTCGCCTTCGGGGAGAGCGCGACGACCCGGGCGCGGGTGTGCGAAAGCTCCGAGTCGGCGCGGTCCAGCAGATGGCCGAGGGTCCGGCGGCCCCGGCCGAGCAGCGCGTCGACCTGCTCGGCGCGCTCCGCCACCATCCGCTGCGGATGGCGTATCGACGGGCGGCTCAGCGCCGCCGCGAGCCCCCGCTCCTCCCGCTCCAGGAAACCGCCGACCGCGCGCAGCGCCCGCTCGCGCAGCTGCCGCACCCGCGTCAGCTCCTCGCCGACGTCCGGGACGACCTTCTTCGCCGCGTCGGTCGGGGTGGAGGCCCGCAGGTCGGCGACGAGGTCGAGCAGCGGGGTGTCCGGTTCGTGGCCGATCGCGGAGACGACCGGGGTGCGGGCCTCGCCGACCGTGCGCACCAGCCGCTCGTCGGAGAACGGCAGCAGGTCCTCCACGCTGCCGCCGCCGCGCGCCACGATGATGACGTCCACCTCGGGCAGCGCGTCCAGCTCCCGCACCGCCTCGATGACCTCGGGCACCGCGCGCGCACCCTGGACGGGGACGTTCCGCACCGCGAAGCGGACGGCCGGCCAGCGGTGCCGGGCGTTCTCCAGCACATCCCGCTCGGCGGCGCTGGCCCGGCCGCAGACCAGACCGATCAGCTGCGGCAGGAACGGCAGCGGCCTCTTGCGGTCCAGGGCGAACAGGCCCTCTGCCGCCAGCGACTTCTTCAGCTGCTCCAGGCGCGCCAGCAACTCGCCCACCCCGACCGGCTTGATCTCCGCGGCCCGCAGCGACAGCTGGCCGCGCGGGGCGTACCACTCCGGCTTGGCGTGCACCACCACCCGGGCGCCCTCGCTGACCACGTCCGCCACCTGGTCGAAGACCCGGCGGTAGCACGTCACGCTCAGCGAGATGTCGTGCGACGGGTCGCGCAGCGTCAGGAAGACCACGCCGGCGCCCGGCCGCCGCGACAGCTGGGTGATCTGCCCCTCGACCCAGACGGCACCGAGCCGGTCGATCCACCCGCCGATCAGCCGCGACACCTGACCGACCGGGATCGGCGCTTCGGGAGACGTGGAGAGAGCCATACCGGCGAGAGTATCGGCGACCGGTGACAACGGCGGGGCCTCGGACGACGGCGGGCCCGGCGCCGAGGCCCCTGCGTGGGGCGCGAGGCCCGGCCCCGCGCCCGGCGGCGAAGCCCGCACCCCGGCAACGAAGCCCCGCCCCAACCGCCCCGGAAGGCGGCCCCCGCCTACCGTCCCGCCGCCCCCTCCCGCCGTCCCCGCCAGAACTGGAACGCCAGCACCCCCAGCCCCGCCGCCAGCCACACCGCGCCCACCAACTGGGCCGTCCGGGACGCCTCGACGATCACCGCGACCACCACGGCCAGGCCCACCACCGGCACCACCACGTGCCGCAGCACGCTCGGGACCTCGGCGCGCCGCCGGACCCGGAACCAGCCGATCACCGACGCGTGCAGCAGCGCGAACGCGGTCAGCGCGCCCACGTTCACGATCGACGACAGATGGTCGAGCCCGTCGTCCCGCCGCGCCGCCCACACCGCGGCGACCAGCGTCACCGCCGCCGCGCCCAGCAGCGCCCGGCGCGGCACCCCGCTGCCCACGTCCACCTTGGCCATCGCCCCCGGCAGCCGCCGGTCCCGGGCCATCGCGAAGAGCAGCCGCCCGGCCGCCGCCTGCCCGGCCAGCGCCGCGAACGCCGCGCCCAGCGCCTTGCTCGCCGCCACCAGATCGTGCAGCCAGCCGCCCACCGACGCATCGACCGTCGTGTAGAACGCCGCGCCCTGCTCACCCGGCTTCGCCGCCAGTTCCGCCGCCGGCATCGGGGCCAGCAACGCCGCCAGATACGTCTGCACCGCGAACAGCACACCGGCCACCACCAGGCAGGTGAGCACCGCCCGCGCCACCCGGTCCGCGCCCCGCTGCCCGGCGCCCGCCGCCGGTCCGCGCGCCCCCCGGGCCTCCTCCGCGAACGCCGCGATGGCGTCGAAGCCGAGATACGACAGCACCGCCACCGACACCGCGGCCAGCACCGCCGTCATGGAGAAGGCACCCTCGCCGGTCAGCGGCGCCGCCCAGCCGCGCTGCGCGCCGTGCGCCACCAGCTCCACCACCGCGGCGACCACGAACACCGCCAGCACCGCGATCTCCATCGCCAGCACCGCGAACCCGACGACCGCCGCCGTCCGCACCCCCCACAGGTTCAGCAGCGTCGTCACCACCACGGCCAGCGCCGTCCACACCCACTGGTGCACCTCCGGGACGAGCGCATGCATCGCGATCCCCGAGAAGAGGTACGCCACCGCCGGGATCAGCAGATAGTCCAGCATCGCCATCCACCCGGCGACGAACCCGGCGCCCTCGCCCAGCCCCACCCGCGCGTACGTGTAGACCGACCCCGCCTGCGGCGCCACCCGCACCATCTGCGCGTACGAGTACGCCGTGAACGCCATCGCCACCGTCGCGACGAGATAGACGAGGGTGACCGCCCCGCCCGACTTGGCCTGGAGCGTGCCGAAGATCCCGACCGGCGCCATCGGGGCGATGAACAGCAGTCCGTAGACGATCAGATCCCGGAAGGTGAGCGTCCGCCGCAGCCCCGGAGTGCCGGTGGCGCCCTGCGCCGCGTCGGCCACCGACCCGTCCCCGCCGCCCGCCGGCCCCCCGGCCGTCCCGCTCGCCGTGTCGTCCGTCCCCGGCATACCGCCTCCTCGCTCGTGTCCGCGAAGTCCGGCCCGCGCGCGATGCCCGGTACGTACCCTCGCGGCCCTCAGTCTGGGCCACCGGAGCGATCTCTGTGCGGTGCGCTACGCCCGTACGATGGGACGCATGACTGCTACGCCCGGCCCGTCACCCGCCACCGCCGCGAGCGGAGACGCCCCGCGTCACGGTGACACCCCGCAGCCCGCAAGCACCCCGAGCGCGGACGCCCCGCGCGAGCGCCGGCGGGTCCTGCTCGCCGCCCCCCGCGGCTACTGCGCAGGGGTGGACCGCGCGGTGATCGCCGTCGAGAAAGCCCTGGAGCAGTACGGCGCTCCCGTGTACGTACGCCACGAGATCGTGCACAACAAGTACGTCGTGAAGACCCTGGAGAAGAAGGGCGCCATCTTCGTCGACGAGACGGCGGAGGTCCCCGAGGGCAACATCGTCATCTTCTCCGCCCACGGCGTCGCCCCGGCCGTCCACGAGGAGGCGCGCCGCGGCAAGCTCGCCACCATCGACGCGACCTGCCCGCTGGTCACCAAGGTCCACAAGGAAGCGGTCCGGTACGCCAAGGAGGACTACGACATCCTCCTCATCGGCCACGAGGGCCACGAAGAGGTCATCGGCACCAGCGGCGAGGCGCCCGACCACATCACGCTGGTCGACGGCCCCGAGGACGTCAAGAACGTCGAGGTCCGCGACCCGGACAAGGTCGTCTGGCTCTCCCAGACCACCCTCTCCGTCGACGAGACCATGGAGACGGTCGGCGCCCTCAAGGGCCGCTACCCCAACCTCCTCTCGCCGCCCAGCGACGACATCTGCTACGCCACCCAGAACCGCCAGATCGCGGTCAAGCAGATGGGCGCCGACGCCGACCTCGTCATCGTCGTCGGCTCCAAGAACTCCTCGAACTCCGTCCGCCTCGTCGAGGTCGCCCTCGGCGCCGGCGCCAAGGACGCCCATCTGGTCGACTACGCCGACGAGATCGACGAGAGCTGGCTCGACGGCGTCACCACCGTCGGCGTCACCTCCGGCGCCTCCGTCCCCGACGTCCTCGTCCACGGCGTCCTCGACTGGCTCGCCGAGCGCGGCTACGACGACGTCGAGACGATCACCGCGGCGGAGGAGTCCATCGCCTTCTCGCTGCCCAAGGAGCTCCGCCGCGACCTGCGCGCGGAGGCCAAGGCGGCCACGGAGGGCTGAACGCCGCAGCCCCCGGGAACCGGCCGCCGTACGCATGTACCGGCGGCCGGTTCCGCTTTTCCGGTGCCGGGCCGTGGCGGGCCCGGCCGGTCCGCCCGCCGATTCCGCGTTCCTGGGGCGCCCCGGGCCCGCCGCCCCTAGCCTTTTCCCATGAAGGTCTTCGGTGTGGACATCGGCGGATCCGGTATCAAGGGCGCCCCGGTCGACCTGGAGCGCGGCGAGCTGGCAGAGCCGCGCCACAAGGTCCTCACCCCGCAGCCCGCCACCCCGGGCGCGGTCGCCGACAGTGTCCGTGACGTCGTCGCGCACTTCGGCTGGACGGGCCCGGTCGGCGCCACCTTCCCCGGCGTGATCACCGACGGCTTCACCCGTACCGCCGCCAACGTCGACAAGGGCTGGATCGGCACCGACGCCGCCCAGCTGCTCACCGGACGCCTCGGCGGCGACTGCCCGGTGACCCTCCTCAACGACGCGGACGCCGCCGGGCTCGCCGAGATGCGCTACGGCGCCGGGCGCGGCCGCCGCGGCACCGTCATCGTCCTCACCCTCGGCACCGGCATCGGCTCCGCCGTCTTCACCGGCGGCCGCCTGGTGCCCAACACCGAACTGGGCCATCTGGAGCTGAACGGCCACGACGCCGAGACCCGCGCCGCCACCAGCGCCAAGGACACCGAGGGGCTGAGCTGGTCACACTGGGCGCGGCGGCTGCGCAAATACCTCGCCCATGTCGAGATGCTCTTCTCACCCGAGCTGTTCGTGCTCGGCGGCGGGGTCAGCCGCAAGGCCGACAAGTTCCTGCCGCTGCTCGACGGCATCAGGGCCGAGATCGTGCCGGCTCGGCTTCGGAACGACGCGGGGATCGTGGGTGCCGCGATGGCCGCTCACGCCACTCGGGCTGCGGCGCCACCTGCCGCGGACGGTTACCGTGAGCCCGCCCCGGCTCCCGCCCCTCCGCCCCGGGACGCTCCGCCGGACGCCGGCGGCCCCCCGGACGCTCCGGTCGCGTCCCCGGTCGGCTGGCCCGACGCCGCACGATGAGCACCGCCTTGCGCACCAGCGCGAGGAAGACACAGACCAGCGTCCCCGCGTAGAGCCAGCCCGCGTTCAGCGCCAGCACGCTGAAGACGCCCATCACCAGCCCGCCGAACCCGCTGGTGCCGTGCTCGATCGGCACCGCCCCCAGCGTGAACGCGATGGGCAGCGCCACCGGCGCCGCGACCAGGTCGTACGGCCGCACCCACAGCCCCGCGCAGAACGACACCAGGACGAAGAACACGCCGTACGGGGTCTGCGCACCGCCGAGGAGCAGCTCGTCCAGGGCGGCGAAGGCGAGCAGCGCCAAGGTGCTCAGCAGACCGCACCCCAGGCCGGTCAGTTTCGGCGCGGGCATCCGCCGCGCCACCGCCGCGACCCGCGCGGGCAGCGGCCGCCGCCCGGCCCGGTAGACGGTCGCGGTGCCGGCGGCCCGCCGCTCGGCGTCCGCCGGGCCGGTGCCGGACCGTTCCCGGCCGCCGGACCGTGCCGCCGCCGGGCGCGGCAGCCGGGGATCCCGGACCGCGGAGGGCCCGCCGCTCACGGACGGGCGGTGCTGGGGTGCGCGCGCATCTTGTTGCTCCACCCGCCAACGGTAGGCCGCTAAGTGGTATTAACAGGCTTCGGGACACGCCAGGGTTCCATATCCGTGCTGCGCCGGTGCTGCGTTCGAGGGGCCCGCACCGGGCCGGGCGGCTCACCGCGCACGCCCCGTAAACTGGTGGATCGGCCCCTGGGGACACCCCCTGCGGGAGCCGTGTCCGCCCTCACCGCCTCGCTCCCCGGGATGTCGCCACCGTGTCGCTCACGATCGGAATCGTCGGACTGCCCAACGTCGGCAAGTCGACCCTGTTCAACGCCCTGACCAAGAACGATGTGCTGGCGGCCAACTACCCGTTCGCCACCATCGAGCCCAACGTCGGCGTCGTCGGCGTCCCCGACACCCGCCTCACCAAGCTCGCCGAGATCTTCAGCTCCGAGCGCATCCTCCCGGCGACCGTCGACTTCGTCGACATCGCGGGCATCGTCCGCGGCGCCAGCGAGGGCGAGGGCCTGGGCAACAAGTTCCTCGCGAACATCCGCGAGTCCGACGCGATCTGCCAGGTCATCCGGGCTTTCGCCGACGAGAACGTCGTCCACGTCGACGGCAAGATCTCGCCCCGCGACGACATCGAGACGATCAACACCGAGCTGATCCTCGCCGACCTCCAGACCATCGAGAAGGTCCTGCCGCGCCTCCAGAAGGAGTCGCGCATCAAGAAGGACGTCGTCCCCAAGGTCAAGGCCGTCGAGGAGGCCAAGGAGATCCTGGAGCGCGGCGACACCCTCTTCTCCCAGGGCATCGTCCAGGGCTCCGGCAACGAAGAGCTCCTCCACGACCTCCACCTCCTCACCACCAAGCCGTTCCTCTACGTCTTCAACGTCGACGAGGACGAGCTGACCGACGAGGCGTTCAAGGACGAGCAGCGCGCCCTGGTCGCCCCCGCCGAGGCGATCTTCCTCAACGCCAAGCTGGAGGCCGACCTCGCCGAGCTGGACGAGGAGGACGCCATGGAGCTCCTCCAGTCCGTCGGCGCCGAGGAGCCCGGCCTCGCCACCCTCGCCCGCGCCGGCTTCGCCACCCTCGGCCTCCAGACCTACCTCACCGCCGGCCCCAAGGAATCCCGCGCCTGGACCATCAAGCAGGGCGCCACCGCCCCCGAGGCCGCCGGCGTCATCCACACGGACTTCCAGAAGGGCTTCATCAAGGCCGAGGTCATCTCCTTCGACGACCTGGTCGAAACCGGCTCGGTGCCCGAGGCCCGCGCCAAGGGCAAGGCCCGCATGGAGGGCAAGGAGTATGTGATGCAGGACGGGGATGTGGTGGAGTTCCGGTTCAACGTCTGAGATGTTCGACGGAAGGCCGTCTGACCTGCGGCGGAGCGGGTTGGGCGGCCTTTGCGGTCCGCGCGGAGTCCGCAGCGTGCTGGATGAGCCCGGCACGCGGCGGAGCGGTTACGTCGCTTCGTCGACCTGCGGTCGGGCATCGGCGGACCGGTCCGCGTACGCCTTGTCGACGGTGGCCCGGGTCCGCTCCCCGGAGTCGGGCCACAGGTGGGTGTAGATGTTCAGCGTCATGGCCGCGTTCGTGTGGCCGAGGCGCTCGGAGACCGTCTTCACGGACTCGCCGTGCTGGATCAACAGGCTGGCGTAGTGGCGCCGAGTCAATTGTATTCAAACCAGGTCAGAATTGCCTTGACTCGTCTGTTGTCTTCGCCGGGAGCCATGCCGAGCTTCGCGAAAACATTCGCCACATGCTTGCTGACAGCGGCGCCCGAAAGGAACAACTTCGATGCGATCTCCGCGTTGGAGCTCCCCTCGGCCATGAGGGCGAGCACCTCTCGTTCGCGGGCGGTGAGTCGGGCAAGCGGCCCTTGGGGAGAGTGAGCGCGCGTGACGTGGCGGACGACCTCGGGGTCGATCACTACTCCGCCCCTGGAGACCGTCTCGAGAGCCCGTAGGAAGTCTGCGACTCTTCCCACTTTCTCCTTGAGAAGGTACCCGACGGCTCCGTCAGCGCCTGGTCCGTTGAGGAGCTCTCGCACATACGGTCCCGTGACATATGCGGAAAGGACCACTACCGGCAGATCCCGGTACCGGGAGCGCAGATCGATTGCAGCACGGAGCCCGTCATCCGTGTTTCCCGGTGGCATGCGAACATCTGTAATAACGATGTCTGGAGCGGTCCCGGAATGCGCCAATGCATCGACAGCGGCCACCAGCTCATCGGCGTCTTCGCACTCGCGGATCACGTCATGCGCGTTGGATGTCAAGATCTCTCGGATACCCGCCCGAATCAGCACACTGTCGTCCGCCAGGACAATTCTCATGCCCGCCCCTATCGGGTTGCTCAATCTGTTTCGTTTACCACGGGGGTTGGCTGGGGGCGGACGCTGTGACCTCTGTTCCGCCACCGGCCGGGCTGAGGATTTCGAGATCCCCGCCGACACTCCGCATTCGCTCACGCAGTCCTGCGAGTCCGGAACCCGCATCGATTCTCGCACCGCCGGCACCGTCGTCACTAACGCGCACTTTCACGCTAGTTTTAGCGCATTTCATGTCGATCTGTGCGGTGCCCACGCCTGCATGTTTCGCGATGTTTGTCAGAGCTTCGGAGACGGTGAAGTATACCGCCGTCGCGGTTGGCGACGAAAGCTGAGAGTCGTCGCCATTGCTGGTCAACTCGACGCGCAGGGGTGATCGCGCAGCCAGTTCCCGGACAGCTGCGATGAGGCCGAGGTCGCTCAGCTCACGAGGGTGGATGTCACGCACCGTTTCCCGCAGCCGTTCCAGGGCGCGTTCCGCGTGGGCCTGTGCCTGGCGCGCAAGCTGCACGGTTCGCTCGTGGTCGGCGGCTGACGCCTCCAGCATCCCAAGGCGCATGACGACGGCGACGAGCTCCTGCTGGGCTCCGTCGTGCAGATCGCGTTCGATTCGCTGTCGCTCAATCTCGAAGGCCGCAGTCAGGGACGCCCTGCTGCTGCGGAGCTCCTCAAGTTTCGCCAGTAGGTCCGAGTCCCGGCTTCTCGAGAAAGCGTGCAGGAGAAGGTCACGAAGAAGGGACACTCCGGTCAACGAACTCGCGGTGACTGCACCCAGAGCAATTCCTGCAGGCACGGCCAGAAGGGTTTGCTGTACCGATTTCGGCGTGAACGGGCCGACCTGTGCTGCGATACCGAAGGCCCAGAATACGGGAGAGAAAATCAAGGCGGCGGCGCCGATGAACCCGAAGAAGGAAATCAACAGCGACAGCGCGGACAGGAGCAACGCGGCGAGGAAAACAGGGAGGTCGGTTCTCCATACCGACTTTGAACGCAGCCGGAGTGTCACCCATCGCATCCAGCTCTGAGCAGCGGGCCTCAGGGACAGTGCCTCAGCACCACACCAATGGGCTCGTGAACGGTCTACCTCTGCCACCACTGGGGCCGCTGCTGGCACAATGAGGAGAGAAAGCAGCAGAATCGGGAAGGTTATTGCTGCGATCAATTCCGTCAGTACCCTCCGGACCAAGCGAATCTGCGCCATGGTGAGATTGTCGCACACGGTCAGAAGGTAGACCCAGGTCTACCTTCAAGCAGTGCAGGCACCCGTGCATCGGCCCTCGCGCCCTGCTTGGCTTGCGACATGCTTTTTTCAGCTTCCTCTTCTGCTCCGTGTATTCGATTGCGTGGCCTTCAGATGGACTTTCCGGTCCCGGGGCGTCGACGCGAGACAACACGTGTCCTACACGCTGTCGACCTTGACGTTCCAGAAGGCCGGCTGACTGCCGTCGTCGGCCCGTCCGGGTCCGGCAAGTCCACGCTCCTGCTGTGCACGGCCGGCCTGGAGCGAGCGACCGCAGGTTCCATCGAGATCCTCGGGACGGACATCCTTTCGCTCTCGCCACGCAAGCAGGCTGCATTCCGCAGCGAGAACATCGGCTTCATCTTCCAGGAGTACAACCTCGTCAGTTCTCTGTCCGTCGAGGACAACATCTCCCTTCCGGCGCGGCTGGCCGGCCACCGTGTGCCCAAGTCCCGTGTTGACGATGCGATGACGCGGCTCGGCATCGCCAAGCACGCCCGGCGGCGTCCCGACCGCCTCTCCGGCGGGGAACGCCAGCGCGTCGCAGTGGCCCGGGTCGTCGCGAATCAGCCGCGGATCGTCTTCGCCGACGAGCCGACCGGGGCGCTCGATCTCAAGTCCGGTCATGTCGTGCTCGACTGGCTCCAGGCGCTCCCCGCGCAGGGGACCACGGTCCTCATGGTCACGCACGACCCTCACGCGGCCGCACGGGCCGACCAGGTCGTGGTGATGGGGTCCGGGCGCATTCACGCCGTCATTCCCGGCGGCGACTCCCGCGCGGTGAGCGATGCCGTCCTCGCGGCGCAGTCCGTGGATGAGGCAGGTGACGAAGCAGCATGATGCGACTCGTCTTGTCGGACATCCGCATGCAGGCATCCATGTGGCTGTGGACGCTCGTGTGTGCGGCGGTCGGCGCGGCATGCTCAGCCGGCTCGGTCATCGCCATGTTCACCGCTGTCTCGGCGGCGCGCGCAGCAGGCGATACACGCATGTCCTCGGCGTCGATCGCGCTGGGCGGAAACATCGTCTTCTTCACCTTGTTCGCCGCCGTGGGCATCGTCGCGTCCGCGGTCGGTCTGACATTGAAGACCCAGCGACGCGAACACGCCCTGTGGGTGATCCTCGGGATCCCCCGCAATCGAGTCAGGCGCATCCTGCGCACCGAACTGATGGTGCTCGGCACGATTGCCGGTGCGCTGGCGGTGCCGCCGGCTCCTCTGGTAGCGGGTATCGCCCTCGATCAGTGGACGGCCACGGGACTCGATCTGCACGGAGCGACGGTCGGCTTCGAGCTCTGGCACGTGGGCGTAGCTGTGCTGTTCGGGGTGGTTCCGTGTCTGCTCGGCGGCTGGGGAGTCACACGCCGCGCCGCCAGGACACCGGAGATGCGCGCCTTCCGGGACCTCTCGGATCCGCCGGCCCGGCCGGGTGCCGCACGCAGCGTTCTCGCCCTGTGTCTCCTCGCCGGAGTGGTCGGCATGTGGATTCCCGGGCTGGGGCTGGAACTCGAAGGCGGCGTCGAACAGCGGACGGCCTTCGCTTTCGCCGGCGACCTGTTCCTCATCTGCCTGGCGCTGCTGATGGGGCCGTGGGTTCTCACACCTCTGATGAAGCTCTGGACCGCACTCGTACCGTCGCGCAGCGTCACCTGGCACCTTGCCGTGCAATCGTGCCGCGCACGGGCGGCTCGAAGCGTCACTACGGTGCTGCCTTTCGCGCTCTCCCTGTCGTTTGTCGGGCTCTTCATGGTGATGGGGAACGTCATGCCCGGAAGCACCGCCGGGCTGGGTGACGTCATGGTCGTTCTGGGCTGGGTCTTCGTCGTGTCCTGGGTCGGCGGCCTCGCCGTGATCGCCCTGGTCGGGCGGGAGCGCACCCGTGACTCCGCCGTCGTGACGGTCGCCGGCGCACGACCGGGCGTGGTCACCCGGTCAACGATCTATGAGGGAGCCATCTACGCCGGGACGGCAATCCTCTTCGGCGCGATCTCCATCGCCGTCACGAGTGCCACCATCGCCGCGGGAGCCAGGATCAGTCTCGCCCGCGTTCTGAACGGTCTCCCGTGGGAAACGCTCGGCGCACTCGCCGCTGTGACCCTCCTGACCACCTGCCTCGCCCTGGCCCTCCAGGCTGCCCGCGCATCACGCACGGTTGCTGCCCGGGCCCTGCGTTCGTAACTCCGGCATGACCACGCGCGTCACTGCCGCGCAACAAGATGAGGATCAACCCCAAATGTTCTCCAGGATCACTGGCTTCGTGCGCCGTCACACCCCGTCGGACCGCCAAGGCGTCGCCTTGCAGGAGCGCACTCTCATGAACGGCGCACACGCCGTCAAGCCGAAGGCACGACGCCGATGGCCCCGCACCGTAGCCGTCGTCGCCGCCTCGACGGTCGCTGCGCTCACCGCTTCCGCGTGCCACACCGACACAACTGACAAGCATCCTTCGGCTCCAGGATCATCGAGCGCTGCTGGAGTGAGCGCAGAGCTGCAGAAACTCATGCGAGGTGCCCCATGGTCCTCGGGACTGTGGGGTCTTCAGGTCACCGACCTGAAATCCGGAAAGGTCGTGCAGTCCAAGAACGCCACGTCCAAGTTCGTGACAGGCTCGACCGCCAAGACCTTCGCCGTCGGCGCCGCGCTCGACACACTCGGGAGCAGCCATCGGTTCCGCACCCCCCTTGTTCGCTCCGGTTCGGTATCGCACGACGGCCGCCTCGCCGGAAACCTCATCATGGTGGGAAGCGGCGATCTGACACTCGGCGGGCGGACCGACGCGCTCGGAAAGGTCGATACCCCGGATTTCGACCACACCGATGCAAATGCCGTGCCTGGTATGGCCACCTTCACGCGTGAAGACCCCCTCGCCGGCATCAACGACCTCGCCCGACAGGTCGCGGCGAGCGGCATCCGGCACATCGACGGAGATGTGGTCATCGACGACCGCCTCTGGGCCCCTGTGACGATCGGAGGCACACCCATCACGCCAACAGTCGTCAACGACAACCTCATCGACCTGCTGATCACCCCTGCAGCACCCGGCCGGCAGGCAACCGTCGACTGGCGCCCCAAGACCGCCGCGTTCACCGTCGACTCGCGCGTCACCACGACTCCCGCCGGGACGAAGCCGGCCGTGAAGACCGACTCTCCCGCTGCCGGACGCATCCGGATACGGGGTTCCGTGCCGGCGGACGCCACCGCGCCCTTCATCGCGACGTACCAAGTGCCCGACCCGGCCGCGTTCGCCCGCACGGTACTCATCGAAGCACTCGCCAAGCATGGCGTCTCCGTCGCCTCTCCAACCCTGGGGAACAACCCCAGCAGCAAACTCCCGCCGGTGCAGAAGGTCAAAAGGCTGCCCGTCTCCGCAAGCTACACGTCACCCCCCTTCAAGGAATACGCAAAACTGATCAACAAGGTCAGTCACAACCTCGGCGCCAACCTTCTGCCGCCCCTGATGGCCGTCCACAACGGCAAGCACACCTACGCCGACGGCATGAAGACCGAACGAGAATTTCTTACGCGTGCCGGCATCGACCGTGATTCCTTCGATCTCGTGGACGCCCAGGGCCTCACCCGTGACAGGGCCACACCGGCCGCCCAGACACAACTACTGCGGAATCTCTCCGTGAAGAACTACTTCAGCGTCTTGCACGACTCCATGCCGACCATGGGCGTAGACGGCTCGCTGGCCGGCGTCATCAAGTCCACCGACCCGGCCGCAGGCCACATCCGAGCCAAGACCGGCACCCTGATCGGTGCCCTCAACGGGAAGTTGGCCCTGACCACCAAGGCGCTCGCCGGATATGTCGATGCGGAGAACGGCCGCCGCTACGCCTTCGCCATCTACGTCAATGACATCCCCGCACCGGGTAACACCGTGAACGGTGCCATCGACCTGGCACTCAAAGCCAACAAGCAGTTGGGCGCCATGGCCGCAAGCATCTACCGGAATCCCAATCCCTGAGAAGCACAATCCAACTGACGTGAAGGGGGCGCGGGATGATGGAGCAGAGTCCGGGCCAGGGGCAGCGGCCACACCAGAGATTTCGTTTGCTCGTCGTCCCCGAAGCAGACCGCCCGCGCCGTCCGGCCGACGGCCGAGGCGGACACCCCCTACCGTGACCGTGACCGCCTGCCGCGTCCGGTGTCCTGTTTCCGGGGCGTCACCGCTCGTGGTCCACCCGGGCGTTGCCGTTCTCACTGTGCACCTTGACGGTGCGCCCGGCGCCCGAGGTGCTGGTCACCGAGGAGTTCGCCCGGTCGTTGTGCGAGGTGACACCGGCGCGGTACCGCTCGCCCCCGGGCGGCAGGTGACGTTGACGTTGCCGCCCACCACCGAGGCGTCGACCTGCTGCGGGGGCTTGGTGAAGACGACCTTGAGCCGGCCGTCGTGGGCCTGCGCGGAGAAGTCGCCCGAGGCGATCCCGGTCGCCTCGGTGTTGCCGCCCGTGGGGGTGACCGGCGACGGGGTCATCCCGCCTACCTTACGGAGCGCGGGCGGCGTCGGGAGGCGCGTCGGGTATCACGCCGTGCCCGTGCTGCCCGCGAAACCCTTCCGAGCGCCCCGGGTGCCTGCGGCTCAGGGCCCACAGGCGGGGGAAGTCCCACGACCGTCCCGGCGCGGCGTAGAAATCCAGCCACCTCCCGCGCGCCCGGTGGCCCTTTTGTACAGGCTGACCACCCCCACCCCTCACCGGGAGAACACCTCGAACCGGACAACCCGGGCCGCTCCCTCGGCTGCCGGATTCAAGGTCCGGTCAAGGAATTCCCGTGCGTAGGCAGCGGGATCGGTGACGGGAGCCCCGGGACGCCCAGGAGAGCCGAGTCCCCTTATATAGCTGCCATGGGCGGCCAGGGAGGCGACGGCCGCGTCGAAGCCGGCCCGCACCTCCACCGCGTGGGTAGGTGTGGGTGACCCGGTCACCGCCACCCGGCGTACGCCGTCCCAGGGCGGCAGCCCCTCCTCCGTGGCGAGTTCGGGGAAGATCCATCGATTGCCCGCGTCCGTGACCGCGTCGAGGACGGCGCGGCCGACCGTGCGGTGGTCGGGGGTGTTCCAGTGGCCGCCGGGCCAGGTGTCGTGGTGGTTGAGGGTGAGGAGCAGGTCGGGGCGGTGCCGGCGGACGGCGGCGGAGAGGTCGCGGCGGAGGGTGAGGGTCGGGGTGAGGGTGCCGTCGGGGTGGTCGAGGAATTCGACGGTGTCGACACCGACCAGGGCGGCACCGGTGCGTTCCTCGGTTTCGCGGATCGCGGCGCATTCGGCGGGTGCCAGGCCGTCGATGCCGGCTTCGCCGTGGGTCACCAGGAGATAGGTGACCGTGTGCCCGGAGGCGGTCCATTCGGCTACGGCGGCGGCCGCGCCGTACTCCAGGTCGTCGGGGTGGGCGGCGACGGCGAGTGCGCGGTGCCAGTCGTCGGGGAGGGCGGGGAGCGGGGTGCCGGTCATGGGTCTCCCTCGGGTGCGGCCCCCGCGGCGTCCCTGTCACCCAATTTCTTGATCGTTATGCGGGGTGAGCTGGGCGTCATCACATTGGGCGATTTTCTGGCCCAAGGTTGCGGGTGGCGACGCGCAGTTGTCACGCTGTCACCGACTGCCAAGCTGTTGGGAGGGGCCCGTGCCTTTCGGTGAGCAGCCCGCGTACCTCCGTGTCGCAGGCGACCTGCGTCAGAAGATCGTCGACGGTGTGCTGCCGCCGCACACCCGCCTCCCCTCGCAGGCCCGTATCCGCACCCAGTACGGCGTCTCGGACACCGTCGCGCTGGAGGCGCGGAAGGTGCTGATGGCCGAGGGGCTGGTCGAGGGGCGTTCCGGCTCCGGCACGTATGTGCGCGAGCGCCCGGCCCACCGCCGTATCGCCCGCGTCGGGCACCACGCCGGACCGTCCTGCACGCCGTTCCGGCAGGAGCAGACGGACGAGCGGGTCGCGGGCAGCTGGGAGTCGAGCAGCCGGCAGGAGGAGGCGGGGGGCGCGGTCGCCGGGCGGCTGCGGATCGAGCCGGGCGCGCGGGTGATGCGGACGCGGTACGTCTTCCGCTCGGAGGGCGAGCCGGTCATGGTGTCGACGTCCTGGGAGCCGCTGGAGATCACGGGCCGTACGCCGGTGATGCTGCCCGAGGAGGGGCCGCTGGCGGGGCGCGGAGTGGTCGAGCGGATGGCCGCGATCGACGTCGTGGTGGACAACGTCGTCGAGGAGGTCGGCGCCCGCCCGGGGCTGGCCGAAGAAGCCATGGCGCTGGGCGGTGTGCCGGGCCATGCTGTGCTCGTCATCTCGCGGACGTACTTCGCCGGGGGGCGGCCCGTGGAGACCGCCGATGTGGTCACCCTCGCCGACCGGCACCGCGTGACGTATCACCTGCCGGTCAGATAGGTCCGGCGTGACGGGGGCGGGAGGAAGCGAAGAGGGGGACGGGAAGACGGATTCGGGGCCTCGGGACGGGGCCTCGTACTGCCCGTAACACCAGTTTCATGCGGGTTCGTTGTCCGCATTCATTCTTATTTGTCGGCTGCACTGTGCCGTGGGAATAGTCACACCCGCTCGCTGTGGCGGGGCTTTTCGCCGGGTGGGGGATTCCGATCATCCGATTCGCTCTTACGATGGCGAAGTTTGTGCACGGCACGGGGGAAGACCAGGAGACCAAGCACGTGAGCACGACGAAGACCCCGAGCGCGGAGCAGGGCTCGCACTCCAATTACCGCCGGTCCCTAGGGACCATCGCCCTGACCGCCACTGGTCTCGGGTCCATCATCGGCTCCGGTTGGCTCTTCGGAGCCGAGCGGGCCGCTGCCATCGCCGGTCCCGCCGCCATCCTTGCCTGGGTGATCGGCGCGGTCGTCGCACTCACCATCGCCCTGACCTACACCGAGCTGGGGTCGATGTTCCCGAAGGCCGGCGGCATGGTCCGCTACGGCCAGTACTCCCACGGCTCGCTCGCCGGTTACCTCGCGGCGTGGGCCAACTGGATCGCGATCGTTTCCGTGATCCCCGGTGAGGCCACCGCCTCCGTCCAGTACATGAGCTCGTGGGACTTCGGCTGGGCCCAGGCGCTGTACGACGGCAAGGAGCTGACCGGTAGCGGCGTCGGCCTCGCCAGCGTGCTGCTGATCTTCTACTTCTTCCTGAACTGGTTCGCGATCACGCTGTTCGCGAAGACCAACACCGCGATCACGGTCTTCAAGGTCGTCGTACCGATCCTGACCGCGAGCGCGCTGATGATCGCGCACTTCGACACGGGCAACATCAAGGACGCCGGCGGCTTCACGCCGAACGGCTGGAGCTCGGTCTTCACCGCCGTCG
Organism: Streptomyces sp. NPDC014733; assembly: GCF_043083385.1. NCBI lineage: Bacteria > Bacillati > Actinomycetota > Actinomycetes > Kitasatosporales > Streptomycetaceae > Streptomyces > Streptomyces sp. NPDC014733. Next base: position 458,265 of record NZ_JBIBYO010000001.1, on the reverse strand, counting down.
CGGTCTCCGGCATCGTCTGGGCCTACAACGGCTTCCAGTCGCCGCTGAACCTCGCCGCCGAGGCGCGCAACCCGGGCCGCTCGCTGCCGAAGGCCGTCATCGGCTCCATCGTCATCGCCCTGGTGATCTACGTCGCCCTGCAGGTCGCGTTCCTGATGGCGGTGCCCGGCGACAAGCTCTCCGCCTCCGGCGGCTGGGCCGGTCTCGGCTACAACTCCCCGCTGGCCGACCTCGCCATCGCCTGGGGCCTGAACTGGCTCGCGATGCTGCTCTACGCGGACGCCTTCATCTCGCCCTCCGGCACCGGCATGATCTACGCCGCCACCACCTCGCGCATGATCCACGGCGTGCAGGAGAACGGCCACCTGCCCGGCATCTTCGGCAAGGTCGACAAGAAGACCGGTGTGCCGCGCCCGGCGCTGGTGCTCAACCTCGTCATCGCCTTCCTGTTCCTCGCGGTCTTCCGCGGCTGGGGCTCGCTGGCGGAGATCGTCTCCGTCGCCACGGTCATCTCGTACATCACCGGCCCCGTCGCCGTGATGTCGCTGCGCCGCCTCGCGCCCGGTCTGAAGCGGCCGGTGCAGCTGAAGGTGATGCCGGTGATCGCCCCGATCGCGATGGTCTTCGGTTCGCTGGTCCTCTACTGGGGCCGCTGGCCGCTCACCGGCAAGGTCATCCTGATCATGGCCGTCGGTCTGCCGGTCTGGGCCTGGTACGAGATCGGCAAGCCGCTCTCCCAGGGCCGTAAGCCGTGGGCCGAGCTGCGTCCGCACCTCAAGGCCGGCGCCTGGATGGTGGCGTACCTGCTGGTGATGGCGGTCGTCTCGTACGCGGGCGGCAAGGAGTTCGGCGGCAAGGGCTACCTGCCCGAGGGCTTGGACATCGTCGTGGTCGTCGTCATCGGCCTCGCGTTCTACTTCTGGGGCGTGCGCAGCTCGTGGCGGAACCCCTCGCTGGTCGCGGTCGAGGCCGAGATCCAGGCGGCGGAGCAGGCCGAGGAGACGGCCGGCAAGGTCACCATCGGTGCCCAGCGCTCCGGTGAGGGCGACGGTCCCGACGACGACCGCCCCTCGGGCGGCAAGGTCCGCAGCGACGCCTGACCGGCGCCGCCCCCGGGGCCCGTCCCCGGTCCGTACCACCGAGCCGTACGGCTCCACCGGCCACTCGCAGGCCCTCCCGGTTCGCCGGGGGCCCGCGGGTGGCCGGTTCGGTTTCTCTTTGTGCCATTCCATATCCGCTGAGTGAAGGTCGGGCGTAGGCTCGGGCATATGCAGAATGCGGTTTCGGTAACGGCCCGGGAGGGGCACGGGATGACACGCGGTGCTGCGGATGGGGTGGCGTGATGGCTGACGGTGGGACGCGACTGCCCTGGCAGGTCATTCGTCAGGACGAAGGCGGCCACCGCTATCGGGTGGGCCGGTACGCCACCCGCGCGGAGGCCGAGCGGGTCATCGGGGGCCTCGGCGGCGGCGATGACCAGCAGCTCTACGTGGTGGAGAAGATGGATGTGACGACGGGGTGAGCGGGTTGCGGGGCGTGGTGTGCGCCGTAGGCTGCCGCGTATGACGACGGTGCGTGTGGTGGTGGGCGGCGCGGTGCTCGACCGGGGGCGGCTGCTGGCCGCCCGGCGCAGCGCGCCGCCCGCCTTGGCCGGTCGCTGGGAGCTGCCCGGCGGCAAGGTGGAGGACGGCGAGAGTCCCGAGCAGGCGCTCGTCCGTGAGCTGCGCGAGGAGCTGGGCGTCGAGGCCGAGCCGCTGGAGCCGATCGCCGGTGAGTGGGCGCTGCGCCCCGGGTTCGTGCTGCGGGTGTGGGCCGCGAGGCTGGTCTCCGGCGAGCCGCGGCCGCTCCAGGACCACGACGAGCTGCGCTGGCTGGAGCCGGACGAGGAGCTGTCGGTGGACTGGCTGGACCAGGACCGGCCGGCCGTCGCCGCCGCGATGCGGCTGCTGCGGGAGGGTGAGGGCGCCGCGTCGCGTCCGCCGTCGCGCGGCACCGTGCCCGGCGGGCGGGCCCCGCTCTGAGCGCGCCGGACCGCCGGTGGTCCGCGGGCCGCGGCGGCGGACCCGGCCGGGCGGCGGGTTCGTCCGGGTGGCGTGGGCGGCCGCGCGCAGGCGGTACGGGCAGGCGATTATCGGGTATGTCCTGAATGACCCTCTTGTAGGCGGGTGTGGTGGTTCACCGCACCATGGGAAGTGATTGGCGTGAGCGACAGCGCAGCGGCAGGGGCCCCTGATTCGGCACACCCCGCCGTCCGCCGTCGCGACACGGTCCCCGGCACGTCCGCCGTCGCCGGCTGGAGCTTCCCCGCCGAGCCCGGCGCTGTCCGCACCGCGCGGGCCACGGTCCGTTCGACCCTCACCGACTGGGGTCTGGAGGGCGTCGCCGACACCGCCGTGCTGCTCGTCAGCGAACTGGTCACCAACTCCCTGACGTACGCCAGCGGCCCGATCGGCGTCCGGTTGGAACGGCTCGGCGGCGGACTCCTCGTCGAGGTCTCCGATCCGCTGCCCGATCCGCCGCTGGAGCGCGTCGCCACCCCCGATGACGAGGGCGGACGCGGACTGCAACTGGTCGCCCGCGCCTCCCGGCGCTGGGGGACGCGGCACGGCAACAGCGGCAAGACGGTGTGGTTCGAGCTGCCGGTGGTGGGTTAGGAGACAGGTGGATCCGGTCGACACGCGTCGTTGCCCATTCGTCGACAAACCGTGCCGGAGCCGCGATCGAGACTGTGCTGTGATCGTGAAGACCGTGTTCCGAAGTGCCGAGGTGCTGATTTACTCGGCAGGTCCGGTCCGGGCACGATGAGCTGGAGGGGACGGGGCTCGTGAGCGAGTTGTCATCCGGCGGGACGGTTCCCGCGCAGACCGCAGGTCACGGCGGAAAGGGACAGGCCGACCCGGTCCTCGTCCCGCCCGATCGCGTGGCGCAGGAACCGCCGGTGTGGCAGTCGAGCCGGCCCGGGTCGATCTACGACTACATCCGCCTCGCGTCCTTCTCCCTCGGGCCCGACGGCCGCATCGACGGCTGGAGCGAGCGGGCCGCCGACATGCTCGGCATCTCCGCCGAACAGGCCGTCGGCAGGGACCCCGTCGAGGCGTTCGTCCCCCACGAGCTGCGCGAGAGCGGGCACCGTGCGGTCTCCCGGATCCTGGACGGCCGGGAGTGGACGGGCCTGGTGCCCTACCGCCGCGCCGACGGCGGCGAGGCCGACGGGCTCGCGGAGATCTACGTCATGCCGTCCGCGACGGAGACCGGTGAGCGGGCCGCGCTCTGCCTCGTCGTCGACGTCAAGGCGCTGCGCGGCATCGAGACCGACCTCGCCGCCGCGCAGGCGGTCTTCGGCCAGTCCCCGATGGGCTTCACCCTCTTCGACACCCGGCTGCGGCTGCTCCGCGTCAACGAGCGCTTCGCCACCGTCTTCGGCGGCCCGGCGAGCAAGTACCGCGGTGGCACCCCGTACGACTTCCTGCCGCGGGCCGAGGCGGAGCGGATGACGGCGGCGCTGCGGCGGGTGCTGGACACCGGTGAGTCGGTGACCGAGATGCAGCTGGTCGGCGTGGTGCCCGGAGCGGAGGACCGGCGCCGCTGGTCGGTCTCGCTCTACCGGCTGCACGGCGCCAGCGGCCGCCCCATCGGCGTCGCCGCCCTCGCCTCCGACGTCACCGGGCGCCGCCGCGCCGAACGCGAGGCCGCCAACGCCCGGCGCAACCTCGCGCTGCTCAACGAGGCGGGCGCCCGCATAGGCAACTCCCTCGACCTGGAGACCACCGCCCGCACCCTCCTCGACGTCGCCGTCCCGCAGTTCTGCGATCTGGCCTCCGTCGACCTCTACCAGGGGCTGCTGGCCGGCGACGAGGCGCCGCCCGGGATGAGCGACGGCAGCGCGGAGCTGCGCCGCGTCGCGTTCTCCAGCGCCGTCTCCGACGCGCCGCTCGCCACCATGCCCGCTGCGCCCGAGGGCGGACCGGTCGCGGTCGGCGCGGTCCACCGCTACCCGTTCCACTCCCCGTGCGCGGGTGCGCTGCGCACCGCCCAGGCGCAGATCGTCCCGGGCCGGGAGAGCGAGGAGGGCCGCGAGCTGGGCGCCGTGGTGCACTCCACGCTCGCCGTGCCGATGGTCGCCCGGGACACCGTCGTCGGCCTGGTGCAGTTCTCCCGGACGAAGGGCAGCGAGCCGTTCGGCGAGCGGGACACCGCGCTCGCCGTGGAGCTGGCGGCCCGCGCCGCGGTCTGTATCGACAACGCCCGGCTCTACCGCCGTGAGCACGAGCGGGCGCTGATGCTCCAGCGCAGCCTGCTGCCGCCCGGTGACCCGGAGGCCGCGGGCCTCGACATCGCCTGCCGCTATCTGCCGGGCACCACCGCCACCGAGGTCGGCGGCGACTGGTTCGACGTCATCGAGCTGCCCGGCCACCGCACCGCGCTGGTCGTCGGCGACGTCATGGGCCGCGGGCTGCGCGCCGCCGTCGCCATGGGGGAACTGCGTACCGCCGTCCGCACGCTGGCCCTCCTCGACCTGGAGCCGGCCGAGGTGCTGGCCGCGCTGGACGAGGTCGCCCGCGGTCTGGGCGGCGGCGAGGGCCGCGGCGGCAAGCGGGGCGCGGCCGGCCGCTCCCCGGCCCCCGGCGTCCCGCACGCCGCCGGGACCGCCGACCTCTCCGAGGTCTACCTCGCCACCTGCGTCTACGCCGTCTACGACCCGATCACCCGCCGCGCGACGTTCGCCAACGCCGGGCATCTGCCGCCGGCGCTGGTCGAGGAGGGCGCGGAGGCGGTGCTGCTGGACGTACCGCCGGGCATGCCGCTGGGCGTGGGCGGCGAGCCGTTCGAGGAGATCGAGGTGGAGCTGGCGGACGGCGCGCTGCTCGCCCTCTACACCGACGGGCTGGTGGAGTCCCGCGACCATCCGCTGGACGAGGGCCTGGAGGCGTTCCGCAGCGCGCTCGACGCCGACCGGCCGCTGGAGGACGCCTGCGACCACGTCCTGTCCACCCTGGACACCTCGCACGGCGAGGACGACATCGCGCTGCTGATGGCCCAGGTGCACGGGCTGCCCAAGGACGCGGTGGGGGACTGGAGCCTGGCCCCGGAGGCCCGGTCGGTGGCGCGGGCCCGGGAGCTGGCCCGCGACCAGCTGACCGACTGGGGCCTGGAGGAGCTGGTGGACACCACCGAGCTGCTCGTCAGCGAACTGGTCACCAACGCCCTGCGGCACGGCCACGGCGAGATCCGGCTGCGGCTGCTGCGCGACCGGTCCCTGGTGTGCGAGGTGTGGGACGCCGACCTCGCCCAGCCGCGCCGCCGCCGCGCCCGCGACACCGACGAGGGGGGCCGCGGCCTCCAGCTGGTCGGCCTGCTCAGCGCGGGCTGGGGCAGCAGACGCACTCCGCGCGGCAAGACGGTCTGGTTCGAACTGGCGCTGCCCGACGGCGACCACCCGGCGCCGGATCCGGCCGAGGCGTTGCTGAGCATGTTCTGAGCGGCGGGCCCCGCGGGTGCGGGGCCCGTTTCCGGCTGCGGACGCGGGGTGCCCCGGCCCCCCGGTCAGGGCGCGTGCCGGTCCTTGGCCCCCAGGCCCTCGTCCTCCGCGTCGGACCACAGGGCGCTGTCGTACGGGGTGTCGGGGACGGGGACGACGCGGTCGCCGTCGGTGCGGGTGGTGTGGGCGGTGCCGGCCCCGGCGCGGAGCAGGCGCAGGCTGTCGCCCAGGTGATCGGTGTCGGTGCGTACCCGGCGGATGTCGAGCCCGTCGCCGAGCCGTCGCTCCAGCCGCTCCACGGCACGTGTCAGCTCGTCCAGGGTGCGTTCGGCCGCCGTCAGCTCGTCGTGAAGGGACATGATCCGCCCTCTCTGCCGAAAACGTCGTCCGGGAAGGCCGTCGGCGCGGGGCGAGGTCTCCGGAGCGCGGGGACGACCTCCTACGTTCCGAGTGTCCCGCGTCACGGTGGGGCGGGAAAGGCGGGGCGGGCGCCGCGGCCGCCGTTCCGCCTCCCGACCGCCCTCTCCCGCTCTTCCGCCGGGCGGGTGGCCTTGCCCCGGGGCGCCGCCGTGTCGGGCGGCCGGGCCGCCCCCGGTCGCCTTCAGTGGGGGTGCCATAGATGTGATGAGCAGCCAAGTGGGCCGGACGTGTCGCGGCGCGCTCGGCGCGGCGTCGGCGAGCCCCGGAGGTAACAGCCATGACCGACCACGTCAGCCCAGGCCGCGCCGTGCGCCGCGCCGCTCTCCTCGCCGCGGGGGTGCTGCTGCCGCTGCCGGTCCTGGCCGGGTGCGCGGACGACGACGGGGGCGGCGCCGCGGGCCTGGCCCAGGACATCGCGGCGGCGCCGCGCGGCCGGGTCGCCAACGGCGGCACCGTCCGCTGGGCGGTCGACGCGCTGCCCGGCACCCTCAACGCCTTCCACACCGACGCCGACAGAGCCACCACCCAGGTCACCGGCGCCGTCCTGCCGTCCCTCTTCACCCTCGACCGCACCGGCACCCCGCAGCGCAACGCCGACTACCTCACCGCCGCCGACATCACCCGGCGCGAGCCCCGGCAGGTCGTCGTCTACAAGCTCAACCCCAAGGCCCGCTGGAGCGACGGCCGGCCGATCGGCGCCGCCGACTTCCTCGCCCAGTGGAAGGCGCTGCGCGGCACCGACCACGCGTACTGGACCGCCCGCAACGCCGGCTACGACCGCATCGCCCAGGTCGAACAGGGCGCCGGACCGCACGAGGTCAAGGTCACCTTCGCCCGGCCCTACGCGGACTGGCAGGCGCTGTTCACCCCGCTCTACCCGAAGTCCGTGATGGAGAACGCCGACGACTTCAACGACGGCGCCCGCGACCGGCTCCCGGTGACCGCCGGACCGTTCGCCGTCGGCGACCGGAACTCCGACGACGGCACCCTCACCCTGGAGCGCGACCGCCACTGGTGGGGCGCGCCCGCCAAGCTCGACCGGCTGGAGCTGCGCGCCGTCGCACGCGGGAAGCGGGCCGAGGCCCTCAGCTCCGGGGACGTCGACGTCGCGGAGATCGACGCGACGGTCGCGAAGAAGATCGACCAGGCGAGCGGCGGCGCCGCCCCCGCCGGTGTCCCCAAGAGCGTCCACGCGGGCAACGCGGGCGCCCAGGCCGGGGCCGGCGAGGACACCCCGCGCGGTGAGGTCGCCGCCGACGCCGTCCGCGCCCAGGCCGCCGCCCGCGGCTCCGAGGCGGCCGCCGCCGAGGCCCGGGCCGCGGCCGCGCTGAAGACGTTGCGCGGCTACACCGTCCGCCGGGCCCTGCAGCCCGCGTACACCCAGCTCGCGCTGAACGGCGGCAGCGGCCCGCTCGCCGACAACCGGGTGCGGCGCGCGGTGGCCCGCGCCATCGACCGCCAGACCCTCGCCGACACCGTCCTCAAGCCGCTGCGGCTGCCCGCCACCACGCCCGGCAGCCATCTGCTGCTGGCCGGGCAGGAGGGGTACGCCGACCACAGCGACGCCGTCGGCGGTACGGACACCGACGCCGCGAAGACGCTGCTCGCGGACGCCGGATGGCGCTCGGGCCGCGACGGGCGAACATCGCCGCAGCCCGCCCACGGCGATGCGCAGGCCGGCCACGGCGGCGCCCCCGGCGACGCCGCCGCGGGCGGCCCGGAGAAAGCGGGCGAGCAGATCGCGGCGCGGGCGCCCGCGGTGAAGAAGAGCGGCAGACCGCTCACCCTGCGCTTCGTCGTACCGGACGGCCCCGCCTCCGCGGAGCTGCGCACCGTCGGCCACCGGATCGCCACCATGCTCTCCCGGATCGGCATCGCCACCGCCGTCCAGAAGGTCGCCGACGACCGCTACTTCCAGGACCACATCGAGGCCGGCGACTACGACCTCGCGCTCTACTCCTGGCCGGGCACCGCCTACCCGTCGACCGACGCCCGGCCGGTCTACGCCAAGCCGCAGCCGGCGCCGGACGGCTCGCTCAGGGTCGGGCAGAACTACACCCGCGTCGGCTCCGACCGCGTCGACCAGCTCTTCGACGAGGCGGTCTCCGACCTCGACCCGAAGGCCGCGCGGGAGGCGCTGAACAAGGCGGACGCCCGGATCTGGGCGGCGGCCGGTTCGATCCCGCTCTACCAGCGGCCCGAGCTGGTCGCGACGAAGCGGTCCCTCGTCAACGTCGGCTCCTTCGGCTTCGCCGCCCCGCGCTTCCAGGACATCGGCTACGCGAAGTGAGCCCCGGCCCCGCCGCCGCTCCGCGCCCGGTTGACGGCGCGGCGGCGGGAGGGCGGAATCCGGTGGGCGCGGGCCTGGACAATCGGTGAGAACGTCCAGGTCAGGCCGGGTGCGGACGGGCTGGGGCGGCTGAAGCCGCGACAGCCACGTACCATGGGGTGAGGCCGTGGCTTCTCATGCCCGGCAGGCGCGCGTGCCGGACCGTACGCGCCGCCCACCACGATTCCGGGAGAAGCGCCGCAAGTGCCCACGCGCCACGACATCCGCAACGTCGCCATCGTCGCCCACGTCGACCACGGCAAGACGACCATCGTCGACGCCATGCTCAAGCAGGCGGGGGCCTTCGCCGCTCACCAGCTCGACTCCGTCGACGACCGGGTCATGGACTCCAACGACCTGGAGCGCGAGAAGGGCATCACCATTCTCGCGAAGAACACCGCGGTCAAGTACCACCCCAAGGACGGTGGCGACCCGATCACGATCAACATCATCGACACCCCCGGTCACGCCGACTTCGGTGGCGAGGTCGAGCGTGGTCTGTCGATGGTCGACGCGGTCGTGCTGCTGGTCGACGCCTCCGAGGGCCCGCTGCCGCAGACCCGCTTCGTGCTCCGCAAGGCGCTCTCGCAGCGTCTGCCGGTCATCCTCTGCATCAACAAGACGGACCGCCCGGACTCGCGGATCGACGAGGTCGTCAACGAGACCTACGACCTCTTCCTCGACCTGGACGCCGACGAGGACCAGATCGAGTTCCCGATCGTCTACGCGTGCGGCCGTGACGGCATCGCGTCGCTGACCAAGCCGGAGGACGGCACCGTCCCGGCCGACTCCACCAACCTGGAGCCGTTCTTCTCCACGCTGCTCCAGCACGTCCCGGCGCCGGAGTACGACGAGAGCGCCCCGCTCCAGGCCCACGTCACCAACCTCGACGCGGACAACTTCCTCGGCCGTATCGCGCTGCTCCGTGTCGAGCAGGGCGAGCTGCGCAAGGGCCAGACCGTGGCCTGGATGAAGCGCGACGGCTCGGTGCAGAACGTCCGCATCACCGAGCTGATGATGACGGAGGCGCTGACCCGCAAGCCCGCCGAGGTCGCCGGCCCCGGTGACATCTGCGCGGTCGCCGGTATCCCCGACATCATGATCGGCGAGACGCTGGCCGACCCGGAGAACCCGGTCGCGCTGCCGCTGATCACCGTCGACGAGCCCGCCATCTCGATGACCATCGGCACCAACACCTCGCCGCTGGTCGGCCGGGGCGGCACCGGTAAGGGCGCGGACGCCAAGTCCGCGGTCAAGGACCGCAAGGTCACCGCCCGCCAGGTCAAGGACCGCCTGGACCGCGAGCTGATCGGTAACGTCTCGCTCCGCGTCCTGGACACCGAGCGCCCCGACGCCTGGGAGGTGCAGGGCCGAGGTGAGCTGGCGCTGGCCATCCTGGTCGAGCAGATGCGCCGCGAGGGCTTCGAGATGACCATCGGCAAGCCGCAGGTGGTCACCAAGCAGGTCGACGGCAAGACCCACGAGCCGGTCGAGCGCATGACGGTCGACGTGCCCGAGGAGCACATGGGCGCGGTCACCCAGCTCATGGGCACCCGTAAGGGCCGGATGGACAACATGTCCAACCACGGCTCCGGCTGGGTCCGCATGGAGTTCGTCGTCCCCTCGCGTGGTCTGATCGGCTTCCGCACGGAGTTCCTGACCAACACCCGCGGCACCGGTATCGCCCACTCCATCCACGAGGGCCACGAGCCGTGGTTCGGCGAGCTGAAGACCCGTAACAACGGCTCGCTGGTCGCCGACCGCTCCGGTGCGGTCACCGCGTTCGCGATGACCAACCTCCAGGAGCGCGGTGTGCTCTTCACCGAGCCGGGCACCGAGGTGTACGAGGGCATGATCGTCGGCGAGAACTCCCGCGCCGACGACATGGACGTCAACATCACCAAGGAGAAGAAGCTCACCAACATGCGCTCCTCCTCCGCCGACTCCTTCGAGGCGATCGTGCCGCCGCGGAAGCTCTCCCTGGAGCAGTCGCTGGAGTTCTGCCGCGACGACGAGTGCGTCGAGGTCACCCCGGAGGCGGTCCGTATCCGCAAGGTCGTCCTCGACCAGAAGGAGCGCGGCCGCACCGCGTCGCGCGCCAAGCGCTGACGCCCCCGGGCACCGCTGATTCCACGAAGCGCCCCGCAGGACTCCGGTCCGGCGGGGCGCTTCGCCGTGTGCGGGCCGGCCCGCGGGACCGGGCGTGCGGCGGGCTTTTACCGTGGTGAGTTGATCTTGTCAATGGCGGCTTGGTCTCGACCAGTTGGAGCGGTGTCCGTTATCCGGAACAAATTGGCAGTGACATTGCGCACCTCGTCCCTTTCTTCCACGTGTGGATAGTTTGCTTTGTCCGAATTTCGAACTCCATAAGCAAGAGATGTGACCTAATCGAGACCGCTTACGCGTGGTTTATGGCCGGAACGTGACTGAGACTGGGCGGTATTGAGCTCGGGTCAATGGGTCACGCGCCGTAAGAAGCGCCGACTCACGAGCATCGGGGGCTGGTTGTGGACTGTCAGGGGTGTCAGTCGCGCCGGCTCCTTTCCATATCGAGAGATGGACTCATGAGGAGGCAATCCCATGCGCGGTGCCAAGAGCGCCACCTGGGTCGCAGGAGCGATCGTCGTGGCCCTGGGGGCCACGGCCTGTGGCGGCGGCAGCAGTGCGAGCGCCGAACCCGGCGTCGTCCGGGCCAACTGGGGTGACCCGCAGAACCCGCTGGAGCCCGCCAACACCAACGAGGTGCTCGGCGGCAAGGTCCTCGACATGATCTTCAGCAACCTGAAGAGCTACGACCCGAAGACCGGCGAGGCGAAGAACGACGTCGCGCAGTCCATCGAGACCAAGGACCAGCAGACCTTCACCATCAAGGTGAAGCAGGGGGAGAAGTTCTCCAACGGCGAGCCGGTGACGGCCCGTTCGTTCGTCGACGCCTGGAACTACGGCGCGCTGGCCACCAACGCGCAGAAGAACTCGTACTTCTTCGCCGACATCAAGGGCTACGACAAGGTCGCGCCCGCCGAGGGCAAGCCGACCGCGAAGACCCTCTCGGGCCTCAAGGTCGTCGACGACCACACCTTCACCGTCACGCTGAACGAGAAGATGTCGACCTGGCCGCTGCGCCTGGGCTACAAGGCGTTCGCGCCGCTGCCCAAGACGTTCTTCAGCGACCACGACGGCTACCTCGCCAAGCCCGTCGGCAACGGCCCGTACGCCGTGGACTCGTACGACAAGGGCAAGCAGATGAAGCTCGTCCCCAACACGCACTACACCGGGGACGACAAGCCGCAGAACAAGGGCGTGCTGCTCAAGGTCTACACCGACTCCAACGCCGCCTACGCGGACCTCCAGTCCGGCAACCTCGACGTCGACGACGACGTGCCCGCCGAGCAGATCCGCAACGCCAAGTCGGACCTGAAGGGCAACTACCTCTCGCAGCCCGCGGGCGTGAACCAGGTCGTCACCTTCCCGCTGTACAAGGACAGCTGGAACAAGCCGGGCATGGAGAAGGTCCGCAAGGGCCTGTCGATGGCGATCGACCGCAAGGCGATCACCGAGAAGGTCTACAACGGCACCCGCACCCCCGCCACGGACCTGACCTCGCCCGTCCTCGGCGACGCCAACGGCTACAGCAAGGACGTCTGCGGCGACACCTGCACGTACGACCCCACCGAGGCGAAGAAGCTGATCAAGGAGGGCGGCGGCCTTCCCGGCGGGAAGATGACCATCAGCTACAACGCCGACAAGGACTCCCACAAGCAGTGGGTGGACGCCGTCTGCAACAGCATCAACACGGTGCTGGGCGACGACAAGGCGTGCGTCGGCAACCCCGTCGGTACCTTCGGTGACTTCCGCAACCAGATCACCAAGCAGGAGATGGTCCAGCCGTTCCGCGCCGGCTGGCAGATGGACTACCCGCAGATCGAGAACTTCCTGACCCCGCTGTACGCGACCGGCGGCGCCTCCAACGACGCCAAGTTCAGCGACCCGAAGTTCGACGCCCTGCTCAAGCAGGCCGGCGCCGAACCGGACGTCAAGAAGGCCACCGACCTCTACAAGCAGGCCGAGAAGATCGTCCTCGACAAGGTCGTCAGCATCCCGCTCTGGTACCAGAACGGCACCGCGGGCTGGTCCGAGCACGTCTCGGGCGTCCAGCTGAACGCCTTCAGCTTCCCGGTCTTCACCCAGATCAAGGTCAAGGGCTGACCCGACGCGGCCACCGCTGAGGAGGCCGACGGGCACCAACTGCCCGTCGGCCCCTCGGGGTTGGCCCCGCCCGCGAGAACACACCCGCACACGGCGGCGAGAGCAGCCGGCCACGCCCGCGACCACCCGGTCCCGGGCGCGGCCCCGGCCGCCCCCGCGTCGGCGCTTTACTGGAGGACACATGGGGCGCTACGTCATCCGACGCCTGCTCCAGATGGTGCCCGTCTTCATCGGCACCACTTTCTTGATCTTCGTCATGGTCTACGCACTCGGCGACCCCGTCGCCGCGATGTTCGGAGACCGGACGCCCGATCCGGCCACCGCCGCCCAGATCCGGGAATCCCTGCACCTGAACGACCCGCTCTGGAGCCAGTACCTCCAGTACATGGCCGGCATCTTCCGCGGCGACTTCGGCACCGCCTTCAACGGCACGCCCGTCGCCGAACTGATGGGCTCGGCCTTTCCCAACACCATCAAGCTGACGCTGGTGGCCTTCGCCATCGAGGTCGTCGTCGGCGTCGGGCTCGGCATCGTCGCCGGGATGCGCCGCGGCCGCCTCGCCGACACCGGCGTGCTGGTCTTCACCCTGCTGGTGATCTCCATCCCGACGTTCGTCACCGGCTATCTGCTCCAGTACTTCATCGGCGTGAAGCTCGCCTGGGCCGCCCCCGCGGTCTCCAACGACGTCGCCTTCGGCGAACTGCTGCTGCCCGGCATCGTGCTGGCCGGGGTCTCCCTCGCCTACGTCGCCCGCCTCACCCGCACCTCGATCGCCGAGAACATCCGCTCCGACTACATCCGCACCGCCACCGCCAAGGGCCTGCCCCGGCGGCGCGTCGTCGGGGTGCATCTGCTGCGCAACTCGCTGATCCCCGTGATCACCTTCCTCGGCACCGACATCGGCGCCCTGATGGGCGGCGCGATCGTCACCGAGCGGATCTTCAACATCCAGGGCGTCGGCTACCAGCTCTACCAGGGCATCCTGCGGCAGAACGCGCCCACCGTCGTCGGCTTCGTGACCATCCTCGTGGTCGTCTTCCTCGCCGCCAACCTGATCGTCGACCTGCTCTACGCGGTCCTGGACCCGAGGATCCGTTATGCCTGAGATCACCGAACAGGCCCCCGCGACCGAGGCGGCCGCCGTTCCCGAGGCGACGGCTCCCGAGGCGGCGGCCGCGCCGCGCAGCCTGTGGGGCGACGCCTGGCGGGACCTGCGCCGCAACCCGGTCTTCTACCTTTCCGCCGTCCTCATCCTCTTCCTGGTCGTGATCTCGATCTGGCCGAGCCTGCTGACCGGCACCAGCCCCTACGCCTGCGACCTCGGCCGCTCCCAGCAGGGCCCGGCGCCCGGCCACCCCTTCGGCTTCACCACCCAGGGCTGCGACGTGTACGCCCGCACGGTGTACGGGGCCCGCGCCTCCGTCGTCGTCGGCATCTGCACCACCCTGCTCGCCGCCCTCCTCGGCTGTGTCTTCGGCGGGCTCGCCGGGTTCTTCGGCGGCTGGTGGGACGCGGTGCTCTCGCGGATCGGCGACATCTTCTTCGGCATCCCGGTGCTGCTCGGCGGCATCGTCTTCCTCTCCGTCATCAAGGGCGGTTCGATCTTCACCGTCGTGCTGCTGATGGCGGTCCTGGGCTGGCCGCAGATCGCCCGTATCGCGCGCTCCGCGGTCATCTCCGCCAAGCAGCAGGACTATGTGCAGGCGGCCCGCGCCCTCGGGGCGAGCACCCCGCGGATGCTGCTGCGGCACATCGCGCCCAACGCGCTCGCTCCCGTCATCGTCGTGGCGACCATCGCGCTCGGTACGTACATCTCGCTGGAGGCGACGCTCTCGTTCCTCGGCGTCGGCCTCAAGCCGCCGACGGTCTCCTGGGGCATCGACATCTCGTCCGCCGCCACCCAGATCCGTAACGCGCCGCACATGCTGCTGTGGCCGGCGGGGGCGCTGAGCATCACGGTGCTGGCGTTCATCATGCTCGGCGACGCGGTCCGCGACGCCCTCGACCCCAAGCTGCGCTGAGGGAGGCGTACATGACCACCGAGAAGAAGCAGGCCGTCCCCGCGCCGCGCGCCGGGCAGCAGGCGGACACGCCGCTGCTCCAGGTCCGCGATCTGCACGTGGAATTCCACACCCGCGACGGCGTCGTCAAGGCTGTCAACGGCGTCAACTACAGCGTGTCGGCGGGCGAGACGCTGGCCGTGCTCGGCGAGTCCGGGTCCGGCAAGTCCGTCACCGCCCAGGCGATCATGGGCATCCTGGACATGCCTCCGGCGAAGATCCCGCGCGGCGAGATCCGCTTCCGGGGCGAGGACATGCTCGCGATGTCCGCCGACGCCCGCCGCCGGCTGCGCGGCGCCAAGATCGCGATGATCTTCCAGGACGCGCTCTCCTCGCTCAACCCGGTACTGACCGTCGGCTACCAGCTCGGCGAGATGTTCCGCGTCCACCAGGGCCTGTCCAAGAAGGCGGCGCTGGCCAAGGCCGTCGAGCTGATGGACCGGGTGAAGATCCCGGCCGCCAGGAGCCGGGCGGGCGACTTCCCGCACCAGTTCTCCGGCGGGATGCGCCAGCGCATCATGATCGCGATGGCGCTGGCCCTGGAGCCGGACCTGATCATCGCGGACGAGCCGACGACGGCCCTCGACGTCACCGTCCAGGCGCAGGTCATGGACCTGCTGGCGGAGTTGCAGGCCGAGTACCACATGGGCCTCATCCTCATCACCCACGACCTCGGCGTCGTCGCGGACGTCGCCGACAAGATCGCGGTGATGTACGCGGGCCGGATCGTGGAGACCGCGCCCGTCCACGAGCTGTACAAGAACCCGGCGCACCCGTACACCCGCGGGCTGCTGGACTCCATCCCGCGCCTGGACCACAAGGGCCGGGAACTGTACGCGATCAAGGGCCTGCCGCCCAACCTCCTGAACATCCCGCAGGGCTGCGCCTTCCACCCGCGCTGCCCCAAGGCGCAGGACCTCTGCCGTACCGACACCCCGGCGCTGCACACCCTCGGCGAAGGCCGCCGCAGCGCCTGCCACTTCTGGAAGGAGACGGTCCATGGCTGAGCCGGTCAAGGCGGTCGCGGCAGACGGCCGTGAGCCGATCCTCCAGGTCCGCGGCCTCGTCAAGCACTTCCCGCTGACCCGCGGTGTGCTGGTGAAGAAGCAGGTCGGCGCGGTCAAGGCGGTCGACGGCGTCTCCTTCGACCTCTACCGGGGCGAAACCCTCGGCATCGTGGGGGAGTCGGGCTGCGGCAAGTCCACCGTCGCCAAGCTGCTGATGAACCTGGAGCGGGCCACCGCCGGTGAGGTCTTCTACCGCGGCGAGGACATCACCAAGCTGTCGGGGCGCGCCTTGAAGGCGGTGCGCCGCAACATCCAGATGGTGTTCCAGGACCCGTACACCTCGCTGAACCCGCGGATGACGGTCGGCGACATCATCGGCGAGCCGTACGAGATCCATCCGGAGGTGGCGCCGAAGGGTGACCGGCGGCGCAAGGTGCAGGAGCTGCTGGACGTCGTCGGGCTCAACCCGGAGTACCTCAACCGCTATCCGCACCAGTTCTCCGGCGGCCAGCGCCAGCGCATCGGCATCGCCCGCGGCCTGGCGCTCAACCCGGAGATCATCATCTGCGACGAGCCGGTCTCGGCGCTCGACGTCTCCGTCCAGGCGCAGGTGGTCAATCTGATGGCCCGGCTCCAGAAGGAGTACGACCTCAGCTACCTCTTCATCGCCCACGACCTGTCGATCGTCCGGCACATCTCCGACCGGGTCGGCGTGATGTACCTGGGGCGGATGGCGGAGATCGGCACCGACGCCGAGATCTACGACCACCCCACGCATCCGTACACCCAGGCGCTGCTGTCGGCGGTGCCGGTGCCCGACCCCGAGGCGCGCGAGGGCCGCGACCGGATCATCCTCACCGGCGATGTGCCGTCCCCGGCCGACCCGCCCTCCGGCTGCCGCTTCCGCACCCGCTGCTGGAAGGCCGAGGAGCGGTGCGCGACCGAGACGCCGGAGCTGGCCGTACCGGCCCGCTTCCGCGACGGGGCGTCCCCGGCGGCCCACCCGTCGGCCTGCCACTTCGCGGAGGTCCGGGACGTGGTGGGCGCGGCGTAGCTCCACCGCGTACGGCTTCGGGCCGGTCCCCGCGAAGCGCGCGGGGACCGGCCCGAGGCGTGTGCGGGGACGGCCGCGCGGCCGTCCCCGGTCAGTTGTCGCGCGGGACGGCCCGGACCCAGGTGCGGTCGGCGGTGAGGTAGCGGTCGACGCCGAGCCCGGCCTGCGCCAGGGCCGCGTCGAACGCCTCGTCGGTCAGCGGGCAGGAGAGGAACGTCTGTGTCCAGCGCGCGTCGGTGAAGTCGTACTCCACGTGCACCGAGCGCACGCCCGGGCGCACCGGCTCGGAGGAGACCACCCGGATCAGCCCGCCGTCGACGCGGCGCTCGGCCGGGAGACCTTCGTGCCGGCCGGGTCCCTCGCGCTGGATGAGCACACAGCCGTCGTCCTTCACATGGCGGCGGCAGGTCGCCAGGATCCCCTCGCGCACGCCCGGGCCCGCCGCGTGGACGAGGAACGAGGCGAGCAGGACGACGTCGAAGCGGGCGTCCAGGGCCAGCTCCTCGATGGTGCTGCGGACCGTCCCGGCGCCGCTGATACGTTCCAGCATCTGCGGGGACTCGTCCACGGCGGTGACCGCGAAGCCGCGGTGGACCAGTGGATGTGTCATCCGCCCGGCGCCGGAGCCCAGTTCGAGAATGCTGGACGCGGGGCGTACCGCGCCCGCGATGATGTCCGGCTCCGCACCCACCGGCAGCCGTTCGTACAGCTCGACGGCGCAGCCGTCCGGGGTGATCGGTCCCGGCCCACTGCCCTTGTATCCCTCGCGCACCCGCTGTTCCATCGCCACATCGCAGCACAGCGCCACCGGCGGCGAAAGGGGCCTTTCCGGACAGCGCGGCCCACGCCCCGGAGTGCGCGGGGGCGTACGCGGACGCGCGCGGAGGGGAAGGGACGCCGGGAGCGCCGGGCGCCGGGGCGGCCGGTTGAGCCGTCCGGGGCCCGGGGCCAGCGGCCGGACGGGTGAGGGGACGGCGCTCCGGCGGATGGCCGGGGGAGCGGAGCCGGGGCCGCCGGGTGTCCGTACACCCGATCGCCCCGCCGCCCGGTCGCCGCGCACATGGGCGGATTCCGCGCCCCACGGAGCAATGCGCAGGGCCGCCGGAGTGCAGCACTTTCCGCTTTGGGCTCTTATGTGGTTTACGGGCGGCCGGAGAGCTGAGGAGGCACCGCATGCGGGGAGCCAAGCGCGCGCAGTGGGGCGTGTGTGCCGTGTCCGTCGCCCTGGTGGTGACCGCCTGCGGCGGCGGGGTCGACACCCGTGGATCGGGTGCCGCCGGCATCGTCAGCTCCTCCTGGGGTGACCCGCAGAACCCCCTCGAACCGGCCAACACCAACGAGGTCCAGGGCGGCAAGGTCCTCGAAATGATCTTCCGGGGGCTGAAGCGGTACAACCCGAGGACCGGCGCCGCGGAGAACGTCATCGCGGACCGGATCGAGACCACCGACTCCCGGCACTACACCGTCACCCTCAAGCCCGGCTGGACCTTCAGCAACGGCGAGAAGGTCACCGCGCACTCCTTCGTGGACGCCTGGAACTACGGCGCGCTGCTCGACCACCGGCAGAAGAACGCACCGTTCTTCCAGTACATCGAGGGCTTCGACGCGGTCCACCCGGACCACGGCAGACCGACGGCGAAAACCCTCTCCGGCCTCAAGGTCGTCAGCCCCACGAAATTCACCGTCGCGCTGAACCAGAAATTCTCCAGCTGGCCCGACACCCTCGGCTACACCGCCTTCATGCCGCTGCCGAAGACCTTCTACAGCCATCACGACGCCTGGGTGAAGAAACCCGTCGGCAACGGTCCGTACGCGGTGGAGTCCTACACCAAGGGCTCCGTGATGAAGCTGCGGAAATGGGAACAGTACCCGGGCGCCGACAAAGCCCGGAACGGCGGGATCGACCTCCAGGTCTACACCGACAACAACACCGCCTACACCGATCTCCAGGCGGGCAACCTCGACCTCGTCGACGACATTCCCGCCACCCAGCTCAAGAACGTCCGCGCCGACCTCGGCGGCCGCTATCTCAACGAGCCCGCGGGCGTCATCCAGACCCTCACCTATCCGATGTACGACAAGCGGTGGAACGGGAAGAACGGCGCCAAGCTCCGCCGCGGCATTTCCATGGCGATCGACCGTGCCTCGATCACCGAGGAGATCTTCCGGAACACCCGCACCCCCGCCACCGACTGGACCTCACCCGTCCTCGGCGCCAAGGGCGGCTTCCAGAACGGTATCTGCGGCGAAGCCTGCGAGTTCCATCCCGACACGGCGAAAGCGCTGATCAAGGCGGGCGGCGGTCTCCCCGGCGGTCATATGACCATCGCCTACAACGCCGACACCGGCTCCCACAAGGACTGGGTCGACGCGATCTGCAACAACATCAACAACGCCCTCGGAAGCGACAAGGCGTGCGTCGGCGCCCCCGTCGGCACCTTCGCCGACTTCCGCAACCGCATCAGCTCCGAAAAGATGTCGGGCCCGTTCCGCGCCAGCTGGCAGATGGACTACCCGCTCATCCAGAACTTCCTCCAACCGCTGTACTACTCCCACGCATCGTCCAACGACGGCAGATACAGCAACCCGAAATTCGACAAACTCGTCAACGAGGCGAATGCCGCGACGGACCGCACGGAAACCATCAAGAAATTCCAGGACGCCGAGCGCATCCTCGCCACGGACATGCCGACCATTCCGCTCTGGTACCAGAACGGCAACGGCGGCTACTCCGACCGGATTTCCGATGTGTCGCTGAACCCCTTCAGCGTTCCCGTCTACAACGAGATCACGGTCCACTGACCCAGAACCCGGAGCCCTCATGGGACGCTATGTGATCCGGCGGCTGCTCCAGATGATCCCAGTGTTCATCGGCAGCACGCTCCTGATCTTCCTCATGGTGTACGCGCTGGGCGACCCGGTGGCCGCACTCTTCGGCGACCGGGCACCCGACCCGGCCACCGCCGCCCAGATCCGCGCCGACCTCTATCTCGACCAGCCGCTGTGGAAGCAGTATCTGCACTACATGGCGCAGATCTTCCAGGGGAATTTCGGCATCGCCTTCAACGGCCAGCCTGTCACCGAACTCATGGGCGCCGCCTTTCCCGTCACCCTGCGGCTCACCCTCGTCGCCATCGTCATCGAAATGGTCGCCGGAATCGTCCTCGGCGTCTTCAGCGGACTGCGGCGCGGACGCACCGTCGACACCACCGTGCTGATCTTCACCCTCGTGGTGGTCTCCATCCCCACCTTCGTCAGCGGCTACGTCCTGCAATATCTCTTCGGCGTGAAATGGAACTGGGTCAAACCCGCCGTCTCCAGCGAAGCCCCGCTGAACGAACTCCTGCTCCCCGGACTCGTCCTGGCGCTGGTCTCCCTCGCCTACGTCACCCGGCTCACCCGCACCTCCCTCGCGGAGAACGCCCGCGCCGACTACGTCCGCACCGCCGTCGCCAAGGGGCTGCCGCGCCGCCGCGTCGTCACCCGCCATCTGCTGCGCAACTCCCTGATCCCGGTGGTCACCTTCATCGGCACCGACATCGGCGCGCTCATGGGCGGCGCGATCGTCACCGAGCGGATCTTCAACATCCACGGCGTCGGATTCCAGCTCTACCAGGGCATCCTGCGCCAGAACTCCCCCACCGTCGTCGGCTTCGTGACCATCCTCGTGCTGGTCTTCCTCGTCGCCAACCTGATCGTCGACCTGCTCTACGCGGTCCTGGACCCGAGGATCCGCTATGCCTGACCCCTACGCGCCCAAAGAGGCCATCACCCACGGCGACGGCGGACCCGCCGCGCTCGCCATCGGCGAGGCCGAATCCCTGGAACGCACCCCCGGCGCCGGACCCGGCGGCGCCCCCACCGGCAAACCCCGCAGCCTGTGGAGCGACGCCTGGCACGACCTGCGCCGCAACCCGGTCTTTCTGATCTCCGCGCTGATCATCCTGTTCCTGCTGGTCATCGCGGTCTGGCCGCAGCTGATCGCGGACGGCAACCCGTACCGCGCCGACCTCGCCAAGGCCCAGTCGGGACCGGAGCCCGGCCATCCGTTCGGCTACGACACCCAGGGCCGCGACGTCTACACCCGCGTCGTCTACGGTGCCCGCGCCTCCATCACCGTCGGCATCTGCGCCACCGCCGGCGCCGCGCTGCTCGGTGGCCTCCTCGGCGGGTTCGCCGGGTTCTTCGGCGGCTGGTGGGACACGCTGCTCTCCCGGCTCGCCGACATCTTCTTCGGCATCCCCGTCATCCTCGGCGGACTGGTCTTCCTCTCCGTCGTCACCAGCTCCACCGTCTGGCCAGTCGTCGGCTTCATCGTGCTGCTCGGCTGGCCGCAGATCGCCCGGATCGCCCGCGGCGCCGTCGTCACCGCCAAACAGAACGACTACGTCCAGGCGGCCCGCGCCCTCGGCGCCGGGAACACCCGCACCCTGCTGCGGCACATCGCGCCCAACGCCGTCGCACCGGTCATCGTCGTGGCGACCATCGCGCTCGGTACGTACATCTCGCTGGAGGCGACGCTGTCCTTCCTCGGCGCCGGGCTGAAACCGCCCACCGTCTCCTGGGGCATCGACATCTCCGCCGCCTCCACCTCCATCCGCAACGCGCCGCACATGCTGCTGTGGCCGGCGGGGGCGCTGAGCATCACGGTGCTGGCGTTCATCATGCTCGGCGACGCGGTCCGCGACGCCCTCGACCCCAAACTGCGCTGAGGAGCGGGCAGATGACCAGCAGCGACAGCGCCACCGCACCCCGCCCCGAGGCCACCGGCACGGACCGGCCGCCCCTGCTCGACGTCCGCGATCTGAAGGTGGAGTTCCGCACCCGCGACGGCATCGCCAAGGCCGTCAACGGCGTCAGCTACCGCGTCGCCGCCGGGCAGACCCTCGCCGTCCTCGGCGAATCCGGCTCCGGCAAGTCCGTCACCGCCCAGGCGCTCATGGGCATCCTCGACTCCCCGCCCGGCTTCATCACCGGCGGCGAGATCCGCTTCCGGGGCCGCGACCTGCTCACCCTCGGCCGCGAGGAACGCCGCCGGGTGCGCGGCACCGGCATGGCGATGATCTTCCAGGACGCGCTCTCCGCACTGAACCCGGTGATGTCCGTCGGCGCCCAGCTCGGCGAGATGTTCCAGGTCCACCGCGGGATGTCCCGCAAGGCGGCCCGCGCCGAGGCCGTCGAGCTGATGGACCGGGTGAAGATCCCGGCCGCGAAGAGCCGGGTCGGCGACTATCCGCACCAGTTCTCCGGCGGGATGCGCCAGCGCATCATGATCGCGATGGCGCTGGCTCTGGAGCCGGACCTGATCATCGCGGACGAGCCGACGACGGCCCTCGACGTCACCGTCCAGGCGCAGGTCATGGACCTGCTGGCGGAACTCCAGCGCGAGTACCACATGGGCCTCATCCTCATCACCCACGACCTCGGCGTGGTCGCCGACGTCGCCGACACCATCGCCGTCATGTACGCCGGACGCATCGTCGAGACCGCCCCCGTCCACCACCTCTACCGGGCCCCCGCCCACCCCTACACCCGCGGCCTGCTGGACTCCATCCCGCGCCTGGACCACAAGGGCCGGGAGCTGTACGCCATCAAGGGCCTGCCGCCCAACCTGACCGCCATCCCACCCGGCTGTCCCTTCCACCCCCGCTGCCCGCTCGCGCAGGACATCTGCCGCCGCGACCGGCCCCCGCTCCACGACGTGGCCCCCGGCCGCACCAGCGCCTGCCACTTCTGGAAGGAGACCCTCGATGGAGCCCGATGAGCTGCCCACGCCCCCCACCGCCCGCCCCCCGGGCGGCCCCGCCGGGAGCGCCGCGGGCAGCGCGGCGACGGGCCCCGCCGCGGGGAGCCCGGTGGCCGCGGCGGTGGCGGGCGGGGCCGGCGGCGGGCCCGGACGCGGTGAACCGGTGCTGGAGATCCGGGGGCTGGTCAAACACTTCCCGCTCACCCGCGGCATCCTCTTCAAGAAGCAGATCGGCGCGGTCAAGGCCGTCGACGGCATCGACTTCGACCTCCGCCGCGGCGAAACCCTCGGCATCGTGGGGGAGTCGGGGTGCGGCAAATCGACCGTCGCCAAACTCCTGGTCGGCCTGGAACGCCCTACCGCCGGACAGATCTGCTACCGCGGCGAGGACATCACCAAGCTGTCCGGCCGCGCCCTCAAAGCCGTGCGCCGCAACATCCAGATGGTGTTCCAGGACCCGTACACCTCGCTGAACCCGCGGATGACGGTCGGCGACATCATCGGCGAGCCCTTCGAGATCCATCCGGAGGTGGCGCCGAAGGGTGACCGGCGGCGCAAGGTGCAGGAGCTACTGGACGTCGTCGGGCTCAACCCGGAGTACCTCAACCGCTATCCGCACCAGTTCTCCGGCGGCCAGCGCCAGCGCATCGGCATCGCCCGCGGCCTCGCCCTGCGCCCCGAGATCATCGTCGCCGACGAACCGGTCTCCGCCCTCGACGTCTCCGTCCAGGCGCAGGTCGTCAACCTCCTGGAGAGACTCCAGAACACCTTCGACCTCAGCTATGTCTTCATCGCCCACGACCTCTCCGTCGTCCGCCACATCTCCGACCGCGTCGCCGTGATGTACCTCGGCAAGCTCGCCGAATCCGGCACCGACGAGCAGATCTACGACCACCCCACGCACCCCTACACCCAGGCGCTGCTCTCCGCGGTGCCGGTGCCCGACCCCGAGGCGCGGGAGAGCCGGGCCCGGATCCTGCTCGCCGGGGACGTGCCGTCCCCGGCCGACCCGCCCTCCGGCTGCCGCTTCCGCACCCGCTGCTGGAAGGCCCAGGAGCTGTGCGCCCGGCAGGTCCCGCCGCTGGAGGTCCCGCCCCGCTTCGCCACCCCGGACGCGGGCCCGGCGGCCCACCCCTCGGCCTGCCACTTCGCGGAGGAACGACGGGTCGTACCGGGCGAGTGAGGGCGGGGCGGGCGCCGCCCGGCTCCGGGCGCCCGGCACCTCACCGGTCGGCCCCCGCCGTCAGTACCCGTACACGCCCAACTCCGTGATCGTCGCGAAGAGATGGCCCCAGATCTCCCGGGACGGCGCCTCCCCGTCCAGGGCCTGCGGGTCCAGCTCCGCCATCCGGGACTCGTAGTCGTACTCCGCGCCCGCCTCGTCCGGATACGGATCCCAACTCGCGCCCATGTAGCGGCGCATGGACTCCAGGAACACGGTGAACGTCTCGGCATCCCGGGAGAAGAAGAAGGGCGGGTGAGTGGTGTCGCCCTCGGTGTGGAGCAGGCGTATCTCGCCGCTGGTGCGGTGCACGCAGACCGTGCCCGTCTCGGCGTACGCCAGCTCGAACACGCCCAGGACCAGCAGCTCGGCATCGTCCGGCAGCGGCCGCAGGGCCTCGGCGGCGGTGAAGGAGGAGACGCCACCGGCCCACCAGGCGGGCAGCCCGACCTCCCGCAGGAACGTCCGGGTCGGGCCGTGCTCCAGGGCGGCGGGCAGCTCCTCCTCCGGTATGCGCCGCACGCCGTCCGGGCCGAAGGCGTCGTCCATCCGCGCGGCGGTGAGCGGGCCCTCCTCCGGGGAGTCCACGTCACCCGGGCTGCCGCCCTCGGCGGAGGCGTACGACGCGCCGCCGGTCGGCCAGCACTTCAACACGGCGGCATCGGCCCGCACCACGGCGACGCCCCGCGCCTCCTGGAGGAGATACCGGCCCTCGGCGTCCAGCGGCTCGGGCTCCTCCCAGGTGGGCGGCACCGCCAGGGCGGGATCCTCGTCGTCCGTACCGAAGAGGTAGGGGAGGTCGTCGCCGGCGTCATCGGCGTGCAGCCGCCGCGAGGCGCCCGCGGGAGGCGCTGCCACCGGCGCGCCGGTGACCAGGTCGAACCAGCGGTCCGGGCACCACATACCGGCCACTCCGACCAGCTTCCGGTCCTCGTGGACACGGGCCATCGCGCCGCTGTCGCCGCTGAGATTGGGGTGCGCCGTGTGGTGCCCGACAGGCCGCCACCAGGCCCACTCCGTACGCCACGGCATCCCGGGCTCGGCCGCCGCGATCCGCTCGGCGTACCCGGTGCGGCCCAGCACCACGGCGGCGAAGTGCAGCCAGGACGCGAACTCGGCGCGCACCACCGGCGCCCCGCCGAATATGGCCTCGGCCTGCCGGAACACGGCCCGGCCGTCCTCCGCCGCGGCGTCGGCGTGCGGCTGCGACGACACCTGCTCACGGAGCTCCGCGCGATCGGCGCGGAGCAGCAGGGCGGGATCGGCGAGAACGGTGTCGAGTGCGGTGTCCGGAAGCGGCGTCCCGGCCGCGTACGGCGTGTCGGTGGTCATGCGGAAATCCTCGCACCCCCCACTGACAATCCGGCCGGACGCCGGACGCCGGACGCCGGACGCCGGACGCCGGACGCCGGCCCGGCCCCATGACCCGTGAGCCGGGCGGAAGTTGGCCCGCCCGCGAAAAGGCCGGAGCCCGCCTCCCGTGAAGCTGGGGTGTGGGAAGCGGGCTCCGGCTCCGAGCGGAGGCGGTTGAGACCGGGTCAAAGGGTCTTGCCGGAGGAGCCGGCGTCGTCCGCCGGGCCCTCCTGCGCTGCCTCCTCGACCGCGGCCAGTGCGGGGTCGAGAACGATGTCCTCACCGCGCGCCGCGATCGTCGGCTCCTCCGGGAAGTGGCAGGCCGTCAGGTGGCCCGCCTCGTTGCCCGAGATCTGGACCAGCGGCGGCTCCTCGGTCGCGCACTTGTCCTGCGCCTTCCAGCAGCGCGTACGGAACCGGCAGCCGGACGGCGGGTTGACCGGCGAGGGCACGTCACCGGCGAGCCGGATCCGCTGCTTCTCCTCGTCCTCCGACTCGGTGAACTTCGCCTCCGGGACGGCCGACAGCAACGCGTGGGTGTACGGGTGGCGCGGCCGGGTGTAGATCTCGTCGCGGGTGCCCACCTCGACGACCTTGCCGAGGTACATCACCGCGACCCGCTGGCTGAAGTGGCGCACGATCGCCAGGTCGTGGGCGATGAACAGGAACGCGATGCCCAGTTCCCGCTGGAGGTCCTGGAGCAGGTTGACGACCTGCGCCTGGATGGAGACGTCGAGCGCCGAGACCGGCTCGTCGGCGACGATCAGCTTCGGCTCCAGGGCGAGCGCCCGCGCCACACCGATGCGCTGGCGCTGACCGCCGGAGAACTCGTGCGGGAAGCGGTTGTAGTGCTCCGGGTTGAGCCCGACGGTCTCCAGCAGTTCCCGGATCCGCTTCTCCCGGCCACCGGGCGGGTTGATCCCGTTGATCTCCATCGGGCCGCCGATGATGGTGCCCACCGTCTGCCGCGGGTTCAGCGACGCGTACGGGTCCTGGAAGATCATCTGGATCTCGGAGCGGACCGGCGCCAGCTCCTTGCGCTTGGCCCGGGTGATGTCCTGGCCCGCGTAGGTGATCTTGCCGGAGGTCGGCTCCATCAGGCGGGTCAGCAGCCGGCCGGTGGTCGACTTGCCGCAGCCCGACTCGCCGACCAGACCGAAGCTCTCGCCGGCGTGGACGGTGAGGTCGACGCCGTCGACCGCCTTGACGGCGCCGACCTTCCGCTTGAACGGGAAGCCGCCGTAGATCGGGAAGTGCTTGGTGACGCCCTCGGCGACGAGCAGCGGCTCGCCCGCGGCGGGCACGGCGCCCCGGGGCGAGGGGAGGGTGACGTTGTCTGTCATGGTGATGGCTCCCTAGCCCAGCCGGGGCTTGATCTGCTCGGTGAAGAAGGTCTGGCGCTGCTCCGCACCGAGGTGGCAGGCGGCGGCCCGCCCGTCCGGCAGCGCCGGGCGCTGCTCGGTGCACAGCCCGCCGGCGACCTCGGCGGGGAAGGCGCAGCGCGGGTGGAAGGCGCAGCCCGACGGCGGGTTCAGCAGGCTCGGCGGCGACCCGGGGATCGGGTACAGCGCCTCGCTGACGTCGGAGGACAGCCGCGGCATGGAGCTGAGCAGACCCCAGGTGTAAGGGTGCTGCGGCTGCGTCAGGATCTCCTTGACCGAGCCGCGTTCCACGGCCCGGCCCGCGTACATCACCAGCAGGTCGTCGGCGACGTCCGCGACCACACCGAGGTCGTGGGTGATCAGGATGATCGCGGAGCCGAACTCCTGCTGGAGATCCTTGAGGAGGTCGAGGATCTGCGCCTGGACGGTGACGTCCAGCGCGGTCGTCGGCTCGTCCGCGATCAGCAGCTCGGGGTTGCAGACCAGCGCCATCGCGATCATCGCGCGCTGACGCATACCGCCGGAGAACTGGTGCGGGTAGTCGTCCACCCGCAGGTTCGGCTGCGGGATGCCGACCTTGGTCAGCATCTCGATGGCGCGCTGGCGGCCCTCGCGCTTGGAGGCGCCGGTGTGCTTCATGAACGGCTCGGCGATCTGCCGCCCGACCGTGTAGTACGGCGACAGGGCGGTCAGCGCGTCCTGGAAGATCATCGCCATCTTGTTGCCGCGGAGCTTCTCCAGGGTCTTCTCCCGGGCCCCGGTCAGGTCCTGGCCGTCCAGCCGGATCTCGCCGCTGATCGCCGTCGACTTGGGGTTGTGCAGTCCCAGGACGGCGAGGTTGGTGACGGACTTGCCGGAGCCCGACTCACCGACGATGCCGAGGGTCTGGCCGCGTTCCAGGTTGAAGGAGAGGCCGTCGACCGCCTTGACGATGCCGTCCTCCGTGGAGAACCGCACGTGCAGGTCGCGCACGGAGAGGAAGGGGTCGGACCCGGTCGGGGCCGGTGTGCCTTCGGTCGTGGGGAGTGTGGTCACTTCAGGCTCTCCTAGGACAGGCGCACGCGCGGGTCGATGAAGGCGTACGCCGCGTCCACGATGATGTTGAACACCAGGATCAGGGCGGCGCTGAAGAGCATCACGCCCAGCACCATGGGCAGATCGAGGGTGGTGACGGAGTCGATCGCCAGCCGGCCGATACCGGCGAGCGAGAAGGTGAACTCGGTGATCATGGCGCCGCCGAACAGCGAGCTCAGGTCCATGCCGAGGATGGTGACGATGGGGATCAGCGAACCGCGCCAGGCGTAGCGGAGGAAGACGTAACGCGCCGGCATGCCCTTCGCCTTGGCGGTGCGGACGTGCTCCTCCTGGAGCTGCTCGATCATCGTCGAGCGGGACATACGGGTGTACTGCGCGGTGAAGATCGTCGACATCACCAGCCACGGCAGCAGCAGGCCCATGAACCAGCCGGCCGGATTGCTGGTCAGGTCCACGTACTTCGGCGAGTCCATGATGCCGCTGTAGACGAAGATGCCCAGGACGATGGGGCCGAGGATGTAGATCTGCACCGAGCTGAGGACCATCGAGATGCTGGTGACGGCCTTGTCCAGGAAGGTCCCGCGCTTCCACGCGGCGAGCAGACCGGCACCGATGCCGATGACGAGGAACGCCACGGCGCCACCGAGGGCCAGCGAGGCGGTGGTGGGCAGCCGGTCGACCATCGTCGCCCAGACGTCCTGCTTGGTGGCGAACGAGTAGCCGAAGCAGGGGGCGCTGCAGTGCCCGATGCTGTAGTCGCGGCCGACGAAGATGCCGGAGAGGAAGTCCCAGTACTGCGTCGGCAGGGGCTTGTCGAGGCCGAGGTTCTGGTGGATCAGGGCGATGTTGTCGGCGGTGCAGTTCTTACCGCAGGCCATCAGGGCCGGGTCGCCGACCGCGAAGAACACGAAGAAGGTGACGGCGCTCAGCAGGATGAGGGTGACGATCGCGCCGAACGTCCGGCGAAATAGAAAGGGAAGCATGACAGTTCGCTGCTCTCAGGACGGCGGCGGCTGTGGGCGATGAGGGTGGCGGAGAAGGCCCCGGAGAGCGCGCGCTCCGCCGTGCGCGCGCTCTCCGGAGTGCCTTCCGGACGCTTACTTCTTGAGGAAGAGCGTGTTCGGGTCGATGTAGCTGACGTCGTTGTTGTAACGGGCGCCGCCGATGTTCGAGCCGTAGAGCTGCAGCGTCTTGGTGTAGAAGACCGGGGCTGCCGGGTTGACCTTCTCCACGATGTAGTGGTGCAGCTTCTGCCACTCCTCGGTCGCCTTCTTCGCGTCAGCGATCTTGCTGATGCGGGCGATCTCCTCGTTCACGTGCTTGTCGTTGACGTGCGAGTAGTTCGACGAGCCGTCCTGGATGGTGGTGCCGTCGTACGACGGCGGGATCACCGTGGAGGCGTCCGGCCAGTCCTGGCCCCAGCCGGTCATGTAGATGTCGAAGCCGTTGTCGACCTTGCCCATCTGCTGGTACCAGGAGGCCGCGTCGACCTCCTTCTTCTGCACGTTGAAGCCGGCCTTGTTCAGCGCGTCCTCGATGAGGACGGCCTCCTTCTGGCGCGCCTCGGTGTTGGAGTAGGCGTAGACGAGCTTCATGCCCTTCTTGCCGGCCTCCTTCAGCAGCTTCGCGGCCTTCTCCGGCTCACCGTTGGGGTGCGAGAGCTTGCCGTAGGGGTCGTAGCCCTTCTCGTAGCCCGCGACGGTGGGGGCGAGCAGACCGCCCGCGACCTCGCCGCCGTAGCTGCCGCCGTTGACGCGGACGATCTGGCTGCTGGGCAGCGCGTAGGTGATCGCGTCGCGGATCTTCTTGTCCTTGAGGCGGTCCATGTTGAAGTTCATCTGCCACACGTAGGGCTGGTAGCCCTGCACCAGACGCTTGCTGGCGCTGGGGTTGTCCAGCACCTGCTTGGTCGTCGTGGGCTCGACCGCGTTGGTGAGGCTGATGGCGTTCTTGGCCTCGCCCTGGTCGGCCATCAGGCGCTTGGTGGAGTCCGACGCCTGGTGGTTGAAGGTGATGTTGTACCCGTCCGGGTACTGGTGCCGCATCGAGTCGGTCTTCGGGTCCCAGTTGGTGTTGCGCACCAGCTGCATGGACTTGCCGGCCTTGAACGACGCGATCTTGTACGGGCCGGAGGTGACCGGCTTGACGTCGTAGTTGTCCTTGGTGTCCTTGGCGCCGTCCGGGACCACGCTGTAGCCCGGCATGGTCAGCGCGTAGGGCAGCTGCGACTGGGGCTGCTTGAAGTGGAAGACGATGGTCTTCTCGTCCGGGGTGTCCAGGACGGTCTTCGGCAGGTGGTCGCCCTTGTACGGGCCGTCCGGCAGCGCCTTGCGGTAGGTGGTGCCGCCGCCCGACAGCCACTGCTGGATGTAGGTGGGGCCGTCGGTGATGAACTTCGCGTAGGTGCGCTCGATGGTGTGGCGGATGTCCTTCGAGGTGATCGGCGTGCCGTCCTCGAACTTGATGCCGTCCTTGAGCGTGTACTTCCAGGTCTTGCCGCCGTCGGACATCTGCCCGGCGTCGGTGGCGAGGTCGCCGACGACCTTCTGCTTGCCGCTGTCGTCCTGCTGGAAGCTGGTGAGCCCGCGGAAGATCAGCTGCGAGAGCGACTTCATGTCGCTGACGTACATCTGCGCCGGGTCCAGGTGGTTGTAGCTGTCACGCTGGTAGACGCGGATGGTGCCGCCGGACTTGGCGCCCTTGACCTCCTTGGCCGGGCCGGCCGAGTCGGCCGCGGTGCCGAGCGGGACGCTGTCCGCCTGGGACGCCGCGTCGGCGTCCGTCTGGGACTTGTCCTTGTCGTTTCCGCTGCCGGCGCTGCAGCCGGTGAGTGCGAGCGAACCGGCCGCGAGGGCCACTATCGCCGCGCGTGCTCTGCGCGTGGAGAGTGCGTTCATGAGGTCAAGCACCTGCCTGTCAGTTTGGTGTCCTGAAGTGCTGTCCGACGTTCCCGGTGGGAGCCCGGTGCGGGGGCGACAGCGACCCCCCTCAAATGGACGATCAGCGCCCGGATTTGGGGTCGAAGGCGTCCCGGACCGAGTCCCCGAGCAGGTTGAAGCAGAGGACGAAGATGACCATCGCGGCGCCGGGGAAGAGCAGGAAGGTCGGGTCGCTCTCGTAGATGTTGCCCGCGGTGCGGAAGAGGCGGCCCCAGTCGGGGGTCGGCTCCATGATGCCGACGCCGAGGTAGGACAGGCCCGCCTCCGCGGTCACGAACAGCGGGAGCATGTAGGTGCTCTGGACCAGGATCGGGGTGACCACGTTCGGCAGCAGCTCCTTGCGGATGATCCGCCAGGGCGAGGCGCCGGTGATCTTCGCGGCCTCGACGAACTCCCGCTCGCGCAGCGAGAGGACCTGACCGCGCAGGAGTCGCGCCAGACCCATCCAGCCCAGTGCCCACTGGACGAGGATCAGCGCCACCACACGGATGTAGGTGGGGGTCTCGTCGCCCGGCGGGACGAAGAGCGCCACGACGACGGGCATGAACGCCACGAACGTCAGCTGGCTGGGGAAGGCCATCAGGAAGTCCATGACCCGGCCGAGCCAGTAGTCGGTGCGGCCGCCGAGGTAGCCGGCGGTGACACCCAGGATGGTGCCGGTGATGACCACCAGAATCGTTACGGCGACCGAGATGCCCAGCGAGGTCCGCATGCCGTACAGCAGCTGGGTGAAGAGGTCACGGCCGAGTTGGGGCTCGATGCCGAACCAGAAGTCGCCGGAGACGCCGCCGTTCGGGCCGGACGGGAAACCGAACTCGTCGA
The DNA here is from genome assembly GCF_043083385.1 of Streptomyces sp. NPDC014733. NCBI lineage: Bacteria > Bacillati > Actinomycetota > Actinomycetes > Kitasatosporales > Streptomycetaceae > Streptomyces > Streptomyces sp. NPDC014733. Next base: position 427,211 of record NZ_JBIBYO010000001.1, on the reverse strand, counting down.
GGAGGTTCGGGTCGCTGTTGGAGTAGAACGTGTAGGGGTCCTTGCCGTACAGCGAGGCGATGACCGGGGCGAGCGCCGAGATGACGAAGAACGCCAGGACGACGATGCCGCAGAACATGCCGGTGCGGTCCCGCTTGAACCGCGCCCACATCAGTTGGCCGGGGGAACGGCCGACGAGCTCACCGCCCTTGCGGTTCTTCTCCTTCTTCAGACCCTCCGGCTCCAGCCCTGGGGAATCGGACTGTGCAGCCGCGGTCTGGGATGGACTAGTCATCGCGAAGTGCCCCCGCGCCGAGTTCTCTTGGAACGTGAAGCGGCGCCGGTCGCACCGCTGGATGAGCGGACTTTCGCAAGTGATTTATGGCGGAGTCAAGGGGATCGGGTGCGCTGATGCGCAGGTCGTTCGCTTCTTGAGCGAAGATTGCGCAGATCGACGCAAGGGCGTGCTTGACACTCCACCGAGATGTACGGAATAACGGACATAAGCCGTTCAATCGCCGTAACGCGACGGCAACTTGACCGTCGCTTCACCGATATACGGACGCGCCTGCCTGAACTGCGTACGGCTGCGGGGGTGCCGCGAGCCGTCCGGAGGGCGAACGTCACCCCCGGCACATCCTGGGTCACCGACCGTACGCCATCCGCGCGCGGTGGCCGAAAACAGACTCTCGGGGCGTGGGGGGCGCCGGGTCCGTCAGCCCGCGTCGGCGAGGCCCAACGACCGCTTCAGGAAGTCCACCTGGAGCAGCAGCAGGTTCTCCGCGACCTGCTCCTGCGGCGTCATGTGGGTCACGCCGGACAGCGGCAGCACCTCGTGCGGCCGGCCGGCCGCCAGCAGGGCGGAGGAGAGCCGCAGGGAGTGCGCCACCACGACGTTGTCGTCCGCCAGCCCGTGGATGACCATCATCGGACGGTGCGGCTCCCGCGCCCCGGACAGCCCCTCGTCCGTGAGCAGCGAGTTCGCCGCGTACACCGCCGGCTCCTCGTCCGGGCGGCCCAGATAGCGCTCCTGGTAGTGCGTGTCATAGAGCCGCAGGTCGCTGACGGGGGCGCCGACCACCGCCGCGTGGAAGATGTCCGGGCGGCGCAGCGCGGCCAGTCCCGCGAGGTAGCCGCCGAACGACCAGCCGCGCATCGCGACCCGCGTCAGATCCAGCGGGAAGCGGCCGGCCAGCCCGTGCAGGGCGTCCACCTGGTCCTGGAGCGCCAGCTCCGCCACCCGCCGGGAGATGGACTTCTCCCACGCGGGGGAGCGGCCCGGGGTGCCCCGGCCGTCCGCGACGATCACCGCGAAGCCCTGGTTCGCGAACCACTGCGACGTCAGATGGGCGTGGTGCGCCGCGACCACCCGCTGTCCGTGCGGCCCGCCGTACGGATCCATCAGCACCGGCAGCGGACCGTCGCCCTCCGTGTAGCCCTCCGGCAGCAGCACGGCGCACGGAATATCCCGCTCCCCGGCGAGAACCAGCCGCGGCCGCGCGGTCAGCACCGGCTGCTGGGCATACGAGCCGATCGCCGCGACGGACTCCTCGGCGCCGTCCGCGCCCAGCCGCACCACCTCGACCGAGGCCCCGGGCCGCGCCAGACTCGCCTGCGTCAGCACCACCACGTCGCCGCCGCGGACCGCCGACGTCACCGTCGGGTACGGCCGGGCGCCGATCCGCTCCACCGCCGCCGGGCCGTCACCGCGGTGGCGTACCCGGTGGACGCCGATGTCGTGCATCTCCGGGCCGCTCGCCGCGAAGAGGATGTCGTCCTCGCCGACGTCCAGCACCGCGCGGACGTGCAGCGGCGCCGCGGTCAGCGCCCGGTCCCCGGCGAACAGCCGCCGCGCGCCCGGCTCCGCGCCGTCCGGGGTGTCCGCGACCCGGACCAGCCGCCCGTCCGGCGTCCACGCCGGGGAGCCGGGGATCAGCTCCGTCCACGCGGGGTCGGTGTCCTCGTGCACCGTGCGCGTCGCGCCCGTGGCCCCGTCGACCGCCAGGTACCGCTGGGTGCGCTGGTCGCGGCTCTGGACCAGCAGCAGCGGCGGGCCCGCCGCCGACCAGTGCACCCGCGCGAGGTAGGGGAACCGCTCGCGGTCCCACACCACGTCCGTCCGGGAGCCGTCGAGGCCCAGGAAGGCCAGCGTCACCTCGGCGTTGGGGGTGCCCGCCGCCGGGTACGGGACCTCGGCGGGCCGCCGGTCCGGGTGTGCCGGGTCGGCGATCCACCAGCGGCGCACCGGTGTGGTGTCGACCCGTGCGGCCAGCAGCCGGTCGCTCCCCGGCGCCCACCAGAAGCCGCGGTGGCGGCCCATCTCCTCCGCGGCGATGAACTCCGCCAGCCCCCAGGTCACTTCGGGCCCGTCCGGGGTGGCCAGCGCCCGGTCGTCGCCTTCGCCGTCGGCCCGCACCACCCGCAGCGCGCCGTCCGCGGCGTACGCCACGTACCGGCCGTCGGGGGAGGGGCGCGGGTCGACGACCGTGCCCGTGGCGGGGAGTTCGCGTGCGGTGCCGGCCCGCAGCTCGGCGGCGAACAGGCGGCCCGACAGGGCGAACGCCGCCACCTCGACCGCCGCGTCGACCGCGTAGCCGACGACGCCCGCCGAGCCGTCCCGGGTGCGCTCCCGGCGGGCCCGTTCGGTCGCCGACAGCTCCTCCTCGGCGCCGGACAGCAGGGCGAGCGGATCGGCGGCGGTGAACTCCCGGCCCTCGGCGACGTCGAGGACCCACAGCCGCTGGGCCCGGTCGGTGCCGGAGCCGGAGCGGAGGAAGACGACGCGGGCGCCGTCCGGCGAGACGGTGTAGCCGCGTGGCGCGCCCAGGGTGAAGCGCTGCGTACGGGCGTGCTGGCGCGGAAAGGGCACGGAGTCGGACTGTCCGGTCATGGGCCCGAGCCTATGGCGTCCGTCCGCTCCGTGGACGGAACTCGGCACACCGCCCGTCCGGCGGCCCGGAACACCACTCGTCGCAGCAGCGAATCCGGCGTGCGCCCCTCGTCTGCTCCCGTGCACCGACATATGCGCGCGCGCGGAAAGTTATGATCCCTTGCGCGTGGTGGGTACGGGGTAAAGAGCCCTTTGCACACGCGGGAGTTGGGCTGTGACGACGGCCCGGCGCCCTCATAACTGTCAGGTCCGTGCGTACTTGGAGGTGAACCGCCGTGGCACTCTCGATTTCGGCGGTGGTGCTGCTGGCGATCATCGTCTTCTTGCTGGTCAAGAAGGCCGGGCTGAAGGGCGGGCATGCGTTTGTGTGCATGCTGCTGGGCTTCTATCTCGCCAGCTCGTCCGTGGCCCCGACGATCAAGCAGCTGACGACGAACGTCGCCGGGATGCTCGGGGGTATCAAATTCTGACGTACAGCGCGTAGGGCCTGCGAACACCGCCCGCGCCGCCGCCCGGCCTCCGGACCACGCCCCGGGGCCGGGCGGCGGCATGTCCGCACCCGCCTCCGCCGGGGCACCGGCGTGCGCGGTGCCCCGGCGCCGCGGCGGCCGCCGGGCGCGTGTGCCGGGCGCCGGCCCCGGGCTCGTAGGCTGTTCCCATGACGGAGCCCGCCCCCACCCCGCCCGCGCCCCCCGGCGCCGACCGGCCCCGCCGTCTGCTGCTGGTGCACGCGCACCCGGACGACGAGTCCATCAACAACGGCGTCACGATGGCCAGGTACGCCGCCGAGGGCGCCCACGTCACGCTCGTGACCTGCACCCGCGGCGAGGAGGGCGAGGTCATCCCGCCCGAGCTGGCGCATCTGGCGCCCGACCGGGACGACACCCTCGGCCCGTACCGCGTCGGCGAGCTGGCCGCGGCGATGGCCGCGCTCGGCGTCGCCGACCACCGCTTCCTGGGCGGCGCGGGACGCTACCGCGACTCCGGGATGCGGGGAGCCCCGCAGAACGACCGCCCCGGCGCCTTCTGGGCGACGCCGGTCGACGAGGCGGCCGCCCCCCTCGTCGCCGTGGTCCGCGAGGTCCGCCCGCAGGTCCTGGTGACCTACGACCCCGACGGCGGCTACGGCCACCCCGACCACATCCAGGCGCACCGGGTCGCGATGCGCGCCGCGGAGCTGGCCGCCGACGGCGCGTTCCGGCCCGACCTCGGCGCACCGTGTGCGATCGAAAAGATCTACTGGAACTGCAGTCCGCGCTCGGAGGTCGAGAAGGGCTTCGCGGCCCTGCGCGCCGCGGACCGTTCCTTCCCCGGCATCGCCGCCGTCGACGACATCCCCGGCGTCGTGGCGGACGACGAGGTCACCGCGGAGATCGCGGGCACGGAGGCGCACCGCGCGGCGAAGACCGCCGCGATGCGGGCGCACGCCACCCAGATCGTGGTCGACGGCCCGTTCTTCGCCCTCTCCAACGACCTCGGGCAGCCGCTCTTCGGCACCGAGTACTACCGGCTCGTCCGGGGCACGCCGGTCCCGGCGGCCGGCGGCCGGGAGGACGACCTCTTCGCGGGAACCTCCGGCGACACCACCGGCCCGCACTCCACCGACGGCCACCGGGAGGCGGGCGCATGAGCGAGGAGAAGAAGAACGGCACCCCGCGTTCCCGCGCGGGTGGTTCCGGGGTGCGCCCCGCCGGGCCCGGCGCGGGCGGCGGCGCCGTGGCGGCGATGGCCCGGCCGGTGACGCCGGGCCGGATCGCGCTGTACGTCCTGCTGCTGATCGGCGGGGTGCTGGTCGCGCCCGCCGGAGCGCTGCTGCAGGCCGCGTGGTTCCCCGGCGGACTGCTGCTGGCGCTGGCCGGGCTCACCGGTCTGCTCTACGGCGGCGGGCGGGCCACCGAGACCGTTTCCGGGGTGCTGGTGCCGGGCGCCGCCTGGCTCGTCACCGTCTTCCTGTTGCTGGGCACCACCCGTCCGGAGGGTGACTTCCTCTTCGGCGCCGGGCTCGGCTCGTACCTCTTCCTGCTGGGCGGGATCCTCGTGGCTGTGATCTGCGCCACCGTGGCGCAGCGGCGTGCGCTGGGCGCACCGCCCGGCCGGGCCGCCTGATCACGGGGCCCATACCTGTACATAAGCCGTGGCGTACGGGGTGAGTCGGCCGTGCGCCGGGGGTTCCCTCGTCGTCGTGGTCTTCCCGCGCTCCACAGGTACCCCTGTGCGGCGGCCAGTATGGTGGTGCGCGCCGCCGCGCCGCCCTCGGGGCGCCCCCCGGGACGAGACCCGAGATCACCTCTGACGAGCGGCGGAGCCAACCGGGAGAACCTGCTTTGAGTCGTGAATCTGACAGTTCGTCCTCCGGCCCCCAGGGCCGGGGCAACGCCGTCTATCCCTCGGGTACGCCGCCGTACGGCACCCCCAGGGGAGAAGGTGAGGTGGCGACCGGTGCCGCCGCGCAGCCGGAGGAGCAGAAGACCGAGACCACGCTGACGACGCGGATCAAGATCAACATTCCGGGCTCGCGGCCCATCCCGCCCGTCGTCGTGCGCAAGCCCGTGGGTGAGGAGTCCGGCATGAGTGCGGCGACCGGAGCGAACGGCACGTCAGGGGAGGGCGCCGCGCCCGCTCCCGACGCGGCGGCGGACGACGCGGGCGCCCCGCCCCGGCTGCCGCGCCGCTCGCCCGCCGCCCAGCGCCCCGGCGGCGCGGCGGCCCGGCCCGGCGCCCCGTCCGGCTCCGGCGAGGGCACCAGTTCCTGGTTCGCCCCGCGCAAGGGCCAGAGCGCGTCCTCGACGACGGGCGCGCACCCGGCGCCCGGCGCCTCGTCCACGACGGGCGCGCACCCGGCGCCCGACGTCTCCTCGACGACCGGCTCGCACCCCGCGCCCGGCGCCTCGTCCACCACCGGCTCGCACCGTGCGCCCGGTGCGCCGGACGCGGGCGGCGCCGCGCCGTCCCGGCCCGACCTGCCGTACTTCTCGGACGCCCCGGCCGGTGGCGCCGAGCCGTCCGGTGGCGACCCGCTCGGTCTCTCGCCCTTCGACGGCGGCGGCCGTCCGGCCCGCGAGCCCTCGCCGTTCGACGCCCCGGCGCCCGGCGCCGCCTCGCCGTTCGACGCGCCCGCCGGTGACCTGAGCCCGTTCGACACCCCCGCGGCGAAGGCGCCCAGCGGCCCCACCACCGGGCCCGCCCGCGGCAGGAGCGCGGTCACCCTGCCGCCCGGCTTCAGCGACCCGGGTGCCGACGGCGCCGCGCCGGCCGGGGGCGCCGGTGCCCCGGCCGGGATCACCGGCGGCCTCGCCGCGGGTCCGGCCGGCGGCCCGAAGTCCGCGCCGGCCAAGGGCCCCAAGGGTTCCGGGCCCCGCTCCGGCGGTCAGCTCTCCGGTGACACGCTCGTCGGCGGCATCCCGAAGGTCCCGGCCACCGACGGCCCGTCGGGCGCCGGCAAGGGCGGCGAGGCCGCGGCCCCGGCGCCGCTGCCGAAGATCCCCGAGCCGATCAACCCGCCGAAGAAGAAGGGCCGCAACAAGCTGGTCCTGGCGGGCGCCGGAGTCGTCGTCCTCGCCGCGGTCGCCTACGGCGCCGGGCTGCTCCTCGACCACGCCGACGTGCCCAACAACACCACCGCGCTCGGCGTGCCCATCGGCGGACAGGCCAAGGACGAGGCCGTCAAGAAGCTGGAGACGGCGCTCAAGGACCGTACCGACCAGCCGCTGAAGCTCACCGTCGACGGCGCCGAGCAGAGCCTCGACCCGGTCAAGGCGGGCCTGGGCGTCGATGTGCAGGCCACCGTCCGCAACGCCTCCGGCCGGGACTACAACCCGGTCTCCGTCATCGGCTCGCTCTTCGGCGTCGCCCGTACCGCGCAGCCCGCGATGACCACCGACGACGAGAAGCTGGAGGTCGCGCTGCGGCAGGTCGCCGGCGGCTCCGGCGGTGCGCAGCCGGGCGAGGGCGGCATCACCTTCTCCGGCGGCAAGGCCGTCCCGCACTACGGCAAGCCCCACAAGGCCGTCGACGTCGCCGCGTCCAAGAAGAAGGTGGCCGACGCCTACCGCGAGCGGGTCGCCACCGGCACCCAGCCCACGCTGACGCTGGCCGCCTCGACGCAGGAGCCGCGGGTCTCCAAGGAGGCGGTGGACCGCGCGCTCAAGCAGTTCGCCGAGCCCGCCATGTCCGGCCTGATCACCGTCCGCACGGACGCCGCGCACACCGTGTCGTTCAGCCCGGAGAAGTCCATCCCGAAGTTCCTCTCCTTCCGGCCGGGCGCCGACGGCAGCCTCGTCCCGTACTACGACAGGGACGCCCTCCAGGCGCTCTACGGCGACACCTTCAACGGCGTCCTGCTGACCAAGGGCGACGGCAGCAAGAAGCCGGTCACCCCCGCCGAGGTGGCCAGCGCCGTGCAGATGGCGCTCCAGGGCACCACGCCCGCCGAGCGGGTGCAGACCATCGGCGCGGGCTGACGGCCCGTCACCCTCGCCCCGAGGCCCCCGCGACGGCTCCCACCGGAGCCTTCCCGGGGGCCTCGCCCATGACAGATGTCATGGCGGACCGCGGACAGCCGGCACTGCCGCCGGGCCCCCTCCGGCCGCGACACTTGACGGCATGACGACAACCTCAACCGCCGTCCCGGCCGCCGCGCGCCGGACGGATCAGGCCCCCGTGGTGAGTTTCCGCGGGGTCACCAAGCGGTACGGCACGGTGCGCGCCGTGGACGGTATCGATCTGGAGCTGCACCCGGGCGAGACGGTCGCCCTGCTCGGCCCCAACGGCGCCGGCAAGTCCTCCACCCTCGACCTGCTCCTCGGGCTGCGCACCCCCGACTCCGGCACCGTCGCCCTCTTCGGCACCACCCCGCAGCGGGCCATCGCCCGGGGCAGGGTCGGCGCGATGCTGCAGAGCGGCGGCCTGATGCAGGGCGTCACGGTCCGCGAACTGGTCGGCCTCGCCCGCGACCTGCACCCCCGCGCGTACCCGCTCGACGAGATCCTGCGCGCCGCCGACCTCACCGACCTCGCGGGCCGCACGGTCGGCAAGCTCTCCGGCGGCCAGCAGCAGCGCGTCCGCTTCGCGCTCGCCACCGCCGGCGCCAACGACCTGATCGTGCTGGACGAGCCGACCACCGGTATGGATGTCTCGGCCCGGCAGGCGTTCTGGGGCACCATGCGCGACCAGGCGGCAGCGGGCCGCACCGTCCTCTTCGCCACGCACTACCTCGAAGAGGCCGACGCCATCGCCGACCGGGTGATCGTGCTGCACCGCGGCACCGTCCTCGCCGACGGCACCGCCACCGAGATCAAGGCCCGCGCCGGGGCCCGCCGGATCGCCTTCGACCTGGACGGCACCGTGGACGGCGAGGCGCTGCGCGCGCTGCCCGCCCTCACCGCGCTGGAGGTCTCCGGCCGCACCGTCCGCATCCAGTCGCACGACGCCGACGCGACCGTCCACGCGGTCTACGGCCTCGGCCTCTACCCGCGGAACCTGGAGGTCGCCGGGCTCGGCCTGGAGCAGGCGTTCCTCGCGCTGACCGCCGCCACCGACGCCACCACCGCCGGGGAGGCGGGACGATGACCACCCTGATCACGCTGGAGATCCGCCGCGCCCTGCGGAACAAGAAGTTCATGTTCTTCTCGGTGATCTATCCGCCGGGGCTCTACCTGATCATCGCGGGCGGCGCGGGCGGCAGCCGGATGCCCGGGATGCAGCTCGACATGGGGATGTACTACATGGTCGCCATGGCCGCCTTCGGCGCCATGACCGCCGTCCTCCTCGGCAACGCCGAACAGATCGCCAAGGAGCGCGAGCTGGGCTGGGTACGCCAGCTGCGGCTGACCGCGCTGCCCGGCCACGGCTACGTCGGCGCCAAGATCGCCGCGGCGGCCACCGTCAGCCTGCCGTCGATCGTGCTGGTGCTGCTGGCCGGCGCGGTCGTCAAGGGCGTCCGGCTGGAGCCCTGGCAGTGGGCCGCCATCGCCCTGGCCACCTGGCTCGGCAGCTTCGTCTTCGCCGCCCTCGGCGTCGCCATCGGCTACCTCGCCACCGGCGACGCGGTCCGCCCGATCAGCATGCTCTGCTACTTCGGCCTGGCCTTCCTCGGCGGCCTGTGGATGCCGCTGACGATCCTGCCGCAGTGGGTGCAGAACCTCGCCGACTACATCCCCACCCACGCCTACGCCGCGCTGGGCACCGCCATCGAGGGCGGCAGCGGACCGCATCCGAAGGACGTCGCCGTCCTCCTGGTATATCTGGCGCTCTTCGTGAGCGGCGCGGCCTGGCTGTACCGCAAGGACACCCGGAAGGCATGACGACGTGACGACGGAGCGCGGGGCCGGGGATCCCGGGACGGAGGACGACAACCCGATCCGGATGGGGCAGCCGTCCCGGACCCGGCGGCAGGCCGTCTCCAAGGCGCTGTGGATCAGCGTCTGGATGCTCTACCTCGCGGGCCCGGTCGCCGACCTCTTCACCGGCTCCGCCCCGCGCACCACCCGCATCCTGGGCGCCGTCGGCCTCGTGGGCTACGTGGCGCTCTACTTCGCGCTGGTCTTCCGCCACATGTGGCGGGGCGTCACCCTGCGGGCGGTTTACCCGGTCCTCGGCGCGCTGCTGGTGCTCTCCACCGTCCTCACCTGGCATCTCGGCGCCAACTGGCTGGTGCTGTTCATCTTCACCTCGGTCGCCGCCGGCGTCGTCCTGCCGTGGGAGCACGCCCGCTGGGCCGTCCCGGCCGTCACCGTCGTCCTGCTGACCGTCGGCCTCCGCTTCCCGGAGGTCCGCGGCTACTACCTCCTCGCGTACGGCCTTCCGGCGCTCGGCACCGGCTACACGATGATCGGCGTGCAGTACCTGATCCGTACGACGAAGGAGCTGCGCGCCGCGCGGGAGGAGGTCGCCCGGCTCGCCGCCAACGACGAACGGCTGCGGATGGCCCGTGACCTGCACGACCTGCTGGGCCACTCGCTCTCGCTGATCACGCTCAAGAGCGAGCTGGCGGGCCGGATGCTGCCCGCCCGCCCCGAGGACGCCGCCGCGCAGATCGCCGACATCGAACGGGTCGGCAGACAGGCCCTGGTGGATGTCCGCGAGGCCGTCACCGGCTACCGCAGGCCCCGCCTCGCCGTCGAACTGTCCGGGGCCCGCGCCGCGTTGCGCACCGCCGGGATCACGGTGGACACCGACCCCGCCCTGGAGCGGGACCGACCGCTGCCGGAGGCGGTCGAGTCCGCGCTGGCCTGGGCGCTGCGGGAGGCCGTCACCAACGTCGTCCGGCACAGCGGCGCCCGGCGCTGCACCCTGCGGCTCAGGCAGGAGACGGGCCCGGACGGGGGGCCCGCGCTGCGTCTGACGGTCGCCGACGACGGCGTCGGCGCGGCCCGCGGCACCACCGACGGCAACGGCCTCGGCGGCCTCCGCGAACGCCTCGCGCTGAGCGGCGGCCGGCTGGAGACGGGGCCGGGCGACGGCCGGGGTTTCCGGCTCGCGGCGGTCGTGCCGCTGCCGCAGGAGGAGGCCGTCCCCGACGGGGGTGGGAACGGCCCGGCGGACGAGGCCGAGGCGGCGCCGCCCGCACCGGGGGCGGCGCGATAGCCCGGACCGGCGCGGGCCTCCGCCCCGGCCCGCCGCGGCGCCCCCCCGTAAGCTGGCCGCATGATCCGTCTGCTGCTCGCCGAGGACCAGTCCATGGTCCGGGAGGCGCTGGCCGCGCTGCTGGAGCTGGAGGACGACCTCCGTGTCGTCGCCCAGGCGTCCCGGGGCGACGAGGTCGTGCCGCTGGCCCGGGAGCACGCCGTCGACGTCGCCCTGCTCGACATCGAGATGCCCGGCATGAGCGGTCTGGACGCGGCGGCCGCCCTGCACACCGCGCTGCCCGGGGTGCGGATCGTCATCCTCACCACCTTCGGGCGCCCCGGCTATCTGCGCCGCGCCATGGAGGCGGGCGCCGCCGCGTTCCTGGTCAAGGACGCCCCGGCGGCCCGGCTCGCGGAGGCCGTCCGGCGGGTGCTGGGCGGCGAGCGGGTCATCGATCCGGCGCTCGCGGCCGCCGCCCTCGCCGACGGCGTCAGCCCGCTCACCGACCGCGAACGCGAGATCCTGATCCGCGCCGACGAGGGCGGCACCCAGGCCGAACTCGCCCGCCACTTCCACCTCTCGCAGGGCACGGTCCGCAACCACCTCTCCAGCGCCATCCGCAAGACCGGCGCCCGCAACCGCGCCGAGGCGGTCCGCACGGCCCGCGACAAGGGCTGGCTCTGAGCGGCGCCGACGGCCCCGGCGGGCGCCTCAGTTGAGCAGCGCCCGGACCTCCGCTGCGCGCCCCCGCACCGTCTCCGCCGTCGCCGGGTCCACCGCCTCGACCACCCGCGCGTACTCCTCCAGCTCGGCCGCGCCCTCCAGGAAACGGCCGCAGTTCAGCAGCGCCTGGGCGCGGTCGTGGCGGAGCCGGGCCGGGTGGCTGGGGAGCAGCAGGGCCAGCTCGACCGCCCACAGGCCCACCGGGCCGTGCTCGGGGCGGGCCTGTGCCCAGGCGCGGATGTTGTTCAGGATCCGCGCCACGACCTCCAGCGGATCGGCGGGCAGCAGCATCGGTGCCGTGAGCGCCGCCCCGGCGCCCGCCACCAGCTCCGCCGCGTCCGCCTCGGACAGCAACCGGCCCCCGGCGAACGGATCCGCCAGCACGTGCGCCCCGTGCGGATCGCCGAACCCGACGACGAAATGGCCCGGCAGCGCCACCCCGTAGACCGGCGCCCCGGCCCGCCGGGCGACCTCCGTCCACACCACCGACAGCAGGATCGGCAGCCCGCGCCGCCGCCGCACCACCTCGTGCAGCAGCGACGACTCCAGCCGCCGGTAGTCGGCGGGCGCCCCGCCGAACCCCAGGCGGCGGCCGAGCAGTTCGCCGACGTTACGGGCCCACGCCGCCGGGCCGCCCTCCGGCGCGAACGGCAGCTGCCCGGCCAGAGCGTCCAGTTCGATCTGTACGGCGTCCGTGCCCGCCTCGTCCAGCGCCGGATCGGCCTCCGCCGCGATCAGCAGACAGAGCAGCACCAGGTCCGGCCGCTCGGCCCGCGCCTCCTCGGCGAACCGCCGCCGTCGCGCCCGCACCGCCTCCTCGGGCCCGCCGGGCCCCGCCCCGCTCAGGGCGCCACCGCCGCGGGCGCGGTCCGGTAGTGGTAGCCGTGGTGGTCGGTGAAGCCGAGCCCGTCGTAGAGCGCGAGCGCCGCCGCGTTGTCCGCCTCGACCTGGAGGTACGCGGCCGACGCCCCCTCGTCCAGCGCACGGGCGGCGAGCGCCGCCATCACCAGGCGGGCCAGTCCCCGGCGCCGCGCCCCGGGTGCCACCTCGACCGCCGCGAACCCGGCCCACCGGCCGTCCACCACACAGCGCCCGATCGCCTCCGCGCCGCCGTCCGCACCCTCGACGGTCGCGAACCACACCGACGGGCCGCCGGTCAGCACCGCCCGCGCCTCGGGCACCGGCCCGGCCGCCCGGTGGTAGCGCGCCAGCCACGCCGCGTCCGGCTCCCGGGTGAGGCGTACCCGGGTCAGGTCGGCGCCGGTGTCGGCCAGCGGCGCCAGTGCGCCGGTCCGCACCAGGGTGTGGCCGGACGCCGTCCAGCCGCGCCGCTCCAGTGCGTCGGCCAGCTCCTCGTCGGCGTCCGGGCGGCCGGTGGTGACGGCGACGACCGGCGGCAGCCCGCGCTCCGTGTACCAGCGGACGGTGTGCGCCAGCGCCTCGTCCAGCGGGACGCCGGGGTCGCCGAGCGGCAGCACCGAGTTGGCCCGCCGGGTGAAGCCGCCGGACGCCCGCAGGGTCCAGCCGCCGAGGCGTTCGGTCCCGACCGCCGGCCAGCCGCGGGCGGCCACCTCCGTCAGTTCCCGGACATCCGCGGCCGGACCCCGCCGCCGGGCCGGGGTTTGGGGCACCACTTTTGCCGCGACCAGCAGCTCTTCCCCGATCCTGACCTGCTCGCCATTCCTGCGTGTGATGATGAGCACACCCTCGGTCCAGGATGTGAGCACGCCGACCGCGTCCGTGAACGCCCACTGACCTGCGCTGTCGTCCGTACGGCGCCGGACCGATACCCTTTTGCCCACGTCAGCATGGGTGATGCGAACTTCAGCACGACCGTCGGTCATGAATTCCACCGCTCTTCCCGCCCCTCTTGTTCGTCTCGTGCCCGGGAACGGAGATACTAGGTGCGGGCATCGACGACGCCGCGCTCCCGCGCGCCCTGCGGCGGCCTGCCAATCGGTCCGCCGGCCCTACCGAGGAGGAACGACAGCGTGACCTACGTCATCGCGCAGCCTTGTGTCGACGTCAAGGACAAGGCATGCATCGAGGAGTGCCCCGTCGACTGCATCTACGAGGGCTCCCGGTCCTTGTACATCCACCCGGACGAATGCGTCGACTGCGGGGCCTGCGAGCCGGTCTGCCCGGTCGAGGCGATCTTCTACGAGGACGACACCCCTGACGAGTGGAAGGACTACTACAAGGCGAATGTGGAGTTCTTCGACGAGCTGGGCTCGCCCGGCGGTGCCAGCAAGCTCGGCCTGATCGAGCGCGACCACCCCTTCATCGCCGCGCTGCCGCCGCAGAACCAGTAAGCGGTCCACCGCGGCGCCCCGAAGGTCTCGTACGGCACCGACGCCGTACGGGGCCTTCGCGCATTTCCGGGTCCGGCGCGCATACCGTGGCCGGACCCGGCCCCCGCGCCGACGTCCCCGACGTCACCCCGCACCAGAAAGAGAGCATCGTGGGCGCAGTCTCCTCCCTCCTTCCGGTCTTCCCGTGGGACCGCCTGGAGCCCTACAAGGCCACGGCCGCCGCACACCCCGACGGCATCGTCGACCTCTCCGTCGGCACCCCCGTCGACCCGGTGCCCGAGCTGATCCGCGCGGCGCTGACCGACGCGGCCGACAGCCACGGCTATCCCACGGTCTGGGGCACCCCCGCGCTCCGCGACGCCCTCACCGGCTGGGCCACCGACCGCCTCGGCGCCCGCGGCCTGGCGCACACCAACGTCCTGCCGGTCGTCGGCTCCAAGGAGCTGGTCGCCTGGCTCCCCACGCAGCTGGGCCTCGGCCCCGGCGACAAGGTCGCCTACCCGCGCCTGGCCTACCCGACGTACGAGGTCGGCGCCCGCCTCGCCCGCGCCGAACCGGTTGCCTACGACGACCCGACCGACCTCGACCCGGCCGGGATCAAGCTGCTCTGGCTGAACTCGCCGTCCAACCCGACCGGCCGGGTCCTCACCGCCGACGAGCTGCGCCGCATCGTCGCCTGGGCCCGCGCGCACGGAATCCTGGTCGTCAGCGACGAGTGCTACCTCGAACTGGGCTGGGAGGCCGACCCGGTCTCCGTGCTGCACCCGGACGTCTGCGGCGACTCCCACGAGGGCCTGGTCGCGGTGCACTCGCTCTCCAAGCGCTCCAACCTCGCCGGTTACCGCGCCGCGTTCGCCGTCGGCGACGCCGCCGTCCTCGGTGAGCTGCTGCAGATCCGCAAGCACGGCGGGATGATGGTCGCCGCGCCCGTCCAGGCGGCCACCGTCGCCGCCCTCGGCGACAGCGCGCACGTCGCCGAGCAGCGCGCACGCTACGCCCGCCGCCGCGCCGCGCTGCGCACCGCGTTCGAGGCGGCCGGGTTCCGCATCGAGCACAGCGAGGCGTCGCTCTACCTCTGGGCCACCCGCGACGAGCCCTGCTGGGACACCGTCGGCCACCTCGCCGAGCGCGGCATCCTCGTCGCCCCCGGTGACTTCTACGGACCGGCCGGTGACCGCTTCGTCCGGATCGCCTTCACCGCGACCGACGAGCGCGTCGACGCGGCGGTCCGCCGGCTCGGCTAGCTCCTACGCCGAAGGGGCCCGGGGAGTGTGAACTCCCCGGGCCCCTCCGTGTGGGTCCGGCGCCGGTGCGGCCGCCGTCAGCGGCCGAGGGGGAGGCCGCCGAGCAGGCCCTTGCCCGCGCCGGCCGCGCCCTTCACCGCGTCGGTGGGCAGCGTGTCGGTCGACAGGCCGTTCTTGCCGGCCTTGCCGAGGACGGTCCCGACGGAGTCGGCGGTGCGCTGGGTGGCCGGGGCGGCCCGCTGGATCACCGGAGCCGCGGTGTCCGCGAGCGCCGGGGCGAGCTCCTGCGCGGCCGCGCCACCGGCCTCGTTCACCACGCCGACGCCTTCGTGGGCGACCGTGTCGAGGGTCTCGCTGGTGTGCTGCGAGTCCAGGGTGGTCAGTCCGCCCAGGTCGGTCGCGCTCGGCAGGGGCGCGGCGGTCGCGGCACCGGCCGCGCCGACCACGGGTGCCGCGCTCGCCGCGACCAGCAGGGCGGCTCGGGCGATCCGGCGCGTAACGGGGAGGGACATGGTGCTCCTTCGACGGAGGGGGCGCGTACTTCTGACAGCTGGGCACCGAGGTGCCGAGTCCGCCGGGCGGACGGACGCCCTGACTACCGCGTCAGCCCTCCGAAGGTTGCGGTGAAGTCCGGTAAAGAATTGATAACGCGTCACATAATCCGCCGTGTCGAAAGGCGGGCAATATGTGCATGCCGCCCTCTCTCGCGAGATGGCTGTAACCCTTGTGACGTAAGGGAAAGGGGGCCTCTCCGGGTATCCGCGGCGGACCAACGCGCGGGAGCGCACCGGGGGTTGACGGGTATGCCCCGATGGAGGGAAGCGCCGGACTACTGCCCGGTGGTGATCCGTACCGCCGCCGCACCGGAACCGCCCGCGCCCGTGGTGTGCTGCCAGCCCGCCGCGGCGTCGGACGCCTGCCAGGTCCGTCCGGCGTAGGAGACCTGTGCGACGCCCAACTCGGCGGAGTGGGCCACCGACCAGAGCGCCACCTGCCAGCCGCGGTGGGCCCCGCCGTCCCCGGAGCGCGCCACCGGCACCGTCACCGTCCGCCCGTGCCCGCCCTTCGCGTCCCCGGCGCCCGCCCCGGACAGCACCCCGGCGCCGAACTCCCGCACCAGCCGCTCCCGCACCCGCGGGGCGCCCCCGGCGTCCGCCGCCCGCGCACCCGCGGCGCCGCCGGTGTCCGCGCCCTTCGCCGGGCGGGGCACCACGCACGACAGGGCCGCGCCCCGGCGCCCGGTCAACGCGTCCGCCAGCAGCGTCGCGTCCGTCTCGTGCTTCGCGTACGCCAGCGGATAGCCGCTGCGCTGCACCCGCTGCGCCGACTCGGTCAGCGGCAGCCGCGCGTAGCCGGGCACCTTCACCAGGTGTGCGTAGAACTCCCCGGCGGCGTAGACCGGGTCCATGATCTGCCGGGAGGTGCCCCAGTCCTGCGAGGGGCGCTGCTGGAAGAGGCCGAGGGAGTCCTTGTCGCCGTGGTCGAGGTTGCGCAGCCCGGACTCCTGCATCGCCGTCGCCAGCGCGATCGTCACCGCCCGCGGCGGCAGCCCCCGCGCAGACGCCACCGCGGAGATCGTCGCCGCGTTCGCGGCCCGCTCCGGGGTCAGCTCCAGCGCCGTCCCGCCGTCCGCCGCCACCACCGTGCACCGCGGCTCCCCGGGCCCGCCGCCCAGCTGCTGCACCGCGAGATACGCCCCCGCGCCCAGCAGCGCGGCCACCGCCACGGCGGTACGCCACGGACGCCGCCGACGGGCGGGGGAGGACAGGGACGAGGCGGTCTGCACGCGGCCCACCGTAGCGAAGCCCGGCGGGCCAGGTCCTGCCGTCGGAGCCGCGGGGCCCGCCCTGAGGGCGGACGACGGGGGTACGGCGACAGGACCTAGGGTTGACCGTATGGAGCGCTCCACAGATCACCCCGCCCTCGACCTCTCGCTCGACGCCGCGGAGCTGACCGCGCGGCTCGTCGACTTCCCGTCCGAGAGCGGCAACGAGAAGGACCTCGCCGACGCCGTCGAGCACGCCCTGCGCGCGCTCGGCCACCTCACGGTCGACCGCCACGGCAACAACATCGTCGCCCGCACGCACCTGGGCCGCGCCGAGCGGGTGGTGCTCGCCGGTCACCTCGACACCGTGCCGATCGCCGACAACGTCCCCTCCCGCCTCGACGACGAGGGCTACCTGTGGGGCTGCGGCTCCTGCGACATGAAGTCCGGCGTCGCCGTCCAGCTCAAGATCGCCGCCACCGTCCCCGAGCCCAACCGCGACCTCACCTTCGTCTTCTACGACCAGGAAGAGGTCGCCGCCCACCTCAACGGTCTCGGCCACGTCGCCGACGCCCACCCGGACTGGCTCACCGGCGACTTCGCCGTCCTCCTGGAGTCCTCCGACGGCGAGGTCGAGGGCGGCTGCCAGGGCACGCTCCGCGTCCTGCTGCGCACCACCGGTGAGCGCTCCCACTCCGCCCGCAGCTGGATGGGCGCGAACGCCGTCCACGCCGCCGCCCCGATCCTGACCAAGCTCGCCGCGTACCAGCCGCGCCGCGCCATGATCGACGGGCTGGAGTACCGCGAGGGCCTCAACGCCGTCCGCGTCGAGGGCGGCGTCGCCAACAACGTCATCCCGGACGCCTGCACCGTCACCGTGAACTTCCGCTACGCCCCGGACCGCACGCCCGAAGAGGCGCTGGCGCACGTCCGGGAGGTCTTCGCGGACTGCCCGGTGGACGAGTTCGTCGTCGACGACCACTCCCCGGGCGCGCTGCCGGGCCTCTCCCACCCGGCGGCCAAGGCGTTCATGGACGCCGTCGGCGGCACCGCGCGCCCCAAGTTCGGCTGGACCGACGTCTCCCGCTTCAGCGCCCTCGGCGTCCCCGCGGTGAACTACGGCCCCGGCAACCCGCTGCTCGCCCACAAGCGGGACGAGCGCGTCCTCGCCGAGCGCATCGGCCACTGCGAGGAGCGGCTGCGCGCCTGGCTGACCAGCTGACGCGGTCCCGGGCGGGCGGGCGCACCGGTCCGCGCCGCCCGCCGCGGGATCTACGCTGAAGCCGCAACGATCTGTCAGCGGAGGGAGCACGACATGGCCAGTCCCGAAGGAGCAGCGGCCCCCGAGGAGCAGCGGCTGGGTCCCGTACTGCGCCGTCACGACCAGGTGCTGCGCAGCACCACGGACCAGCGGCTGCTGGACTCCGAGGGCTCCTCGGACTGGGTGCACACCGACCCGTGGCGGGTGATGCGCATCCAGTCGGAGTTCGTCGAGGGCTTCGGCGCGCTCGCCGAACTCGGCCCCGCGGTCAGCGTCTTCGGCTCCGCGCGCACGTCCCGCGACTCCGCCGAGTACGCGACCGGCGTGAAGCTCGGCCGGGCGCTGGTGGAGGCCGGATTCTCGGTGATCACCGGCGGTGGCCCCGGCGCCATGGAGGCGGCCAACCGGGGCGCCCACGAGGCCGGCGGCACCTCCGTGGGCCTCGGCATCGAGCTGCCCTTCGAGCAGGGCATGAACTCCTACGTGAACCTCGGGGTCGATTTCCGGTACTTCTTCGTCCGGAAGACCTGCTTCGTGAAGTACGCCCGCGGCTTCGTCGTGCTGCCCGGCGGCATGGGCACCCTGGACGAACTCTTCGAGGCGCTCACCCTCGTCCAGACCCGGAAGGTCACCCGCTTCCCGATCGTCCTCTTCGGCACCGCCTACTGGAGCGGCCTCGTCGACTGGCTGCGCGAGACGCTGATCGCCGAGGGCAAGGCGTCCCCGCGCGACCTGGAGCTCTTCCACCTCAGCGACGACGTGGAGGAAGCGGTCGCGCTGGTGACGAAGGAAGTCGGGCCGGGCGTGCGGTGACGCCGCCCGCGGGGCCGCCGGGATGCGGCCCCGCCCCGGCCGGTCAGGCCAGCCCGCGCCGGGCGACCGCCGGTCGCCGGTGACCGGCGATGGAGGCGACCATGTCCAGCACCTGCCGGGTCTCGGCGACCTCGTGGACGCGGTAGACCTGCGCCCCCAGCCAGGCGGAGACGGCGGTGGTCGCGAGGGTGCCGAGGACGCGCTCCTTGACCGGCTTGTCCAGGGTCTCGCCGACGAAGTCCTTGTTGGAGAGCGAGACCAGCACCGGCCAGCCCTTGCCGGTCATCTCGCCCAGCCGCCGGGTCGCCTCCAGGCTGTGCCGGGTGTTCTTCCCGAAGTCGTGCCCCGGGTCGATCATGATCCCGTCGCGCCGGACGCCCAGCTCCACGGCGCGCTCCGCCAGGCCCAGCGTGACGCGCAGGATGTCGGCCATCACGTCGTCGTACGCCACCCGGTGCGGGCGGGTACGCGGCTCGGCGCCCCCGGCGTGGGTGCAGACCAGGCCCGCGCCGTACCGGGCGGCGACCTCCGCGAGCTTCGGATCGACCCCGCCCCAGGCGTCGTTGAGGACATCGGCGCCGGCCTCGCAGACCGCCTCGCCCACCTCGTGCCGCCAGGTGTCCACGCTGATGACCACGGACGGGTGGCGCCGCCGCACCTCCGCGACGAAGCCGACGGTGCGCCGCGCCTCCTCCTCGGCGGTGACCTCCGCGCCGGGACCGGCCTTGACGCCACCGATGTCGATGATCGCGGCGCCCTCGGCGACGGCCTGCTCGACGCGGGTGAGCGCCGCCTCGTCCTGGAACGTCGCCCCCTGGTCGTAGAAGGAGTCCGGGGTCCGGTTCACGATCGCCATGATCACCGGCTCGTGCGCGTCGAACTCGCGTTTCCCCAGCCGCAGCATTCTCACTCCTTCTCGGTGGTCCGCCAGCGACCTTACGTCCTCGCCGTGACCCGCAGCGGTGTCACGGTGCCCGGACCTGCGGGCGTCACCGTCGGCAAGGACGGTGACTGTCACACCCGCATGGCACGATCGGGGCAGGTGCCTCTTCCGGGGAGTTGGTCGTGTTCTGGTTTCTGCTGATCGCCATGGTCGTGGTGGTCGCCGTGGTCACTCTTGTCGTCGTCGGCGGCGAGCGCGGCGGGCTGCGCGACACCGAGCCGGAGCAGCTGTACGACCCACTGCCCCAGGAACGCCCGCTGACCCGCGCCGACATCGACGCCGTACGCTTCGCCGTCACCGCCCGCGGCTACCGCATGAACGACGTCGACGACGCCCTCGACCGCATCGGCGCCGAACTCGCCGAGCGGGACGCCCGGATCGCCGAACTGGAGGCCGCACTGGCCGGCTGCCACGCCGCCTCCATGGGCGCGCCGGGCCTGATCCGGGGCGACGGGGAGCCGGTGGACGAGGCAGCCGCCGAGGGCCGGGACCCGGAATCCGCGGAGCGGGCCGACGGAAGCGGGGAGCCAGTGCGGACGCCGGAGCGGCCGCGGCCGGAGGGCGAGGAGCCGGAGGCGCGCGGCGGCGCCACCGCCGCGCCGGAGCCGGAGGGCCGGTCATGACGGGTGTGGTGAGCGCCCCGGACGGCGTTCCGCGCTGCCCCTGGGGCATGGAGTCCGAGAAGATGGCCGATTACCGGGCGTACCACGACACCGAGTGGGGCCGCCCGGTCCACGGCGACGACGCGCTCTTCGAGCGGATGTGCCTGGAGGCGTTCCAGTCCGGGCTCTCCTGGATCACGATCCTGCGCCGCCGGGAGGCGTTCCGCGCCGCCTTCGCCGGGTTCCGTATCGCCGAGGTCGCGCGGTTCACCGACGCCGACGCCGAACGGCTCCTCGCCGACCCCGGCATCATCCGTAATCGCGCCAAGATCGCCGCGACCCTCGGCAACGCCCGCCTCGCCGCCACGCTGGCCCCCGGCGAGCTGGACGCCCTGATCTGGTCGTACGCGCCCGGGCGGGCCGACCGCCCGGTGCCGCGCACCGTCGCCGACATCCTGCCGGTCACCCCGGAGTCCACGGCACTCGCCAAGGACCTCAAGAAGCGCGGCTTCCGCTTCGTCGGCCCGACCACCGCCTACGCGCTGATGCAGGCGTGCGGCCTGGTCAACGACCACCTCGCCGACTGCCACGCACGGGAGGCGACGGAGCGGGCGGCGGCCACCGGCTGAGCCCCGGGGCCGCCCGCCCGCCCGGGACGGGCCCGGCGGCGCGCCCCGGGTCAGCGCCCGAGGTAGACCGGCTTCTCCTTCTTCACGAACGCCTCGACGGCGATGTGGTGGTCCTCGGAGGCACCGGCCCGCGCCTGGAGCTCCTCCTCCTTGGCGAGCGCCTCGGCCAGGGTGTGCCCGGCGCCGAAGGCCAGCGACTCCTTGAGCGCCGCGTAGGCGACGGTCGGCCCGGCGGCGAGCTTGCGGGCGACGGCCGCCGCCCGGTCGGCCAGCTCCGCGGCGGGCACCACCTCGCTCGCGATGCCCAGCGCGTACGCCTCCCGCGCATCGAGGCTGCGCGGGAAGAGCAGCAGGTCGGCGGCGCGGCCGGGGCCGACGACGCGCGGCAGCGTCCAGGACACCCCGGAGTCGGCGGTGAGCGCGACGCCTGCGAAGGAGGTGTTGAAGGACGCCGAGTCGGCGACGATCCGGTGGTCGGCGGCGAGGGCGAAGCCGAAGCCCGCGCCCGCCGCGACGCCGTTGACGCCCGCCACCACCGGCTTCGGCATCCCGGCGATCGCGGTGACGATGGGGTTGTAGTGCTCCCGCACGGTGCTCATGGTGGCGCCGTCGCCGCTCTCCCGGTCCGCGGCGAGCAGCCCGATGTGCTCCTTGAGGTCCTGGCCGACGCAGAACGCGCGGCCGGTGGCGGTCAGCAGGACGGCGCGGACGGCGGGGTCGGCCGCCGCGTCCCGCAGCCGGTCCCGGAGCGCCACCTTCGCGTCGATGTTCAGCGCGTTCATCGCGTCGGGCCGGTTGAGGGTGATCGTGGCGAGTCCGTCGGTCACGTCGTAGAGCACGCTGTCTGCCATGAGTGGGGATCCCTCCGTCGCGGGTGGCGCCGCCCTTCGGGGGCGGTCAGCGCTCAGGATGCCGGAGATCATCAGCCCCCGGCATGTGACGTACGTCAAAGAATGAGGGTGGCCCGGGGTGTGCAGGGTGGCGCAGTATCGCAGGCCACTCACCGAATTGAGGCGGTTTGGGGGAGTGGGCTGCCGAAGGGAAGCTGTCCGATGTTGGTCATCGGGTCGTTCGATGCGGGATAATGGCCTGGAAGCAATGTGTTCGATGCCGGTGACGCGTGCCGATATGCGGCCGTCGGCGGTCGGCTGAGGATGAGCTGGTTTCAGGAAGGGGAACGAGCATGGCGGCCATGAAGCCGCGGACGGGTGACGGCCCGCTCGAGGTGACCAAGGAGGGGCGGGGCATCGTCATGCGCGTTCCGCTCGAAGGCGGCGGGCGACTCGTCGTCGAGCTGACACCCGACGAAGCAAAGGCCCTGGGTGAGGCCCTGGAGAAGGTCACCGTCTGAGAGGGCGGCCCGAACTGCTGCGGTTCCCCGGGGCATCGGCCCCTGGTACCCCCAGCCGATGATCAAGGCCCCGGCGGGGCGCGCCTCGTGCGCTCCCGCCGGGGCCTTTCGTCGTACGGGCGGACGGACGCGGGCGGCGCGCGGCTCAGCGGAGGCCGACGTCCGTGGCGGGCGCGGGCGGCCGTGCGGCGACGAGCCGGCCGGTCCGGGTCAGCCGCGTTTGACCGCGCACAGCAGACCGTCGCCGACCGGCAGCAGCGACGGCACGAGCGCGGAGCTGTCCCGGACGGCGCGCAGCAGCTCGCGCAGGCGCAGCACCTCGTCGGGCTGCTCACCGGAGTCGACGGTACGGCCGTCGGCGAAGACGCCCGCGAAGCAGACCAGCCCGCCGGGGCGCAGCAGCCGCAGCGCCTCCGCGAGGTAGTCGGTGAACTCCGCCAGATCGCCGTCGCAGAACACCAGGTCGTAGCCGCCGTCGGCGAGCCGCGGCAGGACGTCCAGCGCCCGGCCCGGGATGAACCGCGCGCGGTTCCCGGCGAAGCCCGCCTCGCGGAACGCCTGCTTGGCGAAGGTCTGCCGCTGCGGTTCGAGGTCGACGGTGGTGAGCACGCCGTCCGGCCGCATGCCGTGCAGGAGGTAGATGCCCGACACGCCCGTGCCGGTGCCGATCTCGGCGATGGCCTTGGCGCCGGCGGTGGCGGCGAGCATCCGCAGGGCGGCTCCGGTGGCGGTCGACACCGTACGGATCCCGGCGTCGCGGGCGCAGGTGCGGGACCAGCGCAGGGCGATGTCGGTGGCGTCGTCGATGGTCCCGGCGCCGTACGCCTCGGCGAATGCCAGGCCCGTCTGCCGGTTGCCGGTAATGGCCCTCTCCTGTCCCCGTAGTTGACGCAACGGTGACTGTATCCGCTGCGTGCGGGAACCCGCAGATGGGACCGGGCGTTAACGGGGGAGAGGGGGGATGCGCGGGTGAAGACCGACGGAGACGTGAAGCAAGCGCGGAAGCAGCACCAAATGCAGGTCAAAACTGCTTATCCGGAGCTAACGGGCGAGGTGGATATGGTAGGGGCTCTACTGGACACCACCAGAGCCACCAGGGGAGGTGCGGCTGCGACGGGTGACCGCCGAGGGCGCAGACGCCTGCGACGGCCGTTCGCCGAGCCGAAATCCGTGACCGACACCGCTGACCGTCTCCGCACCCACCACTCCGCTCCTACCGCGACCTTCGCCGCAGACGCGGATGCGCAGGCGTGGACTCCCCCCAGCTGGGAGGAGATCGTCAGCACCCACAGTGCCCGGGTCTACCGCCTCGCCTACCGCCTCACCGGCAATCAGCACGACGCCGAGGATCTGACCCAGGAAGTCTTCGTCCGGGTCTTCCGCTCGCTCTCGACGTACACGCCGGGCACGTTCGAGGGCTGGCTGCACCGGATCACGACCAACCTCTTCCTGGACATGGTCCGCCGCCGCCAGCGCATCCGCTTCGACGCGCTGGGCGACGACGCCGCCGAGCGGCTGCCCAGCCGCGAGCCGTCGCCGCAGCAGCACTTCAACGACACCCACTTCGACGCCGACGTACAGCAGGCGCTGGACACCCTGGCGCCGGAGTTCCGCGCCGCCGTCGTCCTGTGCGACATCGAGGGCCTGTCGTACGAGGAGATCGCCGCGACGCTCGGCGTGAAGCTCGGCACGGTCCGCAGCCGGATCCACCGTGGCCGCTCGCATCTGCGCAAGGCGCTCAAGCACCGCTCCCCGCAGGTGCGGGCCGAGGAGCGCGAGCAGCGGTCGCTGGCCGCGGTGTCCACCGGGGAGGTCGGAATCGCGTGAGCCCCATTGGCGGTGCTTCCCCCGCCGAGCAGCATCTCGGTGACCGCCTCGCAGCCCTGGTCGACGGCGAGTTGGGACATGACGCCCGGGAGCGGGTGCTCGCGCACCTGGCGACCTGCGGACGGTGCAAGGCGGAGGCCGACGCCCAGCGTCGGCTCAAGAGCGTCTTCGCGCAGACCGCGCCACCCGGCCCCTCGGAGGGGCTGTTGGCGCGGTTGCAGGGGCTGCCCGGAGGAGATCCGGACGGCCCCGGCGGCGGCCTGGGCCCCTTCGGGCGCGCCGAGTTCGACCGGGACGGCGGTGGCTTCGGCTATCAGCCGTCCTCCGGTGCGCACACCGGCGAACTGCGCGCGCCCCGGCAGCGGGGCTTCCGTATCCATGAGAGCGAGCGCCCGGCGGCGCCACGCCGCCGGTTCGCGTTCGCCGCGGCCGGAGCCGTCTCGCTGGCCGCCCTTGCCCTGGGCGGCACCCTTCCGCTGGAGGCCGCGATCGACCCGGCGGGCCGCCAGGACGGCACCGGCACCGCCGTCGTCCCGCTCAGCGCCACCCCGGTCGCCGGGAGTGACCCGCTCCGCGACGCCGGACTGCTGACCTCCGGCGGCGTCACCGGTCCGGTCGCCCCCGCCACGCCCGGGGCCACCGGTCTGTACGGCCCCTCCGCCCCGCCGCCCGCCTCGCCCCCGGCACGGATACCGTCCGGCGGCCGGTTCGGTCCGCTGATAGCCCCGCCCGACCAGGACGGCGCCGGGCGCCCGACGCCCCTGACCGCCGGCACCTCCCGTGCCCCGGGCCCGTACACCCCCGTCGCCGGGGAACTCCGCCCGCTCGTCGGCTCCGCGGTGTCCCCCACCCCCGCCTTCCACCCACCCGCCGCCGCTCCGCGCTGACCGCCGCCTGCGCTCCGTCATCGGGAACTGGTTGAATCGCTGCGGGGCGGTGTGTGTCGTCGACACGCGCACGGTCCACGAGGTGGCGGTGGCCCGCGCGCGTGCGGGCGAATGGTGGGGAGAGCATGGACGACGGTACGGCCACCGGGCCGAAGCTGAAGTGGTGGAGCCGGCCGGGGCGCACCCCCGACCCGCAGCCCCACCCCGGACCGGGCCCCCAGCCCCAGCCGGTGACCGCCGAGGGCGGCGCCGTCTCCCCGCCGGTCCCCGCCGCCGCGGGCGCCCCGCCCGCGGCGGATACGGCCCCGCAGCCGGCCGTCCCGGCTCCCGTGGCCCCGCAGCCGGCCGCCCCGGCTCCCGTGGGTCCGCAGCCGGCCGTCCCGGATCCCACCGGTCCGCGGTCAGCCGCCGCGGCTCCCGTCGGTCCGCAGCCGGTCGCCGCGGACGGGACGGTGCCCGGCGCCCCGGCCCCGGCCGGTCCGCAGCCGATGCCGGTCGGTGAGGCGGGCCCGCAGCCGGCCGCCGCCGGGCCGCAGCCCGATGCTTCCGCCGGTCCGCAGCCGGCCGTCCCGTCCGGGGCCCGGCCGCAGCCCGACGACGAGTGGCCCCCGCCGGAGCCGCTGGCGGCCACCCGCGCGTCGTTGACGACGTCCGCCGCCACGGCACCCGCGGCGGACACCCCCGCGCCCACGGCCCCGGCAGCCCCCGTAGCCGAGGCCCCCGCGGCGGACGCCCCCGCCGCCACCCCCGCACCGCTTCCGGCGGCCGCCCCCGTGGTGACCACCCCGGCCGAGGCGCCCGCCGTCGAGCCCGCCACCCTTCAGCTCACCAAGGCCGAGCCCGACGCGGCGCCCGCGCCGGCGGCCGGGGCGCCCGCCGTCCCCGACGGCCCGCGCCACCCCAAGGACCCCTACGGCACGCCGCCGTACGGCGACCCCGGGCCGTGGGCGCCCGCGCCGCCGGTGCAGCGGCCGGTGACCACCCCGGCCCACGGCACCCCGCTGCCGCAGCCCGGTGCGGCGCCTGCCTACGGCTCCGCCGCGCCGCCCCTGCCGGGGGCGCTGCCGCCGCAGGCGCCCTACGCCGACCAGCCGCTCCCCGCCGAGCGGCCGGTGGCGCCGCAGCCGTATCCGCAGGGCGGGAACGGTACCGACGGCGGCGGGTTCGTGCCGCGCCCCGGCGACGGCGGTCCGCGGTCCGCGGTGGCGCGTACCGCCGCGCTGCCGGTGGCGGATGCCCCGCTGCCGCCCGAACGGCCCGTTCCGCACCCCGACGCGTCCGGGGACCACGGCCCCCTCGTCCCGGCGCACCCGGGCGGCGCCTGGCAGCAGTACGACCCGTGGAGCCCGCCGGGGCACCACACCCCCGCGGTGCAGCCGCCGGTCCGGCGTGCCCGGCGCGGTCCGCTCGTCGTCGGGGCGGTGGTGCTGGCGCTGTTCGCCGGGTGCGTGGGCGGCGCCGTCGGCGTGTACGTCGAGCGCCACGGCGGGCCGGGTGACATCGTCCTGCCGCAGGCCGACGAGGCGCCCGGGCCCCGCGATCCGCACAGCGTCGCCGGGATCGCGCAGTCCGCGCTGCCCGGCGTCGTCACGCTCCATGTGCGGGGCAACGCCGAGCAGGGCACCGGCACCGGCTTCGTCCTCGACCGGCAGGGCCGCATCCTCACCAACAACCACGTCGTGGAGCCCGCCGGGGACGGCGGTGAGATCTCGGTGACGTTCAGCGGCGGGCAGACGGCCAAGGCGCGTGTGGTGGGCCGGGACAGCGGCTACGACCTCGCCGTCGTCCAGGTCGACAACGTCTCCGGGCTGCACCCGCTCGCCCTCGGCAACTCCGACGCGGTCCGCGTCGGCGACCCGGTGGTGGCCATCGGCGCGCCGTACGACCTCGCCAACACCGTCACCGCCGGGATCATCAGCGCCAAGCAGCGGCCCATCACGGCGGGCGGCGAGAAGGGCGACGGGAGCGACGTGTCCTACGTGGACGCGCTGCAGACGGACGCGCCGATCAACCCGGGCAACTCCGGCGGCCCGCTGGTCGACGGCGACGGCCGGGTGATCGGGATCAACAGCGCCATCCGCGCGGCCGACGGCTCCAGTCCGGACGGCAGCACCCAGGGCGGCAGCATAGGTCTGGGCTTCGCCATACCGATCAACCAGGCCAAACGGGTCGCCGAGGAGCTGATCAACACCGGCCGGGCCACCCACCCGGTGATCGGCGTCACGCTGGAGATGGAGTACCCGGGCGACGGCGCGCGGGTCAGCGGCGTCTCCAAGGACGGCCGTAACCCCGTCACCCCGGGCGGCCCCGGTGCCAAGGCCGGGATCAAGGGCGGCGACGTCATCACCCGGCTGGACGGTGCCCCCGTCCACAGCGGTGAGGAGCTGATCGTCAAGATCCGCAGCCACCGGCCGGGCGACGCGCTGACGCTGACCCTGCGCCGCGGCGGCACGGACCGGACCGTTCACCTCACGCTCGGTTCGTCCGGCACCGGCTGACGTTTGCACGGCGTTGGCGCGGGTGACTCCCGTGCGACGCGTGGGGCCAGGTACCGTGAGGGGTGGCCTGGCCCCGGGCCGACGAGTGGCTGCGGACAACCAAGGAGCTGAAGGTGTTCTTCGACATAGGACCCCTGGAGCTGGTGGCCATCGTGATCCTCGGTGTGCTCATCTTCGGCCCGGACAAGCTGCCCAGGGTCATCCAGGACGTGATGGGCTTCATCCGCAAGGTCCGGGCGTTCTCGGACAGCGCCAAGGAGGACATCCGCAGCGAGCTGGGCCCGGAGTTCAAGGACTTCGAGTTCGACGACCTGCGCCCCAAGAACTTCGTCCGCAAGCACGTCCTGGAGAAGGACGAGTACGGGCTGAAGGACCTCCAGGAGATCCGCGAGGGGTTCGACCTCAAGAAGGAGATGGCCGACGTCACCGACGCGGTCCGCAGCTACGGCGACGCCCCCTCCGACGGCGGGCGGCCGAACCTCTCCAAGGACGGCGCGGCGGCGTCCGACGGCCGGATCGACCTCACGAAGAAGTCCTCCGGCGCCCTGGCCCCGGGCGAGCGTCCGCCCTTCGACACCGACGCCACCTGAGCCGGCATCCTCCGCCCGGTCCGCGGCACGCTCGCCCACCGGGCGGATGTCGCATGCCGTGGGCACGCCCTTGCGCTCTGTCCCGCCGGGTCACTGGCTATGCTCCCGGTGTCCGGGGTGAGGACGCCTGAGGGGGGCGGGCCGCCCACGACACAGGGCAACGAGGAGGCTCCGCGCAGATGGAGACGGTGAGTCGGGCTGCGGCCCAGTCGGATACGGCCGACGCGGGGCGGAAGGTCGACGGCTATCTGCTGGCGGCCTTCCCCTGGTACGGCCTGGATGAGGCGTTCACCGGACCGCGCTGGCTGATGCGGGTCGGCGCCGCCGCCGACGGCACCGTCGAACACGGTGCGACCGGCCACGGCGAGGAGCCGACCATAAAGACCGAGACGCCCAAGGACGAGCGGTTCGCCGTCGTGGTGACGGTCGCCGGGCGCCCGGTACGGCGCAGCGGCGACGGCACCGGCGTGCTGGACGCCACCTCCGTCTCGACCGCCGCCTGGCTGGCGGGCTCCGGGCTGCTCGCCCACACCTGGCCGACGACGATGGACCGCGCGCTGCGCCAGGACTGGCTGGACCAGCAGACCGCGCTCGCCTGGGAGCTGGCGGACGACCTGGACGGCGAGGGCTGGAGCGAGCTGCTGCTGCCGGTCGACGGCGAGCCGACGCCGTTCCGCTACCGCGAGTCCGCGTACGGCTGGGTGCTGGCCGGTTCGGCGGGCGGCGAGGACGGGGTGCACCTCGGCGCGTACGGCCGGGGGATGAGCGCGTACGGCCTCGGCTTCGGGGCGATCGAGGACCTCGCCGCGTACGAGGGCTGAGCGCGGCGCAGCTGCGCCGAGGGGGCGGACCGGAGATCCCCGGTCCGCCCCCTCGGCGTGCAGGCGGGCGTCCCGCCGCAGGTCAGCGGGTCAGAACTTGTTGCGCGGGGTGATCCCCAGCGACATGCCCTGGAGGCCGCGCTGACGGCCGCCGAGCTTTCCGGCGATGGCGCGGATCGCGGCGCCCGCGGGGGAGTCGGGGTCGCTCAGCACCACCGGCTTGCCCTCGTCGCCGCCCTCGCGCAGCCGGACGTCGATCGGGATGGAGCCGAGCACCGGCACCTGCGCGCCGGTCGTCTTCGTCAGGCCCTCGGCGACCCGCTCGCCGCCGCCGGTGCCGAACACGTCGACCATCTCGTCGCAGTGCGGGCACGGCAGCCCGGACATGTTCTCGACGACGCCGACGATCTTCTGGTGGGTCTGCACCGCGATCGATCCGGCCCGCTCGGCGACCTCGGCCGCGGCCTGCTGGGGTGTGGTGACGACGAGGATCTCGGCGTTGGGGACGAGCTGCGCCACGGAGATGGCGATGTCGCCGGTGCCGGGCGGCAGGTCGAGGAGGAGGACGTCGAGGTCGCCCCAGTAGACGTCGGCGAGGAACTGCTGGAGGGCGCGGTGCAGCATCGGGCCGCGCCAGACGACCGGGGCGTTGCCGGGCGTGAACATGCCGATCGAGATGACCTTCACGCCGTGCGCCGACGGCGGCATGATCATGTTCTCGACCTGGGTGGGACGGCCGTCGGCGCCCAGCATCCGCGGGACGGAGTGGCCGTAGATGTCGGCGTCCACGACCCCGACCTTCAGGCCGTCCGCCGCCATCGCCGCGGCGAGGTTGACCGTCACGGACGACTTGCCGACGCCGCCCTTGCCGGAGGCGACCGCGTAGACGCGGGTCAGCGAACCGGGCTTGGCGAACGGCACCTCGCGCTCGGCGGTGGTGCCGCGCAGCGCCGCCGCCAGCTCCTTGCGCTGTTCGTCGCTCATGACGTCCAGCTCGACGGTGACGCCGGTGACACCGTCGACGCGGGCGACCGCGTCGCGGACGTTGGTGGTGATCGTCTCGCGCATCGGGCAGCCGGAGACGGTGAGGTAGACGACGACCGCCACCGTGCCGTCCGCCGCGATGTCCACCGATTTGACCATCCCCAGTTCGGTGATGGGGCGGTGGATCTCGGGGTCGTTCACCGTCGCGAGCGCGTCGCGGACCGCGTCCTCGCTCGGCGCGGCGCCTGGGGGCGTGTCGGTAGCCATGCCCCGATATTACGGCGGGGTAGGCCGGTGGCGGAAAGCCCGTTCAGCGGTCGTGTTCGTCACGCTCCGCGCCGTCCGGCTGCCGCATCTCCAGCTCCCTGATCAGCTCCGCCAGCTCGGAGCGGATCCAGTCGCGGGTGGCGACCTCGCCCAGGCCCAGCCGCAGCGCCGCGATCTCCCGCGTCAGGTACTCGGTGTCGGCGATCGACCGCTCGTTGCGTCCGCGGTCCTGCTCGTGGGTGACGCGGTCCCGGTCGTCCTGCCGGTTCTGCGCCAGCAGGATCAGCGGTGCCGCGTAGGACGCCTGGAGGGAGAGCGCCAGGGTCAGGAAGATGAAGGGGTACTGGTCGAACCGGAGCGGGAGCGGGACGGTGACGTTCCAGCCGATCCACAGGATGATGATCACCGTCATCCAGACGATGAACCGCCCGGTCCCCAGGAAACGGGCGATCTTCTCCGACAGCCGTCCGAACGCGTCCGGGTCGTACTCCGGGAACAGCGTGCGGCGCGGCACCCGCGGCTGGTCGAGGCGGACCCGCGGCCGTTCGTTCGCCCCGCGCCGCAGCGCCGACGCACCGTTCGCCCGCGCCCGGGCGCCCTCGCGCTCCTCAGGCCCCACGGTCCACCTCCGGCGCCCGCCCGTTCTCCCCGGGCCCCTCCCCGGCGGGCTGCTCCTCGCCGTGCAGCTCCGTCTCCCGCCAGTCGTCCGGCAGCAGATGGTCGAGGACGTCGTCGACGGTGACGGCGCCCAGCAGCGAACCGCTGTCGTCGACGACCGGTGCGGAGACGAGGTTGTACGTCGCCAGATGGCGGGTCACCTCGGGCAGCGAGGCGTCCGGCGGCAGCGGCGGCAGATCGGTGTCGGCGATCGAACTGACCAGCGTGAACGGCGGATCGCGCAGCAGCCGCTGGAAGTGCACCACCCCGAGGAACTTGCCCGTCGGCGTCTCGTCGGGCGGCCGGCAGACGTAGATCTGGGCGGCGAGCGCGGGCGAGAGGTCCGGGTCGCGGACCCGGGCCAGCGCGTAGGCGACCGTCGCGTCCGGCCGCAGCACGATCGGCTCCGTCGTCATCAGACCGCCCGCGGTGCGCTCCTCGTACGCCATCAGACGCCGGACGTCCGCGGCGTCCTCCGGGCGCATCAGCGTCAGCAGCCGCTCCTTCTCCTCCTCGGGGAGTTCGGAGAGGAGGTCGGCGGCGTCGTCCGGGTCCATCGCCTCCAGGACGTCGGCCCGGCGCTGCTCCTTCAGCTTGCCCAGGATCTCGACCTGGTCGTCCTCCGGCAGTTCCTCCAGGACGTCGGCGAGCCGGTCGTCGTCGAGGGCGGCGGCGACCTCCGCGCGGCGCTTGGCCGACAGGTGGTGCAGCACCCCGGCGAGGTCGGCGGGGCGCAGCTGCTCGAAGGTGGCCAGCAGGTTCTCCGCGCCCTGCCCGTGCTCCTCCAGCGAGAACCCGGTCACCGCCGACCACTCGACGGTCAGCGCCTCCCCCTTACGGCGTAGTGCCCCGCCCTTTCCGCGCCGGACGAAGACCTTGTCGATCTCCCAGTCGCGGCGCGCCGGGAGCTGGATGATGCCGATGTCGAGGACGGTGACCTCCTCGCCGGTCTCCACCAGCCGCACCCGGCGGTCGAGGAGTTCGCCGAGGACCAGCGTCTCGGAGGCGCGCTGTTCGAAGCGGCGCATGTTGATCACGCCGGTGGTGACGACCTGTCCGGACTCCACGCCCGTCACCCGGGTCATCGGCAGGAAGACGCGGCGCCGCTGGGCCACCTCGACGACCAGCCCCAGCAGCCGGGGCGGGCGGCCCTCACGGCTTCCGCTGCCCTTCGTCCGCAACATCGCGACCAGGTCGCGGACGCGTCCGACCTGGTCACCGTTGGGATCGAAGACGGCGACGCCGGACAGGTGCGAGACGAAGACCCGCGGAGTCACCACCGCCATGCAGCGCGCCTCCGTTCCTCCGGCCGGTCGGATGTGGGGACGGGAGTAGGGACAACGGATATCAGCACAAAGGCGTCAATCCGGGTTCAGGCTAACGCGCCCGGCTCGTCCGCGCCCCGGCGAGCGGCCGTACGGCGGCGGACCGCGGGGGCGCCGAAGTGGCCCCGCGCGACCGGTACGCTGCCGTACTGCTGTCGAGGTCACCCCCAGGGCGTGTCTTCCCGGTCTGCGTGGGGCCGTGGCGCCCGGCACCGGACACCGCGACCTGATCCACGAAGACCGAGCAGACACCCCCTAGCAGGAGGCAGAGCCGACGTGAGTGCAACCCCCTCGGGACCGGCCCCCCGAACCGTCGCCGTCACCCGTCGCACGGGGCGGAGGGCGCTCCTGGGGGTGGTGTGCGCGGGGCTGGCCGTCGCGCTGGCCGGCTGCGCCGAGGATCCGGACGCCGGGACGAACGGCGTCGGCAAGCTGCCCGCCACGAAGATCGAGGCGAAGGCACGGGCGGCGGCGCAGAGCGCCGGGACGGTCCGCCTCTCCGGCAGCTTCGTCAGCCAGGGCGACACCTACAAGCTGGACATGCACCTCACCGGATCCGGCGCCAAGGGCCGGCTCACCACCCGTAAGTCGACGTTCGCGCTGCTGCGGGTCGGCGACGCGCTCTACCTCAAGGCGGACGCCGCGTTCTGGGCCGGGGAGAAGGCGGGCGGCGGCGGGAACGACGCCTCGGCCGCGGACAAGCTCGGCGGCAAGTACGTCAAGGTGCCCGCC
Source organism: Streptomyces sp. NPDC014733 (assembly GCF_043083385.1). Taxonomy (NCBI): domain Bacteria; kingdom Bacillati; phylum Actinomycetota; class Actinomycetes; order Kitasatosporales; family Streptomycetaceae; genus Streptomyces; species Streptomyces sp. NPDC014733. The sequence goes on along the minus strand of NZ_JBIBYO010000001.1, from coordinate 394,545 downwards.
ACCGACCCCGTCTACAAGCGCTTCAGCGGCTTCACCGACAAGGACACCCTGCTGGCGAGCCTGCTCGCGCTGCGCGGCACGCTCGCCACCGGTGACCACGCCACCGTCGGCGGGGTGAAGACCATTCGCGTCGCGGGCGGCGGGGGCTCCGGCGGCACCCTCGACGTCTCCCTGGAGGGCACGCCCTACCCGCTGCGCCTGGAGCGCGGCGGCGACGCGGGCACGGTGCGCTTCGACGACTGGGACAAGGGCGTCTCCCTCAAGCCGCCGTCCCGGGACCAGATCGTCGACTACGGCAAGCAGGTCTCGACGGCGTCGCAGGGCTGACGGGTACGACCACCCGGCGGGGCGCGGCCGTCCGGCCGGGGCGCCCCTTCCGCCGCTCTCAGCCCTTGCGCCCCCGGCGCAGCAGCTTGGGCAGCGCCGCCGGCATCGGACGGAGGGTGATCGCGGGGGAGGGCAGCGCCGGGGCGGCGAGGGAGTCGTCCGGCATCAGGCCGGGGCGCTGCGTGGCGTCGCCGACGGGCTCCAGCCGCAGCACCCGGCACTCGGCCGCCCAGCGCTCCGGGATCGACTCCGCGTCCGGCGCGTTGAGCCGCTTGCCCTTCAGTTCGTCGACCGCGGTGCGCCACGCCTCACTTCCCGGCTCGGTCTCCACCACACGCGCCGGCCAGGCCACGAGACGGCCGCCCTTGTCCTTGCTGCGGACGATGACCGTCGTGACGGTGCCGTCGGTCAGCCCCAGATCGGCCAGCGGCTGTTCGCCCGCGCCGTCGCCGACCAGGCACGCCGCGCCGTCCACCCACAGATGCCACAGCGCCCGGGACAGGCCGGTCGTCCCCCGTACCCAGATCAGACCGGACTTCTTCGTGGCCTCTTCGATGAGCGCGCGGTCCTGGAGCGCCTGCGACGGGGTCGATGTCATACCCGTCAGCCTAATGGGGCCGCCGTGCGCGACCCCGGCCGCGTCGTCAGAGCCAGCCGTTGCGCTTGAAGCCGCGGTGGATGCCGAAGCAGAGCGCGACGGTCGCCACCAGCACCGCCGGGTAGCCGTACTTCCAGTGCAGCTCCGGCATGTTGCTGAAGTTCATGCCGTAGATCCCGGCGATCATCGTGGGGACGGCGAAGATCGCGGCCCACGAGGTGATCTTGCGCATGTCCTCGTTCTGCGCGACGGCCGCCTGCGCGAGGTTGGCCTGGAGGATGGAGTTGAGCAGGTCGTCGAAGGAGAGGACCTGCTCGTTGACGCGCGCCAGGTGGTCGGCGACGTCCCGGAAGTACTTCTGGATGTCGGAGTCGACCGGCCGCATCGGCCGCTCGCTCAGCAGCTGCAACGGCCGCAGCAGCGGCGACACGGCCCGCTTGAACTCCAGGACCTCACGCTTGAGTTGGTAGATCCGCCCGGCGTCGCCGCCCCGGGTCGTGCCCCGGCCGGTGCCCGAGCTGAAGACGTCGATCTCCACCTCGTCGATGTCGTCCTGCACCGCGCCGGCGACCGCGATGTACCCGTCGACGACCTGGTCGGCGATGGCGTGCAGCACCGCCGACGGGCCCTTGGCCAGCAGCTCCGGGTCGTCCTGGAGGCGGTGGCGCAGCGCCCGCAGCGAGCCCTGGCCACCGTGCCGGACGGTGACGATGAAGTCCCGGCCGGTGAAGCACATCACCTCGCCGGTCTCCACGACCTCGCTGGTCGAGGTCAGCTCGGCGTGCTCGACGTAGTGGACGGTCTTGAAGACCGTGAAGAGGGTGTCGTCGTAGCGCTCCAGCTTCGGCCGCTGGTGGGCGTGGACGGCGTCCTCGACGGCGAGCGGGTGCAGCCCGAACTCCGCGGCGATACCGGCGAATTCGGCCTCCGACGGCTCGTGCAGCCCGATCCAGGCGAAACCGCCCTCGGCCCGGACGCCCGCCATCGCCTCGGCCGGGGTGCATGCCTCCTGCACCCGGCGGCCCTCGCGGTAGACGGCGCAGTCGACGATGGCGCTGTTCACACACGCCGGGGCGGACTTCTCGTAGCCGAAGGGGGCGGCGCCGTCACGGCGGCGGGAGGGACGGACGGCGGCGCGCAGGTCACGGATCATCGACATGGCAAGCTCCTTCACGGGCCGGCCGTCAGCGGCGTGCGCGGGGCGTAACGCAACCCGGAACGTGGACGTACGAGGCGACATCGGCCGTACGTCCGCAAAGCGGGCAGCGTTCCGTGCCGGGGCACTGACGGCGCGCGGAGAATTCGAGGAATTCGCTGAGAGATACGGAACAGAGGGGCGAAGGCGCTCTTCCGTCATCTCCGTCCGCCGCGCAGGAACTTCACAGGTTTCGCGGCGGGGCCGCGGGGTACGGAAGCCTTCGGCGTCAGAAGATTCGCTGCGCGAGAGGGATGACAGGAGAACTATCGGTACTGCACGGTCGACTCGGATCCACCGCAGCCCCACCTCCTCCGGCCGGTCCCCGTTGGGGGACGACGTCATTCCCTGACCAGATGGCAGGCTATCAGCCGTCCGTGGCACCACCGCGCCGCTTTGCCCGTTCGATACGAAGCCGATTCACGCTGTTTTCCGGCGTGCCCGCATCCGGGCCCGCCGCCGGGCGCGGGCCCGTGCCGCCGGGCTGCCGGACGGCCCCTCCGGGCGCCGCGCGGGGCCGCTCTATGCTCGCCCCATGTCTGACGTTCTCGCTCTGGTCGAAGCCCGGCTGCGCACCGCCCTGGGCGAGCCGGACGCCCGCGCCGCCGTCACCTTCCTCGGCACCGACCGCATCGAGGTGCTGCGCTTCGCCGGCGACGGCGTCGTCCGCTACGCGACGCTCGGGATGTCCGCCCACCCGATGACCGACCCGTCCGGCGCCGCACCGGGCCTGGGGGCGCCCCCGTCGGTGGTCTTCGCCGACCCGGTGGCGGGTCCCCGCGCCGAGCTGCTGATCACGCTGCGGCCGGGCCGCGCCGACATCGACAAGGTGCTGCGGCCGCTCGCCGTGCTCGCCGCGTCGCCTCAGGTCGAGGGCGTGGTCGTGGCGCCGGGCGCCTCGCTGGACACCGGTGAACCGCTCTGGCCGGGCGCCGGTTTCACCTCCGTCCTGGTCGCCGCGTCGGGCGGCCTCGTCGAGGATCTGGAGCTGGACGCGCCGCTGGACCCGGTGCGCTTCCTGCCGCTGCTGCCGATGACGCCCAACGAGGCGGCGTGGAAGCGGGTGCACGGTGCGGAGGCGCTCCAGGAGCGGTGGCTGGCGCAGGGCACGGACCTGCGCGACCCGCTGCGCGGCGGTGCGGACCTGACCTGACGCGGGCCGTCACCGGGGCCGGTGGCCGGTGCCCGGCGGGCACCGGTCCGGGGTGCGGAACATTCCGACCGGTCGGGTGATCGTCCTTGACGCGGCCGCGCGGCTGGAGGACCGTGGATCCCTATGAGGGGTGAACCCAGTTGCCCGAAGTGCGGTGGCCGCGTCCGGGCGCCCGGTCTCTTCTCCGACTCCTGGCAGTGCGCCGTCCACGGCACCGTGCAGCCGCTCCAGCCGGTCGTCCCGCCGAGCGTCGAGGCGCTCGGCGTCGTCGTGAACCGCTCACAGGTCCCGGTGTGGATGCCCTGGCCGCTCCCGGTCGGCTGGCTCTACACGGGCGTGGCCTGCGCCGGTGACGACCGCAGCGGCGGCCGCGCCACCGCCGTCGCCTGCTCCGGCCCCGGCCCGCTCGGCGGCCCCGGCGAACTCCTGCTGATCGCCGAGGAGCTGGGCGTCGGGCTCGGCGCCCGCTTCGCCGGGATCGACGGTCCGGACCCGGGCCCCGGCATGCGCGTCGACACCGCCCCGCACACCAAGATCCTCGCCTCCGGCCGCCCCACCCCGATGTGGCACGTCGAGGGCTCCCCGGCCGACCGCGTGGTCTTCGCCGGGGAGGCCCGCGGGCTCTGGCTGTGGGCGATCGTCTGGCCCGAACAGTCCGGTCTGCTGATGTACGACGAGATGGTCCTCACCGATCTGCGGGAGGCGGGCGCCGAGATCGATCTGCTGCCGTGCGGGGCGCTCTCCCCGCGGCTGCTCTCCTGAGGCCCGGCCCCGGCACGTCCCGGAGCGGACGGGGGTCTTCCGAGGCCCGGTATCCTTGGCGCGACGCCCTGTGGCGCGCCGACGGCGCCCGCGCGGGGCGCCGTCCGGTCACCGTCCCGTAGCGCAGGGGGGAGTTCAGCGTCGTGCGCATCGATCTGCACACCCACTCCACCGCGTCCGACGGTACGGACACCCCCGCCGAGCTGGTCGTCCACGCCGCCGCCCGCGGGCTGGACGTCGTCGCGCTGACCGACCACGACACCGTCGCCGGGCACGCCGCGGCGCGCGCCGCGCTGCCGGCGGGGCTGACGCTGGTCACCGGCGCCGAGCTGTCCTGCCGGATCGAGGGCACCGGGCTGCACATGCTCGCCTACCTCTTCGACCCGCGGGAGCCCGCGTTCGCCCGCGAGCGGGAACTGCTCCGCGACGACCGGGTGCCGCGCGCCCAGGGCATGGTCGCCAAGCTCCGCGAGCTGGGCGTGCCGATCACCTGGGAGCAGGTCGCCGCCATCGCCGGTGACGGCGCCGTGGGGCGGCCGCACGTGGCCACCGCCATGGTCGACCTGGGCGTCGTCCCCACCGTCTCCGACGCGTTCACCTCGCAGTGGCTGGCCAACGACGGCCGCGCGTACGTCGACAAGCACGAGCTGGACCCGTTCGAGGCGCTCCGGCTGATCAAGGGGGCGGGCGGCGTCGCCGTCGTCGCGCACCCCGCCGCCGTCAAGCGCGGCGCCTGTGTGCCCGAGGGCGCCCTCGTCGAGCTGGCCGCGGCCGGTCTCGACGGCATCGAGGTCGATCACATGGACCACGATGCGCCGACCCGCGCCCGGCTGCGGGGCCTCGCCGCCGAGCTGGGGCTGCTGACCACCGGCTCCAGCGACTACCACGGCAGCCACAAGACCTGTGAGCTGGGCGAATACACCACCGACCCGGAGATCTACGGCGAGATCGTGCGCCGGGCCACCGGCGCCTTCCCCGTCCCCGGCGCGGGCGGCTGAGCCCCTGCCGCCGGAGTCCGGCGGCCCTTCCCTCCCCGGCGCCCGCGTCCGTGCGGTGCGCCCGTGCGCCGCCGTGCCGGTGCGCATCCCTCTCCGCTCCACCTCCACCGCAAGGCCAACCATCACCGTGTTCGACGTCGCTGCCTTCAGTACTCTCTTCGTCACCCTTTTTGTCATCATGGATCCCCCCGGGATCACCCCGATCTTCCTCGGGCTGACCGCCGGACGGCCCGCCAAGGTCCAGCGCCGGATGGCCTGGCAGGCGGCGACCGTCGCGTTCTGCGTCATCGCCGTCTTCGGGCTCTTCGGCCGCCAGATCCTGGGCCGGCTGCACATCAGCACCCCCGCCCTGATGATCGCGGGCGGTCTGCTCCTGCTGCTGGTCGCGCTGAATCTGCTCACCGGCAAGTCCGAGGAGCCCACCCAGACCAAGGACGTCAACGTGGCGCTGGTCCCGCTGGGCATGCCGCTGCTGGCCGGGCCCGGGGCGATCGTGTCGGTGATCCTCGCCGTCCAGCACGCCCACGGTTTCACCGCGCAGCTGTCGGTGTGGACCGCCATCGTCGCGATCCATGTCGTGCTCTACCTGGCGATGCGGTTCTCGCTGCTGATCATCCGCGTCATCAAGGACGGCGGTGTGGTGCTGGTGACCCGGCTCGCCGGCATGATGCTCTCCGCGCTCGCCGTGCAGCAGATCATCAACGGCGTCACCCAGGTCGTCCAGGGCGCCTGACCGGCGCCGGACGCAGTCGCGCCCCCGTACGGCATGTCCGTACGGGGGCGCATCCGTGCGTACCGCGCGGGGCGGCGTCGGTGTTACCGGGCGGCGACGGTGTCGGCCGGGCGGATGTAGATGCGCTGGCCGATTGCGGCGGCCTGCTGCACGATCCGGTTGACGGAGGCGGCGTCCACGACGGTGCTGTCCACGGCGGTGCCGTCGACATCGTCCAGGCGCATGATCTCGAAGCGCATACGGCTTCCCTTCGTCTGATCCTCCTGCAGGAGAACTGATGGATGGCGAGCACGGGCGTCGCTGCCCGAGCTTCTACGTGTCCAACGTCCTGGCCCCGTGCAAACATTCCCTACGCTAAGGAAATTTTTCGATGGTCTAAGTATTTGCAGGTGAGGAAGGGATTCCGGACCCGGCGGGAAGGTCCCGGGCGCCGGTACGTCCGGCCGCGGACCGGGGCACGCCGCCACCGGGGCACGCCGCCACCGGGCGCGCCCCGGCGGGCGGACCGGCGCGGTCGGCTCAGTGCTCGCCCCAGAAGGCGGCCAGCGCGGCGGCGGTCTCCAGGGGGCGCTCCGCGTTGGGGGAGTGCTCCGCGCCCTCGACGACCGTGCGGCGGGCGGCCAGCCGCACCGCCATCTTGTCGATCAGCGGCACCGGCCAGGCGTAGTCCACCGTGCCGGAGACCAGATGCTTGGGCAGCGGCACCGCGGCCAGCTCGTCTACCCGGTCCGGCTCCTCCAGCATCTGCCGCCCGGTGGCGATCAGCTGCTCCGGAACGGTCGCCAGCCAGCGGCGCCGCAGGAACTCCCCGATCTCCGACGGCGTTCCGGCATCCGCCGCCTCCGGCGGGTCCATCGCCCGCATCGCCTGCCAGACCGCCGCCATGTCCAGCGAACCGAGCGCGTCGATCAGCATCCGGACGCGGGTCTGCTGCGCCGGGTCGATGGCCGCCGGGCCGGAGCTGAGCACCGTCAGCGAACGGAACGGCGCCGGATCGGTCAGCACCGCCGCCCGGCTCACCAGCCCGCCGCAGGAGTGCCCCAGCAGATGCACCCGGCCGCCCAGCGCCCGGGCCTGCGCCAGCACGTCCTGCGCCAGCGCGCCCTGCCCGTAGGCGGCGGGGTCGCGCGGGCCGGGGGACTCGTACTGCCCGCGGCCGTCCACCGCCACCGCCCGGAAACCGGCCGCGGCGAGCGGCGCGAGCAGCGCGATGAAGTCCTCCTTGCTGCCGGTGAACCCCGGGACCAGCAGCGCCGTGCCGAGCGGCGTCCGCTCCGGCCGGGCGTCGTGCACGGCGAACTCCCCGCGCGCGGTGACGAGACGGTACGCGCTGGCGCACGGGGGCAGCGAAAGTGTCGGCGGCCTGCTCATGATCCGAGGCTATCCGCCCGCACCGGGGCCACCGCCGCGCACCGGCCGCCACGGCCCGGTGTTCGACCGGTGGGCGGGGCCCGGCGGCCCCGGAGACGCCGACGGCCCGCCCCCGCCGGGTGGGCGGGAACGGGCCGTCGGACGGGGGCTGCGGATCAGCTCTCCGGCGTTGCCTCGGTGGCCGGGGCCTTCGCACGGGTGCGGCGGCGGACCGGCTTCGCGGGCGCCTCGGCCGCCTCCGCGGACTCGGCGGCCTTCGCCGCCGCGGTCTTACGGGTGCGCTTCGGCTTGGCCGGAGCCTCCTCGGCGGCGGCCTCCGGTGCGACGGCCTTGGCGGCGGTCTTCCGCGTCCGCTTCGGCTTCGCCGGCGCCTCGGCGCCCTCGGCGGACTCCACGGCCTCCGCCGCCTTGGCCGCCGCGGTCTTGCGGGTGCGCTTCGGCTTGGCGGGGGCCTCGGTGCCCTCGGCGGTCTCCACGGCCTCGGCCGCCTTGGCCGCGGCGGTCTTGCGGGTGCGCTTCGGCTTGGCCGGGGCCTCCTCGGCGACCGGTGCCGCCGGCGCCTCGACGGTCTCCACCACGGCCTGCGCCTCGGCGGGCTTTGCGGCCCGCGTCCGGCGGCGGCGCGGCTTCGCCGGGGCGGCCTCCGCCTCCTCGGCGACGGGCGCGGCGGGCTGTGCGTCCACGGCCGGCGTCACGGCCTCGGCCGGGCGGCTGCCCGAACGGGTCCGGCGACGGCGGCGCGGCTGCCGGGGCTCGGTGGCCTCGGCCGCGGTGCCCTCCGCCGTGTCCGCCGCGGCCTCCGCCTGCGGGGCCGCGGCGCCGTCGACGGCCGCGCCGCCCCGGGTGCGCCGCCGCTGGCGGGGCGTACGGGTCCGCTGCGGATGCTCGGTGGCCGCCGGGGCCTGGCCCCGGCCGCGACCGCGGCCGCCGGTCTCACCGAGGTCCTCGACCTCCTCGGCGGCGAGCCCGGCGCGGGTCCGCTCCGAGCGGGGCAGCACGCCCTTGGTGCCCGCCGGGATGTGCAGCTGCTCGTAGAGGTGCGGGGAGGTGGAGTACGTCTCCTCCGGCTCGTCGAACGGCAGGTCCAGCGCCTTGTTGATCAGCTTCCAGCGCGGGATGTCGTCCCAGTCGACGAGGGTGACCGCGGTGCCCTTGGCGCCCGCGCGGCCGGTGCGGCCGATGCGGTGCAGGTAGGTCTTCTCGTCCTCGGGGGACTGGTAGTTGATGACGTGCGTCACGCCCTCGACGTCGATACCGCGGGCGGCGACGTCGGTGCAGACCAGGACGTCGACCTTGCCGTTGCGGAAGGCGCGCAGCGCCTGCTCACGGGCGCCCTGGCCGAGGTCGCCGTGGACCGCGCCGGACGCGAAACCGCGCCGCGCGAGCTGGTCGGCGATGTCGGCGGCGGTCCGCTTCGTCCGGCAGAACACCATCGCCAGACCACGGCCCTCGGCCTGGAGGATCCGCGCGACCATCTCCGGCTTGTCCAGGGAGTGCGCCCGGAAGACGTGCTGGGTGGTGTTGGCGACGGTCTGGCCCTCGTCGTCCGGCGCGGTGGCGCGGATGTGCGTGGGCTGCGACATGTAGCGGCGCGCCAGCGAGATGACCTGGCCGGGCATGGTGGCCGAGAACAGCATGGTCTGCCGCTTGGCCGGCAGCAGCTGGATGATCCGCTCGACGTCCGGCAGGAAGCCGAGGTCCAGCATCTCGTCGGCCTCGTCCAGCACCAGGCTGCGGACCTTCGAGAGGTCGAGCTTGCGCTGACCGGCCAGGTCGAGCAGTCGGCCCGGGGTGCCGACGACGACGTCGACGCCCTTCTGCAACGCCTCGACCTGCGGCTCGTACGCGCGGCCGCCGTAGATCGCGAGCACCCGGACGTTCCGCACCTTGCCGGCGGTGAGCAGGTCGTTGGTGACCTGCTGGCACAGCTCGCGGGTGGGGACGACGACGAGCGCCTGCGGCGCCTCGGTCAGCTGTTCGGGGGTGGCCCGGCCCGCCTCGACGTCGGCGGGGACGGTGACGCGCTCCAGCAGCGGCAGGCCGAAGCCCAGCGTCTTGCCGGTGCCGGTCTTCGCCTGGCCGATGACGTCGCTGCCGGAGAGGGCGACGGGGAGCGTCAGCTCCTGGATGGGAAAGGGGGAAATGATGCCGACGGCTTCGAGGGCCTCGGCGGTCTCGGGGAAAATCCCGAGCTCTCGGAACGTAGACAGAATCTTGCCTCTTCTGTGAGACGCGGCACGAGGCGGCGAAGGGGGTCGTACCGCGCTTCGTACAAGGGGTGTACGGGCCGGGTTGCAAGGCCGGCGGCGCGGGACCACTGCCAACGCTCAGGCACTCCTGCCGCGAGCGGTGTCCCTCCTGCTGATGCGTACGTCGCGTACGCGCCGCGGGGGAGGGCGGTCGGGTTGGAGCCGATCGGGCCACCGACCGGGCATCCGCATGCGTGGAACGACCCACCGATACTCGGCGGGCGCATTACCACTGTACCCCGGATGCACCGGGACATCCGAAGGCTTGTCCGGGTGAGAAAGGGAACAAGCCGCCCGCGCCGCGGACCGGGCGTGCTCCCGGCCGGTCCCGGAGTGCGCCACGGGAGGCGGCGGCCCCGCGCTGCGAGGGCCGTCCGGCGGCTATTGTGCCGGTCATGGAGACGCCAGACACCGCCACCGCCGACGCGCCGGAACCGACCGGGATCGCCGCCCAGAACTGGCCGGAGGCTTCCGCCGAGCCGCACTACCGCGCCGCCGTGATCGACCTGCTGGGCGCCCTCGCCTACGGCGAGCTGTCCGCCTTCGAGCGGCTCGCGGAGGACTCGAAGCTCGCGCCGACCATGGACGACAAGGCCGAACTGGCCAAGATGGCGTCGGCGGAGTTCCACCACTTCGAGCGGTTGCGGCAGCGCCTGGCCGACATCGAGGCGGAGCCCAACGAGGCGATGGAGCCGTTCGCCGCCGCGCTGGACGAGTTCCACCGCCAGACCGCGCCGTCGGACTGGCTGGAGGGCCTGGTCAAGGCGTACGTCGGCGACTCGATCGCCAGCGACTTCTACCGCGAGGTCGCCGCCCGGCTGGACACCGACACCCGCGACCTGGTGCTGACCGTCCTGGACGACACCGGCCACGCCACCTTCGCGGTCGAGAAGGTGCGCGCCGCGATCGAGGCGGACCCGCGGGTCGGCGGGCGGCTGGCGCTGTGGGCGCGGCGGCTGATGGGTGAGGCGCTGTCGCAGGCGCAGCGGGTGGTCGCGGACCGCGACGCGCTCTCGACGATGCTGGTCGGCGGCGTCGCCGACGGCTTCGACCTGGCCGAGGTCGGCCGGATGTTCTCCCGGATCACCGAGGCGCACACCAAGCGGATGGCGGCCCTGGGCCTGGCGGCGTAGGCGGCGCACCGCGGACAGGACGACGGCGCGGCCCCGGACCCAAGTGGTCCGGGGCCGCGCCGTTCGGGTGTCTCCGGGCTGTCCCGTGCGCCTTGGGGCACCCCTCAGGCGGGCGCCGAGCCGTGCAGGGCGCCGCGGTCCGGGCGGATCAGTACCGAGAGGAGCGCGGCGCCGACGGCGACGGCCGCGGCGAGCGTCTGGACGGGGTGGCCGGGGCCGAGGATCGAGCGCGTCAGCAGCGCGCCGAGGAGCGCGGCGACCGGGCCGGTGGCGAGCGCCAGGGAGCGGACGGGGAACCGTTCCGGCAGTCGGCGGGTGGCAGTGAAGGAGAGAGCGAGACCGATCGCGACGGCGCCCAGAGCTTCCCAGATCATGCGTGTTCCCTCCCGCGTTACGGCTGACGACCGGACCGACCGGACGAACAAATCGGTCGTAGGCGGTGTTACCCATCAGCCACGCTCAGCAACCCTCATGCCTCCGTTCCGCCGAACGCGAGGGAAGGGGGAGGACGTGGCGGTGGAGGGGGGAGCCGTTCCGGCCGGGGGAGCGGGCCGGGCCGGGGAGGGGACGGCAAACGGAAGGGGAACCGGAGGGCCCGGAAAGCGGGGGAGGAGCGGGCCGGGACCGCCGGGGCACGTCCCGGAGAACGCCGACGGCGGCCGGGATCGGGATCCCGGCCGCCGTGGACGGTTGCCTCGGGCGCCGCTGCGGCGCCCAGGGGTCAGAGCGCGCCGAAGCCGACCTTGCGGACCGACTGCTCGCCGATCTCCACATAGGCGAGCCGGTCCGACGGGACCAGGACCTTGCGGCCGTGCTCGTCCACCAGGCTCAGCAGCGGCGACTTGCCGCCCAGGGCGTCCGCGACGGCGCCCTCCACCTCTTCGGCAGACTGCGCGCTCTCGAGCACGATCTCGCGGGGCGCGTGCTGCACGCCGATCTTGACCTCCACGGCTGATGTCCCTCCGACGGTCAGTTGGGTGCGCGGCCAGCCGCGCCGTACGCAGCACACATTAGCCCGGTACGGGAAGGTGCAGGGCGCCCCCGGGGCACGCCGGGAGCGAACACGGTCAGTGCGGATCGATGCCGTGCAGCGGGAAACCCGCGATGCCCTTCCACGCGAGAGAGGTCAGCAGGCCCACCGCGGTGTCCCGCGGGACCTTGCTGTCGGCCGCCAGCCAGTACCGCGCCACCACCTGCGAGACGCCGCCCAGGCCCACGGCCAGCAGCATCGACTCGTCGCGCGAGAGACCGGTGTCCTCGGCGATCACCTCGCAGATCGCCTCGGCGCACTCCAGCGAGACCTTGTCGACCCGCTCGCGGACCGCCGGCTCGTTGGTCAGGTCCGACTCGAAGACCAGCCGGAACGCGCCGCCCGGGTCCTCGACGTAGGCGAAGTAGGCGTCCATCGTCGCCGCGACGCGCTGCTTGTTGTCGGTCGTCGACGCCAGCGCGGTGCGCACGGAGTGCAGCAGCGCCTCGCAGTGCTGGTCGAGGAGGGCGAGGTAGAGGTCCAGCTTGCCCGGGAAGTGCTGGTAGAGCACCGGCTTGCTGACGCCTGCCCGCTCGGCGATGTCGTCCATCGCCGCGGAGTGGTAGCCCTGCGCGACGAACACTTCCTGTGCCGCACCCAGAAGCTGGTTGCGCCGTGCTCGGCGCGGCAGGCGTGTGCCCCGCGGGCGAGCCGCCTCGGTCTGCTCGATGGCGCTCACGCTGCCTCCCAGAAGTCGTTCCGTACGCGGCGTACGCAAGGTGGCACACCGCGCCCGCCATCGTACTTTTGGGTAACCGGGCTGTGGGCGGTCGGAGCTGAGAAAATCCGGTCCGCGCCCTTGTGGGAAGGTGACATAACACCCCAGGTCATCGGTATTCGTCTTCGTTGAGTTCCACGACGCGGGACTGTTCGGCGCGGTCCGCCTCGTTCGCGGCGTCGAGGTCGGTACCGGACAGCGTCTCGTCGCGGTGGGGCGCGACGTCCGCGCGCTGTTCCTGCGCGTCGGCCTCCGGGGCCTCGTCGGAGAAGGTGGTGCCGTTCTCGTCGTCGAAGGTGTCCGGGTCGCTCGGATCGACCGGCATGGTGCTCCCTCTCTAGGAGTCTTGGGGCCGCTGCGCCTTCCTCGCCCCGGGCCGGGCGGTTCGGATCCCGGCCGCGGGCGGGCCGGTGCCCCCTTCGTATCGAGCCTAGGAGAGCGGGCGCGGCAGCGCGATGCGGTGTGTGACGGCGAACACATCGGTACGCGCGTGATCATCTCGTAACATCGACGGCATGTCTTCGACCGAGTCGCCCGACACCCGGACCGCAGCTCTTCCGGTGCCGCCCGGTGGTCCGGGGCGGCCCGGGTCGCAGGAGGCCGAGACGCTGCGGCTGGTGCCGCTCAGCGGGCTGACGCTCGGCGTGCGCACCCCGGCGGCGCCACCGGGGTCCGGCCCCGGCGCGGAGGCGGAGCGGGAGTCCGCGCTCTACGTCCACGGGCTCGGCGGCTCCTCGCGGAACTGGTCGGCGCTGATGCCGCTGCTCGCCGACCGGGTCGACGGCGAGGCGCTCGATCTGCCCGGTTTCGGCGAGGCCCCGCCGCCCGACGACGGCAGCTACTCGGTCGCCGCCCAGGCCCGGGCCGTCATCCGGTATCTGGACGCGGCCGGGCGCGGCCCGGTCCACCTCGTCGGCAACTCCATGGGCGGCGCCGCCGCGACGCGGGTCGCCGCCGCCCGGCCCGATCTCGTCCGCACCCTGACGCTGATCTCCCCGGCCCTGCCGGAGCTGCGGCCGCAGCGGACGGCGATCCCCACGGCGCTGCTCGCGGTGCCCGGCACGGCCCGCCTCTTCGCCCGCCTCACCCGCGACTGGACGCCCGAGCAGCGCACCCGCGGCATGCTGGCGCTCTGCTACGGCGACCCGCGCAACGTCACCCCCGAGGGTTTCCGCGACGCCGTCGACGAGTACACCAGGCGGCTCGAACTCCCGTATTTCCAGGAGGTGATGGAGCGCTCGGCCCGCGGACTGGTCAATGCGTACACCCTCGGCGGGCAGCACAATCTGTGGCGTCAGGCGGAACGGGTGCTGGCGCCGACGCTCCTCGTCTACGGTGGGCGCGACCAACTCGTCTCGTACCGGATGGCGCGGCGGGCCGCCGCCGCGTTCCGCGGGGCGCGGCTGATGACGCTGCCCGAGGCCGGGCACGTGGCGATGATGGAGTACCCGCGGACGGTGGCGCGGGCCATCCGGGAACTGATCGACGACACGGCGGCGGCCGGTACGGGCAGGAGCTGACGGAGCGTGGGACGGCACAGTCGAGGCGCGGCACACGACGGGCACGACACGACGGAGACGGCGCTGCCGCACGCGGAAGGGCCGGGCACCGGACGCCGCCGGCGCGGACCGGGCGACGGTGAGCACCCGCACCCGGCGGAGTCCGCCGCCCGTCCGCGCGGCGCCGCCCACCCGGGCCCCGCGCGCGAGGGCGTGCGCGGCGGCCATCCCGAGCAGCGGGAGCCGGGCGGCGGCTGGGGGCTGCCGCCGTCGGTGCCGGGAGCCTCGGCGCCCGGCCCGCCCGCCGTCCGCCGCGCCGCGTCCCGGCCGTCCGCCGCCGGGCCCCGGGTGCCGCGGCCGCGCGCGGCCGCCGAGCCGGACATGCGGCTGCCCGACCCGGCCACCGCCGAGGTCCGCCCCGGCGCGGGGCCGCGGCGGGAGTATCTGGAGGCGTTCGACGCGCTGGACGTCCTCGACGGGCCGGGCGCCGGGGCGTTCCCGCACGGACCGGCGGAGACCGGCCGTTCCGTGGTCTTCGCGCGGGAGACGGAGCCGGCGGACGGCGGAGCCCCCGCCGGTACCGGAGCGCCGGGCGTGGCCGGCGGGCCGGACGCGCCGCCGTCCGCCGCCGCGAAGAAGGGCGGACTGGGCCGGACCTTCACCGGTGTCGCGGCCGCCGCGGTGACCACCGTGCTCGCCGTGGTGGTGGCCGGTCAGGTCGCCGAGCAGCGGTCGGACGCCACCACCAACTCGGGCGGCGGGCCCGACCGTACCGACCCGCTGGACGAGGGCGCCTCGCGCTCCGCGGACCGGCCGCAGGACGCCAAGCCCGCCTCGTACGCGCAGCGGATGGCCGAGCCGTTCCCGCTCGATGCGAAGCTGACCGCCTCCGGGAAGTTCACGCCGGTCGGCGGCGCCGCGAAGGCGCCCGGCCGCGGGCATGTCGTCCGCTACCGCGTCGACATGGAGACCGGGCTGCCGCTGGACGGCGAGCTGTTCGCGGATGCGGTGCACAAGACCCTCAACGACGACCGGAGTTGGGCGCACGGCGGCACCCGGACCTTCGAGCGGGTGGCCTCCGGTGACGCCGACTTCGTCATCACGCTGGCCAGTCCCGGCACCACCGACGAGTGGTGCGCCAAGTCGGGGCTGGACACCTCCGAGGACAACGTCTCGTGCGACTCGGCGGCGACCCCGCGCGTGATGATCAACGCGTACCGCTGGGCGCAGGGCGCGAAGACGTACGGGCCGGACAAGATGTACGCCTACCGCCAGATGCTCATCAACCACGAGGTCGGCCACCGGCTCGGCCGCAACCACGAGGTCTGCTCGCGTTCCGGGGCGCTCGCGCCGGTGATGATGCAGCAGACGAAGTTCCTGACGACGGACGGCGCCACCTGCCGCCCCAACTCCTGGCCGTATCCCGGCAGTAGCTGAGCGGGGCGGGGTGGCGGGCCGGGCGCCCCGAGTACGCGTCGTCCCTGTATGTGAGATGCGCGGTCTCTCATCGCGAGACACCTTTGCCAGAATCCGGCCATTCGTTCAATAGTTCTGCGCATGCCGCACCGTCACGCCACCGCCTCCGCCGCCATAGAGCTGGCGCTGATCGGCGTGTCCGTGCAGTCCGTGGCCGACATCGACTGTCGCTGAGGCCCCGCCCGCGCCACGGACCCTTCTGCCCCGGCATCTCCGCCGCGCGGCCACGGTCCCGGGCCGGGTTCCTTCCCCCCGCGAACCGTGTGACTTCCTCCCGCACGCCCGCGCCGGGGTGGCCTCGTGCGCACCGCGCCCGCCCGCCGCCTCGCAGCCGGGCGCGGTCTTGCTGCGAAAGGCGAACCCGTCATGGCCGAACCGGCCCCTGCCTCCACCCGCTCCCGCCGGCTGCTGTTCAGATCGCGCCGCGTCGTCGCCGCCGCGATCGGTGTCACCCTCGCCGCCGGCGCCACCGCCTGCGGCCCGAAGGACGCCGCGGACGCCGGCGCCGACGCCACGCCCCACAAGGGCGGCACCCTCACCGTCCTCAACTCCGAGCCGCAGACCGACTTCGACCCCGCCCGGCTCTACACCTCCGGCGGCGGCAAGGTCCCCACGCTCGTCTTCCGCACCCTCACCACCCGCAAGCGCGCGAACGGCGCCGCCGGTACCGAGGCCGTCCCGGACCTCGCCACCGACACCGGCCGGCCGAGCAAGAACGCCACCGTGTGGACGTACACCCTCAAGAACGGCCTGAAGTTCGAGGACGGGACGCCCATCACCAGCGCCGACATCAAATACGGCATCGAGCGGTCCTTCGCCGCCGAACTCTCCGGCGGCGCACCCTATCTGCGCGACTGGCTGATCGGCGGCGAGAAATACCAGGGCCCCTACAAGGACACCTCGAAGGGCGGACTGAAGTCCATCGAGACGCCCGACGACAAGACCCTCGTCTTCCATCTGAAGAAGCCCGAGGGTGAATTCCCGCTGCTCGCCACGCAGACGCAGTTCGCCCCCGTACCGCGCGCCGCGGACACCGGTACGAAATACGAGGAACACCCCGTCTCCTCCGGCCCGTACAAGGTCGTCAAGAACACCGGGGACGGCGAACACCTGCTGCTGAAGCGGAATCCGTACTGGTCGGAGAAGACCGACAAGGAACGGCACGCCTACCCGGACACCGTCGACGTCCGCTCCGGTCTCGACTCCGCCGTCATCAACCAGCGCCTGGCCACCGGCTCCGGAGCGGACGCCGCCGCCGTCACCACCGACACCAACCTCGGGCCCGCCGAACTCGCCCGCATCGCCGGCGACAAGGAACTCGAAAAGCGCGTCGGCACCGGCCATTTCGGCTACACCAATTACCTCGCCTTCAACCCGAGGGTGAAGCCCTTCGACAAGCCCGAGGTGCGGCAGGCCCTCGCCTACGCCGTCAACCGCACCAGCGTCGTCAACGCCGCCGGCGGCTCCTCCCTCGCGGAGCCGGCCACCACCTTCCTGCCCAACCAGAAATCCTTCGGCTACACCGGCGCCGACCCCTTCCCGGCCGGAAAGACCGGAAATCCGGCAAAGGCCCGGGAGCTGCTGAAGAAGGCCGGATATCCGCACGGCCTGAAGATCACCCTCACCCACTCCACCGCCAAGAACTTCGCGACCAGCCCGGAGGTCGCCACCGCCGTCCAGGACGCGCTGAAGAAGGCCGGCATCACCGTCGAGCTGAAGGGCCTGGAGGACAACGACTACAAGGACACCGTCCACAGCCTCAAGGACGAACCGGGCCTCTTCCTCGCCGGCTGGGGCGCCGACTGGCCCTCCGGCGGACCGTTCCTCGCGCCGATCTTCGACGGCCGCCAGATCGTCAAGGACGCCTACAACTTCAACCACGCGCAGCTCGACGACCCCGCCGTCAACCACGAGATCGACGCCATCAACCACCTCACCGACCTGCACAAGGCGGCCGCACGCTGGGGCGCCCTCGACGACAGGATCGGCGAGCGGGCCCTCTCCGTCCCGCTGTTCCACCCCGTCTACAAGCGGCTGCACGGCAAGGCGATCCGCAACGTCGTGATCAGCGACTGGGACGGCGTCCTCGACATCTCCCAGGTAGCGGTCAAGTAGGCCCCGGAACCATGAGCGACACCCCGGACACCGGAGCATGGCAGCGGCTGCGCGCCCGCCCCTCGGCCGTCGTGGCCGCCGCCGTGCTCGCGGCCCTCGCCCTCCTCGCCCTCGGCGCCCCGCTGCTGACGGCGCTGGAGGGCCAGGACCCCACCACCTACCACGACCAGCTCGTCGACTCCGCCCGCGGCGGCGTCCCGTACGGCTCCTTCGGCGGCATCAGCGCCGACCACTGGCTCGGCGTCGAACCGGGCACCGGCCGCGACCTCTTCGCCCGGCTGCTGTACGGCGCCCGCGTCTCCCTCTTCGTCGCGCTCGGCGCCACCGTCGTCCAGGTGCTGCTCGGCGTCACGACCGGCCTCGCCGCGGGGCTCGGCGGCCGCCTCCTCGACTCCGTCCTCAGCCGCTTCACCGATGTGCTGCTCGCCCTGCCGATGCTGGTCTTCGCCGTCGCGCTGACCGCGATCGTCCCGGCCGGATTCCCCCGTCCGCTGCTGCTGATCCTCGTCATCGGTTTGCTGAGCTGGGGCGGCACCTCCCGCATCGTGCGCGCCCAGACCCTGTCGCTGCGCCGCCGCGACCATGTCGCCGCGGCCCGCCTCGCCGGACGCACCCCGGTGCAGATCGCCCGCCGCGAACTGCTGCCCGCCCTCGCCGCCCCCGTCCTCACCTACGCGGCGCTGCTGGTCCCCACCAACATCGTCGTCGAGGCGTCCCTGTCCTTCCTCGGCATCGGCGTCACCCCGCCCACCTCCTCCTGGGGACAGCTGCTCTCCACCGCCACCACCTGGTTCCGCGCCGACCCGATGTACGTCCTGCTGCCCTCCGGCTGCCTGCTCGTCACCGTGCTGGCCTGCACCGTCCTCGGTGACGCCGTCCGTACCGCCCTCGACCCGCGCGAACGCTCCCGCCTCGCGGTCGGCACCCGCCGCGCCGCCGCCCGACCGCCGAAGGGCGCCACCCGATGACCGCCTACGTCCTGCGCCGGACCGGCGGCGCCCTCCTCGTCCTGCTGCTGCTCTCGGTCGCCGTCTACGCGCTCTTCTACGTCGCGCCCGGCGACCCCGCCAAGCTCGCCTGCGGGCCGCGCTGCAACGCCGAACAGATCGCCCAGGTCCGCGACCAGCTCCGGCTCGGCGAACCGCTGCCGCTCCAGTACCTGCACTTCCTCCAGGGCCTGCTGGCCGGCCGCGACTACTCCACCGGCACCGGCGTCCTGCACTGCCCCGCGCCCTGCTTCGGCCTCTCGTACCAGAACGACCAGCCGGTCGCGCAGCTCCTCGCCTCCCGGCTGCCGGTCACCGCCTCGCTCGCGGTCGGCGCCATGGTGCTGTGGCTGCTGCTCGGCGTCGGCACCGGACTGCTCTCCGCGCTGCGCCGCGGCGGCACCACCGAACGCGTCCTGACGGTGCTCACCCTCACCGGCACCGCCACCCCGGTCTTCATCACCGGCCTGCTGCTGCTGATGGTCTTCTGCGCCACCCTCCAGTGGCTGCCGTTCCCCACCTACGTACCGCTCACCGAGGACCCCGAGCAGTGGGCGTGGAACCTGCTGCTGCCCTGGACCACCCTCGCCCTCCTGGAGTCCGCCAAGTACGCCCGGCTGACCCGCTCCGCCACCCTGGAGACGCTCGCCGAGGACCACATCCGCACCTTCCGCGCCTACGGGCTGCGCGAACGCCGGATCGTGGGACGGCACGCGCTGCGCGGCGCCCTGCCGCCCGTCGTCGCCCTCAACGCCGTCGACCTCGGCACCATGTTCGGCGGCGCGATGCTCACCGAATCCCTCTTCGGGCTGCCCGGCATCGGGCGGCTCACCGTCGAGTCGGTCCGCACCGTCGACCTCCCCGTCGTCGTCGGCGCCGTCCTGGGCGTCGGCGCCGCCGTCGTCCTCGCGGGCGCCGTCGCCGACGTCCTCCACGCACTCGCCGACCGAAGGGTGACGCTGACATGACCGCCCCCCTGACCCGCGAACCGGCCGTGGAGGAAGCCACCGCCGACCCGCTGATCGAGATCCGCGACCTCACGGTCACCTTCCCCGCCACCGGGGGAGCCGACGCCGTCCG
This sequence comes from Streptomyces sp. NPDC014733, assembly GCF_043083385.1. NCBI lineage: Bacteria > Bacillati > Actinomycetota > Actinomycetes > Kitasatosporales > Streptomycetaceae > Streptomyces > Streptomyces sp. NPDC014733. The sequence continues at coordinate 375,122 of NZ_JBIBYO010000001.1, read as the reverse complement.
CGCCGTCGACGGGCTCTCGCTCACCCTTGAGCCCGGCGGCGCCCTCGGCATCGTGGGGGAGTCCGGATCCGGTAAATCGACCGTCGCCGCCACCCTCCTCGACCTGCACCGCGGCACCGGCGCCCGGACCGAGGGCAGCGTCCGCGTCGCCGGGACCGACGTCCTCGCGGCGCCCGAGGCGGAGCTGCGCGCCCTGCGCGGCGCCACCGCCGCGATGATCTTCCAGGACCCGCTCTCCTCCCTGGACCCGTACCACTCCCTCGGCGACCAGATCGCCGAGGTGCACCGCGTCCACCGGCCCGGCGTCTCCCGGCGCGCCGCCCGCGCCCGCGCCGTGGAGGTCCTGGACCGGGTCGGCATCCCGGACGCCGCCCGCCGGGCCCGCTCCCGCCCGCACGAGTTCAGCGGCGGGATGCGTCAGCGCGCCCTGATCGCCATGGCCCTCGCCTGCGAACCCCGGCTGATCGTCGCCGACGAGCCGACCACCGCCCTCGACGTCACCGTCCAGGCCCAGATCCTCGACCTGCTGCACACCCTGCGCACCGAGACCGGCACCGGACTGCTGCTGGTCACCCACGACCTCGGCGTCGTCGCGGGCAGCGTCGACGACGTCCTCGTGATGCGCGGCGGCCGCGCCGTCGAACACGGCCCCGTCGCCGCGGTGCTGGGCGCACCCCGCGAGCCGTACACCCGCGCTCTGCTCGCCGCCGTCCCCCGGATCGGGCCGGCGCGCGAGGACGCGGCGCACGCCGGGGCGGACGACGAGGGGGAGGGGCGCGGGGCCGGTGCCGCGCGCCGTGGGCCCGCGGACGGGCGCCCGGCCGGCCCCGCGGGCGCGGACGAGGGCGTACGCCCGGCCGCCACCGCCACCGCCACCGCCACCGACCGCGCGCCGCGGCCCGCCACGGGCGACGAGGGCGACCGTGCCCCGCTGCTCGAAGCGCACGGCCTGCGCCAGGAGTTCGGGCGGGGCGGCCCCCTGGGATCACTGCTCGGCGCGGACCGCACCGTCGCCGTCGACGGTGTCTCCCTCACCGTCGCCGAGGGGGAGACGCTCGGCCTCGTCGGCGAGTCCGGCAGCGGCAAGACCACCGTCGGACGGATGCTGGTCCGCCTCCTCGACCCCACCGCCGGCACCCTCCGCTACCGGGGCCGCGACCTCGGCGCCCTGGGGGAGCGGGCCCTGCGGCCGCTGCGCGGCGAACTCCAGATGGTCTTCCAGGACCCGGTCTCCTCCCTCAACCCCCGCCGCACCATCGGGGAGTCGGTCGCCGACCCGCTGCGCGCCGCGGGCGGCCTCGACGAGGCCGCCGTCGTCCGGCGGGCCCGCGAACTCCTCGACCGCGTCGGCCTCGACCCGGCCTGGTACCACCGCTACCCGCACGAGTTCAGCGGCGGCCAGCGCCAGCGCGTCGGCATCGCCCGCGCCCTCGCCCCCGGCCCCCGCCTGCTGGTCTGCGACGAACCGGTCTCCGCCCTGGACGTCACCACCCAGGCCCAGGTGATGGAGCTCCTCGCCGAACTCCGCCGCGACCTCGGCCTGTCGATCGTCCTGATCGCCCACGACCTCGCCGTCGTCCGCGCGGCCGCCGACCGCGTCGCCGTGATGCGGGCCGGCCGCATCGTCGAGGAAGGCCCCGTCGACTCCGTCTACGACCACCCGCGGCACCCCTACACCCAGGGGCTGCTGGCGGCCGTGCCGGTCCTCGATCCCCATGTGGCCGCCGAACGGAGGGCGTTGCGCGCCCGCTCCTGAGCCGTCCGCCGTCCGCCGGCCGGCGCGCCGGTGCCGCGCGCCGGGTGGTGCGTCCGCCCCGGGGGGCGGACGGCGGGCTCCGCGGCCCCGCCCCGGGCGAACCCACTGCATAGCGCATCAGAACGCCCTATGGGGCAGAAAGTTACGACCGTTCACCCCTTCCGGTGGTGCGACGGACAACCGTCCGCCGCGCCACCGGGCCTTTTGCGTAGCGTCGTTCCGCAACCGGCGGCCCGCACCGTACCGCCGGAGGACGACTTACCCGCCGAGGCCGGAGAACAGGGGTGGACACGTGCGCATCGGACTGCTCACCGAGGGTGCCCGCACCGGTGCGGTACGTCGCGCCCCGCGCTGGTACGACCGGCTCGTCCAGGGGCTGCCCGGCCACGAGTTCACCGAGTTCGCCCTCCCCGCGGGACCCTCGTACGGCGCCGCGGCCCGCCGCGCCGGCGGCCGGACCCGGGACCGCGCCGCCCGCCGCCGCTTCGCCCGCCACTTCACCGACCTCGCCGCCGCGCTCGCCGCCGAACCCGTCGGTACCGAGGCCCAGGCGGACCGTTTCGCCGCCGGTCTCCACGGCCTCGCCGACCTCGCCCGCGACCGCGCCGACCTGCCCGCCCTGCTCCGCTCCGAGGCCGCCCTGCGCCTGCTGGAGCGCGCCTGCCGCGCCCCCGGCGCACTCCCCGCCGCGCGCGCCGTCCGGGTCCCCGACCTCCTCGCGGTCGCCGGCCACCTCGGTGAGGCGCTGCACCCGCTCTCCCTCGACTGGTACGGCGACGGCGCCCCGGGCCTCGACGCCGTCGACCTCTGCCACGCCACGGCCGCCGGTCCCACCGCCCTCGCCGGTCTGCTGGCCAAACGCTTCTTCGGCACCCCGCTCCTGGTCAGCGAGGACGGCCCGGGGCTGCGCGCCCACTACCTCGACCGCGCCACCACCCCGCTCAGCGCCCCCGCCCGCGCCCTCCTCGCCGCCTTCCAACGCGCCCTCGCCGCCGAGACGTACGCCCGCGCCACGCTCGTCACCCCCGGCACCGCCCACGCCCGCCGCTGGCAGGAGCGGTGCGGTGCGGTGCCGCAGCGGCTGCGCACCGTCCCCCCGGGCGTCCCCGCCGGGCCGTTCCTCCGGGCGCCCGACGCCATGGCCGACGACGACGCCACCCTGGTGTGGGCCGGCCCCGTCGAACCGGCCGAGGACCTCGCCGGACTGCTGCGCGCCTTCGCCCACGTCCGCACCGCCGTCCCCGGCGCCCTCCTGCGGATCGTCGGCGGGCCCGGCGACGCCCCCGACGCGGCCGCCTACCTCGCCCACTGCCGGGCCCTGGCCGACCGGCTCTTCCCCGGGGACCCGGGCCCGGTCCGCTTCGAGGAACCGGCCGCCCCCGGGGCGCCCGCCGTCGCCGACGCCTACGCCACCGCCGCCGTCGTGGTGCTCTCCGGCGCCGGAGAAGGCTTCCCGTACGGCCTGGTGGAGGCGATGTTCAGCGGCCGGGCCACCGTCTCCACCGACGCCGGGGCGGTCTGCGAGGTCGTCGGCTCCACCGGTCTGGTCGTCCCCGCCGGTGACCCGCACGCCCTCGCCGCCGCCGTCCTCGCCCTGCTCACCGACCCGGCCCGGCGCGCCCGCCTCGGCGCCGCCGCCCGCGCCCGGGCCCTGGAGCTCTTCACCGTCGACCGGCACCTCACCGCCTTCCGCGGCATCTACCTCGAACTCCTCGCCCACGCCCACCCGGAGCCCGGCCCCGGCACCCCGCGCCCCTTCGCCCGCCCCGCCGAGACCCACCTCCCCGGCCGTCGTGGCGCCGCCGTCCCCCGCACACCCCCGACCGACCGCACCCCGAGCTGGGCCGCCGGGCCGCGCCGCCGCGCGGCGGCCACGAGAGGAGAGGCGCGATGACCCCGAGCACCGACTCCCCGGACCGCGAGCCCGCCCGCACCCCGGCCCACGCCGCTCGCCGCCCCGCCGCCCCCTGGCGCGCCGTCCGCCGCCCCCTCGCCGCGGGACGCCCCCGGGAGGCGACCCCGGCCGGACCGCTGTCCCTCGCCGGGCGCCCGCCCCGCGAGACGCCCCCCGCCAGGCCGCTGTCCGCCACGGGGCACGCGCCCTGGGGCACGAACCCCGCCGGGCGCCCGGCCCGGGAACTGCCCGCCGAGCCGGTGCCTCCCGGGGAGATGCCCCCGCCCCGGGAGGCGCCCCCGCCCCCCGAACCCGCCGCCCCCCACCCCGTGATCCCCCGACCCGCCGACCCCGTCCGCACCCTGATCCACCATCACCGGCGGCTGTGCGCCCACGCCGTCGACCCGCTGGAGATCGCCGCCGGTCTGGAGGCGCACGGGCTCACCGACCGCACCGCCGCCCGCTTCCGCCACCGTGACGTCTTCTCGCTCGCCGAGGAGCTGTACGCCCGGGTGCCCCGCGCCCGTACCGCCACCGTGCCCCCGCCGGAGCCCGCCCCGCGCGAGACGGCCGTCCGCGCCGCCGTCCAGACGCTGCCGGGCGCGGTCTGCGCGGCCACCCTCGCCGCGCTCGCCGCCCTCCACCCGGCGCCCGCCCTCGCCCGGCCCGCCACCGCCGCGGCGGGCGGCGTCCTCGTACTCCTCGCGCTCCGGCTCGCGCTGCGCGCCGGTCCACTGCGCGTCCGCCGCGCCGGACGACCCGCCGTCACCACCGCCACCGCCGTCCTCGCCGTCGCCTGGACCGTCGGCTACGCCCTCCTCGGCGACGCGACACTGACCGCGCTCCTCCCCGGCGGCCCCGGTCTGCCGCCGCCGTGGCCGCACCCCGACGCCGCTGTGGCCCTCGCCCTCAGCTGCGCCGTCGCGCCCGCCGCGGTGCTCGCCCGCTGGTTCGCCCGGCGCGCCCGGCGCGGCCTCGCCGTCAGCCGCGAACTGGCCGAACTCGCCTCCCGGGTCCGCCCGTTGCTGCTCGGCGCCGTCCTGCTCCACGCCGCCGTCCAGTCGGCCCTGCTGCTCGGCGCCCGCCACCTCACCGGCGGCCCCGCCGACCCGCCCGCCGCCCTCGCCGCCACCACCGCCCTGGGCACGCTGCTGCTCCTCGCGCGGCTGCTCGCCGTCCACGGCCGTCCCACCGCGGCGGTCGCCGGGCCCGTGGCGGCTGCCGCCCTCGAAGCCCTCGCCCTGGCCCTGGTGCTCCTCGCCCGGCTGCCGGGCGCCACGGCGCTCGCCCGGCCGGTGGAGGCGCTCACCGCCGCCGAGGGCCCCGCCGCCGTACCGGCGGTCGCCTGCACCGCCGCGGCCCTCGCCCTGCTGGGCCACGCCCTGCGCACCCTCACCGGCGCCCGCGCTCACCCCGTCCCCGCGGATACGGGGGTGGCCCGGCCATGATCCGGCGAATAGCCCGCCCGCCGGCCTCCCGGGCCCCACCCGTGGCATCGGCGCGGACCACGACCCCCTCCGGGCCGCCGTCCCGCGGCGGCCGCCCGCCCGCGGCCGAACCACCACCACCGCCCCGTCCGACGAGGAGCACGACACATGAACGTCCACCCGACCGCACGCCATGAGCACCAGGGGGTCGCCCGATGAGGGTTCTGCTCATCGGCGCCAACGGCTACCTCGGCCGTTACGTCGCCGACCGCCTGCTCGCCGACCCCGCCGTCCAGCTGACCGTGCTGGGCCGCGGCGACGACGCCGACGTCCGCTTCGACCTCGCCACCGGCAGCCCGGGCGCGCTCACCCGCTTCCTCGACGCCGTCCACCCCGGCGTCGTCGTCAACTGCTCCGGCGCCACCCGCGGCGGCGCCCGCGACCTCACTCGGCACAACACCGTCGCCGTCGCCACCATCTGCGAGGCGCTGCGCCGCAGCGGCTGCGGCGCCCGCCTCGTCCACCTCGGCTGCGCCTCCGAGTACGGCCCCTCGCAGCCCGGCTCGTCCACCGCCGAGGACGCGGTGCCCCGCCCCGGCGGCCCCTATGGCGTCAGCAAGCTCGCCGCCACCGAACTCGTCCTCGGCTCCGGTCTGGACGCGGTCGTGCTGCGGGTCTTCTCACCCGTCGGGCCCGGCACCCCCGCGGGGTCGCCGCTCGGGCGGCTCGCCGAGGCGATGCGCCGCGCCATGCAGTCCGGCGACGGTGAGCTGAAGCTCGGCGGGCTCGGTGTGCAGCGGGACTTCGTCGACGTCCGCGATGTGGCGCGGGCGGTGCACGCCGCCTCGCTCTCCGCCGCGCAGGGCGTGGTCAACATCGGCACCGGCCGCGCGGTGCGGCTGCGGGAGGCCGCGTCGGTCCTCGCCCGGGTCGCCGGTTTCGGCGGTGCGCTGCACGAACTGGACTCGCCGCCCGCCCGGTTGATCATCCCTGGCCCGTCCCCGGAACACGGCGTCGCGCCGCCCACGTACCCCTACCCGGACGGCTGCGGCACCTGGCAGCAGGCCGATGTGCGCACCGCGCGCGACCGGCTCGGCTGGCGGCCGCGGATCGGACTGGAGGAATCGCTCGCCGACATCTGGATGGAGGCCGCATGCCGCATCTGACCACCGCGGGCACGACCCGCGCCCCCACCGGCGCCGGCCCGTTCGGGGTCGGCGTCCCGGGCATCGCCCACCCGCTGCTCGCGCCCACCGAGTGGGCGGAACTGCTGCGGGTCTCCCGGGGGTTCGTCGCCCCCCGGGAGGCCCCCCGGGGTGTGGCGGGCACGGTGCCCGGCTACACCCCGGTGGCCCCGGTCCACTGGGCGGTCCTCGATGTCGCCCGGGGCCCCGGGGAGCGCCCCGACCCGCACTGTCTGCCCGTCGCGGCCCGGCTGCGTGAGACGGGTGTCCGACTGCTGGGACATCTCGATCTGCGGTACGGCACCCGGCCCTTCGGGGAGGTGATCACCGACGCCCACCGCTTTCTGGAGTGGTACAAGGCCGACGGTTTCCTGCTGGGCCGCGCCCCCGCCGGCCGGGAGGAGCTGCCCGCCACCCGCCGTACCGCCGCCGCCCTGCGCGGCCTCGCGGACGGCGCCCACCTCGTCCTCGGGCACGGCACCCACCCGCACCCGGGGTACGCCGAATCCGCCGACCAACTCCTCACCTTTGCCGGGCCGTGGACCGAATACCGCTGGTCACAGGTGGCGGAGTGGACCGCCGACCACCCTCCCGAGCGGTTCTGCCACCTCGTCCACGGCCTGCCGCGCACCCATCTCGACGAGGCGCTGCGGATCGCCCGCCGGCAGGGCGCCGGAACGGTCTTCTTCACCGACCGGCAGGACCGCGGCGGCGACGCCTGGGAGACGCTGCCCGGCTACTGGGACGATTTCGTCTCGCGCATCGGAACGGGTGTCTTGGAATGAAGACGGGCGTGGCAGTGTTACGGACAGAACAACCGTACTGACCCACACCGACCAACCCCCTTGTTGAGGTCTTCCGTGTCGCTGCCACCCCTGGTCGAGCCCGCTTCGGAGCTCACCGTCGACGAGGTCCGCAGGTACTCCCGCCACCTGATCATCCCCGACGTGGGGATGGACGGGCAGAAGCGGCTGAAGAACGCGAAGGTGCTGTGTGTAGGCGCCGGCGGCCTGGGTTCGCCCGCCCTGATGTACCTGGCCGCGGCCGGCGTGGGCACCCTGGGCATCGTGGAGTTCGACGAGGTCGACGAGTCGAACCTGCAGCGCCAGATCATCCACAGCCAGTCGGACATCGGCCGCTCCAAGGCCGCTTCCGCCAAGGACTCGGTGCTCGGCATCAACCCGTACGTGAACGTGATCCTTCACGAAGAGCGGCTCGAGGCCGAGAACGTGATGGACATCTTCAGCCAGTACGACCTGATCGTGGACGGCACGGACAACTTCGCCACCCGCTATCTCGTCAACGACGCCTGCGTGCTGCTGAACAAGCCGTACGTCTGGGGCTCCATCTACCGCTTCGACGGCCAGGCGTCCGTCTTCTGGAGCGAGCACGGCCCCTGCTACCGCTGCCTCTACCCGGAGCCCCCGCCCCCCGGCATGGTGCCGTCCTGCGCCGAGGGCGGCGTCCTCGGTGTGCTCTGCGCCTCCATCGGCTCGATCCAGGTCAACGAGGCCATCAAGGTCCTCGCCGGCATCGGCGACCCGCTCGTCGGCCGCCTGATGATCTACGACGCACTGGAGATGACGTACCGTCAGGTCAAGGTCCGCAAGGACCCGAACTGCGCGGTCTGCGGCGAGAACCCCACCGTCACCGAGCTGATCGACTACGAGGCCTTCTGCGGCGTCGTCTCCGAGGAGGCCCATGAAGCGGCGATGGGCGCGACGATCACGCCCCAGCAGCTCAAGGAGTGGATCGACGCCGACGAGAAGATCGAGATCATCGACGTCCGCGAGCCGAACGAGTACGAGATCGTCTCGATCCCCGGCGCCAGGCTGATCCCGAAGAACGAGTTCCTGATGGGCAACGCCCTCCAGGACCTGCCGCAGGACAAGAAGATCGTCCTGCACTGCAAGACCGGCGTCCGCTCCGCCGAGGTCCTGGCCGTCCTCAAGTCCGCCGGGTTCGCCGACGCGGTCCACGTCGGCGGCGGCGTCATCGGCTGGGTCAACCAGATCGAGCCGGAGAAGCCCGTGTACTGACCGTGCCCGGGAGCGCGGTCCGCGCCCCCGCCCGCACACGCCGAAGGCGCCGTCCCGCACCGTGCGGGACGGCGCCTTCGCCCTGTCCTGATCCGGCCGTGCCTCAGATCTCGCCCTTGCGGGTCAGATGCGTGAAGGCCAGCCAGCCCGGCAGCACCGGCAGCCAGAACGTCATCAGCCGGAACAGCAGCACCGCCGGGAACGCGACGTCACCGCCGAGCCCCGCCAGCGTCAGCGCCGTGATCAGCGCACCCTCGACCGCGCCCACACCGCCCGGCGTCGGCGCCGCCGAGCCGAGAGCGTTGCCGGCGAGGAACGCCACCGCGATGCTGGCGTAACTGAGCGTGTCGCCGCCGCCGAAGGCGCGGATGGAGGCGTCCAGGCACATCACGTTGGCCGCCGTCAGCAGCAGCATGCCGCCGATACCGGTCACCAGCTTCCCGGGCCGCTGGAGGATGTCCAGCATCCGCGGCACCACCCCGGCGAACAGCGACCGCACCCGCGTCACCACGAACTTCCGCAGCGCCGGCACCGCCGTCACCACCAGCACCAGCACCGCGACCGTCAGCAGCCCGGCGATGACCGTCCGGGACGGCGACAGCTGATCGTCGCCGCTCTCCGTCCCCGTCAGATAGCCGAACGTCAGCAGCAGCAGGACGTGCGCGCCCAGACCGAACAGCTGCGAGGCGCCGACGCTCGCCACCGCCAGCCCCGGCCGCACCCCCGCCCGTTGCAGGAACCGCGTGTTCAGCGCGACACCGCCGATCGCGGCGGGCGCCACCAGCTTCACGAAGTTCCCCGCGATCTGCGCGAACACCGTCCGGACGAACGACACCTTCTCGGTGACGAAGCCCAGCAGGCTCATCGCCGCCGCGATGTACGTCGTCCCGGAGAACACCATCGCGACCAGCACCCAGACCCACTGGGCTTCCTTGATCACATCGAGCAGGTTGAAGTGGGCGACCTGCGACATCAGCTGCGACAGCAGCAGATACGCGGCGAACGCACCGGCGATCCAGCTGATCAGGATCCGCGGGCTCAGCCGCTCCAGCTTCGCCGGTTCGATCACCGCCGTCGGACGGATCAGCAGCACCTGCCGCCGGATCTGCGCCAGCAGGTCCTCCTCGCGCGCCTCCTCCGACGCCTCGTCCAGCGCCCGTTTCTCCTCCGCCTTCGCCCGCGCCCGCATCGCCCGCAGCCGCTTGCGGTCCGCGGGCCCGGACGCCGCCAGCTCCTCGCGCGCCTCCTTCGCGGACCGCGACAGCTCCAGCACCGCCTCCCGCTCCCGCGCCGACCGCTCCCGGGCCCGCTGCCGCAGCGTCGCCCGCGTCGTCCGGCTCAGCGCGATCGGCTGGAGCAGCGGCAGACTGTCCGCTACCGCGTCCGGCCCCAGCACCTCCACCGCGACCGCCACCGACCGCTCCGCGCCGACCCGCAGGCCCAGCGTCGTCAGCAGCTGCGCGACATCCATCCGCAGCACCAGATCGCCCGCGGCGATCTCGCCGCCGCGCAGCTCCGTCAGCGTCACCCTGCCGGAACGATCCACCAGCAGCGCGTCGCCGACCAGCCGCCGGTGCGCGATCCGCCGCGACTGCAACGCCGCGACCTGCTCCCAGGCGCTGCGCATCACCGCATCGGTGATCTCCTCGTCCGCCAGCGCGTCCAGCCGCCGCCCGCCGATGTGCTCGTAGACCAGCATCACCGCGTCCGGGCCCAGCTCCGAGGTGGCGATCAGCTTCGGCGCGCGGGCGCCCGCGGCGATCGCGGCGTACGCCAGCAGCGCCTCCTGCTCCAGCGCCTGCCGCAGCGACTGCAGGCTGCGGCGCTGGTTGATGCCGCGCAGCGACAGCCGCCGCCACACCCGGTAGAAGAAGCCCTGCGCCTGCTGCTCGCGGTCGACGACCGTCACATCGATGGGCGGCCCGTCCTCCCGCGTCACCAGATAGCGGCGCCCGCGGTCGGAGTGCTCGGGGTGGTCCGGGTTGGCGACGTCCTCGGCGCGCAGCGCGCTCACCGGACGGAACCCGACCCGCCGCAGCCCGGCCAGCAGGTTCTGCCCGGTGGGCCGCACGTTGGGCGTACCGACGGCGTACAGCGTGCCGTACGCCACCGTCCAGCCGATCAGCACCGTCGTGACGATGGCGAACGGGGTGGTGTACCGGCCGACCAGCACCGCGAACGCGTCCAGCAGCAGCACGCACCACATCGCCACCCGCCACCGCGGGCGCCGGGACATCCCCACCGCCGTCATGTACGCGATGACCGGTGCGAGATAGCTGTGGACGGGCGTGGTCAGCGACCCGTCGTGCATCCGCTGGGTCAGCGCCGCCCGGATCGACTCGGGCGCCGCCTCCGCGACCCACAGGTCCGTCGCCAGGGACACCCCGTGCGCCAGCACCGCGGCCAGCACACCGTCGGCGATACGTAGCCCGTCGCGTTTGATCAGCCGCTCGACGGCGAACGCCACCGGGACGATCAGCACCGCCACGCTCGACGCCAGACCCGCGAAGTTGATCAGCAGCCGCGGGGCCTGGCCCGCGCCCTTGCCGATGTCGTCGGCCAGCCCCTGCGTCGTGGCGTGCGCGAACGCCGCCAGCGCCAGGACCAGCGCGATCCCCGCGATGCCGAGCAGCAGCCGCAGCAGATCGGCCGGGCGGTGCACCCGCGCCGGCAGCAGCGGCTCGTCGCCGGACACCCGGTCCGCGTGCTCCGCACCGCCCTCGCACTCCGCGCTGTCACACGTCGCCAGGTGCGAACCGGTCCGGGGCACGCCAGCGTCCCCGCCGGAGGCCGCGGCCGCGGCGCCCGCGGGCCGCTCGGGCCCGGCGTGCTCCACGTCCGGCTGCGGTCCGGCTCCCGTCTCGTGCCCCTGCGGCGTCCGCCGCCCGTCGTCGCCCGCGTGAGGTGCGGGCCCGTCGGGTCTCTCGGACGCCCCGGGTCGTTCGGCCTTCTCGATCGTGCTCGCCTTTTCGGTCGCGGAGGCCGCGGACGGCCTCCGTTGCTGCTTCCCCTGGCCCGCCGCCGGACGGTCGGCCCGGCGCCTGGGCGCCGTGCCTCCCGGGACGGTGGCGGCGGCTCCCGGCTGCCGGGCGCCAGGGTCATCCGTCACCCGCGAAGGCGCCGCGCCCTGCCGTCCGGACGTCGCATTTCGCTCACGTCTCACCAGTCACCGCCCGGAAGATGGTGGCACGCCCGTGCGGGGGCCGGGGGGATCAGGGTGCTTTTCGGGGCCGCGAGAAGCGGAAGCCAAGCCCCCGCTACCGGCCCGGCGACCGCCGCACCACCCGCCCCGAGCCTCCCGCATCCCGGGCCCGCGCGCAGGCCGCACACCACAGCCGCACGGCCCCCGCCGCGCGCCCCGTGCCGTTGTCGGCGGGGTACGGCAGGATGGACCGAATGAGTGGCCACAGCGACGGCACCGCACCTGACCCCTCCGAGGACGACGGCCCGCCCCCGGAGGGCGCCCGCCCCGCACCCGAGCTGCCCGACTACGCCGAACGCGTCCTCGGCACGGCCGAACGCATCCCGCCCGGCCACGTCCTGACCTACGGTGACGTCGCCGCCCGCCTCGCCGCCGAGGACCGCGACGGCCACGGCTCCGGCGGCCCCCGCCAGGTCGGCCGCGCCATGGCCCTCTACGGCGGCGCCGTCCCCTGGTGGCGCGTGGTCCGCGCGGACGGCGCCCTGCTCCCCGGCAGCGAACACCGCGCCCTCGCCCACTACCGCGCCGAAGGCACCCCGCTGCGCACCGCCGCCGACGGCACCGTGCCCCGCCTCGACATGCGCCGCGCCCGTTGGGACGGCCCCCTGGGACCCACCGCCGACTGTGAGGTTTCCGACACCGCCCCCGCCGCCCGGCACGTCGTCGACCTCACCCACCTCCCCGGGATCCCCGAGGGCGCTCTCCCCACCGGACCGGCCGGCCCCGCCGACGGCGACGGCCCCCCGGCCGACGCCCCCGCCGCAGGTCGCGGCCGCGACACCGGCCGCCCCGCCCCCGCCGGCCCCGCCCCGCGGGCCCGGCGCCACGGCCGGCCGGCGCACCCCTGAACCGGCACGCCCTCGCCGCCCCGGGACGCCCTGTGGACAACCGCCGTCCCGTCCGCCGTCTGGCGTAGCGTCGAGGTCCGGCGCCGCGCGGCCGCACGGACCCGGCAGAGCGACGCCGCGGCCCCGCGCCGTCACGCCCCGCACCCCGTCCGCCCGTCCACCCCGTACCTCCACCAGAACCGGCGATCCACGTGAGCTCCTCCTTCTCCGACACACCGCGACGCCCGCACCCCCGCGCGCCGCGGCGGGACGCCCCCGGCCCGTACCGCCTGGTGCGGACCGACGTGGGGAGCGTGGAGCCTCCTGCCTTGGACGCGGCGCAGCGCGAGGTGGTTCAGCACGGTGAGGGGCCGCTCCTCGTCCTCGCCGGGCCGGGCACCGGCAAGACCACCACCCTCGTCGAGTCCGTCGCCGCCCGCGTGCGCCGCGGCACCGACCCCGAGCGGATCCTCGTCCTCACCTTCAGCCGCAAGGCCGCCGTCGCCCTCCGCGACCGCCTCGCCGCCCGCCTCGGCACCACCGCCCTCCCGCAGGCCACCACCTTCCACTCCTTCTGCTACGCCCTGGTCCGCGCCCACCAGGACGCCGAACTCTTCGCCGACCCGCTACGGCTGCTGTCCGGCCCCGAACAGGACCTCGTCGTCCGCGAACTCCTCGCCGGCCAGGCCGGCCTCGCCGCCGCCGGACGCGCCCGCGTCACCTGGCCCGACGAACTCCGCGCCTGCCTGACCACCCGCGGCTTCGCCGACGAGGTCCGCGCCGTCCTCGCCCGCAGCCGCGAACTGGGCCTGGGCCCCGACGCCCTCGCCGCCTTCGCCCGCCGCACCGGCCGCCCCGACTGGGGCGCCGCCGCCGCCTTCCTCGCCGAATACCTCGACGTCCTCGACGCCCAGGGCGTCCTCGACTACGCCGAACTCGTCCACCGCGCCGTCCTCCTCGCCGAGGACGCCGACACCGGCGTCGCCGCCCGCCTCACCACCGCCTACGACGCCGTCTACGTCGACGAGTACCAGGACACCGACCCGGCCCAGCTCCGCCTGCTGACGGCCCTCGCCGGACCCGGCACCACCCGCGGCGCACCCGGCACCCCCGGCCGCACCCTCCTCGCCTTCGGCGACCCCGACCAGTCGATCTACGCCTTCCGCGGCTCCGACGTGAACGGCATCCTCGACTTCCCCACCGCCTTCCCCCGCGGCGACGGCACCCCCGCACCCGTCGCGGTGCTCACCACCGCCCGCCGCCCCCGCGCCGCCCTGCTGGCCGCCACCCGCGAACTGGCCCGCCGGATGCCGCTCACCCGGCTGCCCGCCGCCACCGTCCGCGCCCACCGCGAACCCACCGCCGTCCGCCCCGGCGGCCGCATCGACGTCCTCACCTACCCGACCCCCGGCGCCGAACTCGACAACATCGCCGACCTGCTGCGCCGCGCCCACCTGGAGGACGGCGTGCCCTGGCACGACATGGCCGTCCTCGTCCGCGCCGGCGCCCGGTCACTGCCCGGCATCCGCCGCGCCCTCACCTCGGCGGGCGTCCCCCTCGACATCGACGGCGACGACCTCCCGCTCCGGGACGAGCCCGCGGTGGCGCCGCTGCTCACAGCGTTGCGGGTGGCCGCTCAGGGAGCGGTGGGCCGCGCCGCCGCGACGGCCGGGGGCGCGCCCGCACCGCAGACGCCGGACACCGGGTCCGCACCGCAGACGCCGGACACCGATGACGTCCCGGGCGCTCCCGACCCCGCCGCGTCCGCCACGTCCGCCGAGGACACCGACCTCGCGTCCGCCGAGGACGCCGACCCCGCATCCGCCGCGCCCGCGACGGACGCCCCCGCCCCGGGCGCCCAGGACAGCACCGTCGCCCCCGCCCACCTCACCCCCGAGACCGCCCTCGACCTGCTCACCTCGCCGCTCGGCGGGATGGACGCCGCCGACCTGCGGCGGCTGGGCCGGGCGCTGCGGGAGGAGGAACGGGCCGCCGGCGCCGCGCTGCCGCGGCCCTCCGACGAACTGCTCGCCCGCGCCCTCGCCGAACCCGGACGCCTCGTCGCCCACGACCCGGCCCACGCCCGCGGCGCCCAGCGCCTCGGCCTCCTCCTGCGCACCGCCGAAGACCTCCTCGCCGCCGGCGGCACCGCCGAAGCCGCCCTCTGGGAACTGTGGAACGGCACCCCCTGGCCGCAGCGCCTGGAGCGCGCCGCCCACCGCGGCGGCGCCGCCGGACGCAACGCCGACCGCGACCTCGACGCCGTCGTCGCCCTCTTCGAGACCGCCGCCCGCGCCGAGGAACGCACCGGCGGCCGCGGCGCCCTCAACTTCCTCGAAGAGCTCGACGCCCAGGACATCGCCGCCGACACCCTCACCCGCCGCGTCCCCACCCAGGACGCCGTCCGCCTGATGACCGCCCACCGCGCCAAGGGCCTCGAATGGCGCCTCGTCGTCGTCGCCGGCGTCCAGGAAGGGCTCTGGCCCGACCTGCGCCGCCGCGGCTCCCTCCTCGAAGCCGACCGCATCGGCCGCGACGGCCTCGCCGAACCCCTCACCCCCGGCGCCCTCCTCGCAGAGGAACGCCGCCTCTTCTACGTCGCCGCCACCCGCGCCCGCGACCGCCTCGTCGTCACCGCCGTGAAGGCCGCCGCCGACGACGGTGACCAGCCCTCCCGCTTCCTCACCGAACTCGGCACCACCCCCCAGGACGTCACCGCCCGCCCCCGCCGCCCGCTGGCCGTCGCCGCCCTCGTCGCCGAGCTCCGCGCCACCACCGTCGACCCTGCCGCCACCCCCGCGCTGCGCGACGCCGCCGCCCGGCGCCTCGCCCGCCTCGCCGCCCTCCGCGACGACGACGGCCGCCCCCTCGTCCCCGCCGCCCACCCCGACAACTGGTGGGGCCTGCACGACCCCACCCACAACACCACCCCGCTCCGCGACCGCGACCACCCCGTCGTCCTCTCCGGCAGCGCCCTCGACCAGCTCGCCCGCACCTGCGCCCTCCAGTGGTTCCTCGGCCGCGAGGTCAAGGCCGACGCCCCCGCCACCGCCGCCCAGGGCTTCGGCAACGTCGTCCACGTCCTCGCCGACGAGGTCGCCTCCGGCCGCACCCCCGCCGACCTCGCCGTCCTCATGGAGCGCCTGGACTCCGTCTGGGACACCCTCGCCTTCGACGCCCCCTGGAAATCCCGCCAGGAGAAGGAGAACGCCCGCGCCGCCCTGGAACGCTTCCTGCGCTGGCACACCGACGAACGCGACCTGCGCGGCTCCACCACCGCCGCCTCCGAGCACGACTTCGACGTCACCCTCGACGCGGGCCCCCACCAGATCCGCATCCGCGGCACCATGGACCGCGTCCAACGTGACGACCAGGGCCGCGCCTACGTCGTCGACTTCAAGACCGGCAAGCAGAAACCGACCGGCCCCGAGGTCGCCCACCACCCCCAGCTCGCCGTCTACCAGCTCGCCGTCGGCCAAGGCGCCCTCGACGACGCCTTCGGCGGGCAGACCCCCGACACCGCCGGCGCCCAACTCGTCCACCTCCGCCTCGGCGCCCCCCGCAAGGAGGGCGGCGACGCCCTGCCCGCCGTCCAGACCCAGCCGCCCCCGGACGGCACCTGGATCGGCGGCCTCCTCGCCGAAGCGGCCGGACGCGTCCTCGACGAACGGTTCACCCCCACCACCGGGACCCACTGCACCCACTGCGCCTTCCGCGCCTCGTGCAGCGCACAGCCGGAGGGGCGCCAGATCATCGAGTGACGGCCGGACCACCGAGTGACGGTCAGGGGCCGGTCACCGGCCGGCGGGCGACGGGCCGCGGCACGGCGCGGGAGCCGGACCCAGACCCGGCCCCCGCTCCCTCCGTAACGACATCTCCGCAGGTCACCCCCGGTACGCACGGCACTCCGGCCCCGACTGTCAGTCCCGCCCGTTACCGTTTTCGATGTGTCCGCGCCACTCAACGACCCCGAGCAGCTCAAAGAACTCCTCGGCATCCCGTTCACCCCGGAGCAGACGGCCTGCATCACCGCGCCGCCCGCCCCGCAGGTCATCGTGGCCGGCGCCGGATCCGGCAAGACCACCGTCATGGCCGCCCGCGTCGTCTGGCTCGTCGGCACCGGCCAGGTCGCCCCCGAACAGGTCCTCGGCCTCACCTTCACCAACAAAGCCGCAGGCGAACTGCGCGACCGCGTCCGCACCGCCCTCCACGCCGCCGGCGTCACCACCCCCGCCGACGACCCCACCGCCCCCGACGGCCACCCCGGCGAACCCCGCATCTCCACCTACCACGCCTTCGCCGGCACCCTCCTCAAGGACCACGGCCTGCGCATCGGCATCGAACCCGGCGCCCACCTCCTCGCCGACGCCACCCGCTTCCAGCTCGCCGCCCGCGTCCTGCGCGCCGCCCAAGGCCCCTTCCCCGCCCTCACCACCTCCCTCCCCACCCTCGTCGACGACCTCCTCGCCCTCGACGCCGAGCTCGCCGAACACCTCGTCACCCCCGACCGCCTCCAGGCGTACGACACCGAGCTGCTCGCCACCCTCGAAAACCGCCCGCTCACAAACGCCGACCTGCGGAAAGTCCCCGAGACCGCCCGCGCCCGCCGCGAACTGACCACCCTCGTCGCCGCCTACCGCGACGCCAAACGCCGCCGCGACCTCCTCGACTTCGGCGACCAGATCGCCCTCTCCGCCACCCTCGCCACCACCCGCCCCGACGTGGGCGCCCTCCTCCGCGACGAATTCCGCGTCGTCCTCCTCGACGAATACCAGGACACCTCCGTCGCCCAGCGCCTCCTCCTCTCCGGCCTCTTCGGCGCCGGATCCGGCCCGCACGCGGGACACGGCACCGGCCACGCCGTCACCGCCGTCGGCGACCCCTGCCAGGCCATCTACGGCTGGCGCGGCGCCTCCGTCGCCAACCTCGACGACTTCCCCGCACACTTCCCGTTCCCCGACGGCACCCCCGCCCGCCGCTTCGCCCTCAGCGAGAACCGCCGCAGCGGCGGCCGCCTCCTCGACCTCGCCAACACCCTCGCCGCCCCCCTCCGCGCCCGCCACACCGGCGTCGAAGCCCTCCGCCCCGCCCCCGGCGCCGAACACGACGGCACCGTCCGCTGCGCCCTGCTGCCCACCCACGCCGACGAGCTGACCTGGCTCGCCGACCACCTCGCCCACCTCGTGGCCACCGGCACCCCGCCCGGCGAGATCGCCGTCCTGTGCCGCACCGCCACCGACTTCGCCCGCATCCAGAGCGAGCTCGTCGACCGCGACCTCCCCGTCGAGGTCGTCGGCCTCTCCGGCCTCCTCCACCTCCCCGAGATCGCCGACCTCGTCGCCGTCTGCGAAGTCCTCCAGGACCCCACCGCCAACGCCGCCCTCGTCCGCCTCCTCATCGGCCCCCGCTGGCGCATCGGCCCCCGCGACCTCGCCCTCCTCGGCCGCCGCGCCCGCACCCTCGTCCACCACACCGGCCCCGCCGACGACCCCGACCGCCGCCTCGCCCAAGCCGTCGAAGGCACCGACCCGGCCGAAACGCTCTCCCTCGCCGACGCCCTCGACACCTTCCTCGAAGCCGACGGCCCCGACGACGGCCTCCCCTTCTCACCCGAGGCCCGCGTCCGCTTCGCCTACCTCGCCACCGAACTCCGCGACCTGCGCCGCTGCACCGGCGACCCCCTCATGGACGTTCTCCACCGCGTCCTCGCCACCACCGGCCTCGACGTCGAACTGGCCGCCTCCCCGCACGCCCTCGCCGCCCGCCGCCGCGAAACCCTCACCACCTTCCTCGACACCGCCGCCGGATTCGCCGCCAAACAGGGTGGCGCCGCCCTCGACGGCGACGCCACCCTCACCGCCTTCCTCGGCTTCCTCCGCACCGCCGCCCGCCACGAAAAGGGCCTCGACAGCTCCCTGCCCGGCGGCGACAACACCATCAAGATCCTCACCGCCCACAAGTCCAAGGGCCTCGAATGGGACGTCGTCGCCGTCCCCGGACTCGTCGCCAAGCAGTTCCCCAGCGAACAGCCCCGCGACTCCTGGACCACCCGCCCCAAGGTCCTCCCGCACACCCTCCGCGGCGACGCCGCCACCCTCCCCGACGTCGACACCTTCGACGCCCGCGGCCTCAAGGCGTTCAAGGAGGCGATGAAGGACCACCAGTCCACCGAGGAACTCCGCCTCGGCTACGTCACCTTCACCCGCCCCCGCTCCCTCCTCCTCGGCTCCGGCCACTGGTGGGGCCCCCAGCAGAAGCGCCCCCGCGGCCCGTCCGCCTTCCTCGAAGCCCTCCGCGTCCACTGCGAGGCCGGCCACGGCGAGATCGACGCCTGGACCGACCCGCCCGAGGACGACGCGGAGAACCCCACCCTCACCGACGAGGCCACCACCCACGACTGGCCCCTGCCCCTCGACCCCACCGCCACCACCCACCGCCGCACCGCCGCGGCCACGGTCCGCTCCTACCTCTCCCGCCTGCCGGACGAGCCCACCACCGCGGCCGGCGCAGCCCGGATCCCGGACCCGCGCCGCGACGGCCACGGCGCGCCCGCCGCCACGCCGTACGACGATCCCGGCCTCCCCGAGGAGCCCGACCCGTTCGACGCCCCGGCCCCCTACGGAGAGCCCACCCCCCACGACGCGCCCGACCCCTACGGGGGCCCCGAGCCGTTCGACGCCCCCGACCCGTACGCGGACGCCGACCCGTACGCGGACGCCGACCCGTACGCGGACGCCGACCCGTACGGGGACCCCGGCCCGTACGCGGGCCCCGATCCGTACAGCGACGCCGACCCGTACGGAGCCGCGCCCGCACGCCCCGCCACCGAGGACGGTCCCGCCCACCACCGGGGGAGCGAACCCGCCCACCGCCGGGGGAGCGGCACCGGCGCAGCCCGCCCCGACGCCGACGCACCCGACCTCTTCGCCGGCGAGGCGGACCTTCTCCCGGCCCACCCCCCGCACCACCCCGCCGTCCCCGGCCCCCGCCACACCGGAACAGCCACCCCGTACACCACCGGCCACCACACCCCAGGCCACGAGGGCACCGACGCCGACGCCGCCCTCCTCCCCGAGGACCGCCGCACCCTCGCCTCCTGGGACCGCGACCTCGACGCCCTCACCGCCGAACTCCGCCGCGCCCGCGCCGGCGCCCGCGACGTCCCCCTCCCGCACGCCCTCAGCGCCACCCAGCTGATGCACCTCGCCGCCGACCCCGACGCCTTCGCCCGCGAACTCGCCCGCCCCACGCCCCGCCCACCCCAGCCCGCCGCCCGCCGCGGCACCCGCTTCCACGCCTGGGTCGCCTCCCGCCACGAAGAACTCCCCCTCCCCCTCCACGACCCCGACGACCTCCCCGGCGCCGACCCCGAAGCCCACCCCGACATCGCCGACGAGAGCGACCTCGAAGCCCTCAAGGAAGCCTTCGCCCGCACCCCCTACGCCCACCGCACCCCGCACCGCGTCGAAGCACCGTTCCGGATGACCCTCGCCGGACGCGTCATCAGCGGCCGCATCGACGCCGTCTACACCACCACCGGCCCCGACGGCGACGACCACTTCGAGATCATCGACTGGAAAACCGGCCACACCCGGGACGCCGACCCCCTCCAACTCGCGATCTACCGCCTCGCCTGGGCCGAACGCCACCACCTGCCCCCCACCGCCGTCGACGCCGCCTTCCTCCACGTCCGCACCGGCACCCTCATCCGCCCCACCCACCTCCCCGGACGCCCCGAACTCGAACGCATCCTCCGCGGCGAGACCGCCGACCGCCCTCACCCGGAAGGCCGATAGGCTCGGACCCATGAGCACCACCCCGGACAGCGCCGTCCACGCGTACCTCACGGCCCACCGCGACACCTTCCTCGCCGACCTCGCCGACTGGCTGCGCATCCCCTCCGTGTCGGCCGATCCCGGCCACACCCCCGACGTGCGCCGCAGCGCCGAATGGCTCGCCGCCAAGCTCACCGAAACCGGCTTCCCCACCGCCGAGATCTGGGAGACCGACGGCCACCCCGCCGTCTATGCTCACTGGCCCAGCGACGACCCCGACGCCCCCACCGTCCTCGTCTACGGCCACCACGACGTCCAGCCCGCCACCCGCGACGACGGCTGGCACACCGACCCCTTCGAGCCGCACACCGCCGACGGCAAGCTCTACGCCCGCGGCGCCGCCGACGACAAGGGCCAGGTCTTCTTCCACACCCTCGGCGTCCGCGCCCACCTCGCCGCCACCGGCCGCACCACCCCCGCCGTCCACCTCAAACTCCTCATCGAAGGAGAAGAGGAATCCGGCTCCCCGCACTTCCCCGACCTCATCGCCCGCCACGCCGACCGCCTGGCCTGCGACGCCGTGATCGTCTCCGACACCGGCATGTGGTCCAAGGACACCCCCACCGTCTGCACCGGCATGCGCGGCCTCACCGACTGCCAGATCGACCTCCACGGCCCCGACCAGGACATCCACTCCGGCTCCTTCGGCGGCGCCGTCCCCAACCCCGCCACCGAAGCCGCCCGCCTGGCCGCCGCCCTCCACGACACCGACCGCCGCGTCACCATCCCCGGCTTCTACGACGGCGTCATCCCCCTCACCGACCAGGAACGCGCCCTCTTCGCCGAACTCCCCTTCGACGAAACCGCCTGGCTGAACACCGCCCACTCCCACGCCACCCTCGGCGAGGCGGACCACACCACCCTCGAACGCATCTGGGCCCGCCCCACCGCCGAGGTCAACGGCATCTCCGGCGGCTACCAGGGCCCCGGCGGCAAAACCATCGTCCCCGCCACCGCCCAGCTGAAGCTCTCCTTCCGACTCGTCGCGGGCCAGGACGCCGACGCCGTCCAGCAGGCCGTCCGCGACTGGGTCGCCGCCCGCCTCCCCGACGGCATCCGCCACACCCTCACCTTCTGGGGCGCCACCCGCCCCTGCCTCACCCCCCTCGACCACCCCGCACTCCAGTCCGTCGTCCGCGCCATGGGCCGCGCGTTCGGCCAGAAGATCCGCTTCACCCGCGAAGGCGGCTCCGGACCCGCCGCCGACCTCCAGGACGTCCTCGGCGTACCCGTCCTCTTCCTCGGCATCTCCATCCCCTCCGACGGCTGGCACGCCCCCAACGAAAAGGTCGAACTCGACCTCCTCCTCAAGGGCGCCGAAACCACCGCACACCTCTGGGGCGACCTCGCGGAGCACTGGCACACCACCTGACCCGCCCCACCGCCCGCCGCCCCGCACGCAGCAACCACCCACGCCACAGGGGGAGTTGGAGACAGCAGTGACCACCTGGACCGACCACGACGCAGACCGGCCGATCACCTTCAGCGCACCGAGCGGCATCGACCGCTCCGCCCACCACCGCCTCGACGAGGCATGGCTCGCCGCGGCCTGGAGCCACCCCTCCACGCGCGTCTTCGTGGTCTCCGGCGGTCAGGCCCTCATCGACGACACCCCCGACGGCCGCACCGAACTCATCATGACGCCGTCCTTCGAAGCGCCCCTGACCGAGGCCCACCGCTACTACCTCGGCACCGACGACGACGGCATCAGCTACTTCGCCCTCCAGAAGGACGTCCTCCCCGGCCGCCTCGACCAGTCCGCCCGCGCCGCCGGACTCCGCGAAGCCGGACTGCTCCTCTCCCCGCGCGACGCCGGACTCCTCGTCCACGCCGTCGCCCTGGAGAACTGGCAGCGCCTCCACCGCTTCTGCTCCCGCTGCGGCGAACGCACCGTCATCGCCGCCGCCGGGCACATCCGCCGCTGCCCCGCCTGCGGCGCCGAGCACTACCCCCGCACCGACCCGGCCGTCATCATGCTCGTCACCGACGACCAGGACCGCGCCCTCCTCGGCCGCCAGGTCCACTGGCCCGAAGGCCGCTTCTCCACCCTCGCCGGCTTCGTCGAACCGGGCGAGTCCATCGAGCAGTCCGTGGCCCGCGAGGTCTTCGAGGAGGCCGGCGTCGTCGTCGGCGACGTCGAATACGTCGCCAGCCAGCCCTGGCCCTTCCCCTCCAGCCTCATGCTCGGCTTCATGGCCCGCGCCACCTCCTCCGACATACAGGTCGACGGCGAGGAGATCGAGGAGGCCCGCTGGTTCTCCCGCGACGACCTCACCGCCGCCTTCGCCTCCGGCGAGGTCCTGCCCCCGTACGGCATCTCCATCGCCGCCCGCCTCATCGAAACCTGGTACGGCAAGCCGCTGCCCAAGCCCTGACCCGCGGGTACGGCGGGGCCACGGGAGCTGCGGGGCTTCCCTCGGGGGGAGCGCGGCTGTTCCGGGCGGGGCGGGCCCGGCGGCCCGGGAGGGGGCGGGCTGGCGGCCCTGTGTGCGGTCGTGCCCGGGGCGCGCCGCCCGGAAACGGCTGTGCCCTCCCCGGAAGGCTCCGGGGAGGGCACAGCCGGCGCGTGGTGCCTCAGACGGCCAGCGCCTGCTTGACCTGGTTGAGGCTCGGGTTCGTCATGACGATGTTCTCGCCGCCGGACGGGGGAACCACCAGCACGGTCGGCACCGTCTGGTTGCCGCCGTTCGCCTTCTCCACGAACGCCGCGGACTCGGCGTCATGCTCGATGTTGATCTCCGTGTACGCGATGCCCTCGCGGTCCATCTGGCTCTTCAGCCGACGGCAGTAACCGCACCAGGTCGTGCTGTACATCGTCACAGTGCCCGCCATGCGTCCCGCGCTCCTTCGGTAAGACCCTCGAACAGAAGCCGCCACACCGAACCGGACCCTGGGTCCGAGCCGGACCCGACCTGCGCCTCACGGGCGCGAGCGGGGTGGCGACGGTAGGTGAACGTGCTGGGGGGCTGGAGCATTCCCGGGGGTGAGCGGGGGCTGGATGGTGGGGGCTCCCCGCCCCCCTTCCCCCCACCCCCGTTCCCGCCTCCCTGCCCCCCGGGGGCCCCGCCCCCACCCCACCCCTCCTCCACCCCCACCGCGCTCTAGGCCCCGCGGCCCAGCCCAGCCCCTTCCGCCGCCAAGCCGCGGCCGAGGTGATGCCGTCGGCTGTTCTCGCTTCTCCCACTCCAGCAGATTTCGGCGTGGGGTGTCGGCGGCTGTCCACAGAGGGCGGTTGCGGTAGTACCGGTGCCGGGTGGCCTGTGGACGGTTTGGGGGGTGTGGCGGCGGACCTGGCAGCATTGGCGGGGTGACTGCAGCATCGGATTCCTCTCTTTTCCCGCAGGTCCCGGACTCGGCCGACGCGGTGCTCGACGGGCTCGACCCGGAGCAGCGTGAGGTGGCGACGGCGCTGCGGGGTCCGGTGTGTGTGCTGGCGGGTGCGGGCACGGGCAAGACCCGGGCGATCACGCACCGGATCGCGTACGGCGTGCGGTCGGGGGTGATGCAGCCGGCGAGTGTGCTGGCGGTGACGTTCACGGCGCGGGCGGCGGGGGAGATGCGGGGTCGGCTGCGGCAGCTCGGTGCGGGTGGGGTGCAGGCGCGGACGTTCCACTCGGCGGCGTTGCGGCAGTTGCAGTTCTTCTGGCCGAAGGCGGTGGGCGGTGAGGTGCCGCGGCTGCTGGAGCGGAAGGTGCAGGTGGTCGCGGAGGCGGCGGCGCGGTGCCGGGTGCGGTTGGACCGTGCGGAGCTGCGGGAGGTCACGGGCGAGATCGAGTGGTCGAAGGTGACGCAGACGGTTCCGGCGGATTATCCGGCGGCGCTGGTGAAGGCGGGCCGGGCGGCGCCTCGGGATGCGGCCGAGGTCGGGCAGATCTACACGATGTACGAGCAGCTGAAGCGGGAGCGCGGCGTCATCGATTTCGAGGACGTGCTGTTGCTGACGGTGGGGGTGCTGCAGGACCGCCATGACATCGCCGAGCAGGTCAGGGCGCAGTATCAGCATTTCGTCGTCGACGAGTACCAGGACGTCAGCCCGTTGCAGCAGCGCCTTCTGGAGCTGTGGCTGGGGGAGCGGGAGTCCCTGTGCGTGGTGGGTGACCCGGGGCAGACGATTTACAGCTTCACCGGCGCGACCCCTGATCATCTGCTGAATTTCCGGATGCGTCATCCGGGGGCGACGGTCGTGAAGCTGGTGCGGGACTACCGTTCGACGCCGCAGGTGGTGCATCTGGCGAACGGTGTGCTGGCGCAGGCGAGCGGTCGGGCGGCGGAGCACCGTCTGGAGCTGGTGTCGCAGCGCGCGCCGGGTCCGGAGCCGGTGTTCGTGGAGTACGCCGATGAGCCCGCGGAGGCGGAGGGCGTGGCCCGGCGGGTCCGGGAGCTGATCGCGTCGGGGGTGTCGGCGGGTGAGATAGCGGTGCTGTTCCGTATCAACGCGCAGTCCGAGGTGTACGAGCAGGCGCTGGCGGATGCGGGTGTGCCGTATCTGTTGCGGGGGGCCGAGCGGTTCTTCGAGCGGCCGGAGGTGCGGGAGGCGGGCGTGGCGTTGCGCAGCGCGGCGCGCTTCGGGGGGAACGACGCGCTGCTGGACGATGCGGTGGATGTGCCGTCGCAGGTGCGGGCGGTGCTGAGTACGAAGGGCTGGACGGGGCAGCCGCCGGCGGGTTCGGGTGCGGTGCGGGACCGGTGGGAGTCGTTGGCGGCGTTGATGCGGCTGGCGGAGGATTTCGCGCGGGCGCGTCCGGAGGCATCGTTGGCGGATCTGGTGGCGGAGCTGGACGAGCGGGCGCGGGCGCAGCATGCGCCGACGGTCGAGGGGGTGACGCTGGCGTCGCTGCATGCCGCGAAGGGCCTGGAGTGGGACGCGGTGTTCCTGGTGGGGCTGACCGAGGGCATGGTGCCGATCTCGCATGCGACGTCCGATGCGGAGGTCGAGGAGGAGCGGCGGCTGCTGTATGTGGGCGTGACGCGGGCGCGGGAGCATCTGGCGTTGTCGTGGTCGTTGGCGCGTTCGCCGGGCGGTCGGGCGTCGCGGCGGGCCAGCCGGTTCCTGAACGGTCTGCGGCCCGGCGGCGGTGGTGTGGCGCGCCGCGCGGCGGGTGCGGCGGTGGGCGGCGTGGAGCGGGGAGCGGGCGGGGTGTCCGGTGGCCTCCGGCGCCGGGACCGCAAGCCGGCCCGGTGCCGGGTGTGCGGGCGGACGCTGACGGACGCGGGCGAGATGAAGTTGATGCGGTGTGAGGACTGTCCGTCGGAGTTGGACGAGGGGCTGTACGAGCGGCTGCGTGACTGGCGGGCGGAGCAGGCGGCGCGGTTGTCGCAGCCGGCGTATTGCGTGTTCACCGACAAGACGTTGATGGCGATTGCGGAGGCGGTGCCGGGGTCGGCGGGGGAGCTGGCGCAGATTTCCGGTGTGGGGCGGCGGAAGCTGGACCGTTTCGGGGTCGAGGTGCTGGCGTTGTGCGCAGGTCAGGAGCTTGGCGACGGCGCGGCGGAGGGCCTTGGGGAGGACGGCGGCGAGAGCGGTGAGGGGGCCGCGGGAAACTCGTCGGAAAAATAGTTTGCGCGCGCGGACGGCATCCCCATAGCCTGCGGGAGCACGGTGATGACGGGCTTCCGGGTCCGGAAGTATCCGTGTTGTACTTGAACATGTTTGGAACGGGATTCCCGGTCCACCGAGACGCCGAGAGGAGGCGACCCCAGTGATCAGCTTCATCGAGATGAACAAAATGACCGATCGTTCGGTCGTCGCCACCTGCTCTCTCGGCTCTTCGCTCCTGGGCACCGGTATGTCCGGCTTCGGCCGCCTGTCCGGCGCCGAGGTCAAGCGTCCCGAGTTCCTCCTGTCCCTCGTGGCGGAGGAGCGCAGTGCGCGACCGGCGCAGGCACCTGCGGTAGCGGCAGTGGCAGCAGTGGCGAACGCCTTTGCTCCTACGGCAGCCAATGGTGCCGGATCCCAGCAGCAGTACCGCCAGCATGAAACGTGGGCCTACCGCGGCCTTGAACCCTGGAGAGATCCAGCCTGATCGGCATGATCAGGTCGGCGCCTTCCAGGGCCGCGGAACCCCCACCGGGATCCGCGGCCCTTTTGTTTGCCCAGCGCCCGGCCACCGCCGGGCCACACAGACGAGGAACACACACCGTGCAACTGCAGACGCACACCCCGTCCGTTGCGACCGACCTGATCCCCCCGCCTGATCCCCAGGAGAACTCCTTGCTTCCCCTCACCGAGCTGGACAACGAAATCGACCGTCTGGGCGCCGCCGTGCCGTGCCGCACCTACGACCCCGAGGTCTTCTTCGCCGAGTCCCCGGCGGACGTCGAGTACGCCAAGTCGCTGTGCCGCACCTGCCCCGTCCGTGAGGCGTGCCTGGCGGGTGCCAAGGACCGCCGTGAGCCGTGGGGCGTCTGGGGCGGTGAGCTGTTCGTCCAGGGCGTCGTCGTGGCGCGGAAGCGCCCGCGAGGCCGTCCGCGCAAGAACCCGGTCGCGGCATGAACACCCCCGGCACAGGAACGATCGACCGTCCCGGTACACGGGACCCCCGGAAGCAGGACCCAGCGATGAACCCCACCGTCACCGAAATGCCCGCACCCGTGAACTCCGGTGCGATCGAGTCTCGTCAGAACAGGAACCTCGAGATGCAACTCATCCCAGAAGCCCTGGCGCGTGCCCATATGCACGAACGCCTGCACCAAGCCGAGTCCGAACGAAGGGGCCATCGGCTCGCTGCCGCGCGGCGGATGCAGCGGCGCGCGGAACGCGCGTCGCTCCGTGCCCGCCGCGCCCTGGCCATGGCCGTGATGCAGTGACGCGGTAACAGGATCACGAGGGCGCGCCGCGCAGCCGCCGGGTCGACCGGCCCGGCAGGGGTGAGGCGGCGGCGCGCTCCGTGCGCCGTGGGCCCGGGGCCCGTCCGGTTGGGCGGGCCCCGGCCGCGTGTTTCCGTCGCGGCGGGGGCTGCGGGGATATCGTCGTACCGTGGACCGCACGACGCACGGCACGGCGCAGCAGCCGACGGCCGAGACCGACACCGAAGCCGGGGGCCGCCCCGGTACGAGCACGGGCAGTGGGGACGACGCCGCCCCCGGTATCTCCTGCGCCCGTTGCGGCGCCGTCGCCGAGGAGAGCCCGCCGCTGTGGACCTGCTCGGTGGAGCACGGTGTCCGTCGCTATTTCTGCGACGGATGCGCGCGGGAGCACCTCCGCTCCATCGAAGGGCGCCTGGACTCCGGCCACTGGTGAGCCCCACAGCACGTGGCGGTGGCCGTGGCGCGGCGGTGTCAGCCGATGGGTTCCTCCGCCGCCACCCGGTCGTCCGGCTCCCGCGTCTCCTCCTCGTCCGGCTCGTCGGTGAGCGCGGCCGGGGGGACGAAGCCCGGTAGCCAGTCGGTGAGTTCGTCGCGCAGCCTGACCTCCGCCCCCAGCTGGCACAGCACTCCGATGGTGCTCAGTGTCACCCGGTGTATCAGCAGGTAGGACGGGGGGAGGTTGAGCTGTTTGCCCAGTTGGTGGGCGGGGGAGCGGGGGTCGCCGATACGGGTGGCCTGACGCCGCATCCATTCCCGGGTGAAGGTGAACTCCTCGACCTGCGCCGGTTCGATGATCGGCAACAGATACTCCAGGACCGTCTCCGGGTCCAGCTCGATGGAGTCCTTCACGAACCCTTCGTCGCACAGCTGCTGGTAGACCACTTCGGCCTGGCCCTCCAACGCCATCCGCAGCGCGGTGCCGATCGTCGGGGGAAGACCCTCGGGCAGCCGGTCCACCGTCCCGAAGTCCAGGACGCCGAGCCGCCATCCGCTCACCGGCCCCTCGTCGGCCAGCAGCCGGAAATTGCCCGGATGCGGGTCGGCGTGGAGCAGGCCCGTACGCGCCGGGCCGGAGAACAGGAACCGTGCCAGCAACTGTCCCGCACGGTCCCGCTGCTCCGGGGTGCCGTCGGCGATGACCTCCGCCAGCGGTATGCCGTCCAGCCACTCGGTGACCAGGATCTGCTCGCTCTGGTGCACCACCGCGGGGACCCGGACGTCCTCGTCGCCGTCGAACTCCGCGGAGTGCGCCTGCTGTGCCTCCGCCTCCAGCGCGTAGTCCAGCTCCTCCGTCACCCGGTTCCGCAACTCGGTGATCAGCGGTTTGACGTCCATGCCGGGGATCAGCGGACCCAGCATGCGGGCGAAGCGGCTCAGTTGGGCGAGGTCGGACAAGAGCGCCGCACCGGCGCCCGGGTACTGCACCTTCACCGCCACGGGGCGGCCGTCGTGCCACACGGCCCGGTGCACCTGGCCGATCGACGCGGCGGCCGACGGCTTGTCCTCGAACTCCTGGAACAGCTCCCGCCACTCCTCGCCCAGCCGTTCGGCGAGAACGGTGTGTACGGTGCTCGTCGGCATCGGCGGCGCCGCCTCCTGGAGTTTGGTCAGCGCCGCGCGATAGGGGCCGGCGATCTCCTCCGGAAGCGCCGACTCGAAGACGGACAGCGCCTGCCCGAACTTCATGGCCCCGCCCTTCAACTCGCCCAACACCTTGAAGAGCTGCTCGGCGGTGCGTTGCTGCAGTTCGCGGCCGACGATCTCGGCCGACCGGCCACCGATCCGCTTGCCCAGCCCCCAGGTGGCGCGACCGGCGAACCCCAGGGGCAGCGCGGCCAGCTTGGCGGTGCGGGTGACCGCCTTACGGGGAAGATCAGACATGCGCCCCTCCAACTCACACTGTCCCCAAGCGGGGTTACTCCGTCATTGTGGCGTGCTGCCGCTGCGGATCCGATGCCTCGTCGGGCGCCGCCGACCGCGCGGCCCCGCACCCGCACTCCGGATGCGGCACGATCGATGAGGTGCGCATGCCCGCACCCGCCGGTGTGAACTCCCACCGGGCGCCCGTACACGGCGGCAACGTCCCGTCGAGGAAGGTCAACGCCTGCGCCGCCGCCTGCCCCGCGACCACCGTCGCCAGTGACGCGTCACACGCCGGGACCGCGGCGGAGCCCCGGGCCGACCGCCACTGGGCCAGCAGCCTCGGCCACGACGGCTCCGCCTCCGTACGCCGCAGCTCATCGCAGCCCGTGCACGCGGACAGCCCCGGCACCACCAGCGGCCCCACCACACCCGTGCCCTCGACCACCCCCGCGTACAGATGAGGGATACCGGCCGTCAACAGCGGCTCGGACAGCAGCGGATCGGGGGCGTACGCGCCCAGGCCGTCCCGCGGGGTGAGAACCACCAAGGACAAACCCGGCTCACCCGACTCGCTCACCGGGACCACCGGCCGCGGCACGCGCCCCCACGGCGACGCCTCCCGCACCAGCCGCCGCGCGGCCGCGTCCCGCCGCTCTCCGACCTGGTCCGCGCGGTACCCGCCGGGCAGCACGTCCCACGGCTCGACCTTCCCGCCGTCCAGCACCTCCACCCGGCCGATGCCCGAAGCGGACAGCAACGCGGCGACGGCCGCCCCCACCCGCCCCGTGCCCCGCACCCGCGCGCGGACCGCCCGCCGCGCCCCCATCCGGCCCCACGCGCCGGTGGCCTCCGGATACCGCACCGACAGCGACGCCAGATCCGGCCGGAGCCGGGCACAGGCCGCGCCGTCCGCCCGGGCCGCGTCGGCCCCCGGCCCACCGCCGGACGCCACCTCCAGCAACCCCGCGGCACCCAGCCGCTCCACCACGCCCCGCGCGCGGGCGGGCGGCAGATCCAGCGCAGGGGCCTGGGCGAGCAACTCGTCCAGGGTGCGCGTGCCGTCGATCATGTCGAGGAAGTAACCCGTCGCGATGTCGACGGGCCCCACCACCACCGCATGCGCCGGCGCCACGCCGTACTGCACCGTCGCCCTGTCCCGCCAACCGCGCCGCAGCGCCGGCTTGATCATCGGACGCATCGCATCCGCCCCCGTTCCCCGGTCCGTCCGCGGTCCTCCGCGGAGTGGGGACCAGCATGCGCCGACGGCCGCCACACCCCCCGAGTTGTCCACAGGCCCGTACCGCGCGGTCGTACGAATACGCCGGGCTGTGGACGGGCCGGGGCCGGATGTCGGTGGCCGCGAGTAGCCTCGGGCACGGCCCACCCGTCCACCGTGGAGAAGGAGTCTCCCCTGCGCCCCGCCACCCCCGACCCTCGTGGTTCCACCCCCGCCGCCCCGCCCGGCCCCGTCGAGGTGCGGCGCAGCGCGCGTCGGCGCACCACCGTCTCCGCCCGCCGGGAGGGCGACCGTACCGTCGTCCTGATACCGGACCGGATGTCCCGGGCGGAGGAGGAACGCTGGGTCGCCGTGATGCTGGAGCGGCTCGCCGCGAAGGACGGCAGGCGACGCCCCGGCGACGCCGAGCTGACCGAGCGGGCCACCGAACTGTCCGCCCGGTTCCTGGCCGGCAAGGCCCGGCCCGCGTCGGTGCGCTGGGTCACCAACCAGAACAGCCGCTGGGGCTCGTGCACCCCCGCCGAGGGCACCATCCGCCTCTCCCACAGGCTCCAGGGCATGCCGGAATACGTCGTCGACTACGTGCTGCTGCACGAACTCGCCCACCTCCTGGTGCCCGGCCACGGCCCGCGGTTCTGGCAGCTGCTCGACGCCTACCCGCGCACCGAACGGGCCCGCGGCTACCTCGAAGGCGTCGCCGCCGCCGAGCGGCTGCCGCACCCTCCCGAACCGGCCGACTGACCCCGGCGGGCTCCGGTCACGCCCCGGCAGCACGCGCTGTCGGTGGCAGCGGTTAGCCTGGCTCGCGGTACCAACACACAGCCGGAGCGGGGGGCAGGCGTTACCCATGGCCAGGGAATTCCAGCGGGGCCACAAGGCCAGGATCGGTGATCTGACGGCAGGGACCGACCTGTACGTCGGTGTGCGGATCGGCGGTCCGGGGCTCACCTTCGACATCAGCTGTTTCGGTCTGGACGCCGACGAACGGCTCTCCGACGACCGGTACTTCATCTTCTTCAACCAACCCGCCTCGCCCGAGCAGGCCATCCAGCAGCTCGGCGAACAGGCCGGTGACACCCAGTCGTTCCGGGTCACGCTCGACCGCATCCCGTCACACATCCGGAAGCTGTCCTTCACCGCTGCCCTCGACGGCGCCGGCCAGGTCTCAGGGATCGGCCCCGGCTACCTCCGCATCGTCGCAGGCGGCGAAGAGGTCGCCCGCTACTCCTTCGACGGCTCCGAGTTCAGCACCGAACGCGCCGTCATGCTCGGCGACTTCTACCTCAAGGACGTCTGGCGGTTCGCCGCCGTCGGCCAGGGCTTCGACGGCGGTCTGGAGGCGCTGCTCAAGAACTTCGGCGGCGAGGTCGTCGAGGAGGAGGCGACGCCCGAGCCCACCGCGCCCGCACCGGCCGCACCCGCCTTCGCCCCGCCCGCGGGCCCGCCCCCGGCCTTCGCGGCACCCGCCACGCCCGCCGCACCGCAGACCCCGGCACCCGCACCGCAGCAGCCCGCGCCCCCGCAGCACGCCGGCCCCGGCTCCGGCGCACCCCACGGCGCCCCGCCCGCCGCACCCCAGCAGGCGCAGCCCGCCGCGGCCCAGATGCACAGCGCGCCCACCATGGCCGCACCCCTCGTCCCGCCCGGCGCCCCGATGACGCCGCCCGCAGCCCCCGTGCCGCCCCCCTCGGCCCCCGGCATCCCCGGCGGCGGGCACCCGGCCCCGTACGGACAACCGTCGCCCGGCCACGCCCCCTACGGCGGGGCGCCCGCACCCGGCCACGGCGCGCCCCAGGGACCGCCGCCCGGACAGTTCCCGCCGCAGGCACCCGCCCCGTACGGGCAGGCCCCCGGAGTGCCGCACCCCGGCCAGGCACCGGTCGTGCCCCAGGGCGGCGGGCCCGGGCTCGGCGTCGTGCTGGAGAAGTACAAGGAAGCCCCCACCGGGCAGCGTTGGACGCTCCAGAACAGCAAACTGGTCCGCGTCGACCTCGGCGTCGACGGCCAGCCGGTCCTCGCCCGTCAGGGCAGCATGGTGCTCTACCAGGGCAAGGTCGACTTCAACTACAAGGGCGCGGGTCTCCGCGGCCGCATCGTCGGCAACGCCACCGGCCAGGAGATGCAGCTGATGCGCTGCACCGGCCAGGGCCAGGTCTTCTTCGCCGAGGACAGCACCCACATCCACCCCGTCGAGCTCCAGGGCGACGCCCTGTGCGTCTCCGCCGACAGTGTCCTCGCCTTCGACGAGTCGCTCCAGTACGAGGTACGCCGCGTCGAAGGCCACGGCATACCCGGAGGCGCCCTGTTCACCCTGCAGTTCCAGGGCACCGGCACCGTCGTCATCAAGACCCACGGCACCCCCGTCGTCCTGCCCGTCACCCCCACCACCTTCGCCGACGCCAACGCCGTAGTGGCCTGGTCCGCCGCCGCGCAGGTGATCGTCTCCAGCCAGGTGAGCATGCGCCGCCACGCCTACCCCGGCCACTCCGGCGAGTCCGTGAACCTCCAATTCCGCGGCGCGCCCGGCAACTTCATCGTCGTCCAGCCCTACGAGGTCTGAGGGAGCCCGCCACCATGACCCAGCAGCAGCTGTCGGGCTACGCCCCGACCCCGCCCGCCGCCCGCATGGAGAACCACGGCAGCGCCATGGTCAAGATCGCCATGCAGAGCGGCCGCGACGTCTACGCCCGCACCGGATCGATGGTCGCCTACGAAGGCTTCATCCAGTACGAGCCCAACCCACCCGCCGTCCGCCAGATGGCCTCTCAGTGGATCACCGGCGAAGGCGCCCCGCTGATGAAGTGCAGCGGCGACGGCCTCCTCTACCTCGCCGACTACGGCGCCGACGTCGTCTGCATCCACCTCGACGGCGAGTCGCTGTCCGTCAGCGGCACCAACCTCCTCGCCCTCGACGCCCAGCTCCAGTGGGGCGTCCAACGCGTCAAAGGCATGGCCAAGTTCGCCGGTCAGGGGCTGTTCAACGTCGGCATATCCGGCACCGGCTGGGTCGCCCTCACCTCCCGCGGCACCCCCATCGTCGTCGACTGCGGGCGCGGTGAGGACGAGACGTACGTCGACCCCGACGCCCTCGTGGCCTGGTCGACCAACCTGAAGATGAAGGGCAAGCGCAGCTTCAAGGCGTCCTCGATGATCGGACGCGGCAGCGGCGAGGCGTACCAGCTCGGCTTCTCCGGCCAGGGCTTCGTCGTCGTCCAGCCCAGCGAGGACAGCACCGACCGGCTCCGGGCCCGGGGCTGAAGGGGGACCGAGAAACATGCAGAGCCCGCTTTTCGCCCACACCGAGGCACAGACCCAGGACCGCTACGCCCTGCAGAACTCCCAGCTGCTGCGCGTCGCCCTCGAAGGACACGAGGACCTCCTCGCCCGCAAGGGCTCCATGGTCGCCTACCAGGGACTCCTCGAATTCGAGGGTGACTACCAGACCCAGGGCCAGCACTACGCCCGCGCCGTCACCGGCGAGGGCCTGGACCTGATGCGCATCTCCGGCCAGGGCACCGTCTACCTCGCCAACCTCGCCCAGTACGTCCACATCCTCGACGTGGACCACCAGGGCCTGACCGTCGACAGCAGTTACGTCCTGGCGCTCGACTCCGGGCTCCACTGGGACGCCGTCTCCGTCGACAGCCGGTACGGCATCTCCGGCACCGGCAAGTACCAGCTCAACATCGCAGGTCAGGGCAAGGTCGTCCTGATGACCTCCGGCCAGCCGCTGATGCTGCCGGTCACCCCCGAGACCTACGTCAACGCCGACGCCGATGCGGTCGTCGCCTGGTCCGCGTCGCTGCGGGTCCAGATGCAGGCCCAGACGCACTCCTCCGGCGTCTGGCGGCGCCGCGGCAGCACCGGCGAGGGCTGGGAGCTGAGCTTCCTCGGCCAGGGATACGCCCTGGTCCAGCCCAGCGAACTGCTTCCGCCGCAGAACGCCGTCATCGGCTCCGGCCTCGCCGCACAGTTCGGCATGGGCCAGCAGGGCGCCCGCGGCTACAACCAGGGCAACATCTTCACCAACTGACACCGCAGGGCCGGGCCCGGACGGAACACCACCCGGGCCCGGCCCTCCGGCCGACCGCTACAACAGCGCCCGCGCGCCCTCGACCAGCCGCACCACCGAATCGTCCGCCACGGCGGCGACCTCGTCGTACCGGAACCACCGCAGATCCAGCGACTCGTCACTGATCCGCTCCACCGCGCCCTCGGGCGCCACCGCCGCGAACTGCACATCCAGATGCCAGGCACACGGCGTGTGATGGCGATCCAGCCGCACCGGACCGCCGGGCAGCAGCTCCAGCCCCCGCGCGATACCGGACTCCTCACGCGCCTCGCGCAGCGCCGCGTCCGCCAACGTGGCGTCCCCGGGCTCGCAGTGGCCGCCCATCTGCAGCCACATCTTCAGCTTGCGGTGCAACGTCAGCAGCACCCGCCCGCCCGCCGGGTCGACCACCAGCGCGCTCGCCGTCAGATGGCCCGCGGCGCAGGGCTTCCCCATGCCGTCGGGGTACGCGGCCAGATGCTCCAGGTACGAAAGCCGCAGCTCTTCCTGGGCAGGCGACGGCGCGGACCACTCCTTGAGCGCCCGCGCCGCCTCGTCGTGCAGACTCACCGGTCACCGTCGCCCTGGGAACCGCTCCCGCCGCTCCCGCCGCTCCCGCCGTCCGCACCGGAACCGCCGTCCGCCTGCGGCTTCCGCGGCTCCTTGCCGCCGCTCGCCGCGTCACCCAGCATCTTGTCCAGCTCGGAGAAGTCCATCTGCTCGTGGTGCACGAAGCCGTCCGGGTCGTCGAGATCGGCGCCGGTCGGCAGCATGTCCGGGTGCGCCCACAGACCGTCGCGCCCCTCCAGACCCCGGGCGTCCGTCAGCGACGCCCACAGCCGGGAGGCGTCCCGCAGCCGCCGCGGCCGCAGCTGCAGCCCGATCAGCGTGGAGAACGTCTGCTCCGCCGGACCACCGGTCGCCCGGCGCCGCCGCAGCGTCTCCCGCAGCGCGTCCGCCGACGGCAGATGCGGCGCCGCGGCGGCGTGGACGACCGCGTCCACCCAGCCCTCGACCAGCGCCAACGCCGTCTCCAGCCGCGCCAGCGCAGCCTTCTGCTCCGGGGTGTCCTCCGGCTGGAACATGCCGGACTGCAGCGCGTTCTGCAGCTCCTCGGGGTGCTGCGGGTCGATCTGGCCGACGACGTCCTCCAGCTTCGAGGTGTCGACCTTGATGCCGCGGGCGTACCCCTCCACGGCCCCGAACAGATGCGAGCGCAGCCACGGCACATGCGCGAACAGCCGCTGATGGGCGGCCTCCCGCAGCGCCAGGTAGAGCCGCACCTCCTCCTCGGGCACGCCGAGACCGGAGCCGAACGTCGCGATGTTCTTGGGCAGCAGCGCCGCCTTGCCGGCCGGGCCCAGCGGCAGGCCCACGTCCGTCGAACCGACGACCTCGCCCGCCAGGACGCCCAGCGCCTGCCCGATCTGGGTGCCGAACATCGCGCCGCCCATGGAGCGCATCATGCCCAGCAGCGGACCGGCCATCGCCTGCATCTCACCGGGCAGCACATCGCCCATCGCCGACCCGACGCGCTCCGCGAGCGGATTCACCAGGTCCTTCCAGACCGGCAGGGTCTCCTCGACCCACTCCGCCCGGCTCCACGCCACGACCGTCCCGGCGCCCGACGGCAGCGACGTCACACCGTCCAGCCACAGATCGGCCAGGCGGACCGCCTCCTCGACCGCGGTGCGCTCACCGGGCGAGACGGACTCGTCCTTGCCCCCGGCCTCGGTGCCCTGCGCGACCGTCTGCCGCGCGATGTCCTTGGCCATCTCCCAGTTCACCGGCCCGCCCTCGTACGAGAGCATCTGGCCCAGCTTCTGGAAGGCGGCGCCGAGGTCGCCGGGGCTCATCTGGCCCTCCGGGCCGCCCATGCCGCCGAAGAGCGCCGCGAACGGGTTGTCCGCGCCACCGCTCCCGCTGCCGAACCCGAACGGGTCCGCGGGGCCCTGGCTACCTCCCTGGCCGCCCTTCTTCTTGCCGTTGTCGCCGTCCTCCGGCTCCTCCGGCGGAAGGCCGAATCCGAATGGGGTGTCACTCACGGGTTTCCTCGGCTCGTAGGGCCGCCGGCCCTCGGCCGACGGCGGCTGCCCGACATCACCCTCCAGCGTAGACACCCTCCGAGCATCGGGGCTCGGTGCCCGCTCTCGGGACGCCTGCGGCAGGATGGACGCCACCTGTACGTACGCGGCGGTACGCATACGTACTGAAGACAACCGCTGGAGACGCCCGGTGAGTTCCCCAGATCCGACCGTTCGCGCAGCGCGAAACGCTGACGCCCCGACCCCGCAGACCGGACGCGGTACCGAAGAACCGGCCCCGCGGCCCGGCCGCCGTCCCATCGTCGCCGTCACCGGAGCCGCCACCGGCGTCGGCGCGCTGCTGACCCGCGCCCTGGCCGCATCCGACGAGGTCAAGCAGGTCATCGCCATCGACGAGCGGCGCGGCGACGTCCCCGAGGCCCACTGGCACGTCCTGGACATCCGGGACCCGGCCATCGCCGAGAAACTGCACGGCGCCGACGTCGTCGTCCACCTCGCGCTCGACCTCGACCTGGAGTCCGACGCCGCCGCCCGCACCGCCTACAACGTCCGCGGCACCCAGACCGTCCTCACCGCCGCGGCCGCCGCGGGGGTGCACCGCGTCGTGCTGTGCACCTCCGCGATGGTCTACGGCGCACTGCCCGACAACGACATCCCGCTCGCCGAGGACGCCGAGCTGCGGGCGACCGCCGACGCCACCGGGGTCGGCGACCTCCTGGAGATCGAACGCCTCGCCCAGCGGGCACCCCGCGCCCACCCCGGCCTGAACTGCACCGTCGTGCGGCCCGCCGTCCTCGTGGGCGGCACCGACACCGCGCTGACCCGGTACTTCGAGTCGCCGCGCCTCCTGGTCGTCGCCGGCTCCCGCCCCGCCTGGCAGTTCTGCCACGTCGAGGACCTGGTCAGCGCCCTGGAGTACGCCGCCCTGGAGAAGGTCGAGGGCGAGCTGGCGGTCGGCTGCGACGGCTGGCTGGACCAGGAAGAGGTCGAGGAGCTGTCCGGTATCCGGCGCATGGAGCTGCCGTCGTCCGTCGCCCTGGGCGCCGCGGCCCGGCTGCACCGCATCGGGCTGACCCCCTCACCCGCCGGGGACCTCGCGTACACCATGCACCCCTGGGTGGTCAGCGGCAGCCGGCTGCACGAGGCGGGCTGGCGGCCCCGGTGGACCAACGAGGAGGTCCTCGCCGAGCTGCTGGAGGAGGTCGCCGGGCGGCACACCGTGGCCGGCCGCCGCCTGGGCCGCAAGGACGCCACCGCCGCGGGGGCCGCCGGCGCGACCGTCGCCCTCCTGGGCACCGCCGCCCTGGTGCGCCGCGCCCGCAAGGCCCGCCGCCGGATCTGACGCGGACCCCCGGGCGCGGCGGGCGGGGCCGCGCCTGGAGGACCCTCCAGGCGGCGCGCCCCGGGCCAGGGGGAACGGCCATTCCCCTTCCGGGGTGCGGTGGGGCACGATGGCGGCATGTCTGGCACGCACGTCACCCCGACCCCAGGCCGTGACCACCCCGGAGAGCGGGGCGCGGCCGACCCCGTCCGGCTGCTGGCGGTCCGCGAGACGCCGCTCTCCGTCGACGAGGTGTTCGCGGCCGTCGGCGACGCCGCGGCGGGCGGTACCGCGCTGTTCGTCGGCACGGTCCGCTCGCACGACGGCGGCACCGACGTCGACGCGCTGGGCTACTCCGCGCATCCGACGGCCGAGGCGGAGCTGCGGCAGGTCGCCGAGAAGGTCGCCGCCGACTTCCCGGTCCGCGCGTTGGCCGCCGTCCACCGCGTCGGCGATCTGGCCGTCGGCGACCTCGCCGTGGTCGTCGCGGTCTCCTGCCCGCACCGCGCCGAGGCGTTCGCCGCCTGCCGCCGGCTGATCGACGACCTCAAGGCGACGGTCCCGATCTGGAAGCACCAGACCTTCTCCGACGGCACCGAGGAGTGGGTCGGCGCCTGACGACACGCCGCCCGCTCACACGCCCGGCCCCGCCGCGCCGCCCGGTCGGCCCCCGGCCACGGAGCCAACCGGGTGGGTGGGTTCCGGTTGCGTAACCTGCCCCCGGGCGTGAGCGTTGACCTGGCAGAAGGTTAATCTGCTTATTCGTCGATAGCGGTGGGACACTTTCGGGAGGCCACTATGGGTGCGCTCCTCTGGCTGTTGATTCCGGTCCTCGCCGCGCTCGCCGCCATGCTGTGGAGCACCTGGGCACAACGCAACCGCAGAAGCGGCGGCGACATCGCGGAGCTGGCCGGATACGAACGCTTCCGGGCCGCGATGGAGCGCGAGCACTCCGGATCCGATCTGGTCTGACCCGGCGTCCGCCCGCCGAACCGGAACACACCGGGCGGCGGGCGGACGCCGGACCGGCCGTCCGCCTCGTACGGACGGCCCCGCGAGCCGGTTGTCATACCCGTCCCGTACTGTCGTTCCATGCCACGCCGCACCGCGACGCTGCTCGCCTCGATACTGATGCTGATCGCGCTGCTCTGCGCCGGGGTGCTCATCCCCGTGCCGTACTCCGAGATGTCGCCGGGCCCCACCGTGAACACCCTCGGCGAACACGAGGGCAAGCCGGTGCTGCAGATCTCCGGCCGCAAGACGTATCCGACCGACGGTCACCTCAACATGACCACCGTCCGCGTCACCGGCCCGGACTACTCCATGAATCTCCTGGAGGCGGTCTACGGCTGGCTCGACCCCGACAGCGCCGTCGTCCCGCACAAGACGCTCTACCCCGAGGGGCAGACCGCGGAGCAGGCCGACCAGGAGAACGCCGAGGAGTTCTCCCAGTCGCAGGAGAGCGCCAAGGTCGCGGCGCTCGAGCAGCTCCACATCCCCGTCGCCACGCAGACCGTCGTCGCCTCCGTGCTCAAGGGCAAGCCGGCCGACGGACTGCTGCACGCCGGCGATGTGATCAAGGCGGTGGACGGTACGCCGGTGAAGGCGAAGGACGACGTCACCAAGCTCGTCACCCGTCACAAGCCGGGGGAGAAGGTCGTCTTCACCGTCATCCCCGCCAAGAACGCGGCGGCCGCCGAGAAGAAGGGACAGCGGCCCGAGGGCGGCCGCAAGGACATCACGGTGCCCACGGTGAAGGCCGAGGGCGGCCGTGCCCTGGTCGGTATCCAGGCGGGCGTCGACCACATCTTCCCGTTCACCATCGACGTCAAGCTCGCCGACGTCGGCGGCCCCAGCGCCGGGCTGATGTTCGCCCTCGGCATCGTCGACAAGCTCAGCAAGCAGAGCCTCACCGGCGGCAAGTTCATCGCCGGCACCGGCACCATCGACGACCAGGGCAAGGTCGGCCCGATCGGCGGCATCTCGATGAAGACGGTCGGCGCGCGGGCCAAGGGCGCCGAGTACTTCCTCACGCCGAAGGACAACTGCGCCTCCGCGGCGAAGGACACCCCCGAGGGCCTCACCCTCGTGAAGGTCGACACCATAGGCGACGCCGTCCAGGCGCTGAAGAAGATCAGCAGCGGGCACCCCCAGGGCCTGCCCAGCTGCTCCATATCCCACTGAGGCGCGTCCGGCGTACGGGGAGCCGCCCCGTACGCCGGACGCCGCCGGTCATGCCTCGAACGTCGCCGCCAGCGCGTCCGCGAGGCCCGGCACCAGCGAGGCGCCCGTGAGCACCTCGGACGTCGCGTCCTTCTCGCGCAGCCGCAGCGCCGACTCGCGGGAGCCGTCCCGCAGCACCGCCACGGTCATCCGGACCTCCTGACGGTCCGAGTGCTCGGCCACCCACGCGGCGAGCTGCTTCTCGTCCAGCCCCGCGGGCACCGAGTCCTCGGCCGACGGCGGCAGCATCAGCCGCTCCACGGTCAGCGCGCAGCCGGCGACCGCGTCGGGCCAGGCGATGGTGGCGAGGAATTCGTCGAGCGGGGCACCGGCCGGGATCTCGTCCTGCTCGACGGGGGTCAGCGACGCGGCCGCGTCGTCGTCGATGCCCAGCTGGGAGGCGAGCGCGGGCTCCTGTTCCCGCAGCTTGGCGGAGTCCACGAGGGCGAAGAGTCGGGCGGGCTGGTCCCAGCCCAGCCCGGCGCTGTACTCGTCGATCTCGAGTACCGCGCGGGTCAGCGGAGAGGCGGCGAGGGGGGTGCCGTCCACGGGGTTGTTCGTCATGTTTCACATCGTGCCCTGTGAAGCCCGGAAATCGGGAACCGGGTAAAGCCTTCGTAAGTTGGTGGAGTGGGTCCTACTATCTCCGGGCCTGTTCCACACGACAGCGATCTTCGAGGTGCGCACCTTGGCTTTCCAGATGCCGGACCGCGGCGGAGGCCCCTCCGGGCCACGGATGAGAGTCGGCCGGCCGTCGCGGCGGGCCCGGACCCTTTTCATGACGGTGGGCGTACTGGCCGTCCTGGCCATGCTCTTTGTGATGTTCTCCGGGTTCTGGACCGACTGGCTCTGGTACCGCTCGGTGAAGTACGCCTCCGTCTTCACCACGACCCTGTGGACGAAGATCGGCCTCTTCGCCGTCTTCGGCGTGCTGATGGCCGTGGTCGTCGGCGTCAACATCTGGCTGGCCCACCGCCTGCGGCCGCCGCTCAGCGCGATGTCCATGGAGCAGCAGAGCCTGGACCGCTACCGCATGAGCCTGGCGCCCTTCAAGAAGTGGGTGCTGCTGGCGATCTCCACGGTCGTCGGGCTGGTCGCCGGCGCCTCCGCGTCCGGTGAGTGGCGCACCTGGCTCCAGTGGATCAACGGCGTGCCGTTCGGCCAGAAGGACCCGCAGTTCGGCAAGGACGTCGCGTTCTACGCCTTCGACCTGCCCTGGTACCGCTTCCTGCTGAGCTTCGGCTTCGCCGCCGCGGTGCTCTGCCTGGTCGCCGCCGCGCTCACCCACTACCTCTACGGCGGCCTGCGGCTCACCAGCCCCGGCTCGCGCGCGACCGCCGCGGCCACCGGCCATCTGTCGGTGCTGCTGGGCCTCTTCGTCTCGCTCAAGGCCGTCGCGTACTGGCTCGACCGCTACGGCCTCGCCGTGAAGTCGAGCGGGCTGCGCTCCGCCGACGGCTGGACGGGCCTGCGGTACGTCGACGCCAACGCCTACCTCCCGGCGAAGACGATCCTGTTCTTCATCGCGGCGATCTGCGCGGTGCTGTTCTTCGCGACCCTGTGGCGCCGCACCTGGCAGCTGCCGGTCATCGGCTTCGGCCTGATGGTCCTCTCGGCGGTGCTGATCGGCGGGCTCTACCCGGCGATCGTGCAGAAGTTCCAGGTCCAGCCGAACGAGCAGGCCAAGGAAGCGCCGTACATCAAGCAGAACATCAAGGCGACGCGGGACGCGTACGACATCCAGGACTCGAAGGTCACCGGCTACAAGGGCGACTACCAGCCCGGCAGCAAGGCCGAGAGTCAGAAGCTCCGGGACAACGCCGACACCACCGCCAGCATGCGCCTGCTCGACCCGAACGTCGTCTCCCCGGCGTTCCAGCAACAGCAGCAGGTGCGCGGCTACTACCAGTTCCCCTCGACCCTCGACGTCGACCGCTACAAGGACAAGGACGGCGTCGAGCAGGACACCGTCATCGGTCTGCGCGAGCTGAACATCGCCGGTATCCCCGAGCGCAACTGGATCAACGACCACTTCAAGTACACCCACGGCTACGGCGCGGTGGCGGCGAAGGGCACCGAGACCTCCGAGGGCGGCGGCCCGAAGTACACCGAGTCCGACCTGCCGTCCAAGGGCAAGCTGCCGGAGTACGAGCAGCGGATCTACTACGGCGAGAAGACCACGCAGTACTCCATCGTCGGCGGTCCGCAGAAGGAGCTGGACTACTCCGACGACAGCGGCGAGAAGAGCTACACCTACCAGGGCAAGAGCGGCGTCAGCCTCTCCAACCCGGTCAACCGCGCCGCCTACGCGGTGGCGTTCGGTGAGCCGCAGATCCTCTACTCCGGGGCGATCGGCGACGGTTCGAAGATCCTCTACAACCGCACGCCCAAGGAGCGCGTCGAAGCGGTCGCGCCGTGGCTGACCATCGACGGCGACGCCTACCCGGCGGTCATCAACGGCCGGGTCCAGTGGATCGTCGACGCGTACACCACGAGCAACGGCTATCCGTACGCCTCGCGGACCACGCTCGGCGACACCACCGCCGATTCGCTGACCAACGGACAGCGGGCGGTGATGGCCCAGCAGAACCAGGTCAACTACATCCGCAACTCCGTGAAGGCGACCGTCGACGCCTACGACGGCAGCGTCAAGCTCTACCAGTGGGACAAGGCGGACCCGGTCCTCAAGACCTGGATGAAGTCCTTCCCGGGCACGGTCGAGCCGCGTAGCAAGATCAGCCCGCAGCTGATGGAGCATCTGCGCTACCCGCAGGACCTCTTCAAGGTCCAGCGGCAGCTGCTGACGACGTACCACGTCACGGACCCGGGCACCTTCTACACCGGCTCCGAGCGCTGGCAGATCCCCAACGATCCGACCAACAAGTCGGGCAACTCCGTGCCGCCGTACTACCTGAGCATGAAGATGCCGGACCAGAAGGATCAGACGTTCTCACTGACGACGACGTTCACGCCCAACAAGAGGGACAACCTCGGGGCGTTCATGGCCGTCGATGCGAACGCCACCAGCGGCGACTACGGCAAGATCAGAATTCTGAAGCTGCCGTCGGAGACGCCGGTGCCGGGCCCGCAGCTGGTGCAGTCGAAGTTCAACTCCGATCCGCAGATCGCCAACGAACTGAACATCCTCAAGAAGTTCGGTGACTCGGAGATC
Source organism: Streptomyces sp. NPDC014733 (assembly GCF_043083385.1). Classification (NCBI taxonomy): domain Bacteria; kingdom Bacillati; phylum Actinomycetota; class Actinomycetes; order Kitasatosporales; family Streptomycetaceae; genus Streptomyces; species Streptomyces sp. NPDC014733. The sequence continues at coordinate 332,239 of NZ_JBIBYO010000001.1, read as the reverse complement.
GAGTACGGCAACCTGCTGACCGTGCCGCTGGACGGCGGTCTGCTCTACGTCGAGCCGGTCTATCTGCGCGGCGCCAACACCAACTACCCGCTCCTGAAGAAGGTGCTGGTGAGCTACGGCGACAACAAGCCCGTCCTGGAGAACTCCCTCAAGGACGCGCTGGACGTCGTCTTCGGCAAGAAGGCACCGAGCAGCACCGCACCGGGCGAGGAACCGCCGGCCGGCGGGGAGACGACCCGGCCGCCGTCGGACCAGTCGGTGCAGGAGGCGCTGACCGACGCGCAGAAGGCGTACGAGGCGGGCGAGAAGGCCCGGGTCGACGGCGACTGGAGTGCGTACGGCGACGCCCAGAAGAAGCTCAAGGAGGCGCTGGACCGCGCCGCGGCCGCCGAGAAGAAGGCGGACAAGAAGGGCGGCGGCTCCGGCGGCTGACCGCCCGGGCCGCCCGCGGCGGCCGCCGGACTCCCCGGCGGCCACCGGGCACCGTGAGCCGGGGCGGGGCCTGCGCGGACCCCGCCCCGTGCCGTGGTAGGTTGAGACCACAACGACGCGGGGTGGAGCAGCTCGGTAGCTCGCTGGGCTCATAACCCAGAGGTCGCAGGTTCAAATCCTGTCCCCGCTACTGACGACGAGGGCCCGGATTCTTCGAGAATCCGGGCCTTCGTCATGAGCGCGGCCGTACCGGGTACCCGACCGGTCGGCCGCGTTCTTCCTGTGCACAGCCCCGTCGAACAGCCGATGTGGGGAACCTGTGTGCTGGAGTTTGGCAAGTCGTTGTGTCGGGAAGTCGACAAACCGCTGAAGTGACCTCGCCGGGTGCTGTATACCAGGTGTACGAGGGTTACGGGTGGTGCGACGATGGCTCTTATGGGGGACAAGGCAAGGTTGTTGGAGACGGACCGGTTTGTGCATGCGCCTGATGAAGGGCGCACATCCGAGTTGCCGATGGACGAAATGGACGCCGCGGAGGCGACCGACGCGTCGGAGGCCGTGACCGAATCCGGTCACCGCCGCGCCGCGGAGGCCGGCGACACCGCGGCCATGAGCGCACTGGGCGCGCTGCTGCTGCGCCGCGGGGATCTCGACGGCGCCGAGCCGTACCTGCGCTCCGCGACCGTCGCGGGTGACCGCGCGGCCGCGAACAATCTCGGCGTACTGCTGCATCAGCGGGGCTACACGGACGAGGCGGCGGGCTGGTGGCGGATCGCCGCGGTCGCCGGGTCCGCCGCCGCCGCACACGCCCTCGGGCGCCACCACCGCGAGCGCGGGGACGAGCCCGCAGCCGAGTACTGGCTGCGCCAGTCCGCCGAATCGGGCCACTGCCTGGGCGCGTACGCCCTTGCCGACCTGCTCGAACACCGCGGGGACATCGGCGCCGAGCGGTGGTTCCGCACCGCGGCCGAGCGCGGGCACCGGGAGGCGGCCTACCGCCTCGCCCGGCTCATCGAGGAGGGGCGCGGCGCCGACCGCCGCGCGACGCCCGCCTACGGCGAGCTCAGCCGGGAGGCCGAGGCCGAACAGTGGTACCGCCAGGCCGCCGCGCGCGGACACCGGCGCGCGGCGCTCCAGCTCGGCACGTTGCTGGAGGAGCGCGGCGACGTCCAGGAGGCGGGGCGCTGGTACCTCTCCGCCGCCAAGGACGGCGAGCCGAAGGCCGCCTGCGCGCTGGCCTTCCTGCTGCGCGACGCCGGAGACACCGAGAGCGCCGCCGAGTGGTGGCGCCGCGCCGCCCAGGACGGCGACGGCAACGCCGCCAACGCCCTGGGCGCGCTCCACGCCGACCGCGGTGAGCTGCAGACCGCGGAGCGCTGGTACCGCGCGGCGCTCGACGCGGGTGACGTCAACGGCGCCTACAACCTCGGGCTGCTCTGCGCCGAGCAGGGCCGGGCCGGGCGCGGGGAGCAGTGGTACCGCCGCGCCGCGTACGCCGGACACCGGGAGGCCGCCAACGCGCTGGCCATCCTGCTGCTCCAGCGGGGCGACGCGGCCGGTGCCGAGCCGTGGTTCTCCAAGGCGGCAGAGGCCGGCAGCGTGGACGCGGCGTTCAACCTCGGCATCCTGTTCGCCGGACGGGGCAGCGAGCGCGCCGCCCGGATCTGGTACGAGCGGGCGGCCGCGGCCGGCCACACCGAGGCGGCGCTCCAGGTCGCCATCGCCCAGCAGCGCGAGGGTGCGGACGAGGACGCGGAGCCGCATCTGCGCTGCGCGGCGGAGGGCGGCAGCGCGGAGGCGGCGTTCCGCCTCGCCGATCTGCTGGACCGCCGGTCCGCGGAGGTCACGAAGGCCGACGACCCCTGGCCCACGGGGCAGGCGCGGAAGCCGGACGCCGAGTCGACCCGTTGGTACGAGAAGGCGGCAGCCCAGGGGCACCGCCGGGCCCAGGTCCGGGTCGGGATGTTCGCGGCGGCCCGGGGGGAGACGGTCGAGGCGGCCCGCTGGTACCGCGCGGCCGCCGAGGCCGGGAGCCGTAACGGCGCCTTCAACCTCGGGCTGCTCCTGGCCCGCGAGGGCAGCCTGCCCGAGGCCGCCCTGTGGTGGCAGCGGGCGGCCCGTGACGGCCACGGCCGGGCCGCGCTCCGGCTGGCGCTGCTGGCCGCGCGGCGCGGCGCCCTGGCCGAGGCCGGGTCGTGGTGTGCGCGCGCGGTGGAGCTGGGGCCGCCGGAGGTCGCCGAGCGGGCGGCCCGGTTGCAGGAGGCGCTCCAGGAGGAGCTGAGCGCCTGACGGCTTTTCCCCGGGGGCGGTCCGGTGCCGCTCCCGGGGACCGGATTTGCGCTGGTCGTCGGCGTGGGTCTAGAGTGAACAGCACAACGACGCGGGGTGGAGCAGCTCGGTAGCTCGCTGGGCTCATAACCCAGAGGTCGCAGGTTCAAATCCTGTCCCCGCTACTGAAGACGAAGGCCCGGATTCTTTCGAGAATCCGGGCCTTCGTCGTATGCACGGACGCCGCTGGAGGCCGGACGCGGGCACGGCAACGGGCCCGCACCCGGTGGGGTGCGAGCCGGTCAAGGGGGCGGGGCGGCCCGGACGGGGCGGGTCCGCGGCTTCAGGAGGTGGCGGCGCAGGTGGGGCACAGGCCCCGGTAGGTCACCGTCACCTCGGAGACCTGGAAGCCGAACCGCTCGGGCTCGGGGAGTGCGGAGAGCGGGTCGCCGTGGAGGTGGACGTCCCGGATGGTGCCGCAGCGCGAGCACACCAGGTGCTGGTGGTCGTGGTGGGCGTTGGGGTCGTAGCGCTTGGCGCGGCCGTCCGTGCTGACCTCCAGCACCTCGCCGAGCGAGACCAGCTCGCCGAGGGTGTTGTAGACGGTGGCGCGGGAGATCTCGGGGAGCCGTTCGGTCGCGCGGGCGTGCACCTCGTCGGCGGTGTAGTGGACGTGGTCACCGTCCAGCACCTCGGCGACCACGCGCCGCTGTGCGGTCAGTCGCCAGCCGCGTTCCCGAAGCCGTTCCAGCAGGTCACTCATGCCATTCACCTATCAGTCAGATACGCCCAGGGTAACAGTGCGCCGTCCATCACCGGATCGGGTACGACTTTCGGGGTCTTCTTGACTTAGACAATGTCCAATGTAGGATCGGCGACGGCGCAAGCCAAGGGCAGGTAGCAGACTTCAGGAGGCGCACGTGTCGGTAGAGAGCACCACGGGACCGCTGACCACGGAGTCCGGAGCTCCGGTTGCGGACAACCAGAACAGCGAGACGGCCGGCCTGGGTGGACCCGGACTGATCCAGGACCAGCTCCTGATCGAGAAGCTCGCCCACTTCAACCGCGAGCGGATCCCGGAGCGCATCGTCCACGCCCGGGGCGCCGGTGCGTACGGCACCTTCACCGTCACCGCGGATGTCACCAAGTACACCCGCGCGAGGTTCCTCTCCGAGGTCGGCAAGCAGACCGAGACGTTCCTGCGCTTCTCGACCGTCGCGGGCAACCTCGGTGCGGCCGACGCGGTGCGTGACCCGCGCGGCTTCGCGCTGAAGTTCTACACCGAGGACGGCAACTACGACCTCGTCGGCAACAACACCCCGGTGTTCTTCATCAAGGACGCCATCAAGTTCCCCGACTTCATCCACACCCAGAAGCGCGACCCGTACACCGGCTCGCAGGAGGCGGACAACGTCTGGGACTTCTGGGGCCTGTCGCCCGAGGCGACGCACCAGGTGACCTGGCTCTTCGGTGACCGCGGCATCCCCGCGTCCTACCGCCACATGGACGGCTTCGGCTCGCACACCTTCCAGTGGAGCAACGAGGCGGGCGAGGTCTTCTGGGTCAAGTACCACTTCAAGACCGACCAGGGGATCAAGAACCTCACCAGCGAGGAGGCCGCCGAGGTCGCCGGTAGGGACCCGGACAGCCACCAGCGTGACCTGCGGGAGTCCATCGAGCGCGGCGACTTCCCGAGCTGGACGGTCGGCGTGCAGATCATGCCCGCCGCCGAGGCCGCGAACTACCGCTTCAACCCGTTCGACCTCACCAAGGTGTGGCCGCACGCGGACTACCCGGTCATCGAGATCGGCAAGCTGGAGCTGAACCGCAACCCGCAGAACATCTTCGCCGAGGTCGAGCAGTCGGTCTTCTCCCCGCACCACTTCGTGCCGGGGATCGGCCCCTCGCCCGACAAGATGCTCCAGGGCCGTCTCTTCGCGTACGGCGACGCGCACCGCTACCGCGTCGGCATCAACGCCGACCACCTGCCGGTCAACCGCCCGCACGCCACCGAGGCGCGCACCCACGGCCGGGACGGCGTGATGTACGACGGCCGTCACGCGGGCGCGAAGAACTACGAGCCGAACAGCTTCGGCGGTCCCGCCCAGACCGGCCGCCCGCTGTGGGAGCCCTTCCAGCTCTCCGGCGCCACCGGCGAGAGCGCGGCCCCCTCGCATGCCGAGGACGACGACTTCGTGCAGGCGGGCAACCTCTACCGCCTGATGTCGGAGGACGAGAAGGAGCGGCTGGTGAACAACCTCGCGGGCTTCATCGCCAAGGTGTCCCGCGACGACATCGCCCAGCGCGCGATCGACAACTTCCGCAAGGCGGACGCGGACTACGGCAAGCGGCTCGACGCCGCGGTCCAGGCCCTGCGCGGCTGACCGGCCACCCCGCGCGCCGGGCCGTCTCCCTCGGGGCGGTCCGGTCGCGGGCGGCCACCCGCTTGCCGTACCAGCCGAAGAGGCCGGATGCCATGGGGCTCCGGCCTCTTCGCGCGTCGCGCGCCAGGTGCGGGGTCAGTTGGGGGCGTCGCCCACGTACGCCAGCAGATCGTCGTGGAGCAGGCCGTTGGAGGCCGCGGCGTTGCCGCTGTGCGGGCCCGGGACGCCGTCGAGGCCGGTGAAGCGGCCGCCGGCCTCCTGCACCACGACGGCGCACGCCGCCATGTCCCACAGCGACAGCTCCGGCTCCGCGCAGATGTCCACCGAGCCCTCGGCGACCATCATGTACGGCCAGAAGTCGCCGTACGCGCGCGTCCGCCAGCAGTCGCGGCTCAGGTCGAGGAAGCCGGGGAGCTTGTCCCGCTCCTCCCAGCCGGTCAACGAGGAGTACGCGAACGAGGCGTCCCGGATGCTGCCGACCTCGGAGACCCGCAGCCGGCTGGCGGAGGTCAGGCTGCGGCCGGTGAAGGCGCCCAGCCCCTCGGCCGCCCACCAGCGACGGCCCAGCGCCGGGGCGGAGACGATGCCGACGACCGGGCGGTCGCCGTCCTTGCCCCGCTCCATCAGCGCGATCAGGGTGGCCCAGACCGGGACGCCGCGCACGTAGTTCTTGGTGCCGTCGATCGGATCGATGATCCAGCGGCGCGGGCCGGTGCCCTCGGAGGAGCCGAACTCCTCGCCGAGGACGGAGTCACGCGGCCGGGCCCGCTGGAGATGACCGCGGATCAGCTCCTCGGCGGCCTTGTCCGCCTCGCTGACCGGCGTCATGTCCGGTTTGGTCTCCACCTTGAGGTCGAGCGCCTTGAACCGTTCCATGGTGGCGGCGTCCGCGGCGTCCGCGAGGACGTGTCCGAGACGGAGATCATCGTGATAGTCGGGCATGTACGAACAGTATCTACTGGTATGCACGGACAGCCACATGATCGGGCCCCGCCGGGCGGATAGGCCCCGGACGGCCGCACGCGGCGCCCCTTGACAGTCCCCGGCGGCGCCTCAATTCTGTGCGCACACCGGTCATATGGGACCGGTCAGGCGGGAGGCGACGATGCCGACAGCGCGGGAAGCCCTGCTCGACGCCGCCTACGCGGCGCTCGCGGACCAGCCCTGGGCGGCGGTCCGGATGGTCGATGTGGCGGCCGCCGCCCGGGTCTCCCGGCAGACCCTCTACAACGAGTTCGGCAGCAAGTCCGGACTGGCCCGCGCGCTGGTGCGCCGCGAACTGGACGCCTACCTGGCGGGCGTCGAACGGGCGCTGACCGGATGTCAGGGGGACCCGGGCGGGCCGTCCGTACGGGCCGGGGCGCCGTCCGGCCGGTCCGGGGGCGCGGCCGACCGGCCCGGCTCCTCGCCCGCCCCGGCCGGTGACGCGGCGGCGCGGGTCGCCGCGGCGGCCGCCTGGACGCTGCGTACGGCGCGCACCAATCCGCTGGTCAGGGCCGCGTTGACGGGCTGCTGGGGCGAGCGGCTGCCGCCCCGGTGGGCGGCCGGACCGGTGCCGGCGCGGCCGCGTGGTGCCCGGCGGGCCGTCCCGGCGCAGCGGCAGGGCGCGGGGGAGGGGCCGCCGCCCGGGCCCACCGATCTCGTCGGCCGGTTCCGGGAGCGTGCGGTGGCGGCGCTGGCGCCGCACTGGCCGGACGAGGAGCTGCCCGCGCTGGACACCGCGTGCGAGGCGGCCGCCCGGCTCACTCTCTCCTGCGTGGTCGCCCCCGCCCGCCCGGAGCCGCCCGGGGCCGGTGCCCGTACGGCCGCGGCGGGCCGGGACGCGGAGAGCGAGGCGGTGGCGCGGCTGGTGCGCGGGGCGTTCGCCCGGGTGCCGGGGCGGACAGGGCGCCCGGGGCGCGGGAAGGCGGGCGGCTGACCTGCGCGGACGGCCGGGGAGGGGTGGTGTGGGTCAGTGCGCCGAGCCGGACAGCTGGAGGCCGATGACGCCGGCGATGACCAGGCCGATGGAGATGATCTTGAGCGTGGAGGTCAGGTCGCCGAGGAAGACCATGCCGTAGACGGCGGTCCCGGCGGCGCCGATGCCCGTCCACACCGCGTACGCCGGGCCGACGTCCAGCTTCCGCAGCGACAGCGTCAGCAGACCGAAGCTGCCGAGCGCGAACGCGGCGAACGCGATCGTCGGCCAGAGGCGGGTGAAGCCGTGCGACAGCTTGAGGCAGACCGCGAAGCCGGTCTCCAGAAGCCCCGCCACCACGACGAGCAGCCATGCCATGTCCCATGCCTCCGTCTGCCGCTGACCGCTACGTCCGCCTCGGTGTGATTATGCAGTTACCCCGGACGGTGGGCAGGGGATTGGGTGGCTCAGTCGCCCTCGCGTCGCTCGCGGGTGGCCAGCAGCCGACGCAGCGAGTACAGCCGCGCGGGAGCGGCGTGGCCCTCGGCGACCCAGCCGTCCAGCGCGCAGTCCGGTTCGTCGTGGCTGCACGCGCGCGGGCAGCCCTCGGTGCCCGGCACCAGGTCGGGGAAGGCCAGCACCACCCGCGCGGGATCGACGTGGTGCAGCCCGAACGAGCGCACGCCCGGGGTGTCGATCACCCAGCCGGTGCCGCCGGGCAGCGGCAGCGCCAGCGCCGAGGTGGTGGTGTGGCGGCCGCGGCCGGTGTGTGCGTTGACATGGCCGGTGGCCCGGCGGCGCTCCGGCACCAGGGCGTTGACCAGCGTGGTCTTGCCGACGCCGGAGTGGCCGACGAAGGCGGTCATCCGGCCGGCCAGCCGCTCGCGGACCTGCTCGGCGGCGGAACCGTCGGCCAGCTCGTCGCGGTTGGTGACCAGATAGGGGACGCCGAGCGCGCCGTACGAGGCGAGGAGGGTGTCGGCCGGGGCGAGGTCGGACTTGGTGAGCACCAGCAGCGGATCGAGCCCCGCGTCGTACGCCGCCACCAGACAGCGGTCGATCAGCCGGGGGCGCGGCTCCGGGTCGGCGAGGGCGGTGACGATGGCGAGCTGATCGGCGTTGGCGACGACGACGCGCTCGTACGGATCGTCGTCGTCGGCCGTCCGGCGCAGCGTGGAGGTGCGCGGCTCGACGCGGACGATACGGGCCAGGGTGTCCTTGGCGCCGCTGAGGTCGCCGACCACCGCCACCCGGTCGCCGACGACGGCGCTCTTGCGGCCCAGCTCACGGGCCTTCATCGCGGTGACCGTGCGGTCGTCGATGAGGACGGTCAGCCGCCCCCGGTCGACGGTCAGGACCAGGCCCTCGCTGGCGTCCTCGTGCTTGGGGCGGATGTTGGTACGCGGGCGGTTGCCCTTGCGGTTCGGGCGGACCCGGACGTCGTCCTCATCGGGGTTCTTGCCGTAGCGGCGCATGGTGCGGAACCCTCAGCCTCTCCGGGCGGCCGGTGCGGCCGGGTCGAGCATGGCGGTCCACAGGGCGGGGAAGTCCGGGAGGGTCTTCGCGGTCGTCGCGACGTTCTCCACCTCCACCCCCTCGACGACGAGGCCGATGAGCGCCGCGGCGGTCGCCAGGCGGTGGTCCTCGTAGGTGTGGAAGACGCCGCCGTGCAGCGGGCGCGGGCGGATGTGCAGGCCGTCGGCGGTCTCGGTGACATCGCCACCGAGGTTGTTCAGCTCCTTGGTGAGCGCGGCCAGGCGGTCCGTCTCGTGCAGCCGCAGATGGGCGACGCCGCGGAGCGTGGACGGGGAGTCGGCGAGGGCCGCGACGGCGGCGATGCCGGGGGTCAGCTCGCCGACCTCGCCGAGATCGACGTCGATGCCGTGGATCGCGCCGCCGCCGGTGAACGTCAGCCCGGCCTCGGTCAGCTCGCAGGAGCCGCCCATCGCGGTGAAGATCTCGCGCAGCGCGTCACCGGGCTGCGTGGTGTGGGCCGGCCAGTCCGGGACGGTGACGCGGCCGCCGGTGACCAGCGCCGCGGCCAGGAACGGCTGGGCGTTGGAGAGATCCGGCTCGACGACGAGATCCCGGCCCAGCAGGGCGCCCGGGGTGACCCGCCAGACGTTCGGCTCGCCGCCCGCCTCCGGGGTGTCGACCTGGGCGCCGGCGGCGCGCAGCATGTCGACCGTCATCCGGATGTGCGGCATGGACGGCAGCGCGGCGCCGGTGTGCCGCACCTCCACACCCTGGTTGAAGCGGGGCGCGGAGAGCAGCAGCGCGCTGACGAACTGGGACGAGGAGGAGGCGTCGACGGCGACCGGGCCGCCGTCGAGGGTGCCGGTGCCGTGCACCGTCATGGGGAGCGCGCCGCGGCCGTCGTCGTCGATCCGGGCGCCGAGGGCGCGCAGCGCCTCGATGACCCCGCCCAGCGGACGCTCGTACGAGCGCGGGTCGCCGTCGAAGCGGACCGGGCCGTCGGCGAGCGCGGCGACCGGCGGCAGGAAGCGCATGACCGTGCCGGCGTTGCCGACGTCGACGGTGGCCGGGCCGCGCAGACCGGCCGGGATGATCCGCCACGCCTCGCCGCCGCCGGGCTCGGCGGAGCTGGAGGAGGCGGTCTCCTCGATGCCGACGCCCAGGGTGCGCAGCGCCTCGGCCATCAGGAGGGTGTCGCGGGAGCGGAGCGGGCGGCGCAGCCAGCCCGGCTCCGCGGCGAGGGCGGCGAGCACCAGACCGCGGTTGGTGACCGATTTCGAGCCGGGCACGGTGACGGTCGCATCGACCGCCCCCGAGGCGACGGGGGCGGGCCAGAGTGCGGGGAGTGCGGTGCTCTCGGTCATGCCCTCACTTTAATCGCTGGGCAAGGGTGCCCATCCTGATCAAAAACGGTGCGACTGCGACGTACCTGCGTCGCACACCGCGCTGATCAGGCAACCGTCCCGGCACGCCGCCGTCCGCGGCGTCCGCGATGCGCACGATCGGGGGATACGCACCCGGGGAGGGCCGGTTTCCGCGGCGGTCCGGGCCGCCCCGGCGGCGTACGCGGCCGGGGGGCGGGCCGCCGGACCGCCGCGGGGCGCGGGTCAGAGGCCGAGCAGCCAGCGGCCGCCGCCGAACAGTGAGCAGAGCGTCACCACGTGGAAGAGCCCGATCCAGACGAACGCCGGGGCATGGGTGAGCCGGGCCAGCTGGTCGGGGTCGGAGTCCGGCGCGCCGCTCGGCGACCCCGGTCGCGGCGCGGGGCCGCGGCGCCGCTTGCGCTGGAGCTCGAAGACCGGCCGGACGCCGCCGAGCAGCAGGAACCACACCGCCGCGTATGCGAAGCCCGCCTGGACGTCGGCGGCCGTCAGCCAGGAGACGAGGAGGAAGGCGGCGCCCGTCAGGACCACGGTGAGCACCCCGTAGGCGTTGCGGATCATCACCAGCATGACGAGGAGCAGCAGCGTCGCGCCCCACAGGAGCGCCGTGATGTGGCCGGCCGCCAGCAGCGCGGCGCCCGCCAGCCCCAGCAGGGACGGGGTGATGTAGCCGGCGGCCGCGGTCAGGATCATGCCGAGACCGGTCGGTTTGCCGCGCGAGACGGTCAGACCCGAGGTGTCGGAGTGCAGCCGGATGCCCTCCAGGCGGCGGCCGGTGACCAGCGCCAGCAGGCCGTGGCCGCCCTCGTGGGCGATGGTCACCGCGTTCCGGGTCAGCCGCCAGGCCGGGCGCGGCAGGACGGCCGCCAGCGCCAGCACCCCCGTCGCGACCACCAGCCAGACCGGCGGGTCGGGCTGGGTCCCGAAGACGCGGCTGCCTATGTCGGTGAGGCGATCGGTGTCCATGGCGTCCCTGTCGTCCCTTCGTTATGGCCTGGCAGTGTGGCACGGCTGCCCGACGGTACGCGGCGGGGCCGTGCGCCCGGGGCGCGGAGGGGGAGCGGGGGCGCGTCCGGTGGGGCGTGCGCCGGTCCCGCCGACCGGGACACCTGGTGTGCGGCGCGGCGGCCTACCCTGGTGGGTCAGCAGGTCAAAGGGGTGGATTGCCGTGTGTGGCAGGTATGCAGCGAGTCGTGGACCCGAGGAGCTGACGGCGACCTTCGGGATCGGGCACTTGGTGCCCGAGGAGACGCTCGCCCCGGACTACAACATCGCCCCGACCGTCCCCGTACAGGCGGTTCTGGAGCGCCCCCTCAAGGGCGCCGCGGCGCAGGCGTTCCCGCCGGGGGCGCCGGTGCGGCAGCTGCGGACGCTGACCTGGGGCCTGGTGCCGTCGTGGTCGAACTCGCCGGACGGCGCCGCGCGGATGATCAACGCACGGGCCGAGACGGTCCACGAGAAGCCCTCGTTCCGCCAGGCGTTCGCCGCCCGCCGCTGTCTGCTCCCCGGGGACGGCTATTACGAGTGGGTGACCGCCCCCGAGGAGCGGGAGCTGGAGGAGCGCGGGGTGAAGAAGCGCCCCCGGAAGCAGCCGTACTTCGTGACGCCCGCCGACGGGTCCGTGATGGCGATGGCGGGCCTGTACGAGTTCTGGCGCGACGCCACGCTCCCCGCCGACCATCCGCGGGCCTGGTGGGTGACGTGCGCGGTCATCACCACGGAGGCCGAGACGACGCCGCTGGCCGGGGCGGACGACGGCGCGGGGCCGCAGTCGCTGGCCGACATCCACCCCCGGATGCCGCTGGTGATGACGCCCGACCGCTGGGACGCCTGGCTCGACCCGTCCCACACCGACCCCGACGGGCTGCGGACCCTGCTGGCGCCGCCCCCGGCCGGGCTGATGCGCGCGTACCCGACCCCGACGGCCGTCAGCAACGTCCGCAACAACGGCCCCGAGCTGCTCACCGAACTCGACGGGCCCGAGGTCGGCACCCTGTTCTGAGGCGCGCGTCCCCGGGGCGGCCGGTGCGCCGCTCCCGGTGGCGGGCCCGTGCGGCCGGGGCGTCCGCGGGGCGGCAGGATGGGCGTATGACTTCCGGTGTGCAGGAGAGCGAGACGGTCGCCACGCCCGCGGGCGAGGCGCGGATCACCTGGTTCCGGGCGCCCGTGCCCGCCCGGGCGGTGCTGGCGGCCGGCCACGGCGCCGGGGGCGGGATCGAGGCGCGTGACCTGCGGGCGCTGGCCGCCGCGCTGCCCGGCCGCGGCTACACCGTCGCGCTCGTGGAGCAGCCGTGGCGGGTCGCCGGGAAGAAGGTGGCGCCCGCCCCCAAGACCCTCGACGCCGGGTGGACGGCGCTGTGGCCGGCGCTGGAGAAGCCCGGCCTGCCGGTCGTCGCGGGCGGGCGCAGCGCGGGGGCGCGGGTCGCCTGCCGCACCGCGCGCGAACTGGGCGCGCACGCCGTCCTCGCCCTCAGCTTCCCGCTGCACCCGCCGGGCCGCCCGGAGAAGTCCCGCGCCGAGGAGCTGACCGGCGCCGGCGTGCCGACCCTCGTCGTCCAGGGCGACCGGGACCCCTTCGGGCGCCCCGAGGAGTTCCCGCCCGGCACGGAGCTGCGCGAGGTGCCCCACGGCGACCACGGTTTCGCGGTGCCCAAGCGGGCCGGGGTCACCGAGGACGGGACGATGACGGTGCTGACGGACGCGGTCGCGGAGTGGCTCGACCGGCTCTTCGGCTGACCCGGGACGCGCCGACCCGCGGCCCCCCCGGGGCGCCGAGAGACCTCGGCCCGCCGCCCCGCGCCCCCGGCGCGCCACCTCACTCCGCGCGCCCCCGGGGCCGGGCGCGGACGTGCATCCGCTCGCCCTGGCGGCCGAAGAGGCTGAGCAGCTCCACCGGCTTGTCGTCCGCGGGCCCGAACCAGTGCGGCAACCGGGTGTCGAACTCCGCCGCCTCGCCCGCCTTCAGCTCCACGTCCCGGTCGGCCAGCAGCAGCCGCAGCCGCCCCGACAGGACGTACAGCCACTCGTACCCCTCGTGCGTGCGCTGCTCGGGCGGGCCCGGCACCGGGTCGACGACGAGCTTGAACGCCTGGAGGGCGCCCGGCTGCCGGGTCAGCGGGACGAACGTCATGTGCGCCCGGCGCTGCGGCACCGCCCGCACCCGGGGGTCGCCCACCTCCGGGGCGCCGACCAGTTCGTCCAGCGGCACCTGATGGGCGCGGGCCAGCGGGAGCAGCAGCTCCAGGGTGGCGCGGCGGCGCCCGGACTCCAGGCGGGAGAGGGTGCTGACCGAGATGCCGGTCACCTCCGACAGGGCGGCCAGGGTCACCGAGCGCTCCTGTCGCAGCCGCCGCAGCCGCGGCCCGACCTCGCCGAGCACCCGTTCGTACGCGTCATCCGTCATGCCCTCCATTGCCGAAGCGGCAACGCGTTTTGTCAACCCCGGCGCCGTGCGGGCCGCCGCGAAATGGTGCCGGGGGCCGGGAATGCGCCGCGGGGCACGGCTGTTGACCATGCCGTAGGACGTCCGTACACCGCTCGCGCAGCACGAGGAATGGGAGCCCGCCGCATGGGAATCGCCTGCCCCGCTCGCCCCGCCGCCGACCTGCGATGGCCCCAGACGCAGGTACCGCAGGCCGCTCCGGCTGGAGCGGCGGCGGTCCGGGATCGTCGTCTATTCTCCGAATCGAGTGGATCCGCATCCGGGTCCGTCACGGTGTTGGAGGAGGTGGGTCCGGTCACCGGTACCGACGCAGGGACCGACGGCGCGGCACAGGAGCACTCCGCGGACCGGAAGGAGAGCGACGCCGAGCGCAACGCACGCTTCGAGCGCGACGCCCTCACCTTCCTGGACCAGATGTACTCCGCCGCGCTGCGCATGACGCGCAATCCGGCCGACGCGGAGGACCTGGTGCAGGAGACGTATGCCAAGGCGTACGCGTCCTTCCATCAGTTCCGGGAAGGCACCAACCTCAAGGCGTGGCTCTACCGCATCCTGACCAACACCTTCATCAACTCCTACCGCAAGAAGCAGCGTGAGCCGCAGCGGAGCGCGGCGGAGGAGATCGAGGACTGGCAGCTGGCGCGCGCCGAGTCGCACATGTCCACCGGACTGCGCTCCGCCGAGTCGCAGGCGCTCGACCACCTCCCCGACTCCGATGTGAAGGCCGCACTCCAGGCCATTCCGGAGGAATTCCGCATCGCGGTCTATCTCGCGGACGTGGAGGGCTTTGCGTACAAGGAGATCGCGGACATCATGGGGACACCCATCGGCACGGTGATGTCCCGTCTGCACCGCGGCCGGCGCCAACTGCGCGGCATGCTGGAGGACTACGCCCGGGAGCGCGGGCTGGTCCCGGCCGGGGCAGGGGCTGCCACGCAGGCACCGCAGCCGCACGACCGGAAAGGCTCGGGATCATGAGCTGCGGAGAGCCGCACGACAAGGAATGCTCCGAGGTCCTCGATCACCTCTACGAGTATCTCGACCGTGAGATGCCGGAGGGGGAGTGCGAGAAGTTCCAGGTGCACATCGACGAGTGCTCGCCGTGCCTGGAGAAGTACGGCCTGGAGCAGGCCGTCAAGAAGCTCGTCAAGCGCTGCTGCGGCCATGACGACGTCCCCAGCGACCTGCGCTCCAAGGTCATGGGCCGGATCGACCTGATCCGGGCCGGGGAGACCGTCCCCGAGGTCAGCGTGCTCGATCAGGCCCGTCAGGACGCGGCCCGCAACGACGACTCCACCGGCGCCCGGGACGCGGACGGCACCGATGCCGCCGCCGCGTCCCCCGCCGAAGCGGCGGAATCCGCCGATGCACGCACCGAGGCCGCGCGCGCCGAATAACGCTGCGCATCACCCGAAGGAATGAGCGGCGGGGTTTTTCTCCGCCCTCGGCCCCCGATGCGCCGACGCGTCCGCCCGCCCACCTCTATCCTCGCCGCACCCCCCACACCGCGTACGACGCTGCGCGGAACCGGGCCGTGGATTCGGGGAGGAGGGCGCGATGCGGGCACTGCCGCCGGCCGCGCGCGGCTGCATCACAGGGGCCGTCCTGGCCGCGGCGGTCTGCGCCGCCCCGGCCGTCCGGCTGGGCCCCGGCGCCCCCTGGACGGACGCCGCCGCCCTCGCCGCCCTCCACGCGGGGTGCGAGACCGTGCGCCACCGCCCGCTGCCGGGCATCCGGATCCCGTCCGGCACCGCGCCGTTCCTCACCGCCCTGCCCGTCCTGCTGGCCGGGGTGTTCCTGCTGCCGCCGCCGCTGGCCGCGCTGACCGCCGTTCCGGGCGCACTGCTGGCCCCGGCCGAGGAGCCCGCGCGCACCGCCCGCCGCCTCTGGCACGCCGCCGAACTCGCCCTCGCCTGCTGGTCCGCCGCCCTCCTCTTCGACGCGGTCGCCGGGCCCCGGCCGCTCACCGCCCCGCACTTCCCCTGGGTGCTGCTGCCCGCCCTCGCCGCCGCGACCGCCCTCCGCGCCGTGTGCGCCGCCCTCGACGGCGCCGTGCGGGTCACCGCGGAGGGGGCGCCGCCGCGTACCGCCTGGCGCGGTCTGCTGCGCGGCTGCCTCGGCCCGCATCTGGTGCACGGCCTGGCCGGACTGATGACGGCGGTGCTCTGGCGCAGCGCGTACGGCCCCTCGGCGGCGCTGCTGGTGCTGCCGCCCATGTACCTGTCGTGCTGGGGCGTCGCCCAGTACCACCAGGAGCGCGCGGCCCACCGGGCCACCGTCCGCGCGCTGGTCCGGGCCGTCGACCTCAAGGACCGCTACACCCGGGGCCACGGCGAACGCGTCGGCCGCGCCTCGATGATGATCGCCCGGGAACTGGGACTGCCCGAGGATCGTACGGAGGTGTTGCGGATCGCCGGGATCCTGCACGACGTCGGCAAGCTCGGCGTCCCCACCCGGCTGCTCCGCAAGGAGGGCCCGCTCACCGATCAGGAACGCTCCCTGATGGAACTCCACCCCGAGTACGGCCACGAGATCGTCCGCGGCATCGGCTTCCTCGGGGAGGCGCGGGAGGCGATCCTCCACCACCACGAACGGCTCGACGGCCGCGGCTACCCCCACGGCCTCAAGGGCGCGCAGATCCCCGAGTGCGCCCGGGTGGTGGCCGTCGCCGACGCCTTCGACGCGATGACCTCCACCCGCTCCTACCGCCGTGCCCGCCCCGTCCCGGCCGCAGTCGCCGAACTGCGCAAATGCGCCGGGAAGCAGTTCGACCCGCAGATGGTGCGGGCGCTGGCCGCCGCCCTGGAACGGCACGGCTGGCACCCGGAACCGACCCTGCCGCCCGACGCCGCCCCCGATCCGCCGTGCCCCACGGGCGGCCCGCCGCCGGGGCCGCGGCTGCCCGCGCCCGGTGCGCGGCGCGGCGGTACGGGCGGCCCGCGCGGCCGCCACGCCGCACCGCGCGGCGGCCGCGCCCGGCACCACTCCGCCCGGCCCGGTGACGTGTGAGCGGCCCGGCCGCCGGTCCGGACACCCTGCCGCCCCCGGGGGAGGCGCACCCCGGGCGCACCCCGGCACGGACGGCCCGGCCCGCCCCGGGCGCCGCCCTCGCCGTGGCGATCCGTACCGCCGCGGCGGCTCTGGCCCTGTGGGCGCTGGTCCACACCCTGCGGTCCGGGGTCGCGCAGCCCGGGGTCGCGCTGGCCTTCGGGGCGCTGATCGCCGTGGGAGAGCTGGCCCGGCAGCGGCCCGCCGGGGCGCGGCGGGCGCCCGGGGAGCGTGACCGCGCGCCCCTGGCGGCGGCGGGCGCGCTGGCGTACGCACTGCTCGGCGAGGTCGCCGGGGCGCCCGCCACGCACGGCCCGGCGCAGACCGTCGTGGTGGTCGGCGTCGCGGGCCTGGTGGGGCTGGCGCCGCGGCCGGACCGCGGGCCGGCCGCCGACCGGCTGGCGCGGCACCTGCTGACCTGCGGTTCCGCCGCGATCTGTGTGCAGCCCCTGTACGCCGCCGGGCCGCTCGCCTCCTGGGCGGGCCGGGGCCACGTACCGCTCCTGGTGCTGCTCGGGCTGCTGGCGCTCACCGCGCTGGGCGACGCGGCCCTCACCGCCGCGTCCGCCCGGGCCCGCACCGGCCGCCCGTACGGGGCGCTGCTGCGCCGGGAGGTGCGGGCGTCCGGCGGGATCGGTGCGGCGATCGGCGCCACCGGCGTGGTCCTCGCGCCGGCCACGGCGGTCGCCGGGCTGTGGGCGCTGCCGGTGTTCTCGCTGCCGCTGCTGCTGACCCAGTGCGCGCTGCGCCGGTTCGCCGCGGCGCGGGCCACCCGGCGTCAGACCGTCGCCTCCCTGGCCCGCGCCACCGAGATCGCCGGGTACACCCCGCCCGGCCACGTCCGCCGGGTCGCCGCGCTCAGCCGGGCGGTCGGCGGGGAGCTGGGGCTGGGCGAGCCGGAGCTGGAGCTCCTGGAGGACGCGGCGCTGATGCACGACATCGGGCAGCTCTCGCTCGTCGACCCGGTGCCGTCGGGCGCGACCGCGCCGCTGCCGCCCGCCGAGCAGCGCCGGATCGCCCTGCTCGGCGGCGCCGTCGTCCGGCAGACCGGCGTCCCCGCCGAGGTCGCCGTGATCGTCGAGCGGCAGGCCGACCCGTACCGTGACCAGCCGGTCACCGCGCGCATCGTGCGGACCGTCAACGCCTACGACGAGTGGGCGGGGCAGGCGGCCGGGGCCGGCGGGGCGCCGTGGGCGCTGGAGCGGCTGCGGCTGGCGGGCGGGCGGGACTTCGAGCCGGACGTCGTGGAGGCGCTCGCGCGGGTGCTGGCCCGCGGTGGCCGCACCGGGTGAGGCCCGCGGCGCCACAGCCTTCCCCAGAGTTCCGCCCCTGGTGAACGCAGGGAGGAACCCATGGGTAATGAGCGCCTGCCGAGATGGGCATGGTTGGATGCGAAGGAAGCCCCGTCGAGGGGATTCAGGGGGAGCACGCAGGGCAAGGGAGCCGCAGGGGCCCCGGCACATCCGCTGAGGCGGGCGGCGGTCCGTGGCAGGTTGCCAGTGGGCCCCCGGGTGGCACCGGGCGCCGCTCGGGACACCACCTCCAGCGTCATCGAGCAACCAGCAGGCGGGAATCGTGAAGATCTTCGGCAAGGTACGGCACCGGCCCTCCGCCTCGTGGCGGCAGGCGACCGACCGGGCTTTCACGCTGATCGGCGACGGCCGTTACGACGACGCGGGCGCACTCCTGACGCGCGCCGCCGACATGGAGCCCTGGCTCTCGGAGTCCTGGTTCAACCTCGCCCTGCTGCACAAATTCCGGCACGACTGGGAGCAGGCCAGGGCCGCGGGGCTGCGCGCGGTGGCCCTGCTCGACCGCTCCCCGGGCGCGCCCGACTGGTGGAACGTCGGCATCGCCGCCACCGCCCTCCAGGACTGGCCGCTGGCCCGCCGGGCCTGGCAGGCGTACGGCCTGAAGGTCCCCGGCAGCGGCGCCACCCAGAGCGAGCCGTCCGGGATGGCGCTGGGCAGCGCCGCCGTGCGGCTCTCGCCCGAGGGCGAGGCCGAGGTCGTCTGGGGCCGCCGGCTCGACCCGGCCCGGATCGAGGTCCTGTCCATCCCGCTGCCGTCCTCCGGGCGCCGCTGGGGCGAGGTGGTGCTCCACGACGGCGTCCCGCACGGCGAGCGCACCACCGCCGCCGGGCCCTCGTACCCGGTCTTCGACGAGATCGAGCTGTGGGCCCCCTCACCGGTGCCCACCTGGGTCGTGCTGCTGGAGGCCGCCACCGAGGCGGACCGGGACGCGCTGGAGCGGCTGGCGGCGGACGCCGGGTTCGCCGCCGAGGACTGGTCGTCGTCGGTGCGGCTGCTGTGCCGTACGTGCTCGGAGTCGAGCATGCCCAGCGACGAGGGCGACGGTGAGCACCTCGATCCGCACGACCACAGCGAGCCGGGCCACCCCGGGCCGCTCGGCCACCGCACCGCGGGCTCCGGTTCGCTCTGGGTACCCGAGCGGGAGTGCGGCATAGCGGCGCCCGCCGCCCTGGTGCGCGGTCTGCTGGACGGCTGGGTAGCGGACAGCCCGGACACCCGTGAGTGGCGTGATCTGGAAGAGGTCTGCTGACCGCTGCGGCGCCCCCGTAGTCTGGAGGCCGACTAATCAGGGTTCCAAGGAAGGCGTACGGCGGAGATGGCCCAGCAGCCTGTGTTTGATCAAGACGGTGAGCAGCGCGTGGACGAGTTCGTCGACGACACGACGGACGCGGCGGAGCGGGAGCGCGCCCACCGTGAGCGGGGCACGTCCCGGCCGATCACGGTTGTCGGCAACCCCGTGCTCCACAAGGAGTGCCAGGACGTCACGGAGTTCGGCGACGAGCTGGCGCAGCTGATCGACGACATGTTCGCCAGCCAGCGCACCGCCGAGGGCGTGGGCCTGGCGGCCAACCAGATCGGTGTGGACCTCAAGGTCTTCGTCTACGACTGCCCGGACGACAACGGCGTCCGCCACGTCGGCGCGGTCTGCAACCCCGTCCTCGACGAACTCCCGGCCGCCCGCCGGGTGCTGGACGACTCCAACGAGGGCTGCCTGTCGGTGCCCGGCGCCTACGCCGAGCTGGCCCGCCCCGACTACGCCGTCGTCCGCGGCCAGGACGCGCAGGGCAAGGCGATCTCCGTCGAGGGCACCGGCTACTTCGCGCGCTGCCTCCAGCACGAGACCGACCACCTCTACGGCTACCTCTACATCGACCGCCTCTCCAAGCGGGAGCGGAAGGGCGCGCTGAAGCAGATGGCCGAGCAGGAGCCGCGCTACCCCGTCGTCGCCAACGACTGACCGGCGCGTACGACGAGCGGCCCGTGGACGGGGATTCCGTCCACGGGCCGCTCGTCGTACGGGTCCCGGAAGCCGTAGGGCCTAGAAGTCGTCGTCGAACGAGACCGAACCCTCGACGGCGACCTGGTAGGCCGACGCCCGGCGCTCGAAGAAGTTCGTCAGCTCCTGGACGTTCTGCAGCTCCATGAAGGAGAACGGGTTCTCCGAGCCGAAGACCGGCGCGAAGCCCAGCCGCTGGAGGCGCTGGTCGGCGACGCACTGCAGGTACTCGCGCATCGACGCGGTGTTCATGCCCGGCAGGCCCTCACCGCACAGGTCGTGCGCGAACTGCAGCTCCGCCTCGACGGCCTCCTTCAGCATCGCGGTGACCTGCTGTTCCAGCTCCGCGTCGAAGAGGTCCGGCTCCTCGGCGCGGACGGTGTCGACGACCGAGAACGCGAAGTCCATGTGCATCGTCTCGTCGCGGAACACCCAGTTGGTGCCGGTCGCCAGGCCGTGCAGCAGGCCACGGGAGCGGAACCAGTACACGTACGCGAACGCGCCGTAGAAGAACAGGCCCTCGATGCAGGCGGCGAAGCAGATGAGGTTGAGGAGGAAGCGGCGGCGGTCGGCCTTGGTCTCCAGGCGGTCGATGGACTCGACGGAGTCCATCCACCGGAAACAGAACTCCGCCTTCTCCCGGATGGACGGGATGTTCTCGACGGCGGCGAACGCGGCGGCGCGGTCGTCCGGGTCGGGCAGGTAGGTGTCGAGCAGCGTCAGATAGAACTGGACGTGCACGGCCTCCTCGAAGAGCTGCCGGCTCAGGTAGAGCCGCGCCTCGGGGGAGTTGATGTGCTTGTAGAGCGTCAGCACCAGGTTGTTGGCGACGATCGAGTCGCCGGTGGCGAAGAACGCCACCAGACGGCCGATGAGGTGCTGCTCACCCGGGGAGAGCTTGGCGAGGTCGGCGACGTCCGAGTGGAGGTCGACCTCCTCGACGGTCCAGGTGTTCTTGATCGCGTCGCGGTAGCGGTCGTAGAAGTCCGGGTACCGCATGGGCCGCAGGGTCAGCTCGAAGCCCGGGTCGAGGAGGTTCTTCGTGCCGGTGGTGGCGGTGTGGGCGGCTGCGGCGTTCGTTTCGGGGGCGGAGGGGGCGGTGTCGGGCATTACTGGCAGGCCTCGCAGGACTCGGGGTTTTCCAGGGAGCAGGCGACCGCTTCGGGGTCGGCCTGCGGCAGCTGCGCGGGGACGGCCGCGCGGGCGGACTGCGCGATCCGGGTCGCGGGACGCGAGCGCAGGTAGTACGTGGTCTTGATGCCGCGCTTCCAGGCGTAGGCGTACATCGAGCTGAGCTTGCCGATGGTCGGCGACGCCATGAAGAGGTTCAGCGACTGGCTCTGGTCGAGGTACGGCGTACGGGCCGCGGCCATGTCGATCAGCGAACGCTGCGGGATCTCCCAGGCGGTGCGGTACAGCGCCCGGATCTCCTCGGGGATCCACGGGACGTCCTGGACCGAGCCGTTGGCGTCGCGCAGCGCGTCCCGGGTGCGGGCGTCCCACAGCCCCAGCGCCTTCAGCTCCTCGATCAGGTACGCGTTGACCTGGAGGAACTCGCCCGAGAGGGTCTCGCGCTTGAAGAGGTTGGAGACCTGCGGCTCGATGCACTCGTAGACGCCCGCGATGGAGGCGATCGTCGCGGTCGGGGCGATCGCCAGCAGCAGCGAGTTGCGCATACCGGTCGCGGCGACGCGGGCGCGGAGCGCGGCCCAGCGGTCCGCCCACCGCGGCTCGGCGTCCGGGTAGTGGTCGGGGTGGAGCACGCCGCGGGCGGTACGGGTGGCCGACCACGCCTGGTGCGGGCCGTGCCGCTCGGCGAGGTCCGCGGACGCCTCGTACGCGGCGAGCATGATCCGCTCGGAGATCCGGGTGGACAGCGCGCGCGCCTCGGGCGAGTCGAACGGCAGCCGCAGCCGGAAGAAGACGTCCTGGAGGCCCATCAGGCCCAGACCCACCGGGCGCCAGCGGGAGTTGGAGGCCGCCGCCTGCTCGGTCGGGTAGAAGTTGATGTCCACCACGCGGTCGAGGAAGGTGACGGCGGTGCGGACGGTGGCGTCCAGCCGCTCCCAGTCCATCGCGTCCTCCCAGCCGGCGGCGGTGTCGCCGAGGTGGGCCGCGAGGTTGACGGAGCCGAGGTTGCAGACCGCGGTCTCGCCGTCGTCGGTGACCTCCAGGATCTCCGTGCAGAGGTTGGAGGAGTGGACGACCTTGCCGGGCTCGGCGGTCTGGTTGGCGGTGCGGTTGGCGTGGTCCTTGAAGGTCATCCAGCCGTTGCCGGTCTGCGCCAGCGTCCGCATCATCCGGGAGTACAGCACCCGCGCCGGGACCTGCTTCGCCGCGCGGCCCTCGGCCTCCGCCTTCCGGTACGCGGCGTCGAACGCGTCGCCCCACAGGTCGACCAGCTCCGGCGCGTCCGAGGGGGAGAACAGCGACCAGTCGGCGTCCGCCTCGACGCGGCGCATGAACTCGTCGGGGATCCAGTGCGCGATGTTCAGGTTGTGGGTACGCCGCGCCTCCTCGCCGGTGTTGTCGCGCAGCTCCAGGAACTCCTCGATGTCCGCGTGCCAGGTCTCCAGGTAGACGCAGGCGGCGCCCTTGCGCCGGCCACCCTGGTTGACCGCGGCGACGGAGGCGTCCAGCGTCCGAAGGAACGGCACGATGCCGTTGGAGTGCCCGTTGGTGCCGCGGATCAGCGAACCGCGGGCCCGGATACGGGAGTACGACAGGCCGATGCCGCCGGCGTGCTTGGAGAGCCGGGCGACCTGGTGGTAGCGGTCGTAGATCGAGTCCAGCTCGTCCAGCGGCGAGTCCAGCAGGTAGCAGGACGACATCTGCGGGTGGCGGGTGCCGGAGTTGAAGAGGGTGGGGGAGGAGGGCAGGTACGACAGCGAGCTGGTCAGCCGGTACAGCTCGGCGACGTCGGCCAGCGCCCGCGCCGAGTCGTCCTCGGCCAGCCCGCAGGCGACCCGGAGCAGGAAGTGCTGCGGGGTCTCGATGACCTGCCGGGTGGTGGGGTGGCGCAGCAGGTAGCGGGAGTGCACGGTGCGCAGCCCGAAGTAGCCGAACCGGTCGTCGGCGCCGTCGGCCAGCGCCCGGGTGACGAGGGCGTCCAGCGCCTCGGCGTGGGTGGCGACGAACGCGGCGGTGGCGTCGGCGATCAGGCCCTCGCGGTGCCCGGTGGCGACGGAGGCGGAGAACGAGACGGCGCCCTCGCCCGCGGCTTCCTCGGCGATGGCGAGGGTGAGCAGCCGGGCGGCGAGCTTGGAGTACTGCGGCTCGTCGCCGATCAGACCGGCGGCGGCGTCGATCGCCAGCCCCCGCAGCCCGGCCTCGTCGGAGCCGGGGTGGCGGCCGCGGAGCGCGGCGGCGGCGATCTTGCCCGGGTCGGTGGCGGTCAGGTCCGCGGTCAGCTCGGTCAGGGTGCGCAGCAGGGCGGTGCCGGGCGGGTCCTGGCCGGGGTCGGGGGACGTGGCCGTCTCCAGCGCTGCGGCCTCGGCGTCGGTCGCGGACTGCGGTGGCGCGGTGGTCACGTGGTGCTCTCCCTCACTCGGCGGGGACCGGAGGGAGGCGCGACGGACGCGGTGGCGGGCGGCGGCGCCCGGCGGCACGGGGCGCGCGGGCGCGCGGCGGCCCGCGCGGCGTCCACCGGCCCATCCCTCGGGGCCCGGACATCTCGACGTCCGGGCCAGGCGGCGCGGACGTACCATCGGCAGGTCTTCGGACTCACGGGGGCGCGCACCGGCCGGGCCGGTCGACATCATGGGATATCTGCGCTCTCGTACACCGTTGCGGGACAGTTCCGGACTCACACCGGATTCCCCTGCGGCGACAGCGAGGATGAGCATACATGTGGTGGTGGGGTCTCGTGTGCACCCCCATATCTAGTGCGGTGTGGCGGACGGGCGGAGGTAGTCGGTGGTCTCGGATATCGTCGGCAGCACAGTCCCCGCTCTGCGAAATCAGAAGGAGGAGGCTCTCATGACCGCGCTCGCCGACCGGCCGCACATCATGCTCACCGAGCACTTCGAAGAGGTTGCCCGGATACTCGCCCGCCTGGAGCAAGGTGCGCGTTTGGAGCTCATCGACGGGAAGATCTGGAGCAAGCCGATGCCGGACGGGGACCACGGTCTCATCATTGAGTGGCTGACCCGCATCTGCATGCAGTCGCGCCCTGAGCTGTGGCTCTACCCGGACCAGGGCATCAAGGTGCAGTCTTACCGGCGTGGCCGGGCTCGGCCGGACGGAACCCTCGCTCCGAGTGGAGTCATCGGAGGACAGGGTGAATGGGTGGACCCCGAGCCGCTGTTGATGGTCGTCGAAGTCACCTCCCACGACTCCGACACCGACCGCCGTGACCGGGTGGAGAAGCCCCGGGCCTACGCCGAGACAGGCATTCCGCTCTACCTGCTGATCGACCGGGAAACCTGCGAGGTGACCCTCTTCAGCGAGCCGGACGGTACCCGGTACGAGGACGTCCACACCGTCCCGTTCGGCAAGTCGCTCCAGCTGCCGGACCCGGTGAACATCACGCTGGAGACCGAGCCCCTCAAGAACTGGGTGAGCTGACCCGGCCTCGCCCCCGGCACCAGGCCGCCGCACCTCTCAAGGGATGCGGCGGCCTGTGGCGGAAGGTGCGTGTCCGGAGGTCAGCGCCCCGCCGGGACGTCCGCCGTGGCGGGCGGCAGATCCGGTGTGACGCCCTCGTCGCCGACATCCGCGGTGTAGTCGCCGGGGCGGGTCTCGTCGGTGCCCTCGGGGGCCTTCAGGGCGCGCAGGACGACGGTGAGGACGACCGTCACCACGACGTTCAGCACGAACGCGGTCAGGCCGATGTAGCCGATCTGGCCGATGCCGGGGATCTCCGCGCTGGAGCCGCCGAAGTGCGCCTGCGTCGGGCTCGCCACGCCGTAGGCGGCGAGCGTGCCGTAGACCATGCCGACCGCCCAGCCGGCCAGCAGCGCCCAGCGGTGGAACCAGCGGGTGAACAGGCCGCCGACCAGCGCCGGCATGGTCTGCAGGATCCAGATGCCGCCCAGCAGCTGGAAGTTGATCGCCACGGTCTTGTCCATGGTGAGGACGAAGACCAGCGCGCCGACCTTCACCAGCAGCGACACCAGCTTGGCGACCTTGTGCTCCTGCTCGGGCGTGGCGCCGGGCCTGAGGAAGTCCTTGTAGACGTTGCGGGTGAAGAGGTTCGCCGCGGCGATGGACATGATCGCGGCGGGCACCAGCGCGCCGATGCCGATGGCCGCGAACGCCACACCGGAGAACCAGCTCGGGAACATGTCCTCGAAGAGCTGCGGGATGGCGAGTTGGGCGTTGCCGTGGGTCTCCGTGCCCGCCTTGATCGCCATGAAGCCGAGCAGCGCGAGGAAGCCCAGCATCAGCGAGTACAGCGGCAGGATCGTGGTGTTGCGGCGGATCACGTTGCGGCTGCGGGAGGAGAGCGTCGCGGTGATCGAGTGCGGGTACATGAACAGCGCGAGCGCCGAGCCCAGCGCCAATGTGGCGTACGCCCACTGGCTGTTGGGGCCGCTGGCCAGCTCGCCGCGGGGTTTGCCGGTCGGGCCCGGTGCGGCGAACGCCTTGCCCGCCTCGTCAAAGATCGCGTCGAACCCGCCGAGCTTGATCGGGATGTAGACGATCGCGACGGCGATGACCAGGTAGATCAGCCCGTCCTTGACGAACGCGATCAACGCCGGGGCGCGCAGCCCCGAGGAGTAGGTGTACGCGGCGAGCACCGCGAACGCGATCAGCAGCGGCAGGTCCTTGACGAACCAGTTGGTGTTCTCGCCGCCGCCGACCCCCATCACGTCCAGGACCGCCTGGATGCCGACGAGTTGCAGGGCGATGTACGGCATCGTCGCCAGGATGCCGGTCAGCGCGACGGCCAGGGACAGGCCCTTCGAGCCGAACCGTCCGCGCACGAAGTCGGAGGTGGTGACGTAGCCGTGCTTGTGCGAGACGGACCACAGGCGGGGCAGGAAGGTGAAGATCAGCGGGTACACGAGGATCGTGTACGGCACCGCGAAGAAGCCGGACGCGCCCGCCGCGTAGATCGCCGCGGGGACGGCCACGAAGGTGTACGCGGTGTAGAGGTCGCCGCCGAGCAGGAACCACGTCACCCAGGTGCCGAAGCTGCGGCCGCCCAGCCCCCATTCGTCGAGGTTGGCCGACTGCTCGGCCTTGCGCCAGCGCGCCGCGAGGAAGCCCATGACGGTGACGGCGACGAAGAAGAAGACGAAGACGGCCAGGGCGACGCCGTTGACGCCGTCGGTGCCGGAGGCGGCGAGCGCCGAGGAGCGGAGCGTCACTTGGCCGCACCGCCCTTACGGACGCGGTTCTCCCGCTGGACCAGCTTGTACGCGATCATCGTCAGCACCGTGGAGATCAGCACCCACAGCATCTGGTACCAGTAGAAGAACGGGATG
This sequence comes from Streptomyces sp. NPDC014733, assembly GCF_043083385.1. Classification (NCBI taxonomy): domain Bacteria; kingdom Bacillati; phylum Actinomycetota; class Actinomycetes; order Kitasatosporales; family Streptomycetaceae; genus Streptomyces; species Streptomyces sp. NPDC014733. The sequence continues at coordinate 306,170 of NZ_JBIBYO010000001.1, read as the reverse complement.
CCGATGAGGGTCGGCTCGATCTTCGCGTACGAGCCCACCCAGAGCATCGCCACGAACGGGGCGATCAGGCAGAGTCCGGCCACCACACGCGTCGGTGTGACGACCTGTCTGGATGGGGGTGTTCCGTCGTGCTCCGGCATGGCCGCTCCGTCCCTGGCGATCTCCTGCGATGGGCTGGAAATCTATGGCAGGGCCGCGTCAGCCGTCACTAGGTGTCCGCATATCGGTACGGCAACGGCGGCCACCCGCACACCCCTTGGGGGCGTGCGGGAGGCCGCCGTGCGCCGGTGTGCCACGCCGGGGTGTCACTCCACCGGACGGCTCAGCCGGGCAACGAACTTGTACCGGTCACCGCGGTAGACCGAGCGGACCCACTCCACCGGACGGCCCTGCGCATCGCGCGAATGGCGGGAGAGCATCAGCATCGGCAGGCCGACGTCCGCGCCCAGCAGCCCGGCCTCGCGCGGGGTGGCCAGAGAGGTCTCGATGGTCTCCTCCGCCTCGGCCGGCCGCACGTCGTACACCTCGGCCAATGCGGTGTAGAGCGAGGTGTACTTGACGAGGTTGCGGCGCAGCGCCGGGAAGCGCTTGGCGGACAGATGGGTGATCTCGATGGCCATCGGCTCGCCGCTGGCCAGCCGCAGCCGCTCGATGCGCAGCACCCGGCCGCCGGCGGCGATGTCCAGCAGCCCGGCCAGCCGGTCGTCGGCGGTGACGTACCCGATGTCCAGCAGCTGCGAGGCGGGCTCCAGTCCCTGGGCGCGCATGTCCTCGGTGTACGACGTCAGTTGCAGCGCCTGGGAGACCTTCGGCTTGGCGACGAAGGTGCCCTTGCCCTGGATGCGCTCCAGCCGCCCCTCGACCACCAGTTCCTGGAGGGCCTGGCGGACCGTGGTGCGGGAGGTGTCGAACTCCGCGGCCAGCGCCCGCTCCGGCGGCACCGGGGTGCCCGGCGGGAGGGTTTCGGTGATCTCCAGCAAGTGCCTTTTGAGACGGTAATACTTGGGTACGCGGGCGCTGCGTGTGGCCGTCGTGCCGTTCTCCGCGCTGCCCCCGTCGGTCTGCATGACCCGCCTTTCCGCCCTCTGTCGTGCTGCCGTCACCGGCACCTCCGTACCTTGCACCTCACATCGTGGCACGGGCGTGGTCGCCGGGCCCTTCCGCGGGCCCGCACCCGGCAGATGTCGGTCCGGTAACGGAGCCGACAGCGACTCTTATACACCCTTGACACCCCAAAAGGTCTAGGCCAAGCTGCGGGGCACTGGTCTAAACCATTAAAGACCACACCCGGCCTCTAGGGGAGAGCGCAATGAAGCGTGGACTCATAGCAGCGACCGCGGTCGCGGGAATGCTGATGAGTGTCGCTGCCTGTGGGTCCAGCGACGGCAGTGGTAACGGCGCGGACGGCTTCAAGGGCCAGAAGCTGACCGTGTGGGTGATGTCGGGGTCCAACCCGTCACAGTGGACGGCCCAGGTCTCCAAGGAATTCGAGAAGAAGACCGGCGCCACCGTCGACTTCAAGGTCCAGCAGTGGGACGGCATCCAGCAGAAGCTGACCACCGCCCTGTCCGAGGACAGCCCGCCCGACGTCGTCGAGATCGGCAACACCCAGACCGCCGCCTACGCCAAGGCCGGCGCCCTGCTCGACCTCGGTGACCTCAAGAAGGAGATCGGCGCCGACTGGAGCGACTCCTTCAACAAGGCGGCGATGGCCGACGGGAAGCAGTATGCGCTCCCGTGGTACGCCGGCAACCGCGTCGTGATGTACAACAAGAAGATCTGGGCCCAGGCCGGGATCAAGGACCTGCCGAAGACGCGCACCGAGCTGTTCAAGGCGTTCGACACCATCAAGAAGAAGACCGACGCCGAACCGCTCTACCTGCCCGGCCAGAACTGGTACTTCTTCGACGGCCTGACCATCGGCACCGGCGCGGACCTCGTCAAGAAGAGCGGCGGCAAGTGGGTCTCCAACCTCGCCGACCCCAAGGTCGCCAAGGCGATGGACATCTACAAGACCTACCAGTCCTTCAGCGACGCCCCCAAGAACAAGGACGAGGCGACGCCGCAGCAGGCCGAGGTCTTCGCCAAGGGCAAGACCGGCGCCATCATCGCCATGGGCTACGAGGCGGCCACCGCCGTCAAGGCCAACCCGGACATCAAGAACGACATCGGCTTCTTCACCATCCCCGGTGAGACCGCCGACAAGCCCGAGGGCGTCTTCCTGGGCGGCTCCAACTTCGCGGTCGCCGGCGGCAGCACCAAGCAGGAGCTCGCCAAGGAGTTCCTCAAGATCGCGCTGTCGAAGAAGAACGACGCGCAGATGGTCAAGGAGGTCGGCTGGAGCCCCAAGTCCCCCGACCTGGCGAGCGCCACGAAGGGCAACCCGGCGGCCGAGGCGGCGGCCCCCGCGGCCGCGAAGTCCGGCGGCACCACCCCGCTCATCCCGGAGTGGGCGGCCGTCGAGAACGTCCCGAACCCGATCAAGAACTACATGACCGCCGTGCTGAGCGGTAAGACCGCCGACGACGCCGCCAAGGCCGTCGAGCCGGAGATCAACAAGCGGCTCGCCCAGCAGTAGGGCACCGGCCGCCGAAGGGGCGCCGCCCGATTCCCGGGGGCGCCCCTTCGCGGACCCGGCCTGCGTACGGCCCGGCCGCCCGGCCCGTACGGAGGCACCGCAACGCGCGCGACATCGGTACGAAGGGGAGCGAACGGCCATGGCAGTGCAGCTCGACGACGCGGTGGACAAGAGGGCGCCGCGCATCGGCAAAGGCGGTGCGCCGCCGTCCGGCCGTGCCACCGGCACCCGGCGGACCCGTACCGGCAGAGCCACGCCCTATCTGCTGCTGCTCCCCGCGCTGCTGGCCACCGCCGTCTTCCTCGGCTGGCCGATGGTCCGCAACATCCTGCTCTCCTTCCAGACCCTGAACATGAAGGAGCTGATCCAGCACCTCACGGTCTGGAACGGCACCGGCAACTTCCAGGAGATCCTGGGCAGCGAGGACTTCTGGCGGGTCACCCTCCGCACCCTCGTCTTCACCGCCGTCAACGTCGTCCTGATCATGGTGCTGGGCGTCCTCCTCGGACTGCTCCTCGCCCGCCTCGGCAAGAAGATGCGCCTGACGCTCTCCGTCGCGCTGGTGCTGGCCTGGGCGATGCCGGTCATCGCCGCCACCACCGTCTTCCAGTGGCTCTTCGACTCCCGCTACGGCGTCGTCAACTGGGTCCTGGACCAGCTCGGCTGGCACTCCATGGCCCACTACGACTGGGTCGGCACCCAGCTCTCCACCTTCTTCGTCATCACCCTGCTGATCGTCTGGCAGTCCCTGCCGTTCGTGGCGCTCAACCTCTACGCCGCGACCACGACCATCCCCAAGGAGCTGTACGAGGCGGCCCGGATGGACGGCGCCGGGACCTGGAAGGTCTTCACCACCGTGACCTTCCCCTTCCTCAAGCCGTTCTTCTTCGCCACGACGTTCCTGGAGGTCATCTGGGTCTTCAAGGCGTTCCCGCAGATCTTCGCCATCAACAAGGGCGGCCCGGACCGGCTCACCGAGACCCTGCCGATCTACGCGTTCACCGAGGGCGTCGGCAACCAGCACTTCGGCATGGGCGCCGCGATCTCCCTGCTCACCATCGCCGTGCTGCTCGCCGTGACCGCCTACTACCTGCGTCTGACGCTCAAGCAAGAGGAGGACGAGCTGTGAAGCGCTCGCTCGCCGGCCGGATCTGGCCCAACGCGACGGCGATCGTCCTCGCCATCGGCTTCGTCTTCCCCGTCTACTGGATGTTCAACACGGCGTTCAAGCCGACCGGCGACATCATCAGCGACGTCCCCGTGTGGTTCCCGCTGCACGGCACCTTCCAGCACTTCGCGACCGCGGTGGGCGCCCCCGACTTCTGGACGCTCGCGGGCAACTCCGTCCTCGTCACCGCCGTCGCCGTCGGCCTGTCGCTGCTCATCGCGCTCTGCGGCGCCTTCGCGCTGACCCGGATGCGGTTCAAGGGCCGCAAGGCGACGCTGCTGGTCTTCATGGTCGCGCAGATGGCGCCCTGGGAGGTCATGGTCATCTCGATCTACATGATCGTCCGCGATGCCGACATGCTGAACAGCCTCGTCCCGCTGACCGCCTTCTACATGCTGATGGTGCTGCCCTTCACCCTCCTGACGCTCCGCGGCTACGTCGCCGCCGTGCCCAAGGAGCTGGAGGAGTCCGCGATGGTCGACGGCTGCTCGCGCCGCCAGGCGTTCACCAAGGTCGTCTTCCCGCTGCTGGCCCCCGGTCTGATGGCCACCTCGCTCTTCGGCTTCATCACCGCCTGGAACGAGTTCCCGCTCGTCCTCGTGCTCAACAAGGAACCGGCCAAGGGGACCCTGCCGCTGTGGCTGTCGCAGTTCCAGAGCCAGTTCGGCGACGACTGGGGCGCCACCATGGCCGCCGCGTCGATCTTCGCCGTACCGATCCTGGTCCTCTTCCTCTTCCTCCAGCGCAAGGCCGTCGGCGGTCTCACCTCCGGCGCCGTGAAGGGATGACCCGGACCCCATGAGCACCACCCGAACCCGCCCGGCCACCGACGCCCTCACCCGCGACGCGCTCGCCGTCCTCCAACCCGGCTTCCGCGGGACCACCGCCCCCGACTGGGTGCTGCGCCGCCTCGACGAGGGCCTCGCCGCCGTCGCCGTCTTCGGCCGCAACGTCGAGAACCCGGACCAACTCGCCGCCCTCACCGCACAGCTGCGCGCCGTACGCGGTGATGTGCTGGTCGCCGTGGACGAGGAGGGCGGCGACGTCACCCGCCTGGAGGTCCGCACCGGCTCCTCCTACCCGGGCAACCTCGCGCTCGGCGCCGTCGACGACCCGGAACTCACCCGCGCCGTCGCCCGCGACCTGGGCACCCGCCTCGCCGCCTGCGGTATCAACCTCAACTGGGCGCCCTGCGCGGACGTCAACTCCGACCCGGGCAACCCGGTCATCGGCGTCCGCTCCTTCGGCGACACCCCGGCGCCGGTCGCCCGGCACACCGCCGCCTACGTCGAGGGCCTCCAGTCCGCCGGGGTCGCCGCCTGCACCAAGCACTTCCCCGGCCACGGCGACACCGCCGTCGACTCCCACCACGACATGCCGCGCGTCGGCGTGGACCTCGCGACGCTGCGGGAGCGGGAGCTGGTGCCGTTCCGCGCTGCCGTCGCCGCGGGCACCCGCGCCGTCATGAGCGCCCACATCCTGCTGCCGGCCCTGGACCCGGAACGCCCCGCCACCCTCAGCCCGGCCGCCCTCCACGGACTGCTGCGCGCCCCCGTGTCCGAGGGCGGCCTCGGCTTCGACGGCCTGATCGTCACCGACGGCATCGAGATGCGCGCCATCTCCGCCACCTACGGCATCGAACGCGGCAGCGTCCTGGCCCTCGCCGCCGGCGCCGACGCGCTCTGCGTGGGCGGCGGACTCTCCGACGAGGCCACCGTGGACCGGCTGCGCGACGCCCTGATCCGGGCGGTCCACGACGGTGACCTGCCGGAGGAACGGCTGGCGGACGCCGCGGCCCGGGTCCGCGCGCTGGCGGAGTGGGCCCGCGGCGCGGCGGCGTCGGCCGCACCGGCTCCGGGTGCGGGCGCGGTGGAGGGGGCCGCACCCGCACCCGGGCTGCGCGCCGCCCGCCGCGCGCTGCGCCGCACCGCCCGGGAGCCGTTCACCCCGCTCACCGCACCGGTCCATGTCGCCGGGTTCACGCCCGTCGCCAACATCGCCGTCGGCGACGAGACCCCCTGGGGCGTCGCCGCCGAACTGACCCGGCTGCTGCCCGGCACCACCACGACCACGTACGGCGCCGAGCGGGCCACCGCCGAGGGCACCGACCGGCTGGTCGCCGCGGTGCTCACCGAGGCCGGGCGGCGCCGTGTCGTCGCCGTGGTCCGCGATGCGCACCGCCACCCCTGGATGGCGGCGGCGCTCACCGCGCTGGTGGCGGCCCGCCCCGACACCGTCGTCGTCGAGATGGGCGTCCCGCAGGCGGAGCCGTGCGGCGCGCTCCACCTCGCCACCCACGGTGCCGCCCGGGTCTGTGCCCGCGCCGCCGCCGAGGCGCTGACGGGCGCGGCGGCCGACGGCTGACCCCGCCCCCGCAGACCGGCGGCCGGGGCGCTCCCGCGTGGGGGGAGCGCCCCGGCCGTCGCCGGTTTCCCGCTCTTTACAGGCCCTGCCACTCCGGCTTGGCCGCGTACGTCGCCCGGAAGTAGTCCGCGAGCTTCAGCTCCGACGCGGCGGCCTCGTCGACGACGACCGTGGCGTGCGGGTGCAGCTGGAGCGCCGAGGCCGGCACCACCGCGGCGACCGGGCCCTCGACCGCCTGCGCCACGGCCCGCGCCTTGCCCGTACCGGTCGCCAGCAGCACGAGGTGCCGGGCCTCCAGGATCGTGCCGATGCCCTGCGTGATGACGTGGTGCGGCACCTCGTCGAGGCTGTCGAAGAACCGCGCGTTGTCCTCACGGGTCTGCTGCGTCAGCGTCTTGATACGGGTGCGCGACGCGAGCGAGGAGCACGGTTCGTTGAAACCGATGTGACCGTCCGTGCCGATCCCGAGGATCTGGAGGTCCACCCCGCCGGCCGCCCGCAGCGCCTCGTCGTACGCCGCACAGGCCGCCGGGATGTCCTCGGCGGCACCGTCGGGCCCCAGGAAGGACCCCTTGTCGATCCCGAGCGGCTCGACGACCTGGCGCAGCACCACCGAACGGTACGACTCGGGGTGCCCGGCGGGCAGCCCGACGTACTCGTCGAGCTGGCAGACGCGGACCCGCGAGGCGTCCACCGCGCCGGACGCGACCTGCGCGGCGAGCGCTTCGTAGATGGGCAGCGGGGTCGAGCCGGTGGCGACGCCGAGCAGCGCGTCGGGCTTGCGGCGCACCAGGGCGGCGACGGCGTCGGCGATGAGCCTGCCGCCTGCGGGGGCGTCCGGAACGATGACAACTTCCACGCGTGGCCTGCCGTTCTGAAGAATGGGAGTCTGGTGGTATAGACCAATCTATCAGAGCGGGCACCTCCGGACCCGGCTCCCGGAAGCCGTCTTCCCGCCCGGAATCGGCACCGAATTCCCCGCCCGCCCGTGCATTTCCACTCTCCGTGCCGAATCTTCCACACTCCGTTCGTCCGCCGTTCGGTCCCGGGTGTGCGGAATTCCGTAATTCCCTTACGGCGAAGGGGAAATGGGGGAGGGCGGCGGCGGTGCCGGAAAAAGGGCGCGGAGAATGCGCGGACCCGGAAAAGGGGTGCGCCGCCGGATCCTGCCCGACGGGGAACGGGTCGGCCCGGCGACGCACCCGCGGCCGCCCGGGGGGAAGCAGGCGGGCGACCGGGTGGGGAGGTCGGTTGGTGACGTGCTTCCAGCATGGGCGCGCGGAATCAACGGGCCCTCAACGGGCCGTCAACACAAGATCCGCCCCGACCCGGCTCCCCGGTGTGTACGGGCCCGGAAACACCCGCGGGCCGCGGCGCCGGGACAGGACCCTCAACCTGTCCGGCACCGCAGCCCGGAGCTACATCGGCCGGTTCCGTCGGGCGGTCGGGCACCCCGAGTGCGGTAGGGGTGGCGCCCGCCGGGGAACCGGTCGATCGGAGACCGCCGCGTAGTCAGGGCAGAGAACGCGCCGGTCTCGATCCGCCCTCCTGTGCGGGGAGAGCGGAAGTCTGTAGCAGAAAACATTGTGGACTAGACCATTCTGATCTGTCCATGCCCATGCAGGGCAAAAGATCCGCACCGTGCCGGGTACGGGACGGCCGCCCCACGGGAAGCCCTCCGTACGGAGAACACGGGAAGAACAGGGACACCGTACGCCGGTAGGCTCGCTGGCGTGCCCTCCATGAACGATCTCGTACGCCAGCACACCGCTCTGAGCGACTCCGACCTCGAGTGGCTGCACCTGCTCGTCTCGGAATGGCAGCTGCTGTCCGATCTGTCCTTCGCCGACCTGGTGCTCTGGGTGCCCACCCTCGACGGCACCCGCTATGTGTCGGTGGCCCAGATGCGGCCGAACACCGGGCCCACCTCCTACCAGGACGACATGGTCGGCCACCTCGTTCCCCGGGGCCGCCGCCCGATGCTGGACTCCGCGCTGGACGAGGGCCGGATCGTCCGCGAGGGCGACCCGGAGTGGCGCGAGGAGGTGCCGGTCCGCGTCGAGTCCATCCCGGTGCGCCGCGAGGGCCGGGTGCTGGGCGTGATCGCCCGCAACACCAATCTCCTCACCGTCCGCACCCCCAGCCGCCTGGAGCTGACCTACCTCCAGAGCGCCTCCGACCTCGCCCAGATGATCGCCGCCGGAACGTTTCCGTTCCCGGCCCAGCAGGTCGACATGGACGCCTCACCGCGCGCCGGCGACGGCCTGATCAGGCTCGACGCGGACGGCGTCGTCCAGTACGCCAGCCCCAACGCGCTCTCCGCCTACCACCGCCTCGGCCTCGCCGCCGACCTGGTCGGCCACCACCTCGGCCGCACCACCGCCGAACTGGCACCCGCCCGCGGCCCGGTCGACGAGGCGCTGGTCAAGCTGGCCAGCGGCTGGGCGCCGAGGGAGTTCGAGGTGGAGGGCGAGGAAGGGGTGATCCAGCTCCGGGCGATCCCGCTCAAGCCCAAGGGCACCCACAGTGGCTCCCTGGTGCTGCTGCGCGACGTCACCGAACTCCGCCGCCGCGAACGGGAATTGATCACCAAGGACGCCACCATCCGGGAGATCCACCACCGGGTGAAGAACAACCTCCAGACCGTCGCCGCGCTGCTGCGCCTCCAGTCCCGCCGGATGGACTCCGCCAAGGGCCGCGAGGCGCTGGACGAAGCGGTGCGCCGGGTCGGCTCGATCGCCATCGTCCACGAGACGCTGTCGCAGAACCTCGACGAACGCGTCCAGTTCGACGAGATCGCCGACCGGGTCCTCGCGATGGTCGCCGAGATCTCCCCCGGCAAGGTCACCACCCGCCGCACCGGCCGCTTCGGCATCCTCGACGCCGAGGTCGCCACCCCGCTGTCGATGGTGCTGACCGAGATCCTGCAGAACGCCCTGGAGCACGCCTTCGACGAGGGGGAGCAGGGTGCGGTCGAGGTGGGCGCGGTGCGCGGCGGCAGCCGTACGGAACCACGGCTGCTGGTCACCGTCCAGGACAACGGCCGCGGTCTGCCCGAGGGCTTCGACCCGCACAGCGCCGGCAACCTCGGGCTCCAGATCGTACGGACCCTGGTGGAAGGGGAGTTGGGCGGCGCGTTCGACATGGTGCGCGGCGCCGAGGGCGGCACACGGGTGCTCCTCGACGTACCGGTCCGGCCCGAGAAGAACTGAGCCGGGCGGGCGCCGCGGTCACCGGGGGAGTGGCGCGGCGGTGGCCCGCACAGCAGTGAGCCCCGGACCATCGGGTGGTCCGGGGCTCAAAGCTCACGTTCTTCTGCGCATCGGGGGTACTGCGCGCTGCGGCTCGGGGGCCACGGGGAGTCTGTGTCAGGCGCTGGCGTTGCGCGCCCGGTTGCGAGCTGCACGGCGCTTCATCGCGCGGCGCTCGTCCTCACTCAGACCACCCCAGACGCCGGAGTCCTGGCCGGACTCGAGCGCCCACTGCAGGCACTGCTCCATGACGGGGCAGCGGCGGCAGACGGCCTTGGCTTCCTCGATCTGCAGGAGCGCAGGACCGGTGTTGCCGATGGGGAAGAAGAGCTCGGGGTCTTCTTCGCGGCAAACGGCGCGGTGACGCCAGTCCATGGCTGCTCCATCTCCTCGTATAACGGGAACGTTGCTTGTGAATGTGAACGCTTTCACGAATCCCTCCGCAGGGGAAGGGCCGAATGCCAGTCGACAAACTGGTGCGGTCCTGTGGAATGAGGAGGGGATTCGGGCTCTCAAGGGGGCCGGTGAAGCGGCCGTCCCGATCGCCATGAAGAGACTCGCAAACCTCGGCGACGGATACAACCCCTACCGGAAACTTTTTTTTGATTCCTTGGTGTCGCCTAGGTCACAGCCGTACTTCTAGGGGGTGGAAGTCAGCCTAAACGTTCGAGTGAAAGGACTTTAGGCTCTACTGCTCACACAATCACACGCAGTGCACGGCGTACGCCTGTGAACGTCACACTCGTACGCAGTCCGAGGTGGTCTCCGTCCATCTGAAAGGGCAGTGGCGCCTGTGAATGCAAGGTGAAGGCCGTCAGGTCGTGAAGTGACAGTGCGTGCTTGCCGTGGGGTCCGCGCTCGGGGGTCGAGGTCAGCAACTGGGTCGCGTAACGCGTCACGGCGGCGGGGGAGAGGCGGCTCAGCGCGAAGACGTCCAGCGCGGTGTCGAACGAGGCGTCCGGGAGCGGGTAGAGCGGGCGATTGCCCAGGTAGCTCCAGGGGGAGGTGTTGCAGATTATCGACATCACCAGGCCCTCGGTGACCTCCGGTGCGCCGCCCTCCGGGGCCGGGCGCTCCAGGGTGATGGTGCCCTCCCGGCGGTTCTGGTCGCCCAGGAACTGCCGGACGACCTGACGGACGTAGAGGCTGTGCGTCGAACGCTTGCCGCGCTCGCGCTGCTGTTCGACACGGCCGACCACGCCGGCGTCGAAGCCGAAGCCGGCGCAGAAGGTGAACCAGCGCCCCGGGACGCCCTCGTCCTCGCTGCCGCGGGTGCCCGCCGCGTGCCCCAGGCCGACCGTGCGCTCGCTGCCGTCCCGGAGCGCGTCCAGCAGGGCGCCGGTCGCCTCCACGACGTCGTTCGGCAGGCCGAGCGCGCGGGCGAAGACGTTGGTGGAGCCGCCGGGCACCACGGCGAGGCGGGGGTGGGACTCCGGGTCGGGGCCGTGCGTCAGCAGACCGTTGACGACCTCGTTGACCGTGCCGTCGCCGCCGAGCGCCACCACCAGCTCGGTCCGGCCGTCCTCGGCGGCCTGCCGGGCGAGGTCGCGGGCGTGGCCGCGGTACTGCGTCTCGGCGACCGTCAGATCGAGATCGCTGGCGAGCGCATGGGCCAGAACGTCACGGGTGCGGGCACTGGTGGTGGTGGCAGCGGGATTGACCACGAGAAGCGCGCGCATGACCGCCAGCGTACCTACCTGCTGGTACCGGCCCCGCGACGCACCTCCCCGGACGGCGTCCCGGGCGCCGGGCCGCGGTGCCGGCGCCGGGTGCCGGGCCGGGGGCGGCCGGTGGGCGGCGGGGCGGCGCTACCCTGCTGGGGTGAGCAGTAAGCAGCAGAAGAAGTCCGCACGCCAGGCCGCCGCCGCGCCCGCGGCCCCCGAGCAGCCCGGACCGCGCCCGGCCCGGCTGAGCGCCGCCGCGGTGCTCACCGCCGTCGAGGGCGTCGCGCTGGCGGCCCTCGGCATCTCCCTGCTGATCGAGGGCGTCACCGGCTCGCCGGACAGTCCGCAGCAGGCCGTGACGGGCGCCGTGACCGTGCTCGCGCTGGCGGTGCTGCCGCTGGCCGCCGCGCGCGGGCTGTGGCTGCTGCGCCGCTGGAGCCGCGGCCCCTCGATGATCACCCAGATCGTGGCGCTGCCCGTCGCCTGGACGCTGATCAGCGCCGGCGGCGCGCTGATCGCGGCGGGCGTCGCGCTGGCGGTCGCCGCGTTCGTCGCCCTCGGGCTGCTGGTCAATCCGACGGCCACCGTGGCGCTCGGCATCGGGCCGCGGGAGTAGCGGACGGGAACGGCGAAGGGGCGGGATCCACGCGGATCCCGCCCCTTCGGCCGTGTCACGGCCGGCGGCTCACTCCTCGACGAGGAGCCGGTCGCGCAGCTGGGCCAGGGTGCGGGCCAGCAGCCGGGAGACGTGCATCTGGGAGATGCCGACCTCCTGGGCGATCTGCGACTGGGTCATGTTGCCGAAGAACCGCAGCAGCAGGATCTTCTTCTCGCGCGGCGGCAGATCCTCCAGCAGCGGCTTGAGCGACTCGCGGTACTCCACGCCCTCCAGCGCCTCGTCCTCCGCGCCGAGCGTGTCGGCCACCGCGGGGGACTCGTCGTCGGTGTCCGGGACGTCGAGGGAGAGGGTGGAGTACGCGTTCGCAGACTCCAGGCCCTCCAGGACCTCCTCCTCGGAGAGCGACAGATGCTCCGCCAGCTCGTGGACGGTCGGTGCCCGGCCGTGCCGCTGGGACAGCTCGGCGGTCGCCGTCGTCAGTGACAGCCGCAGCTCCTGGAGGCGGCGCGGCACCCGGACCGCCCAGCCCTTGTCCCGGAAGTGCCGCTTGATCTCGCCGACGACGGTGGGCGTCGCGTACGTGGAGAACTCCACGCCGCGGTCCGGGTCGAAGCGGTCGACCGACTTGATCAGGCCGATGGTCGCGACCTGGGTGAGGTCGTCCAGGGGCTCGCCGCGGTTGCGGAACCTGCGGGCCAGGTGCTCGACGAGCGGGAGATGCATCTGCACCAGGGTGTTGCGCAGCTCCGCGCGCTCCGGGGAGCCGTCGGGGAGCTTCCGCAGCTCGTGGAACATCGCCCGCGCACCGCTGCGGTCGTGCGGGTCGTGGGCGTGCGCCGGTTCGTGGGCGTGCGGGGGCTCCGGAGCGCCCTGGGGCTCCTCCGGGGTCTCCTGGGACGGGCGCGGCGTGTGCTGCGCCCGCTCGCCCTGCTGCTCGCTGTCGTCCATGTGGTCCGCCCGCTCTGCCTGCTCCGCTGCGTCCGGCCGGCCGCCGGGGTCGTCCGCGCCCGTCGGGTGCGGCCGGGCCTGCTGGTCCGGGATGGTCGCACCCGGCGCGATCCCCGCGCCGCGTTCGAGATCTTTCACGGGGCCCCCTGTTCGGTCATGACGGTCCGGGACCGGCGCCGCGCTCCTTGTAGAGGCTGATGGTGACCGTACGGTCCTCGGCGACGGCGGAGTCGACCTTGCCGGCCAGCGCGGAGAGCACCGTCCAGGCGAAGGTGTCGCGCTCGGGTGCGCGGCCGTCGGTGGTCGGCGCGGAGACGGTCACCTGCAGCGCGTCGTCGATGAGACGGAAGACGCAGCTCAGCACGGAGCCGGGGACGGCCTGCTGGAGCAGGATCGCGCACGCCTCGTCCACCGCGATGCGCAGGTCCTCGATCTCGTCGAGGGTGAAGTCCAAGCGGGCTGCGAGTCCGGCAGTGGCCGTACGCAGCACGGAAAGGTAGGCACCCGCAGCGGGCAGCCGGACTTCCACGAAGTCCTGGGTCCCGGGCTCGCCTGCGATCTGGGACACCCTCACCTCCAAGGTGGCACAAGCTGGATTGAGCTGATACGTGTTGAGCTGATGTGCGTGGCCACTGCGCCGCTCCGGGCGTCCCGCCGGTCGCTCCCGAGGGGAGCGGCGGTGGCGCGGCGCAGCACAGGGTTCGGCTGTGACGCTACCGCGATCCGCGGGCCGGTGTCGCCCGGACGGAGCACGGCCGTCGTCCGGAATGCGAACGGATCCGGGGGCTCCCGGAACCGCTGTCGTCACTGATTGTAAACACACGGGTACGCACAGTGGCTAGGGGGTGGGGGCGTCAAATCCTCGACGGTGACGCTCCGTTGACCCGCGTGGTGTCCGCGAGGGCGTGCAGTTCCTTTCCAGTGAGCCGGAAGACCGTCCATCCGTCCATGGGCTGCGCGCCGATCGACCGGTAAAAGCCGATGGACGGTTCATTCCAATCCAGGACGGACCACTCGAAACGCTCGTAGCCGCGGGCCACACAGATCTCCGCGAGCGCCGCCAGCAGCGCCTTGCCGTGGCCTCCGCCGCGCGCCGCGGGGCGGACATAGAGGTCCTCCAGATAGACACCGTGCGTGCCCGTCCACGTCGAGAAGTTGCGGAACCACAGGGCAAAGCCCACCGGCTCGCCGTCCTCCTCGGCCATCAGCGCGAAGGCGGCGGGCTGCGGTCCGAAGAGCGCCTCGGTGAGCTGTGCCTCCGTCGCCTGCGCCGACTCCAGGGCGCGTTCGTACTCGGCGAGTTCGCGGATCATGGCCAGGATGGCGGGGACGTCGGCAACGGCTGCTTCGCGGATCATGCCGCCAGGCTAAACCGCGCCGGTGACAGGCCCGCAGGGAGGCCGGGGGACGGCGGCCGGGCGCGCGGGCGGGGCACCGCAGGCCGCCCCGGGGCCGGCCCCCGCCCTCACACCAGGAGCTGATCGGCGAAGCACCACCGCCAGGACTCGCCCGGCTCGAAGGAGCGCATCACCGGGTGGCCGGTCTCCTCGAAGTGCGCCGTGGCGTGCCGGAACGGCGAGGAGTCGCAGCAGCCGACATGGCCGCAGACCAGGCAGAGCCGCAGCTGGACGGGGTGGCTGCCCACCTCCAGGCACTCCGGGCAGGTGTCGCTCAGCGGGGCGGGTTCGGCGCGTGGCAGATCACGGACGTGCACACACTCGCTCATGATGGCCAGGTTACGACCCGCGGGCCGCCGGCCCCAGGTCGTGGTCGGGCGGTGCCGCACCCGGGCCGCGCCGGAGGGACGGACGGGACGGGCCGATGGACGTCATGCCGCTGCTGTTGCTGGTCGCCGGGAGCGCCGCGGTGGCCGCGCTCGCCCGGCGGACGCCCGTACCGGCACCGCTGCTGCTGGTCGCCGCCGGGCTGGTCGCCTCGTACGTCCCCGGGGTGCCGGACTACACCCTCGACCCGCACATCGTGCTGCCGCTGGTGCTGCCGCCGCTGCTGCACACCGCGGCGCTGGAGAGCTCCTACCTGGACCTGCGGGCCAACGTGCGGCCGGTGGCGATGCTCTCCGTCGGGTACGTCCTCTTCGCCACGCTCGCCGTCGGGCTCCTCGCCCACCTGGCCATCCCGGACCTGCCGCTGACCGCCGCGCTCGTCCTGGGCGCCGTCGTCGCGCCGCCGGACGCCGTCGCGGCCACCGCCATCGCCCGCCGTCTGGGGCTGCCCGGCCGGATCACCACGATCCTCCAGGGCGAGTCCCTGGTGAACGACGCGACCGCCATCACCGCCTACAAGGTGGCGCTGGCCGCGGCGGTCGGCGCGGGCGCCACCTGGGCCGGCGGGGCCGGGGAGTTCGCCGTCGCCTCCCTGGGCGGCATCGGCGTCGGCCTCGTCCTGATGGTGCCGCTGCACTGGCTGCGCCGCAGGCTGCGGGCGTCGCCGCTGCTGGAGAACACCCTCTCGCTGCTCATCCCGTTCGTCGCGTATGCCGCCGCCGAGCAGATCGGGGCGTCCGGGGTGCTCGCCGTGGTGGTTGTCGCCCTCTATCTGGGGCACCGCTCCTGGCAGGTCGACTTCGAGACCCGGCTCCAGGAGGCGGCCGTGTGGCGGATGGTGTCGTTCCTGCTGGAGTCCGCGGTCTTCGCGCTGATCGGGCTCCAGCTGCCGGTGGTGCTGCGCGGTCTGGGCGAGTTCAGCGGCGCGCAGGCCGCGCGGTACGCCGGGCTCGTCTTCGCGGCGGTGGTGGTGGCGCGGTTCGTGTGGGTCTTCCCGGCGACGTATCTGCCGCGCCTCTCGGCCCGTGTCCGGGAGCGGGAGCCGGACGTCACGGTCGCGGCGCCGCTGGTCGTCGGCTGGGCCGGGATGCGGGGCGTGGTGTCGCTGGCCATCGCCTTCTCCATCCCGGCGACGGTGCCCGGCGGCGGTCCCTTCCCCGCCCGCAATCTGGTGCTCTTCCTGACGTTCACCACCGTCATCGCCACCCTCGTCGTCCAGGGCCTGACGCTGCCGCCGCTGATCCGCGCGCTGAAGCTGCCCGGCCGCGACGCACGCGCGCAGACGCTCGCCGAGGCCCAGGCCCAGAACGAGGCCTCGCGCGCCGCCGAGGAACGCCTCGACGCCCTCCTCACCGACGACCGCAACACCCTGCCGGGCCCCCTGGAGGACCGGCTGCGCACCGTGATGGAGCGCCGCCGCAACGCCGTCTGGGAGCGGCTGGGCACCGTCAACGAGGTGACCGGCGAATCAGCCGACGAGACGTACCGCCGGCTGGCCGGCGAGATGATCGACACCGAACGCCGCGTCTTCGTCCGCCTCCGCGACACCCGCCGCATCGACGACGAGATGCTGCGCACGCTGCTCCGCCGCCTCGACCTGGAGGAGGCGGCGGCCTATCGGGAGGAGCGGGGGTGAGGGGCGCGGGCGCCCGGTGGCTGCCGGCTATGCCCGCAGGAATCCGTCTCCGTGCGCGCTGATGTGTGCCTCCAGCGCGCTCAGCGCGTTCCGGGTCGCGTCCGGTGAGCCGCTGCCGCGCTGCTCGGCGTAGTAGGCGGCGCCGAGCTTCTTGAGGAGGTCGTTGCCCGCGCGCTGCTGCTGGACCTCGTCCACCTTCTGTTTGCCCTGCTCAAGGGCGTTTTGGGCCTGCTCCTTGGCGCGGTCGAGAAAACCTGCCATCACTGCCTCCTGTGCACGATCGGTCTCATGGGGTCAACGGCCCGTCCGGCCGCCGGGTTCCCCGTGTCAGGCTCGGCCACCCGGCCGGAGGACGCGAGGCGGGCGGGCCGTTGGGCGGGCCCGGGGCGGAAAACCGGGCCCCGGCGCGGGTCGCCGGAACGGCCGGGTTAGCGTGTCCGATATGGACTACCAGGCCGTTCTTGATGAGGTAGCGGCCTATGCACGGCCGTTTGTGAGGCAGGGCGAGGTCGCCGACTACATACCGGCGCTCGAACGCGTCAGCCCGGACCGCTTCGGTATCGCGCTGGTCGACATCGACGGCTCGGTGTACGGGGCGGGCGACTGGGAGACGCCGTTCTCCGTGCAGTCGATCTCGAAGACCTTCTCGCTGGCGCTGGTGATGGCGCACGCGCACGACGAGGAGATCTGGTCCCGGGTGGGCCGGGAGCCGTCGGGTACGCCGTTCAACTCCCTGGTGCAGCTGGAGTGGGAGAACGGCATCCCGCGGAATCCGTTCATCAACGCGGGGGCGCTCGTCGTCACCGACCGCCTGCAGACCCTC
Organism: Streptomyces sp. NPDC014733; assembly: GCF_043083385.1. Lineage (NCBI taxonomy): Bacteria > Bacillati > Actinomycetota > Actinomycetes > Kitasatosporales > Streptomycetaceae > Streptomyces > Streptomyces sp. NPDC014733. The sequence continues at coordinate 289,335 of NZ_JBIBYO010000001.1, read as the reverse complement.
ACCGGTGACGCCAGTACGACGATGCTGCACTTCCTGCGGGAGGAGAGCGGCAACGAGGAGCTGGCGTTCGACCAGGCGGTCGCCGACTCGGAGGCCGACCACGGGGACCGCAACGCCGCGCTCGCGCACTTCATGGCGTCGTTCGGCAATCTGGAGAACCCGGTCCCCAGCGTCATCGAGCACTACTTCTGGCAGTGCTCCATAGAGATGAGCTGCCGGGATCTGGCCACCGCCGGCGGCTTCCTCGCCCGGCACGGACTGCGCGCGGACGGCACCCGGCTGCTGGAGGCGCGGGAGGCCAAGCGGATCAACGCGGTGATGCTGACCTGCGGCACCTATGACGCGGCGGGGGAGTTCGCCTACCGGGTGGGGCTGCCCGCCAAGAGCGGGGTCGGCGGCGGGATCCTCGCCGTCGTACCGGGCCGCTGCACGCTGTGCGTCTGGAGCCCGGGACTCGACCGGCGGGGCAACTCCGTCGCCGGTGCCGCGGCGCTCGACCACTTCACGACGCTGACCGGCTGGTCGGTGTTCTGAGCCGCCCGGGGCGGGCCGCCGCCGGGCGCCCGCCCGGCTCCGGTCGCGTTGTGGCGGCGATCTTCCTGGCGCATCGTGGGCGTAGGAGGTGCACCGCCATGGAGCACGAGATGCGCGCGGAGTACGCGGACGGTGTGACGCCGGGACCGGACGCCCCGGTCAAGATCTGGCACATGGTCCGCCTCGAAGGGATCAAGGCGATGTGCGGCCGGATACTGAGCGAGTCCGCCGCCACCCAGCCGGCCGATCTCTGGGGAACGCCCGAGGGCGAGCCGTTCTGCCATTCCTGCGGTGCGATGTACCTGCGCGAGGTGCCCTGAGCGGCGGCGCCGGCGGGGTGCGGCCGCTCAGGGGCAGTGGATGACCTGGCCCGCGTAGGAGAGGTTGCCGCCGAAGGCGAAGAGGAGGACGGGGGCGCCGGCGGCGATCTCGCCCCGTTCGACCAGCTTCGACAGGGCCAGCGGCACCGATGCCGCCGAGGTGTTCCCGGAGTCCACGACGTCCCGGGCGACGACGGCGTTGACCGCGCCGATCTTCCGGGCGACCGGTTCGATGATCCGCAGATTGGCCTGGTGCAGGACGACCCCGGCGAGGTCGGCGGGGGTGATGCCGGAACGCTCGCAGACCTGGCGGGCGATGGCCGGCAGCTGGGTGGTGGCCCAGCGGTAGACGGTCTGCCCCTCCTGGGCGAAGCGGGCCGGTTCGCCCTCGATACGGACCGCATGGCCCATGTCGGGGACCGAACCCCACAGCACCGGGCCGATCATCGGCTCCTCGGCCGCGGTGACCACGGCGGCGCCCGCGCCGTCGCCGACCAGCACGCAGGTCGTACGGTCCGTCCAGTCGGCCACGGCGCTGAACTTCTCGGCGCCGATCACCAGCGCCGAGCGGGCGGAACCGGCCCGGATGGCGTGGTCGGCGGTGGCCAGGGCGTGGGTGAAGCCGGAGCAGACGACGTTGATGTCCATCGTCGCCGGGGCCGCGAGGCCGAGGGCGGCCGCGACGCGGGCCGCGGTGTTGGGGCTGCGGTCGGTCGCGGTGCAGGTCGCGACGAGGACGAGGTCGATCTCCTCGGCCGGGACGCCGCTGGAGGCGAGGGCCTTCGCCGCCGCCTGGGCCGCCATCGAGTCGACGGTCTCGCCGGGTCCGGCGATGTGCCGGGTGCGGATGCCGACCCGGCTGCGGATCCAGGCGTCGTCGGTCTCCACCATCGACGCGAGGTCGTCGTTGGTGAGCACGCCCGGCGGCTGATGGTGGCCGACCGCGAGAACGCGTGAACCTGGCATCTGATCCCCTCCGGACCTGCGGTGTCGTGCGACCAGTGTGACCTGCGGCGGGCGGGCGCCCCTTTTCGAGAACCGCCAATCTTCCGCCGTCTTCTCTGGAGGGACCCGACGCCACCCGGACCGCGCCCGGCAAGCGTTTCCGGTACGCGCGGGCCCATCCGTGCGCCCCGGCCCCGGACGTGTCCGGTACGCGCCCCGGGCCGCATTCCGCACGCCGCCCGCACGCCGCCCGCACGCCGCCCGCACGACGGAGGCGGGGCCCCGGCCTTCCCGGCCCGGGCCCCGCCTCCGTACCGGCTCCCGCCTACGGCGATTCCGTCACTCCGCCGTCGCGCGGAAGCGGCGCAGACGGAGGCTGTTGCCGACGACGAAGACCGAGGAGAAGGCCATCGCGGCGCCCGCGATCATCGGGTTGAGCAGGCCCGCCGCGGCCAGCGGCAGGGCGGCGACGTTGTAGCCGAAGGCCCAGAAGAGGTTGGTGCGGATGGTGCCGAGGGTGGCGCGGGCCAGCCGGATGGCGTCCGCCGCGGCCCGCAGATCGCCGCGGACCAGCGTGAGGTCCCCGGCCTCGATGGCGGCGTCGGTGCCGGTGCCCATCGCCAGGCCCAGATCGGCGGTGGCCAGCGCCGCCGCGTCGTTGACGCCGTCGCCGACCATGGCGACCGTCCGGCCCTCGGCGCGCAGCCGCTCGACCACGGCGACCTTGTCCTGCGGCAGCACCTCGGCGATGACCTCGTCGATACCGACCTCGGCGGCGACCGCCTCGGCGACCGCGCGGTTGTCACCGGTCAGCAGCACCGGCGTCAGGCCCAGCGCCCGCAGCCGGCGGACCGCCTCGGCGCTGGTCTCCTTCACCGCGTCGGCGATCACCAGCACCGCACGGGCCGCGCCGTCCCAGGCGACCGCGACGGCGGTGGCGCCCGCCTGCTCGGCCCGCAGCTTCGCCGCCGTCAGCGGCTCCGGCAGCGCCAGCCCGGCGTCGGCCAGCAGCCGCTCGCGGCCGACCAGCACGGTGTGGCCGTCGACCTCCCCGCGGACGCCGAGCCCGGGGACGTTCTCGAAGTTCCGGGGCGCCGGCAGCGCACCGGACACCGTCTCCTCGGCCGCCGTGGCGACGGCGCGGGCGATCGGGTGCTCCGATGCGTGCTCCAGCGCACCGGCCAGCCGCAGCGCGGTCGCGCGGTCCTCACCGTCGGCGAGGTGGACGCCGGTCAGCGTCATCACACCGGTGGTGACCGTGCCGGTCTTGTCCAGGACGACGGTGTCGACGGCGCGGGTGGACTCCAGCACCTCCGGGCCCTTGAGCAGGATGCCCAGCTGGGCGCCGCGGCCCGTGCCGACCATCAGCGCGGTCGGGGTGGCCAGGCCCAGGGCGCACGGGCAGGCGATGATCAGCACCGCGACGGCGGCGGTGAAGGCGGCGGTGGCCCCGGCGCCCGTCCCCAGCCAGTAGCCGAGGGTGCCGACCGCCAGCGCGATGACCACCGGGACGAAGACCGCGGAGATCCGGTCGGCCAGCCGCTGCGCCGCGGCCTTGCCGTTCTGCGCCTCCTCCACCATCCGCGCCATCCGGGCGAGCTGGGTGTCGGCGCCGACCCGGGTCGCCTCGACGACCAGCCGGCCCCCGGCGTTGACGGTGGCGCCGGTGACGGTGTCGCCCGGCCCGACCTCGACCGGTACGGACTCGCCGGTCAGCAGGGCGGCGTCCACCGCGGACGACCCCTCGGTGACCCGGCCGTCGGTGGCGATCTTCTCGCCGGGGCGGACGACGAAGCGGTCGCCGACGGCCAGCTCGGCGGTGGGGATGCGGACCTCGCGGCCGTCGCGCAGCACCGCGACGTCCTTGGCGCCCAGCTCCATCAGGGCGCGCAGCGCGGCCCCGGCCTTCCGCTTCGCCCGGGCCTCGAAGTAGCGGCCCGCCAGGATGAAGGTGGTGACCCCGGCCGCGGCCTCCAGATAGATCGAGCCGCCGCCCTCCCCACGGGTGAGGGTCAGCTCGAAGGGGTGGCGCATACCGGGCATCCCGGCCGTACCGAAGAACAGCGCCCACAGGGACCAGCCGAACGCGGCGAGCGTCCCCATGGAGATCAGGGTGTCCATGGTGGCCGCGCCGTGCCGCAGGTTGGTCCAGGCGGCGCGGTGGAACGGCCACGCGGCGTAGACGACCACCGGGGCGGCGAGCGTCAGCGAGAGCCACTGCCAGTTGGTGAACTGCAGCGCCGGGACCATCGCCATGAGGATCACCGGGACCGACAGCACCAGCGCGGTCAGCAGCCGCTGCCGCAGCGCGGTGAGGCCGTCGTCCGCGGGCTCCGCCGTCCCGCCTTCCTCGTCCGCGGGCTCCGGCACCGGCGGCGCGGGCACCGCGGCGGTGTAGCCGGTCTTCTCGACGGTGGCGATGAGGTCGGCGGTCTCCAGCGCGCTGCCCTCCTCCAGGGAGACGCGCGCCTTCTCGGTGGCGTAGTTGACCGTGGCGGTGACGCCGTCCATGCGGTTGAGCTTCTTCTCGACGCGCGCCGCACACGAGGCGCAGGTCATCCCGCCGATCTCCAGCTCGATGTACTGCTCTCCGGGCACGGTGATCACGACTGCTCCTCGTGGTGTGCGTACGGGTGGGGGGTATGCGGGGCGCTGTGCGGCGCGGGGGGTGCGGGCGGCGCCGGGGCGCCCGTGGCACGGCCGATTCCGAACCCGGCGGCGAGCACGACCAGCAGGATCAGTGCGTAGCCGCCGAGCAGGACCGGGGTGGTGGGTGCCTTCATGCCGTACTCCTCACAGGGATACCGGAACCGGGGCCGCGAACGCTCCCGGGGAGTGGGGACGGCGGTGTCACCGGCGTCCCTCCGTCTCCAACTGTATACCCCCTAGGGGTATTCCGTCACGGTGTGGCGACGCCTCCGGGGCGCGTCCGCGGGCCGCCGCCCCGCGGGCCCGGACCCTGCCGTGCGGCGGGCCGGGACGCCATACTGAGCCGGTGTCGATGATCCGTAGCCTCCGCCGCGCCGTCCGGCTGCCGCAGCCGCGCACCCGCGGGGTCGACCTGAGCCACCCCGCCCGCTCGCCGCTCGGCACCGCGGTCGTCAACTGCGCGGTGTACGAGAACGGCGTCCGGCAGCCCGGCGACCACCCCGCCGACGAGGCGCTCCGCCGGGTGCGCCGCTCCGGCGCCGGATTCGTGTGGATCGGGCTGCACGAGCCGGCGGAGACGGAGTTCGCGGGCATCGTCGAGCTGTTCGGGCTGCACCCGCTCGCCGTCGAGGACGCCGTCCTCGCCCATCAGCGCCCGAAGATCGAGCTGTACGACGGCTCCCTGTTCACCGTCTTCCGGACCGTCCGCTACGTCGAGCACGAGCAGCTCACCGACACCAGCGAGGTCATCGAGACCGGCGAGCTGATGGTCTTCACCGGCGCCGACTTCGTGATCACCGTCCGGCACGGCGGCCACGGCTCCCTCGGGCCGCTCCGCGAACAGCTGGAGCGCGACCCGGAGCAGCTGGCCATCGGCCCGTCGGCCGTTCTGCACGCCATCGCCGACCTCGTGGTGGACGACTACCTCGATGTCGCCGCCGAGATCCAGAACGACATCGACGACGTGGAGAGCGAGGTCTTCTCGGTCCGCGGCAGCGGCGGCGCCGGCCGCATCTACCAGCTCAAACGCGAACTGCTTGAGCTGAAGCGCGCCGTCGCCCCGCTCGACCGGCCGCTGCAGAAACTGGTGACCGGACCGATGCCGTACGTCGACGCCCGGCTGCGGACGTACTTCCGGGACGTCACCGACCACCTGGAACGGGTCGTCGAACAGATCACGTCCTTCGACGAACTCCTCAACTCGATACTCCAGGCCCACCTCGCGCAGGTCACCGTCGCGCAGAACGAGGGCATGCGCCGGATCAGCGCCTGGGTCGCGATCCTCGCCGTCCCGACCATGGTCTGCGGCGTGTACGGCATGAACTTCACGTACATGCCGGAGCGGGACTGGACGTACGGCTATCCGCTGATCGTGGCCATCACGCTGGGGCTGTGCTGGCTGATCCACCGGGGGTTCAAGCGGAACGGCTGGCTGTGAGGGGGCACCTCCCGGGGGCGTTCCTGAGAGGTACGGCCCGGGGCCTCCGTCCCTGAACGAAAGCCCCGGCGCCCGCCGCTACCCCCGCCCCCCGACGTGCAGCGGCCGTCCCGCCCCGAAGCCCGCCGCGATCTGGGGCACCAGCAGCACCAGCAGCACCACGATCGGCACCGTCCAGCCGCCGGTCGTGTCGTGCACCGCGCCCAGCACCGCCGGGCCGGTCGCCGCCAGGATGTAGCCGAAGCACTGCGCCATGCTGGAGAGCTGGGCGGTGTGCCGGGCGTCCGGGGCCCGTTCCACGATGAAGAGCAGCGCCAGGCTGATCGCCCCGCCCTGCCCCAGGCCGAGCAGCGTCATCCAGGCGTACGCGCCGCCCACCGGCGCGGCCAGCAGCCCCGCGAACGCCACCGCGCACAGCAGCGCGCTCACCGCGGCGAGCGTCCCGGCGCGCAGCCGCCGCCCCACGATCACCGGGGCGAGGAACGATCCCGCGATGCCCAGCAGCGACGAGTACGACAGCATCCACCCGGCGTCGCCCGCCGACATCCCGGCGTCCCGCAGCACCGTCGGCAGCCAGGCGGCCGCCGCGTAGTAGCTCAGCGACTGGAGCCCCATGTACCCGGTGACCTGCCAGGCCAGCGGGGAGCGCCACAGGCCGCGCACCGGGTGGGCCGCCGCGCCCGCCGCCCCGGCGGAAACCCGGCTACGGGCGCCCGTCTGCGGCAGCCAGCACACCAGCGCCACCACCGCGAGGCCACCCCAGCACGCCAGCGTGGCCTGCCAGCTCAGCCCGGCGGCCCGCTGCACCGGGACGGTCACCCCGGCGGCCAGCGCCGCGCCGCCGAACAGCGACATCGAGTACAGGCCGGTCATCAGCCCGGCGCGGGCCGGGAAGTCCCGCTTGATCAGGCCGGGCAGCAGCACATTGGCGACCGCGATCCCGGCGCCGATCACGACCGTCCCGGCGAACAGCGCCACCACCGAGTCCACCAGCCGCAGCGCGGTCCCGGCGCCGATCAGCGCCATCGTGCCGAGCAGCGACCGCTCCATCCCCAGCCGGCGGCCCAGCCGCGGCGCGACCGGCGCCAGCAGCCCGAAGCAGAGCAGCGGCAGCGCCGTCAGCAGACTCGTCGCCGCGGCCGACATCCCGCTGTCGTCCCGGATGGTTCCGGCCAGCGGCGACACCGCGACCAGCGCGGGCCGCAGGTTCAGGGCCAGCAGGACGACGCCCAGCCCCAGATGGAGCGCCCGGCGCCCGGTGGGCACGGCCGCGGGCTCGGCGGCTCCGGGGCGTGGCGGTGTGGTGGATATCGGGCTGTCGGCGACGGCAGGTCCGGGGTCAGGCACGGTGTTCTCCGGTGGTGTGCGGGCGCCCGCCGGCCCGGGCACCGTCGCCCGTGGCGTCGCGCAGGGCGTCCCTCGCTTCGGTCAGATGCGCCAGCACGGCGCGTTCGGCGGCGTCCGCGTCGCCCGCCTCGATGGCGTCGACGACCGCGGTGTGACCGTCGAGCTGGTGGTGCACCGCGTCCGGCACGTGCGCGGCGAGCACCGCGTGCAGCGTGGCGCGCAGTGCGTCGCTGAGATGGGCGTACAGATCCGCCAGCACACCGTTGTGCGCGGCCTGTGCGATCAGCTGGTGGAAGCGGACGTCGGCCGCCACGAACGCCTCGGTGTCGCCGGACTCCCAGGCCCGCACCCGCTCGGCCAGCACCTCCCGCAGCGCCGCCAGGTCCTCGGGCGTCCGCCGCACCGCCGCGTGGCGCGCCGCGTCCCGCTCCAGCGCGGCCCGGACCTCGTACGCCTCCAGGCTCTCCGCGCGGCGCAGCCGGCGCTGGACGGCGGCGCCGAAGTCGCTGCGGGCGCGGACGTAGGTGCCGTCGCCCTGCCGGGCCTCCAGCAGTCCGGTGTGGACGAGCGCGCGGACCGCCTCGCGGACGGTGTTGCGTCCGACGTCCAGTTGCTCGACGAGGGCGGGCTCCGGCGGGATCTTCGTCCCGACCGGCCACTCACCGTCCGCGATCAGCGCCTCCAGCTGCTCGATGACGAGGTCGACCAGGCTGGTTCGGGCGGTACTGCGCAGCGGCATCGGCGCGGCGTCCTCTCCTCGGACCGGGGCGGCGGACCGTCCGTCGGCCGCCGTATTCTTCGGGTCATGTGAACATCCCATGTTTCCGGCTGTCAAAAGAGGCCGAGCCGCACACGCGTCTGCGGCGGAGTCCGCGAAGGACTCCGCCGCAGGGCCGCGTACGGGGAAGTCGGGCACGAGGCGGCCGTACGCGGGGCCGCCCGGCGGTCCGGGCAGAGGACCGCCGCCGGTCCGGACACCGTCCGCCGGTGGCCCGCGCCGGTTGGGGTGCGGGCGGCCGGGGCGAGGGGGTCCGGAGCCGGCAGGCGGGTGGGGAACCCCTGCCGGAAGACGCACGGCGCCGGTGGGGAGCCGTGCCGGGGCCTCACACCGGGGGGCGCGTCCCGACGGGGCGTCAGGAGGGCGCTCCCGCCGGTGCGACGGGCGGACGGGTCAGGACGCCTTGGGGAGGAGCCCCGCCAGACCGTTCGCCCACAACTGGTTGACCTGCGCACGCTCGTTGGCGTCCGGCTGGGTGTTCTGGCAGGACGGGCCGGGGCCGCCGCCGGACATCAGCTCGCTGCACGGGCCCTCGTAGTGGTCCGGCAGCCCCAGCACGTGGCCGGTCTCGTGGGCCACGACGCGGGTGGAGTTGTACTGCTGGTTCTGCGCGTAGTCCAGGAAGACGTAGCCGCTGCCGTGGCCGTCGGTGCTGGCGTACGAACCGCGCGGGTCGTTGCCCTCGCGGTACTGGAAGTCGCCGCCGCTGCCTTCGGCGAGCTTCACGTTGGAGACCGCGCTGTTCCAGATCTGCGCGGCCTGGGATATCTGGCTCGCGAACGTCGGGGCGGCGCTCGCGTCGTAGGTCACCGTGACCGACTGGAGGTTCGGGTTGGCCTTCAGCTTCTTCGCCGCGGACTTCAGCACGGCGTCGAAGAAGGCCTTGGTGTCGGCCTTCTGCTCGGCCGAACCGGTGTACGCGGCCACCGAGGCGGGGGTGGAGCGGTGGGAGGCGGAGGAGGCAGGCGTCGCGGACGCCGGGACCGCCGCGGTGAGTGCGGCGGCGAGGCCCAGGCCGAGCGCCGCCGACAGCGCCGTCTTGGGAGATCTCATGTGGGGGCTCCTTAATTTCCGAGGGCTACGGCCGCCGTGTGGGGCGGTGGCCGGGGCCCCGGATTTCTTGGTGCCGCCGAGTCTGGACGCAGTTCACCCGGGAGGCGGAGATGCCAGGAGGCGATAGGACGGCTCAATACCCCAGGGAAAAGGGGCAGTTCATGGCGGTTCAGCAGTCTGGTGTGACGCCATCGCGCATGGCTATGCTCCCCGCGTGGAGCTAGAGGTGAGGCATCTTCGAGCCCTGTGCGCCATCGCCGACTCCGGCAGCGTACGGAAGGCGGCCCGTCAGCTGGGCATGACCCAGCCGTCGCTGACCACGCAGCTCCACCGCATCGAAAAAGCCCTCGGCGGCCAGCTCTTCTTCCGCGCCGCCACCGGCAGCCGCCCCACCCCGCTCGGCCATGTCGTCCTCTCCCGCGCCCGCCCCATCGTCGCCGACATGCGCGCCCTGGTCGACGAGATCACCGCCGTCTCCGTCCGCGAACAGGGCGCCCGGCTGCGCATCGGCAGCACCAGCAGCCGCGCCGTCGCCGGCTGGCTGCGCCGCCTGCGCGCCCGCCTGCCCGGCACCGATCCCGCCCTGCGCATCGACGTCTCCGCCAACGCGCTGCTCCAGATGGTCTCCTCCGGCCAGCTCGACGCCGTCTTCGTCCACGAGGTCGAGGGCGCGCCGCTCCGGGTCCCCTCCAGCCTCGTCCAGTACGAACTCATCGCCCGCGAACCGCAGTTCATCGCCCTCCCGGCCACCCATCCGGCCGCCGCCAAGGAGGTCGTCGACCTCGCCGATCTGGCGGGCGACCCGTGGATGGTCGACCCGACCGTGGACGGCGAATGGGCCGGCCTGCGCCGCATCTGGGCCGCGGCCGGGGTCAACCCCCGCGTGGTGCACGGCGATTACCTCACCGCCGCCGACCTCGTCGCCGCCGGCGAAGTGGTCACCCCCTGCCAGCCCACCTCCCGCCCCCGCCACGGCATGGACATCCGCCCCCTGCGCGGCGACCCCCTCGCCGTCCGCCTCTTCATGGCCTGCCGCTCCGACACCACCCTCGCCGCCCCGCCCGAGGCCCTCTTCGCCGACCTCACCGCCTCGTACGCGGAAATCGCCTGGGCGAGCAGTGCGTACCGGGCGTGGCTGGTACGGAAGGGGGACGGGGTGCTGCCGCGGCGGCTGGCTTCGGCGTAGGGGCCGGAGGGGAGCGTCTCGACCGCCGCCGGAGCGGAGCGGAAGCCTCCGCGGCCCGGCTGCGGGACGCGCGCTCGGCGCCTTCGGCCGCCGCGCCCCGCTGCGGCGCACCTCGCCCGGAGCGCGGCCGCAGGCAAGTGGGTCCCATGAATGTGCAGTTGAACAAATGTGGGTGCACCGGGCGTATTGACAGGCGGCGTCGGACAGGACGAGGGTGGGCCGCCCCTACCCGGGGAGGGCAGGGGACAACTGCCGGGGGGAAGGCATGACAGACGCGATTCTGGCGGCACTTCAGAACTTTCAGCAGTACGCCGCCGGGCTCCAGGGGCTGCTGGCGGAAGCGCGGAGCGGTGTGCCCGCGGGCGCGGAGGGACAGGACGAGGCGCGCGCGGTGACGGTCCGGGTCGGGAGCGACGGCTTGCCGGAGACGGTGACCCTCGCCCGCGACTGGCAGCGCAAGCGCACCCCCGAGACGATCGGCGGCGCCGTCACCGAGGCGTACGGGGCCGCGATGCACCGGTCCATGGCCGCCATGCAGGAGGCCATGGACGGTGCGGACGTCCAGGGACGTGCGGAAGAGCTGCGGCAGGAGAGGGAACGGCGGAGCAGGGAGCACCCTCGCACGGCGCCGGGTACGCCGGGCTCCGGCGCCGGGCCCTCCGGTGGCGCACCGGGCGAGGGGGCGCCTCCGGTCGAGGTCCCCGGCCGCGATCTGCGCCATGTCGTCCCGCGCCCGATCGACGAGGTGGCCGAGGAGATGATCGCGGCCTTCGACGCGGTGGCGGGGATGGACCTGGAGTCCGTGGCCGGCGCCCGCGTGGAGGGGAGGGACCCCGGCAACCGGGTGACCGTGGAGCTGAGCAAAGGGGCCTTCCACTCGTGCCGGGTGGACGCGGCGTGGGCGGAGGGGAAGTCGGCCGTGTCCCTCGGCCAAGCGGTCGCGGCAGCTCTCGCCGATGGCCGGGCGTCCCTGGCACGGCTGGAGGAGTCCTCGGGGGCGGACGCCCAGGGGCAACTGCTCGACGGGCTCCTGGACGAGGCGCTGGCCATCCTCCGCGACCCCAAGCGTTTCACCGGCGGACTCTGACGGCACCACGACAGGAGCAGTGACCATGGCGCCCACTCTGAAGACGGTCACGGACGCACTGCGCAGCGAGGCGCACATGTGGGACCGGCAGGCCGAGACGATGACATCGCTGCACGGCACCATCGAGGGTCTCCGCATGTCCCGCCTCCAGGCGGGCATCTTCCAGATCTTCTTCTCGGCCTACGAGAACGCGGTCAACCAGCTCTCGTCCCGCTGTGAGGAAGGCGGCGCGCGGATGGGAGAGATCGCCGACGCGCTCGTCAGGAATGCGACGGCGTACGACAACAGGGAGGCGGACACCACCGCCTCCATCGAGGGCGCCTACTAGGCGGAACGGGGATGTGATGTCGTTCAGCATGGCTCAGTACGAAGCCACCATGAACAAGATCACCAAGGGGACCCAAGACCTGGCGGCGAAGTTGCGGGAGGCTGGCCCGAAGGCCGAGGCGACCGCCAACCAGTGGTACGTCCCGCAGCCTGTCGCCGACGCACTGATCTGGGCCGCGAACAAGCTCGTCGAGGCCGGGAGCTGGCTGCTGGAGAAGATCGGCGAGGTGCTGGAGGGCGCGGCCGCCCCCGTCACCTTCTTCTTCTACGCGCACGACTGGCAGTCCGATGTGCGCGGCAAGGCATCGACCGTGGCCGGAGAGACGAGCCCGGACGCGCTGAAGGCCCCGGGACAGTGGGAGGGCGATGCCGCCACCGCGTACACCGCTGCCGTCAAGGACCAGTCCACGGCCGCCACACAGGTCGAGACGAGCGCCGACAAGATCGCCGGCGCACTGACCGTCTCAGCCGTGGCAGGGCTCGCGTTCTATGTGGCCATCGGCGTGATTCTCGTCAAATTCATCATGGCCGCGGTGGCCGCGATCGCGGCGCTCGGCTCCGTCGTCTTCTCGTGGGCCGGGGCCGGGATCATCGTGGAGGAGGCCGGGGTCAACTCGGGACTCGTCATCGCCGCCGTCACCACGCTCGTCGCGGTCCTGGGCGCGCAGGCTCAGCAGATGGTGACCGTCGAAGGGGAGGCGCGGGACAACTCCGCCTTCCCCGGCGGTAAATGGCCCTCCGGCATGTCCTGAGCGGCGGCCCGGTGCGACGGCCGGGCCACGCCGTGCGTCCGGCCCGGCCGGCACCCGCGCCGGCCGTCTCCCCTGTACCTTCCCTTCCGTCCCGGGAAGAGCGGAGAGTGATCCCTTTGTACGGTCCCCGTGTACTGCTGTGGTGCCTGGGCCTCGGCGGCCTGTTCCTGGCGCTCGTCTTCGTCTCCGTCGATCAGCGGGCCCTGGCGGTCGCGGGATTCGTCCTCGTCCTCGTGTGTCCCGGACTGGGCGAGGTGTACGCGCAACGGCGGCGGCGTGACGACTGGTTCCGCAGGGCGTACGGGACGCGGGAGGAGTTCGTCCGGTCCCTCGACACGGACGCGCTGCGCCGCCTCCGCGAGGAGAAGGGCACGCTCGAAGCCGTCCGCGACCTGCGCCGCCGTCACCCGGAGCTTCCGCTGAAGGTCGCCGCCGAGACCGTCGAACAGCTCTGAGCGGGGGCGCCTCGCGCCTGCGGGGCGAGGCCCGCGGGCCCGGCGCGGCTCTCCCTGCCCACGCCGAAGGGGCCCGGCGGAAAATCCGCCGGGCCCCTTCGATGCGACACCGGTCTGCGGAGGTGCACCACCCGCAGGGCGCCGTGGACCGATCCGGGGATCAGGCCTTCTTGGTCTCCCAGAAGATGCGGTCGACCTCGGCGATCAGGTCCAGGGCCTTCTGGCCGGTGGCCGGGTCGTTCGAGCCCTTGGCGGCCGAGAGGGCCTTGAGGGTGTCGTTGACCAGCTGGTGCAGCTCCGGGTACTTCTCGAAGTGCGGGGCCTTGAAGTAGTCGCTCCACAGCACCGAGATGTGGTGCTTGGCCAGCTCGGCGCGCTGCTCCTTGATCAGGACGGCGCGGGTGCGGAAGTCCGCGTCCTCGTTGGCCTGGTACTTCTCCTGGACGGCCTTGACCGACTCGGCCTCGATACGGGCCTGGGCCGGGTCGTACACACCGCAGGGCAGGTCGCAGTGGGCGCTGACCTTCACCTTGGGGGCGAACAGGCGCGAGAGCATGTTCAGTCCTTCCTCGTGATCGTCTTCTCACGGGCGAGATTACTCGGTGCCGGAACCCTTTTCTCGGGCGGCCCGGGGGTCTTAGGGCAAAAGTCCGGCTCCCCGTGCGGCCGGAGTCCGGTCACCGGCCGGGGCTGATGGAGGATGGACCGGTGAGCTGGAGGAATGGTCCGGTGGGCGCCGGACCGGGCCGGACCGGGAGGTGGGCTGGGATGCCCGAGCAGGTGGACGGGCGCGGGCCCGGGGACGGCGGCGGGCCCGGGCCCGGGGCGCGGCGTGCGGGGCCGGCGTTCGGGCTGGCCGAGGTGTACAACCCGTCGATGCTGCCGACGCTCCGGCCCGGCGACCGGCTGCTGCTCCACTACGGCGCGGCCGTCCGGCCGGGTGACGTGGTGGTGGTCCGGCACCCGTTCCGGCAGGACCTGCTGATCGTCAAACGGGCCGTGGAGCGGCGCGACGGCGGCTGGTGGGTGCGGGGCGACAACCCGCGGGTGGTCAACGACAGCCGGGAGTTCGGGGCGGTGCCGGACGAACTGGTGGTGGCGCGTGCCCGGGTGCGGCTGCGGCCGCTGGGGGGTCAGCGCTCGCCGCTGGCGCTGGCGTCCTGGGCGCTGTCGGCGGTGCGTCCGCTGCGGGCGGCGCGTTCGTTCTCCAGCCTCTTGCGGGCGCGGTAGGCGGCGACGTTGGCGCGGGTCGCGCACCGGTCGGAGCAGTAGCGCCGCGAGCGGTTGGTGGAGGTGTCGAGGTAGACGTTCCGGCACGGACGGGCCTCGCAGACACCCAACCGGTCCACGCCCAGTTCGGTGAGGTGGAAGGCGAGGCCCATGCAGGCGGTGGCGGTGTAGCCGGCCGTCGCGTTGGCGGCGTGGTCGGCGATGTGCAGGTGCCAGTCGGGGCGGCCGTCCGTGTCGCGGTGCTCGTGGCCGGAGATCTGCGGGCTGACCGGGAATTCCATCATCAGCGCGTTCAGCAGGTCGACGGCGCGGACCTCGTCCCCGTCGGCCGCCGCCTCGAAGACCGCCCGCAGCCGCCCGCGGACCGCGCGCAGCCGGGTCACATCGCTCTCCGTGGCGCGCCGGGCGATCTGCTGTGCCGGCCCGAGGAGCGCCCGGACCGCCTCGACGGAGGTCAGGCTGTCACTGCCGCGCTCGGGCTCCTCGGTGTTGACGAGCCGCACGGCATAGTCCGAGTAATAGGCCAGTTCCACTTGTAGTCCTTACGGGGGCGGGCTATCGTTCCGGGCAGGTAGCCGTAATGGGTGTGGTGGCTACGAGGGTATTACACGCGGAAGGGGTTCGTGATGACGGAGACCGTGGCCGGGGCCGACTGGCAGGCGTGGCAGGACAGTTGGGACCGGCAGCAGGAGTGGTACATGCCGGACCGCGAGGAGCGGTTCCGGGTGATGCTCGACATGGTCGAGGCGCTGGTGGGGACCGCGCCCCGGGTGCTCGACCTGGCGTGCGGTACCGGCTCGATCTCCGACCGGCTGCTCAAGCGCTTCCCGGAGGCCGAGAGTGTGGGCGTCGATCTGGATCCCGCGCTGCTGGCCATCGCCGAAGGGTACTTCGCCGGTGACGGGCGGGTGCGGTTCGTTCGCGCCGATCTGAAGGACCCGTCCTGGACCGCGCGGTTGCCGCACGCGTCGTACGACGCGGTGCTCACCGCCACCGCGCTGCACTGGCTGCACACCGAGGACCTGCGCGGGCTCTACGGACAGCTGGGCACCGTGGTACGCGACGGCGGCGTCTTCATGAACGCCGACCACATGCCGGAGGAGTCCACCCCGCGGATCAACGCCGCCGACCGCGCGCAGCGCCACGCCCGGATGGACCGCGCCAAGGCCGCCGGTGCGGTCGACTGGGCCGACTGGTGGAAGCTGGCCGCCGCCGACCCGCTGCTGGCCGCGCCGACCGCCGAGCGGTTCGAGATCTACGGGGAGCACGCCGACGGCGACACCCCCTCCGACCGGTGGCACGCCCAGGTTCTGCGGGACTCCGGCTTCGCCGAGGCGCGGACGGTGTGGCGGTCGCCCAGTGACGCGCTGGTGCTCGGCCTGAAGTGAGGCGGGCAGGTCCGGGGTGCGCCGTCCGGGCGCGCCCCGGACCCGTCGTCGTACGGGCCGTCCCGGTGTCCGCGGGCCGGGACGTCCCGCCGCCGGGCGCCGGGCGCCGCTTATGGTGCGGGCATGACATCTCAGACGTCTCAGAAGTCCCGGAGCTACCTCGCCGAGCTGTTCTCGCTGGAGGGGCTGAACGCCGTGGTGACCGGCGGCAGTTCCGGAATCGGGCGGGGGATCGCGGGGGCGCTCGCGCGGGCCGGGGCGCGCGTGGTGGTCGTCGCGCGCCGGGAGGCGGAGCTGGCCGCCACGGTCGACGAACTGACCGCCGACGGCTGCCGGGTCGCCGCGGTGAGCTGCGATCTGGGCAGCCGGGACGGGGTGCGCGCCGGGGCGGAGGAGGCGGCCGCGGTCTTCGGCGAGCCCGACATCCTGGTCAACAGCGCCGGGATCAACCTGCGGCCGCCCATGGGGGAGGTGACCGACGAGGTCTGGGACACCACGATGGCGGTCAACCTGGAGGCGCCCCATCTGCTCGGGCGGCGGTTCGGCCCCCGGATGGCCGAGCGGGGCTTCGGCCGGATCATCCACGTCAGCTCGCAGCAGGCGCACCGGGCGTTCGTGCAGAGCGGCGTCTACGGGGTCTCCAAGGGCGCACTGGAGTCGCTGGCCCGCTCGCAGGCCGAGGCGTGGTCGCCGCACGGCGTCACCTGCAACACGCTGGTGCCGGGCTTCGTGATGACGCCGCTCAACGCCCGGCTGTCGTCCGACCCGGAGCGGGTGGCGGCGCTGGCCGCCCGCACCCTGACCGGCCGCAACGGCCTGGCCGAGGACTTCGCGGGCGCCGCCGTTTTCCTGGCGAGCCGGGCCTCCGGTTACGTCACCGGGCAGTCCGTCTGCGTCGACGGCGGGTTCTCGGTGCACTGAGGGACGGACGGCCGCACCGGGCTCCGGGGGTGGCGCCGGGCGTCCGGCCGCCACCCGCCCTCCCCACGCACCGGAGGCGGTACGCGCCCCAGGGCCCGTACCGCCTCCGTCGATCCTTCGATCCTTCGATCCGGCCGGTCCGTCCCGGCCCGGCGTCAGAGCACCTTGGACAGGAACGACTTGGTGCGCTCGTGCTGCGGGCTGCCGAGGACGTCGCGCGGGTGGCCGGACTCGACGACCACGCCGTCGTCCATGAAGACCAGCGAGTCGCCGACCTCGCGGGCGAAGCCCATCTCATGGGTGACCACGACCATCGTCATGCCGTCCGCGGCCAGGTCCTTCATCACGTCGAGGACGTCGCCGACCAGCTCCGGGTCGAGCGCCGAGGTCGGCTCGTCGAAGAGCATCAGCTTCGGCTCCATCGCCAGCGCGCGGGCGATGGCGACGCGCTGCTGCTGGCCGCCGGAGAGCTGCGAGGGGTAGTTGCCGGCCTTGTCCTTCAGCCCGACGCGGTCCAGCAGCTTGGTGGCGCGCTCCCGGGCGGATGCCTTCGACTCGCCCTTGACCTGGACCGGCGCCTCCATGATGTTCTCCACCGCGGTCATGTGCGGGAAGAGGTTGAAGCGCTGGAAGACCATGCCGATGTCGCGGCGGCGGGCGGCCACCTCGCGGTCGCGCAGCTCGTAGAGCTTGCCGTTCTGCTCGCGGTAGCCGACCAGTTCACCGTCGACCGACAGCCGCCCGGCGTTGATCTTCTCCAGGTGGTTGATGCAGCGCAGGAACGTCGACTTGCCGGAGCCGGACGGGCCGATCAGGCAGAAGACCTCCTTGGGCGCCACCTCCAGGTCGATGCCCTTGAGGATGTGGGCCGCGCCGAAGGACTTGTGGACGCCCTCGGCCTTCACCATGGGGACCCCGGAGCCCTTGGCGGGGGCGGACTTGCTGCTGGTCATGCCGTACCTCCGGCGCGGTTGAAGCCCGCCAGCTTCGCCTTGGCGCGCTGGAGCGGGGTGGGCGGCAGCTGGCGGCTGGCGCCGCGGGCGTAGTACCGCTCCAGGTAGTACTGGCCGATGCTGAGCACCGTCGTGGCGATCAGGTACCAGGCGGCGGCGAGGATCAGCATCTCCACCACGACGCCGGAGTCCCGGCCGACGTTCTGCGCGGCCTGGAGCAGGTCGTAGTACTGGACGGCGATGACCAGCGAGGAGGTCTTCAGCATGTTGATGACCTCGTTGCCGGTCGGCGGGACGATCACCCGCATCGCCTGCGGTACGACGATCCGGCGCAGCGTCTTGGCGTGGCTCATGCCCAGCGCGTGCGCGGCCTCGGTCTGGCCCTCGTCGACGGCGGTGAGGCCCGCCCGGCAGATCTCCGCCATGTACGCGGCCTCGTTGAGCCCGAGGCCCAGCAGCGCGCACAGGAACGGCGTCATGAAGTCCGACCACTCGTCCTTGTAGATCGGCATGATGTCGATGTACTGGAAGACGAGGCCGAGGTTGAACCAGAGGAAGAGCTGGACGTAGACCGGCGTACCGCGGAAGAACCAGATGTAGAACCACGAGACGGACGAGGTCACCCAGTTCTTCGACTGGCGCATCACCGCGAGGATCACGCCGAGCACGACGCCGATGACCATCGACAGCACGGTGATCAGCAGGGTGTTGCGCAGACCCTTGAGGATGTCCGCGTTGAAGAGGTATTCGGGGATGGCGCCCCAGTTGACGTTCCCGGAGGCGAAGGCCCTCACGAGCGCCACGATCACCCCGAGGACGACCAGCGCCGCCACCCAGCGGCCGTAGTGGCGGACGGGGATGGCCTTGATGGACTCGGGCGGGGACGGGGTGCCGGCCGGGGACCGGTCCGACTTCTCGACGTCGACTGACACGGATGCTGCCTTTCGGAGGTTCAGCGGATCGGCGGGAGGGCGCGGAGGCGGGCGCCGCGGCGGTCAGGAACCGCCGTTGAGCTTCGCCTCCCCGACCGCCGCTTCCTTGACGTCCCACTTGTCGAGGACCTTGGCGTAGGCGCCGGACTTGATGGCGCGCTCCAGCGCCGCCTTGAGCGCGTCGCGCAGCTTCTCGCTGCCCTTGGGCACGGCGATGCCGTACGGCGCGGCCTTCACGGGCGCGCCGCCGACCATCTGGAAGTCGTTGCCGTGGCCGGAGGTCTTCACGGCGTACGCGGCGACCGGGTAGTCGCTGGAGACCGCGTCCACACCGCCGGTGCGCAGCCGGGTCTGGGCCTCGGAGTCGTTGTCGAACGCCTCCATGGCGATCGGCTGCTCGCCGTTCTTCTCGCACTTCTTCGACTGGTCCTTGGCCAGATCGTGCGAGACGGTGCCGCGCTGCACCGCGATCTTCTTGCCGCACAGGGCGTCCCAGCCGTCGATGCCCTGGGTCTTGCCCTTCTGGGTGTAGATCGAGACGCCGACGTTGAGGTAGTCGATGAAGTCGACGCCCTCACCGATCTTCTTGCCGGTGCCGGAGTCGATGCCCTGCTGGCGCTCCTTGGTGTCCGTCATCGCGGACATCGCGATGTCGTACCGCTTGGACTTCATGCCACCCATGAGCGTGTCGAAGGTGGCGTTGTTGAAGTTCAGCTTGACGCCCAGCTCCTTGCTGAGCACGGCCGCCAGATCGGGGTCGATGCCCTCGATCGCGCCGTCGCGGCGGAACTCCACCGGCTTGTACGTGATGTCCGAGCCGACCTGGACGAGCGCCTTCTCCTGGATGTCCTTGGGGAGCAGCTTGAAGAGCGGGGCGCTGGTGTCACGATTCTTCACCGCCTCCCGGCGGGCGATGGCCGCGTCGGTCTGGTCCCCGCAGGACGTCAGCAGCAGCGCGGCAGCTACCGCGGTCGCCCCGGCAACGGCTGTCCGAGACCTGCCGGAGGCCGTGCGACGGGTGGGACGTGCGGTCATGCTGATCCTCCTGCGGGTGGGGAAAAGCCGGCGGGCCACGGCCGGGCAGGGGAGGGTTGTGCCCCCCGACCTCGATCGATGGACGGAATCCTGCCATCAGCGATCCGGTAATCGGACTGCCGTTCAGGTCAAAATCGGATAACGGACGAGGGGCGTTCAGCTCGGTCCGCTCCACCGCCGTGCGGTGACCGGGGTCGACGGCTGCGGCGCGCGCCGGCCCGCCCGGGCGGATGTCTCGGCATGTGGACGACCACCCCTAACCCTTCCGGGGATTTGTCCCGTTGCTCCCGCTTGCTGGATATGCCGGGGGCGGGGTGACGGATCTGGCTCGTCGCCCGCCATGCCCGTCCGGTAGAAAGGGGCGTTACACCCCTCATCCGGGGCTCAGGGCGCGTGTGCGGCGCGCCCGGCGTCCGTACCTCCCCCCGCGCACCGGGCATCCGGCGCGCAGGGAACGGACGCGGTGCCCGCCCACCTCCCAACCGGGGGTGGCCACCCTCAACATTTTACGAACAAAGGGGTTCAACAAAGTGGCAGCGGAGATCGTCAATCCTCGCAGCGACAGCACCGAGGGTGCCGACGGCGTCGGCGCCTCCTTCGACCCGGCCTTCGCCCTGCACCGTGGCGGCAAGATGGCCATTCAGGCGACCGTCCCCGTCCGTGACCGGGACGACCTGTCCCTCGCGTACACGCCGGGCGTCGCCAAGGTCTGCAGCGCCATCGCCGAGCGGCCCGAGCTGGTGCACGACTACACCTGGAAGTCCCAGGTCGTCGCGGTCGTCACGGACGGCACCGCGGTGCTGGGCCTGGGTGACATCGGCCCGGAGGCGTCCCTCCCGGTGATGGAGGGCAAGGCCATCCTCTTCAAGCAGTTCGGCGGCGTGGACGCGGTGCCGCTCGCACTGGCGACCACCGACGCCGACGAGATCATCGAGACCGTCGTCCGGCTGGCGCCCTCCTTCGGCGGCGTCAACCTGGAGGACATCTCCGCGCCCCGGTGCTTCGAGATCGAGCGGAAGCTCCAGGAGCGGCTGGACATCCCGGTCTTCCACGACGACCAGCACGGCACCGCCGTCGTCACGCTCGCGGCGCTGCGCAACGCCGCCAAGCTGACCGACCGGACGCTGGGCCAGCTGCGCGCCGTCATCTCGGGCGCGGGCGCCGCCGGTGTGGCCATCGCCAAGATCCTCATCGAGGCGGGCATCGGCGATGTCGCGGTCTGCGACCGCAAGGGCATCGTCTCCGCCGACCGCGGCGACCTCACCGAGGTCAAGCGCGAGCTGGCCGGCTTCACCAACAAGGGCGGGCTGACCGGCTCGCTGGAGGACGCCCTCGACGGCGCGGACGTCTTCATCGGTGTCTCCGGCGGTACGGTCCCCGAGTCCGCGGTGGCCACCATGGCGAAGAACTCCCTGGTCTTCGCGATGGCCAACCCGAACCCGGAGATCCACCCGGACGTCGCCCACAAGTACGCGGCCGTCGTCGCCACCGGCCGCAGCGACTACCCGAACCAGATCAACAACGTGCTGGCCTTCCCGGGCATCTTCGCCGGCGCGATGCAGGTGCGGGCCTCGCGCATCACCGAGGGCATGAAGCTCGCCGCCGCCGAGGCGCTGGCCTCCGTCGTCGCCGACGAGCTGAGCGCCGAGTGCGTGATCCCCTCGCCGTTCGACGAGCGGGTCGCCCCGGCGGTCACCGCCGCGGTCGCCGCCGCCGCGCGGGCCGAGGGCGTGGCACGCGCCTGACGCCTGCCGCGGCGCCGCGCCGCATGTGCCGACGGGCCGGGCCCGCGCCTCCTCCGGGGGTGCGGGCCCGGCCCGTCGGGCGTCCGGGCGGTGACGGCCGGCCCCGGCCGCCGTCCCGTGTCCGCCGCCGCTCCGTCCGCGCACGCGGCGCGCGTCACAGCTCCGCCCCGTACCGTGACGGGCCTCCGCGGCCTAGGTTGGCCTCATGTTTGCTGCCTACGCCGCGCGCATCGACCGCGACCAGCCGCTCAACGGCCTCGAACTGGGCGAACGCCCCGCACCGGAGAGCCGCCCCGGCTGGACCACCGTGAACGTCAAGGCCGCCTCCCTCAACCACCACGATCTGTGGACGCTGCGCGGGGTCGGCATCACCGAGGACGCGCTGCCGATGATCCTCGGCTGCGACGCCGCCGGGACGGACGCCGACGGCAACGACGTCGTCCTGCACTCCGTCATCGGCCAGACCGGCCACGGCGTCGGCCCCGGTGAGCCCCGCTCCATCCTCACCGAGCGCTACCAGGGCACCTTCGCCGAGCAGGTCACCGTCCCCAGCTGGAACGTCCTGCCCAAGCCGAAGGAGCTGACCTACGAGGAGGCCGCCTGCCTGCCCACCGCCTGGCTCACCGCGTACCGGATGCTCTTCACCAACGCCGGGGTGCGGCCCGGCGACAGCGTGCTCGTCCAGGGTGCGGGCGGCGGCGTGGCGACCGCCGCGATCGTGCTGGGCGCCGCCGCCGGGCTGCGGGTCTTCGCCACCAGCCGGGACGAGGCCAAGCGGCGCCGCGCCGTGGAGCTGGGCGCGGAGGCGGCGTTCGGCAGCGGGGAGCGGCTGCCGCGCCGGGTGGACGCGGTCATCGAGACGGTCGGCGCCGCCACCTGGGCGCATTCGGTCAAGTCGCTGCGTCCCGGCGGCACCCTCGTCATCTCGGGTGCCACCAGTGGTTTCCATCCCGAGCGCACCGAACTCAACCGGATCTTCTTCCTGGAGCTGAAGGTCGTCGGCTCGACGATGGGCAGCAAGGAGGAGCTGGCGTCGCTGCTGAGCTTCTGCGCCGCCAAGGGCGTCCGCCCCGTCATCGACTCCACCCTGCCGCTGGACCGGGCGCGCGAGGGCTTCGCGAAGATGGCGGAGGGCGACCTGTTCGGCAAGGTCGTCCTGACGGTCTGACGGGCCGGCGGGCCGGCGGGCCGGCGGTCCCGACGTTCCGGCGGCCTGACGGTCGTCCTGACGTTCCGGCGGGTGGCCGGTCCGGCGTCCTGGCGAGGTGAGATGAGGGGGCACATGGGCGAGGAGATGCGGGTGTTGCGGGCGGCGGAGCGGGTCGCGGCGCCGTGGAGCAACGGCGGCGGGGTGACGCGCGAGATCGCCGCCCACCCCGACGGCGCGGGGTGGGACGCCTTCGACTGGCGGATCAGCCTGGCCGACGTCACCCGCGACGGCCCGTACTCCCCGCTGCCCGGCATCCGCCGCATCCTCACCGTCGCCGACGGCGCCGGACTCCACCTGACCGTCGACGGCACCGCCCACCCGCCGCTGCCCCGCCACACCCCCTTCGCCTTCCCCGGCGCCGCCGCCACCGACTCCCGCCTGGTGTCCGGCCCGGTCGTCAACCTCAACGTCATGACACGGGAGGGCCGGGCGGGCGCCGACGTCAGGGTCGTCCGGGGCGGATGCGACCTGGCGGCCGCGCCCGGCCGCACGATGGTGGTGGCCCTGCCGGACGGTATGGGGGACGGGCCCGGCGCGCCGGGCGGTTCGGCGGCGGTTCCGGGCGGCGCGGTCGTGACCTCGGGCGGCGCGACGGCCGGACTCGGGTGCTACGACGCGGTGCTGCTGCCCGGCGGGGCGGCCGCGCGGCTCCGTACGGACGGGGTCGCCGCGGTGATCACGCTGGTGGGGGAGGGCGCGGGGGACGGAGAGCGCTGACGGGGCCGGGGCGGGCGCCGCACCGGGGCGGCCTTCCGGGGCGCGTCCCGGCGCCTGGTCAGGCCGGCGGCGCCACGTTGACCAGGCTGCCGTGCAGGCGGTAGTGGCGGACGCCGTCCGGACCGCCGGAGTCCGGGGTGACGCCGTCCAGTGCCGCGATCCGCGCCGCGATCCGCGCCGGCACCGGGCTGTCGGCGAACGCCTGCCACGCCGCGAGATCCGCCCACTCCGCGTGGTTGAGCACCCGGGAACCGTCCTGACTCCGGAGCAGATGCGCGCCGAGCAGCCCCGGCACCCGTGCCTCGGCCAGCGCGTCGAGCACGGTGTCGGTCAGTGCCCGCCGGGCCGCCGGCCCCGTCGTGGCGAAGACCGGTGTGACCAGCAGCCCCGGCGGGCGGCCCGGCGCCCGGTCCGGTACGTGGCTGCGGTCGAGCCGGTAGCGCACGAGCCCGGGCCGCCGGATGCCGGGGATCGCCTCGTCGACGGGCGCGAGCGCCGCGGGCCGGTGCGTCCGCGCCCACTCCCGGTGCGCCTCGTCGCTCGTCCACTGCGCATGGTGCAGCACCTCCGTGCCGTCGAGGCTGAGGAACACCGTGAGCGACAGCATCGCGTCGGGCCGTTCCTGTGCCTCCCAGGCGTCGAGGACGGCATCGGCCGCCGCGACCTGATCCGCCGGGTCCGGCACGATCCACCTGCTGATCAGCACCGTTGCGGCATCGGCACGCCGCACCTCGGGAAAGGCGAAAGTCCTGGTCATCGCATGCTCCGTTCGTCATGGCGGTACGAGGGGACGGGCGCGTGGCGCAGCCCGTCGGCCCGCTCGGAGTCTGCTTCCTCAAGCGTGGTTGAGGTCAAGGGGGTTGGGTGGCGGGGGCGGATCTTCCGCGGGCGTGGGTGGTGGCGTACGGGCGCGGGCCCCGGGCCCGGCCCGGGACGGGCGAGGCGCCGGGCCCGGGGCGGCGTACGGTGCGGGGCGTGCGCGCCGGGCTCCGCCCCAGGGTCGGGCTCCGCCCCGGCGCCGGGCGTCGGGCTCGTGCCCCAGGGCCGGGCTCCGTGCCGCTACGGCGTGCGGCCGTGGGCCGCGAGCGCGGCCACCGCCGGGGCGGACGGATCGGCCGACCGGTCCGACGGAGGCGGTGCCGAGGACGGCGGGGACGGAGGCGACGGAGGCGACGGCGGCAACCCGGAGAACCGCGGCGCCCCCGTGCGCGGCGCGGCCATCGTGGCGCGCACGGGATCCGCGGCGCCCGGGGCCCGCACACCATTGCGATCCGGCGTCACCTCCCGCCGGGAGCACGGTAGTACGGACCCCGTCCCCGCCTCCGGCGGCCGGGCGCCGGCCGCGCGCAGGGCGTGGTTCAACGGGCGCAGCAGCAGATGCAGACGTTCCGCGCCCGCCCGGCCGAGCGCCCGCCAGGGACCGGCCGCCAACTGGTCCGTCATCCGCTCGACCGCCTCCCGCTCCTGGAGCCCCGACGCGGTGGCGCCGCCGTCCGGCGCGATCCAGCCGCGCGCCGCGAGCCGCTCGTGGGCGTCGCCCCACTCCTGGGCGCTCCACCCGCGGGCGGCGGCGGACGCCGGGGCGGCCCAACCGTGACGGCCCGGCCCGCCGCCCGCCGCGGCATGCGACACCAGCGCCTCGCACGGGTCCAACCCCCAGGTCAGCAGGGTCGCGAGATGGCCGTCACCGCGATGCTCGCGGAGCACCGCCGCGGCCTGCCACAGCACCAGATGCGGCGGCTTGGGCCACGGCAGATCACGGTTGGCGGCGGCGAGCGGACGCGCCACGGCGTGGGCGTTCTCCGCGGCGCGGCGCGCCAGCCGGGCGGCCTCGGCCACCTCCGGGCCGGCCAACCGGTCGCCCAGCAGTCGGCGGAGCGCGCGGTCGACGGCGCGCAGCCGCGCCTCCAGCACCGCGGCCGGCCGGGCCGTCGCCCAGACCCGCGGTACGAACTGGGCGACCAGCCGCGGCGCGAAGGTGTAGTACGTCGCCGTCACCAGCTCCGGACCCACGGCCCCCAAGGGAGCCGTGCGCCAGGCGAAGTAGCCGGGGCGCCACGACGTGGTGTCGTAACCGAGACCCGCCGCGACCCGCTGGGCCTCGGGGGCGGAGTAGGCGGTGGCGTGCAGCGGTTCGAGCTGCTGCCACATTCGGCGGGCGACCGAAAGGTAGTCCGACATCGCTGTACCTCATGGCCTTCACGATGCGTGGGTGCGGAGATGCGAGCGGGCAGAGTGGGAACGGCCGTTGGCGCGCCGCGAGAGCCAGGGGTCCACGCCTCAGGCGCGTCCGCGGACCGTGTGTGCCGGTACGGGGCGGCGGATGCCGTACGGAACTCGCGCTCCGCACGGACGGCGGGATGCACGGTGCGCCCCGCTCCGCACACGGCCGCCGCCCGGACGCCGATCCGGGAGCCCGCACCGCCACCGGACGAAAAACCGTGCGACAGATGACGTTCCCCGATTACGTGCCGTAAATCCTGGCCGCGATGACTAACTCTCCGTGATGAGGGGGGCGGAGGGGAAGCGAGGGGCGGAGCGGGCGGCGAAGCACCGGGAGAGGGCGTGACGGTGACGCTGGGGGAGGGACGGCGCTCTCACGCGGCACCGCACTCCCGCCGCCCGGCCGCCCCTTCCTCCCGGCGCCCGGCGCACCCATGCTTCCCGCTTCTCCGCCTCCCGTCGCGCCCGCCCCGCCCCCCCCCCGCTGTCCCTCCGCTCCTACTTCTCCGGCCCCCGCTCCGTCGGCTCCCGCAGCAGGCCGCCGATTTCGGTGGCGGTCTCCGCGAGGCGGTGCCGGGCCCGGCGTACCTGCTCCGGGCCGATGCCGTGGTCCCGGGCGGCGTCCCGGAGGTCGTCGCGGAAGCGGTCCAGCAGGCGGTCGAAGTCGCGGGCCGGATCGGGACCCGGCGGTTCCTCCGCCCATTCCGGCAGCGGCGGCTCCCCGGCCCGCACCCGCCCGGACGCCGCGCGGTCCGCACCCGGCCCCGCCCGGCCCGCGGCGACCTCGTCGGCCGCCGCGCGGCCCGGCCCGGAACCTGCCGCGTGCCCGTCGTGCCCACGCTCGTCGGAGGTACGGGCACCGGGCGCGCCGGCGCCGGACACATGCTCCCCGTGCGGGCGCTCCCCGCGCGGGCGGACGTCGTCCTCCGGCGGGCGCGAGGCGCCTTCCCGCCCCGTGTGGTCGTCGGTGTGCGGCCCGCCCGTGAAGCGGCCGACCTCGCGGGAGACCTCGGAGAGGGCCTCGCGGACCGCGCCCGCCCAGTCGCCGGAGCGGACCCGCTCCTGTGCCTGCTCCTGGACCCGCCGGAGCGCCTGCTGCACCTCTTCGCGTGCGAACGCCTGGGCCGCGCGGGCCTGTTCGCGGGCGCGGCGGGCCTCCTGCTCGGCACGGCGGCGCTCGTCCTTCGCCCGGCGCGCCTGCTCCTTCCACTCCTCCTTGGCGCGGCGGAACTCCTCCTTCGCCTGCCGCCACGCGTCGTGGTCGCCGAACGCGCCCTCGGCGGCAGGCTCCGGACCCCCGCCGTCGGCGTCCGGGCGGCCCTGTGCCCGCGCCTGCTGGGCGGCCTCGCGTATCTCGCGGCGCAGGTCGCTGGCCGAACCGCTCACATCCGCCCGGATGTCGGAGGCCAGCGCGGCCACCGAGTCACGTATCTCCAGCTCCAGCTCGGCCAGTTCGCCGCCGCGCCCGGCCAGCTCGGCACGGCCCTCGTCGGTGAGGGAGTAGACCTTGCGGCCGCCCTCGGTGGTGTGGGTGACCAGGCCCTCGGCCTCCAGCTTGGCCAGCCGCGGGTAGACGGTACCGGCCGACGGTGCGTACAGCCCCTGGAAGCGCTCCTCCAGCAGGCGGATGACCTCGTAGCCGTGGCGCGGACTCTCGTCGAGGAGCTTGAGGAGGTAGAGGCGCAGACGGCCGTGGGCGAAGACGGGAGGCATGGTCAGAGCACCTTCTTCTCTGGGGACGGGGCGTCAGGGCCGTCGCCCGGGTGGCTGCCGCCCGCGGTCTCGAAGACCGGCCGGCGCAGCAGCGCGAGACCGCCGGAGACGGTGGTGGCCTTCAGCCGGCCCGCCCCCGAGCCGAGCGTGCCGCTGAGGTTCTTCGCGCCCCAGCCGCCGCCGACCCGCAGGGTGTCGAAGGCGTTGGCGAGCGTGCCGCTGGTGGTGCCCGCCTCCACCCGGGTGTCGGCCGGCTCCGGCAGCCGGATCGCCACCTCGCCGGAGACGCTGGTCAGCTGGATGTCCGCGCCGCGGTCCGACGGATCGAGGTCGAGGACCATGTCACCGCTGACGGAGTCCGCCCGCACCGTGGCCGCGCCGCCGTCCAGCACCGTCAGATCACCCGAGACGGAGTGGAACCGCAGACCGCCGGTGACGCCCTGCGCCTCGACCCGGCCCGAGACGGTCTCCGCGTGCACCTCGCCGGTCAGCCCGACGAGCGTGCTGTCACCCGAGACGGTGTGGACCCGGGTGGGGCCGGCGACGCCCGTCACGACCGCCGAGGCGCCGACCGAGCCGACGTCGACGCGGGTGGCGGACGGGACGGTCACCGACACCTCCGCGCGGTGGTCGCGCCACCCCTTGCCCCGGAGGAAGGCGAACAGGCTCTTCCAGGGGCCCTTCCACGGCGGGTTGTCGTAACCGACGGAGAGGGTGCCGTCCTGGAGGGAGAGGGTCAGCGGATGGCCGCTGACCTCCCCGATCTCCACCCGGGCCGGCCCCTCCTCGGCCGACCCCACCACGTTGACCGCGCCGCCGCAGACCCGGATCTCCAGGCCCCGGACGGGCTCGTCGATCTCCAGGGTGCGCGGCTCCGCCACGCGGAGCGGAAAGGGCGACCGTGCCGCGTCCGGCTCCGGTGTCCCGGACCCGGATGCGGAAGAACTCGACGTACCGAAACTCGACTCGCTGCTGGACATGCCGACCCCCCGGTTGGCTGATGGAAACGCAACGCAACATATCGCGTCTTCGGCACACACGATATATCGCGCTCCGGCGAAGTCAAGGGAGATGTCGCACGCGCATGCGACGGGGCCGGCGGCCGAGGGATGCCCCCCGGCCGCCGGCCCCGGTTCCGTCGCCCCGCCGGGCGCGCGCCAGCTGCGACTACTCGTCGTCGTCCTCGTCGTCCAGCCGCGCCAGCCAGGTCGCCAGCCGCTCCACCGGCACCTCGAAGTCCGGGTTCAGATCGACGAACGTACGCAGCTGATCGGCCACCCAGCCGAGGGTGACCTCCTCCTCGCCGCGTCGGCTCTCCAGCTCTTCGATGCCGCGGTCAGTGAAATACACGGGCTCTCCACCAGGGGTCAGTAGGACGTTCCCGGCCAGGATAGGCAGGCCGGACAGGGGGCCGCGCCGCCGCCCGCCTCCGCGGGCGCGGCCGGACACGGCGGAGGGCCCGCCCCCATACGGGGACGGGCCCTCCGGTGTCCCGGGTCACCGGGGCGGGCGACTCACGCGTCGAACGCCTCGGCGATCAGCTGGGCCTGCTCCGCCTGGTGACGCTTGGCGGAACCGACCGCGGGCGACGAGGAGTGCGGCCGCGAGATGCGGCGCAGACGCTCACCGTGCGGGATGTCGGCACCGACCGCCAGGTCCAGGTGGTCGATGAGGTTGAGCGCGATGAACGGCCACGCACCCTGGTTGGCCGGCTCCTCCTGCACCCACAGGTACTTGCCGGCGTTCGGGTACTTGGCGATCTCGGCCTGGATCTCCTTGCCGGGCAGCGGGTACAGCCGCTCCAGACGGATGATCGCGACATCGTCGGCACCGCGCTTGTCCCGCTCGGCGGCCAGGTCGTAGTAGACCTTGCCGGAGCAGAGCAGCACCTTGCGGACCTTCTGCGGGTCGGCCTTCTCGTCGCCGATCACCGGACGGAAACCGCCGGTGGTGAACTCCTCCGCCTTCGACGCCGCGGCCTTCAGACGCAGCATCGACTTCGGGGTGAAGACGACCAGCGGCTTGTGGTGCGGGTTGTGGACCTGCCAGCGCAGCAGGTGGAAGTAGTTCGACGGCAGCGTCGGCATGGCGACCGTCATGTTGTTCTGCGCGCACAGCTGGAGGAAGCGCTCGATCCGGGCCGAGGAGTGGTCCGGGCCCTGGCCCTCGTAGCCGTGCGGCAGCAGCAGCGTGACGCCGGAGGTCTGGCCCCACTTCTGCTCGGCGGCGGTGATGTACTCGTCGACGACGGTCTGCGCGCCGTTGACGAAGTCACCGAACTGCGCCTCCCACATGACCAGCGCCTCGGGGCGGGCCAGGGAGTAGCCGTACTCGAAGCCCATGACCGCGTACTCCGAGAGCAGCGAGTCGTAGACGTTGTAGCGCGCCTGGTCGTCCGAGAGGTAGAGCAGCGGGGTGTAGTCCTCGCCGGTCTCCCGGTCGATCAGCACCGCGTGGCGCTGACCGAAGGTGCCACGGCGGCTGTCCTGGCCCGACAGGCGGACCGGGGTGCCCTCCAGCAGCAGGGAGCCGATGGCGAGGGTCTCGCCCATGCCCCAGTCGATCGTGCCGTCCTCGATCATCGACGCGCGGCGCTGCAGCTGCGGCAGCAGACGCGGGTGGACGGTGACCCGGTCGGGGATGTTGACCTGCGACTCGGCGATGCGCTTGACGACCTCCTGGGAGATCGCGGTCTTGACCGCCACCGGGAACTCCGCCTGCGGGTCCGGCACCTCGGCCGCGGCCGGGGCCGAAACGGCCTCGCGGACCTCGGCGAAGACCTTCTCCAGCTGACCCTGGAAGTCCTGGAGCGCCTGCTCCGCCTCCTCCAGCGTGATGTCGCCGCGACCGATGAGCGACTCGGTGTAGAGCTTGCGCACCGAACGCTTCTTGTCGATCAGGTCGTACATCAGCGGCTGCGTGAACGCCGGGTTGTCGGTCTCGTTGTGACCGCGGCGGCGGTAGCAGATGAGGTCGATGACGACGTCCTTGTTGAACGCCTGCCGGAACTCGAAGGCCAGCCGGCCCGCGCGGACGACGGCCTCGGGGTCGTCGCCGTTCACGTGGAAGATCGGCGCCTCGATCATGCGGGCCACGTCGGTCGCGTACATCGACGAACGCGACGACTCCGGGGCGGCGGTGAAGCCGACCTGGTTGTTGATGACGATGTGGACCGTGCCGCCCGTGCGGTAGCCGCGCAGCTGCGACATGTTGAGCGTCTCGGCGACGACGCCCTGACCGGCGAAGGCGGCGTCACCGTGGAGGGTGACCGGCAGGACCGTGAAGTCCGTGCCGCCCTTGTTGATGATGTCCTGCTTGGCGCGGGAGATGCCCTCGATGACCGGGTCGACCGTCTCCAGGTGGGACGGGTTCGCCGCGAGGGTGACCTTGATCTGCTCGCCGTCCAGGCCGGTGAAGACACCTTCCTGGCCCAGGTGGTACTTCACGTCGCCGGAGCCGTGCATCGACTTCGGGTCGAGGTTGCCCTCGAACTCCCGGAAGAGCTGCGCGTAGGACTTGCCGACGATGTTGGCGAGGACGTTGAGGCGGCCGCGGTGGGCCATGCCGATGACGACCTCGTCCAGACGCGACTCGGCGGCCGAGTCGATGACCGCGTCCAGCAGCGGGATGACGGACTCGCCGCCCTCCAGCGAGAAGCGCTTCTGGCCGACGTACTTGGTCTGCAGGAACGTCTCGAACGCCTCGGCGGAGTTCAGCCGGCGCAGGATGCGCAGCTGCTCCTCACGCTCGGGCGAGTTGTGCGGACGCTCGACCCGGTCCTGGATCCACTTGCGCTGCTTGGGGTCCTGGATGTGCATGTACTCGATGCCGGTGGTGCGGCAGTACGAGTCGCGCAGCACGCCGAGGATGTCGCGCAGCTTCATCATCGACTTGCCGGAGAAGCCGCCGACCGCGAACTCGCGCTCCAGGTCCCACAGGGTGAGGCCGTGCTCGATGATGTCGAGGTCGGGGTGCTTGCGCTGGTGGTACTCCAGCGGGTCGGTGTCGGCCATGACGTGGCCGCGGACCCGGTAGGAGTGGATCAGGTCGAAGACCCGGGCGGCCTTGGTGACGTCGTCGTCGTGGGAGACGTCGATGTCACGCAGCCAGCGGACCGGCTCGTAGGGGATCCGCAGCGACTTGAAGATGTCGTCGAAGAAGTCGTTCTCGCCGAGCAGCAGCTGGCTCATGATCCGCAGGAACTCGCCGGAGGCGGCGCCCTGGATCACGCGGTGGTCATAGGTGCTGGTCAGCGTCATGACCTTGGAGATGCCCATCTTGTTCAGGGCATCCTGCGAGGTGCCCTGGAACTCGGCGGGGTAGTCCATGGCGCCGACGCCGATGATCAGGCCCTGGCCGGGCATCAGACGCGGCACGGAGTGGACGGTGCCGATGCCGCCCGGGTTCGTCAGCGACGCGGTGACTCCGGTGAAGTCCTCCATCGTCAGCTTGTTGTTGCGGGCGCGGCGGACGATGTCCTCGTACGCCTGCCAGAACTCGAAGAAGGTGAGCGTCTCGGCCTTCTTGATGGCGGCGACGACGAGCTGGCGGTCGCCGTTCGGCTTCACCAGGTCGATGGCGAGGCCGAGGTTGACGTGCTCGGGCTTGACCAGCGTCGGCTTGCCGTCCTTCTCCTGGAAGGAGTAGTTCATCGACGGCATGGCCTTGAGGGCCTGCACCATCGCGTACCCGATGAGGTGGGTGAAGGAGACCTTCCCGCCCCGGGCGCGCTTGAGGTGGTTGTTGATGACGATGCGGTTGTCGAACAGCAGCTTCACCGGGACCGCGCGGAC
The DNA here is from genome assembly GCF_043083385.1 of Streptomyces sp. NPDC014733. NCBI lineage: Bacteria > Bacillati > Actinomycetota > Actinomycetes > Kitasatosporales > Streptomycetaceae > Streptomyces > Streptomyces sp. NPDC014733. The sequence continues at coordinate 257,604 of NZ_JBIBYO010000001.1, read as the reverse complement.
GGACGTGGCCGTCGGCAGCTCCAGGGAGGCGTTCATGTTCTTCGCGACGGCGGCCGACGGGCCGCGCAGCGTCACCAGCTCGGGGCCGGCCGGAGCCTCGCCGTCCGTGGCGGCGGCGGGCTTCGCGGCGGCGGCCGGCTTCGCGGGCGCGGCCTTCGCGGGCGCCGGGGCCGCCTTGGCGGGGGCCGGGGCGGTCGCGGCGGGCTGCGCCGGGGCGGCCGGGGCCGCGGGCTGGGCGGGCGCCGGGGTGGCCACGGGCGTCTCCTGGGTGGGCGGTACGGGGGCGGGGGCCTCGGCCGACTGGCCCGGGGCGGCAGTGGCGCCGGGCTTGTAGTCGGCGAAGAAGTCCCACCAGGCTCGGTCTACCGAGTTCGGGTCCTGGAGGTACTGCTGGTAGATCTCGTCAACGAGCCACTCATTCGCACCGAACGCGGCAGCAGGGGACTTGCCCTGCCCGTCCTGGTCGGTCGAGATGTTCGAGCTGTTGGGGGACTGTGGCGACACGGCGGCAACCGCCCTCTTCCGCTTCCTAAGGTGGTGGACAGCGGAAATAAAGGCTACGCCTGTTGTGACCTTTGGTGCAGTCCGGGAGGGGTACAGGTAGCGCACGTCACATTCGCCGACGGGTTTCGCGGCATGACTTGGCGGGAAACACACGGGGTTCGCCCGCTCGCGGGTACGACTCGCCCCGGGTACACCCCCCTGATCGGGGCGGTGCACCGCCGTTCGTGTGCTTCCGGCATCGACCCTACGCCACGGGCCGTCAGCTCCGGCCGGACTCCGTCCCCGGAAGAGTGACCCGGATGCGGCAGCCGCGATCGGATTCGGCCACGCCGATGCGTCCCCCGTGCAGATCCACCGCCCAGCGCGCGATGGCCAGGCCCAGCCCCGTACCGCCGTCGGTCCCCGGGCCGGAGGGCGCGGGCCCGCCGCGGTTGAACCGTTCGAAGACGCGGTAGCGCTCCGCCTCCGGGATGCCCGGGCCCTCGTCCTGTACGTCCAGCTCCAGGCTCTGCGGGCCCTCGCCCCGCCGGGCGTGCACGGTGACCCGGCCATGACGCGGACTGTGCTTGATCGCGTTGTCGATGAGGTTGGCGACGACCTGGTGCAGCCGCTCGGCGTCCGCGTACGCGGTCAGCTCCGGCGGTGAGACGTCCAGGTGGAGATGGACGTCCGTACGGGTGTGGGTGCCGGATCCGGCCGTTCCGGCGAGGGTGGAGGCGCCGCGGCTCATGTTGGCCTCCTTCAGCACCCCGGACAGGTACGGCCACACCTCGAAGCGGCGGGAGTGCAGCGGCACGACGCCGTTGTCCAGGCGGGAGAGGTCCAGCAGGTGCTCGACGAGCCGGCCCAGCCGCTCGGTCTGCTTCAGCGCGGTCCGCATCGTCTCCGGATCGGGCTCGGAGACGCCGTCGACGACGTTCTCCAGCACCGCGCGCAGCGCCGCGATGGGCGTCCGCAGCTCGTGCGAGACGTTGGCCACCAGCTCCTTGCGGTGGGTGTCCACCGCCTCCAGGTCGGCCGCCATGCGGTTGAAGGCGCTGGCCAGGTCGCCGAACTCGTCACGCCGCTCCGCGCGCACCCGGCGGGTGTAGTCGCCCTGCGCCATCGACCGCGTCACGTCCGTCATCTCGTCCAGCGGCGCGGTCAGGCTGTTCGCCACGAACTGGGTGATCAGCAGCGACGCGATGATCGAGAAGATGGTGATCACCCGCAGCTCGGTCGCCGAGTGGATGGCGACGAAGACCAGCAGGGTGGTGATGATCACCGAGAAGACGACCAGCGCGCCGAGCGCCGCCTTCACCGAGCGGTAGGGGTCGAGCGGCCGCAGCCCCTCCCACAGGCGCCCGGCCAGGGCACGGCCGCGCGCCCGCCATCCACGCGTCATGCGGGCGGGGTCTCCAGGGCGTAGCCGACGCCGTGGACCGTACGGATGCGCTCGGCGCCGATCTTGCGGCGGAGCGCCTTGATGTGGCTGTCGACCGTGCGTGTCCCGGACGCGTCGGCCCAGTCCCACACCTCGGCCAGCAGTTGCTCACGGGAGAGCACCGCGCGCGGCGTGTTGGCCAGGCAGACCAGCAGGTCGAACTCGGTCGGCGTCAGATGGACGTCGGCGCCGCGCACCCGCACCCGGCGCTGGGCGTGGTCGATCTCCAGCTCGCCCAGGCGCAGGATGCCGCTGCGCGGAGTGTGCGCGGCGAGCGCCGCCCGCTCCACCCGGCGCAGCAGGACGTGCACCCGCGCGGCCAGCTCCCGCATGGAGAACGGCTTGGTCATGTAGTCGTCCGCGCCGACGCCCAGGCCGACCAGCATGTCGGTCTCGTCGTCGCGTGCGGTGAGCATCATCACGGGCACCGGGCGCTGCGCCTGCACCCGGCGGCAGACCTCCAGGCCGTCGAAGCCCGGCAGCATCACGTCGAGGACCAGCAGATCGGGCTGCCACGCCTCGGCGGTGTCGACGGCCGCCGGGCCGTCCGTCGCCGTCTGCACCTGGAAGCCCTCGGCGCGCAGCCGGGTCGCGATGGCGTCCACGATCGTCGGGTCGTCCTCGACGACCAGTACCCGGCGCTGGGCGCCCGGCGTGGCCGCGGCGGTGCCGCCCTGGCTGGTTTGAGTCTGGTCCATCGCCCGCCCCTGCATGTCCCCGTGTGCCTGGTCGCGTAGTGAGTGGACGTGCGGCAGCGCGGTGGCCCGTCGCGGGGCGCGGATCGCCGCGCCGCGTCACATCCAGGGGAGCAGCGTAAGCGCACGGTGTGACTGTCGGCTACGCGCCCTTGTGCGCGAGGTGAACAACATCGGGGACACCTCGGGCGACAGGCACCTCTTCCGTGCGAACGCGCTCGAAACCGGCATTCCGGAGGGCCTGGTCGAAGGCGGGCGACGGCTGGGCCGACCAGACGGCCAGCACCCCGCCCGCCGTCAGCGCCGCGCGGCAGGCCGCGAGCCCGGCGGGGGAGTAGAGCCCGTCGTTGCCGTCGGTGACCGTCCAGCCCGGCCCGTTGTCGATGTCCAGGCACAGCGCGTCGTACGAGCCGGGGGCCGCCTCGTCGCGCAGATGGGCCACCAGATCGGTGTGCACGATCGCGGCACGCGGGTCGGCGAGCGCCCGGCCGGTCAGCGCGGAGAGCGGTCCCGTGCGGTGCCAGTCGATCACCGCGGCCTCCCGCTCGACCACCGCAATCCGCCCCCAGCGCTCCTCCTCCACCGCTCTGACCAGCGAAAACCCCACGCCGAGGCCGCCGATCAGCACGGCCGGGCGCGCTCGCTCCGGCGGCAGGCCGGCCAGCGCGGCATCGATCAGCAGCCGCTCGGAACGGCCGTCGGAGGTGTCCATCAGGAAGCAGCCGTTGGCGATGATCTCGAAGACCGGCGCGCCGCCGGAGCCGTCCGCGCCGTCGCGTCGGCGCAGCACCACCTCGCCGTACGGGCCCTCGCGGCGGTCCAGCGTGACCGGGCCGTCCACGGGGCCGGCCGGGGTGGGGAAGGTCGGGTCGGGGGGAGCGGGAGTCATGCCGCCCATCCTGGCCAACCCCGCGGGCGAGGGTCCAACCGATTCGGCGGGCAACGCCGTGGGCCGCCCCGGGGTTGTGCGCCGTGACGTACCTCACGCGGGCCGGGGCGTCGCGCGGTGAACGGGCGGGCGCCGCCGCGCGTTGAGTACGGCGGACGGACCGGGGGCCGGGATGACAGGGGCGGGAGGGGCGCGGTGAACGGTGTGACGGAGGTGCGGGCCGGGCTGCCCCCGCGCGGCGGCGCGGCGCGGTGGCGCCGGTGGCCGGGGCGGGTGCTGCCCGGGCCCCGGACCACGCCGTTCACCTTCTGGTACGCGCTGCTGCTGGTGGCGACGTCGCTCTTCGCGGCGTACGCGGACCCGGCGCGGGTGGCGGAGCTGCTGCGGGGCTCCAGCACGGATGCGGCGCATCTGGCGGCGACGCCGGTGCGGGTGCTGGTGGCGAGCGCGCTGTGGATCGACGGCGGGCTGCTCTCCGGCTTCGCACTCGCCTTCGTCGTGGTGCCGGCGGCGCTGGAGCGGCGGGTCGGCGCCGCGCGCACCCTCGCCGTCTTCCTCGGCGGCCATGTGCTGGCCACCCTCGCCACGGAGCTGCCGGTGGGCGCCGCCGTCGCCACCGGGGCGCTGCCGCCCGGTGCGGCGCACCGCCTCGACTACGGCATCAGCTACGGCGTGATGACCTGCGCCGGAGCGCTCACCGGAGTGCTGCCGGGGCGGCTGCGGTGGCTGCTGCTCGGTGGCGCCGCCTGCTACGCCACGGCGGACCTGCTGACCTTCGCCGACCCGCTCAGCTCCGCCGGCCATCTGCTCTCCCTCGCCCTCGGCGTCACCGCCTGGCCGCTGCTGCGCCGGGCCCGGTCCGGTCCGCGCCCGGCGCGGCTCCACGGCGACCTGGGGCATCCGGCGCTGCGGCGGCCGGTGGCGCGCCCGGCGGTGGCGCGTCCGGTGCCGGGGCGTCCCGTGCCGGTGGCGGGGGCGCGGCGGCGCTGAGCCGGGTGCGGGCCGGGCGCCCGTGCCGCGGCCCGCCGCCCCGGTGGCCGCTCAGCCGCTCCCGGGTGTCCACACGTACGGCGTGGTCGTGGTCACCGCGCGGAAGCCGAGGCGGCGCAGGATCGGGGCGCTGGCGTCGGAGGCGTCGACCTGGAGGAGGTCCGCGCCGTGGGCCACCGCGAGCATGGCGCGGGCGGCGACCAGGGCGCGGTAGATGCCCCGGCCGCGCCAGGCGGGCAGCGTCGAGCCGCCCCACAGGCTCGCGCACCCGGTGCCGGGCCGCAGCACCAGCCAGCCCGCCGAGACCACCTCGTCACCGGCCTCCGCGACCAGCACCGCGATGCCGTCCGGGGTGGCCGCGACCCGGGCGATCAGATCGTCGGCCAGCCAGTCGTGGTCCTCGCCCCACACCGCCGTCTCCATGGCCGCGATCCGCCGCAGGTCGGCGTCGTCGGTGACCTGGCGCAGCGTGACGCCCTCGGGGAGCACCGGGTCCCCGGCCAGCTCCCGGGCGCGGCCGATGAGCACCGTCTCCCGCTCCTCGGGCACGAACCCGGCGGCCCGCAGCCGCTCCGGGAGGTCCGCCGGCAGGTCGTGGCCGCGGGTCTTCCACTCCACGGCCTCGCCCCGGGCGGCGAACACCGCGCACTGCCGGGCGATCAGCGCGTCCAGCTCGGCGCCGTGGACGCCCAGGTCGGGCGGGCCGCTGACGAAGCCGCGGAACTGTCCGGTCAGCCGCGTCAGCGGCCCGTCCTGTTCCCGGGTGACGCCCCGGGGGAGGTCCGCGGGGACGCCCCGCATCCGCTCGTCGTAGGCCGCGAGCAAGCCGTCGATGTCCGTCACGGTTCGACGGTACGAGGGGTGGCAAACGGTTTTCCGGCAGGCCGCGGCGGGCGGGCGTGGCGCTCCGCAAGGCCGGGGGCCCGTCCGTCGTGCCGGACCGCGACCCCCTGATCGCTCACGGCGAACACGGAGCGGGGAACATCTCCCCGGCCCCGGACATTGAGTGGGTACAACTCAACTTGCCTGCCGAAGGGGAGATCATGGCTTCGTCGTCCCACACGCTCACTCTGCCGGTGCTGCCCCTCGATGACGAGGTGGTGCTGCCCGGGATGGTGGTGCCGCTGGACCTGTCGGACGCGGACGTGCGGGCCGCCGTGGAGGCCGCGCAGTCCGCCGCCGTCCAGGGCAACAAGCCGGAGGTGCTGCTTGTGCCCCGGGTCGACGGCACCTACGCCGCGATCGGCACGCTCGGGCGGATCGAGCAGGTCGGGCGGTTGTCCGACGGCGATCCCGGCGCGCTGATCCGCGGGCTGCGCCGGGTGCGCATCGGATCCGGCACCACCGGCCCGGGCGCCGCCCTCTGGGTGGCGGGCACCGCGGTCGAGGAGACGGTGCCGGGCACCGCCGACGGCGAGGGCGGCCGGACCCTCCCCGGCGCCGTGACCGAGCTGGTCACCGAGTACAAGGCGCTGGCCACCAGCTGGCTGCGCAAGCGCGGCGCCTGGCAGGTCGTCGACCGCGTCCAGCAGATCGAGGACGTCTCCGCCCTCGCCGACAACGCCGGGTACTCGCCGTTCCTCACCACCGAGCAGAAGGTCCGGCTGCTGGAGACCGCCGACCCGGTCGCCCGGCTGAAGTTCGCCACCGAGACGCTCCGCGACCATCTGGCCGAACAGGACGTCGCCGAGGCCATCGCCAAGGACGTCCAGCAGGGCGTCGACAAGCAGCAGCGCGAATTCCTGCTGCGGCGGCAGCTGGAGGCGGTCCGCAAGGAGCTGTCCGAGCTGACCGGCGACGGCGACGAGAACGGCGACCACCGCGCCCGCGTCGAGGCCGCGGACCTCCCCGAGGACGTCCGTAAGGCCGCCCTCAAGGAGGTCGACAAGCTGGAGCGGGCCGGCGACCAGAGCCCCGAGGGCCCCTGGATCCGCAACTGGCTCGACACCGTCCTCGAACTGCCCTGGAACGAACGGACCGAGGACGCCTACGACATCACCGGCGCCCGCGCCGTGCTCGACGCGGACCACGCCGGTCTGGAGGACGTCAAGGAACGGATCACCGAGTACCTGGCGGTCCGCAAGCGGCGCGCCGAACGGGCCGCCGCCGACACCGCCGACACCGCCGACGCCGGGGCCACCGCCGGTGGCGGGCGCCGCGCCGGGGGTGCCGTGCTGGCGCTGGTCGGACCGCCCGGCGTCGGCAAGACCTCGCTCGGCGAGTCCGTCGCCCGGGCCATGGGCCGCTCCTTCGTCCGGGTGGCGCTCGGCGGCGTACGCGACGAGGCGGAGATCCGCGGCCACCGGCGGACGTACGTCGGCGCGCTGCCCGGGCGCATCGTCCGGGCGATCAAGGAAGCCGGTTCGATGAACCCGGTGGTGCTGCTCGACGAGATCGACAAGGTCGGCTCCGACTACCGCGGCGACCCCGCTGCGGCCCTCCTGGAGGTCCTGGACCCGGCGCAGAACCACACCTTCCGCGACCACTACCTGGAGGTCGAACTCGACCTCAGCGACGTGGTGTTCCTCGCCACCGCCAACGTCCTCGACGCCATCCCCGGGCCCCTGCTCGACCGGATGGAGCTGGTCCGGCTGGACGGCTACACCGAGGACGAGAAGATCGTCATCGCCCGTGACCATCTGCTCCCGCGCCAGCTGGAGCTGGCCGGACTCGCGCCCGGCGAGGTCACCCTCACCGACGAGGCGCTGCGCAGCCTGGCCGGGGAGTACACCCGCGAGGCGGGCGTGCGGAACCTGGAGCGCGCGGTGGCCCGGCTGCTGCGCAAGGTGGCCGCCCGCCACGAACTGGGCGAGCGGGAGCTGCCGTTCACCGTGGGCACCGAGGAGCTGCGCCCGCTGATCGGACGGCCGCACCACACCCCGGAGGCGGCGCAGGACCCGGCCGTGCGGCGGACCGCCGTACCCGGGGTGGTGACCGGGCTCGCGGTCACCGGCGCCGGCGGCGATGTGCTCTACGTCGAGGCGTCGCTCGCCGACCCGGAGACGGGCGCCTCGGGGCTGACGCTCACCGGTCAGCTCGGCGACGTGATGAAGGAGTCGGCGCACATCGCGCTGTCGTTCCTGCGCTCCCGCGGGGCGGAGCTGGAGCTGCCGGTCGGCGACCTCAAGGAGCGCGGCGTCCATCTGCACGTACCGGCCGGCGCCGTCCCGAAGGACGGGCCGAGCGCGGGCGTCACGATGACCACCGCGCTGGCCTCGCTGCTGTCGGGCCGTCAGGTGCGGCCGGACGTGGCGATGACCGGTGAGGTGTCGCTGACCGGGCGGGTGCTGCCGGTCGGCGGGATCAAGCAGAAGCTGCTGGCCGCGCACCGCGCGGGCATCACCACGGTGATCATCCCGCAGCGCAACGAACCGGATCTGGACGAGGTCCCCGAGGAGATCCTGGAGACCCTCGACGTGCGGCCGGTCGCCGATGTGCGCACCGTGCTGGAGCTGGCGCTGACCGACGCGGCCACGCCGGTCCGCGCCCCGGCCGCCCCGGACGGCGCGGTGCCCGCCGCGGCGTGACGGACGCGACGGGCACCACGCCCCGGAAGAGGGGCCCCTCCCGCAGCACGCGGGAGGGCCCCCTCTTCCTTCTGTGGTTTGCCGCGGGGTCCTGCTCTTTCCCGCGGGTCGCGCGGTGATCAGCCGTTGGCGAGCGCCTGGAGCCGGTCGTACGCGCCGTTGAAGGAGTTGTGGTCCCCGACGTACGGGCCGGTCGAGGTGTACTGCCAGATGGTGTGGAAGCCCCAGCCGCCCGGGAGTTCACCGACCGAGGAGCCGTAGCGCGGCACCCACAGCGGGTTGACGGCGCCGAAGCTCGTGTTGTTGCCGGTGCACTGCTTCCACCAGCTGGTGGAGGTGTAGATGACGGCGTCGCGTCCGGTGCGCGACTTGTAGGTCGCGAACCAGTCCTTCATCCAGTTGACGAGCCCGGCGGCGCTCATGCCGTAGCAGGTGTCGCCGTACGGGTTGTACTCCATGTCCAGCGCGCCCGGCAGGGTCTTGCCGTCCTTGGACCAGCCGCCGCCGTGGTCGACGAAGTAGTTGGCCTGGGCGGCGCCGCTGGAGGTGTTCGGCGTGGCGAAGTGGTACGCGCCGCGGATCATGCCGACGTTGTACGAGCCGTTGTACTGCTGGGCGAAGGAGGGGTTGGTGTAGCTCGTCGACTCCGTCGCCTTGACGTACGCGAACTTCACGCCGCTGTTCCAGAGCGTCGTCCAGTCGACGCTGCCCTGGTGGCCGCTGACGTCGACACCCTCGACGCCGGCGAGCAGCCCGGTCGCCGGCCGGACGGAGCCGGTGCCCTCGTGTGCGGCGATCTGCGATCCGGCCCAGTCCTGGGCGGGGTGGGCCGGTTCGGGGGCGTCCTTGGCGGGCGTCGCGGCGGCCGTGGCGCTGCCGGGCAGGCCCACCAGCAGCGCGAGGGTCGCGAGCAGGGAGCCGGCCGCGGTGGCCAGGGTGCGGGTGCGGTGCGGGGAGCCCGACCTGTGCACGAGCATGCGTGCCTCCGGATTTTCTGTGAGCTGACCTGAGGGGGGATACGGAGCCGCGGCGGACCACGGCCCCGGTGTTGCGCGCCGCCGGGGTACGGCGACGACCGCCGCGGGACGCGGCGGAGTGCGGTACGTGGTGCGGAAGTGCGGGTGCAGAGGTGCAGAGGTGCAGAAGTACAGAAGTGCGGTGGTGCGGTGTGCACGGTGCGGGCGGGCGCCGTCGGTGCGGACGCCGTGCGCGGACCGGGCAGGGCGACACCTGACGCGGTGTGACTGACTTGGTGTGGCCATGCCAGAAATGACGATACGCGCGTAGACCTCGACGATAAAAGGGGGACGCGGGGCTGCCGTTGGTCTAATCCTGCGAAATACTGGCCCAGCTGCGGCTTCGGCGGCGGCGAGCGGAAACTTTTCACGAACGGAAACGCCGGAAAGGGTGCTGACGTGCACAACACCGGAGCCGACGGAGCGGCGGACCACGGCGACGCGGCGGGTGTGGACCACGTATTCCTCGCCCTGGAGCGCGAATTGGCGGTGTTCCTGCGCCGGGCCCGCGCCTCCTCCGGCGAGCTGGCCCGCGAGGTCCACCCCGGCATGGAGCCCGCCGCGTACGGCCTGCTGGTGCGCCTCTCCGACGCCGGGGCGCAGCGCGCCACCGACCTGGCCGGGTACTTCGGCGTCGGCAAGGCGACGATGAGCCGCCAGCTGCACGCCCTCGAAGGGCTCGGTCTGGTCACCCGCGAGCCCGACCCCGCCGACGGCCGAGCCGTCCTGGTCCGCCTCACCGACGAGGGCCGTGACCGCTACGGCCGGGCCCGCCTCGCCCGCCGCGCCCGCTACGCCCGCCGCCTCGCCTCCTGGGACCGCACCGAGGTCGCCGAACTCAGCCGCCTGCTGCACCGCCTCAACGCCGAACAGGAGGGTGAGGACGCGTCGTAGGGCGCGGCCCGCCGTGCCGGGGGCGCCCGCCGCGACCCGCGCGCCGGGCGTACGGCCCGGCCGCCCCCGGTCTCACGGCTCCACGTACACCACCGCCGCGTCGTCCCGCGCCTTGCCGCGCGGGTGCGCGGCGCCCGCCGGATCCGCCGCCTCCGCCGCGCGGACCGCGTCGATCAGCGCCTGCGGCCCCTCGCGCGCCACCAGCGCCGCGCACTCCTGCCAGGACCCCTCGCGGAACACCTCGACCCAGCGCCCGGCGCCGTCGCTGAGTGCCGTCAGCGCCCGTACCCCGGACCGCGGGGTGCGCCCGGTGACCGCCCGGGCGGCGACGGACGGATCGGCCGCCGCGGTGAAGAACCCGCCCTCGGCGTTGCGCAGCGCCTCCACGGAGCGGACGTACGCGCGGCCGGCCGCGGCCCGCTCTGCCGAACCGCGCGGCAGTGCCCGCAGCGCCTCACGTTCGGCCCGCACCGCCGGGGTCAGCTCGTCGAGCCGGGTGTCGAGCACCGGCGCCACGGAGCCGTCCGGGCGCGTCAACAACAGGGCCGAATCGGAGAGTACGAGGTGCTCGACGCTCTCGTCGGACCAGCGCGCGGCGACTACTGTGGCCTGCGGAGTGCGGTGGTGAGAAAGGTCACATGTCGACCGGTGAAGGGTGGCCGTACGGGAGATGGCTTCCGCGAGCACCTCAGGGAGCGTCATGTCCCGGTGCGAAACCGACAGTTCGAGCATCGCGCCCCCCAGGCGCGCGGTGAACCACGGGACCGTGTGGAGGCAGCCGTAGTCGCCCTCGGGCGGCGTCACGCCGTCCAGCAGCACCAGGCTTCCGCCCTGGCCGGAAGCGGGCAGGGCGACGGAAGCGTAGTCCTCGTTTGGGTGTTGGGGATCGCCCGGTGCGACGGCGAGTTCGATGCGCATGCCGGGCAGTCTGCCGGAGCGGTGCGGGGCGGCGGCGGTGGCGGCGCCGCGCGGGCGGGTCACCGCCGACCTGCTGCGCGGTGCCCGCGGCGGGGTGCCCCGTGCGGGGGCGCGCGCGGTGCGGGCGGGCATCTTTGCAGGAGCCGACCGGTTCTCCAAACGCACCACAAGGTTGCGCCGGGTTGCACCGAGAATCGGCCATGCACGGAAGTTGATGGTCAACTTCCGATTGATGTTCACTCATTCGCGTGGCCGGGCAAGTGTTGCCGAGCCACTGCGCGGAGCCGGTGGAAAGGTCGCTTCCCGGATCATGGGGGGCGGGCCGGGACATACGTCGCGCCGCGCAAAGCCGGGCTGTTTCCCTTCGCGGAAGTGTGCACTGCTGCGGTTTCGCGCAGGTTCGCCCCGCGAGCGGAAACCGAGCCGGACCCGCGCGCCACACGGCGTGGGCAGGCGAGACAGGAATGCGAGCAGCGGTGCGGAAGAAGCGGCTTCGGGGCAGCGCAGGGAAGCCGGGAACGCCGGCCCGACCGGTCCCGGTACCGGACACGGGTCAAGGCCCCGGCACGGACGCGAGGACTGGCGGTGACCCCGCGGGCAGGCGCCCCGCGCGGGTGCGCAACCGCCTGATGGGCGCGGTGGCGGTGGTCGCGGTCGCCGTCGCAGGCGCCGGTGCCCCCGGCATCAGCGCCGCGGTGGACGACACCCACACCAGCCAGCGCCTCGTCGACCTCGCCCAACTCGACTCACGGGCGATAGCGCTGTCCCACTCCCTGGCGGACGAGCGCGACACCATGACGTCGTACATCGCCACCGGGCGGGCCGGCAGCACCGCCGCCGGCTACGAACCGCTGCGCGCCCGCGTCGACCGGCAGCTGCGCGATCTGCGCGCCGCCTCCCAGAACGCGTCCGGCGAGACCACCGTCTACGCCGCCGCGGAGAAGCAGCTCGCCACGCTGCCGCAGATCCGTCAGGAGGCCCTGGCCGGACCGGCGACCGCGCAGTCCACCTACGAGGCGTACACCCGCACCCTCCAGGCGCTCGGCGCCATCGCCGACGACATCGCCCGCTCGCTGCCCGGCCGTGCGGACGGCGACGACGCCGACACCCGCGCGCTGCCCGCCCTCGGCCGCGCCGTCGAGCAGGCCGCCGGGACCCGCGCGCTGCTGCTCGCCGCGCTGCGCGCGGGCGGTGAGCAGCCCCAGCTGACGGCCGCGGCCCAACTGGCCCACCTGCGCGAACAGGGTTCGCTCGCGGACTTCTCGCAGACCGCCGCGGAGCGCACCCAGGACCGCTACGACTCCACCGTCAACGGCGCGGACGTCACCACCGCCGAGCGGTACCTCACCCGCCTCACCGACCAGCCGCGCATGGACGCCGCCGACACGGCGCTCAGCCGTTCGCGGGTGCAGGCCACCCTCACCGCCCGGATCGACCTGATGCGCGGCGTCGAGTCGGCCCTGGCCACCCAGGAGATCCAGCGCCTGTCCACCCTGCGCGACGACGACGTCACCGCGCTGGAGATCCAGATCGCCCTGGTCGGCGTCTGCCTGCTGCTGGCGCTCGGTGTCTCGATCTCCGCCGCCCGCTCCATGACCCATCCGCTGGCCGCGCTGCGGCTCGGCGCCAAGCGGGTCGCCGCGGACCCGGCGCACGAGGAGCCCATCGCCTTCAAGGGCCGCAACGACGAGTTCGCCGCCGCCGTCCGCTCCGTCAACGCCCTGCACGCGCAGGTCGCCGACGTGGCCCGGCGCACCGCCGAGATGGAGGGCGAGCGCGGCCGGCTGATCACCGCCCGGCAGCGGCTGGCCGACGAGCGCGAGGTGATCGACCGCGAGCGCGAGGCGCTGCGGGCCGAGGTCGCGGAGCTGACCGAGCGGCTGGCGACGCTGCGCACCGGTGTGCACGGCCGGTACGTCAACCTCGCGCTGCGCACCATCAGCCTGGTCGAGCGGCAGCTCCACGTCATCGAGGCGATGGAGGAGCAGGAGCAGGACCCCGAGGCCCTGGAAACCCTCTACAAGCTCGACCACTTCGCCGCGCAGATGCGCCGCAACAGCGAGAACCTGCTGGTCCTGGCCGACACCGAACACGGCACCAGCAACGCGGGCCCGGTGCCGCTGCTGGACGTGCTGCGCGCCTCGGTCAGCGAGATCGAGCGCTACGACCGGGTGATCATCCAGTCGCTGCCGCCGCACGCCCAGCTCGCCGGGTTCGCCGCCGACGACATCAGCCACCTGGTCGCCGAACTCCTGGAGAACGCCACCGCGTTCTCCCCGCCGGAGGCCCATGTCGAGCTGTCCGGCTGGCTGCTGGAGACCGGTGAGCTGATGCTCTCGGTGCAGGACGAGGGCATCGGCATGACCGCCGAGCGCCTCGCCGAGCTGAACGAGCGGCTCGCCGACGCGGAGGCCGCCTCGACCTCCGAGACCATCGACGAGTCCCTGGGCCTGGGCCTGTACGTCGTGGTGCGGCTCGCCGCCCGGCACGGCGTCCGGGTGCAGCTGCGCGCCCAGCACCAGGGCGGCGTGACCGCCGTGGTGGTGCTGCCCGGCTCGATCCTGCCGACCCGCCCGGGCCCGGTGAACACCCGCGCGGGCACCCCGGCGCCCACCGGACCGACCCTGCCCGGTTCGGTCGCCGAGGCGAACTCCAACGCCCTGCAGACGCGGGTGCCGCGCACCGACCCCTCGGCCCTGCCGAAGCGCGGCGGGGCCCCCGCGCAGCCCGCCGCGGCCCCCGCCCCGCAGGCCGACCCGCTGGTCGCCGCCGCCGAGCGCGCCATCGACGCGGCCGGCCTCCCGGAGCGCGGCGCCCCCGTGCCGCAGGCCCCCACCGGCCCGCAGGCGCCGACGGGCCCGCAGGTCCCGGCCCCGCAGGCGCAGGCTCCCCAGGGGCCGATAGCGCCGCAGACACCGGCCCCGGGCGCGGCGCACGCGCAGGCCCCGCAGACCCGGGCTCCGCAGGCGCCCGGTCCGCAGGCGCCGGTCACCCGGGTCGGCCCGGACGCGCCCGGCGGCCGCCCCGCCCCGGCCGGCCCCGTCGCGCCGTACGTCGAGGCGCCCGCCACCCCGCAGGCGCCCGCCGCGGACGGCGGCAGCGCGTACGGTCCGATGTCGTCCGGCCCCTACGCCGCGCCCGGCACCGGCAGCCACCGCAGGCCGCCGGAGCCCGCGGCCCCGGCCGACCCGTACGCCATCGGGCCCGACCAGCACACCCGGCCCGCTCCGGCCGCGGAGCCCGGCCCGGCGGCCGTGCCGCACGCCGGGGAGGCCGCGCCGGACACCGACGCCGCGGTGCCCGAGCAGCGCCGTACGGACATGGGCCTGCCCAAGCGCACGCCCAAGGTCGTGACGCCGAAGGCGAACACCGCCGCCCCGCGCAAGACCGGCAAGGCCAACGCGGAGGCGCTGCGCCGGCGGCTCGGCGGCTTCCAGCAGGGGGCGCGCTCCGGACGCCGCGAGGTCGAGGCGGAGTTCGCGGGCGGTCCCGGGGGACCGGCCGCCGGTCCGCGGCCCGCGGCACCGCAGGACGGAGCCGCGCAGCAGACCAGCTCACAGATGGACACCGACGGAGCGGGGGCCCCGGGGATGAGCCACGTTGTCGAGGAGGCACGCGATTGATGGCCCAAGCGCCCATTGCCCACGGAGCAGGCCGGAGCACCCAGGCCCGGAACCTGCACTGGCTGCTGACCAATCTTGTCGACGAGGTCCCGGGGATCCTCTCCGTCGCCGTCGTCTCCTCCGACGGTCTGCTGCTGCTCTCCTCCGACCCCGGTCGGAACGAGGAGGCAGGGCTCGCGGAGGACGGTGAGGGGCCCCGCGGCTCCAGCGCCGACCTGGCCACCATCGTCTCCGGGCTCGGCAGCCTCACCGCCGGCGCCGCCAAGCTGATGTCCGGCGGGCTGGTCAAGCAGACCATGGTCACCATGGACGAGGGCAGTCTCTTCGTGATGTCGATCAGCGACGGTTCGCTGCTCGGCGTGCACGCGACACCGGACTGCGACATGAGCATCATCGCCTACCACATGGCGCTCTTCGTCGGCCGTGCCGGACATGTCCTCACCCCCGAACTCCGCAGCGAATTGCGTAAGTCGATGGAGAGCGCCCAGTGAGCACCACACCCCAACTCCCCGTGCGCGGCGGGGACCGTAAACCCGCGCGTGTACGACCGTATTCACTGACCGGCGGCCGGACCCGCTTCGGTCACGTCCTGCTCGTCGAGACGATCGTGGCGGCGCTCGACGCCTCCCCCGAGCGGCCCGAGCTGACATCCGGTGGCTGGGGCGACCGGGTCATGCCGGAGATGCGCGCCATCGTGGAGCTGTGCCGCCGGATGCGTTCGGTGGCGGAGATCTCCGCACTGCTCAAGATGCCGCTCGGCGTGGTCCGGGTGCTGCTGAGCGACCTCGCCGACCAGGGAAAGATCCGCGTCTACGGCACCGGTCACGGCACCGGCCGGCCCGACCGCGCGCTGCTGGAAAGGGTGCTGAGTGGACTTCACAGGCTCTGACACGATAACGGCCGGTGCGGCGGGCGCCGACGGCGTGGACCTGTTCGCCGGTGGTGCGCAGTCCGCCGCCGACATGGGCCTGCAGAGCTGGCAGACCGACCGCTCGCGGGCGCCGATCTCCACGAAGATCGTGGTCGCCGGCGGCTTCGGCGTCGGCAAGACCACCTTCGTCGGCTCGGTCTCGGAGATCACCCCGCTGCAGACCGAGGCGGTGATGACGCAGGCCAGCGCGGAGACGGACGATCTGACCGCCACGCCGGAGAAGAAGACCACCACGGTGGCGATGGACTTCGGCCGCATCACGCTCGACGAGGAGCTGGTGCTCTACCTGTTCGGCACGCCCGGACAGCAGCGCTTCTGGTTCATGTGGGACGACCTGGTGCGCGGCGCGATCGGCGCGATCGTGATGGCGGACACCCGGCGCCTTGAGGACTGCTTCCCGGCGCTCGACTACTTCGAGAGCTGCCAGCTGCCCTACGTCGTCGCCGTCAACCACTTCGAGGGGACACCGATGTACGCGGTGGAGGACGTGCGGGACGCGCTGACCGTGCCGCCGCACGTACCCATCGTGATCATGGATGCGAGGAATCGGCCCACGGTCGTCGAATCGCTGCTGGCACTGGTCGGCCACGCGCTGGCCGAAACGCCCGAATAGGCTGCCGCCGGCACCGATCCACCCCCTCCCCGAAGCAGCAGCAAACGCAGAGAAGAGCACCGCCATGCGGAAGATACTCGTCGTGGGAGCCGGCCAGTCCGGCCTCCAGCTCGCCCTTGGCCTCCAGTCCAAGGGGTACGAGGTCACCCTGATGTCCAACCGCACCTCCGACGAGATCCGCTCCGGCCGGGTCATGTCGACGCAGTGCATGTTCCACACCGCCCTCCAGCACGAGCGCGACCTCCAGCTCAACTTCTGGGAGAGCCAGGCGCCGCGCATCGAGGGCCTGGGCGTCTCGGTCGCCGCGCCCGGCAGCTTCCAGTCGCCGGAGGGCTCGCAGCGCGCCATCGACTGGGTCGGCAAGCTCGACGGCTACGCCCAGTCCGTCGACCAGCGGGTCAAGATGGCCGGCTGGATGGAGACCTTCGCGCAGCGCGGCGGTCAGCTCGTCATCCACGGCGCGGCAGTCTCCGACCTGGACTTCTTCGCCAGCCGCTACGACCTGACGCTGGTCTCGGCGGGCAAGGGCGAGCTGGTGTCGATGTTCGGCCGCGACGCGTCCCGTTCGCCGTACGACACCCCGCAGCGCGCGCTGGCCGTCGCGTACGTCCACGGCATGGGCCCGCGCCCGGAGCACCCCGAGTTCGACGCGGTGCGCTGCAACCTGGTGCCCGGCGTCGGCGAGCTGTTCGTGATGCCGACGTTCACCAACTCCGGCCGGGCCGACATCCTCTTCTGGGAGGGCATCCCGGGCGGTCCGCTCGACGCGTTCCAGGGCGTCAAGGACCCCAACGAGCACCTGGCGCTCACCCTCGAACTGCTGGAGAAGTTCCTGCCGTGGGAGTACGCGCGCTCCACGAAGGTCGAACTGACCGACGCGCAGGGCACGCTGGCCGGGCGGTACGCGCCGACCGTGCGCAACCCCATCGGCCGGCTGCCCTCCGGCGGTCTGGTCCTCGGTGTCGCGGACGTCGTCGTGGCCAACGACCCGATCACCGGCCAGGGCTCCAACTCCGCCTCCAAGTGCGCCCACGCCTACCTGGAGTCCATCGTCGAGCGCGGTGACCAGCCGTTCGACGCGGCGTGGATGCAGGCCACCTTCGACCGCTACTGGCAGACCGCGCAGCACGTCACCAAGTGGACCAACGCGATGCTGGCGCCGCCGCCCGAGCACGTGCTGAACCTGATCGGCGCCGCCGGTCAGATCCAGCCGGTCGCGGACCGCTTCGCCAACGGCTTCAACAACCCCGCCGACTTCGAGAACTTCTTCTTCGAGCAGGAGAAGACCGAGGCGTACCTGGCGTCGTTCGGCGGCCCGGCGGCCTGACCCCGGACCGTCCGCCGCTTCCGTCCGCCGGCCCCGGCTCAGTGTCCGGGGGCGGCGGACGTCGCGTATCCGGCGTCCGCCCTGCCGGACGCCGGGCCGTCGGCGGTCACCTGGCGGGGCGCGGTGTAGCCGTTGACCGGGCGGGCGCCGGGGTCCGGGCGGACGGCGCCGATCGGCGGGTTGGCGGCGAGCGGGGAGACCCGGACGGCGGTGCCCGGGCGCGGTGCCTGGACGACCTTTCCGGCGCCGATGTAGAGCGCCACATGGGTGGCGCCGGGGAAGTAGACGACGAGGTCACCGGGGCGCAGCCGGTTCAGCGGGACGTGCGGCAGCCGTCTCCACTGCTCCTGGCTGGTGCGCGGGATGGGCCGTCCGGCGTGTGACCACGCCTGCGAGGTGAGGCCGGAGCAGTCGAAGGAGTCGGGCCCGGTGGCGCCCCAGACGTACGGTTTGCCGACCTGGCGCAGCCCGTAGGTGATGGCCCGGTCGCCCGCGGATGAGGGGGCGCCCGCCGCGCCGAGCGCGCCCCGCGCGACCAGCGCCCGCTGGGCGGTGGCGGCGCCGTCGCTCTCCAGGCGGTCGAGGGCGGCGAGTTGGTCCGGGGAGAGTCCGGCGAGCAGTTTCTCGACGTCCTTGAGGCGGTTCTGTACGGCTGTTTGCTGCCGGGCGCGCTGTGCGGTGAGGGCGCGCTGCCGGTCGAGGGCGGCGTCCGCCTGCCGGGCGAGGGCGTCGGCCTGCCGCGCGCCGCGGGCCATCCGGTCGACGGTGGCGGCGGCCTCGGAGGCGGCGGTGTGCAGCAGGTGGCTGCGGTCCATCGCCTGTTCCGGGTCGTCGGCGAGCAGCACCCGGACGTACTGGGCGAGGGCGGCGGGGCCGCCGCCCTGGTACTGCTGGCGGGCGAGCCGCCCGGCGTCGGCGCGGGCCCCGGCGAGCTTCGCGCGGGCCTGCTGCAGCCGGACGTCGAGGGTCTTCGCGCGTGCCTGGGCGGCCCGGAGATCCTCCTGGGTGGCGTTGTACGCCTCGGTGGACTCCTCGGCGGAGCGGTAGAGGGCCTGGAGGCGGCGGAGGAGGGCGGCGGGGCTGTGGGCGTCCGGGGCCGGGCCGTCCGGGGCGGCGGACGCCCCGGCCGCCGCGGACGGGTCCGGGGCGGGGGCGGCCGAGGCGGAGGCCGCGGGTCCGGCCAGCGCGGTCGCGCCGAGGAGCAGCGCGGCACCGGCCGCTCGCAGGGTGCGCGACGACCGCGGTGCGGGACCGGACATCAGACCACCTCCGACGCCGACGGCCGGACGCCGGGGTGCCCGGTGCTCCGGCCGTCGGCCGTATCCGTGACGTGCGAACGCAGGGGATGCTGCCACGGTGGGTGGTGATTTCCGTACGAAGAGGGAGGGAGTGGGCGACTGACTCACTCGATCGGCGCCGGGCGGGCCGGTGCGCTGGGGTGGTGCGGGTGTGGTCCGGGCGGGGGCCCGCGGGGGTCAGCGGCCGAAGTAGGCGTCGAAGTTCTTCTGGAACTCCCAGTTGTTGAAGCGGTCCCAGTTGATCGACCAGGTCATCAGGCCGCCGAGGTCCGGCCAGGCGCCGTGCGGGGTGTAACCGCCGCAGTCGGTGTTCTTGGTGAGGCAGTTGAGCGCCTTGGTGACGTCGCCGGTCGAGGTGTGGCCGTTGCCGGCGTTGGGCGACGCGGGCAGGCCGATCGCCACCTGGGAGGGCTTGAGCGGCGGGAAGACCTTGTCCTTGTCGCCCGCCACGGGGAAGCCGCTGAGCAGCATGTCCGTCATCGCGATGTGGAAGTCGGCGCTGCCCATGGTGTGGTACTGCTCGTCCAGGCCCATGATCGGGCCGGAGTTGTAGTCCTGGACGTGCAGCAGCGTCAGATCGTCGCGGAGCGCATGGATCACCGGCAGGTACGCCCCGGCGCGCGGATCCTGGCCGCCCCAGGGGCCGGAGCCGTAGAACTGGTGGCCCAGTTGGACGAAGAAGGTCTCCGGCGCCATCGTCAGCGTGAACTTCTCGCCGTACTTCGCCTTGAGCGACTTCACCGCCGCGATGAGGTTGACGACGGAGGGCGTGGTGGGCGCGGTGAAGTCGGTGTCGCCGTCGTCCAGGGAGAGGGAGTGTCCCTCGAAGTCGATGTCGAGGCCGTCGAGGCCGTAGCGGTCGATGATGTCGCCGACGGACTTCACGAACGTGTCCCGGGCGGCGGCGGTGGTCAGCTGGACCTGGCCGTTCTGCCCGCCGATCGAGATCAGCACCTTCTTGCCGGCCGCCTGCTTCGCCTTGATCGCGGCCTTGAAGTCGTCCTCGCTCTCCACGCCCGGGCACTCGCTCTGCGGGCAGAGCGAGAAGCGGATGTCGCCGGAGGTGGGGGAGGTCGGTTCGCCGAAGGCCAGGTCGATGATGTCCCAGCTGTCGGGGACGTCGGCGAGGCGGGTGTAACCGGAGCCGTTGGCGAAGCTGGTGTGGAGATAGCCGACGAGGGTGTGCCCGGCCGCCGCGGCGGGGCGGGCGGCGGCCGGGGCGGGTGCCGGGGCGGCGTGCGCCGGTCCGGTTCCGGCCAGTGCGGTGAGCGCCGCGGTGGTGGCGACGGCGGCGAGCGCGGCGGGCAGCGCGCGACGGCGGCGGGCGCGGCCGGGGCGGGCGGTGCGGGGCGAGCCGGTGCGCATGGTGCTGCTCCTTCGGTCGACGGCGCGGAACGGTGGCACGGGGCGGTGCACGGGCGGTGGCGCGGTGTCGAGGCAGGGGAAGCCGCCCCTGAAGGGGTCGATCCGGTCAGGGAGGCGGGGCGGCTCCCCCGGTCAGGAAGCAAACAGGACTAGACCATTGGGTGTCAATGGTCCGGACCAGAGTGGGGTGGAGGCGCGGGGGAGGGGGTCGGCGGGGCGTCACCGGGCGGGCCCGCGGGCGGCCCCGGCGGCGGCTCGTGCCGGGCGCCGCCGCGCGGGCGGCGGAGGGCCGGGGCGGGGCGTGTCCGGGACGGGGCGCCCTGGGGTCCGCCCGTCCGCCCGCCCGGTTGGTCGGTCAACTCGCCTTGCTCCAAGGCCACTTGAGTCGTCGCCGCCCGGTGTCCCCCTCGGGGGCGTACGCGTAGCGCCAGCCGCGGGGCAGACTGAGGCGGCCGGGCGGGCCCGGGACGCGGCGGTAGACGTGCACCGTCGGCGGGGTGCCGTCGTCGTGCGGCACCGGCACGGTGTAGACCTTCGGCGGCCGGCCGGTGGCGTCGAGGAGGACCGGCAGCACCCGGCCGTCCAGCGGGCCCCCGGCGAACGGGGTGTTCTCGCTTCTCACGGGGCCAGTGTCACACCGGGGGAGGGGGGCGGTGCCGCGCGGGCGGCGTACGCCGGGCCCGCCCCGGGCGCGCCGCCCTCAGAGCAGGTGCCCCGCCTCGCCGAACACCGGCAGGGCGCCGCGGGCCAGGGTGCCGAGGCGGCCCTCGCGGGTCTCCATGGCCAGGGCCCGGCGCAGCACCCGGGCCGTCTGCGGATCGCCCGCGGCCGTGGAGGTCAGCAGCGCGACGAAGTGGTCGACCAGCCAGTCCCGCAGTTCGCCCAGGTCGGGGTTCTTCTCCTCGTCCAGCCAGATCAGCGAGGCGGCCTCCACCGCCGTGATCCACATCCGCACGGTCATCCGCAGCCGCCGCCCCGGCTCGGCCGCGCCGAGGTGGTGCAGGACGTGGTCGGCCGCGGTGCGCCGGACCTCGTCCACGATCGCCGACGTCCGGGACGTCTCGACCACGCTGCCGCCCTGGAGCAGCGCGCTGAACCCGGCGTCGTGCTCGTCGACGAAGGCGAGATAGCGGTCGAGGGCGTGCGCGAGGCGCTGGGTGAGCGGGCCGGTCTCCGGTTCGTCGAAGCAGCCTTGGAGGGCGTCGGCGGCGCTGCGCAGCGCCGCCTCGTACAGCTGCTGTTTGCCGCCGGGGAAGTAGCGGTAGACCAGCGGCCGGGAGACCCCGGCGGCGGTCGCGACGTCGTCGAGGGTGACGTCCTCGGGGGCGCGGTGGGCGAAGAGTCCCAGCGCGGCGGCGAGGAGTTGGCTGCGGCGCTGCTCCACGCCCATCCTGCGGTAGGCCGGTCGGGGTACTGCTGGGGCGGTGCCGCTGCCGTTCATACCAGCAGGGTAACGGCCCGGGCTTCGCGGCTGCACAGATCCCCGGGCCTGCCGCCCGCCGGCCCGTGCCGATCAGGCCAGCAGCCCCGAGCTCCGCCACAACTTCCGGCCCGCGCCGCGCAGTACTCCGATCTCGTCGAGGAAGTCGGTCAGCCGCTTGGCGCCGGACTGCATCACCTCGCGGCGGTGCCCGCTCGCCCTGACCTGCGCGACGGCCTCCCGCCGGTCGAGACCGACGTCGCTGTAGACCTGCGGGTTGACGAACGCGAGGGAGAAGACCCGCGCCGCCTCGCCCGAGCTGATACGGGTCAGCTCCCGCTCCCAGCGCGGCGCGGTCACCATCTGTCGCCGCAACTCCTCGCGGGCGTAGCGCACATGGCGCGCCTCCTCGACGACATGGATGCGGGTCACCCCGCGCACCAGGGTCTGCACCCGCTCGTCCGGGAACGTCAGCCGCTGCATCCAGTCCAGGATCTCCTCGCCCAGCAGGGTGCAGGCGAACGAACCGGGCGTGGTGGAGACGGTCTTGAGGATCCGGGCGAGGTTGTGGTTGAGGCGGGAGACCGGGTAGGTGGGGGCGCCGGTGCGGGTGATCAGCCGGGCGAACATCTTCGAGTGGCGGCACTCGTCCGCGATCTCGGTGAGCGCATAGCGGACGTGTGCGCTGGTCACCGGCTTGTCGTAGATGTGCCGGACCAGCAGCTGCATCAGGATGATCTCGAACCAGATGCCCAACGAGGCGAGAGAGGCGGCCTCGTGGCGGGAGAGGTCCTGCTGCTGCTCCACCGACATCCGGCGCCACAGCGGGGTGTCGTAGAGGGAGACCAGCTCCGGCGGCCAGTACCACTTGCCCGCTTCGAGCGGGGCGTCCCAGTCGAGTTCGGTGTCGGGGTCGAAGGAGTGCTTGGCCGAGGAGCCGAGCAGCCGCTCGGCGACCTGCTCGCGGTCCTTGAGCAGCCCGAGGGCGTCCCGCAGTACTTCGGTGTCCGGCACGGTCATCGCGGTCGTCGCGCTCGTCATGGCTGGGGCCACCTCGCTCATGGGGTTACCAACGGTCACCTCTTATGAGACTGCTTGTCAGTAAGCCCGTCAATCCCTCGCACGCGACTTCTTGACCCGCCGGTAAGGGGCGTGTGAGCCTGCAGGTGACCCCGTTGCCGGGCGCGCCGCTCGGACGGCCCCCGGCGGACGGGCGGAGCGTGACGACAGGCCCCACAGCCCGGTGAGCCGAGGAGACGCCCGTGTCGAGCCGCGATACCTACACCCGAGAGCCGGACGACCTCCTGTGGGAGGTCCCCGCCGCCGGCGCCGCCCGCTTCAGCTGGGAGTACGACGAGGGCCGCGCCCGACTCCTCGCCCTCTACCAGAAGGGCAAGGACAAGCAGTGGGACGCCACCACCCGCATCGACTGGGACCAGGAGGTCGACCCGTTCGACCCGCTCGGCACCCCCGACGAGGTGACCGCCCTGTACGGCACGCCGTACTGGGACCGGATGTCGGAGCGGGAGCGCGGCCAGCTGCGGCAGCACTTCGCGTCCTGGCAGTTCAGCCAGTTCCTCCACGGTGAGCAGGGCGCGATGGTGTGCGCCGCGCGGATCACCGAGGCCGTGCCCGACCTCGACGCGAAGTTCTACTCGGCCACCCAGGCCATGGACGAGGCGCGGCACGCCGAGATCTACAGCCGCTTCCTCCACGAGAAGGTCCAGCTGCTCTACCCCGTCAACGACAGCCTGCGCGCCCTCCTCGACGACACCCTGCGCGACGCCCGCTGGGACATGCCCTACCTCGGTATGCAGGTGCTCATCGAGGGCCTGGCGCTGGCCGCGTTCGGCATGCTCCGCGACACCACCACCAAGCCGCTGCCGCACCAGATCCTCGCCTACGTCATGCAGGACGAGGCCCGGCACGTCGCCTTCGGCCGGATGGCGCTGCGCGACTACTACCGGCAGCTCTCCGACGCCGAACTGCGCGAACGCGAGGAGTTCGTCATCGAGGGCTGCTATCTGATGCGGGACCGGCTGCGCGGCGTGGAGGTCCTGGAGAACTTCGGCATACCGCGTGCCGAAGCCCTCGAACTCACCGAGCAGTCGGAGTTCCTGCACCTCTTCCGCAAGCTGCTCTTCAGCCGCATCGTGCCGTGCGTCAAGGACATCGGCCTGTGGGGCCCGCGGCTGCGCCGTGCCTACGCCGACCTGGGCGTCCTCGACCTGGCCGACGCGGAACTGGACACGCTGATGGCCCAGGACGAGGAGATCGCCGAGCAGGTGGACGCACGGCGCTTCGCGGCCGAGGAGGCGGCCCGCACCGCCGAGGTCGCCGCGACGGTGTCGGCGGGGGCCGCGACGGAGGCCGGGGGAGAGGCCGGGCAGGGCTGAGGCCGCCGCGGGCGGCGGTCCGGCGGCGGTCCGGCGGCGGTCCGGGCCGGGCGGCCGGCCGCCCCTCCGCCACGGGGCTCCCGGGCCGCCGGGCTCAGCCCCCGTCCGCCGCCGCCCGCAACGCGTCGACGTCGAGCTTCTGCATCTCCAGCATCGCCTGTAGCGCCCGCTGGGCGCGGGCCGGATCCGGGTCGGCCATCAGCTCCCCGAGCGCATCCGGGACCACCTGCCAGGACAGGCCGTAGCGGTCCTTGAGCCAGCCGCACGGACCGGTGCGGCCGCCCTTGCCCAAGGCGTCCCAGTAGTAGTCGACCTCCGTCTGGTCCGCGCAGTTGATCAGCAGGGAGATCGCCTCGTCGAAGGTGAACTCCGGCCCGCCGTTGATCGCCGTGTACGGCTGCCCGTCCAGCTCGAAATCGACGGTGAGCACCGTCCCGGCCGGCCGCGGACCGGCCTCGCCGTAGTACGAGACCTGGGTGATGCGGGAGCGGGGGAACACCGAGACGTAGAACTCGGCGGCGTCCTTCGCCTGGGTGTCGAACCAGAGATTCGGGGTGATCCTCGGCATGGTGCACTCCTGCTGTCGGCGGACGGGACGCGCTCCCGCTGCCCTGACAACGACCGCGTCACCCCGGGGCGGCGCCGCCATTGGGGTACGCGCCGCCGCCCGGTCAGCCCACCGGGCGCCGTCCCGAACGGGCCGCCCAACGGCCCGCGTGCCGGGACACCTCCACGGGACGCCCGAAGCACGCCGTCATCCGCGGGCCGGTCAGCACCTCCTCGACGGGGCCGCGCGCCTGCACCCGGCCCTCGCGGAGCAGCAGCGCGTGCCCGACGGCGGGCGACAGCTCCTCCAGGTGGTGGGTGACGGTGACGGTCGCCAGCTCCGGACGGGCCAGGGCGAGCCGGTGGAGCGCGTCGATCAGATCCTCCCGCGAGGGCAGGTCCAGCGCGTTGAACGGCTCGTCCAGCAGGAGCAGCGAGGGGTCGGCCATCAGCGCGCGGGCGATCAGGACCCGCGCCCGTTGCCCGCCCGAACACACCCGGAACGGCCGGTCCGCCAGCTCCGCGCAGTCCAGCTCCGCCAGCAGCGCGTGCGCCCGCTCCCGGGTGGCGCCGTCGTACGTCCGCCACAGCGGCTGCACGGTGCCGCTCGCACCGGTGAGGACGACGGTGTGCCCGGTCGCGTCCCGCGGCACCTGCTGCGCGCTCGACACCAGCCCGATCGCCGCGCGCAACTCCCGTACGTCGACGGCGCCGAGCCGGTGGCCGAGCACCTCGACCGTGCCGACCGTCGGGAACATCAGCGCACCGGCCAGCCGCAGCACGGTGGTCTTCCCCGCCCCGTTCGCCCCGAGCAACGCCCAGTGCTCCCCGGCCCGGACCGTCCAGTCGACACCGTCCAGGACCGGCCGACCGGTGGTGTGACGGCGGACGCCCACGCCGGTCAGGGCGGCGACGACCCGGGGCGCGGAGCCCGGGGCGGAGGCGGGGGAGGGGAGCGTCAGCCCCAGCAGCCGCCGCATCCGGCCGTACTTCGCGGTCAGCCGCTCCCGGGTCGGGGCGTCGAGCGCCGCGAGGCGGGCCGGGTCGGCGTTGTGGGCCAGGTCGGCGGTCTTGACCAGCAGGGCGCCCGGGGTGGCCAGGATGCGGGCGGCGTACTCCTCGGGCGGTTCGCCGGTTCGTTTGGTGACGGCGAGGATCATCGCCTTCGTCGCGTCCGGCAGCGCCGCCCGCGCCAGCTCCCCGGCGGGCAGCGCCCCGTCCTCGACGGCGTCGTGGAGCCAGGCCGCGGCGATCTGCTCCGGGGTGCCGCCCCGCGCCCGCACCCCGTCGGCGACCGCCGCCAGATGCTCCGTGTACGGGCGGCCCGCCTTGTCCGTCTGCCCGGCGTGCACCCGCCGCGCCAGCGCCTCGACCTCCGCCGTGGTCAGCAGGGGCGCCGCACCGGCTACCACCGCGTCCGGCACCGCCGTACCGCCGTCAGGTTCCGTCATGCGGTCATTGTGCCGGGCCCGGTCCTTCCGCACGGGCCCGGCCGTAGGGGAGGACCGGCTCAGTGCAGGGCCGCCCGCATCACCGCGCCGGCGATCGGGGCGGCGCTGCCGCCGCCGCTGATCTCGGCGCGGTCGGCCGCCGCGTCCTCGACGACCACCGCGACCGCCACCGCGGGCTGGGCGGCGTCCTCGCGGCGCGCCCAGGAGATGAACCAGGCGTACGGGGTGCCCTCGTTGTGGACGCCGTGCTGGGCGGTGCCGGTCTTGCCGCCGACGAGCGCGCCGCCGATCGCGGCACGGTGCCCGCTGCCGTGCTCGACGACGTCCACCATCAGCTCCTGGAGCCGCCGGGCGGTCGCCGGACCCATCGCCCGGACCGGCGCCGGGCGCTCCGGCGCGGCGAGCGCCGTCCCGGACGCGTCGGTCACCTCGTCCACCAGATAGGGCGCCGCCCGCTCCCCGTCGTTCGCCACCGCCGCCGCGACCGACGCCATCTGGAGCGGCGTCGCCGTCGTGTCGTACTGCCCGATCGACGACAGCGCCAGCTGCGCGCGGTCCATCGTGGTGTCGAAGGTGCTCGCCGCGACGGGCGACGGGATGCGCGGCCCCCGCCCGTCGAAGCCGAACGCCCGCGCCGTGCGGACCATCGTCGCCGGCCCCACGTCGACGCCCAGCCGCGCGAAGACGGTGTTGCACGAGACCCGGAACGCCTCCCGCAGCGAGGCGTCCTCGCAGTCGTCCGACTCGTTGACCAGCACGGTGTCCGTACCGGGCAGGGTGTACGGATCGGGCGAGTCGGTGGGCGCGTCCGGGTCGGTGACCAGCCCGCTCTCCAGCGCCGCCGCGGCGGTGACCACCTTGAACGCCGAACCGGGCGGATACGTCTGCCGGATCGCCCGGTTGAGCATCGGCTGCCGCGCCGCCCCGGTCAGCCGCCGCCACGCCGCCGTCACCTTCGGCCCGTTGCCCGACAGCTCGGCCGGGTCGTACGAGGGGGTGGAGACCAGCGCCAGGATGCGGCCGGTGCGCGGTTCGAGCGCGGCGACCGCGCCGGTGCGGTCGCCCAGTCCCGCGAACGCCGCGCGCTGCACCGCCGGATCGATGGTCGTCGCGACCGTCCCGCCCCGCCGCCGGGCCCGCGTCAGCCCGTCCCACCAGGGGAACGCCGTCAGCCGCGGATCGGTCCCGGCCAGCACCCCGTCCTCGGCGCGCTCCAGCAGAGAGGTGCCGTACGTCTGCGAGGAGAAGCCGGTGACCGGGGCGTACAGCGGTCCGTCGGTGTACGTCCGCTCGTGCCGCAGCCGCCCGCCGCTGTCGTGCGAACCGGTCACCGGCCGCCCGGCGACGAGCACCGCGCCGCGCGGCTGCGCGTACCGCGCGATCTGCGCCCGGCGGTTGGCCGGATCGGCGGCCAGCTCCGGTGCGCGGAAGACCTGCACCCATGCCGCGTTGCCCAGCAGCGCGACGAAGAGCAGCAGGCAGAAGACGGCGGCGTGCCGGGTGCAGCGGATCACCGGCCCGCCTCCGGAGCGCGCCCGGCCACCGCCACCGCCTCGGCCCCGACGGTGTCCCGCAGCCCGTCGGGGGCGTCCGGCGCGTCCCCGGGAGGTCTGCGGGCCCGGTCGCTGAGGCGGATCAGCAGGGCCACGATCAGCCAGTTCGTCACCAGCGAGGAGCCGCCCTGGGCCAGGAACGGCAGCGCCATCCCGGTCAGCGGGATCAGCCCCATCACCCCGCCGGAGATGACGAAGACCTGCACCGCGGGGAGCGCGGCGAGCCCGACCGCCAGCAGCCCCCCGAACGGGTCGGGCAGCCCGAGCCCGGCGCGGAAGCCCCGCGCCACCAGGACCGCGTAGAGCAGGAACAGCGCGGTCAGCCCGGCGAGCCCCAGCTCCTCCCCGAACGTCGCCAGCAGGAAGTCGGACTTCATGGCGAAGCCGATGAGGTACGAGTCGCCGCGGCCCAGCCCCGTGCCCAGCAGCCCGCCCGCGCCGAACGCGTACAGCGACTGTGCCAGTTGCCCGGGGCCCGCGCCCGTCGCGACCCCGGCGAACGGATGCAGCCAGTCCGCCACCCGGCTGTGCACATGCGGCTCCAGCACCGCGACGGCGGTCGCGCCCGCACCGGCCAGCAGCACCCCGACCGCCAGCCAGCCCAGCCGCCCGGTCGCCACGTAGAGCAGCACCACGAAGATGCAGAAGTACAGGAGCGAGGTGCCGAGGTCGCGTTCGAGGACGAGGATGGCGACGGTCAGCAGCCAGACCACGGCGACCGGGCGGAGGATCCGCAGCGCCGCGCCCCGCGCCGCGCCGGGGCCGTCCGCCGGGGGCGCCGCGCGGTGGGCCGCGAGCCGTGCCGCGAAGAACACCGTGATCAGCACCTTCGCGAACTCGCCCGGCTGGATCGAGAACCCGGCGAGCCGGATCCAGATCTTGGCGCCGTTGACCGCCGGGAACGCCAGCGGCGCGAGCATCAGCGCCAGCGCCGACGCCGCGCACACCGGCCCGTACCGCGCCAGCCGCCGGTGGTCGCGCACCAGCAGCACCGCCGCGGTGAACAGCGCGATCCCGACCGCCGACCAGACCAGCTGGGCCGGTGCCGCGTGGTGGCCGGGCGTCGCCAGGTCCAGCCGGAAGATGAGGACCAGCCCGATCCCGTTGAGGAGGACGGCGACCGGCAGCAGCAGCGGATCGGCGTGCGGGGCGCCGCACCGCACCGCCAGATGGGCCAGGAGCGCGAGGGCGCCGAGCCCCGCGCCGTACCCCGCGGCGCCGCCGGGCACCGCGCCCCGCACCGTGAGCCCGACGACGGCGTACCCGCAGACGCTGATCAGCACCGCGCCGGCCAGCAGCACCAGCTCGACACCGCGCCGCCGGGAGACGGGCGGGCGTGGCGGCGGGCGGTCCGCCGCCGGGGCGGACGACGCCGGTGCCGGGGGCGGGGCCGTTGCCGTCATGCCTGGCAACGTAGCAAGTAAGGAGGCTTATATGTGTTATGTCGGATCGTCTGCCGCTCATGTCGGAATGTAATGACTTCCGTGGTAATTCCGATTCGTTCCTCGGAGGGGGCGGGGGGAGGGGCGCGGCGACCGGTGCCCGGGAACGCGGGATTCCGTGGGACGGCGGCGGATCGTCGCGCCGGGGCGGGAACGCGTACGCCCCCGCGCAGCCGAACGGAGTCCGCACTCCGGGCAACTCCGCACCGGAAATCGGCGTCCTGGTAACGGAAGTTCAGGGCGTTGCCCGGGCAGTACGGGAGCAGTGGATGAAGGTCGCACGGGGGGTGGGGGGAATTCCAGGGTTGTCCCCGACGGATATCAGGGCCGTTGGGCCCTCGGCGCCGCCAAGGGCGCTTTGTAAACTCGACGCGAAAGACAAGGGCCGAGCGCGTCACGCCGGCCGCGGGCGACCGGCGATGCCGGCCGACGTCACGGACCCGCGCCGTGACCGCCGCAAGCGAGGGGCCGGGGGTGCCGGAAAAACACCCCCTACGGCGTACGGCGGCACTGTGCACGCCGGGCGGACGCCCCGCGCTTCCTCGGTCCCTCCGGGCCGCCGAGTGCGGATGACCGTCCCCCTCGACGAAAGGCAGTATTAGCGTCATGACGACACTCCGTTCCCGGATCATCGCCTGGGCCGGCCGCTTGTATCTCGCGCGGACTCGGAAGAAGGGCTTCGATCTCTCGCGGATGTCCTTCCTGCCCGAATCGGTGCTGATGCCGCTGCGGCGCGACGGACTCGACCCGGTGCCCGAACTGGGCGCCGTCCGGGAGAAGGAGCCCATCACCAAGCTGCCGGTGCCGATAGCCGCGAACGTCTGGCTGGTCACCGGCTATGACGAGGTCAAGGCGGTGCTCGGCAAGGCCAACGCCTTCAGCTCGGACTTCACCCACCTCGTCGGCAAGGCGGGCGCGGAGGCGGAGCAGAATCCGGGCGGACTGGGCTTCGCCGACCCGCCCGTCCACACCCGGCTGCGGCGGCTGCTCACCCCGGAATTCACCATGCGCCGCCTGAGCCGCCTCACCCCGCGTATCCACGAGATCGTGGAGGAGCGGCTGGACGCCATGGAGCGGGCGGGCAAGGACGGCGAACCGGTCGATATCGTCCACGCATTCGCGCTACCCATTCCCTCCCTGGTGATTTGCGAACTCCTCGGCGTGCCCTATGAGGACCGCGCGGATTTCGAGCGGCTGAGCGCCGCGCGCTTCGACCTCTTCAGCGGCGCCAACGCGTCCTTCGGCGCCATATCGGAATCCCTGCAGTATTTCCGCGAGGTCGTCAAGAAGCAGCGCAAGGAACCGGGTGACGGTCTCCTCGGCATGATCGTCAAGGAGCACGGCGACTCCGTCAGCGACGAAGAACTGGCCGGTCTCGCCGACGGCGTCCTCACCGGCGGCTTCGAGACCACCGCGAGCATGCTGGCGCTCGGCGCCCTCGTCCTCCTCCAGGACCCGGACCACTTCGCGGCGCTCAAGGACGGCGACGAGGCCGTCGAGCGGTACGTCGAGGAGCTGCTGCGCTACCTCACCGTCGTCCAGGTCGCCTTCCCGCGCTTCGCCCGCGAGGACCTGGAGATCGGCGGCGTGCGGATCGCCGCCGGCGACGTCGTGCTCTGCTCCCTGAGCGGCGCGGACCGCGACGGCGGCCTCGGCCCCGACATGGAGCGCTTCGACCCCGACCGCAACGTCCCGTCCCACCTCGCCTTCGGCTACGGCATCCACCGCTGCGTCGGCGCCGAGCTGGCCCGGATGGAGCTGCGCGCGGCCTACCCGGCCCTCGTCCGCCGCTTCCCCACGATGCGCCTCGCCGTCGAACCGGAGAACCTCAGCTTCCGCAAGCTCTCCATCGTCTACGGCATCGACTCGCTGCCGGTGCACCTGGGCGGCTGAGCCCCGCCCCGGAGCGTCGCCCCGGCGCGCCCGTCCCGCCTGACGCGGACGGGGCGCCGGGGTGTGGTGTAGCCGGGGCCGGGGCCGGGGCCGGGGCCGGACGAGCGGTCGGGGCCCGGGCCGACGCGCGGCCGAGGCACGGCGCCTGCCGGCCGGCCCGCCGTGGCGCCTCCACGGATCCCCGGCCGGTCGCCGTGGCGCCTCCACGGCGACCGGCGCCGTGTGCCTCAGCAGACCGACCGTGGCAGCACAACTCCCGCTGTTCCAGGCCCACTTGACGGATCACCGTTGCCCGCCCCCGCCCCGCCCCATACATTGATCGCGCCCATCCGGCTCCACCCGCCGTACGGTCGGCGGGACTTGGGAGGATCCATGCGCATACGCGCCTCCGTCCGCACCTCCGGCCACCGGCGCCCGGCGCCCCTGCGCGCCGCCGCGGCCGTCGGGGCGGCCTTCGCCGCCACCCTCGCGCTGACCGCCGCCGCACCCGCCGGCGCCG
Organism: Streptomyces sp. NPDC014733; assembly: GCF_043083385.1. Lineage (NCBI taxonomy): Bacteria > Bacillati > Actinomycetota > Actinomycetes > Kitasatosporales > Streptomycetaceae > Streptomyces > Streptomyces sp. NPDC014733. Next base: position 226,391 of record NZ_JBIBYO010000001.1, on the reverse strand, counting down.
CCCCGGCTCCGGCCGCCCGGTCCGGGCAGCCCGTCGAGTACTTCACCGGCCCCGGCGGCCATCCGCACCACACCACGGTGCCCGCCTCCGCCCCGCTCGCCCCGGCCGCGCGGACCTCCATCGCCGCCGACGGGGACGTCACTTCGCTCGTCAAGAACGGCCCGGTCGCCGACAAGCTCGACGTCGTCTTCATCGGCGACGGCTACACCGCCGACCAACAGGAGGACTTCCACAAGGCCGCCCGCGCCAAATGGGAGAAGATGACGGCCGTCGAGCCGTACGCCTCGTACACCAAGCTCTTCAACGTCTGGGCCGTCGACGCCGTCTCCCACGACTCCGGAGTCTCCGGCGACCCGACCCAGGACGTCGTCCGCGACACCGCCCTCGGCTCCGGCTTCTTCTGCAGCAACACCGAGCGGCTGCTCTGCGTCGACACCGCCAAGGTCGAGGCGTACGCCGCCAAGGCGCCCGCCGCCGACCTCGTCGTCGTCCTCGGCCACTCGTCCAAGTACGGCGGCGCCGGGTACAACGACGTCTCCTCGCAGGTCGGCTACGACGGCATCGCCACCGCCTCGTCCGACAACGACCAGTCCGACCAGATCGCCGTCCACGAGACCGGCCACTCCCTGGGCAAGCTCGCCGACGAGTACGACTACGGGCAGGAGGGCACCTACACCGGCCCCGAGCCCACCGAGGCCAACATCTCCACCCTCGGCGCGGACGCGATGAAGTCCCAGCAGAAGAAGTGGTACCGCTGGCTGGGCCAGGAATCCCCGGACGGCGGCAAGGTCGGCGCGTACGAGGGCGGCGGCTACTACGAGAAGGGGCTCAACCGCCCCACCGACAACTCGATCATGCGCACCCTGGGGCGGGAGTTCAATCTCCCCGGCCGGGAGGCGATGATCGCCGGGTTCCACCGCCACGCCACCTCGCTGACCGCCGAGGTGCCCACCGGGCAGACGCTCGCCCGCGGCGGAGCCCTCCGCGTCACCCCGCTGCCGGGCGCCACCCCGCGCTGGTACGTCGACGGCCGCGAGGCCCGTGCGGCGCGCGGTGCGACCACGGTGCGCCCCGCCGCCCTCGGCGTCCCCGCCGACGGCCGCCGGCACACCGTCACCGTCCGCGCCACCGACCCCACGGACGCGGTCCGCGACCCGTCCCTGCGCTCCCTCCTCACCACCGAACTGAGCTGGCGGGTCAAGGGCTGACCGGCCGGGCTATGCCGATCCGCGGGGGCGGTCCGGGGTGGCTCCCCGGTCCGCCCGCGCGGCGTAGGTGATCACTCCGCCGCGCACGCCGATCTCCATGGGGCGCCCGCCGCCGGGCAGTGCGAGGACGCCCGTGCCCTGCGGGTCACCGGCGTGCCAGGCGCCCTGCTCCAGCGCCTCCGGCCACTGCCGCCGCGGCCGGGCCCCGCGGGTGGACATCTCCCTCGTCCACTCGCCCCCCTCCGTCAGGAGCAGCCGCACCGGAACGCCGACGTCCTTCTTCCGCGGAAGCCGCTGCACCGCGGGCACCGGGCGCCACGGATGTGCCTCCAGGACGCGGCGGATGCGCTTGAGGGCCTGCAAGGGGATCACGTAGCGGCAGGCGAAGCCGCAGCAGACGAGGAACGTCACGGCGCCGACCGCACCGAGCAGATTCCCGCCGCCCCGCCCCCGGCGCCCGCTCCACTTCACGTCGGACAGTGCGATGACCCCGGAGCCGTCGAGCACGGCGAGCACGAGGAAGAACACCACCCACCCGACCGCCCAGCACGCCAGGTGGATCCGCACCCGCCGCCGCTCCGCGGCCCAGGCGGACCGCGTCCCCGCGTCCTCGAAGGCGACCGTTTCCGGCACCGTATGCTCCACAGACCTCACCGGAAAGTCTCCCTTTTCGAACACCAGGTCACCGACCTCGGGAAAGGCCCTTCTCCAGGGCCCGGAGATTACGCAAACTTGATACTTGCTATACCTTAACCTGGCGTCGCGCCGGGCGGCAGATGGATGCCCCAATTGCCCCTAGTGCGCCCTATGTTCGCTTCGCTTGCCGGGGGAAAGAGGTTACCGGTGTCCGACGAGTTCAAAGTGGATCTCACGCAACTCGGCTCATTCGGCCGCGTGTTGAAGAAATCCGTTGAAGATCTGGAAGCCGCACGCAAAGCGCTTTCGGCGGTCAGCACCGAACAGATCGGAACGGCACGCCTGGACAAGTCGTGCGAAACCTTCCAGGAGCGGTGGAAGTACGGCACCGGCGAGCTGAAGGAAATGATCGAGGCGGTCGACGAGGGTGTCGAGAAGACCGCACTGAGCTACAAGGAGCTGGAGGACAACCTCTCCAAGGCGCTCAAGAAGATGAACGACACCGCAGCCGCCAACGCGGGGGAGCGCTGACATGACGGCAAATCCCTATCCCCACCTGGGCTGGAATCCCGTCCCCGGCCTCCCCGAATCGGTCTCCGGCCTCTACGGCAAGGTGAAGGCCGCGGCCGACACCCTGAACAACTGCTACCAGCAGATCGATTACCTCCTCGGCGCCAGCTCCAGCTGGCAGGGCGACGCCGCCAGTGCCTTCCGCGACACGGTGGACGGCGACCTCAAACTGGCCGTGAAAAACGCCGGCCGTTCCCTGGGCAAGGCCGCCGCCGCTCTCAGCACCTGGGAAGGCGACCTCTCCTCCCACCGCGATCTGGCGAAGAAATACGACGACGCCGCGCGTGAGAAGAAATCCGAGGCCGACAGCGCCCGGAAGCGCTACGACGAGGCCAAGGCCAACCCGGACCTCAAGCTCGGTGGAAAGGAATACCCCAGCCAGGCGGAGGCGGACGCCGCCACGGACCGCCTGCGGGCCGCCGAACGCGCACTCGACGACGCCACCACCCACGTCGACAACGCCAACGCCGCCTACGACGACGTCCTCAAGAAGGCACGCGAACTCGAAGGTGTCCACAGCGACCGCGCCGACGCCGTCGCCAAACGCCTCGACGAAGCCGACGACAAACTGGCGCCCAAGGAGCCGGGCTGGTTCAGCAAGACGCTCAGCGCAATCGGGGACGCGCTCAAAGCGGTCGGCGAATTCCTCGTGGAACACGCCGGAACCATCGGCGCCATCGCCGGCCTCCTGGCGCTGCTCCCGACGCCGCTGGCACCGGTTTTCGCGGGCATCGCGGTCGCGGCCAGCGCGGTGTCCATGGCCAAGAACCTCGCCAGTGAGGACTTCAGGGACGCCCTGACCGGAAAATACGGCTGGAAGGAAGGCATTTTCGCCGGAGCTTCCCTGGTCGGCGACACCCTCGGCATGGTGCCGGGCGTGGGCGCCCTCGCCCGCGCGGGCAGTGAGGCGGGCCTCGCGGCGGCCGTCGCACGCGAAGGCGGCGAGGCCATGTCGCTCGGCTCAAAAATGGGAAAATTCGGCAGCGAAATCGTACCGGCCTTCAGCTTCAAGGCACTTGACGTCGCCACCTCCCCGGCTACCGGAGCGCTCCAGTACGGCATCAACGGCGTCAACGTGGCAGCCAACATGGCGTCGTCCATGGAAAGCCTCGGAATACTCCCGAAGGACGGACCGGGACACGACGGCGCCGAGGTCACCAAGGGGGTCGCCGCCGGCACCGGCCTGAAGGGCGGCGCCACCGAAATCATTACCGACGTAGCAGAAATGGTGAGGGGCATCCGCCTGTGAACGGCCTTATCGACACGACGACGGCCGCACCGAAACCAGAATTCTGGTACGGACTGCCTTACGGCTACCTCCGGTTGGACCTCGACCCCACCCCCGAGGGAATTCAGGAGACGGCCCGCCAGATCACCCTGCTGCCTCCCGAGCACCGCGACCGCGCCGATCAGATATTCCGGCTCTACGCGGGCGTCCTCACCATGCTCCGGAAACGCGAAGTGATGGGGTGTGCCCTCGGTATGCACCCCGACGACGACGGCGAACCGACCCTGTCCGTCCTCACCGTCTCCACCGTCGCCACCACGGGCATGAATCCCCACGCCGTCCTCATGCAACTGCTCGGCGGCGACAGCACGGGAACCACCGCCGCCGACGGCATCGTCCCGGTGGAAATCCCCGTCGGCACCGGATACGTATGGGAAACCGTCCGCCGCACGCCGTCACCGGCCGCTCCGCCCGAAGGAGAAGAAGTCGGGGAAGAAGAAACCCGCGAAGGCACCGTCTGGCAGGGCACGGTGGCCATTCCCCGCCCGGACCGCGCCTCGATCCTCATGCTGCAACTGGTCACCCCCGCGGTGGAATCGGCTCAGGACTACCGCGGCGTACTGCTCGGCGTCGCCCGCACGGTCTCCTTCACGGACCCGGCGGCGGAGGCCGCGGCGAACGGGAATTCCGAAGCGTCCGCCGCCTACGACGCAGCGGAAAGGAGCCCTTTCGGGTGACCCCGGAAGAGCGTGAGCGGGTGCTCGCCAAGCTTCGGAAGCCCGTGCCGGTCACCTACCCGACCGACGGCACGGATTTCGAAGGGGCGCTGAAGTACCACTACGCCACCGCCACGAAGAAATTCTTGACATTCTTCCCGGCGTTTCTCCTCCTCTGGGTTCAGCTGTACGTGTTCCAGAACACCTATCTGATCCCGGTGGCCCCCATCGGCCTCTTCGGCGGCCTGGTGGTCCTGCTGGCGTTCCGGGAGCGCATGGCGCTGACCCGAAAGTGCGCACGGGTGCTCCGCACCTATCCCCTGGAATTCCGCACCCCGGTGGAGAAGGAGGGCCAGTACGCGTCCCACACCCTTTACCTTCGTCTCGGCGGCGGCCGCCGAGACCCGCTCACGCTGCGCGCGAAAGAGGTGCTGAACCGCTCCGGCCGGCCGGAGACGGACGCGGGCGTCTGGTTCGCCGGGGACGAGCCGTTCGGCGGGGTGGCCCTGGTCCCGGGCACCGGTGAGCTGCTGTTCATGCAGCCGTCGCGCTGGGAGGACGGCGCCAAGGAACGCGAGAGCGCGGGCCCCGACCGCAGGCACCGGGCCTCGCGCGCCCGTATCACCCGCCCCAGCCGGTTCCGCTGAGCCCCCGGCCGGCGCTACTGCCCCGGCGCCCCTGGCGTCCCCGGCCCCGCGCCGCCCGGCACGCGGGGCGGCCCCGCGGTGGCCCGCATCCGCACACGCACCCGTCCCCGGTGCCCCGCGCGCACGCCGTCCCGCGGCAGGTCTAGCGTGGTGCCCCGTGACACCGACACCGCTTTCGGCCGGTTTGCCGGAGCTGACCGCGACGCGGTTGGCCGACAGCTGGCAACTGGACCCGTACGCCCTCGCCCTGGTGCTGCTGCTGGGCGGCCTCTACGCCTGGGGCGTCGTACGGCTGGCGCGCCGCGGTGAGCGGTGGCCGCTCGCCCGCAGCGCCGCCTTCGCGGGCCTCGGGCTCGGCGCGATCGTCGTCGCCACCATGTCCGGGCTGGCGGTCTACGACCACGAACTGTTCTGGCCGGCGGCGGTGCAGAACATCGTCCTCGACCTGATCGCCCCGCTCGGCCTGGCCCTCGGCGACCCGCTGGCACTGGCCCTGCGAGGACTGGACGACCGCTCGCCGACCGCCCGCCGACTGCGCGGCGCGCTCTCCGGCCGCCCGCTGCGCCTGCTGACGTTCCCGCTGGTCAGCACCTTCCTGGTGCTCGCCTCCGAGCTGGCGATCTACTTCACGCCGTACTTCACGACCGCCCTGCGGCACGGCCCGCTGCACGAGCTGATGTATCTGCAACTCCTCGCCGTCGGCACCCTCTTCGTCCTGCCGATGCTCACCCGGGAAGAGTTGCTGCCCACCTGGTGCAGCCATCCGGTACGGGCCCTCCTCGTCCTCGTCGACGGGCTGGTCGACTCGGTACCCGGCATCGTCGTGATGACCAGCGGCACCCTGGTCGCCGGCGGCTGGTACACCGCCCACCACCGCCCCTGGGACCCCAGCCCGCAGCGCGACCAGATGATCGGCGGCGGCCTCATGCTCACCCTCGCCGAACTGGTCGGACTGCCCTTCCTCATAGCGGTCTTCGCCGAGTGGGTCCGCTCCGAACGCGGCAGGACGGCGGCGCTGGACGCCCGCCTGGACCGCGAACTGGCGACGGTGCCCGCCCCCGCCACCCCGAGCACCCCGGCGCCCCCGACCGCCCCCGAAACGCCGCAACCGGAACTGACCCGCCCCTGGTGGGAGACCGACCAGGGCGAGGTGGGGGAGCGGTACCGGCGCGGGGGAGGCGGTGGGCGGAGGGGGTGAGGCGTTCGCCCTCCCCGTGGGCACCGGTCCGCGCCCACGCAAAAGACCCCGACCTCAGCGTCTCCACTGATGTCGGGGTCTTCCGGCACTTCCTGCGAAGTGCCCCCGGCAGGATTCGAACCTGCGCACACGGCTCCGGAGGCCCCTTCACTGTTCAGGGTTCCCGCAGGTCAGGGCATCAGGCGCCATGTTCCGGCAGCTCTCCGTCCACGGATAGTCCACGGCGCGATAGATGGACGATGGCGGGTGCTTCGGACACTCCCCGTCTGGACCTCAGTTGGGGACAGTCAGCCACGATGGCGGTTGAGCTAAACGACCAGGCGCGCGTATGCCTCGCGGTACCGGCCGCCGGGCTCAGCCACTCTGCCTGGTCGTTGGCACGCCCCACGACGGCCGGCCAGGCCGGATGGCGATCGACCGCCGTTTTACAAGTTCGACCTGAACCCGCTTCCGCTGTTGCCATCGGCTGGCGCGACAGCCGGACGGAGACGCTGGTGTACGCCGGGGACGGCAGCGGATGGGGGCGGTTGCTGTGGTTGCGGTACTGCGCTGCGGTGGGTCCGCCGCTACGGGAGTGCCTTGGGGTTGGTACTGATAAACCCATTGCCCTCGGGCCAGATCACGGCGCAGCCCTGCGTCATGGCCAAGGCCAGGAGGTCTTCCCGCGGCTCGGAGGGGAGCAGGATGGCGCGGATGGTGTGGTCGACGAACCTGCTGTAGTCCGCGAGCTGCCCGATAGCCATGCGAATGTTCTCGCGGGTGACACTGCCCTTGGCCTCGACCAGGAGGCCGAGCCCCTTGGCGTGGAGGTCGGTGAAGAGCGGGCGGCTCTCGCCGGGGGGAAGGATGCGCTGCCGGCCGGACTGGTGGCCATTGCTGGTCAGGTAGTCGGCGAACGACTTAACCAAGCGGGCTTCCTTGCGGTCGGCCTCGTAGGGCTCCTGGTTCGGGTTGACGAACGTAGTCTCGCTCTCGTTCCGTTCCAAGGGAAGGTCGTCCACCTGGTTGGGGTGAGAGACGAGCAGCCGGCCGAGCTTGGTGGCGGGTTCCTGCGGTGCGGTGTCTACCGGGTTGAGCCGAAAGACGATGACCTTGCGGAGAGGGCCGTCGTTGGTCTCGGGGGCGTCCGCGGAGTACCAGGGGTTCTCCTGATCCACGGTGAACTCGCCGCGATAGGTGACCGTTCCGCGGGCGCCCTGGAAGACGCGCAGCGCACGCCCTTCAGCCTGGTGGTTCAAGATGCTGGCGTTGCCGGAGACCATCCGCTGATCGCCGTACTGGCCTTCTCCGCTGTAGTGGAAGCGGCCGTCCGGCATCCAGTCGTCGTAGTAGCCGTGCTTTTCGCCGGCGACGGGGTCCGTGAAGACGAAGACGTTGGGCGTCTTGGCTGACGGCCCGATACCTCCCTGTGTCCGTCCTCCGAACTGGTTGTGCAGCGCCTTGCGCTCGATCTGATCGCCGGGCTTGAGCTGCCACTCCACGTTGTCCGATGCCGTCTCGCTCATGGGCCTCCCTCTGAAGCTGTCGCACCTCACAGCAAGGCGCAACCGTAACCACTTTGCATACATGCGAATTGGATGTCAAATTTCGACATCCAATTGTCTTGTCGTCGAGTTGTGCACCGGCTCTGTGCATGGATGCGCCCCTATGCGCACTAGCGCGTCGGGGGTCTGGCGGCGACGGTGGGCGTGTTGCTGCTTTTGGGGCGAGGCGCCAGGGGGAAAGGCGGTAGGCGATGGGCACGGTGACCCCGTGGGCGAAGGAGACGTTTGGTGAGGTAGCGGGTGCGCTGGCTGACGCCATACCGGCTTGCCTGACGCGCGCTCATGAGCGGGCACGGAACGGTCACCAAGGCGTGCACACCCAAACGCTGGAGGCGTACGGACACGGTCTCCACGCCGTGCAGTACGAGGAGCTCGCCGCCGGCCTCGAACATCTCCCCAGCGCAACCGCCGTCCGTCTTCAAGCTCGAACGGTCGTGATCGTCGCCGACAACGTGATCTACCCGATCCGCTACGCCAAGACGGACGTGCCCGTCACTGCGGCACGACTCCGACGAGCGACAGGGCTGCGCGCCGACCTGATCCGACGTCACGGACCAGACCCCATGCAGGGAGAGTTGGACCTTGGGCTCGAAGTGCCGGGCGAACAAGAGGCCCATCGGGACCTTGGGCAACTGCCGCCAGAGGTAGGGCTGGTTCTCGTCGCCTATGCCTGCTCCATGGACCGTGGAGTGATGCGCCTCGAATGGGGTGCAGCCGAGTTACGCCGAGAAGACCGATATCTCATCTGGCACCACCACGAGCCGCTACACGCCGTCTAGCAAACGTAGTTGCGAGAAACCGATGATCGTGTAGCTGGGCCATTCGTGTAGGATTTTCGGCACGTCGCATCCCCTTCCGGCAATAAGCCATCCTCCTGAGCGCGGCGTTGAGAGGCGCAACCATGCCCAAGAAGTATGCGTACGAGCTCCGCAAGCACCGCGTTGAGCACGGCGTGAAGATCCCCGTCGAAGTACTCAAGATCGACGACAAGGCCCAGCGAACTCTTAACGAGGCAAGGGCCCGGAGCATGGCCAACCACCTCGTGCCGGAAGCCCTTGGGACCATCGTCGTCTCGCAGCGAGAAAACGGCGATCAGTACATCGTCGACGGCATGCACCGGTGGCATGTGTGCAAGCTGGCCAGCATCCCTGAGCTGGTGGCGGAAGTGCACCATGGGCTTGACCAGCAGGAAGAGGCAGTCCTGTTCCTGATCAAGAACAGGGAATCAAGCAAGCCGACCCCGCTGGACGAGTACAAGATTGGCCTCACCGCCGGACTGCCGCTCTTCGTGGATACCGAGTCGGCCCTGCAGAAGCGGAATCTGGGGATGGGTTCTACCGGAACCAACATGGTCGGAGCGGTCGCCGGGGTGCTTCGCATCACTGATCTGTACGGCCCCGAAACCCTTGAGCGCACCCTCAAGATCGCGGAAGACGCTTGGGGGCGGACGAAGGAAACGTGGGATGGCATGCTGCTCGGAGGAATCGGTATGTTCCTCGGGCGTCATGGAGACGAAGTGGACGACAAGGCGCTCGCCGGGAAGATCGGTAAGAAGGACCCTGCCTTCCGGTGGCGCGCAAACATCACGGCCCTGGCCTCCGCCGGTGGTACCCGCCACAGTGGAACAGGTTCGAGGGTGAGTACGTGCTACACGCTGCTCGTCACCGAATGGAACAAGGGTAGGCGCAGCGAGAACCGTATCGACGTCTGATCCTGTAGTCGCGCTCGCGGATGGCGCGGAATGTGAACGGCTCTGGACTGCACGAACGGTCTGGGGCCATTCGCATGAACCGGGCTGCGTTTCGCCCCCTTAACCCACCACTCACCCAGCTCCCATCCCGTCCGCCGTCGACCCACACACTGTGGAGCGGTCGTGGTTCAGGGCGTCAAGGTGGAGCGCGCTACTGTACGACCGACCTTGACGCCCTGGGCCGCGACTGCTCGGTTTTGCCTGGGTCGAAGGTGGCCGGGATGGGAGCCCCACGACGCTCGCCACGCTCCGGCCGGCACTCGCGAACGGCGCCCCGTCCATCCCGGAGTCTGAGCGCCCCCGCCGGAGGCGTCAATTTCTGAGACGAGGCGGCTGATCGCCAACGCGCGGTCCGGGCGCCGGCCGGGCTGGAGCGGGGCGGAGACAGGAGCGCAGGGCCGGGCGGGGGCCGGGCCGCGCGCGGGGAGCGGAGCGAGCCGCCTTGAACTCGTAGAGAAGGTTGTTACTCAGTACGGCGCAGGGGCCTTCGGGCGGGGCGTGAACGTCTCGGTACAGGCGGGGAGTTCGGTGGCGGTGCGGTGGGCCAGGTCGAGGAAGAGCACGGGCCGGGCGGTCCACTCGATGCGGGTGTCGCGGTGGCTGACGGTGAAGGTGTAGGGCGTGTTGTACGCCAGGGTCTCGATGGCGCTCACGTAACCGCCGGCCATCCACCTCCGGGCGTGCGCCGCGGCTTCGGCTTCGAGAGCCGAGGTGATCGTGCTGAGCGCGACCCGAATCCAGCGGACGGCCTGGACGGCGCTGTCGCCCTCGCAGGAAGCGAGCAGTACAGGCGTCTCGCCGGTTGCCGGGCTCTGGGTCCAGCACTCGCACCAGTAGCCGGGGCGAGGTACAGGCACAGCCGTGGGACTCATTGCGTCCTCCATGCGGGACTCACGGACAGCGTGTAGTGGATGGCTTCGTCGCGGATCGCGAAGAGGTAGGACTCGCCTCCGGCAAGGGCACGTAGCGCGTCCTCGTGGGCGGCACTGTCGCTGAGCCAGTAGCGGACCGGTCTCGCCGCCGGGGCATCGAGCTGATCAGCGATGTCCCGGGCTCGGCCGCGGAGCCAGCGCAGGGCAAGACGTGGGGTGGTCGCGGAGCCTAAGCCGAGGCAGATGAATCGGCCCTCGTGGAGCACGTGGGCAACGGCCTCACACCGGTAGCGAGGGTCGTCGGCAGCGTCATCACCTCGATCGCGCCCGATCCCGCGCAGCGCCCGCAGCCCGCGGCCAACTTTCCCCGGCGAACTTTCGCGTTCCCGCCCAGCAGCTAGGCGACTGCTCATATACTCGTGCATACAAGTTCCTTTACGCTGGTGGGCCGCTATGGGCAGTGGGTTAGAGCTAGACGAGTTTGACGCCGTCGTGTGCTCGTACGGCGGGTGGCGATGTGGCGTCGAGGGCGTCCAGGACGCGGATCGCGTACGCCTCGTCGGCGAGTTTGGTGACTTCCTCGTGGGTTGCCCAGCGCAGGGCGCGGGTTTCCTCGCCGGTCGTGGGGGTGCCGTCGATGGCTTCGCAGCGGAAGACCATGGAGACGATCAAGCCGGTCATGTTCTTGTAGATACCGGTCAGCGTTGCTGGCAGGGCGATCTTGATGCCGGTCTCTTCGAGGACCTCGCGCTGAAGCGCTTCGGGGATCGTCTCGCCCGGTTCGAGCACGCCACCAGGCGGTTCCCACTGGCCATTGTCGCGGCGCTGGATGAGCAGAGCCCGGCCCCGGTCGTCAACGATGACTCCGGCGACGCTCACGGAGTGCGGACGCTCGGCGCTCACGGAACTTTCATCCCCTTCGGCTGGCTAGGCTTCCCACCGTAGCAACAGATGTCAGCCGCTCGTCTAGATACCTAAAGGAGTCAACATGCCCGCTCAGGGTACTGCCCTGCTCGGCGCGCTGGACCCCACCAGCGATCGCGCGGTGTTCCGGCAGATCGCCGACCAGCTCCGCGAGGCGATCGACAAGGGCCGGTTCAAGGAGGGCGACAAGCTGCCCTCCGAGACGGAGCTGGTCGAGCATTACGGCGTATCGCGGATGACCGTCCGCAACTCCCTTTCCGTCCTCCAGGGCGAGGGCCTGGTGGTCTCCGAGCACGGCAAGGGTGTCTTCGTCCGGCCGCGTCCGCCGGTGCGGCGGCTGGCCTCGGACCGCTTCGCCCGGCGCCACCGCGAACAGGGCAAGTCCGCGTTCACCGTGGAGGCCGAAGCCGCGGGCAGCCGGCCGGAGGTGGACAGCCTGGAGGTGAAGGAGGAGCGCCCCTCGCAGGACATCGCCACGCGCCTGGGCGGAGCGCGCCGCGTGCTGGCTCGCCGTCGCCGCTATCTGCTCGACGGCCGGCCGGTCGAGTTCGCCACCTCGTACATCCCACTGGACCTGGCGACCGGCACCCCGATCGCCCAGCCGAACCCGGGCCCCGGCGGTATCTACGCCCGACTGGAAGAGCTGGGGCACCGTCTCGACCACTTCGACGAGGAGATCCGCGCCCGGATGCCCTCGCCGCAGGAGGTCAAGACGCTCCGGCTGGCGTCCGGCGTCCCGGTCATTCACCTGACCCGCACCGCGCACGACACCGAAGGGCGCGTGGTCGAGGTCTGCGACACCGTGATGGCCGCCGACGCGTACGTCCTCAACTACCAGCTACCCGCCACCTGATGACGGGGCGGAGGGAACGCTGATGCGCTTCCGCCCCTCCTCTCTCGACTCGTACACACGAGACACTGAACTCGTATAGACGAGTAGCTGTCTCTGTGTCATAGTGATCTCCGCGCCCCGGAATCCCGGGCGCGAAGGTTGCAGCTTGTCTAGACGACTAGCTGTCGATGGAGAGGGAGAGAACGTTGCGTTCCATCCGCGTGGAGACCTCGGCGGCCACGATCCTGCTGACCGAAGCTCCGGAGAAGAAGCTGAAGGACCGGCGAACCGGCGAGGTCGCCACCGACGCCAACACCGGTGAGGTGCTGTGGACGGTCGGGGTCGTCTACATCGAGGGCGGCGAGTCGGCGCTCCTCAAGGTCACCGTGCCGGAGAACGGGCTGACCGAGGGGCTGGCGGTCGGGTCGCCGGTCTCGCTGGCCGGGCTGGTGGCTCGGCCGTGGGAGTCCACGTTCAACGGTCAGGAGCGGCACGGCATCGCCTTCCGGGCCACGGCCGTGATGCCTGCCGAGTTCACCGTCCCGACTGCGGCAGCGGCCTGATCGCCATGTCCGATCTGCTGACGTTGCTGGAGGTGGGCGCCCCGGTCGCCGCACTCGGTGGCGGTGGCGCCTACCTCCGGGCAAAGCATCCGGCCGCCTTCTGGTGCACGGCCGGCCTGCCGCTCTCGACGGCCCGGCTGCTCGGTTCGTACGGCTCAACGATGGAGTCGTGCGGGCTGACCGTCCCACCGTCCCGGCTTCGCGCACTGCTCGTCCATGCGGCGACTCGGCGCGAGGTGCGGCCCGTACCGCCCCGTCGGGGTCTGATCCGACCGACCTCGACAGGGATGCGGATTCGACTCCGTCTGGCTGCGGGCCAGGAACCGGCGGACGTGGCGGCCTCGGCCGAACGTCTCCGGCACGCCTGGGGCGTCCATGCCGTGTACGTGTCCGAGGTCAAGCCGGGCGTGGTCGAGCTGCGGCTCGTCGGCTTCGATGTGCTGCGGAAGGTCCGGATGCCGCGCAAGGTCGAGGGCGGGTTCCTGAAGGTCCCGGTGGCGCTGCGAGAGGATGCGACCTCGTACGTCCGCGACTACCGGACGGTGCCGCATCAGCTCACGCTGGGCGCCACGCTGTCGGGGAAGTCGATGTTCCTGCGCCATCTGGTCGCCGGGCTCGCTCCGCAGCCGGTTGCCCTGGTCGGGATCGACTGCAAGCGGGGTGTGGAGCTGGCGCCGTTCGCTCCGCGGTTGTCAGCGTTGGCCACCGATCCGGGACAGGTGGCTGAACTGCTGCCGGTGCTGGTGCGGTTGATGGAGGAGCGGTACGACCTGATCAAGGCACGGCAGGGGATCGCGCCGGACACGCCGGACGCCGACATCACGTCCGATGTCGGGGGCCTGCCGGAGTCCGAACGCCCCGTGCCGGTGGTCGTGTTCGTGGACGAGGTGGCCGAACTCTTCCTGGTCGCCACCCGCAAGGACGAGGAACGGCGGGACGAGATGGTTACCCAGCTCATCCGCCTCGCCCAACTCGGCCGCGCCGCCGGCATCTACCTCGAAGTGTGCGGCCAGCGCTTCGGCGCCGAACTGGGCAAGGGGGCCACCATGCTCCGTGCCCAGCTCACCGGGCGCGTCTGTCATCGGGTCAATGACGAAGCCTCGGCCAAGATGGCCCTTGGCGACATCGCCCCGGAAGCCGTACTCGCCGCGTGCGGCATCGCGCCCGAACGGCCTGGTCTCGCCGTCGCCGGGGATACCTCCGGTGGCTGGTCCCGCATCCGCACGCCGTACTTGTCTCTCGCTGACGCCGCCGCTGTCTGCGCCGCCTCGGCCCACCTGGTCCCGGACGTCCCGACGCTCGATCGCTTCCGGCCTGTCGTACCGACCGGAGAGCCCGGCCCATCAATTCCGCTGGTCAAGACGCTGCCAGTGACCGGCTGATCTCACCTCCTCAACGGTTGGCGCGACCGCTTCGTGCCACGTCCCTACCCGCTCCATGCCTGAAACCGAAAGGAGGTCCGTTCATGGAGGACGAGCAGATACGCGCATCCCTCCGTCGTATTGAGACGGCCGTACGGGCCGGTGACTACGCGGCCGCGCTGGCGGACGCCCGTCGCCTCTACCTGGGTGCCACCAGCGAAGCCGAACGTGCCGAACTGCTGGCTGTACTCGGTCCTCGGGCCGTCCCGCCCACCGCATCCGCGAATGGATAGGCCGATGAGTACGTACCTCGCCCGCGTAGACGCGGTACTCGTCCAGGCCGTCATCGCCGCCGCGTTGTCCTTCGCCCACCTGCATGACATCGCGGTGGCGGCCGGACAGGACGGTTGGAAGGCGTGGGCCTATCCCGTCTCGGTGGACCTGTTGCTCATGGCGGCCTGGCGGCGGCTGCGGTCCGGCGTGGACAAGCAGGCCGGGTGGTGCTGGTTCGTCATCGCATTGGCCGCCTCGCTCGGCGCCAACATCGCCACGGCCGGCCTCCTGGACCTGCACGACGTCCCGCCCTGGCTGCGCATCCTCGTCGCGGGATGGCCTGCGGTCGCCTTCCTCGGCGGATCGCTGCTGGCGCACTCCGGTCCACAACGCGATGAGGCCGAGACAGCGCCCGAGCTGGAAGCGGAAGTGCCTGCGCCCGCCCCGGCTCCTGAAGCCGAGCCGCAGCGGCCGGAGCCCGAGTCACCCGACCCCACACCCCCCGCGCCACCGCCCGTCCCCGCCGCCCTGGTCGCCCACGCCCGCCGGATCGCCTCCGACCACCACACCCGTACCGGCGCCCCCATAGACACCACGACCCTGCGCACCCGCCTCGGCGTCCCCACGCAGCTCGCCGAAGCCATCGCCGCCCACCTCTGAAGGAGATCGCCCCGTGCGTCCGTCCACCCTCCACGCCTTACAGCTCGCCGCCGTGTTCACCCGCAACAACTGCTTCGCCGAAGCCATGGCCATCGCCGACCCCGTTATCCGCTCCGCCGATCCGGACGAGAGCCAGGAGATCGCCCGCTGGCTGACCGACCACGCCGACGACTTCACCCGCGCACCGGAGGACTGCTGATGCCCGCCCACCGCCGCTTCCGCAACGTCGCCCGCATCGGTCCCGTCCAGATCGGCTCCGCCTCCGACATGCATGGCCGGGAGAAGCACACCGCCGCATGCACCGCCCCGCGCTGCGGCTTCTCCGCCGACTACGACAGCCGCGCCGCCGCCGAACTGGCCGCCCGCACCCACCGCTGCCCCGTCCGCTGAAAGGCCCGCCCGTGACCGTCACGTTCCCCCTGGTCCTCGTCCTCGGCGTCGTCGCCTGGGCCGCGATCAAGTTCCTCGGCATCCGCATGTGGGCCGCCCTCGTGATCGCCCTCTTCGGCTTCTGGCTCGCCCACACCTTCCTCGCGCCCGCCGTGGAGTCCGGCACCCGCACCGGCGTCCACCTCGTCAACGGCAAGCACATCTAGACGACTAGCTGACAGGAGATTCGCTGTGTTCCTGAACCCGAAGTCCCCGGAAGCTCCGCCCGTCCCGACCGCCGCCGTGGTTCTCCCGCCCCAGCCGGCCCCTCAGCCCGCGTGCGCATGCCACCACGCCCCCGCCCCGGCACATGCGGTGACTCAGGCCCCGGCTCCCCACCGTCCGCTCGCCCCGCTCATCGCCACCGGCGCCGGAGCCGTGCTCGCCGTCGTCGCCGTGGGCGTCGTCCTCACCGCCCTCCTCACCGCCGTCGCGGTCGGGGCCATCTCCGTCGCCGTCTGCGCCGTCGTCCTGCGCTCGCTGCTCACCAACGCCCACCACCGCCGCTGAACGGAGGCATTCGCCCCATGCCCGCCCGCACCACTCCGCCGCTCACACACCTGGCCGCCCTGGCCTCGCTCGGCACCATGCCCGCCCTGCTCCGACAGCTCCGGGGCCTGGGCGGATGCGGCCACCCCATCCGCCTCGACGGCCACCGCACCGAGGTCCACCCCACCACCGGGCAGATCCTCTCCGAACTCCACGCCACCGACCTGCCCGCCGGTCACCTCCTCGTCCGCTGCAACAACCGCCGCGCCACCCGCTGCCCGGCCTGCGCCGAGACCTACCGCCGCGACACCTACCAACTGATCACCACCGGCCTCCGCGGCGGCAAGGGCACCCCCGAACACGTCGCCACCCACCCCCGCGTGTTCGCCACCTTCACCGCCCCGTCCTTCGGCCCCGTCCACAACCGCCCCACCGGACCCGGCAGAACCGTCCGCCCCTGCCGCTGCGGCACGCGCCACCCCGATGGCGCCGCCGAACTGGGCACCCCGATCAACCCCGAGACGTACGACTACGAAGCTGCGGTGCTCTGGAACGCCCATGCCGGCGCCCTGTGGCGGCGCTTCTCGATCTACCTCCGCCGGGAGATAGCCAAGCGGGCCGGTCTGACCCAACGGGCCTTCCGCCACCACGCCCGCATCTCGTTCGCCAAGGTCGCCGAGTACCAAAAGCGCGGCGCCGTCCACTTCCACGCCGTCATCCGTCTCGACGGCCCGACCGGCAGCGACGCCCCGCCCCCGGCCTGGGCCACCGTCGACCTCCTGACCGACGCCATCCAGGCCGCCACCGCCAAGACCACCGTCACCGGCCCGACCGTCGACGCCAGACCCCACACCTTCACCCTCGGCAAGCAGCTCGACATCCGCCCGATCCGCTCCGCCGACCTCGACGGCGGCACCGCCCTCACCGAACGCGCCGTCGCCGCCTACATCGCCAAGTACGCCACCAAAGGCGCCGAAACGGCCACCGGCACCCTCGACCGCCCCCTCAAGTTCCTCGCCGAACTCGCCCAACTCGACCTCAGCGACCACGCCCGCCGCCTGATCCGCACCGCCTGGACCCTCGGCGCACGCCGAGACCTCGAACACCTCCGCCTCCGCGCCTGGGCCCACATGCTCGGCTTCCGCGGCCACTTCTCCACCAAGACCCGCCACTACTCGACCACCCTCGGCGCCCTCCGCACCGCCCGAGCCGAATGGCGCCGCCTCCAAACCCAACCGCCCACCCCGGAGCCCGCCACCACCCTCGTCCTCTCCCACTGGACGTTCGCAGGGACCGGCCTCACGCCCGGCGAAGAGTTCTTGGCAGCCTCCCTCGCCCCAGCCCCCGGAACGGAAGGAGAACCGACGTGGCCCTGCGAAACGACGAACTCATGACCGTGCCGCAGATCCTTGCCGAACTCGGCGGAGTTTCGCGCCGAACCTTCTATCGCTGGCGAGAGCTGGGGCAAGGCCCTGCTTCCTTCAAGCTTCCCAATGGCGAACTGCGCGTGTGGCGGAGCGACTTCACGAACTGGCTACATGGATTGGAGAGGGCAGCGGCATGAAGTCGCACGACGTACGCATATGGGGAATTCGCAAGCGTCCCACGAAGAAGCCTTCGTATGACGTGCGATGGAAGGTCGGGGACAGGAAATTTTCCGACACTTTCCGCACCAAAGCCCTTGCCGACAACTTCCGGGCGAAGCTTCTGCGGGCAGCTCAGGCAGGTGAGGAGTTCGATACGGAAACGGGGGTGCCAGACTCCATGGCGCCCGCGAAGCCGTCCCTGTCCTGGTACGACTTCGCGCGTCGATACACCGCCATGAAGTGGCCGCACGCTGCGCCGAACTCGCGCGACAGCATCAACGAGACGATGACGTTGGTCACGACGGAACTCCTCGGTCAGCGGCCCGGTCGTCCCGCGGATGACGTGCTGCGTCGGGCCCTTCGGGGCTGGGCCTTCGTCGTCCAGGCGGAGGGGGACGAGGTCGAACCGCCGGTCGAGCTGGCGAACGCTCTGCGCTGGGTTGACAAGGCGTCGCTGCCCCTGGCGACGCTCAAGGAACCAGTCGATATCCGGCGCATTCTCGATTCGCTGAAGCTGACACTTTCGGGGGCCTCAGCCGCTGCTGAGACCGTACGGCGTAAGCGCGCAGTCCTCTTCAATGCGCTCGCGTACGCCGTCGAGATCGGAGAGCTTTCGGAGAATCCGATCAAGGCGGTGAAATGGAAGCTCCCGAAGATCACCAAGGAGGTTGATCGTCGCGTCGTCGTCAATCCCCAGCAGGCGAGGGAACTGCTTGCGGCCGTCTCGTACGTCGGTGGATACAAGCGGGCCCGCGGTCGCAGGCTCGTCGCGATGTTCGCCTGCATGTATTTCGGCGGACTGCGGCCGGCCGAAGCGGTTGCCCTTCGCCGTCAGGATTGCAATCTGCCGGACAAGGGTTGGGGCTCTCTGATCTTGGAAAAGAGCCGCCCCACGGTCGGTAAGCGGTGGACGGGGACCGGTTCTGTTCACGATCACCGGGGTCTGAAGAACCGGCCCGTCAATGAGACCCGCGTCATTCCGATTCCGCCTCGCCTGGGCCGCATTCTGCGCTCGCACATCGCCACCTTCGGCACGGCGGAGGATGGCCGGCTGTTCTTCAACGAGCGTGGGGGAGTGGTGGCATCGACGACCTATTGGAGGGTCTGGGACGAAGCCCGCCGCCTGGCATTCACGCCTGAGCAGGCCGCCTCGCCGCTGGCCGGGCGCCCGTACGACCTGCGGCATGCGGCGCTCTCCTCGTGGTTGAACGCCGGAGTGGACCCGACCGAAGTCGCCGAACGCGCGGGCAACAGCGTCGAGGTGCTGCTCAGTCGCTATGCGAAGTGCCTCGACGGTCGTCAGGACATCGCGAACCGGCGGATCGCTGTACTCCTGGGGGAGGACGGCGACCAGGTGGACGAGGAAGACTGACCGACGGCGGCGACTTGCGTTGCCTTGGGGGCATCTACTCAAGTAGTAGGTGCCCCTTCTGCGTGCTTGACCTGCAAGAACGGGCCGGAGATGGCCTCAGGGCTCCGTCCACAAATAGTCCGCAGCATCCGACATACGGCCGCTCACGGCGGCATCTGGCTGCACATACGCAAAGACCCCGTTGACCGCTTAAAAGCTGGTCACGGGGTCTTTTGGCACTTCAACTGAAGTGCCCCCGGCAGGATTCGAACCTGCGCACACGGCTCCGGAGGCCGTTGCTCTATCCCCTGAGCTACGGGGGCGTTTCGCCGTGTTGCTCGGCGACGGGTAGAACACTACCAGCTCCGATGGGGTGTTCCGGCACGTGTTTCCCGGGAGGGTGGTGAAGATCGTTCCGAGGGGGCCGGAGCGGGCCGGAGCAGGGCTTCTGAGGGGTCCTAGCGCATGCCGGAGGCGTCTGGGGAGCGGTCGGGGAAACGTCCCTCACACGGGGGCCGGAGTGCGGAAAAGGGGTACGCCGCCGAGGGCGGGCACCTAGTCTCGTCGTGTGCCTGGCTTGTGCGGTCGGATCCTTGTTGTGGATGACAGCAAGGGGATCCGGCAGTTGATCAGGGTCAACCTCGAACTGGAGGGCTTCGAGGTCGTGACCGCGGCTGATGGTGCCGAGTGTCTGGATGTCGTGCACCGCGTCAGACCCGATGTGGTGACCCTCGATGTCGTGATGCCGCGGCTGAACGGTCTGCACACCGCGGCGCGGCTGCGGGCCGATCCGCGGACCTGGGACATCCCCATCGCGATCATCAGCGCCTGCACCCAGGGCGAGGCGGACAGCGGCCGGTCGGTGGGCGTCGACGCGTTTCTGGGGAAGCCGTTCGAGCCGGCGGAGATGGTGCAGACGGTGGCGCGGCTGGCGCGGGACGGGCGGCGGCTGCGGGCCGGCGGAGACGCCGCCGTGGCCGACCGGTCGGCGGCCGAGCGGGCCGCCGGGATGGCGCAGGTGCGGCAGCAGCCGGGGCTCGCCGAGCACGCCGCGCACCTCGAATGCGGCGACCATCTGGACCGGCAGGACCACCTCGCTCCGCACGGCGGTGGCGAGCGGTACCACGGCTGGCGGGGCGACCGCCGCGCCTCGTCCTGAGCGGACCGCCCCGCGCACCCCGGCCGCCTGACGGGCGCCCCGCCCGCGCCCCGGTGTCCACCAGGCGAAACCTGGTCGCATGGGTACCCCCTTCCTCCCATACGCTTGTCCTGTGACCCCCGCCGAGTTGTCCCGTACCGTCCTGCGCTCCGTGCGTGGTGCCGTGGCGGAGCGGGAGCTGTCCGTGGCGGTGCCGGAGCGGGTGGTGGTGCGGCCCGCGCCGCACTCCGGGGATTACGCGTCCAACGTCGCACTGCAGCTCGCCGCGGGCGCCGGACTGCCCGCCCGTGAGGTTGCCGAGGTGCTGCGCAAGCGGCTGGCCGGCTGCCCGGGCATCGCGCGCGTCGAGGTCGCCGGGCCCGGATTCCTGAACTTCACCCTGGGGGACGGCGCACCGGCCGAGCTGGTCCGCACCGTTCTCGCCCAGGGCCCGCGGTACGGCACCGGCGGCGCCCGCCCGGGCCGCCCCGGCGTCGCGGCCACGCCGCCGTCCGGAGGCGCGCGCGGGCTCGTCGTCGCCGAGGCGCTGGCCCGGATCGACGCGGCGGTGGACGGTGCCGGGACGCTGCCGGACGGCGTCGCACCGCGGGCCGCGGCCGCGCCCGACGGCGGGCGGGCCGAGCTGGCCCGGCTCGTCGCCCGGCTCGGTGACGACGAGGCGCGGTGGGCGCTGCTGCGACCGGCCGCGCACGACCCGGTGCGGCCCCCCGAGCGGCCCACGCAGCGGGAGGAGAACCCGCGCTTCCGGGTGCAGTACGCGTACGCCCGTACCCAGGCGCTGGTGCGCAACGCCCGCGAGCTGGGATTCACGGGCGCGCCGGGCGACACCGGCACCGGGACGCCCACCGGGCCCGGCACCGGCCCGGAGGACACCGCCGGGAGCCGTACGGCCGCCAATGACACCCCGGACGCGCACGCCCTCCACCTCCTCATCGGCGGGTTCCCGGACGTCGTCGCGGCCGCGGCGCGGTATCGGGCGCCGGATCGGGTGGTGCGGCATCTGGAGGCGCTGGCCGAGGCGTATCTGCGCTGGCAGGGCGGGTGCCGGCCGCTGCCCGTCGGCGAGGAGAAACCCTCGGCCGTGCACCGCGCCCGGGTGGCCCTCGCCGAGGCCACCGGAACGGTGCTCGCCAACGGCCTCCGCCTGCTCGGCGTCTGTGCACCCGTACGACTTTGAACGACATTTGAGGGGATCCCACCACCATGAGCCGTTCCGCCCACCCCGCCGGGCCCCGGCACGCCGATGTGCTGCCCGAGGGGCACTACGCCGGGCCGCCCGCCGACCTCAACTCCCTCGACCCGCGCGTCTGGTCGCGTACCGTCCGGCGCGACGCCGACGGTGTGGTGACCGTCGGCGGACTCGATGTGAAGACGCTCGCCGAGGAGTTCGGCACCCCCGCCTACTTCCTCGACGAGGAGGACTTCCGGGCGCGCTGCCGGGCCTGGCGGGAGGCGTTCGGCACGGGCGCCGACGTGTACTACGCGGGCAAGGCGTTCCTCTCCCGCGCGGTGGTGCGGTGGCTGACCGAGGAGGGCCTCAACCTCGACGTCTGCTCCGGCGGTGAGCTGGCGACCGCGCTGGACGCGGGGATGCCCGCCGAGCGGATCGCGCTGCACGGCAACAACAAGAGCACCGAGGAGATCACCCGCGCCGTCGAGGCGGGCGTCGGGCGGATCGTGCTCGACTCCTTCCAGGAGATCGCGCGGGTCGCGCACATCGCGCAGCGGCTCGGCACGCGGCAGCGGGTGCAGATCCGGGTCACCGTCGGCGTCGAGGCGCACACCCACGAGTTCATCGCGACCGCGCACGAGGACCAGAAGTTCGGCATCGCGCTGGCCGGCGGGCAGGCGGCCGAGGCGGTGCGGCGCGCGCTCACCCTCGACGGCCTGGAGCTGACCGGTATCCACAGCCACATCGGCTCGCAGATCTTCGACATGGCCGGGTTCGAGGTCTCCGCCCGGCGCGTCGTCCAGCTGCTGACCGAGGTGCGCGACGAGCACGGCGTGGAGCTGCCGGAGATCGACCTCGGCGGCGGCCTCGGCATCGCGTACACCTCGGACGACGACCCGCGCGAGCCGCACGAGATCGCGAAGGCGCTCGGCGAGATCGTCACCAAGGAGTGCGAGGCGGCCGGACTGAGCGTGCCGCGGATCTCCGTCGAGCCGGGCCGCGCGATCGTCGGCCCCACCGCCTTCACGCTGTACGAGGTCGGCACCGTCAAGGAGCTGGAGGGGCTGCGGACGTACGTCTCCGTCGACGGCGGGATGAGCGACAACATCCGCACCGCGCTGTACGACGCGGAGTACACCGTGGCGCTGGTCTCGCGGACCTCGGACGCCGAGCCGATGCTCTCGCGCGTCGTCGGCAAGCACTGCGAGAGCGGCGACATCATCGTCCGGGACGCCTTCCTGCCGTCCGACGTGGCGCCGGGTGACCTGCTGGCGGTGCCCGCGACCGGTGCGTACTGCCGGTCGATGGCCAGCAACTACAACCACGCGCTGCGGCCGCCGGTGGTGGCCGTCGCGGGGGGCTCCGGCCGGGTCATCGTGCGCCGCGAGACGGAGGAGGATCTCCTGCGGTTGGATGTCGGATGACGAACTCGTTCGCGTGTCCGGCGCGGACGACATAAATGTCTCGGTATCCGGACGAGGTGCGGAAAGTGCCATCCGGTGCGTGAGACTGAGAAATCACCAAGAAGAAAAACGGCAGTATCGATGAAAAGCAGAGGTCGAATGATGCGTACGCGTCCGCTGAAGGTGGCGCTCCTGGGCTGTGGTGTGGTCGGCTCAGAGGTGGCGCGCATCATGACGACGCACGCCGACGACCTCGCGGCCCGCATCGGTGCACCCGTGGAGCTGGCCGGGATCGCCGTCCGCCGCCCCGACCGCGTGCGCGAGGGCATCCCGGCCGAGCTGGTCACCACCGACGCGATGGAGCTGGTCAAACGCGACGACGTCGATGTCGTCATCGAGGTCATCGGCGGCATCGAACCGGCCCGTGAGCTGATCACCACCGCCTTCGCGCACGGCGCCAGCGTCGTCTCCGCCAACAAGGCGCTGGTCGCCGCCGACGGCGCCGCCCTGCACGCCGCGGCGGAGCGGCACGGCGCGGACCTCTACTACGAGGCCGCGGTCGCCGGCGCGATCCCGCTGGTCCGTCCGCTGCGCGAATCGCTCGCCGGTGACAAGGTCAACCGCGTCCTCGGCATCGTCAACGGCACCACCAACTTCATCCTCGACAAGATGGACACCAGTGGCGCCGGGTACAGCGAGGCGCTGGACGAGGCCACCGCCCTCGGGTACGCCGAGGCCGACCCGACCGCCGACGTCGAGGGCTTCGACGCCGCCGCGAAGGCCGCGATCCTCGCCGGGATCGCCTTCCACACCCGCGTGACCATCGACGACGTGCACCGCGAGGGCCTGACCGAGGTCACCGCGTCCGACATCGCCTCCGCCAAGCGGATGGGGTGCACCGTCAAGCTGCTCGCCATCTGCGAGCGCGCCGCGGACGGCGCGTCCGTCACCGCCCGCGTGCACCCCGCGATGATCCCGCTCAGCCATCCGCTGGCCTCCGTCCGCGAGGCGTACAACGCGGTGTTCGTGGAATCCGACGCCGCAGGTCAGCTGATGTTCTACGGTCCGGGCGCCGGCGGTTCGCCGACCGCCTCCGCGGTGCTCGGCGACCTCGTCGCGGTCTGCCGCAACAAGGTCGCGGGGACCACCGGACCGGGGGAGTCCGCGTACACACACCTGCCCGTGAGCCCCATGGGTGAAGTGGTCACGCGGTACCACATCAGTCTCGACGTGGCCGACAAGTCCGGCGTCCTCGCGCAGGTCGCCACGGTCTTCGCCGAGCACGGGGTGTCGATCGACACCGTCCGTCAGCAAGGGCGGCCCGACGCCGACGGCGAGGCATCCCTCGTCGTCGTCACCCACCGGGCGGCCGACGCCGCCCTGTCGTCGACCGTCGAGGCCCTGCGGGGGCTGGACACCGTCCGTGGTGTCGCCAGCATCATGCGGGTCGAAGGGGAGTAAAGGAACCCATGTCTGCCAATTCCACCGCGTCCGCCGCGAACGGCCAGTGGCGCGGAATCATCGAGGAATACCGTGACCGGCTGCCGGTCAGCGACACGACCGAGGTGGTCACCCTGCGGGAGGGCGGCACGCCGCTCGTCCCCGCGCAGGTGCTGTCCGAGCGCACCGGCTGCGAGGTGCACCTCAAGGTCGAGGGTGCCAACCCCACCGGGTCCTTCAAGGACCGCGGGATGACGATGGCCATCACCCGCGCCAAGGAGGAGGGCGCCAAGGCGGTGATCTGCGCCTCCACCGGCAACACCTCCGCCTCCGCCGCCGCCTACGCGGTGCGCGCCGGGATGGTCTGCGCGGTGCTCGTCCCGCAGGGCAAGATCGCCCTCGGCAAGATGGGGCAGGCGCTGGTGCACGGCGCGAAGATCCTCCAGATCGACGGAAATTTCGACGACTGTCTGACGCTCGCCCGTGGACTTTCGGACAAGTATCCGGTCGCACTTGTGAACTCCGTCAACCCTGTGCGTATCGAGGGTCAGAAGACCGCGGCGTTCGAGATCGTCGACATGCTCGGCGACGCGCCCGACATCCATGTGCTGCCCGTCGGCAACGCCGGCAACATCACGGCGTACTGGAGGGGCTACCGCGAATACGCCACCGACGGCATCGCCTCGCACACCCCGCGGATGTGGGGCTTCCAGGCGTCCGGCAGTGCCCCGATCGTGCGCGGCGAGGTCGTCAAGGACCCGCACACCATCGCCACCGCCATTCGCATCGGCAATCCGGCCTCGTGGTCGTTGGCGGAGCAGGCGCGGGACGAGTCGGGCGGTTTCATCGATGAGGTGACGGACCGTCAGATCCTGGCCGCCTACCGGCTGTTGGCCGCGCAGGAGGGAGTCTTCGTGGAGCCCGCGTCGGCCGCCTCGGTCGCCGGTCTGCTCAAGGCCGCCGACGAGGGCAAGGTCGACCCCGGTCAGCGCATCGTCTGCACGGTGACCGGCAACGGCCTCAAGGACCCCGACTGGGCGGTGGCCGGTGCGCCGCAGCCCGTCACCGTCCCGATCGACGCGGACGCCGCGGCCCAGCGCCTCGGTCTCGCCTAACTCCGCAACCGCACACGTCGGGCGTACGGCGGGTCACCGGCTCCCGGAGCAGGTGACCCGCCGTGCAGCAAAGAGTGCAAAGGCTGCAAAGTCAGAAGTGAGGCACGGCTCGGCGTGCGACACGCATCGTGCGCCTCCCGTGCGCCCTATGTCGCCACAGAACCTTCCTTCGATAGGCTGGCAGCCAACTCCCCTCCGCACGGCATGACGCAGTGGTGTGCAGGGCAGGTCAGACACAGTCCTCGCCGGCCGGCCGGGCGCCTCGGCGCCGCGGTGGCGCGGGGCAGTACCGCAGTATCAATCAAGGAGAGTCATCGAGCGATGGCCGGTCCCGCGTTCCGTGCCGCCGCCGTCCGGGTGCGCACCCCCGCCACCAGCGCCAATCTCGGCCCCGGCTTCGACGCCCTCGGCCTGTCGCTGGGGCTGTACGACGATGTCGTGGTGCGGGTCGCCGACTCCGGTCTGCATGTAGACATCGCAGGTGAGGGCAGTGAAACCCTCCCGCGCGACGAGAGCCATCTGCTCGTACGCTCCCTGCGTACCGCCTTCGACCTGCTCGGTGGGCAGCCGCGCGGGCTGGAGATCGTCTGTGCCAACCGCATTCCGCACGGCCGCGGCCTCGGCTCGTCGTCGGCGGCCATCTGCGCCGGCATCGTCGCCGCCCGCGCCGTCACCATCGGCGGTGAGCAGCGGCTCGACGACACCGCGCTGCTGGAGCTGGCCACCGAGATCGAGGGCCACCCCGACAACGTCGCCGCCTGTCTGCTCGGCGGCTTCACCTTGGCCTGGACGGACGCCGGGGCGGCCCGCGCCATCCGGATGGAGCCGGCCGACTCGATCGTCCCCGTCGTCTTCGTCCCCGGGAAACCGGTGCTCACCGAGACCGCCCGCGGACTGCTGCCGCGCACCGTCCCGCATGTGGACGCCGCGGCCAACGCCGGTCGTGCCGCACTGCTCGTCGAGGCGCTGACCAGGCGCCCCGAGCTGCTGCTGGCGGCGACCGAGGACCGACTTCACCAGGAATACCGCGCCCCCGCGATGCCGGAGAGCGTGGCACTGGTGAACCGACTGCGTGCGGACGGTGTCCCCGCGGTCATCTCCGGTGCGGGCCCGACGGTGCTCGCCCTGGCCGAGGAGTCCTCGGCCGACAAGGTCGCCGCGCTGGCGGGAGAGGGCTGGGCGGCCAACCGGCTGACCCTCGACGCGGCAGGCGCATGCGTGCTGCCGCTCGCCGGGTGACCACTGCGGGTGATCGACGATTGCCGGTCTTGGGAAGGGGGAATGTTTGTTGGATCCGGTAGTGTTAACCTCAAGTCAGTACTCGACGCCTGAGTGGCGCGATGCTTCGTGTCCCTATCGGGACCACCTTTCTTCCGGGAGCCTCCCACACCGCTCGAAGCAATAGCCCGAGCAGGGATGAGCACGCTCCGGAATCGGCGTGACGGACATGGGTCACACAGCATCCCTTCGCGCCGGACCAATGAACTGATCTTTCCGCCGTATCCGGCGGGACCACCGCCCCGGCCCGGTTCGCAACACCGCGGGACCACCAGCCGGACAGCACAACGGTCGCCGAGCCAGACTGGCCGACGCCCGCTCCAGGGAAGGACCCTTCGTGAGCGACACCACCGATCTGATGGGCGTGCGCACCGATGGCAGTGCCACCGCGCCCGCCACGGACGCTCCCGCCGCGCCTGCCACCGGTGCTGCCGGCACCACGCGGCGCCGCCGTTCCGGTACCGGCCTCGACGGCATGGTCCTGGCAGAGCTGCAGCAGGTCGCCTCCGGCCTCGGCATCAAGGGCACCGCGCGGATGCGCAAGAGCCAGCTGATCGAGGTCATCAAGGAGAGGCAGGCCGCGGGCTCCTCCGGCTCCGCCAAGGCCGACGCGCCCGCCGAGACCGACACCAAGCCCAAGCGCCGTACCACTTCCAAGGCCCGTACGGGCGAGGGCGACGCCAAGGCCGCCGAGAAGCCGGCCAAGGCCGACAAGAGCGCCGACAAGCAGGCCGGTCAGCAGCAGATCGACATCCCCGGTCAGCCGGCCAGCGACGAGCAGCCGGCCGGCGAGCGCCGTCGTCGCCGCGCCACCGCGGCCGCCGGCAGCCCCGAGGGCGCGGCCGACACCAAGGCCGAGCCGAAGGGCAAGGCCGACACCGCCGTCGACGAGCGGCCCGCCAAGGGCGAGCAGGCCGACCAGCAGCACAAGGGCGGCGACCGCCAGGACCGCGGGGACCGTCAGGACCGCGGCCAGAAGGGCGACCGCCGCGACCGCCAGCAGGGTCGTCGCAACAAGAACGACGGCAACGACTCCGGCAACCAGGGCGACCGCCGTGACCGTCAGCGGGACAACCGCCACGACGACGGCGACGACTTCGAGGGCGGCCGCCGTGGCCGCCGCGGCCGCTACCGCGACCGCCGGGGCCGTCGCGGCGGGCGCGAGGACTTCGGCAACGAGCCGCAGGTCTCCGAGGACGACGTCCTGATCCCCGTCGCGGGCATCCTCGACATCCTCGACAACTACGCGTTCATCCGGACCTCCGGCTACCTGCCCGGCCCGAACGACGTGTACGTCTCGCTGGCCCAGGTCCGTAAGAACGGTCTGCGCAAGGGCGACCACGTCACCGGTGCGGTCCGGCAGCCGCGTGACGGTGAGCGGCGCGAGAAGTTCAACGCGCTGGTCCGCCTCGACACCGTCAACAGCGTGGCGCCCGAACAGGGCCGCCAGCGCCCGGAGTTCGGGAAGCTGACGCCCCTTTACCCGCAGGAGCGACTGCGCCTCGAAGGTGAGTCGGGCGGTCTGACGACCCGGATCATCGACCTGGTGACGCCGATCGGCAAGGGCCAGCGTGGTCTGATCGTGGCCCCGCCGAAGACCGGTAAGACCATGATCATGCAGGCGATCGCCAACTCGATCACCCGCAACAACCCCGAGTGCCACCTGATGGTCGTCCTCGTCGACGAGCGGCCCGAAGAGGTCACCGACATGCAGCGGTCGGTCAAGGGCGAGGTCATCTCCTCGACCTTCGACCGTCCCGCCGAGGACCACACCACCGTCGCCGAGCTGGCCATCGAGCGCGCCAAGCGCCTCGTCGAGCTGGGTCACGACGTGGTCGTCCTGCTGGACTCCATCACCCGTCTGGGCCGTGCGTACAACCTCGCGGCGCCCGCCTCCGGCCGCATCCTGTCCGGTGGTGTCGACTCGACCGCGCTCTACCCGCCGAAGCGGTTCTTCGGCGCGGCGCGCAACATCGAGGACGGCGGTTCGCTGACCATCCTGGCCACCGCGCTGGTCGAGACCGGTTCGCGGATGGACGAGGTGATCTTCGAGGAGTTCAAGGGCACCGGCAACCTGGAGCTCAAGCTCGACCGCAAGCTCTCCGACAAGCGGATCTTCCCCGCGGTGGACGTCGACGCGTCGTCCACCCGTAAGGAGGAGATCCTGATGGGCGCCGACGAGCTGGCCATCGTCTGGAAGCTGCGCCGGGTGCTGCACGCCCTGGACCAGCAGCAGGCGATCGAGCTGCTGCTGGACAAGATGAAGCAGACGAAGTCCAACGCGGAGTTCCTGCTCCAGATCCAGAAGACGACGCCGACCACGGGCAACGGCAACGACTGACGCCCGTCCGCGCGACGCCGCCACGGAGCCCCCGCACTGCCGAGTGCGGGGGCTCCGTGCCGTCCGGGACCGGATGGTGTGAACGGTCGACGACCTGTGTGTATACCTCCGTCCGGAGGTGTCCGGCTGAGACCTTTCGCACAGGAGATGCCCGGAACCGACCGCTTGGCGATCTCCGGAAACCGGCCATCACTCCAGGTCGGGAGGGGCGCGCAGACCGGACGCCGGGGCGCGTGGGCCGGTCCGCGGCCGACCGGTGCGCACAGGGCGCTGTGCAACCCTTCCGTCCGGCTCCCCGTCTCCCACGACATGACGCGCCGTGTCCGCACGGGGCGGGCGGGGGCAGCGCACACGGACCGAGGAGCACATGGGCGACAGCAACGGGACGCAGAGGACGGCGGCGAGCCGCAGCAGCCGCATACGCGCCACCGGGCGCCGCCGTAAGGCACCCAGCCGACGCCGCCGCGCCCTGACCATCACGCTCTGCGCCGGGGTGAGCTGCCTGCTGCTCACCGGCGCCGGGCTGGGCTACGTCTACTACCAGCTCAACGGCAACCTCAAGGGCATCGACATCAACGCCGCCCTCGGCAAGGACCGGCCCGACAACGTCGACAACGGCTCCCTCGACATCCTCGTCCTCGGCTCCGACTCCCGGGCCGGCAAGAACGCCGAGTACGGCGCCGACGAGGGCGGTGCGCGCTCCGACACCGCGATGGTGCTGCACGTCTACAAGGGCCACAAGAAGGCGAGCGTCGTCAGCATCCCGCGCGACACCCTCATCACCCGGCCCGCCTGCGTGAAGGACGGCAAGGAGGTGGCCGGCGCGCAGCGGGTGATGTTCAACACCGCCTACGAGGTCGGCGGCCCCGCGTGCGCCGTCAAGACCGTCGAATCGCTCAGCGGCATCCGGATGGACCACTTCGTCGAGGTCGACTTCACCGGCTTCAAGAAGCTCATCGACGCGCTCGGCGGTGTCGAACTCACCACCAGCAAGCCGATCGACGACAACTCCAGCCACCTCCACCTGCCCGCCGGACACCACGTCCTCACCGGTGAGCAGTCCCTCGGACTCGTCCGCACCCGGCACGGCGTCCCCGGCGGCGACGGCAGCGACCTGGGGCGCATCCAGCTCCAGCAGACCTTCGTCAAGGCGCTGATGCAGCAGGTCAAGAACGTCGGCGTGCTCACCAGCCCGGCCAAGCTCTACGACATCGCCGACACCGCGACGAAGACCGTCACCACCGACACCGACCTCAACTCGGTCGGCGCGCTCACCGGCCTCGCCAAGACCCTCGGCGGTATCGGCTCGGACAGCATCCACATGGTCACGCTGCCCGTGGAGTACGACAAGCTCGACCCGGCGCGGGTCGCCCCGCTGCCCCGGCAGACCGCGCAGGTCTGGGAGGCGCTGCGGCAGGACCGCGCCATCCCGAAGTCCGCGCTCAAGGACTCCGCCGGCGACAAGGGCGGCACCGGCTCGTACGTGAAGTAGGGCCCGTCGCTCCGCGCGGCCGCCACACGGCGTGGAGCGCCGGGAACGGCGGGTAGCCGCCGGGCGGCTCGGGTTTCCCCGCCGCGGGGGCGGGGAATACCCGTCGGTCCACCCCGGTTTTGGGAGATGCGACAAGTCCTGGCAGACTGGACCGTCGGCCCCGGTTCACGTGACGCAAACCCGCGGCACGACCCGGAGCACTCCCGAACCTAGGAGATTCCCTTGAAGCGCGACATCCACCCGGAGTACGTGGACACGCAGGTCAGCTGCACCTGCGGTGCGTCCTTCACCACCCGTAGCACCGTCGAGGGCGGCAGCATCCGCGCCGACGTCTGCTCCGAGTGCCACCCGTTCTACACGGGCAAGCAGAAGATCATGGACACCGGTGGCCGCGTGGCCCGCTTCGAGCAGCGCTTCGGCAAGACCGCCGGTTCGGCCAAGAAGTAGCGACCCGCAAGGCGCCGGTTGCCGGTCGCCCCTCCGAGGGGCGACCGGACCGGCGCTTTGTCGTCCAGGCCACGGACCCGGCCGGGGGTCCGGCAACGCCGCGGCTGCGCAGCCGCACCAGGTGACCGGCACCCGGAAACACCAGTCAGCTAAGGAACCCCACGATGTTCGAGGCGGTCGAGGAACTGATCGGCGAGCACGCCGGTCTGGAGAAGAAGCTGGCCGACCCCGCGGTCCACGCCGACCAGCGCGAGGCGATGCGGCTCAACAAGCGCTACGCCGAACTCACCCCGATCATCTCCACCTACCGTTCCTGGAAGCAGACCGGCGAGGACATGGAGACCGCGCGCGAACTCGCCGCGGACGACCCGGACTTCGCCGACGAGGTCAAGGAGCTCGACGCCCGGCGCGACGAGCTGACCGAGAAGCTGCGGCTGCTGCTCGTCCCCCGCGACCCGAGCGACGACAAGGACGTCATCCTGGAGGTCAAGGCCGGTGAGGGCGGCGAGGAGTCCGCGCTGTTCGCCGGTGACCTGCTGCGGATGTACCTGCGCTACGCGGAGCGGGCCGGCTGGAAGACCGAGATCCTCGAGGCCAACGAGTCCGACCTCGGCGGCTACAAGGACGTCCAGGTCGCCGTGAAGACCAAGGGCGGCGGCGGGGCCACCGAGCCCGGCCAGGGCGTCTGGGCCCGGCTGAAGTACGAGGGCGGTGTGCACCGCGTCCAGCGCGTCCCCGCCACCGAGTCGCAGGGCCGCATCCACACCTCCGCCGCCGGTGTGCTCGTCACGCCCGAGGCCGAGGAGGTCGAGGTCGAGATCGGCCCCAACGACCTGCGGATCGACGTCTACCGCTCCTCCGGCCCCGGCGGCCAGTCGGTCAACACCACCGACTCCGCGGTGCGCATCACGCACCTGCCGACCGGCATCGTCGTCTCCTGCCAGAACGAGAAGAGCCAGCTCCAGAACAAGGAGCAGGCGATGCGCATCCTGCGCTCGCGGCTGCTGGCCGCCGCCCAGGAGGAGGCCGAGCGCGAGGCGTCCGACGCCCGCCGCAGCCAGGTCCGCACCGTCGACCGCTCCGAGCGCATCCGGACGTACAACTTCCCGGAGAACCGCATCTCCGACCACCGCGTCGGCTTCAAGGCCTACAACCTGGACCAGGTGCTCGACGGTGAGCTGGACCCGGTCATCCAGGCCTGCGTGGACGCCGACTCGGCGGCCAAGCTCGCCGCCGCCCAGTAGGACCCGCACCACCCGCACGCCCGCACGACCCGGCTGGAGGAACCCGTGAACCTGCTGCTCGCCGAGGTGGCCCAGGCCACCCAGCGGCTGGCCGACGCCGGCGTGCCCTCACCGCGCTTCGACGCCGAGGAGCTGGCCGCGCACGTCCACGGCGTCAAGCGCAGCCAGCTGCACACGGTGGCCGACGCCGACTTCGACGCCCGGTACTGGGAGGCGATCGCCCGCCGCGAGGCCCGCGAACCGCTCCAGCACATCACCGGCCGCGCCTTTTTCCGCTACCTCGAACTCCACGTCGGGCCGGGCGTGTTCGTGCCCCGCCCGGAGACCGAGTCGGTGGTCGGCTGGGCCATAGACGCGGTGCGCGCGATGGACGTCGTCGAGCCGGTCATCGTCGACCTGTGCACCGGCTCCGGCGCCATCGCCCTCGCGCTGGCGCAGGAGGTGCCGCGCTCCACGGTGCACGCCGTGGAGCTGTCCGAACAGGCCCTGGCGTACGCCCGGCGCAACGTCGAGGGCTCGCGGGTCACCCTCCACCAGGGCGACGCGCTGACCGCGCTGCCGGAGCTGGACGGCCAGGTCGACCTGGTCGTCTCCAACCCTCCGTACATCCCGCTCACCGAGTGGGAGTACGTCGCCCCCGAGGCCCGCGACCACGACCCCGAGCTGGCGCTGTTCTCCGGTGAGGACGGGCTGGACACCATCCGGGGCATCGAGCGGACCGCGCACCGGCTGCTGCGGCCCGGCGGGCTCGTCGTCATCGAACACGCCGACACCCAGGGCGGCCAGGTGCCGTGGATCTTCGCCGAGGAACGGGGCTGGGCCGACGCGGCCGATCACCCGGACCTCAACAACCGGCCCCGTTTCGCCACCGCGCGCCGGGTGTCGCCATGACGGCGACCCCGACGCACGATGTATCCGTTCCGCACGAGGAGGACCGTTAAATGGCACGGCGATACGACTGCAGCGACGCGACCGACCGCGCAACCGGTCTGCGTGAGGCCGCGTCGGCCGTCCGCCGCGGCGAGCTGGTCGTCCTGCCGACCGACACCGTCTACGGCATCGGCGCCGACGCGTTCAGCGCCGACGCCGTCGGCGACCTGCTGGAGGCCAAGGGCCGCGGCCGCGGTATGCCCTCACCGGTCCTCATCGGCTCGCCCAACACCCTGCACGGCCTGGTCACCGACTTCTCCGAGCAGGCGTGGGAGCTGGTCGACGCGTTCTGGCCCGGCGGGCTGACCCTCGTCGCCACCCACCAGCCGTCGCTGACCTGGGACCTCGGCGAGACCCGCGGCACCGTCGCGGTGCGTATGCCGCTGCACCCCGTCGCCATCGAACTCCTCACCGAGTTCGGCCCGATGGCGGTCTCCAGCGCCAACCTCACGGGACACCCCTCCCCGCAGGACTGCGACGCCGCCCAGGCGATGCTCGGCGACTCCGTCTCCGTCTACCTCGACGGCGGCCCCACGCCCGCCGCCGTGCCGTCCTCCATCGTCGACGTCACCGGCCGCATCCCGGTGCTGCTGCGTGAGGGTGCCCTCAGCGCCGAGGAGCTGCGGAAGGTCGTGCCCGAGCTCGAGGTGGCCAATTGATGGCGCCTCTGGGGCGCGGCATAACGGGGTCCGGCGAGACCGCCTTCCCGTCGGTGCCGCCGTCCGGCTACGCCGCCGCCGTCCAGGCCCGCGCCGCGGCGCCGGTCGCGCCCGCCCGCTTCCGGATCCTGCACGTCAGCACCGGCAACGTCTGCCGCTCGCCGATCACCGAGCGGCTGCACCGCCACGCCCTCGACCTGCGGCTGGGCGGTGCGGGCTGCAGCGGCCTGGTGGTGGAGAGCGCCGGCACCTGGGGCCATGAGGGCGCGCCCATGGAGACGCACGCCGCGACGGTCCTCGCCGACTACGGCGCCGACCCGGCCGGTTTCCTGGGCCGCGAACTGCTCGACGAGCACGTCATCCGCGCCGACCTGGTGCTGACCGCCACCCGCGACCACCGCGCCCAGGTCATCTCGATGGGCCACTCCGCGGGGCTGCGCACCTTCACGCTGAAGGAGTTCAACCGCCTGGTCCGGGCGATAGACCCGGCCACCCTGCCGGAGCCCGACCCGCAGCTGCCCGACTACGGTCTGGTCGAGCGGGCCCGCGCCCTGGTCGGCGCCGCCGCCGCGCTCCGCGGCTGGCTGCTGGCGCCCGACCCGGAGTCCGACGAGGTCCACGACCCCTACGGCGCCCCCATCACCTTCTTCCGCTCCATCGGCGACGAGATCAACCAGGCCCTCGACCCGGTCGTCACCGCCCTCACCGGGGTCCCGGCCCGCGCCTAGCGGCCGGCCACGGGCGGGCGGCCGGGCACCCGGTGCCGCCGCCCCGGCCACCTCCACGACGGGCCCCGCGCCGCCGGGCCGGCCCGCACCCCCGGCCCCGCCCCTTCCCGGCCCGCCCGTAACCGCCTTTCCCGGCCGTCTGCCGCCCTTCTCCCGGCCCCGTGGCCGTGCCGGTACGTCCGGTGCCCGGCCGCCGCGCCCGATCGCCCTACCGCGCCTACATTGGACGTGAGTCCCCGCACGAGGCCCGGAGCGTGCCATGTCCGCCACCACCGCGTCACCCCGCAGCACCGCACCGGCCGATGCGCGCCCGGGCACCGCGCCGGACGCGGCAGCGGCCGCCGCTGCCGAGGCGTGCCCGGCGGATTTCGCGGCGCTGGCCGCCGCCGACCCGGAGATCGCCGGGGTGCTGATCGGCGAGAGCGCCCGGCAGAGCGAGACGCTCCAGCTGATCGCCGCGGAGAACTTCACCTCGCCCGCGGTCCTCGCCGCCCTCGGCTCCCCGCTCACCAACAAGTACGCGGAGGGCTATCCGGGCGCCCGCCACCACGGTGGCTGCGAGATCGTCGATCTCGCCGAGCGGATCGCCGTGGAGCGCGCCAGGGCCCTCTTCGGCGCCGAGCACGCCAATGTCCAGCCCCACTCCGGCTCCTCCGCCGTGCTGGCCGCCTACGCCGCCCTGCTGCGCCCCGGAGACACTGTTCTGGCGCTGTCCCTGCCGCACGGCGGCCATCTCACGCACGGGTCGCCCGCCAACTTCTCCGGCCGCTGGTTCGACTTCGCCGGGTACGGCGTCGACGCGGACACCGGCCTCCTCGACCTCGACGCGGTCCGCGCCCTGGCCCGTGAGCGCCGCCCCAAGGCCCTGGTCTGCGGCTCGATCGCCTATCCGCGCCATATCGACTACGCCGCCTTCCGCGACATCGCCGACGAGACCGGTGCCTTCCTCATCGCCGACG
This sequence comes from Streptomyces sp. NPDC014733, assembly GCF_043083385.1. Classification (NCBI taxonomy): domain Bacteria; kingdom Bacillati; phylum Actinomycetota; class Actinomycetes; order Kitasatosporales; family Streptomycetaceae; genus Streptomyces; species Streptomyces sp. NPDC014733. The sequence goes on along the minus strand of NZ_JBIBYO010000001.1, from coordinate 191,188 downwards.
TCGCGCACCCCGCCGGACTGATCGCCGGGGGAGTGGCGCCCAGCCCGGTGCCGTACGCCGATGTCGTCTGCGCCACCACGCACAAGGTGCTGCGCGGTCCGCGCGGCGGCATGATCCTGTGCGGGGCACGGCTCGCCGAGCGGATCGACCGCGCGGTCTTCCCCTTCTCGCAGGGCGGCGCGCAGATGAACTCCGTCGCCGCCAAGGCCGTCGCCTTCCGCGAGGCGGCCACCGACGCGTTCCGCGGCTACGCCCGGCGGACCGTCGCCAACGCCCGCGCGCTCGCCGCCGCCCTCGCCGACCAGGGGCTGAGGCTCGCCACCGGCGGTACCGACACCCATCTGATCGTCGCCGACACCGCGCCGCTGGGCCTCGACGCGCAGACGGCCCGGGCCCGGCTGGCCGCCGCCGGGATCGTCCTCGACACCTGCGCGCTGGCCTGCCCGGACGGCACCGCCCGGCGTACCGGCATCCGCCTGGGCAGCGCGGCGGTGACGACGCAGGGGATGGGCGAGGCGGAGATGGTGCGGATCGCGGAGCTGATCGGGGCGGCGCTGCGCGGCGACGGTGCGGTCCGTTCGCGCACCGCGGCGCTCGTCGGCGGTTTTCCGCCGTATCCCGGCCGGAACTGAACGGGAACCGCGCACGGCTCCCGCCCGTCACAGACCGCGGGGACGGTGACGGAGGTCCGTAATCCGGCAGGTCGCCACCTGTGTGTACGGCGTGGTCGCGGACCCGCATAGGGTGTGGGGCTGTGATGGCCAGCTATATCTGTGGGGCAGCCCGTGCGTGAATACCTGCTGACGCTGTGCGTCACGGCCGCGGTGACCTATCTGCTGACCGGCCCGGTGCGCAAGTTCGCCATCGCGGCCGGGGCGATGCCGGAGATCCGGGCCCGTGACGTCCACCGCGAGCCGACGCCCCGGCTCGGCGGTATCGCGATGTTCGGCGGGTTGTGCGCGGGCCTTCTGGTGGCCTCCCATCTGACCAATCTCAAGAGCGTCTTCGCGGACTCCAACGAACCGCGTGCCCTGCTCTCCGGCGCCGCGCTGATCTGGCTGCTGGGCGTCCTGGACGACAAGTGGGGCGTGGACGCGCTGGTCAAGCTCGGCGGCCAGATGGTCGCCGCGGGCGTGATGGTCCTCCAGGGTCTGACGATCCTCTACATCCCGATCCCCGGCGTCGGCACGTACCTGCCGTCGCCGACACAGGGCACGCTGCTGACCGTCGCCCTCGTCGTCATCACCATCAACGCGGTGAACTTCGTCGACGGTCTCGACGGCCTCGCCTCCGGCATGGTGTGCATCGCCGCCGCGGCGTTCTTCATGTACGCGTACCGGATGTGGTTCGGCTACGGCATCGAGGCGGCGGCGCCCGCGACGCTGTTCTCGGTGGTGCTGATGGGCATGTGCCTGGGCTTCCTGCCGCACAACATGCACCCCGCGCGGATCTTCATGGGCGACTCCGGGTCGATGCTGATCGGCCTGGTGATGGCGGCCGGCGCGGTGTCGGTGACCGGCCAGGTCGACCCGGACCTGCTCAGCCTGAAGACCGGCGGTATCCGCGAGGCGACGCACTCGATGGTGCCGGTCTACATCCCGCTGCTGCTGCCGCTGACCGTCATCGCGGTGCCGGTGGCCGACCTGATCCTGGCGATCGTCCGGCGTACCTGGAACGGCCAGTCGCCGTTCGCCGCGGACCGCGGTCACCTCCACCACCGGCTGCTGGAAATCGGTCATTCCCACAGCCGCGCTGTCCTGATCATGTACTTCTGGTCGGCGCTGATCGCGTTCGGCGCGGTCGCCTACTCGGTCAACAACGCGAGCATGTGGATCGTCCTGGGCATCGTGCTGCTGAGCGCGGTCGGGCTGGTGCTGCTCCTGCTGCCGCGCTTCACCCCGCGGGCGCCGATGTGGGCGCAGCGCATCGTGCCGCCGCGCTACCGCAGGGTCGTCCGCACCGAGCCCGCCGAGACCGCGGAGGAGTCCGCGGCGGGCGTACGGGAGGAGCGGGACGAGGCGCGGGAGGCGGTCGCCGCGGGGCTGCACGGCGCCACCGCGATCGGCGAGCGGTCACGTTTCGTGGACCGGCGTCGGGCGGACAGTCACCACTGAAACCCGTGTGCGACGTCACGGACGTCCGTCAACTGCATCGCTAAATCGGGTGACTTGCCGCTATAGCAGACAAAGTGCCGCCTGTCGCTGCACCAACGCGCAGGGTCACGCTCACGTGTGACAGGCGGCACACCATAGAGGTAAAGACCTCATCAAATAGTTTGTGATACCGTTCACGAGACTCGGCGACAGAGTCGAAGGTCCGCACAGTGCCGGGCCTTTGGGCTCAGCAGGTTCTTCCGCCGACCGGGTCTACGCTCGTCCCTGACGACACACCCCCACCCCTTGCCGGAGCGCCGCCATGCAGTCGAATGACGCCCGACTTCTCGTTCATGCCCTTGTGCCCACGCTCGTCGCCGGCGTTGTCGCCGTCGCGGTCAGCGCTGCGCTCGCGGGTGGCGCGGGGGCTGTCGGTGCCGTGATCGGCACCCTGCTGGTGGTGCTCGTCATGGGTGCGGGACTCGTCGTCCTGCAGCAGACCGCGAAGAAGCTCCCGGATCTCTTCCAGATGATGGGCCTTCTGCTCTATTCCGTGCAGATCCTGGCGGTCGCGGTCTTCCTGCTGGCTTTCAAGGACACAACTCTCTTTGATACGAAGGCATTTGCCTTCACGCTGCTCGGCGCCACCCTCGTGTGGATCGCTGCACAGACCCGCGGTCACATGAAGGCGAAGATTCTCTACGTGGACCCTGACTCCGCAGAGGCGAAGAAGGCGGAGACGGCGGGGTCGCCGACGTGACACGTAGGGCCGGAATAAAAGCCCGATCGCGGGCCTGCTATCGTCCGGTGCCAACTACGGCACAGTCGGCGCAGGCGGCTGAGCACCCGAGTTCCACGAGCTGGAGCCGGTGGGCCTTGTGGCCGATGCCTGCGATCCGACCCGGCTCAGCGCCGAGACGCCGCCCCCTAATCCGCAAGACCAGTCCAGTGCCGCTCCGTGGCTCAATGCCGCGCCGACACAACGAGGTTGCCGTACCCATGCGCCACGCTGAAGGAGCCCGCGGTGAGTGCTGAAACGATGCTCGCCTTCGACACGGAGTGCCACCTCTTCATCCCGGGGTGTGGCTTCGAGGCCCCGGGCCTTCATTCGTTCGTCTTCGATCCGCTCTTCACCATCGGCGGCTTCAACTTCAACAAGCCGATGCTGCTGGCTCTGCTGAGCACGGTCGTCGTGGTGTGGTTCTTCTGGGCCGCCTTCGGTCGCGCCAAGGTCGTGCCGGGCAAGCTCCAGATGGTCGCTGAGGCGGGCTACGACTTCGTGCGCCGCGGGCTCGTGTACGACGCGCTCGGCAAGAAGGAGGGCGAGAAGTACGTCCCCTTCATGGTCGCGCTGTTCTTCTTCGTGTGGATCATGAACCTCTGGTCGATCATTCCGGTCGCCCAGTTCCCGGTGACGTCGATCATCGCCTTCCCCGCGGGTCTGGCCCTTCTGGTCTGGCTCCTGTGGGTGGGTCTGACCTTCAAGAAGCACGGCTTCGTCGGCGCCTTCAAGAACTTCTCCGGCTACGACAAGTCGCTCGGCTGGGTTCTCCCGCTGCTGATGATCATCGAGCTGCTCTCGAACCTGATCATCCGGCCCTTCACCCACGCGGTGCGACTCTTCGCGAACATGTTCGCGGGCCACATGCTGATCGTGATGTTCACCGTCGCCAGCTTCTACCTGGCGAACGGCGTCGGCTTCGTCTACGCGGGCGCCTCCTTCGTGATGACGATCGTGATGACCGCCTTCGAGCTGTTCATCCAGGCCGTCCAGGCGTACGTCTTCGTCCTCCTGGCCTGCAACTACGTGCAGGGCGCGCTCGCCGAGCACCACTGAGCACCCCGCCTCCCTCAACCCACAGACGTCCGGTGGCCAACCCCCACCGGTACTTGAAAGAGAAGGAAGAACCGGCATGTCCGCTCTCCAGACCCTCGCCTCCGCAGACGCGTTCACCGGCAGCGCCAGCGCGATCGGTTACGGCCTGGCCGCCATCGGCCCCGGCGTCGGCGTCGGCATCATCTTCGGTAACGGCACCCAGGCCCTGGCCCGTCAGCCCGAGGCCGCCGGCCTGATCCGCACCAACCAGATCATGGGTTTCGCCTTCTGTGAGGCGCTCGCCCTCATCGGCATCGTCATGGGCTTCGTCTTCAAGTAAATCGAAGCCCCATCGACGACCCTTAGACGGAAGGCATTGACGTGACCCTGGTCAGCCTGGCGAGTGAGGTCGAGGTTCCCGAGAACCCGCTCATCCCGCCGATCCCAGAGCTTGTCATCGGCCTGATCGCCTTCTTCATCGTCTTCGGTTTCCTCGCCAAGAAGCTCCTCCCGAACATCAACAAGGTTCTGGACGAGCGCCGCGAGAGCATCGAAGGCGGCATGGAGAAGGCCGAGGCCCTTCAGGCCGAGGCCCAGCAGGTCCTGGAGGACTACCGGGCCCAGCTCGCCGACGCCCGCCACGAGGCCGCGCGCCTGCGCCAGGAGGCGCAGGAGCAGGGCGCGACGCTCATCGCCGAGATGCGCGCCGAGGGCCAGCGGCAGCGTGAGGAAATCATCGCTGCCGGTCACGCCCAGATCGAGGCCGACCGCAAGCAGGCTGCGCAGTCCCTGCGCCAGGACGTGGGCAAGCTCGCCACCGACCTGGCCGGCAAGCTCGTCGGCGAGTCCCTGGAGGACCACGCCCGACAGAGCCGGACCATCGACCGCTTCCTCGACGAGCTCGAGGCCAAGGCGGCGTCGGACACGACGAAGGCTGAGGCCGGCCGATGAACGGAGCGAGCCGCGAGGCACTCGCCTCCGCACGCGAGCAGCTCGACGCACAGACGGACAACGCGTCCGTCGACGCGGCGAAGCTCGCCGAGGAGCTGGCTGCCGTCACCGCTCTGCTCGACCGCGAGGTCTCGCTGCGTCGGGTCCTGACCGACCCGGCGCAGTCCGGCGAGGCGCGGGCCGAGCTGGCCGACCGGCTGCTCGGCACCAAGATCGGCGGCCCGGCCGCCGCCCTGGTGTCCGGCATGGTCCGGTCCCGCTGGTCGCGTTCGCGCGACCTCGCCGACGCGATGGAGGAGCTGTCCTACAGCGCCGACCTCGCCGCGGCACAGCGGTCCGGCCGGCTCGACGACGTCGAGGACGAACTGTTCCGGTTCGGCCGGATCCTCACGTCCAACGGCGACCTGCGCCGCGCGCTGACCGATCGCAACGCCTCGGTCGCCGCCAAGACCGAGCTGGTGACCACGCTGCTGGGCGGCCGGGCCAACCCGGTGACCGCACGCATCGTGGGCCGGCTCGTGGCACAGCCGCGAGGCCGTAGCCTGGAAGCAGGGCTCGACGCCCTCTCCAAGCTGGCCGCGCACCGGCGCGACCGCATGGTCGCGGTGGTCACCACGGCGGTGCCGATGGACGAAGCACAGCGCACGCGTCTTGCCGCCGCGCTGGCGAACGTCTACGGACGGCAGATCCACCTGAACCTCGACGTGGACCCCGAGGTCCTCGGCGGTGTGCAGGTCCGGATCGGCGACGAGGTCATCAACGGGAGCATCGCGGACCGCCTCGACGAGGCGGCACGGCGGATGGCCGGCTGACCCAGCCACCAACTCAAGAGCTGCACCACCGGCGGCAGGGCGCCGGCACCGACGGGCCGGACCGAGAGGTCCGGCCGCGGCCGGGAGCCCGCGCCGGGAGACAGCACAAGCACGACGGCGGCCCGAGTTGGGCCGTAGGCGGAAACCCCCTGGGGACGTAACCCCCAGACCCCCGCAAGTAACTTCGGGCCCAACAAGGAGAGCAGGGAACCCAGATGGCGGAGCTCACGATCCGGCCGGAGGAGATCCGGGACGCGCTGGAGAACTTCGTCCAGGCGTACAAGCCGGACGCGGCCTCGCGCGAGGAGGTCGGCACGGTCAGCGAGGCCGGTGACGGCATCGCGAAGGTCGAGGGCCTTCCCTCGGCGATGGCGAACGAACTGCTGAAGTTCGAGGACGGCACCCTCGGCCTCGCGCTCAACCTCGAAGAGCGCGAAATCGGTGCCGTCGTCCTCGGCGAGTTCAACGGGATCGAGGAGGGCCAGCCGGTGCAGCGCACCGGTGAGGTGCTCTCGGTCGCCGTGGGCGAGGGCTACCTCGGCCGCGTCGTCGACCCGCTGGGCAACCCGATCGACGGCCTCGGCGAGATCGAGTCCGAGGGCCGCCGCGCCCTGGAGCTGCAGGCTCCGGGCGTCATGGTCCGTAAGTCGGTCCACGAGCCGATGCAGACCGGCTACAAGGCCGTCGACTCGATGGTCCCGATCGGCCGTGGCCAGCGTCAGCTGATCATCGGCGACCGCCAGACCGGCAAGACCGCGCTGGCCGTCGACACGATCATCAACCAGCGCGACAACTGGCGCTCGGGCGACCCGAAGAAGCAGGTCCGCTGCATCTACGTCGCCATCGGCCAGAAGGGCTCCACCATCGCGTCCGTGCGCGGTGCGCTGGAGGAGGCCGGCGCCCTGGAGTACACCACCATCGTCGCCGCCCCGGCGTCCGACCCGGCGGGCTTCAAGTACCTGGCGCCCTACACCGGCTCGGCCATCGGCCAGCACTGGATGTACCAGGGCAAGCACGTCCTGATCATCTTCGACGACCTCTCGAAGCAGGCCGACGCCTACCGCGCCGTCTCCCTGCTGCTGCGCCGCCCGCCGGGCCGTGAGGCGTACCCGGGCGACGTCTTCTACCTGCACTCGCGTCTGCTGGAGCGCTGCGCGAAGCTCTCCGACGAGCTGGGTGCCGGTTCGATGACGGGCCTCCCGATCGTCGAGACCAAGGCGAACGACGTGTCGGCGTTCATCCCGACCAACGTCATCTCCATCACCGACGGCCAGTGCTTCCTGGAGTCCGACCTGTTCAACGCGGGCCAGCGCCCGGCGCTGAACGTCGGTATCTCCGTCTCCCGTGTCGGTGGCTCCGCCCAGCACAAGGCCATGAAGCAGGTCTCCGGCCGCCTCCGTGTGGACCTCGCCCAGTACCGCGAGCTGGAGGCGTTCGCCGCCTTCGGTTCCGACCTGGACGCCGCCTCCAAGGCCCAGCTGGAGCGCGGTAAGCGCATGACCGAGCTGCTCAAGCAGGGTCAGTACGCCCCGTACCCCGTCGAGGACCAGGTCGTCTCCATCTGGGCCGGCACCACCGGCAAGATGGACGACGTCCCCGTCGAGGACATCCGCCGCTTCGAGCGGGAGCTCCTGGACTACCTGGGCCGGGAGAAGAAGGACCTGCTGGTCAGCATCGTCGAGGGCGGCAAGATGTCCGACGACACCATCCAGGCGCTCACCGATTCCGTCGCCGCCTTCAAGCAGCAGTTCGAGACCTCGGACGGCAAGCTTCTCGGTGAGGACGCTCCGGTCAGCACCGCCAAGTGACGACGGAAGGGACCTGATCCATGGGAGCCTCGCTCCGGGTCTACAAGCGTCGCATCCGCTCCGTCACCGCGACCAAGAAGATCACCAAGGCGATGGAGATGATCGCCGCCTCGCGCGTCGTCAAGGCGCAGCGTCAGGTGGCGGCATCGACGCCGTACGCGAGTGAACTGACCCGCGCGGTGACGGCGGTTGCCACCGGCTCGAACACCCAGCACCCGCTCACGACCGAGGCGGAGCGGCCGGCCCGCGCCGCGCTGCTGCTCATCACGAGCGACCGCGGTCTGGCCGGCGGCTACTCCTCCAACGTCATCAAGGCGGCGGAGCAGCTCACCGAGCGGCTCCGGGCCGAGGGCAAGGAGGTCGACGCCTACATCGTCGGGCGCAAGGGCGTGTCGTACTACGCCTTCCGCGAGCGGACGGTGCAGGAGTCGTGGACCGGCTTCACCGACAGCCCGACGTACGCCGACGCGAAGGCGGTCGCCGCGCCGCTGATCGCCGCCGTGCAGAAGGACACCGCCGACGGTGGTGTGGACGAACTCCACATCGTCTTCACGGAGTTCGTGTCGATGATGACGCAGACGGCGCTCGACGACCGGCTGCTGCCGCTCAGCCTCGGCACCGCCGCGGGCGAGCAGGAGGAGCCGGCGAAGGGCGGGGAGATCCTCCCCCTCTTCGAGTTCGAGCCCTCGGCGGAGGACGTCCTCGACGCCCTGCTGCCGCGGTACGTCGAGTCGCGGATCTACAACGCGCTGCTCCAGGCCGCCGCCTCGAAGCACGCCGCCACGCGACGCGCGATGAAGTCGGCCACCGACAACGCCGAAGAGCTCATCAAGTCGCTCTCGCGGCTTGCCAACGCGGCCCGCCAGGCCGAAATCACCCAGGAAATCAGCGAGATCGTCGGTGGCGCGAGCGCCCTGGCCGACGCGACCGCGGGGAGTGACTGACAACTATGACCACCACTGTTGAGCCGACCGCCGCGTCGGGCGTGGCCGCAGGCCGCGTCTCGCGGGTCATCGGCCCGGTCGTCGACGTGGAGTTCCCCGTCGACGCGATGCCGGACATCTACAACGCGCTGCACGTCGACGTCGAGGACCCTGCCGAGCAGGGCGCGACCAAGACCCTGACCCTCGAGGTCGCCCAGCACCTGGGTGACGGCCTCGTCCGGGCGATCTCGATGCAGCCCACCGACGGTCTGGTCCGCCAGGCTCCGGTGACCGACACCGGCACGGGCATCACCGTGCCCGTCGGTGACATCACCAAGGGCAAGGTCTTCAACACCCTCGGCGAGATCCTGAACAAGCCCGAGGCGGCCGCCCAGGTCACCGAGCGCTGGCCGATCCACCGCAAGGCGCCCTCGTTCGACCAGCTCGAGTCCAAGACCGAGATGTTCGAGACCGGCGTCAAGGTCATCGACCTGCTGACCCCGTACGTCAAGGGCGGCAAGATCGGTCTGTTCGGTGGTGCCGGTGTCGGCAAGACCGTTCTGATCCAGGAAATGATCTACCGCGTGGCCAACAACCACGACGGTGTGTCGGTGTTCGCCGGTGTCGGTGAGCGCACCCGTGAGGGCAACGACCTCATCGAGGAGATGACGGACTCCGGCGTCATCGACAAGACCGCGCTGGTCTTCGGCCAGATGGACGAGCCCCCGGGCACCCGTCTGCGCGTCGCCCTGGCCGGTCTGACGATGGCGGAGTACTTCCGTGACGTCCAGAAGCAGGACGTCCTCTTCTTCATCGACAACATCTTCCGGTACACCCAGGCGGGTTCCGAGGTCTCCACGCTGCTCGGCCGTATGCCGTCCGCGGTGGGTTACCAGCCGAACCTGGCGGACGAGATGGGCCTCCTGCAGGAGCGCATCACCTCGACCCGTGGTCACTCGATCACCTCGATGCAGGCGATCTACGTCCCCGCGGACGACCTGACCGACCCGGCGCCGGCGACCACCTTCGCCCACCTGGACGCGACGACCGTTCTGTCCCGTCCGATCTCGGAGAAGGGCATCTACCCGGCGGTCGACCCGCTGGACTCGACGTCCCGCATCCTGGACCCGCGCTACATCGCGCAGGACCACTACGACTGCGCGATGCGCGTCAAGACGATCCTGCAGAAGTACAAGGACCTCCAGGACATCATCGCGATTCTGGGTATCGACGAGCTCGGTGAGGAAGACAAGCTCACCGTCTACCGCGCCCGTCGTATCGAGCGGTTCCTCTCGCAGAACACCCACGTCGCGAAGCAGTTCACCGGCGTCGACGGTTCGGACGTCTCGCTCGACGAGTCGATCCACGCCTTCAACGCCATCGCGGACGGCGAGTACGACCACTTCCCCGAGCAGGCCTTCTTCATGTGCGGTGGCATCGAGGACCTGGAGCGGAACGCCAAGGAGCTGGGCGTCTCCTGACCCCGGCCTCGGCACCGGGGGCGGCCCTGGCCGCCCCCGGACCGTACGACCACTAGTATTTGACCCAACATCTGCCGGACCCGGCAGGTGGAGACCCGAGGAGCCATCGTGGCTGAGCTGCACGTCGAGTTGGTCGCAGCGGACCGGCAGGTCTGGTCCGGTGAGGCCAGCCTGGTCGTCGCGCGCACCTCGTCGGGCGACATCGGCGTCATGCCCGGACACCAGCCGCTGCTCGGCGTGCTGCAGTCGGGCCCGGTGACGATCCGTACGACCGGCGAGAGCGGGGACGGTACTGTCGTCGCCGCGGTGCACGGCGGCTTCATCTCGTTCGCCGACAACAAGCTGTCTCTGCTCGCGGAGATCGCCGAGCTGTCGGACGAGATCGATGTCCAGCGCGCGGAGCGGGCACTGGAGCGAGCGAAGTCGGACGCTGACGCGGCCGCCGAGCGTCGCGCCGATGTCCGGCTGCGCGCGGTGACGGGCGTTCACTGAGCCCCGTCACCGACGAGATCGATCCTCAGCCGCGGGCTGCCCGGAGACTTCCGGAGCGGCCCGCGGCTGAGGCAATGCAGGTGCGTTTCCCTCCCTCGCGCCCGACCCGGCGCGGGGATCCCCCACAGAGGCGAGGAGGTCGGTCGAGATGGTCCTCGCTCTGCTCGTGAGCGGCGCGGTCGTGGTGCTGGTGCTGCTGGGGCTGTTCGTCTTCGGGTTGCGGCGGCGGCTCATCCAGCGCTCCGGCGGCACCTTCGACTGCAGCCTGCGCTGGGACGTACCGGAGGACGAACGCGAGCCCAGCGGCAAGGGCTGGATCTACGGCGTCGCCCGCTACAACGGTGACCGCGTCGAGTGGTTCCGGGTCTTCTCCTACGCACCGCGGCCCCGCCGCATCCTGGAGCGCTCCGCCATCGAGGTCGTCGAGCGCCGCACCCCGCAGGGTGAGGAGGAGCTGGCGCTGCTCTCCGACTCCGTCGTGCTCGTCTGCCGCCACAGCGGCACCCGCCTGGAACTGGCGATGAGCGAGGACGCCCTCACCGGCTTCCTGGCATGGCTGGAGGCGGCACCTCCGGGCCAGCGGGTCAATGTGGCCTGAAGAACTGAAGAACTGAAGAAGGGGCCCCGCTGGCAGGGGGTGCCCCCGGACGGAGTCCGGGAGGGCCAATGTGGCCTGAGAGAGCGCCTCTGTAGGTCTACTGCGGCGGCTCCACGCCCAGTTCCTGGGCCAGGACGGCCGCCTGTACCCGGCTGCGCAGTCCCAGCTTGGCCAGCAGGCGGCTGACGTGCGTCTTCACGGTCGCCTCGGCCATCTTCAGCCGGACCGCGGCCTCGGCGTTCGACAGGCCGCGGCCCAGGACGCCCAGCACCTCCCGCTCCCGCCGGGTCAGCGTCTCCAGCACCGCCGGATCGGGCGCGGGCTCCGTACGCCCCCGGGACGGGGAGGCCCCGGCGAACTCCGCGATCAGCCGGCGGGTGACCGCCGGTGCGACGATGCCGTCCCCGGCGGCCACCGTGTGCACCGCGGCCAGCAGCGCCGTCGCGTCCATGTCCTTGAGCAGGAAACCCGCGGCCCCGGCGCGCAGCGCGCCGAAGACGTACGCGTCCAGGTCGAAGGTGGTCAGCACCAGGACGTCCGCCAGCCCTTCCGCGACGATGCACCGGGTGGCGGAGACGCCGTCGAGCCGCGGCATCTGGACGTCCATGAGGACGAGGTCGGGGCGGAGCTCGCGGGCGAGGCGGACCGCCTCCTCGCCGTCCGCCGCCTCTCCGGCGACCTCGATGCCGGGGTCGGAGCGGAGGATGAGGACGAGCCCGGCGCGGACGGCGGACTGGTCCTCGGCGACGACGACGCGCAGCGGGCGCGGGGGAGTGCCGGTCATGGCGGGGATGCCTCCTCGGTGGCGGGAAGGGTGGCCCGTACGCGCCATACGGGGCCGTCGGGGCCGTCCGCCGGGCCCGCGTCGCAGTCGCCGCCGAGCAGCGCGGCGCGCTCACGCATTCCGGTCAGTCCGGCGCCGGAGCCCGGTACCCGCGCGGCGCCCGGCCCGCGGCGGGCACCGTACGGGCTGGTCACAACGGTGGTGAGCGGGCCGCCCGGCGGCCGGTCGAGGCGGACGGTGACCTCGCCGGGCGCGGCGTGCTTGAGGGCGTTGGTCACGGATTCCTGGACGATGCGGTAGGCGGCCAGCTCCACGGGGGCGGGGAGGCGGGCGCCCCCGCTGTTCTCCCGGCGGGCGTCGTCCAGACGGAAGGCCAGTCCGTCGCCCGCCCCGGCCGCGCGGGCCCGGGCGAGGAGGGCCGGGAGGCCGTCGAGGGTGGGGACGGCGGCGGGTTCGCCGTCCGCCTCGGCGCCGCCGGAGGCGCGCAGCAGCCCGATGAGGCGGCGCATCTCGGCCAGACCCTGCACGCTGTTCTCGCGGATGACGCCGAGCGCCTCCCGGGTCGCGGCCGGGTCGTCGAGGGTCTGCGCGGCGGTGGTGTGCAGCGCGATGGCCGACAGATGTCCGGCGACGACGTCGTGCAGCTCCCGGGCCATCCGCGCGCGCTCCGCGGTGACCGCCTGCGCCCGGTCCATCCCGGCGAGCAGCGCGGTCTGCTCGGCCCGCAGCCGGGCCGCCTGGGCCGCGTCCCGGTGGTGGCGGACGATCAGGCCCGTCGAGGCGGGGGTGAGGGTGAGCAGCCCGACGAAGACGCCGACGAAGAGCGCCTCCGGGTCGCGGGCCACGGCGAGCGCGATCAGTGTGCCGAGGACGGTCGCCAGCGCGGTGGCCGGCGGGATGCGGCGGGCCGCGCGGGGCCCGCCGTGGAGGACCGCCGCGTAGACGAGGTCGGTGAACATCACGACGGTGGCGATGAGCGTGCCGGCGCAGGTGTCCAGGGCGAGGGCGGCGGTGGCGAGCGCCAGGCCGGTCAGCGGTGCGGTACGGCGCAGCAGTTCGGCCCCGGCGGCGACGGCCAGCGCGACCAGGGACAGCCCCGGCGGCACCCAGGTGACCAGCGCCGTCCCGCGCAGACCCAGTACCCACAGGAGCGCCCCGCCGAGCAGCCCGGCGGCCGCGATGAGGAAGTCGTCGCGGTGCGGTCGGGCGGGGCGGGGAAGTGGCGGCACCCGTCCATCCAACACGGCCCGGGCGCCGTCCGCCTCCACGTGACGGCGGTCGTCGCGGAGCGGCCGGTACATCGAAAGATGCAGCCGGAATCGTCGGCTGCGACGACGCCCCGGGCCGGGTGGCCGCGGCAGCCTGGAGGGGTCCCGGAGGAGGAACACCATGGTCGTCACGTTGATCGTCGCCTGCGAGGTCGGTTTCTGGGTGCTGCTCGCGGCCGGTCTGACGCTGCGGTACGGGTGCCGGATGCCGCGTACCGGCGCAGCCGTACTGCTGCTGGAGCCGCTGCTGGAGCTGGCGTTGCTGATCGTCACCGCGATCGATCTGCGGGGCGGCGCCACGGCGGACTGGAAGCACGGCCTGGCCGCCGTCTACATCGGCTACACCGTCGCCTACGGCCACTACACGATCCGCTGGGCCGACGGCCATGTCGCGCACCGCTTCGGCGGCGCCCCGCGGCCCCCGAAACCGCCCCGCCACGGGATGGCCCGCGCCCGCCACGAGGGGAAGCTGTGGCTGCGGACGGTCGCGATGGGTGCGGTCGCGGCCGGGCTGCTGCAGCTGGCCGTCTGGTACGTCGGTGACGGCGACACCGCGACGCTGCGGGGCTGGCAGCTCACCATGGTCCGGCTGGTCGCCATCCACGGCGTGATCGCCCTGTCGTACCTGCTCTGGCCGAAGAAGGCACCGGCGGGGGAGCCGGAGGCGGCGCGGCCCCCGAAGGTGCTGCGCTGAGCGTGGTCCGGGCCGCTGCGGGGGCGGCCCGGGCCACGGGCGGCTACCGCTCGCCGCCCGGCACCCACAGCACGTCCCCGACCTCCTTGTTGGCCGTACGGGCCAGGATGAACAGCAGGTCGGAGAGGCGGTTGAGGTAGGTGGCGGTGAGCGGGTTCATGGTCTCGCCGTGCTCCTCGAACGCCGCCCACGTCGCACGCTCGGCGCGGCGGACGATCGTGCACGCCTGGTGGAGCAGGGCGGCGCCGGGCGTGCCGCCCGGGAGGATGAAGCTGCGCAGCTTCTCCAACTGCTCCAGGAAGCGGTCGCAGTCCGCCTCCAGCTTGTCGATGTAGCTCTGCTCGACGCGCAACGGCGGGTACTTCGGGTCCTCGACGACCGGCGTGGACAGGTCGGCGCCGACGTCGAAGAGGTCGTTCTGCACGCGCAGCAGCACCGCCCGGACCTCCTCGGGCAGCGAGCCGAGGGCCAGCGCCACGCCGAGCGCCGCGTTGGCCTCGTTGGTGTCCGCGTAGGCGGCGATCCGGCGGTCGGTCTTGGCGGTGCGGCTCATGTCGCCCAGGGCGGTGGTGCCCTTGTCGCCGGTGCGGGTGTAGATACGCGTCAGATTCACCATGGCACGAGCGTACGCGGCGGCCCGCCGGCGGACCGGGGCGCCGGGAGCGGTGCCCGAACTGCGCCGCGCACGGGGCGCGCTGACGGCCTTCCGGGTGACGCCGGACCCGGACGGGCGGGCCGCCGGGCGCAGTTGCGGCGGGGGCGGGCGTGACGCGTGTCTCTTACCTACCAAACGATCGCTCAGTACGGATAACGTCACCCTGACCGATTCTGGAACACACAGGGTGTGAGGGGACAGCAGTGGCAAAGAAGCTCGCCGTCATCGGTGCCGGACTCATGGGATCCGGTATTGCGCAGGTCTCCGCCCAGGCGGGGTGGGACGTGGTGCTCCGCGATGTGACGGACGGGGCGCTGGCCCGCGGCAAGGGCGGTATCGAGGCGTCGTACGCGAAGTTCGTCGCCAAGGGGAAGCTGGACGCGGACGCCGCGGAGCAGGCGCTGGCCCGGATCACCACCACGACCGATCTGGACGCGGTCGGCGACGCGGATGTCGTCGTCGAGGCGGTCTTCGAGAAGATCGAGGTCAAGCGGGAGATCTTCCAGGCGCTCGACAAGCTCGCCAAGGACGACGCGGTCCTCGCCTCCAACACCTCCGCGATCCCGATCACGAAGATCGCCGCGGCCACCTCCTGCCCGGAGCGGGTCGTCGGTACGCACTTCTTCTCGCCGGTGCCGATGATGCAGCTGTGCGAGCTGGTGCGCGGCTACAAGACCAGTGACGAAACCCTCGCCGCCGCCCGCGAGTTCGCCGAGTCCGTCGGCAAGACCTGCATCGTCGTCAACCGCGACGTCGCCGGTTTCGTCACCACCCGGCTGATCTCCGCGCTGGTCGTCGAGGCGGCCAAGCTCTACGAGTCGGGCGTGGCGAGCGCCGAGGACATCGACCTGGCGTGCAAGCTGGGGTTCGGTCACGCGATGGGCCCGCTGGCCACCGCCGACCTCACCGGCGTCGACATCCTGCTGCACGCCACCGACAACATCTACGCGGAGTCGCAGGACGAGAAGTTCGCGCCGCCGGAGATCATGCGGCGGATGGTCGACGCCGGCGACATCGGCCGGAAGAGCGGCCACGGGTTCTACGCGCACTGATCGGCGGCGCGGCCTGGCATCCTGGAAGGCTCAGGAGGGGGTCTGTCCAGGGATGCTGACGTGATGTCAGATCGCGGGCGGCGAAGTCGTCACCCCGTCGGGTGAATTCGGTATCGGTTCGCTCACGGGCGGCAACTTCGCCGCCGGAGTGGCAGTCAGTCCGGTAGACCTCCGGAGGATGTCCCGTTGTCCCTGGTGGGACGGCATACGGCGGCAGACGCGGTGCCCCGCGCGGCGGACGGGCGTCCGGGCACCGGTTGTCCGGAAGTCCGGCACGGCGGCGCGGCGCCCTGGCCGCCCTCCGCCCGCCGGGGACGACGGGACGGCCTCCAGCACGGCACAACACCATTCGGGGAGCGCATATGCACATCAAGGGCGACTACGCCGAGCTGGTCGTCGAGGGCCGCCTCGACGTCCGCAGCGCGGCGGACGCCCGTACGGCCCTGCACCACGCCGTCGACTCCGGATGCGGCGATCTCGTGCTGGATCTGACCGAGCTGGACTCCTGGGACGCCACGGGGCTCGGCGTGATCATGGGGGCGCACCGGCGGGCGGGCCGGGTCAACCGCCGCCTCGTGCTGCGCGGGGTGCCGCACCGGATGCAGCGCCTGCTGGTCGCCACCCGCCTGCACCGCATCCTCGCCATCGAGGGCGGGATCGCGGCGGAGACGCTGCCCCGGGTCTGAGTCCCGGCGGGCCCGGAACGCCGCGCCGCGGGCCGTTCCGGGCCGTCCGCGTCCCCGGGGCCCGCGGTCATACCGTCGGAACGGGTCGTTCCGGACATGTCAGGGCCCCGGCGGCGGGCCCGTACCATCCCGGGGCTAGGGTCACCTCCGCGTCCGCGGAACCCGCGGCGGCCGAGCCCGGCCCCGCCCGCACCGCGCGACCGGGGGACAGGCCGGACCACACGACCACGGCGCGCACCCGGCCCACGAGGCCGGGCCGCGCGGCCGGGCGGAGCGAACAGAAGGGCATCTGGGGGCTGTGACCATGGACCCGAACACCCGGCGGGGACCCGACGAGAGCGGCATCCCGGCGGACGGCGACGCACCCGGCGCACCGGCCTTCGGCGGGATGCGGACCGGCCCCGAGGAGCCCGTCCGCACCGTCCGTCTCGTCGCCGGACGCTACCTCGTCACCGTCAACCCCCTCGACGGCAGCGAGATGGAACCCTGCCCGCCCGGGGAACGGCCCGGTGAGCCCGCGCGGCTGACCGAGGAGGAGCGCACCGAGGCCGCCCGCGCCGCCGCGCCCCCGGTGCCGCCCGGCGCGCCCGTCCACGCCTCCCGCACCGCCACGCTGGAGGAGCGCGGCGAGGAGACCGAGCGGCTGGTGCGGCTGCTGACCCGCGGCCGCTCGGTACGGCTCACCGGCCCCTCCGGCGCCGGCCGCACCCGCCTCCTCGACGCCGTCGCCACCGCCTGCGCCGGGGTCGCCCCCGACGGCGTCGTCCGCCTCTCCGGCTACCACCGCACCCCCACCGACCTGCTGTACGAGCTGCTCGCCGCGGTCCACCGCACGCCGCAGTACCGGCCCGACCGCGACGAGCTGTCGCGGCTGCTCGCCGGGATCGGCGCGATCGTCGTCCTCGACGACCTGGAGTTCGGCGGCCGGGCCCTGGACGAACTGCTCGACGCCACCCCCGAGTGCGCCTTCCTCTTCTCCGCCACCCCCGACGTCGCGGCGCCCAGCCCCGGCTGCCCCGTCGAGGAGATCCGCCTCGGCGGTATCGGCCGCGGCGCGAGCCTGCGGCTCCTGGAGCGCGCCGTGCAGCGGCCGTTGACCGACGAGGAGGTGGCCTGGGCCGCCGAGCTGTGGGCGGAGTCCGAGGGGCTGCCGCTGCGCTTCGTGCAGGCGGCGGCGCTGCTGCGGCTGCGCGACCGGCCCGGCGGCGCCCCCGTCGACGGCCCCGGCCTCTTCGCCCCCGTCTCCGCGGGCGTCCCCGGTCAACCGCACGCCCCGCTGCCTTCCGCCGCCGACACCGCGGCGCCCGCGCCGGTCATCGCCGGACGGCTGGGGCCGGCCGCCCAGGAGACGCTGCGGTTCGCCGTGGCGCTCGGCGGCGAACTCCCGCACCAGGCCCATCTGCCGGCCCTCACCCAGGACACCCACGCCGACGCCGCCCTCGGCGACCTCCTCGGCTGCGGGCTGATCACCCCGGCGGGCGGCCACTACCGGCTCGCCGCCACCGTCCGGGAGCAGCTGACCGCCGCCGGCTACGCCGACGGCGCGACCGCCCGGGCGCACACCGCGGCCCAGCACTACGCCTGGTGGGCCGGGCACCCCTCGGTCACCCCCGAGCGCGCCGCGGCCGAGGCGGACGCCGTGCTCGCCGCGATGGCCGCGCTCACCGCGGGCCGGGATGGCGGCCACGCCAGCGCCGCCGTGCTGCTGGCCCGCACCGCCGCCCCGGCGTTCGCCGCCGGGCTGCACTGGAGCGCCTGGGAGCGCGGGCTGCGCCACGGCCAGGAGGCCGCCCGGCTGGCCGGTGAGGTCGCCGAGGAGGCGTATTTCCACCACGAGTTGGGGGTGCTGGCGCTCTGCGGCGACAGCCTCGACCGGGCCCGCGCCGAGCTGGAGGCCTCCATCGGGCTGCGCGGGGTCCTCTCCGACCGCAGCGGCGCGGTGGCCGGCCGCCGCGCCCTCGCCCTCGTCGCCGACCGGGAGCGGCTGAGCGCCGAAGGCACCGGCACCCCGCCGCCGCCCGCGCCCGGCGCCGCCGTACCGCCCGTTCCGCCCGCGGCGGCGGTGGCGTCCACCGGGCCGCGCCACGCCGCGCCCGGCCCGAAGACGCCGGTGGCCGGAGTGCCGGTCGTCACCTCCCGCGCCGGGCACGCCGCGAAGAAGGCCGACGAGACCGCCGTCCAGCCGGCCCTGGCCGCCCGGAAGTCCGCCACCACCCGCCGCAATCTCACCGCGGCGGGCGCGGGTGTGCTGCTCGCCGCGGTGCTCGGCACCGTCGTCACGCTCGGCGCGACCTCCGGCGGCGACGACAGCCGTCCCGGTGGCCGCACCACCCTGGAGCAGCCCGCCGAGCCGGACGAGGAGCCGGCGACGCCCGCGGACACCTGGTCGCCCGAGGCCCCGCCGCCCGCCACCACCGCCTCGGCCACGCCGTCGCAGGAGGAGAGCGCGTCCCCGTCGACGGAGGCGCCCACCACCGACGCGCCCACCGGCTCCCCGACGCCGACGGACCCGTCGACCGCCCCGACCCGGCCCACCGGCCGCCCCACCGAGCCGACGAGCCGTCCGACGCGCCCCACGCACCGGCCGACCGAGCCGACGCCCACCGAGGACCCGACGGACGAGCCGACGACCCCGGACCCGACCGACCCCACGGGCAAACCGACCGACCAGAGCCCGTCCGCCTCCGGCCCGCAGACCCACAGCTCGGCCGCCCGCACGGCCACCGTCTCGGGCAGCCCGACGGCCTGACGGCGGCCGCGCCCCGGCCCGTACGGGCGCCGGGAACGCGACGGCCCGGTACGTGTCCGGCCATCCCTCACAGGGGCGGACGGACACGTACCGGGCCGTCGTCGTACGGGACCGGGCCGGCCGGTCAGAAGAGGCGGAGCTTGTCGTCCTCGATGCCGCGCAGACCGTCGTAGTCGAGCACCACGCAGCCGATCTTGCGGTCGGTGGCCAGCACCCGCGCCTGCGGCTTGATCTCCTGGGCGGCGAAGATGCCCTTCACCGGCGCCAGGTGCGGGTCGCGGTTGAGGAGTTCGAGATAGCGGGTGAGCTGCTCCACGCCGTCGATCTCGCCGCGCCGTTTGATCTCCACGGCCACGGTCTGACCGTCGGCGTCCCGGCACAGGATGTCCACCGGGCCGATGGCGGTGGGGTATTCGCGCCGAATCAGCGAATAGCCCTCGCCGAGGGTTTCGATGCGGTCGGCGAGCAGTTCCTGGAGGTGCGCCTCGACGCCGTCCTTGATGAGACCGGGATCGACGCCCAGTTCGTGCGAGGAGTCGTGGAGGACTTCCTCCAGGGTGATGATGAGCTTCTCGCCGCCCTTGTTCTCCACCGTCCACACCTGACCGTCGCCCTCCTTGAGGGT
This sequence comes from Streptomyces sp. NPDC014733, assembly GCF_043083385.1. Classification (NCBI taxonomy): domain Bacteria; kingdom Bacillati; phylum Actinomycetota; class Actinomycetes; order Kitasatosporales; family Streptomycetaceae; genus Streptomyces; species Streptomyces sp. NPDC014733. The sequence continues at coordinate 171,701 of NZ_JBIBYO010000001.1, read as the reverse complement.
GCACGGCGGCGACATCCAGTTGAGGGGTTTGTAGGCACGGTCGTCCGCGTGGATGGAGACCGAACCGTCCGCCTTCACCAGGATGAGGCGGGGGGCGGAGGGCAGATGGGCGGTGAGCCGGCCCGCGTAGTCCACGGAGCAGCGGGCGATGACGAGACGCATGGGGCGTCACGCTACTCGAATGGGGGCCGCCCGCGCGATTCGCCCCGGAGGCGCGGGCCTTTCCGGGGGAAACCCCCGCACCTCCGGCAGCGGTCCTTGGCTGGTTGTCTGTGCAATCTTCTGGTGCCCGGCTCTTGCGCGGCCTACCGTTGATGCGGGGGGTCGTGAGGCGAACACGCTCCGTCGCGATGCCCCATGTCCCGTCCCTTAGGCCCCCCGTCCCGGCGGGGCCGCGAGAGGAGAACCTCATGTCGCTCGACGTCTCACCGGCCCTCCTCGAACAGGCCGAGCGAGGCGAGGTCGACGAAGCCGCCTTTGTCGACTGCGTCCGGACCTCCCTGCCCTACGCATGGGGAATGATCAGCTCGCTGGTGGATCGGCTGCAGACGGACGGCGGGGAGTTCGCCGACAATCTGACGCCGCCGCCGGACGAGCAGGCGCGCGGTCAGTTGCTGCGTGCGCTGGCGAGCGATGCGATCCGCGGGTCGCTGGAACGTCACTTCGGTGTGCGTCTCGCCTTCCAGAACTGCCATCGCGTCGCGGTTTTCCCCCTCGATCCGGCGGTCGACGACCGCCTGGCCCGCTTCACGTCCATCCGCGGCCAGTTGCTGAACCAGTCCCCGGTACTGCGCGACTGCTGACCGGAGCCGCTGCCGCCGCGCACCCCTTCCGCCGCGCCTTTCCGGCGCCTTGCACGGGTGCGCGCGGCAGCGGCACCGGCCGGCCGTACGGACGCACCGCGCGGCCCCGTACGCCGGCAGCGGTGTACGGCCGGGCCGGTCACCTCAACTGCGGTGCTCACCTCAACTGCGATGCGACGTATTCACCGAGGCGGCGGACGTTCTCCTCGGTGGCCGCCAGATCGCCCGAACCCTCGACGAGCAGCGCATGAGCGGTGATGCCCGTACGCTCCGCCGTCGCCGCCAGCTTGTCCGCGCACTGCTGCGGAGTCCCGACGGGATGCAGCGCGCACAGCTTCTCGGTGTACGCGAGCGGGTCCCGCATGGTGCGGGTGCGGCCGTCGACGGTGACATGCGCGCCCAGCCCCTGGCGCAGCCAGCCGGGCATCGCCTTCGTCAGCGTCTCGACCGCGTCCCGCCGGTCGTCGGCGATCTGCACCACCCCGGCCGAGACATGGCGGGCGGCCGCGATCTCGTCGCCGTCCCGCCCGGCCGCCCGCGCCGCGGTCCGCCACAACGCCACCATCTCGGCCTTCTCCTCGTCCGTGGAGTGCATGCCCAGCAGCATCGGCAGCCCGCGCGCGGCCGCCAGCCGCACCGACGCGGGGGAGGTGCACGCCACCAGCACCCCGGGGCCCGGCAGCTCCGCGTCCGGATCGTCCGGCGGCGCCAGCGCCTGCGCGGGCCGCGGCACCACCGCCACCTCCCGGAACGCGTACCGCTCGCCCGCCGCGCCCACCCGCGGCTCGCGCAGCCAGCGCAGCAGCAGGTCGAGCGATTCCGGGAAGCCCCGCTCGTACGCGGCGAGACCGGCGCCGAAGACCTCCAGATCGACCCAGGGCCCGCCGCGGCCGACGCCGAGGGTGAAGCGGCCGCCGGAGGTGAGGTGCAGCAGCGCCGCCTGCTCACCCAGCGCCACCGGGTGCTGGGTCGGCAGCACGCTGACCGCGGTGCCGACGCCGATCCGCTCCGTCCGGCCCAGCAGCAGGGCGGCGAGCGTCACCGCCGACGGGCAGACGCCGTACGGCACGAAGTGGTGCTCCGCCAGCCATACGTCATCGAGCCCCGCCCGCTCCGCGACCTCCGCGCAGCGGACCGCTCTGTGCAGCGCTTCCCCCTGTCCCTGGCCCGGGAATTGAGCGGCCAGGACGAAAGCCCCCACGCGCATCGCTCTCTGCCTCCTCGCAGCCGACGCGGCTCCCCCACGCAGGAAACAACGATCTGACACGTGCCGAAGGCACGGTCCGGCGCCGGGATTTGCCGATGATCACAGGAGCGCACCGGGCCCGCCGCGCCCACCCGAACGGCGCGTACGCTGGTGACGGCCCGTGACCCCGCAGATCTCCCGAGGTGCCCTGTGTCTCCGCGTCGAAACCGCCAGCGTGGCGGTGCGAAGCCCGTCGAACGCGCAGAGGGGGACCGCTACGGCCTGGAACAGACCGCCGAGTGGCGCGGTGAGGAGTGGGTCGTCCGCCACGTCGGCGGGGGCGGCGCCGCCAAGCACTACCGCTGCCCCGGCTGCGACCAGGAGATCCCGCCGGGCGTCCCGCACGTCGTCGCCTGGCCGCGGCTCGGCGACGTCGACGACCGCCGCCACTGGCACAAGGCGTGCTGGAACGCGCGCGACCGCCGCAGCGCCCGCCTCCAGCGGTCGCGGAACGCGCCGCGGTACTAGAAGGGGGTGTCCTCCGGCGTCGCCTCCCGCAGCCGCCACAGCCACCCCAGCGGGGTGAGGCGCAGACGGCGGGCGACCGACCGGAGGCGTGGTTGGCGGCGGTGGTGAGCGGTCGAGGCCGTGGATCGCCTCGACCTCCAGGGCCAGCAGCCGTGCCTCGTCGCGGATCACGCCCGCGCGAGGGTAGCGGCGCGGCCGTCGGACGGCACCGGGTTCTCCGCCGGCCCGGCCGGTGCCCGGGAACGGCGCAGGGCGTGCCCGCCGGTCCCGCGCCGCGGCGGAACGGGCGGGCACGCCCTGGTGTGCTTCCGGGGACGGATTACACGTCGCGCCGGGACTGGGTGACGAAGGCGGCGCCCAGGACGACCGCGGTGACACCCATCAGGATCCAGAGGGGCTCCCAGCCCTGCGGGCCGTTCTCGGTGCCGAGGAACGGGTTGCCGTACAGCGACGCCAGCGAGTTGGGCACCGAGTACTCGATCAGGGCCTTGCTCACCGACTTCAGGCTCTCCGAGCCGAGCATGAAGACCGCCAGCAGCATCGGCAGCAGCACCAGCCCGAGCATGGCGCTGATGGCGCCCGCGGAGTGCCGCAGCAGCGAACCGACGGCGAGCGCCAGCAGACCGAGCACCGAGACGTACAGACCGGCGCCGACGGTGACCCGGAGCCATTCGCCGGACGTCGGGTCCGGGCCGCTGACCATGCCGTTGGTGAGCACGGCGACGAGCGTGGTGGTGATCGTCGTGATGACGAAGGCCAGCGCGGTGAAGACGATCGCCTTGGCGCCGAGCACCCGGGCGCGGCTGGGGCAGGCGGTCATCGTCGTACGGATCATGCCGGTGCCGTACTCGGACGAGATCACCAGGACGCCCAGCGGGATGATGCAGAGCGTGCCGAGCAGGACGCCGAAGAACGCCATGCCGAGCTTGGGGTCGACGAAGCGCTGGGTGCCCAGGGCGAGGGCGGTCAGCGTGCCGATGCCGAAGATCAGGACGAAGAGCGCGCCCAGCGTCCAGAGCGTGGAGCGGACCGAACGGATCTTGGTCCACTCGGAGGCGAGCGCGTGCCCGAGGTGGGTGGAGCGCACCGGGATCGGCGAGGTGTACCCGGTGGGAGCGCCCTGGGGCGCACCGGGGAACGGCTGCCCCTGCGGGGGGAGCCCCGGGCCGGGCTGCGCCGGGGCGGGCGGCTGCGGAACGCCCGCCTGCGGGACCTGCGCGGGGGCCACCGGCTGACCGGCGGGCGCCGGGGCACCGGGCTGCGCCACGCCGGGCTGGGCGGCCGGGGCCTTGAGCATCATCGTGCCCGGCTCCTTGGCCAGGCTGCCGCCGGCCGCCAGCGGCTGCGGCGGCGGACCGTCGCCCTGGTGCGCGGGGAGCGGCTGGGCCTGGAGCATCATCGTCCCGCCCTCACGCGCGGGCGGCTGCGGCACCGCGCCGAGCACGACGGTGCCGTGCTCCCGGGCGGGCTGCTGCCCTTCGGGAGCGGCGGGCTGCCCCTGGGGCGCGGCGGGCTGCCCTTGGTGCGCGGCGGGCGCGGACGGCGCCTCCGGACCGGGCTGCGCCGCGGCCGCGCCCTGCGGGGCGGCCGGGGCCTGCGGCGGGGCGGCGGGCGGCTGCCCCGGGGCCACGGGCGGCTGGGCCGGAGCGGCGGGCGGCTGCTGGCCCTGGTCCGCGGGCCGGCCCTGCGCCGCGGCGTCGTCGTTCGGGCCGCGCTCGGGCTGCGGCTGCTGAGGGCTGGTCATCGGGCTTCCTCGTGGTGCGGCGCGGACATGTCGGCGGGGGCGGCCGGCGGCATCGGGGCCGCGGGCGGCTGCGGTGCGTACGGGTTCGGCTGCGCGCCGGGCATCGGGCCCTGCGGCGCCGGAGCGCCCTGGGCGGGCGGCGGGTAGCCCTGGCCCGGTGCGGCCTGCGGCGCGTACGGGCCCTGGGGGGCGTACGGGTTCGGCTGCGCGCCGGGCATCGCGCCCTGCGGCGCCGGTCCGCCCTGGGCGGGCGGGAAGCCGTGCGGGGCGGCGAACTGCTGCGGGTGCCCGGTGGGCGCCTGCTGGAGTCCGGCGCGCGCGTCGGAGGTCGAGCGGTAGTCCACCGCGCCCTGGGTCAGGCGCATGTACGCCTCCTCCAGAGACGCCTGGTGCGGCGACAGCTCCCAGAGGCGGACGCCCGCCTCGTGGGCGAGATCGCTGATCCGGGGGAGCGGCAGGCCGGACACCCGCAGCGCGCCGTCCTGCTCCGGCGCGATCTGCGCACCGGCCTCACCGAGCGCCGCGGTCAGCTTCTCGCGCTGCTCCGGCTCGGTGTCCGGCGTACGGACCCGGGCGAAGTCGGCCGAGTTGGCCGAGATGAAGTCCTTGACCGGCATGTCCGCCATCAGCTGGCCCCGGCCGATCACGATCAGATGCTCGGCGGTCAGCGCCATCTCGCTCATCAGGTGCGAGGAGACGAAGACCGTACGGCCCTCCGCGGCCAGCTGCTTCATCAGGTTGCGCACCCACAGGATGCCCTCCGGGTCCAGGCCGTTGACCGGCTCGTCGAAGAGGAGCACCTGCGGATCGCCCAGCAGCGCCGCGGCGATGCCCAGCCGCTGCCCCATACCGAGCGAGAACCCCTTGGAGCGGCGCCCCGCGACGTCCTGGAGCCCGACCACGCCGAGCACCTCGTCGACCCGGCGCGCCGGAATGCCCGACAGCTGCGCCAGCGACAGCAGATGCGCCCGCGCGCTGCGCCCGCCGTGCACCGCCTTGGCGTCGAGCAGCGCGCCCACCTGCCGTGGGGCGTTGGGGAGCTGACGGAAGGGACGGCCGCCGATGGTGGCGTGGCCCGACGTCGGGGTGTCCAGTCCCAGGATCATGCGCATCGTCGTGGACTTGCCGGAACCGTTCGGTCCCAGGAAGCCCGTGACGGTCCCCGGCCGCACCTGGAACGACAGGTTGTGCACGGCCGTCTTGGCGCCGTAGCGCTTCGTCAGGCCGACTGCCTCGATCATTCTCCGCCCCTCGCGAGATGGTCGGGGCAGAGGCGCCCTCGTGCCCCCGTGAGGATTAGGAGGCTATCTGTCCCTTGACGGTTCTCGCCAAAACGGGGCGCGGGCCGCCACACCCGCGGCGCGCGCCCCGCCCGCGCTCCCCGGATCCCGCCCGGGTGCGCCCCGGTCAGGCGTCGCGCCGCTTCAGCAGGACGTAACCGCAGACCAACGCCGCCGCCGTCCACGCCGCCATGATCCCGAAGCCGCCCCACGGCCCGTACGGCACATCGGTGGTGCGGGGGATCACCTGCATCACCTTCTGGCCGGCCTGGTCCGGCAGGTACCGGCCGATCTTCCGGGTGGCGGAGACATTGCCGAGGATGTTGGAGACGAGGAAGAAGAACGGCATCAGGATGCCCAGCGACAGCATCGGGCTGCGCAGCATCGTGGCCACCGCCATCGAGAACAGCGCGATCATCGTCATGTACAGCCCGCCGCCGAACACCGCGCGCAGCACCCCGGGATCGCCGAGGTACGCCCGGTGGTCGCCGAGCATCGCCTGCCCCGCGAAGAACGCGAGGAAACCGGTGGCCAGCCCGACGAGGAAGACCAACGCCGTCGCCACCGTCAGCTTGCAGAACAGAAAGGTGCCGCGCTGCGGTACGGCCGCCAGCGAGCTGCGGATCATGCCGGTGCTGTACTCGTTGGAGACCACCAGCACACCGAACACGATCATCGCCAGCTGGCCCAGACCCATCCCGGCGAAGCTGACGTTGGTGGCGTCGAACACCGACCGGTCGCGCGCCGGCCCGGTGCGGAAGTCGTTCGCCGCCAGCGCGCAGATCAGCATCCCGAGACCGACGGTGACGACCACCGCGATGCCCAGCGTCCACACCGTCGACCGCACCGAGCGGATCTTCGTCCACTCCGAGCGCAGCACCTGCCCGACCGCCGCCATCGTCAGCTCCCCTTCTTCCGCCAGTCGCCGCCCCAGCCGCCGGGTCCCGCTGCCACCCCGGGCGGTACGGGCTCCGCCGGCCCGTCACCGGCCGGCTCCCCGTCGTGCGCGTGGTACTCCACCGACTCCGCCGTCAGCCGCATGAACGCCTCCTCCAGCGACGCCTGCTGCGGACTCAGCTCGTGCAGCACCAGACCGTGCCGGGCCGCCAGCTCCCCCAGCCGCTCGGACGGCACCCCGTCGACCTCCAGGGCGCCGTCCGCCGCCTCGGTCGCCGCGATCCGCTCGGCGTGCAGCATGTCCCGCAGCCGCTCCGCCTCCGGCGACCGCAGCCGTACGTAGGAGCGCGAGTTGCCGCGGATGAACTCCGCCATCGAGGTGTCCGCCAGCAACCGGCCGCGCCCGATCACCACCAGATGGTCCGCGGTCAGCGCCATTTCGCTCATCAGGTGCGAGGAGACGAAGACCGTACGGCCCTGGGCCGCGAGGTTCTTCATCAGGTTGCGGATCCAGTGGATGCCCTCCGGGTCGAGGCCGTTGACCGGCTCGTCGAAGAGGAGTACCCGCGGATCGCCCAGCAACGCCGCCGCGATCCCCAGCCGTTGGCCCATGCCGAGCGAGAAACCCTTGGACCGCTTCTTCGCCACGGAGGTGAGACCGACGGTGTCCAGCACCTCGCCGACCCGGCGCCGCGGAATGCCGTTGCTCTGCGCCAGACAGAGCAGATGGTGGTACGCGCTGCGCCCGCCGTGCACCGCCTTCGCGTCCAGCAACGCCCCGACGGACCGCAGCGGATCCGTCAGCCGCCGGTAGTGCTCCCCGTCGATCCGCACCGAACCGGCGGTCGGATTGTCCAGGTCGAGCATCATGCGCATGGTGGTGGACTTGCCCGCGCCGTTCGGGCCGAGGAAACCGGTGACGACGCCCGGCCGCACCGTGAAGGTGAGGTGGTCCACCGCGACCTTGTCACCGTAGTGCTTGGTCAGCCCGTCCAGCTCGATCATGTATGCACGCTAAAGCCGCCCGGAAAGCCCCGCCACCGGACGGCCGCCGCCCGGACGGCCGAGCGCCCCCGCACCGCCTGACAGGCGATACGGAGGCGCTCGTACGGAACGGACTACGCGTCAGTGGGACTGCTGCGCCGGGATGCCGCGGGTGGTGGTCTCGTCGTCCGGGGCACCGGCGGCGGCGACGGCCGCACCGGTCAGCGTCGCCAGCATCTCGCGGACGTTGGTCAGCTGGGCGTTGATGGAGTCGCGGCGGTTGGTGAGCGCCGCCAGCTCCCGCTCCGACTCGCTGCGGACGCGGTCGGCCTTCTGGTTGGCGTCGGCCACGATGTCCTCGGCCTGGCGCTGCGCGGTCTCCACCGTCTGGCGGGCGCGGCGCTCGGCGTCCGTACGCAGCTTCTCGGCCTCCAGGCGCAGCTGCTCCGCGCGGTGCTCGATCTCCGCGAGGCGCTTCTCGGCCTTGGCCTGACGCGAGGCCAGGTCCCGCTCGGACTGCTCGCGGCGCTTGGCGAGGTTGGTCTCGAAGTCCGCGGCGGCCTGGGCGGCCTTGGCGCGGGTCTCCTCGAAGAGGGAGTCCGCCTCCTCGCGCTTGGACTGCGCGTCCTTCTGGGCCTCGGAGCGGAGCGTGGACGCCTCGCCCTTCGCCTTCTCGACGATCCGCGAACCCTCGTCCTCGGCCTTCGCCTTGCGCTCGACGGCGAACTGCTCGGCGTCGTTACGGACCTGCTGGGCGGCCGACTCGGCCAGCTCGCGGTGCTGCTCGGCGGAGCGACGGGCGTCCTCGCGCAGCTCCTGGGCCTCCTCCTCGGCGAGACGGAGGATCTTCTCGACGCGGGCACCCAGCCCCGCGTACGACGGCTCGGCGTCGGTGACCTGGGCCTGGGCGTTCTGCGTTTCGAGGTGCAGCTCCTCGATCCGCTTTTCCAGCGAGGTGATACGGGCCAGCGCGCTGTCGCGGTCCGCGACAAGCTTCGTAATGCGGTCATCCACCTGACCGCGGTCGTACCCACGCCGCACGAGCTCGAAGCCGAAGGGGGAGGAAGTGTCGCTCATGGGGTTCCTGTCGAAAGAGACCGGTGAGGTGATAAGGAGAATCCTAGGGGCCCGACCGGCGTGTCATCGAGCCCATGTCCGTTTGAAGAGGAGAATGACCCCTCATTTGAGTGGCTACCCTTCAGACTGCTTGCCACTCGAACGAGTTGACGATGCCCCTGCGGCAGCCTTCCCGCCTCCGGTCTTCCCCTCACCCGCACCCGGCGTCTCGAACGACTCCAGGGCCTCCAGCACGTCCTGCACCCGCGAGATCTCGGTGTTGATGTCCTTGCGGCGGCGGGCCAGCACGTCCAGCTCCCGGCGGCCCTCCTCGATGATCCGGGCGGCCTCGGCCTCGGCCTCGGCGCGCATCCGCTCGGCGTTGCGCACCGCCTCGGCCCGCTTGTTCTCGGCCTCCTTGATCAGGCCCTCGGCCTTCTTCACCGCCGCGATCCGGACCTTGCTGGCCTCGCTGTTCGCGTCCGACACCAGCTTCTCGGCCTTCTCCTCGGCCTCCTTCTGCTGCTGCGTCGCCTGCGCGATGAGCTTGTCGACGCGCTCACCGGCGTTCTTCATCGCCTCCGACGACTCCCGGCGCGCCCGGTCGTGCAACTCCTCGACCTCGGACTCGATACGGGTCCGCAGCTCCTCGGTGCGCTCCCTTATGGCCGTCGCGTCCCCGCGCGCCTCGCTCAGCAGCGTATCGGCGTCCGTTCGGGCCTTCTCCACCCGCGCGTTGCCCTCCGCCGTCGCCTCCTGGACGATGCGGCCCGCCTCCTTGCGGGCCGCGCCGACCATCGTGTCGGCCTGCTCCTCGGCGGCCGCGGCCGCCCGCACCGCCTCCTCCTGGGCCTTCGCGACCAGCTGATCGGCCTGCTCGGCGGCGTCCGCACGGCGCTTGGCGGCGTCCTTGCGCGCCTCGTCCAGCAGCCGGTCGGCCTCCTCCTGCGCCTCCCCGCGCAGCCGCTCCGCCTCGGCCTCGGCATCCTCCTTGACCTTGGCCGATTCCTTGCGGGTACGGGTGGCGTGCTCCTGCGCCGAGGTGACCGTCTCGGCCGCCTCGGCACGCAGCCGGTCCGACTCGGCGGTCGCCGTGGCCACCAGCCGGTCGGCCTGCTCCCGCGCGTCCGCCCGGGTACGGTCGGCGTCCCGCTCGGCCTGGGCGCCGGTCTCGGCCGCCTCCGTCCGCAGCTTCTCCGCCTCGGTGCCCGCCTCCGTCAGCAGCTCGTCGGCCTGGACCGCGGCGTCCGAACGGGTCTTGTTGGCGGCCTTGCGCGCCTCGTCACCGATGCGCTCGGCCTCCGTACGGGCGTGCTCCAGCGCCTCCTCGGCCTCCTGGCGCAGCCGCTCCGCCTCCGCGGTCGCCTCGGCCAGCCGCGCCCGCGCCTGCTCCTCGGCCTCGGCGCGGATCCGCTCGGCGGACTCCCGGGCCTCCTCGACCGTACGGTCGGCGTCCGCCTGCGCCGAAGAGGTCAGCTCGGCCGCCTCGTTGACGATCCGTTCGGCCTCCGCGCGGGCCTCGGTGACCAGCCGGTCGGCCTGCTCCGCGGCCTCCGACCGGATGCGGTTGGCATCGCCGCGCGCCTCCGCACGGGCCCGCGCCGCGTCCTGCTCACCGGCGGCCAGCGCGTCCGACGCGTCGGTCCGCAGCTGCTGCGCCTTGGCGGTGGCGTCCGCGACCAGCTTCTCGGCCTGCGCCGTCGCCTCGGTGACCAGCCGGTCCGCCTGCTCCGCGGCCTCCGTACGGGCGGTGCCCGCGTCCCGGCGGGCCTCGTCGAGCACCTCCGCGGCCTCGGCGCGCAGCCGCTCGGACTCCTCGATGGCCTCCGCGACCGTCCGCTCCGCCAGCTCCTGCGCGGCCTCGGACGACTCCTGCGCCTCCTGCCGCAGCCGGGTGGCGTCCTCGGAGGCCCGCTCGCGCTCGGCGTAGGCGTCCGCGCGGACCCGCTCGGCCTCCTCGCCGGCCTCCGCCCGCGTCCGCTCCGCCGCCTGCTCGGCCGCCGACCGCAGCTGGGCGATCTCCTCCTCGGCCTCGCCGTGCAGCCCGGCGACCGCGTCGCGCACCTGCTGCGCCGCGGTCTCGGCGGTCGTCACCAACTCCTCGGAGCGCTGCTCGGCCTCCTCGACCAGCCGCTCCGCCTCGGCCTGCGCCTCGCTGACGCGGGTCCGCGCCGACGTCAGCAGCTCCTCGCTCTGCTCGTGCGCCGCGGTGCGCTCCTGGTGGGCCTCCTCGCGGGCCTCGCCCAGCAGCTGCTCGGCCTCCCGGCGGCGCCGCGCGGCCTCCTCCTGCGCCGCGGACAGCGCCTCGGCCGCTTCGTTGCCGGCCCGCTCGGCGGCCGCCTCGGCCTCCGCCCGCACCCGGTCGGCGCTCTCCCGCGCCCGGCCCTTGAGCCGCTCGGCCTCGGCCGCCGCCTCGGTGCGCAGCCGCTCGGCGACCGACTCGCCCTCGGCACGGGCCGCCGACGCGTCCTGCGCGGCCTCGGTGCGCAGCCGCTCGGCCTCCTCCTCGGCCTGCTGCTGGAGGGTACGGCGCCGCTCGGCGGCCTCCGCCTTGAGCCGGGCCGCCTCCTCCTGGGTCTCGCGGCGCAGCCGCTCCGCCTCGGCGCGCGCCTCGCGCAGCGCCTCCTCGGCCGACGCGACCTTCTCCTCGGCGTCCGCCGTGAGCCGGTCCAGCTCGGCCTGCGCCTCCTCGCGCCGCTCGGCGAGGGCCGTCCCGGTCTCCTCGCGCAGCCGCGCCGCGGCCTCCTCCGCCTCCGACGCGACCAGCTCCGCGGCCTGCGCGCCCTCGGACAGCAGCTCCTCGGCCTCGGTACGGGCCCGCTCCAGCGCCTGCTCGGCCTGGCGGCGCAGCGCGGTGGCCCGCTCGATCGCCTCGGTACGGACCCGCTCGCTCTCCGCGCCGGCCTTGGTACGGGTCTCCTCGGCGTCCGCCTTCGCCTTGGTGAGCAGCTCCTCGGCGGAACCGGCCGCCTCCTCGATCTGCTGGACCGCCTCGCGGCGCGCCTCGCCGCGGATCCGCTCGCCCTCCGCGACGGCGTCGGCGCGCAGTTGCTCCGCCTCGCCGCGCAGCCGCCGCGCCTCCTCCTGGAGTTCGGCGGTCTTGGCGCGGTACTCCTTGGTGTCGTCCTTCGCCGCGCCCTTGAGCTGCTCGGCGGTGTCGTGCGCCTCCTCGCGCAGCCGGTCGGCCTCCGACTCGGCCTCGGTGCGCAGCCGTTCGGCCTCCTCGGCCGCCGCCTTCGTGGTGGCCTTGGCGTCCTCGGACGCCTTGGTCAGCACCTCCTCGGCGGTCCGTGCGGCCTTCGCCAGCTGCGCCGCGGAGTCCTCCGCCGCCTTGGACCGGGCCTCCTCGCGCGCCTCGTCGATCAGCCGCTGGGACTCCGCCGCGGCGTCCTTGCGCAGCTGCTCGGCCTCGGCCCGCAGCGCCTCGGCCTCCTTGGTGGCCTCGCCGACCAGCCGGGCGATCTCCGCCTTGGCCGTACGGGTGCGCTGCTCGTTCTCCGACTCGGTGGCCGACAGCCGCTTGGTGGCGTTCTGCTGCGCCTCCTCGACCAGCTTCTCGGCCTCGGCGCGCGCCTCGCGCAGCGCCGTGTCGGCCTCCTTCAGCCGCGCCTCGGCGGTACGGGTCAGCTCGGCGGCGGCGCGCCGCGCCTCCTCCGACTCGCTGCCCGCGCTCGAACGCAGCTGCTCCGCCTGGTCGGTGGCCTCCTGCGCCTGGGTGGAGGCGGCGCTCAGCAGCCGCTCGGCGTCGGCCCGTGCCCGGCGCAGGATGGATTCCGCTTCGGCGCGGGCCTCTTCCGCCTCGGTGCCCAGCCGCTCCCGGGCCTGCTGGGCCAGGCGCTGCGCCTCGGCGCGCGCGGCCGCCAGCGCCTGCTCGGCCTCGGCCCGCGACTCGTCCAACAGCCGACGGGCCTGGGACTCCGTACGGGCGCGCAACTGCTCGGCCCAGGCGACGTTTTCGTTGACGTGCGACTCGACGGTCTGGCGGCGCTCGTTCAGCTCCTCGTCGAGCCGCTGGCGGCGCTCGACCGCCTCGGCGTGCAGCTCGGCCTCCATGCGGGCCTGCCGCTCGGCCTGCTCCTGGAGCAGCCGCTGGGTCTGCGCCCGGGCCTCGCGCAGCTCCCGCTCGGAGTCGGCGCGCAACTGCTCGGCCTGCATCTGCGCGTTGCGCAGCAGCTGTTCCGCCTGGTGACTGACGTTGTCGTAGGCGGGCCGGCTCGCGATCGTGCGGCGCGCCTCGTGCAGCTTGGCGCGCAGCACCTCGACCTGATAGCCGAGGTCGTCGGCGTGCTGGACGGCCTTGTCCCGCTCGGTCTTCAGCCGCTCCATCTCGGCCTCGAACTGCGAGAGGTGATCGGCCTCAGCCCGCTGACGCTCCTGGCGCTCGTTGCCCCGCACTGCGCGGTCCCATCCGTCCCATGGTCATGGTGGCGGCCGTCCCCGGTGCTGCGGACGCGGGCCCGTACACGTCACGTCGTACGAGGCTGCGCCCCCGGAGCCGACCCTTCCGAAGAAATGGTGTCAGATCATCGGCGGAGTATGGACCGAGCCCCATCCCCAGGAAGCGCTCGCACCGTGCGTGAGCACCTCGTACCCCGGCCGAAGGTGCACTCTACCGGCCGGGGAGGACATCGGTCAGTGGTCGTCCGGGGCGGAAGGCGCAGCCGTGACCAGTTCGGTCAGTACACCGTGGCAGTCCTTGGGGTGCAGGAACGTGATCCGTGACCCCATGGAGCCCTTCCGTGGCTCGTCGTAGAGCACCCGGACGCCCTTGTCACGGATGTCCGCGGCGTCACTGTCGACGTCGGCGGTGCCGAAGGCGATGTGGTGCACGCCCTCACCGTTCTTGGCGAGCCACTTGCCGACCGCGGAGTCCTCCCGGGTCGGTTCGAGAAGCTGGAGGTAGGAGGCGCCGCCGTCCGAGGTCTCGTTGATCTTGAGCATCGCCTCGCGGACGCCCTGCTCCTCGTTGACCTCGGAGTGGAACACCTCGAAGCCGTAGGTGGCACGGTAGAACTCGACGGTCCGGTCCAGGTCGAAACAGGCGATCCCGATGTGGTCGATTCGCGTCAGCATGGCTCCAGTGCACCGCTCGCACAGCTGGTTACGCAACGTGCGCGCCGTCACACCCACTTGCCGGTGACCCGGCGCGTACCCCTCAGTACATTGACGGGAACCCTCGTTAACTTCCCTGCAAAGGAAGGCCGCACCGCATGTCTGCAACGAACGGAACGACCGGCACCACCTCCGTGATCGTGGCGGGGGCCCGTACCCCCATGGGCCGTCTCCTGGGCTCGCTGCGCTCCTTCTCCGGCGCCGACCTCGGCGGGGTGGCCATCAAGGCGGCGCTGGACCGCGCGGGCATCGGCGGCGACCAGGTGCAGTACGTGATCATGGGCCAGGTGCTCCAGGCCGGCGCGGGCCAGATCCCCGCCCGCCAGGCCGCCGTCAAGGCCGGGATCCCGATGAGCGTCCCGGCGCTGACCGTCAACAAGGTCTGCCTCTCGGGGCTGGACGCCGTGGCCCTGGCCGACCAGCTGATCCGCGCCGGGGAGTTCGACGTGATCGTCGCCGGTGGCCAGGAGTCGATGACCAACGCCCCGCATCTGCTGCCGAAGTCCCGTGAGGGCTTCAAGTACGGCGCGGTGGAGATGCTCGACGCGATGGCGCACGACGGCCTCACCGACGCGTTCGAGAACATCGCGATGGGGGAGTCGACCGAGAAGCACAACACCCGCCTCGGCATCGCCCGCCCCGAGCAGGACGCCTTCGCCGCCCGCTCCCACCAGCGCGCCGCCGCCGCGCAGAAGAACGGCATCTTCGAGGCGGAGATCACTCCGGTGGAGATCCCGCAGCGGAAGGGCGAGCCGGTCGTTTTCAGCCAGGACGAGGGCATCCGCCCGGAGACCACCGAGGAATCGCTCGGCAAGCTCCGCCCGGCGTTCGCCAAGGACGGCACGATCACCGCGGGCTCCGCCTCGCAGATCTCCGACGGCGCCGCCGCGGTCGTGGTGATGAGCAAGGCCAAGGCCGAGGAGCTGGGCCTGGAGTGGATCGCCGAGATCGGTGCGCACGGCAACGTCGCGGGCCCCGACAACTCCCTCCAGTCGCAGCCGTCCAACGCGATCCTCCACGCCCTCGGCAAGGAGGGTCTGACCACCGAAGATCTTGATCTGATCGAGATCAACGAGGCGTTCGCCGCGGTCGCCGTGCAGTCCGTGAAGGACCTCGGGGTGTCCCACGAAAAGGTGAACGTGAACGGCGGCGCCATCGCGCTGGGCCACCCCATCGGCATGTCCGGCGCCCGCCTCGTCCTCCACCTCGCGCTGGAGCTGAAGCGGCGCGGCGGCGGCACCGGCGCGGCCGCCCTGTGCGGCGGTGGCGGCCAGGGCGACGCGCTGATCGTCCGCGTCCCGGGGAAGTGAGCCCGCCGGCCCGCGCCGGTGAACCGCACCGTACGAACGATTCCGCAGCAGCCGAAGGAGCCGAGCAGCGATGGTGGACGTCCCGCAGCTGGTGGAGCAGGCACGGCAGGGCCGGCCCCGGGCGGTGGCCCGGCTGATCTCCCTGGTGGAGGGCGCCTCC
The DNA here is from genome assembly GCF_043083385.1 of Streptomyces sp. NPDC014733. Taxonomy (NCBI): domain Bacteria; kingdom Bacillati; phylum Actinomycetota; class Actinomycetes; order Kitasatosporales; family Streptomycetaceae; genus Streptomyces; species Streptomyces sp. NPDC014733. The sequence continues at coordinate 156,641 of NZ_JBIBYO010000001.1, read as the reverse complement.
CCGCGTCTGCGGGAGGTGATGGCGGCGCTGGCCCCGTTGACCGGGAACGCCTACGTCGTCGGGTTGACCGGCTCGCCCGGCGTCGGCAAGTCCACCACCACCTCCGCGCTGGTCACCGCGTACCGCAGGGCGGGGAAGCGGGTCGGGGTGCTGGCGGTCGACCCGTCCTCGCCGTTCTCCGGCGGGGCGCTGCTCGGCGACCGGATCCGGATGAGCGATCACGCCTCCGACCCGGGTGTCTACATCCGGTCGATGGCCACCCGCGGCCATCTGGGCGGCCTCGCCTGGGCGGCGCCGCAGGCGATCCGGGTGCTGGACGCCGCCGGGTGCGAGGTGATCCTCGTCGAGACGGTCGGCGTCGGGCAGTCCGAGGTGGAGATCGCGTCCCAGGCCGACACCAGCGTGGTGCTGCTGGCGCCGGGCATGGGCGACGGCATCCAGGCGGCGAAGGCCGGAATCCTGGAGATCGGCGACGTCTACGTGGTCAACAAGGCCGACCGGGACGGCGCCGACGCCACCGCCCGGGAGCTGAACCACATGCTCGGGCTCGGCGCCGCGCGGGGCGCAGGGGACTGGCGGCCGCCGATCGTCAAGACCGTCGCGGCGCGCGCGGAGGGCGTCGACGAGGTCGTCGAGGCGCTGGAGAAGCACCGGGCGTGGATGGAGGAGCACGGCGTACTGGCCCGGCGCCGCCATGCCCGCGCCGCCCAGGAGGTCGAGACCATCGCGGTCACGGCGCTGCGCGAACGGATCGGCGATCTCCACGGCGACCGGCGCCTGGAGGCCCTCGCGGACCGGATCGTCGCGGGCGAGAGCGATCCGTACCGGGCGGCGGACGAGCTGGTCGCGGGCCTCACGGGCGGCTGACGCGGCCCGTACGGCACCGGCCCCGGCTCCCGCGGCGTGCGGGAGCCGGGGCCGGTGCCGTGGGCCGGACGCTCAGTCGTCGTCGTGGTCGTCGTCGGCCGGGGCGGCGCTCACCGCGGCGGTGCGCGGGTCGACGAGGTAGGTGTGCTCCCGGCCGTCCCGGGTGACCGTCTCGACCTCCCAGACGGCCTTGGCGCCGTGGTCGTCGTCCTCGAAGTCCACGGACGTCACCGTGGCGTGGCCCCGGCCGACGGCGCGGGCGGCGGACGCGGCGTCCACCGTGGTGCCCCGCAGCGCCGCCCGGGCCCGGTCCTGGCCGTGCGTGCCGCCGGTGCCGGGGTCGGTGTGGGAGCGCAGGACGCGGGTGGTGAGCGGGTCGAGGGCCAGGTGGTGCCAGGCGCCGTCGCGACCGAGAACGTCGGCCTCCCAGACCAGGGCGCCGCGCTCCTCGTCCAGCTCGACCTCGGTGACCGTGCCCGGGACGGCCCGCAGCGCGGCGACCGCGGCCTGCGCGGCGTCGGTCTTCGCCCCGGCGGCCCGCCCGGCGTCCCCGGACTCCCCGGCCTCCCGGCGGTCGCGTCCGCCGTCCGCCGCGGCGCCCTCGGCACCGGCGGTCGCCGCGAGCTGCGCGGCGGTCTGTGCCCCGGACTGCGGGCCGCCGGGGCCGCCCGTGTTGACGGCGACGGCGGTCGTGGCGCCCCCGGCGATGAGGACGGCGGCGGCGGTGGCGGCGAGGACGGAACGGCGCTTCATGGTGGTTGCTCCCCTGTGATCGGCGATGACCCCACCGTGGCAAAACCGAGCTGAAGCGGAGCTGAAGGACCCTGAAGAACGCTTCAGGAACGGGGTGCGAAGCTGAACGCATGCCTGATCCCACACCCGCGCGCCCGTTCCGCCTGCTGATCGTCGAGGACGAGAAACGCCTGGCCCGCGCACTCGCCGGCGGGCTGCGCGCCGAGGGCTACACCGTCGACGTGGTCCACGACGGGACCGAGGGGCTGCGCCGCGCGAGTGAGGGCGTCCACGACCTGGTCGTGCTGGACATCATGCTGCCGGGCCTCAACGGCTACCGCGTCTGCGCCGCGCTGCGGGCCGCCGGGAGCGAGGTGCCCGTCCTGATGCTGACCGCCAAGGACGGCGAGTACGACGAGGCCGAGGGGCTCGACACCGGTGCCGACGACTACCTCACCAAACCGTTCTCGTACGTGGTCCTCGTCGCCCGGGTGAAGGCCCTGCTGCGGCGCCACGGGCGGACGGCCGCGCCGGTGCTGCGGGTCGGTGCGCTCACCGTCGACCAGGGCGCGCACACCGTGCTGCGGGACGGCGCCGAGGTGACGGTGACCGCCAAGGAGTTCGCCGTCCTGGAACAGCTCGCGCTCCGCGCCGGTGAGGTGGTCTCCAAGACCGAGATCCTCGACCACGTCTGGGACTTCGCCTACGAGGGCGACCTCAACATCGTCGAGGTCTACGTCAGCGCGCTCCGCCGCAAGCTGGGCGCCGGGCACATCCGCACCGTGCGCGGCGCCGGGTACCGGCTGGTGACCGATGCGTAACGCCCTCGGCTCGGTCCGCGCCCGGGCGACGGCCGGGGCGACGCTGGTGGTGGCGCTGGCCCTGGTCCTGGCCGGCACGGCGCTGCTGCTGGTGCTGCGCGGCAACCTCCGCGCCCAGACCGACCTCCAGGCCGAGGTCGCCGCCCGCGCCGTCGCCGCCCGGATCGCCACCGGCTCCGTCCACGGCGACCTCCATCTGCCGGACGGTGACGACCGTCCGGTGGTGGTCACCGACGACGACGGCCGGTTGCTGGCCGTGGGCGACGACGTCGAGGAGGTCGACGGCGAACGGGTCGCCGGCGGACCCGACGGCGGCGGCTTCGACGACGGGGCGGACGGCGGCCACCACGGTGAGGTCGACGACGACGTGAAGGTCGGCGACGGCACCGCGACCGTCGACGGGCACCGCGCCGACTACCGTTTCGCGACCGTCGAGGCGGAGGACACCGCGGGCCGCAAGGCGGTGGTCCGCGCCGGGGCGCCGCTGGCGACGGCGCAGCAGGCGGTGGACTCGCTCCGCACCGCGATGCTGATCGGCCTGCCGCTGCTGCTGCTGGTCGTGGCGGGCGTGACCTGGCTGGTCACCCGGCGGGCGCTGCGGCCGGTCGAGGGCATCCGCGGCGAGATGGCCGCGATCACCGCGAGCACCGACCTCAGCCGCCGGGTGCCGGTGCCCGCGGCGCGGGACGAGATCGGGCGGCTGGCGCGGACCACCAACGAGACGCTGGCCGCGCTGGAGGCGTCGGTCGAGCGGCAGCGCCGCTTCGTCGCCGACGCCTCGCACGAGCTGCGCAGCCCGATCGCCAGTCTCCGCACCCAGCTGGAGGTCGGCGCCGCCCACCCCGACCTGCTGGACGTACCGGGCGCGGTCGAGGACACCGTACGGCTCCAGCAACTCGCCGCCGACCTGCTGCTGTTGGCCCGGCTGGACGCGGGGGAGCGGCCCGCCGGAGCGCCGGTTTCGCTGGCCGCGCTGGTGCGGGAGGAGACGTCGCAGCGGCCCGCCGACCGGATCGCCGTCACGGTCGGGCGGCTGGACGAGGCCGAGGTGACCGGCTCGCGCGGCCAGTTGGGCCGGGTGCTGGGCAATCTGCTGGACAACGCGCAGCGCCATGCCACCGCGGCGGTGCGGGTGGCGGTGGTGCGGGAGGGCGCGGAGGCGGTGCTGCGGGTCGAGGACGACGGGCCGGGTGTTCCGCCCGGTGACCGCGAGCGGATCTTCGAGCGGTTCGTCCGGCTCGACGACGCCCGGGCGCGGGACGACGGCGGCGCCGGGTTGGGGCTCGCCATCGCCCGGGACGTGGCCGAGCGGCACGGCGGTTCGCTGCGGGTGCGCGAGGGCTCGGTGTTCGAGCTGCGGCTGCCGGTGCTGAGCTGACCTGCGGGACTTCCGGCGCGGCGGGTGCGGGTGGGCCGTCGTGCCGGTGGGCGGGCCCGTCGGCGCGTGGGTGTGCGCGGCCGGGCGGCCGGTGCCGCGGTCCGGGGGCGCGGACCGCGGCGCAGGGGCTCAGAGCGCGCCGCGGTGCTCCCGCAGCCGGTCCGCGACCGGCCCCAGCGAGGAGTGCAGCTGCGCCAGGCTCTCCGGGGTGAAGAGGTCGATGAAGTGCCGGCGCACCGAGGCCACGTGGTGCGGCGCGACCCGGCGCATGGTCTCCCAGCCCTCCTCGGTCAGGACGGCGTAGAGCCCGCGGCGGTCCGATTCGCAGTGCTCGCGGCGGACCAGACCGGCGTTCTCCATGCGGGTGATCTGGTGCGAGAGACGGCTCTTGGACTGCAGGGTGCTCGACGCGAGATCGCTCATCCGCATCCGGTGGCCCTCGGCCTCGGAGAGATTGACGAGGATCTCGTAGTCGTTGTTGGTCAGCCCGAACGGCTGGAGATCGCGCTCCAGTTGGTGCATCAGCAGTCGGCTGACGTCCAGATGGGTACGCCAGGCGCGCTGTTCCTGGTCGGTCAGCCAGGGGGTGTCGCTGTCGGTCGTCATGGATGAATTCTACCCGTAAAAGTTGAATGATGAAATAAATGCGGGTCGATCGGGCGAACCGCACGGCGGTCGCCGGTACCGGCTCCCCGGGCCGGATGTGGTGGCTCAGGCGTTCGAGCTGCTCACCGTGCGCAGACTACCGTTCACAGCCCGAGACGTTGCTGGAGGCCACCGAGCGCACCCGGCAGTTGCGGCGCTTGTGAGCCACCCGCCCCGACCGGCGCCCCGGACCCCGGCACACCCGCCTCCGGCGCCACCGCGCCCGTCGCCCGCTCCGCCATCAGCTCCTCCGTGGACTGCAACAGGACCGTCCCCGCGCCCGCGAACTCGAATTGGTGCTCCTCGCCCGACACCCCGCCCAGGCCGGTGTGCGCCCGGACACCGCCGAGGAATCCCCGCAGGTACTGGTGGTCGTAGTGGTGGCACGGCGACGGGCAGTCCGCCCAGCCGACCAGCGCCTGCGGGTCCACCCGGATCGGCGGCTCGACGAAGACCACCGGGCCGTTGGACGCGGCGACGAACGTGCCGGTGCCCAGCAGCGTCAGAAAGCCCGGAATGATCGACTGCTTCAGTGACAGAGATGGCTGAAACGCGAGCAGATTGCCGGAGCGAATGGTGAGGTTGCCGTCGTCGAGGTCGTAGGAGTTGACGTCGAACGCCCGGTCGGCGAGGACCATCTTCCCCCGGCCCTCGGCCACCACCCAGTCCGCCGCGTGCAGCGGGGAGTGGAAACTCGTCGCGATCAGCCGCTCCAGCGGACCGTGCCCGATGCCGTGGAAGTCGATCGCGCCGTAGTACGCGATCATCTTCCCCTTCTGCAGGAACCACTGCCCCTGCAGCTCCACCGAGAACGCGTACGGGTTGACGTTGTCGTTCCGCGGCAGGGTGTGGACGTCGTGGATGACGGGTGTGCTCACAGCTTCTCCTCCGACGCCTGTACATAGACCGTGCCCTGGCCCGACAGCTCCAGCTGGAACGCCTCGCCGGAGCCGCGGCCCACCATCTCGCGCCAGCCGAGCGCGGCGGAGAGCTTGTTGCGCACCTCACCGCGGTGGGCGACGTACGCCTGCGGGTCGACGTGGACCGGCCGCTGCGGGGTGATCGGCAGTTCGATGACGCCGCCGTGGGCCATCACCGCCGCCGAGCCGTGGCCCTCCAGCGTGGTGGTGAACAGGCCCTGGCCGGTGACCTGGCCGCGCACCATGCCCATCACACCGCCCTGCGAGCCCATGAACATCGTGCCCTGGCGCAGCGAGCCGTCGAACGCCAGCAGCCGGTCGGCCTCGACATGGAGCGTCTCACCGGTGAGGTCGATGACCTGGACGTGGTGGCCGCCGTGGCCGAACATCACCGTGCCGTCGCCCTCCACCGTCATCAGCGGGGTGGCCTCGCCCGCCAGCCGGCGCCCGATCATCGAGCCGAGGCCGCCCTGACCACCCTGGATGTTCGGGGTGAAGGAGACCTCGCCGCGGTAGGCGAGCATCGCGCCGCGCTGGCTGAACAGCCGCGTCCCGGGCGTGATCCGCGCCTCGACCATGCGGGAGTTGAGGACCGTGAACGGCATCAGACCTCACCGCCGATGGTGTTGCGCTCGCTGGGCTGGACGTACACCAGGCCCTCGCCCTCGAAACGGATCTGGAACGCCTCGCCGGACCCCTCGCCCAGGAACGTGCGGAAGTTCACCCCGGACTGGAGGTGCTGCTTGAGATCGCCGGTGTGCGCGACATACGCGCCCGGGTCGACCTGGAGCGGATACTCCCGGGTGACCCGCAACACCACCGCCTGGCCGTCGGAGAGCAGTGCCGCCTGGCCGGTGCCCTCCACGGTGGTGGTGAACAGGCCGTTGCCCTGCGAGGCGCCGCGCAGCCCGGTGAAGGTGGTGCCGGTGCGCAGCGCGGCGTCCGTGCACAGCAGATTGCTCGCCTCCACGTACAGCTTCTCGCCGTGCAGCTGCACCAGATTGATCTCGCTCGCGTGGTCGGCGAAATAGCAGGTGCCCTGCCCCTTCACCTCCATGACCGCCATCTGCTCACCGGTCAGCCGCCGGGTGACCATCCCGCGCAGCCCCTCACCCCCTCCGGTCTTCTTCTTGAACGACATCTGTCCCTCGTACGCGACCATCGCGCCGTTCTTCGCCTTGACGGCGTCGCCCGACAAGTCGACGGCGAGCACCTTGCTCCCGTGGAGCCGAAACTGAGCCACGTCCCAGACGGTAGCCGCCAGGTCACCCGCCGCGGGAGGCCCACCGGCCCCTGAACCGCTCGGGGTTTCCCCTGGTTCCTCCCGGACGGAGGCGGCCGTTCCACCCCTACGGGCCGCCGTCCGGCCCCCGGCGCGGTGGTTCCGGGCGCGGCTGTAACAATGGACGACGGGTTTGTGAACCCTTGCACAAGCGCTGTGGGGCGCGCCTTCCCGCTCTTCGTGGGCGTGTGACGCCGAAGACCGGAAAGACGCACCCTCCCCCTCCTCCTGCCGCCCCTGCCACCCGAACGAGGTTCCCGTGGACATCAAGACCGCCGCCGCACTCCACCGGCTCCGACTGATCTCCGCCCCCGAGGCGATCTCCTTCCTCCTGCTGCTGTGCTGCTCGGTCCTCAAGCGCACCACCAGCTTCGACGGCGTCATGGTCATGGGCATGGTCCACGGCGTGCTGTTCATCCTGTACGTCGTCTTCTGGCTGGACGCCTGGAACCGCACCAAGTGGGACCTGAAGACCGCCGCCCTGTACTTCGTCCTCTCGGTGCTGCCGACCGGCGGTTTCTTCGCCGAGCGCAAGCTCAAGCGCGAGGCCGAGAGCTCGGTCATCGCCGCCCGCGCCCGCCGGGAAGGCACGGTCAACGCATGATCGTCGCCTTCTCGGTCAGTCCGCTGGGCGTGGGCGAGGACGTCGGCGAGTACGTCGCCGACGCCGTCCGCGTCGTCCGCGAGTCCGGCCTGCCGAACCGCACCGACGCCATGTTCACCTCGATCGAGGGCGAGTGGGACGAGGTGATGGATGTCGTCAAGCGCGCCGTCGCCGCCGTCGAGGCCCGTGCGGGCCGGGTCTCCCTGGTCCTCAAGGCCGACATCCGGCCGGGCGTCACCGACGGCCTGACCTCGAAGGTCGCCACCGTCGAGCGTCACCTCGCCGCCGGCGCCGCCCCGGCGGACGGCGACACCCCGGCCTGACCCCGCACCACCCCGGGCCCGCCTGCCGCGCCGCCCGCACGGCCCGTCCGGCCGCCTCCCCCTCCCGTACGGGACGGAACGGCGGCCGGACGGGCCGTTCGCTTCCGGAAAGCGCCGTCCGGCCGACCGGATCCCGAGACGCGTCCGACCGGTATGTGACCGCCCGATAGGGTCGACGGCGTGCCGAAGCCGCTCAGTCTCCCTTTCGATCCCATCGCGCGCGCCGATGAACTCTGGCAGCAGCGCTGGGGAGCCGTGCCGTCGATGTCCGCGATCACCTCGATCATGCGGGCCCACCAGATCCTGCTCTCCGAGGTGGACGCGGTGGTCAAGCCGTACGGCCTGACCTTCGCGCGCTACGAGGCGCTGGTGCTGCTCACCTTCTCGAAGGCGGGGGAGCTGCCGATGTCGAAGATCGGCGAGCGGCTGATGGTGCACCCGACCTCGGTCACGAACACCGTCGACCGGCTGGTCAAATCCGGTCTGGTCGCCAAGCGGCCCAACCCCAATGACGGCCGCGGCACCCTCGCCACCATCACCGGTAAGGGCCGCGAGGTGTGCGACGCCGCCACCCGCGACCTGATGGGGATGGACTTCGGCCTGGGCGCCTACGACGCCGGGGAGTGCGCCGAGATCTTCGCCATGCTCCGCCCGCTGCGGGTCGCCGCGGGCGACTTCGCCGAGGACTGACCGGGGCGCCCGCCGGGGCCCCGTACGGCCTCCCCGCCGCCCGCCGGACCGCCCGCCGCCACGCCACGGGGGCGGCGAAGATCGCCCCAGGAGGTCCGGTTACGCTCGGGGGCATGAAGCCCAGTGTCCTGACCCGCTACCGGGTGATGGCCTACGCCACCGCCGTGATGCTCCTCGTCCTGTGCGCCTGCATGGTGGCCAAGTACGGCTTCGGTGCGGGCAAGGACCTCACCCTCGTCGTCTCCCAGATCCACGGCGTGCTGTTCATCATCTACCTCGTCTTCGCCTTCGACCTGGGCTCCAAGGCGAAGTGGAAGTTCGGCAAGCTGCTGTGGGTGCTGATCGCCGGCACCATCCCGACCGCCGCGTTCTTCGTCGAGCGTCAGGTCGTAGCCGAGATCCGCCCGCGGCTCCAGGACGGAACGCCGCAGCCCGTCAAGGTCTGACCGCGCCGCCCCCCTTCCGCGTCACGCGCCCTCCCCACCCGGGGACGGGCGCGTTCGTGCTGTTCAGGGCGGGTGCGGAACCCGTAGGGGAGCGATCAGGGGGACACGGCGGGCGCTTGCCATCGACAACTACTAGGACGTCCTAGTAAATTCGGAGGTATGGACGCCGACGCGATCGAAGAGGGCCGCCGCCGCTGGCAGGCCCGGTACGACTCCGCCCGTAAGCGCGATGCGGACTTCAGCACGCTCTCGGGCGACCCCGTGGAGCCCGTCTACGGCCCGCGCCCCGGCGACACCGTCGACGGCTTCGAGCGGATCGGCTGGCCCGGCGAGTACCCCTTCACCCGCGGGCTGTACCCCACCGGCTACCGGGGGCGCACCTGGACCATCCGCCAGTTCGCCGGCTTCGGCAACGCCGAGCAGACCAACGAGCGGTACAAGATGATCCTGGAGGCGGGCGGCGGCGGCCTCTCCGTCGCCTTCGACATGCCGACGCTGATGGGCCGCGACTCCGACGACCCCCGCTCACTCGGCGAGGTCGGCCACTGCGGCGTCGCCATCGACTCCGCCGCCGACATGGAGATCCTCTTCAAGGACATCCCGCTCGGCGACGTCACCACCTCGATGACGATCAGCGGCCCCGCCGTCCCCGTCTTCTGCATGTACCTCGTCGCCGCCGAACGCCAGGGCGTCGACCCCGCCATCCTCAACGGCACCCTCCAGACGGACATCTTCAAGGAGTACATCGCCCAGAAGGAGTGGCTCTTCCCGCCCGAGCCGCATCTGCGGCTGATCGGCGACCTCATGGAGCACTGCGCGGCGAAGATCCCCGCGTACAAGCCGCTCTCCGTCTCCGGCTACCACATCCGCGAGGCCGGGGCGACGGCCGCGCAGGAGCTGGCGTACACCCTCGCCGACGGCTTCGGCTACGTCGAACTGGGCCTCAGCCGCGGCCTGGACGTCAACACCTTCGCACCCGGCCTGTCCTTCTTCTTCGACGCGCACCTCGACTTCTTCGAGGAGATCGCCAAGTTCCGCGCCGCGCGCCGCATCTGGGCCCGCTGGATGCGCGACGTCTACGGCGCGACCAGCGAGAAGGCCCAGTGGCTGCGGTTCCACACCCAGACCGCCGGGGTCTCGCTCACCGCCCAGCAGCCGTACAACAACGTCGTCCGCACCGCCGTCGAGGCGCTCGCCGCGGTCCTCGGCGGCACCAACTCCCTGCACACCAACGCCCTCGACGAGACCCTGGCGCTCCCCAGCGAACAGGCCGCCGAGATCGCGCTCCGCACCCAGCAGGTGCTGATGGAGGAGACCGGCGTCGCCAACGTCGCCGACCCGCTCGGCGGCTCCTGGTTCGTCGAGCAGCTCACCGACCGGATCGAGGCCGACGCCGAGAAGATCTTCGAACGGATCAAGGAGCGCGGCGCCCGGGCGGTCCCGGACGGACAGCACGCCATCGGCCCGATCACCTCCGGAATCCTGCGCGGCATCGAGGACGGCTGGTTCACCGGCGAGATCGCCGAATCCGCCTTCCGCTACCAGCAGTCCCTGGAGAAGGGCGACAAGAAGGTCGTCGGCGTCAACTGCGCCCACGGCTCGGTCACCGGCGACCTGGAGATCCTCCGCGTCAGCCACGAGGTCGAACGCGAACAGGTCCGCACCCTCACCGACCGCAAGGCCGCCCGCGACGACGCCCGCGTCACCGCCTCCCTCGACGCGATGCTCACCGCCGCCCGCAACGGCGGCAACATGATCGAACCCATGCTGGAGGCAGTCCGCGCCGAAGCCACCCTCGGCGAGATCTGCAACGCACTGCGCGACGAATGGGGGGTCTACACGGAGCCGGCGGGGTTCTGACCCCCCGGACCCGGCTGGACGGTGGCGGCGCGAGGGCGCGTCGCCACCGGCGTGACCGCCCCCGGTGTCAGCCGCTCAGTGCCGAGGCGACCAGCGGACTGCACGCCATGCCGGCCACCGCCAGCGCCACAAGGCCGAACGTCACCACTCGCGTTCTCCCGGAACTTCGGGGTAGGTGCAGGCAGTTGTGTGCCCCTCGTCCACCCGGGAGAACGTGTGAAGAGAACAGTCCGTACCGTGTGTGCCGCCTCCGCCGCCGTGCTCGCGGCGGTGTTGCTGGGCGGGTCCGCCGTGGCGAGCGCCGCACCGTCCGCGCCGGAGGGTGCGGCCGGCCGGCCGGCCCGCGTCCAGGACGACTTCGACCCGCTCGGGCCCGGCGTCCACGCCGCCCGCCTCGCCTCCGGGCGGACCGCGCACTACATCGACGACGGCCCGCGAAACGGCCGTCCGGTGCTCTTCATCGGCGGTACGGGCACCAGCGCCCGCGCCGCCCACATGACCGACTTCTTCCGCTCCACCCGCGAGTCGCTGGGGCTGCGGCTGATATCCGTCGAACGTAACGGCTTCGGCGACACCGCCTACGACCCGCGGCTGGGCAAGGCCGACTTCGCCGAGGACGCCCTCGCGGTCCTCGACCGCCTCGGCGTCCGCAAGGTCTCCGTGATCGCCATCTCCGGCGGCGGCCCGTACGCCGCCGAGCTGGCCGCACGGGCCCCGCGGCGCATCGAGGCGCTGCACCTGGCCGCCGCCCTGCCGCCGTACGGCACCCGGCCCGACTACTGCGCCCTGTCGGACCGGCAGTTGACCGCCGCCGTCAAGAAGCAGATCACCGACCCGCGTGTCTGGTGGGCGTTCCCCGACGACAGCCCGGTGCAGCAGATCCCCGGCTTCGCCGACACCGCGTACGAGGAGGGCGCCCGCACCTACAACCAGCGCGGGCAGCGGGCCGATCCGGCGCCCCAGGTCCACGAGCAGCGGCTCTACTGCGCGCGGCCGGGCCCGGACCTGTCGAAGCTGACCGCGCCGGTCTACCTCTACAGCGGCAAGAAGGACACCACCGTGCCGCCCGCCACCCTCGCCGCCTGGCGGCACCATCTGCCGACCGCGCCGGTGGTGCGCTCGTACGCGGACACCGGGCACGACGTGCAGTACCGCCACTGGGACCAGATCCTGGTCGACCTCGCGGGCCACGGCGACCGCACCGTCGTCTGCCGTCGCGGCCACAGCGCCATGGCCCCGGCCGCGGAAGCCCGCCGGCTGCTCGCGAAGGGCGGCGCCACGCTGGGGAGTTGCGCCTGGCGGGAGAAGAAGTAGGGGAGGAGGCGCCGGACCCCTACGGGACCGGCCCCACCGGCCCGCCGCCCCTCACTCCCACCCCGCCAGCCCCGCCAGTCCTGTCAGCAGGATGGTGGCGAGGCGGCGGGCCCAGACGGTGTCGACCGGTTCGGCGGAGACCAGGGTGCGGTGGACGACCGTGCCGGCGATGACGTCGAAGATCAGGCCGACCGTCTCCGCCGCGGCGCGGGAGCCGTCGTTGTCGGGCGGGTCCGGGGGGAGTTCGCCGCGGTCCTGGGCGCGTGCGCGGCCCAGGATCACCAGGCCCATCTGCCGGTCGACGATGGCGGTGCGGATGCGCTCGCGCAGCGCCGCGTCGGCCGTCGACTCGGCGACCACCGCCATCAGCGCCGTCTTCGTCTCCGGTTGCTCCAGCAACCGGCCGAACTGCAGCACCACGTCCTCGATGTCGGCCTGGAGGCTCCCGCGGTCGGGGAGTTCCAACTCGTCGAAGAGGACCGCGACGGCGTCGACGGCCAGTTCGTTCTTGTTGGCCCAGCGCCGGTAGAGGGTCGTCTTGGCGACCCCGGCGCGGGCGGCGACGTCGCCCATGGTGAACCGGCCCCAGCCCAGATCGACCAGGGCGGCCCGCGCCGCGTCGAGGATCGCGCGGTCGGTCTCGACGCTGCGCGGGCGGCCCGTGCGGCGTTTCCGGGGGCAGGAGTGCGGCATGCGGGCGACCATACCGGCCGGTAGCTCCGTTTCCGCTGCCTCTCGTGAGGCAGATCACGACGGCGGCTTCCCGGCGGGGGTGTCGCCGTGGGACCGCCAGTAGTTACGCTACGGGTCGTAGCGTAAGAGCGACGATCACATCGGCCCGGGTGGGGACCCGCGGCCAGGCAGGGGCCCCGCGAGGGGCCGGAATCGGGCGCCAGGCCCGGCCGTGCACCGCATCCCGGCGGAGTGTACGGACGGCCGGAGCACCCGGGAAGAGGATCCGGTACGGCCCTCGGGCCGGATTTTCGGCATCGCTTTCCGGAACGGGCCGTTCAGGGGGGAGGATGGACCCATGCAGCCACGCAACATGTCCATGAGCGGAGTCGTCGACCTCGCAGCGGTGAAGGCCGCCGGGGAGGCGAAGCAGAAGGCCGAGCAGGCGCGCGCCGAGGCGGCGCGTACGGGCGCGACGCCCGCCGCCGGCACCCCCTTGGTGATCAACGTCGACGAGGCGGGGTTCCAGCAGGACGTCCTGCAGCGCTCCACCGAAGTGCCGGTCGTCCTCGACTTCTGGGCCGAATGGTGCGAGCCGTGCAAGCAGCTGGGCCCGCTGCTGGAGCGGCTGGCCGGTGAGTACGCCGGGAAGTTCGTGCTCGCCAAGGTCGACGTCGACGCCAACCAGATGCTCTTCCAGCAGTTCGGCGTGCAGGGCATCCCCGCCGTCTTCGCCGTCGTCGCCGGGCAGCCCATCCCGCTGTTCCAGGGCGCGGCCCCCGAGGCGCAGATCCGCCAGGTGCTCGACCAGTTGATCCAGGCCGCCGAGCAGCAGTTCGGCATCGTCGGCGCCCCCGTCGACCCGCAAGCCGCGGATGCCCCGGCGCCCGCCGAGGCCCCGGCCGGTCCGTACGACGCGGCGCTGGCGGCTGCCGGTGCGGCGCTGGACGCCGGCGATCTGGGCGGTGCGGTGCAGGCGTACAAGAACGTCCTCTCCGACGACCCCGCCAACCCCGAGGCGAAGCTCGGTCTCGCCCAGGCCGAACTGCTGCGCCGGGTGCAGGATCTCGTCCCCGCCGACGTCCGCAAGGCCGCCGCTGACGACCCGTCCGATGTGCAGGCGCAGATCCGCGCCGCCGACCTCGACCTCGTCGGCGGTCATGTCGAGGACGCCTTCGGCCGTCTCGTCGACACGGTCAAGCGCTCCGCCGGTGACGACCGGGAGACCGCGCGGGTGCGTCTCCTCGAGCTGTTCGAGGTGATCGGCGGGGACGACCCGAGGGTCGTCTCGGCGCGTACCGCGCTGGCCCGGGTGCTCTTCTGACGGTTCCCGCGGGCCCGTCGGCCGACCGGGGCGTACACCGGACGGGTGAAACGATCAGCGGCCACGCTTTACCAAATCTTGGTAATCGTGGCCGCTGTTACTCGCAGTAAGTCATGCGGGGCGATGTATCGGCGTATGGCCGGGATTGCCCCGCATTTCCGGGTCGAGCGCGGCGACGCTGTGTGCCGGTGCGATATCGCTCGGTCGCACCCCGGTGATCTGCCCGTTACCCGCAAGTAACGAACCCCTTGTGCGGCGGCGTGGAATGCACCACGATCGGCCACGCTCGGTCCATTTCCGTAGTCGGCAGCCAGCCGATCCCACGGGCAGATGGGTCCCCACCGAGTGGGTCGGCGGCCCCTGTTGCCGACCGTGGGCAGGGGGGTCCCGGCCACCAACGGCAGGGCCTGCCCAGGAGGTTGCGCGAGAGCGTGGCCAGTGGTTGTCGCTCGGGGGTGATCGCCGGTATTCGGAACGCCATGCGCCTTTCGAGCACGGGCGCTCTCCTTCCCGAGGACGTAGCACTTCTCCCATCCCGGGTACCGCGGAACCGAACGGGTCCGCCGGTGCCGGAGATGTACGTCCGAGAAGGAGGAAAGTCATGGAGTCCCTGGCTCGTGGCGGGACCAGATGGAAGCGGTTCGCCGTCGTCATGGTGCCCAGCGTCGCGGCGACCGCCGCGATAGGCGTCGCCCTGTCGCAGGGCGCCCTCGCGGCATCGTTCAGCGTGTCCGGCCAGCAGTTCAAGGTCAGCACCGACCGGCTGGACGGCACCGGCTTCGTCCAGTACGGAGCGGTGGACGCCCAGAAGGACGGCAAGCAGGTACCGGTCGCGGTCTCGGCGTTCTCCGACGCCAAGATCAAGAACCTGTGCCAGTCGGTCGTCGTGCCGGTGCCGGTCTTCGGCGATGTGTCGATGAAGCTCATGGCCGGCGGCGGCAGCACGCCGGTCGAGGCGAAGAACCTCTACATCGACCTCGATCAGCTCAACGCCGATGCGACCTTCCAGAACATCAACATCGGTGTCGCGGCGGGGTCGACGTCCAAGGGCCCCGGCATGAAGAAGGGCGACAAGGCCGATCCCGGCTCGTTCGCCCAGGAAGCCGACACGGCCACGTTGACCGGCGTCAAGCAGACGGCGTGGGCGACCACGGCCGGCACGTTCAAGCTGAGTGGCCTGCAGATGAAGGTCACGAAGGGCAAGAGCGAGTGCTACTGACGCGCTGAGCGTACGGGCGCGGGGGGCGGGGCCGGTGGCCGCGCCGTGGTGACCCCGCGCCTGTCCGCGATGGCGTCAGCAGTCACGTAGTCCAGCCCAGAACCACCGTGCGCGCCGCGTGGATGCGGGGCCGAGCGAAGCGAAGGTATGGCATGAGCGCCGATACGCGACCACGACTGAACGAGAATCTCGGACGGAAGCGTCTCGTGTTCCGGCAGTGGCGCGGGCAACGCCCGTTCTGGGCCGGTCTCCTGACGCTGCTGGCCGGCCTGCCGATCATGTACTTCCCCTATGCCAATCTCACGATCGGCTCGCTGACCGTGCGCATGGCGACCACCGCCGGCGCCGGATCGCTGATCATCGGCGTGCTGCTGGTCGTCCTCGGTCTGACCCTGTGGTTCCAGCCGGCCTCGCGGGTCTTCGCGGGGGTGGCGGCCATCCTGCTCTCCCTCGTCTCCCTGGTCGTCTCGAACTTCGGCGCCTTCCTCGTCGGCTTCCTGCTGGGACTGTTCGGCGGGGCGCTCGGCGTCTCGTGGGCACCGGGCCGGGCGGCCGCGGGCGACGGGCCGCAGGGCGCGCGGAGCGCGGCGGCGGTCGGAGGGCAGCCGGCGGTGGCCGGGGCGGCTCCGGGATCGGGCGACGGACTGGACGACCTGTCAGGAACGAGCCCGACCAACGGAACGAACGGGAGGCACCGTGCCGGGTGACGAGCTGCACGAGAACGCAGCCGCCGGGGCGAGATCCGGACCGAGGCACGCGGCACCGAAGAAGCCGCTGCTGACGCGGTTCCATGTGCCCGCGGGCAAGGCGATAGCCATCGCCGCGATGCCGTCCGCCGTGCTCATGGGCATGGGGTTCACGCCCCAGCTGGCGGTGGCCAAGCCGGCGCCCAAGAGCCCCTTCAAGGACGGCCCGTGCGTCACCGCTCCGGACCAGCAGGAGCAGGAGGCGCAGGCCAAGGAGAAGGCCGCCAAGAAGAAGGCCGCGGAGAAGAAGGCCGCCGAGGACAAGAAGGCCGCCGAGGACGCCGAGGCCGGAGACCGGGGGAAGGCGCCGGATCCGGGTACGCCGTCGCCCGACGCCTCGCCCTCGCCGTCCGGCTCCGCGTCCGGGGGCAAGGGCGGCGGCTCCACGCCGTCCCCGTCCGCCACCCCGTCGTCGTCCCCCACGGACGACGAAGGGAACCCCTGGTACGACCCGCTGGGCTGGGGCAAGAAGATCGAGGACGCCTTCCACCCCGGCGGTACGCAGGACACCGGCGAGGAGAGCGGCAAGGACGCCGCGTCGCCGGGCCCGAGCCCCTCCGCGACGCCGGAGCCCTCGAAGACGTCGGACCCGGCGAAGGCGTCCGCGCCGAAGACCGCCGGTCCGGCGAAGGACGCGGCGGACACGGCCGCGGATCCCGCGCAGGACACCGCGGACCGGGCCACCGACGGGAAGGACGACGGGAAGGACGGCACCACCGGGCCGACGGCCGGTGCGACGGCCGATCCCGGTGCGCCGGACGCGGACGGGAAGAAGCCGTTCCCGTGCGTCGTCGAGAAGAAGTCGGACGGTACGGACGAGCAGCCCCCGGCCGCCGTGCCGGAGGACCCCTGGCACCTGGAAGCCAGCTCGCTGACGCTGAAGGACCTCGACTACAAGGGCGTGGTCAACCTCCGTACGCCCAGCGGGCGGACCAAGCAGGCGCTGAAGTTCACCGCCGGCGGCATCGACATCGGTGACCTGCACCAGATCGTGGACGGGCCGAAGGGCCTGAAGTACCACGTCCGGTCCACGCCGGGCTCCACGTCGACCATCCGCGACGGACAGGTCACGCTCTACACCGAGCGGCTCCAGGGCAACCTCTTCGGGCTGATCCCGATCGTCTTCGACCCGGAGCACCCGCCGCCCATCAACATCCCGTTCGCGTACTTCACCAAGGTGAAGCTCGCCCAGGCGGGACAGTTCGGCGGCACCCTGCATGTCCCCGGGCTCCACGAGACCATCGAGAACAGCTGAGACGGCAACGGAACGGCGGTGGCCGCCCCTCCGTACGGGGGCGGCCACCGCCGCTGTGCGTCACCGGTGCCGGATCAGCTCTCGCCGCCCAGCCGGTGGACGCGCACCATGTTGGTGGTGCCGGGGATGCCGGGGGGCGAACCGGCGGTGATGATCATCGTGTCGCCCTCGTTGTACCGCTGGAGCTTGAGCAGCTCCGCGTCGACCAGGTCGACCATCGCGTCGGTGTTGTCGACGTGCTGCACCACGAAGGTCTCCACGCCCCAGCTCAGCGCGAGCTGGTTGCGGGTGGCCGCGTCGGTGGTGAAGGCCAGGATCGGCTGGGCCGCGCGGTAGCGGGAGAGCCGGCGGGCGGTGTCACCGGACTTGGTGAACGCCACCAGCGCCTTGCCGTTGAGGAAGTCCGCCATCTCGCACGCCGCGCGGGCCACCGCGCCGCCCTGCGTCCGCGGCTTCTTGCCCGGGACCAGCGGCTGCAGGCCCTTCGACAGCAGCTCCTCCTCGGCCGCCTCGACGATCTTCGACATCGTCTTGACGGTCTCGATCGGGTACGCGCCGACCGACGACTCCGCGGAGAGCATGACCGCGTCCGCGCCGTCCAGGATCGCGTTGGCGACGTCGGACGCCTCGGCGCGGGTCGGCCGGGAGTTGGTGATCATCGACTCCATCATCTGGGTCGCCACGATCACCGGCTTGGCGTTCCGCCGGCACAGCTCCACCAGGCGCTTCTGCACCATCGGGACCTTCTCCAGCGGGTACTCCACCGCGAGGTCACCACGGGCCACCATCACCGCGTCGAAGGCCATGACGACCTCGGCCATGTTGGCGACCGCCTGCGGCTTCTCGACCTTGGCGATGACCGGGACGCGGCGCCCGACCTCGTCCATCACGCGGTGCACGTCCTGGACGTCCTTGGCGTCGCGGACGAAGGAGAGCGCGACCATGTCGCACCCCATCGCCAGCGCGAACTTCAGGTCCTCGATGTCCTTCTCCGACAGCGCGGGGACGTTGACCGCCGCGCCGGGCAGGTTGATGCCCTTGTGGTCGGAGATGACACCGCCCTCGATGACGATGGTGCGCACCCGCGGACCGTCGACGTCGACGACCTGGAGCGCGACGTTGCCGTCGTTGATGAGGACCGGGTCGCCCTTGGAGACGTCGCCGGGCAGGCCCTTGTACGTCGTGCCGCAGATGTGCTTGTCGCCGGCGACGTCCTCGGTGGTGATGATGAACTCGTCGCCGCGCACCAGCTCCACGGGGCCGTCGGCGAAGGTCTCCAGGCGGATCTTCGGACCCTGGAGGTCGGCCAGCACGCCCACCGCGCGGCCGGTCTCCTCGGATGCCTTGCGGACGCGGTGGTACCGCTCCTCGTGCTCCGAGTGGGTTCCGTGGCTCATGTTGAAGCGGGCCACGTTCATACCGGCCTCGATCAGCGTCTTCAGCTGGTCGTAGGAGTCGACGGCGGGGCCCAGGGTGCAGACGATTTTGGAACGGCGCATGGGCTGAATCCTATCGGTTTTGTTTCGGAGCGGAATATTCCCCCGAAGGCGGGCGCGGAGCCGGAGTGTGCATCAGGCGGTGACCAGCGCGTATGTCTGCTGGGCGATCTCCAGCTCCTCATCTGTCGGGACCACGGCGACCGCGACACGGGCGCCGTCGGGCGAGATCAGCCGCGGCTCGTCGGACCGTACGGCGTTGCGGTCGGCGTCCACGGCCATGCCCAGGCACTCCAGACCGGCCATCGCCGCGGCGCGCACCGGGGCGGCGTTCTCGCCGACGCCCGCGGTGAACGCCACCGCGTCGACCCGGCCGAGCACCGCGGTGTAGGCGCCGAGGTACTTCTTCAGCCGGTGGATGTAGATGTCGAAGGCGAGGGACGCCGCCTTGTCGCCCTCGTCGATACGGCGGCGGATCTCCCGCATGTCGTTGTCGCCGCAGAGCCCGACCAGCCCGCTCCGCTTGTTGAGCAGCTCGTCGATCTCGTCGGCGGACATCCCGGCGACCCGCTTGAGGTGGAACGTCACCGCCGGGTCGATGTCGCCGGAGCGGGTGCCCATCACCAGGCCCTCCAGCGGCGTCAGCCCCATCGACGTGTCGACGCACCGGCCGCCCGCCACCGCCGACGCCGAGGCGCCGTTGCCCAGGTGCAGCACGATGACGTTGACCTCGGACGGGTCCTTGCCCAGCAGGTGGGCGGTGCGGCGCGAGACGTAGGCGTGCGAGGTGCCGTGGAAGCCGTAGCGGCGGATGCGGTGGGCGTCGGCGGTGGCCACGTCGATGGCGTAGCGGGCCGCGTGCTCCGGCATCGTGGTGTGGAACGCGGTGTCGAAGACGGCTATCTGCGGCAGGTCCGGGCGGAGCGCCCGGGCGGTGCGGATGCCGGTGATGTTCGCCGGGTTGTGCAGCGGCGCGACCGGCACCAGCCGCTCGATCTCCTTGAGGACCACCTCGTCGATGACGGTCGGCTCGGTGAACTTCAGGCCGCCGTGGACCACCCGGTGCCCGATCGCGGCCAGTTGCGGGGAGTCGAGGCCCAGTCCGTCGGCGGCCAGCTCCGCGGCGACCGCCTTGAGCGCCGCGTCGTGGCCGGCCATCGGCCCCTCGTGCACCCGCCGTTCGCCGCCGGTGGCCAGCGGCGTGTGCACGAGCCGTGAGGTCTCCTCACCGATCCGTTCGACGAGACCGACGGCCAGCCGGCGGTTCTCCGCCATGTCGAGCAGCTGGTACTTCACCGACGAGGAGCCGGAGTTGAGGACGAGGACGCGGGTGGGATCGGCAGTCATGGAGCGCTTTCCGGTGGTGGCGGACGGGCGGGCGCGGGTCAGGCGGCTCCGGCGCCGGGCGGGGCGCCCTGCGCCTGGATCGCGGTGATGGCGACGGTGTTGACGATGTCCTGCACCAGCGCACCGCGCGAGAGGTCGTTGACCGGCTTGCGCAGCCCCTGGAGGACGGGTCCGACGGCGACGGCGCCCGCGGAGCGCTGCACCGCCTTGTAGGTGTTGTTGCCGGTGTTGAGGTCCGGGAAGATCAGCACCGTCGCGCGGCCGGCGACCTCGGAGTCGGGCAGCTTGGTGCGCGCCACGGAGGCGTCGACCGCCGCGTCGTACTGGATCGGTCCCTCCACCAGCAGATCCGGCCGGAGCTTGCGGACCAGTTCGGTGGCGCGGCGGACCTTGTCGACATCGGCGCCGGAGCCGGAGGTGCCGGTGGAGTACGACAGCATCGCGATCCGCGGCTCCACCCCGAACTGCGCCGCGGTGGCGGCCGACTGGATGGCGATGTCGGCGAGCTGCTCGGCGTCCGGATCCGGGTTGACCGCGCAGTCGCCGTAGACGAGGACCCGGTCGGCCAGGCACATGAAGAAGACGGACGAGACGATCTGGGCGTCCGGCTTCGCCCTCCCGTCGCCCGCCACCGCCCCATCCGACGCGCGACGCGCGGCCCCTGTCGTCTTGATGATCTCGAAGGCGGGCCGGATGGTCGCCGCCGTGGAGTGCACCGCGCCGGAGACCATGCCGTCGGCCAGGCCCTCCTGCACCATCAGCGTGCCGAAGTACGAGACGTCGGCGACGACGTCGTAGGCCAGCTCGTAGCTGACGCCCTTGTGGGCGCGCAGCTGCGCGTACCGCTCGGCGAAGCGTTCGCGCAGCGGCGAGGAGTGCGGGTCGATGATCTGGGCGTCCGCCAGGTCGATGGCGAGGTCGGCGGCGCGCTTGCGGATCGCCTCCTCCTCGCCGAGCAGGGTCAGGGCGCAGACGTCCCGGCGCAGCAGCACGTCGGCGGCGCGCAGCACCCGCTCCTCGCCGCCCTCGGGCAGCACCACCCGGCGCCGCCCGGAGCGGGAGCGCTCGATCAGCTCGTGTTCGAACATCATCGGCGTGACCCGGCCGGAGCGGGCCACAGAGATACGATTCGTCAGCTCGACGGTGTCCACATGCCGTTCGAACAGGCCGAGCGCGCTCTCCGCCTTCCGCGGCGCCGCGGCGTGGAGCTTGCCCTCGACGGCGAACAGCTCCGCGGCCGTCGGGAAGGAGCCGCCGGGCACCGAGACGACCGGGGTGCCGGGGGCCAGCCGGTCCGCCAGCGCCAGGATGTCCGGGCCGGGCCGCTCGTCCAGGGTGAGCAGCACCCCGGCGATCGGCGGGGCGCCCGCGCTGTGGGCGGCGAGCGAGCCGATGACGAGGTCGGCGCGGTCCCCGGGCGTCACCACCAGGCAGCCCGGCGTCAGCGCCTTGAGGAACGTCGGCAGCATCGCACCGCCGAAGACGAAGTCCCGGGCGTCGCGGGCGAGCCCGGAGTCGTCGCCGAGCAGGACCTCCGCGCCCAGGCTGTGCACCAGCTGCCCGACGGTCGGCGCGGAGAGCGCACCGTCCTCCGGCAGCGCGTAGCACGGCACCGGCAGCCGCGCCGCCAGCCGCTCCACGACGGCTTTCCGCAGCTCCGGATCGACGCGGTTGACGACGAGGGCGACGACGTCGCAGCCGAGCGCGGCGTAGGCGCGGTAGGCGTTGCGCGCCTCCGCGCGCACCGACTCGGCGTCCTGGCCCTGACCGCCGACCACGGGGATGACCGCGGCGCCGAACTCGTTGGCGAGGCGGGCGTTGAGGCCCAGATCGTCGGGGAGGTTGGTGGCGGCGTAGTCCGAGCCGAGGACCAGCACGTACTCGTACTCCCGGGCCACCGCGTGGAAGCGTTCGACCAGCCGGGAGACCAGTTCGTCGGTGCCGTGCTCGGCCTGGAGGCCGGCGGCCTCGTCGTAGCCGAGGCCGAAGACGGTCTCGGCGGGCTGGCTGAGGCGGTAGCGGGCGCGCAGCAGGCCGAAGAGGCGGTCCGGTCCGTCGTGGACCAGCGGGCGGAAGACGCCCACCCGGTCGACGTGGCGGGTCAGGAGCTCCATCACTCCCAGTTCGACGACCTGGCGGCCGTCGCCGCGGTCGGTGCCGGTCACGTACACGCTGCGGGTCACGCGTGCTCTCCGTCCATCCGTTGTCGTGCAGATCAGCCGGGGCAGTCAGAGTAGGGTCGGAAACAGCCGTTATGGCAGGCTCGCCACCTTGACAATACCCGCGGAGCTGGATAGACCGCGCGTCCCGGTTTCCCTGAGGGAACGGGCCCGGGAGAGGGGCGGGGCGCCGGGCGGGTGAGGGCGGGACCGGACGCCCCGTGGAAGAATCGGACCGGCTCACACGTCGGACAGCGAGCACAGGAGACACAGCACGATGCGTATCGGAGTCCTCACCGCCGGCGGCGACTGCCCCGGGCTCAACGCTGTGATCAGGTCCGTCGTCCACCGCGCCCTGACCGGCCACGACGACGAGGTCATCGGCTTCGAGGACGGCTTCAAGGGACTGCTCGACGGGCGCTACCGCAAGCTCGACCTGGACGCCGTCAGCGGCATCCTGGCCCGCGGCGGCACCATCCTCGGCTCCGCCCGCCTGGAGCGCGACCGGCTGCGCGAGGCGTGCGAGAACGCCAAGGACTTCTCCCGCGAGCACGGCATCGACGTCCTCATCCCGATCGGCGGCGAGGGCACCCTGACCGCCGCCCGGATGCTGTCGGACGCCGGGCTGCCCGTCGTCGGCGTCCCCAAGACGATCGACAACGACATCTCCTCCACCGACCGCACCTTCGGCTTCGACACCGCCGTCGGCGTCGCCACCGAGGCCATCGACCGCCTGAAGACCACCGCCGAATCCCATCAGCGGGTGATGGTCGTCGAGGTCATGGGGCGCCACGCCGGATGGATCGCGCTGGAGTCCGGGATGGCCGGCGGCGCCCACGGCATCTGTCTGCCGGAGCGCGAATTCGACGTGAACGACCTGGTCCGGATGGTCGAGGAACGCTTCTCGCGCGGCAAGAAGTTCGCCGTGATCTGCGTCGCCGAGGGCGCCCACCCCGCGCCCGGCACGATGGACTACAAGAAGGGCGCCATCGACCAGTACGGCCATGAACGCTTCTCCGGCATCGGCAACGCCCTCGCCGTCGAGCTGGAGCGGCGCCTGGGCAAGGAGGCCCGCCCGGTCATCCTCGGCCACGTCCAGCGCGGCGGCACCCCCACCGCGTACGACCGTGTCCTCGCCACCCGCTTCGGCTGGCATGCCGTCGAGGCGGCGCACCGCGGGGAGTTCGGCAGGATGACGGCGCTGCGCGGCACGGAGGTGACGATGGTGCCGCTCGCCGATGCCGTCACCGAGCTGAAGCGGGTCCCGCTCGACCGGATGCGGGAGGCCGAGTCGGTCTTCTGACCCGCGGCGCTTCCAGGACGACGGCGGCGCGCCTCCCCGGACCGGGAAGGCGCGCCGCCGTCGTCGTACCGCGCCGTCAGTGGGCGCCGATGGCCTCCAGCATGTTCAGCTTCGCCGCGCGGCGGGCCGGCCAGATGGCGGCCAGCAGGCCCACGGCCAGCGCGATCGCCACGAAGAGCGACAGCCGTCCCCACGGCAGCAGCGTCTCGTAGAGCCGCCAGGACGAGGCGAGCAGCGAGCCGCCGGCCCAGGCGAGGAAGAGGCCCACGCCGATGCCGAGAATCGCGCCGAAGAGCGAGATGACGACCGACTCCAGCCGGACCATCTGCTTGATCCCGGCCCGCGCCAGCCCGATGGCGCGCAGCATCCCGATCTCCCGGGTCCGCTCGAAGACCGACATCGCCAGGGTGTTGATCACGCCGACGACCGCGATGACGACGGCCATGCCCAGCAGGCCGTAGACCATGTTGACCATCATCCCGATCGGGCCGGCGGTCTCCTGACGCAGCTCCTCGTGGTTCTGGACCTTCACCAGCGGGTTGTCGCCGAAGGCGGCCCGCAGCTTCGCGGCGGTCGCATCGGAGGCGCCGTGCGCGGTCTTGACCAGCAGCGCGTCGTCCTTGGGGGCCTCGTCCACGCCGAGGGCGACCAGCGGCAGATCGGAGAAGGCGTCACCGGCGATGTCGTTGTCCTCGTAGACCGCGGCGACCGTCAGACGGTGCTTCTTCTCGTCGGGGAGGTCGACGGTGACGCGCTGCCCGGCGCTCAGGCCCGCTTTGTCGGCGGCGGTCCGCGACAGCGCGATGGACTCACCGCGCACCGCGCCGACCGAACCCTGGACCACCTTGAGCGCCGTGACCTGGGCGATGGTGCGGGGGTCGGTGCCGTTGAGGACCACGCCCTCGTCGCCCAGGAGGAAGCTGGAGTGGCGCATCGGCGCGACCGCGGTCACGCCGGGGACCTGCGCCGCCTTGGCGGACAGCTTCGGGTCCAGACCGGAGAAGGTGGAGGTGCTGATCTGGTACTCGGCCGTCAGCTGGGTCGCGGTCATCCGGTCGATGGCGGACTCCGCGGAGTTGCCGACGACGGCCATACCGGTGATCAGGGTGAGGCCGATCATCAGCGCCGAGCCGGTCGCGGCGGTCCGGCGCGGGTTGCGCAGCGCGTTCTCCCGGGCGAGCTTGCCGACCGTGCCGAAGAGCCGGCCGGTGACCGCGCCGGTGAGGCGGACCAGCGGGCGGGACAGGAGCGGCGCCAGCACGATCACGCCGGTCATGGTGAGCGCGGAGCCGGCCAGCGCGAGCGGCAGGTCGTCGCTGGACTCCAGCGTCGAGACCCAGCACATCACGGCCACACCGAGGCCGGCGACGACGGCGCCGAAGACGTTGCGGACCACCAGGCTGCGCGGCGCCGGCTGGGTGTCGAGCGTGCTCAGCGCCTCCACCGGCGCGATCTTCGCCGCCCGGCGGGACGGCAGCCACGCGGCCAGGACCGTCACGACGGTGCCGGTGGCCAGCGACACGAGGTAGGTGAGCGGGCTGATGACGAGCGGCCCGTCCGGCAGCCCGGCGTCGTTGGCGTTGAGCACCGAGCGGATCCCCAGCGCGAGGCCGATGCCCAGGCCCATGCCGACGGCGGAGGCCACCACACCGAGCAGCGTCGCCTCGACGAGCACCGAGCGCACCACCTGACGGCGGGAGGCGCCGACCGCGCGGAGCAGGGCGATCTCGCGGCGGCGCTGGGAGATCAGCATGGTGAAGGTGTTGGCGATGATGAAGACGCCGACGAACAGCGCGATCCCGGCGAAGGTCAGCAGCGTCGAGGTCAGCGCCGTGTTCTGGTCGGTGAGCAGCCGGCTCTGCTCCTCGGCGAGCGCGGTGCCGCTGGTGACCTGCGCCGCCTTCTCCGGGACGGCCGCGCGGATCTCGCGGGTCAGCGCCGCCTCGTCGGTGCCGGGCTTCGCGGACACGACCAGCTCGTCGTACTGGCCGGGGTGGAGGTAGAGGCGCTGGGCGGTGGCGGTGTCGAGCAGCGTCAGCGAACCGCCCGCAGTCACCTTCGGGTCGTCGGTGGAGACCAGACCGACCAGCTTCTTCGTCAGCACCGGGCCGTCGGTGGCGAACCGTACGGTGTCGCCGATCCGGTAGCCGGCCTTGCGCGCGGTGGCCTCGGCCAGCGCGACCTCGCCCGCGGCGGCCGGGCCGCGGCCCGCGACCAGCGGGTAGCGGCTGTCCTTGCCGTCCGGGCCCGGCTGGTAGTTGGCGGCGCGGTTCTGCCACGCGTCGCCGACCGGCTTGCCGTCCTTGGCGGCGAGGACCGCGTCGCCGGTGACGTCGGTGCGTACGGCGCGTACGCCGGGCACCGCGCGGACCGCGTCGGCCGTCTCGTCGGTGAGGGCGGTGGCCCGCCGGCCGTCGGCCTTCGGGGGCTCCTGCTCGGCCGTGACGGAGACGGCGACGTCGTCGAGGTTCTTGGCCGAGGCGTTCTTGAGGGCGTCGCCGACGGTGTCGCTGAAGACGAGGGTGCCGGAGACGAAGGCGACGCCGAGGAGGACCGCGAGCACGGTCATCATCAGCCGGGCTTTGTGCGCGAAGAGGTTGCGCACGGCTGTTCGCAGCATGGGAAGTCAGTCCTGGTGCCTGGGGCGCGGGTGGGAGGGCGGGGCGGTGCGGCGCGGGGCCGGGGTCACCGGGTGCGGCCGCGGCCGTCGAAGCGCCGCATCCGGTCCAGGACCGAGTCCGCGGTCGGCCGGTGCAGCTCCTCGACGATGCGGCCGTCGGCGAGGAAGACGACGCGGTCGGCGTAGCCCGCGGCGACCGGGTCGTGGGTGACCATCACGACGGTCTGGCCCATGGCGCGTACCGACTCCCGCAGGAAGCCCAGGACCTCGGCGCCGGAGCGGGAGTCGAGGTTGCCGGTCGGCTCGTCCGCGAAGATGATCTCGGGCCGGGCGACCAGCGCCCGGGCCACCGCCACCCGCTGCTGCTGGCCGCCGGAGAGCTGGCTCGGGCGGTGGGCGAGACGCCCGGAGAGGCCGACCGTCTCGATGACCGCGTTCATCCACGCCGGGTCGGGCTTACGGCCCGCGATGTCCAGCGGGAGGGTGATGTTCTCGGCGGCGGTCAGCGTCGGCAGCAGGTTGAACGCCTGGAAGACGAAGCCGATCTTGTCGCGGCGCAGCCGGGTCAGCTTCTTCTCGCCGAGCGACGCCAGCTCCACGTCACCGATGCGGACCGAGCCGGACGAGATGGTGTCGAGCCCCGCCATGCAGTGCATCAGCGTCGACTTGCCGGAGCCGGACGGCCCCATGATCGCGGTGAACTGGCCGGCGGCGAAGTCGACGGAGACCTGGTCCAGCGCCACCACCCGCGTCTCGCCCTCGCCGTAGACCTTGTCGAGGCCCGCCGCGCGGGCGGCGACACCGGGCGTCGTGCGGGCGGGGGCGGGGGCGGCGGCCGCGTAGGACACGGGAACTCCTGGGAACGGGACGGGCGAATGTGCTCCCATCCTCGGCCGCGGACCCCGCCCGGGTCGTCGCCCGGGAGGACCGAAAGCGGCACCGGCCGGAAGTCCCACGCCGGACCCGCCGGTCCCTCTCAAGGGGGACGCCCGGTCCACCCGCGGAGCGACGACGGTCAGGTGGCGTACGGTCATGTGCCCGGCAGGGCACGGGAGTTGGCGATCGGCCGCACCGACGGGCAGGACCTCCGGGCAGCACCCGGTCCCGGCCGCGCCCGCCCGCTGCCGCTCCGGCCCCGCCGGCTACCGCTCCGACCAGCGGTACCGCAGCTCCGGCCGCCCCACCTGACCGTACTGCGGGGCGCGGGCCGCCCGGCCGGTGTCCACCAGGTGCTCCAGATAGCGGCGGGCGGTGATCCGGGAGATGCCGACCCCGGTGCCGGCCTCGGTGGCGGAGAGGCCGTCGGGGGCGGCGCGCAGGGCGTCGGTGACCGCGCGCAGCGTCGCCGAGGTCAGGCCCTTGGGCAGCGCCGCGGGGCGCGGGTTGCGCAGTGCGGCGATGGCGCGGTCCACCTCGTCCTGCCCGCTGGCCTCGCCCGCGGTGCAGCGGAACGCGGCGTAGCGCTGGAGCCGGTCGCGCAGGGTGGCGAAGGTGAACGGCTTGAGCAGGTACTGCACCACGCCCAGCGACACCCCCTCGCGCACCATCGTCAGATCCCGCGCCGAGGTGACCGCGATGACGTCCGCCCCGTGCCCGGCGCCGCGCAGCGTCCGCATCAGCTGGAGCCCGTGCCCGTCCGGCAGATAGAGGTCGAGCAGCAGCAGATCGACGGCGTGGTGGTCGAGATGGCGGCGGGCGTCCGCGCCCGAGTGCACGGTGCCGGAGACCGTGAAGCCGGAGACCCGCTCCACGTACAGCGTGTGCGCGGCGGCGGCCACCGGATCGTCCTCGACGACGAGGACCCTGATGTCGGGGGTGGTGGTCATGCGGCGCCTCCGTCCGTGGTCCGCAGCGGCAGCCGGACCGTGAAGCGCGCGCCGCCGTCCGGTGCGCGGTCGAGGGCGAGGGTGCCGCCGTTGCGCCGGACCGCCTGCCGGACGAGGGCCAGGCCCAGCCCCCGGCCACGCCCGGGCGCGCCCGCCGCCGGCTGCTTGCTGCTCCAGCCGCGCCGGAAGATCTCCGCCGCGCTCTCCTCGGGCACGCCGGGGCCGTTGTCCGCCACGCACAGCAGCAGTTCGCCGCCGTCGGAGCGGGCGGTGACGGTGACCTTCGGCGGATCGGCCGGGCCGCCGGGGCCGTCGGGCCGTGGCGGTGCGGCGTCCGAGGTGGCGTCCGGCGCCGCCGCGTCCAGGGCGTTGTCGATGAGGTTGCCGAGCACCGTCACCAGGTCGCGGGCGGGCAGGTCCGGCGGCAGCAGCCCGTCGTCGATCCGGCTGTCGGCGGTCAGCACCAGCTCCGCGCCGTGCTCGTTGGCCTGCGCCGCCTTGCCCAGCAGCAGCGCGGCGAGGACCGGTTCGGCGACCGCGCCGACGACCTGGTCGGTCAGCGCCTGCGCCAGCTCCAGCTCGGCGGTGGCGAACTCCACGGCCTCGTCGGCGCGGCCCAGTTCGATCAGCGACACCACCGTGTGCAGCCGGTTGGCGGCCTCGTGCGCCTGCGACCGCAGCGCCTCGGTGAACCCGCGGACCGAGTCCAGCTCGCCGGAGAGCGCCTGGAGTTCGGTGTGGTCGCGCAGGGTGATGACGCTGCCGCGGTGCTCCCCGCCGGAGACCGGCGCGGAGTTGACCACCAGCACCCGCTCGTCCGTCAGATGCAGCTCGTCGCGGAGCGGACCGGGTGCGGTCAGCGCCGTCGCCAGGGGCGCGGGCAGCCCCAGCTCCGCCACCGGGCGGCCCACCGCGTCACCGGCCACACCGAGGAGTTCCCGGGCGCCGTCGTTGATCAGCGACACCCGCCGCCGCCCGTCGAGCATCAGCAGCCCCTCCCGTACCGCGTGCAGCGCCGCTTGGTGGTACTCGTGCATCCGGCTCAGCTCGGCGGCGTTCATCCCGTGGGTGTGGCGCCGCAGCCGGGCGTTGATCACATACGTCCCGAGCCCGCCCAGCGCCAGCGCCGCCGCGGCCACCCCGAGCAGTGCCAGCACCTGGTTGCGCAGCTGCTCGCTGATGGCGGCGATGGTGATGCCGGAGCTGACCAGCGCCACGATGCGGTTGCCGTGCGCCCGGTCGCGGACCGGCGCGATGACCCGCATCGACGGCCCGAGCACCCCCAGGTGCGTCTCGGCGAACGTCTCGCCGTGCAGGGCCCGCCCGGTGTGCCCGAGGTAGGTCCGGCCGATCGCGTCCGGTTCGGGGTGCGTCCAGCGGGTGCCGTCCGGCGCCATGACGACGACGAAGTCGACGCCCGCGTCGCGCCGCAGCCGCTCGGTGTACGGCTGGAGCACCGCCGTCGGATCGGCGCCGCGGACGGCGGCGACCACCATGGGCGAGTCGGCGACCGCCGTCGTCACCGCCGTCGTCTGCCGCCGCGCGGTCTCCTTCGCCTGCCGCCCGGCGCTTGCGTACGCGAAGACCGCGCAGCCCGCGACGACCACGGTCACCAGGAGGACCTGCATCGCGAAGAGCTGCCCGGCCAGGCTGCGCGGGCGTCGCAGACGCAACGGCGTCCGCGGGAAGGCAAGGTGCATGCAAACAGTCTGCCCGGTCACTTTTATATGAACGAAATGCACGTAAGGGTGACGCACGCCACAGCTGGGGTGCATAGTCGCCGGGATTCGTTGCGCCCGAGCCGCAGATCCGCGCGCAACCGTAGAGCGAGGAGGCAGCCGTGGCTGCAAAGACGCCGCCGTCCGGCGGTACCACCGAGGAGCGCACGCCGAAGAAGCGGGACCGGACGCATTTCCTCTACATCGCCGTGATCGCCGCGGTGCTGCTCGGCATAGCGGTGGGCTTCATCGCGCCCGGCGTCGCCGTCGAGCTGAAGCCGCTCGGCACCGGGTTCGTGAACCTCATCAAGATGATGATCTCGCCGGTCATCTTCTGCACGATCGTGCTGGGTGTGGGTTCGGTCCGCAAGGCGGCCAAGGTCGGCGCCGTCGGCGGTCTCGCCCTCGGCTACTTCATGGTGATGTCCACCGTCGCCCTCGCGATCGGCCTGGTCGTCGGCAACATCCTGGAGCCCGGTTCGGGCCTGCACCTGACCGAGTCGGTCCGCCACGCGGGCCAGGCGCAGACCGCGGGTGGCGGCGAGTCCACCTCGGAGTTCCTGCTCGGCATGATCCCGACGACGCTGGTCTCCGCCTTCACCGGGGGCGAGGTGCTCCAGACGCTGCTGGTCGCGCTGCTGGTCGGCTTCGGGCTGCAGTCGCTCGGCAAGGCCGGCGAGCCGGTGCTGCGCGGCATCGGGCACCTGCAGAAGCTGGTCTTCCGCGTGCTGTCGATGATCATGTGGGTGGCGCCGGTCGGTGCCTTCGGCGCCATCGCCGCGGTGGTCGGCGAGACCGGCGTGGACGCGCTGAAGTCCCTCGCCGTCATCATGGTCGGCTTCTACATCACCTGCCTGCTCTTCGTGATCGTCGTCCTGGGCACGCTGCTGCGGCTCTTCGCCGGGGTCAACATCTTCCTGCTGCTGAAGTACCTGGCGCGGGAGTTCCTGCTGATCCTGTCGACCTCCTCCTCGGAGTCGGCGCTGCCGCGGCTGATCGCCAAGATGGAGCACCTGGGCGTCAGCAAGCCCGTGGTCGGCATCACCGTCCCCACCGGCTACAGCTTCAACCTCGACGGCACCGCCATCTACCTGACGATGTCCGCCCTGTTCGTCGCCGAGGCGATGGGGCAGCCGCTCGCCCTGGGGCAGCAGATCTCCCTCCTCGTCTTCATGATCATCGCTTCGAAGGGCGCCGCCGGGGTCACCGGCGCGGGCCTGGCCACCCTCGCCGGCGGCCTCCAGTCGCACCGCCCCGAACTGGTCGACGGCGTCGGCCTGATCGTCGGCATCGACCGCTTCATGAGCGAGGCGCGGGCGCTGACCAACTTCGCCGGCAACGCCGTCGCCACCGTCCTCATCGGCACCTGGACGAAGGAGATCGACAAGGCCCGGGTCGGCGAGGTCCTCGCCGGCCGGCTGCCGTTCGACGAGGCGACCCTGAGCGACGACCACGGCGGCCCCGCACCGGCCGGTGACGCGCCGCGGGCGGACGGGGCGAAGGAGCCCGCCGGGGTCTGACCGGACGCGGGCAGGCCGCCGTCCCCCGGGACCGGCCGCGCCGCGCGCCGGCGCCGCGGGGGCGCGCCGCCGGGTGGCGGTGCCGGGTGCGCCGCCGCCTCCCACCGCCGGACGGGGCGGGTGCCTTCGGGCGCCCGCCCCGTCCGCGTTCCGCGCCCCACCTGCGAAGACGCCGTGCCGCCGACCGTTCCCCGCCGTCGCCGGACGGCCGTTGTCAGTGGGGTGCGGCACCATGCAGGGGACGGGACGACAGCGGCCGTGGGTGGACCGGCCGCCGGGGAACGAGGAGCGGGGCATGGGCACATGGGGGACGGGTCCGTTCGGCGGCGACGCCGCGGCGGATCTCGTGGTGCGGCTGGGCGCGCTGCCGGAGAACCGCCGCCTCTTCGCGGTACGCACGGCACTGGCCGACGCCGTCGAGGAGCGCTGGTACCTGGACGCGCCGGAGGGCGAGACGGCGGTGGCCGCGGCCGCACTGCTGGCGGCGGCCCGGCCGGGCGGCGCCGCCCGGCCGGAGCCGGGCGGCGCGGGCCCGGCCGGTGACGCCGGGTGCGGGGGCGCGGCGGTGGCCGTGCCGCGCTGTGTCATACCGCAGCCGCCGCCCGAGCTGACCGGTCTGGCCGTCCGCGCCCTGGACCGGGTGCTCGCCCCCGATTCCGAACTGGCCGAGCTGTGGGACGAGTCGGATTCCGGGCCGCAGTGGCGGGCCTCGGTCGCCGGGCTGCGGGCCGCGCTCGGACCGGCCGCCGAGCGGGTCTGAGCGGAGCGGCGGGCACCCGGCCGCCCCTGCCGTCACGCCGGGCGGAGCCAGAGCGTGGCCAGGGGCGGCAGGGTCACGGTGAGCGAGCTCTCCCGGCCGTGCGCGGCCACCGGATCCGGCGTCAGGCCGCCGGGGTTCTGGACCCCGCCGCCGCCGTAGCGTGCGGCATCGGTGTTGAGCACCTCGCGCCAGGCGGCCACGGTGTCCGGGACGCCGAGCCGGTAGCCCTCGCGGACCACGGGGGAGTAGTGGCTGACGGACAGCAGCGGGGAGCCGTCGGCGGCGAAGCGCAGGAAGGCGAAGACGTTGTCCTCCGCGGCGTCCGCCGCGACCCACGCGAAGCCCGCCGGATCGGTGTCCCGCTCCCACAGCGCGGGCGCCGCCCGGTAGCCGCGGTTGAGATCGCGCACCAGATCCCGCACCCCGCGGTGGTCCGGCTCCGCCGCGTACGACGGGTCCAGCAGCCACCAGTCGGGGCCGTGGCGCTCCGCCCACTCCGCGCCCTGGGCGAACTCCTGCCCCATGAAGAGGAGCTGCTTGCCCGGGTGGGCCCACATGTGGCCGAGGTAGGCGCGGTGGGTGGCGCGCCGCTGCCACCAGTCGCCCGGCATCTTCGACACCAGCGACCGCTTGCCGTGCACCACCTCGTCGTGCGAGATCGGCAGCAGATAGTTCTCGGAGTAGGCGTAGACCATCGCGAAGGTCATCTCGCCGTGGTGGTGGCGGCGGTGCACCGGCTCCTTGGCGACGTACCGGAGGGAGTCGTGCATCCAGCCCATGTTCCACTTCAGCCCGAAACCCAGCCCGCCGAGGCCGCCCGCGCCCGTTTCGTGGGTGGCGCGGGTGACACCGTCCCAGGCGGTGGACTCCTCGGCGACGGTGACCACGCCGGGGCAGCGGCGGTAGAGGGTCGCGTTCATCTCCTGGAGGAAGGCGACGGCGTCCAGATTCTCCCGCCCGCCGTGCGCGTTGGGAGTCCAGCCGCCCGCCGGCCGCGAGTAGTCGAGGTAGAGCATCGACGCCACGGCGTCCACCCGCAGCCCGTCGACGTGGAACTCCTCGCACCAGTACACCGCGTTGGCGACGAGGAAGTTGCGGACCTCGGCCCGCCCGTAGTCGAACTCCAGCGTCCCCCAGTCCGGGTGCGCGGCCCGCGCCGGATCCGGATGCTCGTACAGCGGCCGCCCGTCGAACTCCGCGAGCGCCCAGTCGTCGCGCGGGAAGTGCGCGGGCACCCAGTCGACCAGCACCCCGATCCCGGCCCGGTGCAGCGCGTCGACGAGATACCGGAAGTCGTCCGGGGTGCCCATCCGGGCGGTCGGCGCGTAGTAGCCGGTGACCTGGTAGCCCCAGGAGCCGCCGAAGGGATGCTCGGCCGGCGGCATGAACTCCACATGCGTGAAGCCGAGGTCCTGGACGTACGCGGGCAGCTGGGTGGCGAGCTGCCGGTAGGTCAGCCCCGGCCGCCAGGACGGCAGGTGCACCTCGTAGACGGAGAACGGCGCGGCGTGCGGCGGCCGGGCGCCCCGCGCGGCCATCCAGGCGCCGTCCCGCCACTCGTGGTGCGAGACGTCGACGACCGAGGCGGTGGCCGGCGGGCACTCCGTGCGCCGGGCCATCGGGTCGGCGCGCACGGTGTACGAGCCGTCCGGCCGGGTGATCCCGAACTTGTACAGCTCACCCGCGCCGACGCCGGGCAGGAACAGCTCCCACACCCCCGAGGAGCCCAGCGACCGCATCGGGAAGGCGGTGCCGTCCCAGTGGTTGAAGTCCCCGAGGACCCGCACACCGCGCGCGTTCGGGGCCCAGACGGTGAAGCGGGTGCCGGTGGCGCCCTGATGCGTCAGGACGCGGGCGCCGAGCGCCTGCCACAGCTGCTCGTGCCGCCCCTCGGCCAGCAGCTCCAGCTCGGGCGCGCCCAGCGCCGGGAGGAAGCCGTACGGATCGCGGACCGTCAGCGTGGCGTCCGGGTACGTCACCCGCAGTTCGTACGCGGGGACGGCGCCCGGCGGCAGCACTCCGGCGAACAGCCCGTCCCCCTCGGGCCGCAGGACCGTGCACCGCCCTCCGGTGACGACCGCGACCTGCCGGGCGTGCGGCCGCAGCACCCGGAAGAGCACCCCGCCGGGCACCGGCCGCGCCCCGAGCACCCCGTGCGGATCGTGGTGGGCACCGGCCAGCAGACGGGCACGGTCGTCGTCGGGAAGGCGCGGGGCCGGGCGCGCCGGCGGGGCGTCGGCGCCCTCCGGAGCCGCGACGGCTCCGGCCGGGGCCACCGGCTCCGCCGGCTGGGCCAGGCCGACCGCCTCCCGGGCTGCGGCGGGACGGCGGGACGGCGGGTGGACGGTCATGGGCGGCCTCCTGGGCGGGGCGTCGGACGGAAGGGACGGGGCGGGCGGGACCCGCGCGGGGCGTCGCGGTGGCGGCCGGCCGGGAGGCACGGGGTCGGCCGGGAGACACGGGGCCGGGCGGGAGACACCCCGGCGGTGCGGGGCACGGCACCCCGCGCCCGCCCCTCACCCTCCGTCGGCCAGCCGCTGCACCGCGGCCATCGGTACCGGCAGCCAGTCGGGGCGGTGCCGGGCCTCGTAGAGCACCTCGTAGACGGCCTTGTCGGTCTCGTAGGCGCGCATCAGTTCCGGTGCCGCGCCGGGGTCGAGGCCGCCGCCCTCCGCGTAGCCGCGGCAGTACGCCTCCCGGGTGCGGCGCGCCCACTCCAGCGACCAGGTGTCACCGCCCGAGGGGCCGCTGCGGGCCGCGTAGTCGAAGGAGCGGAGCATCGCCGCGACATCGCGGACCGCGGGCTGCGGGCGACGCCGTTCGGCCAGCGGGCGGGCCGGTTCCCCCTCGAAGTCGATCAGGGACCAGCGGCCGGGGCCCCGGGCCGGGCGGAGCGTCTGCCCCAGGTGGAGATCGCCGTGGATGCGCTGCGCCGCCCAGCTGCCACCGGCCCGTCCGGCCGCGGCGAGCGCGTCGAACGCGGCGCGCAGCCCGGCGCGGTACGGCCGCAGACCGGGCACCGCGCGGGCGGTGGTCTCCAGCCGGGCGCGCATCCCCGCCGCGATGGACTCCAGCTGCGGACGGCGCAGCGCCGCGGTCGGCAGCGCCCGGGCGAGCGCGGTGTGCACCTCCGCGGTGGCCCGCCCCAGGGACCGCGCCGGCGCGGTGAAGTCGGCGCGCCCGGACAGCGCGGCGCGCGCCAGCTGCCAGCCGTCGGCGCTGCCCGGCAGGTACGGCTGGAGCACGCCCAGCGTCGTCGGCTCGGCGCCCGGCTCCCGCGCGCGGGCCTCGAACCAGGCGACGGGCGCCGGCACCCGCGGGCACCCCGCCCCGGCCAGGGCGCGCGACAGCTCCAGATCCGGGTTGAGCCCCGGTGTGACCTGCCGGAAGACCTTGAGGATCAGCGCCTCGCCGTAGACCAGCGAGGTGTGGGACTGCTCCGCGCCGAGCGGGCGGCTGGGCAGCCGGGGCGGGATCTCGGTGCCCGCCTCGCGGTGGAAGTCGAGCCCGCCGATCCGGCCCGGCAGCCGCAGCCGCTCCAGCAGCAGCCCGCACAGGTGCCCGTCGAGCAGCGCGTCGTGGACGGCGTGGCCGCGCAGCGGGCCGCCGGCGGGCCGGCCGATCAGCGCGGGCGCGAGGCGGGGCGGCGCCTCCCGGCCCACGCCCAGCAGCAGTTGGTAGCAGTCACCGGGCGGCGCCCCGGCGGCCCGGGCGGTGGCCTGCTCCACGCGGACCAGCAGATGCAGCAGTCCGGGTGGTCCGCCGGCGGCGGTGCAGGGCAGCAGCTCGGTTGCGGAGAGCAGGGTGAAGCCGGTGATCAGCCGCCCGTGTCCGGCGAACCACCGGCGGCCGGGCAGCCAGTCGGCGAGGAGCGGCGCGAGGGAGGACAGCAGATCGGGCGCGGCGGCGGGCGGGGGCCTGCCGGATCCGGGCGGAGCACCGGTCGAGGCGGGGTCCGGCATGGGGCGCGTCCTTCCCGGGGACTCGACAGGATGCGCAAAGTGTCCCGGAATGCTGCGTTCTCCGTGCGGCGGCGCGGGGAGCGTACCCCCGGACGGAGTCCGCGGCGCCGGACGGTACGGACACCGGGGCGCCCGTACCGCGCCGCCGCCGGCCGGACCGGGCCCGCGCCGCCCCGGACGCGCCTTCGCCCGGACGCGTCTCCGTCCGGACGCGGCGGACGGCGTACGGGCGGAGGAGGGGCCGGGAGCCGGGGGGCCGGCGGACGGCGTACGGGCGGCGGGCGGTCCGCGGCGGTCAGGGCGCGTTGCGGCGCAGCCGGAACCAGTAGAAGCCGTGGCCCGCCAGCGTCAGCGGATACGGCGGTTGGCCGATGGGCGGGAAATGTACTCCGCCGATCAGTTCCACCGGATGGCGTCCGTCGAATTCCGTCAGATCCAGCTCCGTCGGCTGGGCGAAGCGCGAGAAATTGTGCACGCACAGAACGAGGTCGTCGTCCGCGCCGCCCTCGCCGGGAGCGGCCCGCAGAAAGGCGAGAACCGCCGGGTTGCTGGAGGGGAGTTCGGTGTAACTCCCGAGCCCGAACGCCGGATTCTGTTTCCGGATCTCGATCATCCGGCGGGTCCAGTGCAGCAGCGAGGACGGGGAACTCATCGCCGCCTCGACATTGGTGACCTGATAACCGTGGACCGGGTCCATGATGGTCGGCAGGGTGAGCCGTCCGGGGTCGCAGGAGGAGAATCCGGCATTGCGGTCCGGGGTCCACTGCATCGGGGTGCGGACCGCGTCCCGGTCGCCCAGCCAGATGTTGTCACCCATGCCGATCTCGTCGCCGTAGTAGAGAATCGGCGAGCCCGGCAGGGAGAGCAGCAGGGCGGTGAAGAGCTCGATCTGGTTGCGGTCGTTGTCGAGGAGCGGGGCGAGGCGGCGGCGGATGCCGATGTTGGCCCGCATACGCGGATCCTTGGCGTACTCCGCGTACATGTAGTCGCGCTCTTCGTCGGTGACCATTTCGAGGGTCAGCTCGTCGTGGTTCCGCAGGAAGATGCCCCACTGGCAGCCGGTGGGAATCGCCGGGGTCTTGGCGAGAATTTCCGACACCGGATAGCGCGATTCGCGGCGTACCGCCATGAAGATGCGCGGCATGACGGGGAAGTGGAACGCCATGTGGCATTCGTCGCCGCCGCTCGCGTAATCGCCGAAGTAGTCGACGACGTCCTCGGGCCACTGATTGGCCTCCGCCAGCAGCACGGTGTCCGGGTAGTGCGCGTCGATCTCGGCGCGGACCCGCCGCAGGAAGGCGTGCGAGCGCGGCAGGTTCTCGCAGTTGGTGCCCTCCTCGGCGTAGAGGTACGGCACCGCGTCCAGCCGGAAGCCGTCGATACCCAGGTCGAGCCAGAACCGCAGCGCGGAGATCATCTCCTCCTGGACCGCCGGGTTCTCGTAGTTGAGGTCCGGCTGGTGGGAGAAGAAGCGGTGCCAGTAGTACTGCTTGCGCACCGGGTCGAAGGTCCAGTTGGACGCCTCGGTGTCGACGAAGATGATCCGGGCGTCGGCGTACTGCTTGTCGTCGTCCGCCCAGACGTAGTAGTCGCCGTAGGGCCCTTCGGGGTCGGTGCGGGAGGACTGGAACCACGGGTGCTGATCGCTGGTGTGGTTCATCACCATGTCGATGATGACCCGCATACCGCGCTGATGGGCGGCGTCGACGAATTCCACGAAATCGGCGAGGTCGCCGAATTCTTCGAGGACCGCGGTGTAGTCGGCGACGTCGTAACCGCCGTCCCGCAGCGGGGACTTGAAGAACGGCGGGAGCCAGAGGCAGTCCACGCCCAGCCATTGCAGATAATCGAGCCGCGAGGTGAGGCCCTTGAGGTCGCCGACGCCGTCTCCGTTGCTGTCCTGGAAGGAGCGGACCAGGACCTCGTAGAAGACGGCGCGTTTGAACCAGTCCGGATCGCGGTCCTTTTCCGGAGTGTCCTCGAACGTGTCATGCACGGGCTCGTTGACGATCAATTGGGTGACCCTCCGATCGGTGAGGACGGTCGCAGGGACAGTACGTGCGCGGGCGCGGGCGACTGGCCCGGACCGAGCCGTACATAGTTGTCCCTGCCCCAGTGGTAGGTGTCGCCGGTGAGCTCGTCGCGCACCGGGAAGGAATCGTCCCGGCCGAGGCCGAGTTCCGGCATGTCCAACGAGACCGTGGCCTCCTGGGTGTGGTGTGGATCAAGGTTCACCACGGTCAGGACGGTATCGGCGGTGCGGCCGTGGCCCGCGCGTTTGGAATAGGCGAGTACCGCGTCGTTGTCGGTGTCATGGAAATGCAGCCGCCGCAGTTGCTGAAGGGCGGGATGGCGGCGGCGAACGCGGTTGAGCGTGGTGAGCAGCGGCGCCAGACTCTTTCCACTCCGGGCCGCGGACTCCCAGTCACGGGGCCGCAGTTGATACTTCTCGGAATCCCGGTACTCCTCACTTCCCGGCTCCGCGGGCTCCGCCTCGCACAGTTCGTAGCCCGCGTAGACGCCCCAGGTGGGGGAGAGGGTGGCGGCCAGCACCGCACGGACGGCGAAGGCGGGGCGCCCGCCGTCCTGGAGATAACCGGACAGGATGTCCGGGGTGTTGACGAAGAAATTGGGCCGCAGATACGCGGCGCTCTCACCGGTCAGCTCGGTGAGGTAGTCGGTCAGCTCCTGCTTGGTGTTCCGCCAGGTGAAGTACGTGTACGACTGCTGGAATCCGGCGCGGGCGAGGGCGTGGACCATCGCGGGGCGGGTGAACGCCTCGGCGAGGAAGAGTACGTCCGGGTCGGTGCGGCCCACCGCGCCGAGCACCGTCTCCCAGAAGTGCACCGGTTTGGTGTGCGGATTGTCGACCCGGAAGATCCGCACCCCCTTCGCCATCCAGAACCGCAGCAGCCGCTCGGTCTCCCGGACCAGCCCCGGGAAGTCGGTGTCGAAGTCGAGCGGATGGATGTCCTGGTACGTCTTGGGCGGGTTCTCCGCACAGGCGATGGAGCCGTCGGCGCGGTGCCGGAACCACTCCGGGTGGCGGGTGATCCACGGGTGGTCCGGCGAGCACTGCAGCGCGAAGTCGAGCGCCACCTCCATCCGCAGGTCACGGGCGGTGCGGACGAAGTGGTCGAAGTCCTCGAAGGTGCCGAGGTCCGGGTGGAGCGCGTCATGGCCGCCGTCCGCCGAACCGATCGCCCAGGGCGAGCCCACGTCGTGCGGTCCGGCAGTCAGGGAGTTGTTGGGGCCCTTGCGGTGGGTGGTGCCGATGGGGTGGACGGGCGGGAGGTAGACCACGTCGAAGCCCATCGCGGCGACGGCCGGCAGCCGGTCGGCGGCGGTGCGCAGGGTGCCGCCGGCCAGGGAGCCGTCCGGCCGTACGGTGGCGCCCTCGGAGCGGGGGAACAGCTCGTACCAGGAGCCGTACAGTGCGCGGCGGCGCTCGACGAGGAGCGGCAGCGGGTCCGCGACGGTGAGCAGATCGCGCAGCGGATGGCGGGTGAGCGCCTCGGTGACGGCGGGGGCGGTGGCGGCGGCG
This sequence comes from Streptomyces sp. NPDC014733, assembly GCF_043083385.1. Lineage (NCBI taxonomy): Bacteria > Bacillati > Actinomycetota > Actinomycetes > Kitasatosporales > Streptomycetaceae > Streptomyces > Streptomyces sp. NPDC014733. The sequence goes on along the minus strand of NZ_JBIBYO010000001.1, from coordinate 117,348 downwards.
AGGCGGTCGGCGGGCGGTGCCGTGGTGTCGCGCAGGGCGTCGGCGGCGGCGAGCACCGCCTCCCGCCCGGCTTCCTTCGGAACGCCGTCGGCGGCGCGGAGCAGCAGATCGGCGCCTTCCCGGAGGGTGAGTTCGGGGTCGAGCCCGGCGGGGATCTGCACGGCGGCGTCGCGGCGCCAGCTGGTGACCGGATCGGCCCACGCCTCGACCGTGTACGTCCAGCGGCCCTCGGTGTCCGGGGTGACCTCGGCGGTGAACCGGTCGGTGCCCGGGCGGAGTTCGGCCATCGGGATCCGGGGGCCTCGGTGGCCCGCCGGGTCGGTCAGCACGGCATCGGCGGCGACCGCGCCGTGGCCCTCGCGGAAGACGGTGGCCGAGAGGTCGAAGGCCTCGCCCACCACCGCCTTCGCGGGGCGGCCGTCGTCGAGCCGGGGGCGGATGTCCAGGACAGGGATGCGACCGATCATGGGCTCACCAGGGAATCGTCAGGTTTTGCCGGAATTTCTCCTTTCTATCCGTTCGTCTGAGGGAGTCGGTGTGCGAGGGGCGGGGGGCCTGCCGCCTTCACCCGGTTGGCGGCCGGATGCCGGGAGGTACGGGGGTGGCCCGGAGTGGCGCACGGGGGTGACGTCACGGAACTGCCGGGGGTGCGCCGGCGGGCCGGCACACCGAAGTGACGGAACGGCGGAACGGCGGAACGGCCGGGGAGGGAATCCCCGGCCGTTCCGCCGTTCTCGGTGCGCCGGTCCCGCCCGGGGACACGTCACAGGGGTCCCGGGGGGGTGGGGCGCGGTGCCGGGCGCCGCGTCGTACGGCGCCCGGCGGGGTGCGTTACTTGACGGCGACGCCGTTCCAGGCGGCCTCGACACCCTTGACCTCGGCGCTGTCGGCCTTGTAGAGGTCGGTCGCGGCCTTGACGGTGGCCTCACGGGCCGCCTTGTAGTCGGTGTTCGAGGTCATGTACTCGGTCAGGGCCTTGAACCAGATCTTCTCGGCCTTGTCCCGGCCGATGCCCTCGACCTTGGAGCCGTCGGCGGTCGGGCTGTCGTACTTGACGCCACCGATCTCCTTGGCGCCGCTGCCCTCGGACAGCAGGTAGAAGAAGTGGTTGGCGACACCCGACGAGTAGTGCGGGTCCAGGCCACCGGTGCTGGAGTCCCAGTTGTCCTGCGACTGACCGTCCTTGGACGGCTTGTCCATGTAGCGCAGCGGGGTGCCGTCGCCGTTGATGTCGATCTTCTCGCCGATGAGGTAGTCGCCCGGGTCCTCGGCGTTCTTCGCGTAGAACTCGACCGAGGTGCCGAAGATGTCGGAGGTGCCCTCGTTCAGGCCGCCGGACTCACCGCTGTAGGTGAGGTTGGCGGTGGCGGAGGTGACACCGTGCGACATCTCGTGGGCCGCGACGTCGATGGCGGTCAGCGGGGCCTTGTTGCCCTCACCGTCGCCGTACGTCATGCAGAAGCAGCTGTCGTCCCAGAAGGCGTTGACGTAGTTGTCGCCGTAGTGGACGCGGGAGAAGGCACCCTTGCCGTCACCCTTGATGCCGGTGCGGCCGTGCACCTCCTTGTAGTAGTCCCAGGTCTCGGCGGCACCGTAGTGCGCGTCGACGGCGGCGGTCTCCGGGTTGTCCGGCTTGCCGTTGCCCCACGTGTCGGTGGAGTTGGTGAAGAGCTTGCCGTCGCCGTCCTCGGCGTTCTCCAGGTTGGTGGTCTTGTGACCACCGCGGTCGCCGTCGGTCAGCGTGTAGTTGCTGCCGTCCTTGGTGGTGCCCAGGTCGACGGTGCCGCTGAACTCGCTCTCGCCCTTGCCGGTACGGATGTCGTCGTACTGGAAGAGCTTCTTGCCGGTGTTGGCGTCGGTGATGACGTGCATCCGGCTCGGGGTGCCGTCCTTCTTCACGCCCTTGACGACGGTGTCGTACGCCAGGACGGGCGAGCCGGAGGCGGCCCAGACGACCTTCTTCGCGGCCTGCGCACCGGTCTGCTTGGCGCTGATCGACTTCGCGGCGGTGCCGTGCGCGCTCTGCGCGGCGGCGCCGGCGGAGATCTTCGGCGTGAGGGACGCGACCTTGATGGCCTTCTGGGTGGACTTGGTGGTGCTCTTGATCGAGCCGTCCTTGGCGCGGTGCACGACCATGTCGCCACCGAGCACCGGCAGACCGGCGTAGGTGCGGTCGTAGCGGGTGTGGACGGTGCCGTCGGCGTCCTTGATGACGTCCTTGACGACCAGCTGCTCCTGGGAACCCAGGCCCAGCTCCTTGGCCGTCTGCGCCTTGGCGGCGCTCGCGTCGCGGATCATCTCGGCGCGGTGCGAGGTGGTGAGGGCGACCGGCGAGGCGCTCGTGAAGGCCGGGGCGGTCGAGGCGCCCGCCGTGGCGGCGACGCCGGCGACGAGGGCCGCGGCGGCGACGACGGCGGTACCGGTGATGCGGGCCTTGCGGGATATGCGGGGGGTCACGCGTGCTCCTTCAACTTTGCCAAGTGGTGGGGGTGCAAAGCGATGTGGGTGTGACGTGCGTCGGGAACATTGCCATTCCGAACGCGTTCATGTCAGGACGCTGGAGCGAGGTTGGCCGAAACTCGTCGGTAACCCCTGGTGCGGGGTCCGTGCAACGCCGAAGGGCGCCGCCTCCGGAAATCCGGAAGCGGCGCCCAATTCGCCGTTTTCGCTGGTGGGTTCAGTGCATCGGTCGGCAGCTCGGCCGTGCCACACCGAGATGACCGGTGAGTGCCGTCACCCGGTCACGATGTCACTTTCCGGCCGACACCCGGGAGCCGACGTTCACCGCGGCCCATGTGTTGGCGACCGTGTTGTACGTCGCGCTGCCCTGACCGAAGAGGTCGGCCGCGGCCTTGAGGGTCGCGGTGCGCGCGGCGGCGTAGTTGGTGGACGAGGTCATGTACTGGCTGAGCGCCTTGAACCAGACCTTCTCGGCGTTGGCCCGGCCGATGCCCGGCACCGACTTCCCGTCGTAGGTCGGGCTGTTGTACTGCACGCCGTTGACCACCTTCGAGCCGCTGCCCTCGGACAGCAGGTAGAAGAAGTGGTTGGCGACGCCGGACGAGTAGTGCACGTCCTTGTTGCCGACGCTGCTCGACCAGTAGTCGGCGGACGCGCCGTCCTTGGAGGGCTTGTCCATGTAGCGCAGCGGGGTGCCGTCGCCGTTGATGTCGATCTTCTCGCCGATGAGGTAGTCGCCCGGGTCCGCGGCGGTGTTGGAGTACCACTCCACCGCGGTGCCGAAGATGTCGGACGTCGCCTCGTTCAGGCCACCGGACTCACCGCTGTAGATGAGGCCGGCGGTCGCGGCGGTGACGCCGTGGGACATCTCGTGTCCGGCGACGTCCAGCGCGGTCAGCGGCGCGGCGTTGCCGTAGCCGTCGCCGTACGTCATGCAGAAGCAGCTGTCGTCCCAGAAGGCGTTGACGTAGCTGTTCCCGTAGTGGACGCGGGAGTACGCGGCGACGCCGTCACCGTTGATGCCGGTGCGGCCGTGCACGTTCTTGTAGTAGTCCCAGGTCTCGGCGGCGCCGTAGTGCGCGTCGGCCGCGGCGGTCTCCGCGTTCTGCGGCGTGCCGTTGCCCCAGGTGTCGGTGGAGTTGGTGAAGAGCGTGCCCTTGCCGGACGAGCCGTGGTTGAGGTTGTACGTCTTGTGTCCGCCACGGGCGCCGTCGGTCAGCGTGTAGGACGACCCGGAGGCGGTGGTGCCCAGGGTGACCTTGCCGCTGTACTCGGTGTTGCCGACGCCGGTCTCGATCCCCTGGTACTGGAAGATCTTCTCGCCGGTCGTGGCGTCCGTGATGACGTGCAGCTGGTTGGGGGTGCCGTCCTTCTGGAGACCGCCGACCACGGTCTCGTACGCCAGCCGCGGGGTGCCGTCGGCGGCCCAGACCACCTTGCGCGGCGCCTTGTCGGCGGCGGCCTTCGACGCGCCCAGCGAACGGGCGGACGAGAGGGCCTTCGCCGACGCGGTGGACGGCGCGACCTTCGCGGTGGTCGTGGCGACCTTCAGCTGCTTGGACTGCGCCTTGGTGACGCCCTTGACGGCGCCGCCCTTCGCCTCGTGGACGATCAGATCGCCGCCGAGGACCGGCAGTCCGTCCAGGGTCCGCGCGTAGCGGGTGTGGGTGGTGCCGTCGGCGTCCTGGGAGACGTCCTTGACGACCAGCTTCTCCTGGGCGCCGAGCTTCAGCTCCTTGGCGGTCGCCTTGGTGGCGGCGTCGGCGGTGCGGATCAGCCGCTCGCGCTGGGCGGGCGAGAGCTTCGCGGGCAGCGCGCCCGCGGCGGGGGCTGCGTGGGGGGTGCCCGGCTGGGGGGTGGCCGCGGTGCCGGTGCCGGCCTGCACACCGACGGCGAGCATGGCGGCGGCGGCGACGAGGGCTCCGGTTGCGACGGCGCGACGAGGGGGGGTACGTCTCACGCTGACTCCTTCTGCGGGGCGGCGGCGTGGGGCCGCGGCCGAGGGGGACCGGGCGGCGGGAAGCCGTCCGGGCAGAGCGAGGCAGAACACTTGGAACGTGTGGGGGGAGACGGTGCCGACTGCCGCACGGTGGGACTGTGGGGGTCCGTGTGGCGGCTGCCGGGAAGAGTGCCACCGCCGCGCGCCGCTTGTCAGGGTCCCTTCAATTAATTGGCCGGAAACCGTCCGTAGCCCGGACTACGGGTTCGGATAACGGACGAGGTGTTGCACGGGGTGGCAACGGTGCAGCTGAGGGCGGTGCGGTCGGAGAAAAGCCGGGGCCGGAAGTCGCGGGTTTGAGAGCGCCGCCGCCCGTGGATCCGGGCCTCGGACGGTCGGCGCGCGTCGGCTTCGGACGGTCCCGACGGCCTCCGGCGCGGGGAATCCGGCGGCGGATCCACCGCCGGACGGCCCTGCCGCACCCGGCCCCGCCCCGTCCGCCGGGCCGCCCCGGGCCGCCCGCCGGACCCGGCCGGTCAGACCTCCGCCGGGCGCCCCGGCGGCGGGGCGGGGGCGTCCCCGTGCCAGGCGCGCCACAGGGCCGCGTAGGCACCGCCGGCCGCCACGAGGGCGTCGTGGGTACCGAGTTCGGTGATCCGGCCCGCCTCCATGACGGCCACCCGGTCCGCGTCGTGCGCGGTGTGCAGCCGGTGCGCGACGGCGATGACCGTACGGCCCTCCAGCACGGCGGCGAGCGCCCGTTCGGTACGCCGCGCGGTCCGCGGGTCCAGCAGCGCCGTCGCCTCGTCGAGGATCAGGATGCCGGGGTCGGCCAGCACCACCCGGGCCAGCGACAGCTGCTGGCTCCGCGCCCCGTCCGGGAGGAACCCGCCGGGGCCCAGCTCGGTGGCGAGCCCGGACGGCAGCTCCGCCGCCCACTCCGCGCCGACGGCGGCCAGCGCGGCGTGCAGCGCGGTGTCGTCGGCGTCGGGCGCGGCGATCCGCAGGTTGTCGCGGACCGTACCGAGGAAGACATGGTGTTCCTGGGTGACCAGCGCCACCTGACGGCGCAGCGCCTGCGGCGGCAGCGCGGCCACCGGCACCCCGCCGACCGTCACCGTCCCCGCGCGCGGCGCCTCGATCCCGGCCAGCAACCGGCCCAGCGTCGACTTCCCCGCCCCGGACGGCCCGACCAGCGCCAGCCGCTCCCCGGGCCGCACCGTCAGCTCCACACCGCGCAGCACCTCGTCGCCCGCCCCGCCCGGGTACGCGTACCGCACCCCGCGCGCCTCGATCCGGCCCCGCGGCGCTGCCGCCCCGGGGGCGGGCGGTGCGGTGGCGTCCGCGGGGGAGCCGGGGCCGCCGCCCGGTCCGCCGGGCACCGGCGGCCCGTCCGGCCCGGGGGCGTCCGGCTCCGTTCCCACGCCCTCGACCCGGGCGAACGCGGCGGCACCGGCCTGGAGTTGTTCCGTCCGGAACAGCAGGGTGTCCAGCGGGGCCGACAACTGGCCCAGCAGCACCGCCGCCGACACCACCGCGCCCAGGCTCACCACGCCCGCGTCGTGCAGCGCCCCGCCCGCCACCAGCGCGGCGGCCACCGGCACCGTGTACGAGAAGTCCACCACCGGGAAGAGCACACTGCGCAGGAACAGCGTGCGCAGCCGGGCGCGGCGGGACCGTTCGATCGCCTGCCGGGCCGCCGCCGCGCGGCGGTCCGCCAGGCCGAGCAGATCGATGGTCCGGGCCCCGGCGGCGGTCGCCGCGAGCAGCCCGGCCAGCTCCGACACGGCCGCGCCCTCGTCGAGATAGGCGGTCCGCGCCCGCCGCAGATACCAGCGGACCGCGAACCCGCACCCCGTCAGGCCCAGCGCACACGCCCCGAGCAGCGGATGGAGCACCACCACGGCGCCCAGCAGGAACAACGCCTGGACCACCGCGACCGACACCTCGGGCGTCGCATCGCGCAGCGTCCCGGCGACCGCCGCCACATCCGTGGTGCCCCGCGCCGTCAGATCCCCGGTACCGGCCCGCTCCACCACCGCCGAGGGCAGCGCCAGCGCCCGGTCGACGAATCCCTCGCGGACCCGGGCCAGCGCCCGTTCGCCGAACCGGTGCCCCGCGTAGCGCGCGAAGCGGCCCAGCAGCAGCTGGAGCACCGTTCCGGCCACGATGAGCAGCGTCAGCCGGTCCACCGCGGCGGCGCCCCCGCCGCCGCGTACGGTGTCGACGATCCGGCCCAGCAGCCACGGACCGGCGAGCCCGGCGGCCGCGGCGAGCGCGTTGAGCCCGAGCATCAGCGCGAAGGCCCGGCGGTCACGCCGGATCAACCGGCCGGCCGCGCGCCGGGCCTCCCGGGGGGATGCGATCGGCAGCGCGCCGTCCGATGTCTGCGCGGGGGCCGGCGCGGTCGTCATGGGGTCTCCTCGGCGACGGGGGCGGGCTGCCCGGGAGCCTCGTCCACGGGGCCGCGGCGGGCGGGGACTTCGGTGCCGGGAGCGGCCGGGGCGGCCGGGGTGGCCGGGAGGTCCGGCGCGGACGGGGCGTCGGCGGCGGCGCCGGGCCCCGGGCCCGTTCCGTCCTCCGTACCGTCCGCGCCCCGTGCCACCAGGGCGCGGTACTCCGGGTGGGAGGCGAGCAGTTCACGGTGGGTGCCGACCGCCGCCACCCGGCCGCCGGACAGATGGCAGACGACATCCGCCGCGTCCAGCACCAGCGGTGAGGTGGTGGCGACGACGGTCGTCCGGCCCACCCGGGCGGCGTGCAGCCGCGCCGCGACCGTCGCCTCGGTGTGCGCGTCGACCGCCGACGTCGGCTCGACCGCGAGCAGCACCTCGGGGTCGGCCAGCAGCGCCCGCACCAGGCGCAGCCGCTGCCGCTGCCCACCCGAGAGGTTGCGGCCGTCCGCATCCAGCAGCGCGTCCAGGCCACCGGGCAGCGCCCGCACGATGTCCTCCGCCACCGCCGTGTGGAGCGCGCGGGCCACCGCGTCCGCCGGGCGCGCCCGCCGCCCCTCGACCGCCTCGCGCACCGTGCCCGCGAACAGCGCCGCCTCGTTGTCCGCGACCAGGATCCGCTCCCGCAGCCGCGCCGCGTCCACCGCGTCCAGCCGTACCGCGCCCCAGGTCGCGGCGGTGCCGGCGACGCCCCCGAGCCGGTCGACCACCGCGGCCGACTCCTCGGGCCGCGCTCCGGCCAGCGCGGTCAGCGTCCCGGGCACCACCTCGACACCGGAGACCGGATCGCGCAGCACGGACGGCATCGCCGGACCGTCGTCCCCGCCGCCCCGTGCGTCGGGCTCCAGGCCCAGGAACCGCACCACCCGGCGGGCCGCGACCAGCCCGCGGGTCACGTCGTACCCCGCCTCGATGAGGAACGACACCGGCGCCGCCAACGCCGCGGTGTAGCCGTAGACCGCGACCAGCTCACCCACGGAGATCGTCCCGGCGGCGGCCATCCGGGCCGCGAGCCAGACGACCGCGGCGAGGAACAGCGCCGGGAGCCCCACGCCCAGCGCCTGGATCCAGCTGGCGTGCGCGCCGACGCGGTACCCCTCGGCGCACAGCTCCGCCGACTCCCGCCGGTAGCGCGCCGCGAAGACCTCCTTGCCGCCCAGCCCGCCGAGCACCCGCACCCCGCCGACCAGATCGGCCAGCCGGTCGGTCAGCCCGCTCTGCCGCTCCCGGTAGCGCGCCTCGGCGCCCTCCAGCCGCCGCAGCAACGGCCCCACCAGCACCGCCAGCGCCGGAACCCCCAGCAGCACCAGCGCGGCGAGCACCGGATCCACCGCCAGCAGCAGCGCCGCCACCACCCCGTACGAGAGGGCCGCGCCCACCCCCGGGCCGGTCAGCGTCAGCGTCTGGCTGATCACCCCGACGTCCCCGATGCCGATGGTGACCACCTCACCCGCCGTCACCCGGCGCGGCAACGAGGCGCCCAGCCGCAGCGTCTGGTCGACGACGGCGCGCACCGTGCGGAACGTCGCGTCCATCCGGACCCTGGTCATGGTGCGGTGACGGGAGATGGCGAGGGCGGCGTTGAGTGCGCCCATCGCCAGCAGCGCCGCCGTCCAGCCGAGCAGCGGCCCCCGGTGGCCGGGCACCAGCCCGTCGTCGACGGCGCGGGAGAGCAGGTACGGCGGGATCATCAGCCCCGTCATCCACAGCGTGCCGAAAGTGGCGCCCGCCGCCACCCGGGAAAGCTGACACCGTGTCAGCCACACGAGATAACGCGCGGCGCTGCGGTGATCGGGCGTCTCGCGCCCCGAACGCGCCGCCGTGCGGCCCGGTTTCCCCATGGCCGCACCCTATGGGGCGGCCATCCGCCGGTCAGCGGCGCACTGCCCGCAGCAGGACGAACTTCGGATCGGAGGCGACGACCTCGCAGTTGCCGAAGAGCCGCTTGAGCCGCACGTGGTAGCCGAGATGGCGGTTGCCGACGACCCACAGCTCCCCGCCGGGCCGCAGCACGGCGCGGGCGCCGCCGAACATCCGCCGGGCGGTCGCGTCGGACGTCGCACGGTGGGTGTGGAACGGCGGGTTGTTCACCACGAGGTCCACCGAGCCGGGCGGCAGCCCCGTCAGCGCGTCGCCCACGGCGAACTCCGCCCGCGCGCCCTCGGGCGCGTTCGCCGCGAAGGTGGCGCGTGCGGCGGCCACGGCGGAGAACGACTCGTCGACGAAGACGGTCTCCGCCTCCGGGTTGGCCAACGCCATCGCGGTGCCGACGACGCCGTTGCCGCAGCCCAGGTCGACGACGCGCTCGGCGCCCTGCCGCCGGGGGAGGTGGCCGAGGAGGAAGCGGGTCCCGATGTCCAGCCGGTCGGCGCAGAAGATCCCGGCGTGGTTGGTGACCGTCCGCCCCGACATCACGCCCACGTCCGCGGGCAGCGCGTAGCTGCGCGGCCAGGAAGGCGCCGCGGGGGAGAGGGACGGATCGGGGGTGCAGAAGATCAGCCGCGCCTTGCGGACCGCGAGGGAGGTGCGGGTCGGCCCGAGGATCTGCTCGAACAGCTTCAGCGTGGAGGTGTGGATCTCGGAGACCATGCCGGTGCCGACGATCCGGGTCCCCGCATGCACCGCGGGCGCCAGCCGCCGCAGCTGTTCCTCCAGCAACGCCAGACTCTTCGGCACCCGGACCAGCAGCAGATCGATCCGCTCCGGCGGCGCGTCCAGCACCGTCCGCAGCTGGACGATGCCGTCGGCGACCCCGTTGCGCCGCAGGTTCACCTCGGTGGCGCGGTGGGTGAGGTACGAGTCGGTGATCTGGACGAGACGGGGGGCAGGGGCTCCGGGGCCGGGGACGGAGCCGGCGGGGGTGGGCTCGGCGTCGGCTCCGGCTCCGGCCGCGGTCCCGGCCAGGGCGGTGGCGAGGGCGCCCCAGCGGTCGCCGAGGACGACGGTGGTGCCGGTGCCGGACGGGCCCGGGGGCGGCTCGGGGCTGGTCTCGGCGTCCGGGGCGGTGCCGGTCCCGCTCTCCGCGAGGTGGTCCAGGAGATAGGCGTCGGCGGCGTCCCAGGCACGGAGCTGGTCGCGGGGGTCCTCGGGGAAGCGGCTGAGGTCGAACGCACCCCATGACGTCGTGAAACGGTTCATCGTGGACTCAGGCTAGCCGAGGGACGAGGCGTGCGGAGCGGGAGCCGGGCGGCGGACCGGACACGCCGGGACCGGCGCCACCCGCGGCCGCGGCCCGCCCGTCTCCGCCGCAGGCCGTACGAGTGCCCGGGGCGAGTACACCGGGGCGAGGCGGTGCACCGCCTCGCCGGCCGTCATCCCGCCTTGCTGACGCAGCGCCGCCAGGTCGCCAACGGCCCGTCGACGAGACGGCGTTCGCCGTCCGGGGACCGGCGGCCGCACGGCGGGCCCGCCCGGCCGGACCGGAACCGGCCGGCCGGCCGCCTCACACGGCCGGCCCCGCTCATCCCACGCTGTCCCGCCATGCCCGGTGCAGGTCGGCGAAGCGGCCGCGGTCGGATATCAGGGCGGCGGGGGCGCCGTCCTCCACGATCCGGCCGTCGGCCATCACCAGCACCCGGTCGGCGATCTCCACCGTCGACAGGCGGTGCGCGATCACCACCGCCGTCCGGCCGCGCAGCACGGTGTCCATGGCCCGCTGCACCGCCCGCTCACCCGGTATGTCCAACGAACTGGTCGCCTCGTCCAGGATCAGTACCGCGGGGTCGGCGAGCAGCGCCCGCGCGAAGCCGACCAACTGCCGCTGGCCCGCGGAGATCCGGCCGCCCCGCTTGCGGACATCGGTGTCGTACCCGTCAGGCAGCGCGGCGATGAAGTCGTGCGCCCCGATCGCCCGGGCGGCCTCCTCGATCTCCGCACGGGTGGCGTCGGGCCGACCGAGTGCGATGTTCTCGGCGACCGTCCCGGAGAACAGGAACGCCTCCTGGGTGACCATCACCACGCCCCGGCGCAACTCGGCCGAGGACAGTTCCCGCAGGTCCACGCCGTCCAGCAGGACCCGGCCCTCGGTCGGGTCGTAGAAGCGGGCCAGCAGCTTCGCCAGTGTCGACTTGCCGGCGCCGGTCGAGCCGACCACGGCGACCGTCTCGCCCGCGGCCAGCCGCAGGGTGAAGCGGGGCAGTACCTCGCCGCCGGTCCGGTACGCGAACCGCACCTCCTCGAAGACGACCTCCCGGCCGGGCCGCCCGCCGGGGGCGGCCGGCAGCGCCGCGGGGGCGGACGGCTCGGGGACCGACGGGCGCTGCGCCAGCAGACCGGCGATCTTCTCCAGCGAGGCGGCCGCGCCCTGGTAGGAGTTGAGGAACATCCCGAGCCGGTCGATCGGGTCGTACAGCCGCCGCAGATACAGCACGGCGGCGGCCAGCACGCCCAGCTCCAGCGTCCCGCTCGCCACGCGGTAGGCGCTCCACAGCACGATCGCGGCGACCGCGAAGTTGGCCACCAGCCGCGACCCGACGACATACCGGGCCATCTCCAGCAAGGTGTCGCCGTTGACGCCCTCATGGGTGCGGTTCAGCGCGGCGAATGCGGCGTCGTTGGGCCGCTCCCGGCGGAACGCCTGCACCGGGCGGATGCCGTTGGCCGTCTCCGTGAACTTCACGATGACGGCGGCGACCGCCGACGACTTGCGGCTGAACACCCGGATCGAACGCCGCTGGTAGGAGCGGATCAGCAGCGCCAGCGGCCCGGTGGAGGCGAGCGCCGCGACGCCGGTGCGCCAGTCCAGGTAGAGGAGCATCACGGTGATGGAGACGGTGGAGAGCACGAAGGAGATCAACTCCTCCAGGCCCTCGTCGAGAAGTTCGCGCAGCGCCTCGACGTCCGTGGTGGCCCGCGAGATCAGCCGGCCCGAGGTGTACCGCTCGTGGAAGTCGAGGCTGAGCGTCTGCGCATGCCGGAAGATACGGCCCCGCAGCTCCAGCAGCACGTCCTGGCTGATCAGGGCCGAGCGCCGGATGAAGAGGTACTTCAGCCCGCCCGACACCACCGCACACAGCGCGGCCCCGACCGCCACGGTGATCAGCGGGCCGTGGGCCCCGGCGCGCAGCGCGGGCACCGCGCGGTCCAGCGCGAACGCCACGAGCAGCGGCCCGGCCTGCACCGCGGCCTGCTGGAGCAGCAGCATCACGGCGGAGAGCGTCACCCACCGGGCGTGCGGGGCCAGCAGCGACCGCAGCAGCCGCCGCGACGCCCCGGGCGGCGCCGGCAGGACGTCCCGGGCGAAGGCGTCCTCGTCCCCGGGCGGCGGCCCGGGCGCGGGCGGATCGGCGGGTACGGCGCCCGGTGCGGGGGCGGTCGTCATCGGGTCCCTCCGGAGGCGTCGCGGGGCCGGGGCACCGGCCCTGCCGTGACGGGGCCGGTGCCGGACATCAGCTCGGCGTACTCGGCGTGGTCGCGGAGCAGTTGGTGGTGGGTGCCGACGGCCGTTATCCGGCCGCCGGAGAGCAGCGCCACCCGGTCGGCCAGCAGGACCGTGGACGGGCGGTGCGCGACGATCAGCGCGGTGGTGGTCGCCAGGACCTGCCGCAGCGCCGCCTCGACCAGCGCCTCGGTGTGGACGTCGAGGGCGGAGAGCGGGTCGTCGAGGATCAGAAAACGCGGCCGGCCGGCGACCGCGCGGGCCAGCGCGAGCCGCTGCCGCTGGCCACCGGAGAGACTCATGCCCTGTTCCCCGACCTGGGTGTGCACCCCCTGGGGCAGCGCGGCGACGAAACCGTCGGCCTGCGCCACCGCCAACGCCCGCCGCAGATCCGCCTCCTGGAGGTCGGCGCCGCCCATCAGGACGTTCTCGGCGACGCTTGCGGAGAACAGTGTCGGCTCCTCGAAGGCGACCGACACCAGACCGCGCACCTCGTCCCGGGAGAGCGTGGTGAGGTCGCGGCCGTCCAGGGTGATCCGGCCGCCGGTCGGGTCGTACAGCCGCGGGACCAGCGCCGTGAGCGTCGTCTTCCCGCTACCCGTGGCGCCCACCAGCGCCATCGTCTCCCCGGACGCGAGGTGCAGGTCGACACCGCGCAGCGTCGGCGGGGTGCCCCCGGGGGCGTCGGGGTAGCGGAACTCGACGCCGGAGAAGACGAGCCCGCCGGAGGCGCCCGGGCGGGCGGACGAGCCGGGCGCGCCGGAACGGCCGGGGGCGTCGGTACGGGCTGATCCGGCGCCGTCGGATCCGGGACTGTCGGATCGGGAGCCGTCCGCGGTGCCGGCGGCCGTCCGCGGCCCCGGGAGCAGCGCTGCCGCCCCCTCCGGCGGAGCCTGCGCCGCCTCGGCCGTCGGCGCGTCCAGCACCTCGAAGTACCGGTCGGTGGCCATCGCCGCCTCGTAGCTCATCGCCAGCAGGAAGCCGATGGAGTCCACCGGCCAGCGCAGCGCGAGCGCCGTCGACAGGAAGGCGACCAGCGTGCCGGCCGAGAGCGCGCCGTCCGCCACCTGAACGGTGCCCAGCACCAGCGCGGCGCCGATCGCCAGCTCCGGCAGCAGGGTGATGGCGCCCCAGATCGTCGCGAGCAGCCGGGCCTTGTGCAGCTCGGTGGTGCGCAGCTCATGGGTGAGCCGCCGGAACATCCGGGCCTGGCTGCGGTGGCGGCCGAACCCCTTCACGATCCGGATGCCGAGGACCGACTCCTCGATCACCGTCGTCAGATCGCCGACCTGGTCCAGCGCCCGGCGCGCGGCCAGTGCGTACTTCGCCTCGAAGACCGAGCAGAGGATCATCAGCGGCACCACCGGCGCCAGCAGCACCAGCCCCAGCGAGAAGCGCTGGCTCAGCAGGATCGCGCAGCCCACCACGATGGTCGCGCCGTTGACCAGCAGGAACGTCAGCGGGAACGCCAGGAACATGCGGAGCAGCTGGAGGTCGGTGGTGGCGCGGGAGAGCAGCTGTCCCGAGGCCCAGCGGTCGTGGAAGGAGACCGGCAGCCGCTGGAGGCGGGTGTAGAGCCGCTCCCGCATGGCCGCCTCGACGCCCGCCAGCGGCCGCGCGACCAGCCAGCGCCGCAGCCCGAACAGCCCCGCCTCGGCCACCCCGAGAGCCAGCAGGAACCCGCCGCCCAGCCAGACGCCGCCGGGCGCGCCCGCGGCGACCGGACCGTCCACGATCCACTTGAGCACCAGCGGGATGACGAGGCTGATGCAGGACGCGACCACGGCGACGACCGCGGCGGTGCACAGCCGCGCCCGCACCGGCCGGACGAACGGCCACAGGCGCAGCAGCGACCGGACGGCGGAGTGCCGCGGGGGTTCGGAGGACGGTGGACGGGCGGGTGTGCTCGCGGTGGCATCCATCACAGGCGAGAGTAAGGGCGACCACCGACAACGCTCATGTCCTTTTCCCGCCGCACCGCCCGCCGGCCCGCCACCCGCCGGTCCGCCACCTCCGCTGACCTGCGGCTCCGCCCGGATCGCGCTTCTTCCGGGCCGCACCGCCCCCCATGGGGGCGCTCCGGACCCCCGCCCGACCGCTGCCCGCGACCCGCTCCGGCCCCGAGCCGTCCCGTACCCCGCCGCTCGGCTCCGGCCCACCGCCAACCGCCAACCGCCGACCGCCAACCGCCCTCGCGCCACCGCAACGCCGTATCCCGTACGGGACACGGACCTGCCGGGCCGTCACTTCCGGGGCGTCAACCGGTGCATCGGTAACAATTCGCCACATGTCCGGTGATGAGAAGGACCGCACCCCCCGTCCGCCGGCCCGCCGCCCCGTGCGGCTCCGGCGCCTCCTCCGTCTCGCCCTGGTGCCGGTGTGCGCTCTGACCGCGGTGACCGGCTGCGCCGTCCCCGACCTGCTCGGCGGCGACAAGCCGCCCGGCGCGGAGCGGGGCATCGACATCGAGCCCGGCGACGGCGCCCGCGATGTGAGCGAGAGCGGACGGCTCGTCGTCCGGGTGCCCGACGGGCGCCTCCAGCGGGTGACCGTGCGGCGCACCGGCGACGGCGGCGCGGCACGGGTCCCGGGCCGGATCTCCCGGGACGGCCTGACCTGGCGGCCCACCGCGCGCCGGCTGGAGGCCGCGGCGACGTACACCGTGGACGCGGTGGCGATGGACGGCGAGGGCGACCGCAGGACGCGCCACACCACCTTCACCACCGGCCCGGCCAAGCTGGCCGCCACCCTCCTCCCCGAGGACGGCGCGACCGTCGGCACCGGCATGATCGTCTCGCTCCAGTTCAACCACCCGATCCCCGACCTCGCCGCCGTCCAGCGGTCCGTACGGGTCACCGCCGATCCGGACGTCGAACTGGCCCCCCACTGGTTCGGCGACCAGCGGCTGGACTTCCGCCCGAAGGAGCGCTGGCGGCCCGGCACCGACGTCACCGTCGAGGTCCGGCTGGACGGTGTCCGGGCCGGTCCCCGCACGTTCGGCACCCAGAGCGAGACCGTCCGGTTCCGGATCGGCAGGGACCAGACGAGCGTCATCGACGCGGCCCGGCACAGCCTGACGGTCACCCGGCAGGGGGAGAAGCCGGTGACGCTGCCGGTCACCGCGGGCGACGAGAAGAATCCCACGTACAACGGGAAGATGGTGATCCTGGAACGGCTTCCGAAGACGCGGATGGACGCCCGGACCGTCGGTTTCGGCCGCGCCTACGACATCCCCGACGTGCCGCACGCGATGCGCCTGACGACCTCCGGGACCTTCCTGCACGGCAACTACTGGGCCGACCCCGACATCTTCGGCGACGAGAACACCAGCCACGGCTGCGTCGGTCTGCTCGACAACAAGGGCGGTAAGGGCGCCACCCCGGCCGGTTGGTTCTACACGCAGTCGCTCATCGGCGACATCGTGGAGGTCATCCACTCCCGGGACCGCATCGTCGCCCCGGACAACGGCCTCGGTGGCTGGAACATGCCCTGGGAGCAGTGGCGGGCGGGGACGGCCCTGTAGCCGCCCGGCCGCCGGAGAACGCCGGGCCCACGGGACCGGCGGCCGATGCGGGGCGGCCCGGAGCGTCCTGAGCCGCCCCGGCCGTCCGGAGCCTCCTGGCCCGTCCGGTCCGTCAACCTCCCTACCGTCCTGCGGAGTTGGCGCCCGCCCCTCTGCCCCCTCCCGTCCCGCTTTCCCGTCGTCCGTCCGCCACGAGGGCGCCGTGGAGCGCGCCCCGAACAGCCCCCCGCCGGGCAACCCGCTGTCACACCCATGTGGTTATCTACACGGAAGGTGCGGCCGCCCGGCGGGCGGCGCCGCGTCGAGTGGCGGTGTTCCGCGCGCGGGGGAGTGCGCGCGGGGCGAGGGGAAGAGGGGCCAGGGATGCATCAGGCGATATCCGGAGAGCCGATACGTCGGTCGATACGTCCGCGGGGACGGCGGGCACGGAGCGGCGCCGCCGTCGCCCTGGCGCTCGGCTCCGTCCTGCTCGCCGCGGGCTGCGGGGACGGCGCGGACGCGAAGGGCGCGGCCGACCGGGCGCGCGCCGCGCACGGCCCGTCGAAGGCCGTCGTGACGATCGCTCCCCGGGACGGCGCGGACTCCGTCGCCACCAGCGGCGCCCTCGCGGTGACGGCCCGTTGGGGCAAGCTCCGCTCCGTCAAGGTCAAGGACGCCGAGGGGAAGGAGGTGCCGGGCCGGATATCCGGCGGCGGCACGGGCTGGCAGCCCATCGGGCACCTCGGGACGGCGACCACGTACACCGTGGAGGCCGAGGCCGCCGACGCGGAGGGCCGCGAGGTCACCCGCCACGCCCGGTTCACCACGCTCAGGCCCGAGGCGACCTTCACCGCCACGTACACGCCGGAGGGCGGTCAGCGGGTCGGCGTCGGGATGCCGGTCTCGCTGCGCTTCAGCCGCGGCATCACCGACCCCGCCGCCGTGGAGAAGGCCGTCCGGGTCACCGCGGAGCCCGCCGTCCCCGTCGAAGGCCACTGGTTCGGCAACGACCGGCTGGACTTCCGCCCCGAGAAGTACTGGGCGCCCGGCACCGAGGTCACCCTCCGGCTCGACCTCGACGGCGTCGAGGGCCGCCCCGGCGTCTACGGGACGCAGTCCCGGAAGGTGTCGTTCACCGTCGGACGCAGCCAGGTCAGCACCGTCGACGCCCGGTCCAAGAAGATGACCGTGGTCCGCGACGGCAAGAAGATCAAGACCATTCCGATCTCCGCCGGGGCGCCGGGCACCGAGACGTACAACGGCCGGATGGTGATCAGCGAGAAGCTCCGGGTGACGCGTATGAACGGCGCGACCGTCGGTTTCGACGGCCAGTACGACATCGAGGACGTCCCGCACGCCATGCGGCTGAGCACGTCCGGCACCTTCATCCACGGCAACTACTGGTCGGGCCGGGGCGCCTTCGGCAGCCGCAACGCCAGCCACGGCTGCGTCGGCCTCTTCGACCAGCGTGGCGGCGGCGATCCGGCCACCCCCGCCGCCTGGTTCTTCCGCAACTCCCTCGTCGGTGACGTGGTCGTCGTCAAGAATTCCCACGACGAGACGATCCGGCCGGACAACGGCTTCAGCGACTGGAACCTCTCCTGGAAGGAGTGGAAGGCCGGCCGCCGCTGACCCGGCGGCACCCGGTCCGGGGTGGTACGGGGCACGCCGGTGTCCCGTACCCAGCGGCGTTAACGAAGGCTAACCTTCGCGGTATGACTGTGAACTTCGAGATCGCCGACGGCGTCGGGACCATCCGGCTCGACCGCCCGCCGATGAACGCGCTGGACATCGCCACCCAGGACCGGCTGCGCGAGCTGGGCGAGGAGGCCACCCGCCGGGACGACGTCCGCGCGGTCGTGGTGCGCGGCAGCGAGAAGGTGTTCGCCGCCGGGGCGGACATCAAGGAGATGCAGCAGATGGACCACGCCGCGATGGTGGTGCGGTCCAAGGCGCTGCAGGATTCGTTCAGCGCCATCGCGCGCATCCCCAAGCCGGTGGTCGCCGCGGTCACCGGCTACGCCCTGGGCGGCGGCTGCGAGCTGGCGCTCTGCGCGGATTTCCGGATCGCCGCGGAGAACGCCAAGTTCGGCCAGCCGGAGATCCTGCTCGGCCTCATCCCGGGTGCCGGCGGCACCCAGCGGCTGGCGCGGCTGGTCGGTCCGTCCAAGGCCAAGGACCTGATCTTCACCGGGCGCCATGTCCGGGCCGACGAGGCGTTGGCCATCGGCCTGGTCGACCGGGTGGTTCCGGCGGACGAGGTCTTCGGGGCGGCGCACGCCTGGGCGGCGCAGCTGGCGAAGGGCCCGGCGCTCGCCCTGCGCGCCGCCAAGGAGGCCGTCGACGCCGGTCTGGAGACGGACCTCGAAACCGGCCTGGCGATCGAACGCTCCCTGTTCGCCGGGCTGTTCGCGACCGAGGACCGTGAGATCGGTATGCGCAGCTTTGTCGAGGACGGCCCGGGGAAGGCCAAGTTCCGCCGCTGATGCGGGGGTTGGCGGGGCGGGCGAACGTTCGGCGTACCGTGCCCCGTGCGGGGGAATCGCGCCGATCCGGCCCCGTGCGGGACCGCCCCGCGCCGCCGCTCCGGCGGGCGCCGCCCGGCGTGGTCGCGTCGCAGCTCAGACAGGTGACAGCGGTGTCATGAACGCCGCCGGAGCGGCCTCCGTGGTGACCGGAACCCGGCGTCTGGCGGGAGGGGTTTCCGCCGGTTCCGGTCCCGTGGCGGTGGCGCAACGGCGATGATGGGGGCATGGCGGGCCTGGAGGAGTCGGAGCAGTCGCAGCCGCTGTGCGGTACGGCTGCCACCTGCCGGGGGGTCCCCGGCGCAGCGGAGAGCGGCGGACCGGCGCCGGGCGCCCCGGGGCCCCTGGTGCTCGATCTGCTCGGCGACCCTTCCGTGGACGAGGTCCCGTTCCCCTCGCGGCCGGAATCCGCCGGTGCCGCCCGCCGCCTGACGCACCGGGTCCTCCACGAACAGTGGGGCCTGCCCCCGCAGCTCACCGAGAACGCCGTCCTGCTGGTGTCGGAGCTGGTCGGCAACGCCGTGCGGCACACCGGGGCGCGGCGGTTCGGGCTGCGGATGCTGCGGCGGCGCGGCTGGATCCGGATCGAGGTGCGCGACCCCTCGCGCGGGCTGCCGTGTCTGATGCCGGTCCGTGAGCTGGACGTCAGCGGCCGGGGTCTCTTCCTCGTCGACACGCTCTCCGACCGCTGGGGCGTCGATCTGCTGCCGCGCGGCAAGACCACCTGGTTCGAGATGCGCACCGGCGACCGCTGACCCGCGGCGCCCCGCCCCCGGATACGCGACTGGGGCCTCCCGCAGGGTTGTGCGGGTGAGGCCCCAGTGTCGCCCCTCGGCGGACGGAAGGGGTGTGTCCGCGGGGGGTGGAACGACCTGGCCCGGGTCAATGGGGGTCGTCGCGAACGACTATGACAGGTCCGGCCTCCGATGCCAAAAGTACATTGCGGACAATGCGGGGCAGTGGTGGAGGAAGTCCTGGGGGATCCCAGGTGAGGTATGCCACCGACCTTGTAAACGACGGTTTGTTTACCGGTTACCCCGATAAATATGCGGCATTGTGGCGGTGTCTCCCTCCGGCGCCGCAGCCCCGCGCACCGCTCTCCGCCGGATGCCGTACCGCTCGCGGCGGGCCCGGTTCCGCCGCGCCGTCCGGGCGGCGCCGTGTCTCCTCCGGATGGCGGTCCGTGCTCGGGAGGCGCCGCCGCGGTCCGTAGGATGGGGCCGTCCGCGGACGGTGATCGCACGCCGCCGCGCGGGCCGACCGCGACGGCGGTGCGCGCCGGGCCCCGCGCGCACCGGGAGGAGGAAGGAGGGCCATGACCGCCACCCGCCGACCGGCGGCCGTGATCTGGCTGCTCCTCCTCGCCGTGACCTTCGGCCCGCTGCTCTGCCGCACCGGCGGCGACCAGTCGTGGCGGGCCGCGCCGACCGCCGCCACCGCCGCCTGGCGGGCCGCCGACGCACCGGCCGCCCCCGCCCCGCGCGACGCCGCACCCCCGGCGGACGCGGACCTCCGGCCCGGCGCCGCCGCCTCCGACCGCGCCCACCGCCTCACCGCGCGGACCGACCTCGTGGACGTCCCCCGGCGCTGTTCGGGACGGCATGCGCCGGGGCCCGACGAATCCGCGCCGCTGCCCGCCCCGCACCGCGGGGAACCGCTCGCTCCCAGCGTCGCGGCAGCGGTCACCACCGCCGCCGCGCCCCTCGGCCGGCCCGTCCCGGCGCGTCCCGGCACCGGCCCCGCGGGGCCCGCCGACCCCGCCACGCTCCTGCCCGTACTGCGGATTTAGCGGCGCCCCACGGGAGCGCCGCCGTGCCCCCGTGTGCCCGTGTCCGGACCGGCCCGCCGCCGTCCGGCCCTTCCGCCACCCCGGTACGACTGGAGAAACTGTGTCCACCACCCTCAGCTCAACCCGCCGCAAGCTCGCCGCGGTCGGCGCGATCATCGCGCTGCTCATCGCCGTCGTCGCCATCGGCATCGCCGCCGGACGGGCCGTCGAGGACGGCCGCGCCCCCAACGAACCGCAGGGCGCCGCCCAGGCAGCCGGGGAGGATCCGGAGCAGCAGCGCGTCTACGACAAGCTCGCCGAGCGCACCAGCCGCCGCGAGGCCGGTGACGCGCTGGCCATCGGCAAGAAGGACGCCCCGGTGGTCCTCGTCGAATACGCCGACTACCAGTGCTCGTTCTGCGGCCGCTTCACCCGCGAGACCCAGCCCGAGCTGATCAAGAAGTACGTCGACGCCGGGACGCTGCGCATCGAGTTCCGCAACTTCACCCTCTACGGCGCCGACTCCGAACGCGCCGCCCGCGCCTCCTGGGCCGCCGGACGCCAGGGCCGCTTCTGGCAGCTGCACGACGAGCTGTACGCCAAGACCCGTAAGGGCGACGCGCTCGCCGAGGACAAGCTTGTCGCCATGGCCCGCACCGCCGGGGTCCCCGACATCGAGAAGTTCCGCGCCGACCTGGACAGCGACGCCGCCCGCGACGCCCTGAAGAAGGACCAGGAGGAGGGGTACGAACTGGGCGTGCAGTCCACGCCGTCCTTCCTGGTCAACGGCCGCCCGGTGTCCGGCGCCCAGCCCACCGCCGTCTTCGCCGACGCGATCGAGACCGCGGCGAAGGCGGCCGGGAAGAAGCCGGCCGAGGGGGCCGGCAAGTGACCGACATCGGGTATCTCGCGGCGTTCCTCGGCGGCGCCCTCGCACTCGTCAGCCCGTGCAGCGCGCTGCTGCTGCCGGCGTTCTTCGCGTACTCGCTCTCCCACCCGGGGCGGCTGCTCGCCCGCACCGGCGTCTTCTACCTGGGGCTCGCCACCACGCTGGTGCCGCTCGGCGTCGCCTCCACCGCCGCCAGCCGGCTCTTCAACGGCCACCGCGATCTGCTGATCACCGTCGGCGGCTGGGTGGTGATCGCCATGGGGCTCGCGCAGATCCTCGGCCTCGGCTTCGCCTCCCGCCGCGCCCAGGCCGCGGCCGCCCGGATCACCCCCCGCTCGGCCGTCTCCACCTTCCTGCTGGGCTGTGTCTACGGGCTGGCCGGGTTCTGCGCCGGGCCGATCCTCGGCGCCGTCCTCACCGTCACCGCGGTCAGCGGCTCCCCGGTCTACGGCGCGTCGATGCTCGCCGTCTACGCGCTGGGCATGGCGCTGCCGCTGTTCGTCCTCGCCCTGCTCTGGGACCGCTTCCGGCTGGGCAGCCGCGGCTGGCTGCGCGGCCGGGAGCTGCGCCTGGGCAGGCTGCGGCTGCACACCACCTCGCTCCTGTCCGGCCTCTTCTTCATCGCCATCGGCGTGCTCTTCCTCCGCTACAACGGGACCAGCGCCCTGCCCGGCGTCCTCGACGCGGAGTCGGAGTTCCGCATCGAGGAGTGGGTGGCGTCGATCGGCAACGCCGTGCCGGACTACGTCCTGATCGCGCTGGGCGCCCTCGTCGTCGCCGCGGTCCTCGGCCGGATCGCGCTGCGCCCGGAGAAGGAGCCGCGGCGGAAGCCGGCGGAGGAGCCGGGGAAGGAACGGGAGGGCGTCGCGGAGTGACGCCCCGCGCTACGCGCTGCGCCGCCGCCCCGGCTGCGGGCGGCGGTGGCGCAGCCGGATCGGGGCGTCGGCGCGTCTGCGGCGGTCGTTGCAGAGCAGACATTTGCCGTACCCGGGCGGCAGCGGGTCCTCCGGGTCGCCGTGGAGAGGATCGACCGCACCGTGCGGATGGAGCGCGCAGCCGGTCGGGCCGGTGGCCTCGCCGAGCGAACCGGCGGCGGTGAGCGCCCGGCGGAGTGCGTCGACGAGCTGGTCGGCGTCCCGCCGGGTCGGCGTGGCCCGCAGGGACGAGGCGATGTCGGAGGCGGTGGTCAGCGCGGTGCGGAGTTCGCGCAGCTGTGCGTAACCCATGCCCCGGAGCGTAGGCGCCCCCACTGACAGTGGATCTTCCGCGCGTGCTTCGTGGTCTCCCATGGCCGCATCCCTGCCCGCCGCGGCCGACGTCTTAGCCCCCGGAAGCTTGCTGTCGCCTTACCGGCGCATGACAGCTCCGTCACACCGTGCCCGGGCCGTGCGGGGGGGGCGTAGGGCCCGCCGGATGTCCTCCGGCGGGCCCTACGCCTCAGGTGCCGTCCGTCACGGCGCGAGCGGCAGCTCCCGCTTGTGGGCGGTGAAGCGGTAGCGGCGGACGATGGCCTCGCGCACGACGTCGTCCATCGGCCGGCCCTCCAGGAAGTCGTCGATCTGGTCGTACGTCACGCCCAGGGCGACCTCGTCCGGCTTGCCCGGGTCCAGCGTCTCCAGATCCGCCGTCGGCACCTTCACGACCAGCTCCTCCGGGGCGCCCAGGGCCGCGGCGACCGCGCGCACCCGCCGCTTGGTCAGACCGGTCAGCGGGACGACGTCGGCGGCGCCGTCACCGAACTTGGTGAAGAAGCCGGAGACCGCCTCGGCGGCGTGGTCGGTGCCCACGACCAGACCGTCCTGGGCACCCGCCACCGCGTACTGCGCGATCATGCGCTGCCGGGCCTTGATGTTGCCCTGGACGAAGTCCTGGTGGGCGGCGTCGCGGAACTCCAGCCCGCCGGCGACCGCCGACGCCAGCGCGGCATCGCTCGCCGGCCGGACGTCCACCGTCAGCAGCCGGTCCGGCTTGATGAAGTCCAGCGCCCGCTGTGCGTCCTTCTCGTCGGCCTGGACGCCGTACGGCAGCCGCATCGCGAAGAACGTCGCGTCGTGGCCCGCCTCGCGGGCGCGCTCCACCGCCAGCTGGCACAGCCGGCCGGCGGCCGTGGAGTCCACGCCGCCGCTGATGCCGAGCACCAGGGAGCGCAGGCCCGTGGCGGTCAGCCGCTCCGTGAGGAACGCGACCCGGCGCTCGATCTCGTGCCCGGCGTCGAAGGACGCGCTCACCTGGAGATCCCGGGCGATCTCCTGCTGGGCCATGGACGCCGGGTCACTCACGGCTGCTCCTCGTACTGTCGGAATCCGTCGGCCGGGGAACGACCGGCCTCCGGAAACCTTATGCCGGGTGCGCCCACTTCTTGAGGGCGGCCTTGCTCGCGAAGTCCGCGACGTCCTTGTCGAGCGGCCGGTCGGTGTACTGGTGGATCCGCCACTTCGCCTTGATCCGCGGATGTCCGGCCTGAACGTAGTCGGCGATCCACAGACCGTCACCGGCGTACGAGGTGGTGTCGTGGTTCAGCCAGAAGCTGCGGTTGCAGTAGAGCATCACCCGGTGCGTGGGGCGGAGCTTCTTCACCTCTCTGATGAACTGGTCCTTCTGCGCATTGCTCGCGTAGGTGCCGCTGCCGGTGGTCTCCCAGTCGACGGCGAGGATGTCACCGCCGATCGATGCGCACTTCTCGACGAAGTACCGCGCCTGCGCCGCGATGTTCCCCGGCCACAGGAAGTGGTAGAAACCGACCACACACCCGGCCTTACGGGCCTTCGCCGCCTGCGCCGACTGGTGGGGGTTGATGTACGAGCGGCCCTCGGTGGCCTTGATGATCACGAAGTCCAGCCCGTCGGTCGAGAACGACGTGTTGTACGAGCTGACATCGACACCGTGCAGCATGAGCGGCCTCCCGCCGTTGCGACCTGCTTCTTCGAACCGTCCACTGCGTTCCAGCAGTTCAGCACGTTCACCGAGGAGGACGCCAGATCGCTACCGAGAAGTTCCGCACGGTGACGGCCGGTTGACGCGGAGGGTGAAAACCCCTATGGCGTGCGGCGGTTGGGGCGGGGGAGTCGAAGACGTGACCGGGGATCAGCCGGTGGGCTGCGTGGGGTGGCGCAGTTGTTCGGCGGCGTCCGAGACGCGGTGCAGCAGCTCCACGAAGAGGGTCTGCTCGGACGGCGCCAGCGGGGAGAGGAAGAGCTGGTTCATCCGCGCGGTGCGCACCGCGAGCTTCTTGTGGACGCGCACGCCCTCGTCGGTGGCGCGCAGCGCCGCGCGGCGGCCGTCCCGGGGATCGCGGATCTTGTCGACCATCCCGCGCACCACCAGCCGGCGGATCACCTCGGCGATGGTGGAGCGGTCCAGGCCGACCCGCTCGCCGACCGTGCGCTGGTCCAGTCCGTCCTCGCCGACCAGGGAGTTGAGGACCGCGAACTGCGGGGAGGTGACCTCCTCGGAGACCATGGTCGTCCACAGCAGGGTGTGGGCCTGCTGGAACCGCCTGGCCAGCGGCCCCGGATGGCTGCTGAGGTCGAGCGTGGTCACGCCGCCTCCCCTTCCCCGTCGAAGCTCGGGCCCGTACGCACTGCGCGTCCGGAGCGGCACTCATTGTAGCGGCGTGTCGGGCCTCGGATGAGCGCTTTGACCAGGGGGGATGTGATACGGGAATCCGGTTCGGGGGGAGGTTTCCGGAGGGGAGCGGCGGGGCGCGAGCCGTGACGGTGCCGGGTCCGCCCGGCCCGCGGCGTACGTGGACACGGCTCGGCGATGTGCGGGTGATCCGCTTGGCCCGTGGGAGTGGTCGTTTGCGCCGGGGATGTGCCTGAACACCCGATCGCGTCCTTGCGCGGCACGATGGTGGGCCGACGGCCCCGGAGCGGTCGCGTGCTGGGAGGCGGCTCATGCAGGTGGAGAGTGGAGATCCGGCGCGGGTGTTGCGGACGCCAAGGGCGGCGGGTGTGGCGGGGTGCGTGTTCGCGCTGCTGCTGGCCGCGGTCATCGTGCTGGTCCGTCTCGCGCTCCCCGACCAGGCGAACGGTGCGGCGGCCGCGGTGGCTGATCCGTCGCGCCGTGACGCTCTGCGGACGGCGCTTGCCCTGGTGCCTTTCGGCGGCGTCTTCTTCCTGTGGTTCATGGGCGCGGTACGCGATTACGTCGGTGCGCGGGAGGACAGGTTCTTCGCCACGCTCTTCCTGGGCAGTGGGCTGCTGTTCGTGGCGATGCTGTTCGCGCTCGGGGCCTCGGCCGAGGGCTTGGTGGGGCCGGCCGGCGTCTCGCAACAGGCCGCAACGCCCGAGGGCTGGGAGGTGGGGCGGCACTTCACCTTCACGCTGCTGCTGAGTTACGGGATGCGTATGGCGGCGGTGTTCACCTTGTCCACCACGACGATCGGGCGCGGCCTGGGGCTCTTCCCCCGCTGGCTCGGCTGGTTCGGGCTTCTCGTGGCGCTGGTGCTGCTCTTCGTCGTCACCAGCGTCCCGTGGTCCGAACTGATCTTTCCTGCCTGGGTGCTGGTCGTGAGCAGCCGCGTCTTCCGGTCCTCGTTCCGGGGGCCGCGGGTGCCGGACGCCGCTTGAGCAGGGCGGGTGCTCACCGCGGCGCCGGACGGCTTCACCGGGGCGGGCCAAGCACCTCGTCGGCGCTGCGGGGCTCCGTGCGCGGCTGGTCGTTGAGCCTGTGGCGTTCCATGGAGGAGTGCCGGTAGACCTCCTTGCGGGCCCGCATGATGTTGCCCAGGGGGGCGTGTTCGGCGGTGACCCGCCAGGGCGTGAAGGACAGCGCGTCCATCTTCATCAGGTTCTCCGGACCGGAGATGTCCTGCTGCGGCAGCCTCAGCTTGGCCACGGTGACGGACGGCGAGAGCTGTTCGGGCCACTCCACGGTGGTGTCCTCCACCGGCATGCGCTCCAGGTCGGCGCAGAGCTGGACCTGGATGTCGAAGGTGTAGGGCCGCTCCCGCAGTTCGGCTTCGAGCGCCGGCCGGAAGACCTCCGGCGCGGAGGCCGGGTCGATGTCGCGCCGGATCACCGCGGCGGCGGCGGACGGATCGGGGGTGATACGCACCTTGGCGATGTAGTCCCCGTGCCGGACCGCACCCATCGTCCAGTAGCTCGACAGCAGCAGGTTCACCGGAGCGGTCTTCGACAGGCGCAGGAACGCCAGGAACTCGTCCCACGCCCAGTTCTCCTGGTCCAGCGTTCCCTTTCCGGTCACGAAGTCGGTGAAGAAACGATGTGCGCCGGACCGGCCCTGGGAGAAGTAGTCCGGCGCGTTCAGGAACAACTCCTGGATGAAGAGGTAGTGCTCGATCGTGTTGCAGAAGAAGACCGGTCCGTTGATGTTGGCGTAGTCGAAGGTGCCCGTGTCCGGTTCATCCTCCAGCAGGGTCGGGCCGGGGATGTCGAACATCTTCAGCGCCAGTCCGGCGGCGGCGCCCAGCTTTGCGTCTGCTCCGGTGTGAGGCGAGCCGTTGGAGAAACGGATGAGCGCGTCGTGGGTTCCCGGGGTCGCGTAGATGCCCTGGGCGTACTCGGAGGGCAGCCCGTCCAGGATCTCCACTTCCCCCCGGACCAGCCCGTAGCCCTTGGCGTGGGCGTCGCGAAGGGCCCGTCCGGTGCCACCGGCACGGACCGACTCGGCGATGTAGCTCTCGGTCTTCTCGATCACCGTCTGTACGTTGCGGTCGAAGTGCGGGTCGTCGTCTTCGACGTCAGGTGTGTAGCGGACGAACGGTGTTGCCATGGGATCGGCCTCTCCTCGGAGAGCGTGGGCGGACCCTCGGGCGAGGGGAATCGCCGTCAGTCCTCCAGTTCGGCGAGCCAGCGCAGCGCACGCAGACCCGGCACGAAGCAGTACTCGCCGCCGCGGGTGACCACGAAGTCGGGCAGGTTCCGCAGGCGCCGGCGGACCGGCTTCTCCGGGATGGTGACACTGCCGGTTCCGCCGTGGTGCCCGGCCAAGGGGTCCTTCTCGCCCGGGTGGCCGATGAAGTTTCCGTCATTGACCCACTCGGCTTTGATGAATTCGAACTGCCGCTCCAGATGGGCTCCGAGGAAGACCCCCACCAGCCCCCGCTCCGCGCCGTCGTCCTCCAGCACACCCTCCGGAAGCGGCGGGCCGTAGGTGGTGCCACGGCGGATGAGGCGGTGCATCCGGGCGTCGCCGATGATGGTGGAATCACGGG
The DNA here is from genome assembly GCF_043083385.1 of Streptomyces sp. NPDC014733. Taxonomy (NCBI): domain Bacteria; kingdom Bacillati; phylum Actinomycetota; class Actinomycetes; order Kitasatosporales; family Streptomycetaceae; genus Streptomyces; species Streptomyces sp. NPDC014733. Next base: position 90,257 of record NZ_JBIBYO010000001.1, on the reverse strand, counting down.
GGTTGGTGCGCCGGATGTGCGCACCGGCGGGGCACCGGAAGCCTTGGTCGTCGTTCTCCCGGTACAGGAAGTTGTTGACGCGGTGCGGATCGGCCGCCAGCTCCTGATCATCGTGGTCCGGTGAGAGCGTGAGCGGTGCTCCGCTGGGCCAGCGGCCGACCATCTTCGCCGCCAGGAGGGCCTCCTCCTCGGCGCTGGAGCTGTTCGCGCGCAGGTACTGCCGCCAAGCCGCCACGTTGGTGTGGACCTTGCGGACGGCCGCGTAGGTCCCGTTGCGCCCCAGCACGTCGGGGCTGGGGGCGGGCGGCAGGCTGCCGGTTTCGTCGGGGTAGCCGAGGATGAACTCGCCGGCCTTGATGGGGGCTTCCTGCGGGTTGGAGCCGGGCAGTCCGACGCCCTCGATGTTCGGATGGCTGATGCCGTCACGGAAGCCGAAGGTGGTGCGTCCGGTCGGGAGCTGGCGGACGTCCTGCTGCCAGATCACCCGGACGCCGGGCGTGTCTTCGTAGGCGACACGGGCCCGCTCCAGCTCCTTGTCCAGCTGCGCCGCATCGGAGGACAGGGCGCTCAACGCGATGTGGACATCGCCGGTTCCGAACGGCGCCTCCCAGTGGGCCGGTGCGCTCTCGCCCACGTCGCCGATCAGCTCCGCCCGGGCGGCCATGCCCTCACGAAATGCCCGCGGAAAGCTGTCCAGCGACTCCTGCGGGACCCCCAGGGCCGCAAGTCCCTGATAGGTGAACGCCACGGCGACCCAGGCATCCTGGCGCGGGTCCGTCTCGGGCAGACCGCCCGAGGTCACCGGCAGCAGCCGCCGTAGCAGGGCGCGCCCCGCACGGCGGTCGTCGACGCGCAGGAAAATGAATTTCCCCTCGTAGGGGACGGGCCGTGGTCGCAGGGCCCCGCTCTGGACGTCGTCGATCTCGACGCGCACGCCGGACCCGCTGGTGCTTGCCGCCGTCTCCATGGTCGCTTCTGCCTCCACATCGGTCTCTGTCCGAGCAGCCCTGCGATGGCCGACCCACCCCGACCGGCGCGGTCCACCGATGGTGGGTCGGCTCCGAGGGCCGGCTGTGTCCGGCGTTCTAGGCCGAGGCTTCCTGCAACAGCTTCTGGAAGGCCGGCGTGGCCACCAGCTCCGCGTTGGCCGGGTTGTCCAGCGCGGCCCGGAACTCAGGGGTGTCCAGTACCTCCTCGAACGCCTCGTCCACCCGGTGGTCCTTCCAGATCTGCTGAACGGTCAGATCCGGATAGGAGCTGACGAAGACCCCCGCGGGTTCCTGATGGGCGACGAACCAGTCCTTCACCCCTGGATCGCTGACGCCGGGGAACCCTTCGCTGTGCGAGAAGATCGTGTCGAAGTGCTCCCCCACCACCGTTTTGCCGAAGTCGTCGATGTAGGTGTCCCAGGAGCCGTCGAAGACGCTGGCGAACATGAACTGGGTGTCGTTGTCGAAGATCACGTGCCGTGCGTCGTGCAGAGTGCCGATCTGGCGCAGCGCAGCACGGTTCTCCGCGCCGGCGATCTTGGCGAGATCCTTACGCAGCGCATCCGCGTGGCCCGGCTTGATCTTGGTGAAGACGGTGAACTCGCTGCAGACCCCGTCCGACTTGCCCGGGCGCTCGGGGTGAGCAGGTTGGGTCGCACCCGTTGTGGAAGCCATCGTGAGATCCTCCTGCCTACGGTCGATGCGAGGGTCTCCCACCGCGCGGATCGTGGCGTGCCTTCGCCCTCGCCTCTTCATCGTCACCGCGGACGCTCCGCCCCGCATCCGCGCCGCTGAGCGACAGGGAAGGCCCTGACCGCGCCGGAGGAGACGAACGCGCTGCAGGGCCGACTCCCTCAGCACTCGATGATGTTCACCGCGAGACCGCCGCGCGCGGTCTCCTTGTACTTCACCGACATGTCCGCGCCGGTGTCCTTCATCGTCTTGATGACCTTGTCGAGGGAGACGTGGTGGCGGCCGTCGCCGCGCAGCGACATCCGGGCGGCGGTGACGGCCTTGACGGACGCCATGCCGTTCCGCTCGATGCACGGGATCTGCACCAGACCGCCGATCGGGTCGCAGGTCAGGCCGAGGTTGTGCTCCATGCCGATCTCGGCGGCGTTCTCCACCTTCTCCGGGGTGGCGCCGAGGACCTCGGCGAGACCGCCCGCCGCCATCGAGCAGGCCGAGCCGACCTCGCCCTGGCAGCCGACCTCGGCGCCCGAGATGGAAGCGTTCTCCTTGAAGAGCATGCCGATCGCACCGGCGGCGAGCAGGAAGCGGACCACGCCGTCCTCGTCGGCGCCGGGCACGAAGTTCATGTAGTAGTGCAGGACCGCGGGGATGATCCCGGCCGCGCCGTTCGTGGGGGCGGTCACCACCCGGCCGCCGGCCGCGTTCTCCTCGTTGACGGCCATCGCGTAGAGGGTGATCCACTCCATGGCGTGCGCCTGGGCGTCGCCCTCGGCGCGCAGCGCGCGGGCGGCGTTGGCGGCCCGGCGGCGGACCTTCAGACCGCCCGGCAGGATGCCCTCCCGGGTCATCCCGCGCTCCACGCACGCCTGCATCACCCGCCAGATCTCCAGCAGCCCGGCGCGGATCTCCTCCTCGGTGCGCCACGCCTTCTCGTTCTCCAGCATCAGCGCGGAGATGGACAGGCCGGTCTCCTGCGTCAGCCGCAGCAGTTCGTCGCCGGTGCGGAAGGGGTGCGTCAGGACGGTGTCGTCGAGCTTGATGCGGTCCTCGGCCGCCGCGTCCTCGTCGACGACGAAGCCGCCGCCCACCGAGTAGTACGTCTTCTCCAGCAGCGGCGCACCGTGCTCGTCGTAGGCGAAGAGGGTCATGCCGTTGGCGTGGTACGGCAGGGAGCGGCGGCGGTGCAGGATCAGCTGGGTCGCCTCGTCGAAGGCGATCTCGTGGGCGTCCCCTATCTCGGCGGCCAGCAGGCGCAGCCGGCCGCTCGCGCGGATCTCGGCGACACGGGAGTCGGCGTTCTCCACGTCGACGGTGCGCGGGGAGTGGCCCTCCAGGCCGAGCAGGACGGCCTTGGGGGTGCCGTGGCCGTGGCCGGTGGCGCCGAGCGAGCCGAACAGTTCCGCGCGCACCGAGACGGTCTGGGCGAGCAGCCCGTCCTTCTTGAGGCGGCCGGCGAACATCCGGGCCGCGCGCATGGGGCCCACCGTGTGGGAGCTGGAGGGGCCGATGCCGATGGAGAAGAGGTCGAAGACGGAGATGGCCACGGTGGCGGACTCCCTTGTCTGCTCGTGAGGGGCGGTGCGGGCGGGGAGGGGATCGGGAGGTTGGTGCGGTTTTCGGGGTGTATCGGTGCCGACAGACGAGCGTAACCCGGACGCGGTGCGGGCCGTCGCACACGGCCCTACGGGCGGCCGTCCGCCCGGGGAACGGCGGGTGCCGGGGCACTTGGGGCGGCCGTACGGAGCGGTCGTACGGAGCGGTCGGCGTGGGGCCCCGCCGCCGGTGTACGCGCCCGGGGTCCGCGCCCGTTCCATGGGCTTCGCGCCGGATTGTTCCGCGTCTTCGGGCAGGCAGACGGCGAGCCCGGGACCGCGGGGCCCCGGGCTCGTGGCCCGTACCGCCGCCGGGCGCCGCGTGGTGCGGCTCCCGGCGGCCACGGCGCGCGGCGGTGCGCCGCGCGCCCCGTCTCAGAGCGAGGGGTAGAGCGGGTGCTTCGCGGCGAGGGCGGCGACCCGCGCCTTGAGCGACTCGACGTCGTACGACGGCTTCAGCGCCTCGGCGATGACGTCGGCGACCTCGCGGAAGTCGTCGGCGTCGAAACCGCGGGTGGCCAGCGCCGGGGTGCCGATCCGCAGACCCGAGGTGACCATCGGGGGCCGCGGGTCGTTCGGAACGGCGTTGCGGTTGACCGTGATGCCGACCTCGTGGAGGCGGTCCTCGGCCTGCTGGCCGTCCAGCTCGCTGTGGCGCAGGTCCACCAGGACGAGGTGGACGTCGGTGCCGCCGGACAGGACCGAGACGCCGGCCTCGGTGACGTCCGGCTGCACCAGGCGCTCGGCCAGGATGCGGGCGCCGTCCAGGGTGCGCTGCTGGCGCTCCTTGAACTCGGGGGACGCCGCGACCTTGAAGGAGACCGCCTTGGCCGCGATGACGTGCTCCAGCGGACCGCCCTGCTGACCCGGGAAGACCGCAGAGTTGATCTTCTTGGCCAGCTCCTGGGTGGAGAGGATCACGCCGCCGCGCGGACCGCCCAGGGTCTTGTGGGTGGTCGTGGTGACGACGTGGGCGTGCGGCACCGGGTTGGGGTGCAGACCCGCGGCGACCAGACCGGCGAAGTGCGCCATGTCGACCATCAGGTACGCGCCGACCTCGTCCGCGATCTTGCGGAAGGCGGCGAAGTCGAGCTGACGCGGGTAGGCGGACCAGCCCGCGACGATCAGCTTCGGGCGGTGCTCACGGGCGAGGCGCTCGACCTCGTCCATGTCGACCAGATTGGTCTTCTCGTCGACGTGGTAGGGCACCACGTTGTAGAGCTTGCCGGAGAAGTTGATCTTCATGCCGTGGGTGAGGTGACCACCGTGGGCGAGGTTCAGGCCCAGGATGGTGTCGCCCGGCTTGATCAGCGCGAACATCGCGGCGGCGTTGGCCTGCGCACCGGAGTGCGGCTGGACGTTGGCCGCCTCCGCGCCGAAGAGCTCCTTGATGCGGTCGATGGCGATCCGCTCGACCACGTCGACGTGCTCGCAGCCGCCGTAGTAGCGGCGGCCGGGGTAGCCCTCGGCGTACTTGTTGGTGAGAACCGAGCCCTGCGCCTCCATGACGGCGACCGGAGCGAAGTTCTCCGAGGCGATCATTTCGAGGGTGGACTGCTGACGGTGAAGCTCGGCGTCGACGGCGGCGGCGACGTCGGGGTCGAGCTCGTGGAGGGAGCTGTCGAGAAGCGACATGGGTCTTCTCCTGGAGGGTCAGGGGGGCGCGGAGCGCTTCCGGTACGGGCGGCGGCCGAGCGGCGGACTCAGCCGGCGGTGAAGGCGGTGTACTCGTCCGCGGAGAGCAGGTCGCCGGGGACCGCGGTGACCTTCACCTTGAACAGCCAGCCGTCCTCGAACGGGGCGGTGTTCACCAGCGAGGGGTCGTCGCTGACACCCTCGTTGACCTCGGTGATCTCGCCGTTCACCGGCGCGTAGAGATCGCTGACCGACTTCGTCGACTCCAGCTCGCCGCAGGTCTCGCCCGCGGTGATGGTGTCGCCGACCTTCGGCAGGTCCACGAAGACGACGTCGCCGAGCGCGTTCGCCGCGTGCTCGGTGATGCCGACCGTCGAGACGCCGCCCTCGGCGTCCGACAGCCACTCGTGCTCCTTGCTGTAGCGCAGGTGCTGGGGGTTGCTCATGGGTCGATTCTCCTGTACGCGAGGGTGTGGTGGTGAAAGGGGTCTTGCACAGTGAGACACACCGGCGGCCGCCGGGCCGCACCGGCCCGGCGTGGTGGTCCCACCGGTGGTGACATGTCCCGCTACGGACTACTTCGTCCGCGGGGATGCGGGCTACTTCTCCCGCTTGTAGAAGGGCAGCGCCACGACCTCGTACGGCTCGTGGCTGCCACGGATGTCGACCTTGACACCCTCGGTGCCCGGCGCGGCGTGCGCGGCGTCGACGTACGCCATCGCCACCGGCCGGCCCAGGGTCGGCGACGGTGCGCCGGAGGTCACCTCGCCGATCACGGTGCCCTCGGCGTCGACCACCGCGTAGCCCGCGCGCGGCACCCGGCGGCCCTCGGCGATCAGGCCGACGAGCTTGCGCGGCGGCTGCTCCTCGGCACGCGCGGCGGCCGCCTCCAGCGCGGCGCGGCCGACGAAGGCGCCGCCGTTGGACGTCTTCTCGAACTTCACGACCCGGCCGAGACCCGCGTCGAACGGCGTGGTCGCCGTCGTCAGCTCGTGGCCGTAGAGCGGCATGCCCGCCTCCAGGCGCAGCGTGTCGCGGCAGGACAGCCCGCACGGCACCAGACCCACGTCCTTGCCCGCCGCCAGCAGCGCCTCCCAGAGCGCGGCCGCGTCGTCCGGCCGGACGAACAGCTCGAAACCGTCCTCGCCGGTGTATCCCGTCCGGGCGATCAGCGCCGGCACCCCGGCGACCGTGCCGGGCAGTCCGGCGTAGTACTTCAGCCCGTCCAGGTCGGCGTCGGTGACGGCCTTGAGGATGCCGGGGGACTCCGGGCCCTGCACGGCCAGCAGCGCGTAGGCGTCGCGGTCGTCGCGGATCGCCGCGTCGAAGCCGCCGGCCCGGGCGGTCAGCGCGTCCAGGACGGTCTGTGCGTTGGAGGCGTTGGCGACGACCATGTACTCCGTCTCGCCCAGGCGGTAGACGATCAGGTCGTCGAGGATGCCGCCGTCCTCCCGGCAGATCATGGTGTAGCGGGCGCGGCCCGGCTTCACGGAGCCGATGTTGCCGACCAGCGCGTGGTCGAGGAGGTCGGCCGCCTGCGGGCCGGTGACGGTGATCTCGCCCATGTGGGAGAGGTCGAAGAGGCCGGCGCGGGTGCGGACGGCGACGTGCTCGTCCCGCTCGCTGGCGTAGCGCAGCGGCATGTCCCAGCCCGCGAAGTCGGTCATGGTCGCGCCCAGCGCGCGGTGGACGGCGTCGAGCGCGGTGCGGCGGGGGGCATCGGTCATGGTGGGCTCCCGGACAGGATGAGAGGGCATGTCTCCCCATCTGTCATCGGAACCTGAGAGGTTCACCGGAATCCCGCGAACGGGCCGGTTTGCACCTTGGGTGGAACCGCCTCCCGGACCGGGCCGCGGCTCGCTTTTCAGATCTGCCTCGCCCGCGCGGTATAGGGGCCTGAGAGATTCAAGGGAGGACTTGCTCCTTCGGCGCCCCGGCGCGCGGCCGGGGACTCTCCCGCGCGGATTCAAGCGGCCGGTATGCAGTTGACCGTGCACGGCGGAACACCGGAGTGCACGTGGCGCCGACATCATTGCACGGGAACGCCGCACGTAGGAGCCCCGGTCCGGAACCCGCCGGGCCGGGCGGACGGAGCGCCTCCGCGCGGCCCGTGCCGCATCCGGGGCGGGCACCGGAACACCCCACGCCTTGAAGCGCATTACCTTTCCTTGACACTGTGCGGGCAGGGGACGGGCGCCGCCCGGCCCCGCCGGAGGGGGAGGGGCGATCACGGTGCAGAGCGAAGCCATGCGCACGGCCATGCCGGAGACCGGGGGCGCCGCGCCACCCGGCCTCGTGCCCGCGCCCCGCACGTCCCGGGAGCCGCACGGTACGCCGGGGCGGCGCCGGGAGCCGCGCCCGGACGCCGCCCCGGCACCGGCCCGCGACGGGACGCCGCCCCCCGCCGCCCCCGCCGTCACCGACCTCCGCTCCCGCCCCGCCGCCGAGCTCCCGGCCGAACTCCGGTTCCCCGCGGGCGCGGTGGTCGTCGTCTCCGGGCTGCCCGGCGGCGGCAAGAGCACCCTGATGCACCGCATCGTCCCGTCGGCCGACGGCGGCGGTGCGCCCGTCCACCGTGTCGACTCCCAGGACGTGCGCGAGCGCTGGGAGCGCGGCCGGCTGCGCCGGGTGCCGTACGTCCTCTACCGGCCACTCGTCCGGGTGGCGCACTACCTCGGGCTGGGCCGGGTGCTGCGCTCGGGGCGGGCGGCGGTGGTGCACGACTGCGGGACGCAGCGCTGGGTGCGCCGCTGGATCGTCCGCGCCGCGCACCGCGGCGGGCGCCGTCCGCACCTGCTGCTGCTCGACGTCCCGCCGGAGGTGGCCCGGTGCGGCCAGCGCTCGCGCGGGCGCGGGGTGTCCGGCTACGCCTTCGCCCGGCACCGCGCGGCCGCCCGGCAGCTGATCGGGGACGCGGCGGCGGGCCGCCCGCCGCGGGGTTTCGCCTCCGCCGTGCTGCTGGACCGCGCCGCGGCGGACCGGTTGCGCGCACTCCGCTTCGGCGGCGGCGGTCCCGCGGCCCGGGCGGCGGGCGCGGTGCCCCCGTCACTCGTCTAGGGTCGGTCGTCACACTCCCGTTCACCTCCTTGGGGTGACGGTGCGGGTGTGGCGACACGCCCTAGGGTGTCGTCGGCCGGAGCGCGCGGTACGGAATCGGATGGATGGACATGAACTTTCCCGAGCAGGGGATCGAGCAGGGGATCGAGCAGGGAATACCGCAGCTGGCGTGGCCCGCCAACGAACTCGAAGAGGTCCTCGGGGCCTCGGTCGGGCACCCCGGCGCGGGCGGCCGGATCGTGGAGGTGCTGGGCCGCAGCCGGGTGTGGGTGCCGCTGCCCAACGGCGGTGGCCCGGACGCCGCGGGCCCCGGCGGCCGGGGCCTGGACCTGCCCACCGTCGTGATCGACGACGTGGCGTACGTCCCGGTGTTCAGTTCCGAGCAGGAGTTCCTGCGGACCGTCGGTGCTCACATGTCCTTCACCGTCGCCCCGGCGCAGGAGTTCGCCCGCGGGCTGCCGCCGCTGCTCGGTATCGCCGTCAACCCCGGTGGCACGGTCGGCACCGTGCTGCCCGCGCCCGCGGTGGCCGAGCTGTGCCGGGAGACCGGGACCGGGGCGCCCGCGCCCGTCGGCGGCCGGGTGCGGCTCTTCGAACCGGACTGGCAGGAGGAGCCGGTGGACTTCCTCGCAGCCGCCGGGCTGGAGTTCTCCGCCGTCGGAATTGTCCGAACTGCCCGTCGTGCCCTGGCGAGTGTGGAGGGCGACACGCCCGCACTCTTCGTCGGAGTCGAGATCGACACCACCCTCGCCGACCCCTACGACGACGCCACCCGCGAGGTGGCCGTCACGGCCCTGGGGCGCGCGCTCGGCGCGGTGCCGGTGGCCTGGCCCGTCCAGTTGGTACTGCTGGAGGTCGCCCAGGGTGACCCGGTCGCCGACTGGATGGGTGCGCGCGTACGGCCCTTCTACTCCCGGGACCACTCGTAAGCTGGACGGACGACGGGCGGACGTACCCCACGCGGCCGCCGGAGAAGGGACGGACCACGTGAGCGCGGGTGCGCATCAGGGAGCGGCGGCAGGCCGGGTCGAGCAGATGCTGGGACAGGTCACACCCGGCCGCTACGACGCCTATGAAGCGCTGCTGCACGCGCTCGCCGCCGGTCAGGTCTGGATGCTGCTCTGGCACGGCCGCGCCGGGATGCCCGACGCGCAGTACGGGAACATGGAGGTCGACGGCCTGGGCTACGCGCCCTGTGTCACCTCCGCACCCGAGCTGGCCGCCTCCGGCTGGAACCGCGACCACGAGTTGGTCACCGGTGTCGAGATCGCCTCGGCCCTCTTCCCCGACCGGTGGGGCCTGTGGCTGAATCCGCACGCCCCCGGCGGCGGCGTCGGCATCCCCTGGCTGGATCTGCGCCGGATCGCCGGCGGCCTCGACCGGCTCCCCGCCGGACCGCTGCGGATCACCGAACCGGTCATCGACCTCCCGCAGTTCTACGCCCTGCTCGCGCAGAACGCCCACCGCACGCCCGCCGTACGGTCGTTGCGCCGCGCGTGGGTGCAGCCCGCCCTCGGCGCGCCGTACCTCGCCCTCGGCCTGGACCTCTACGACGCGGGCCAACAGAGCGTGGAGGCCGCCCGGTTGATGGCCCAGCAGGCCATGGGCGCGGTCCCCGACGGGCTGCCCGTCTCGACCGTCGCGATGCACGACGAGTACGACCCGGTCGCCATGTGGATGCGGGCCTGCGCCCGCCCCTTCTTCGACCGCGAGGGCTACGGCGCCCCGGCGCAGCCGCCCGCCCCCGGGTACGGCTACCCGCGCCCCTACTGACCCCGGCGGCGCGGCCTCCGGGCCGCCCCGGGGTCTCCGCCGTCAGGGACACGGCGTCGTAAATCGTCCTGTTCGCCCGCGAATTGACGGGCATTTTCCCGCCACCGAATTCTCCGCTCAGACGCCCGATGCGTCCGTATAGCGGAGACTTGTGGACCAGATCACAGTTGCGCATCCATTCACCTTGGGGGCTGGTGAGTGATCGCGAATCGGATGAAGACTCCGGCAGCAGGGCATCGGCCCTGTGTACGAACACCATCCGGACACCTGCCAGGTGAATGCGCAGCGTTTCGTGTTGCGAACGTTCCGTGGCAACCCGTACGAGGCGTGCGGCGGCGATGGGGACCAGGCCGCGAGCGCGGCGGGGCGTGAGGCCGGCCACCGTCGGCCGAGAGGGGTCAAAGGCACTGTGACCGCACCGATCGAGACCACCGGCGCGGCTGCCCAGACGCAGCCGGAAGCGGTGCTGAAGGGCGTGGAGGGCAAGCGGATCGAAGGCCGCTCGCTCGGCCGCATCGCGCTGCTGCGCTTCCGGCGCGACAAGGTCGCGGTGGCCGGTGCCATCGTTGTCATCCTGCTGATCGCGGTCGCCGCGCTCTCCCGCCCGCTCCAGGCGCTGCTCGGACTCGACCCGGACAGCCCCAACCAGTCGCTGATCGACCCCAACACCACGCTCCCCAAGGGCGACCTGGGCGGGATGAGCGGCGCCCACCCGCTGGGCGTGGACCCGAAGTTCGGCCGCGATCTGCTCGCCCGGGTGCTGGAGGGCTCCTGGGTCTCGCTGATCGTCGCCTTCGGCGCCACCCTGCTCTCCGTGGCGATCGGCACGGTCATGGGCGTGGTCGCCGGTTTCTACCGCGGCCGGGTCGACGCGGTGATCAGCCGGCTGATGGATGTCTTCCTGGCGTTCCCGCTGTTGCTGTTCGCCATCGCGATTTCCGCCTCGCTCCAGGGCGGCGCTTTCGGCCTCACCGGACTGCCGCTCCACCTCTCCGTCCTGATCTTCGTCATCGGCTTCTTCAACTGGCCGTACATGGGCCGGATCGTGCGGGCGCAGACCCTGTCGCTGCGGGAGCGGGAGTTCGTCGACGCGGCGCGCGGCATGGGTGCGCGCGGCCCGTTCATCCTCTTCCGCGAACTGCTGCCCAACCTCGTCGGCCCGATCGTCGTCTACTCGACGCTGCTGATCCCCTCCAACATCCTCTTCGAGGCGGCCCTGAGCTTCCTGGGCGTCGGCATCCAGCCGCCCCAGGCGTCCTGGGGCGGCATGCTCAACCAGGCGGTCAAGTACTACGAGGTCGACCCGCAGTACATGCTCGTCCCCGGTCTCGCCATTTTCGTCACCGTGCTCGCGTTCAACCTGCTCGGTGACGGTCTGCGGGACGCACTGGACCCCCGCGGCGGCCGCTGAGCCGGCCCCCCCGCCCGCCGCACCGCGTCCGGTCGTCCCGAGTTTTCCGAAGTCATCTCTCGAAGTGTTCGACGATTGAAGGGGAGCGCCACCAACATGCGAAGGTCAGTTCCGGTCGCGGCGATAGCGGCCATCACCAGCGCGGGCCTGCTGGCCGGCTGCACGGGGGGCGCCGGATCCACCGCCTCCGGCAAGGCGAACGCCGCCACCGAGGGCATCGTCAACGCCTCGGACGCGAAGGGCGGCACGGTCACCTACGCGATGGCCGACGCCCCGGAGTCCTTCGACCCGGGCAACACCTACTACGCGTTCGTGTACAACTTCAGCCGCCTCTACGCGCGTTCCCTCACGACCTTCAAGCCGGCCCCCGGCCCCAAGGGCAACGAGATCGTCCCGGACCTCGCCGAGTCGATGGGCAAGTCCTCCGACGGCGGCAAGACCTGGACGTACAAGCTCCGCGAGGGCGTGAAGTTCGACGACGGCACCGCCGTCACCTCGCAGGACGTCAAGTACGCCGTCGAGCGCTCCAACTTCGCCCGCGACACGCTGTCCCTGGGGCCGAACTACTTCCAGCAGTTCCTCAAGGACAACGACGGCGACGGCTACAAGGGTCCGTACAAGGACAAGAGCAAGGCCGGTCTGAAGTCCATCGAGACGCCGGACGACCACACCATCGTCTTCCACCTGAAGAAGGCGTTCGCGGAGTTCGACCAGCTGGTCAGCGCCCCGCAGACGGCGCCGGTCCCGCAGGCCAAGGACAAGGGCGCCGACTACACCAGGGCCGTGGTCTCCACCGGTTCGTACAAGTTCCAGGACTACCAGGAGGGCAAGCAGCTCACCCTCGTCCGCAACCCGTACTGGTCGGCCAAGACGGACCCGCTGCGCAAGCAGCTGCCGGAGAAGATCGTCCTGAAGCTGAAGGTGGCGCAGTCCACCATCGACAAGGACCTCCTCGCCGGCAACACCATGGTCGACATGGCCGGCAAGGGCGTCGACGCGCAGACCCAGGCGCAGCTGCTGACCGACGCCAAGGAGAAGGGCAACACCGACAACGCCCTCGGCCAGCGGCTCAACTACCTGGCGATCAACACCAAGGTGAAGCCGTTCGACAAGCTCGAATGCCGCCAGGCCATCGAGTACGCCGTCGACAAGAAGGCCGTACAGACCTCCCTCGGCGGCCCGATCCGCGGCGACATCGCCTCCACCGTCCTGCCGACGGACATCCCCGGCTACCAGAAGTTCGACCAGTACCCGCAGAAGTACGCGGGTGACAACCTCGACCTCGGCGAGGCCAAGAAGAAGTGGGCCTCCTGCGGTGCCGGGAACGTCTCCACCACCATCCTCGCCCGCAGTGACCGGCAGGAGGAGGTGGACGCGGCGACCTCCGTCATCTCCTCGCTGAAGAAGATCGGCGTCAACGCCAAGATCCAGCAGTACCCGAGCAGCAAGTACTTCTCGGACTACGCGGGCGTGCCGTCCTTCAACAAGAAGAACAACGTCGGTCTGATGATGATGCAGTGGGGCGCCGACTTCCCGACCGGCTACGGCTACCTCCAGCAGATCCTCAACGGCAAGGCCATCTCCCAGTCCGGCAACACCAACCTCTCGGAGACGGACGACCCGGAGATCAACAAGCTCCTCGACTCCGCCGTCGCCAACCCGGACAAGGCCGGGCGTGAGAAGGCGTACGCCGAGATCGACAAGAAGGCGATGAGCCAGGCCCTGATGGTCCCGCTCACCTACTTCAAGGTCCTGAACTACCGCTCCCCGAAGGCCACGAACATGGTGGCGACCTCGGCCTACAGCGGGCAGTACGACTACCTCAACATCGGCGTCAAGAAGTAAGTCCCGGAAGGCAGGTGAAGGCATTGGTGCCCGCGGCCGGCCCCCTCGGCCCCGCGGGCACCGACGCCGCATCCCCGTGTTCTCGTACCTCATCCGCAGGGTGATCAGCGCGGTGATCCTGCTGCTGATCGTCAGCGCGGTCACCTTCGGCATCTTCTTCCTGCTGCCGAAGATCGCCGGGCAGACCACCGACCAGCTCGCCCAGCAGTACATCGGCAAGTCGCCGACGCCCGCCGACATCGCGGCGGTGAAGAGGAACCTCGGCCTGGACAAGCCCGTGTACGAACAGTACTGGGAGTTCCTCAAGGGCATCTTCACCGGCGTCGACTACAAGTTCGGCCCCGAGGCGGCGCGGTGCCACGTCCCGTGCTTCGGCTACTCCTTCAAGACCCACATCGAGGTCTGGCCGGAGATCCAGTCCCGCCTGCCGGTCACCCTGTCGCTCGCCTTCGGCGCGGCCGTCGTCTGGCTCGTCTCCGGCATCACCACCGGCGTCATCTCCGCGCTGCGCCCCGGCTCGCTCTTCGACCGGTTGTCGATGGGCGTCGCCCTGGCCGGGGTGTCGCTGCCGATGTTCTTCACCGGAGCCATCGCGCTGGCGCTCTTCACCTACCAGTGGCCGATCTTCGAACGCAGCGACTACGTCCCGCTCTTCGACAACCCCCTCCTGTGGGCCCGGACGCTGGTCCTGCCCTGGGTGACGCTGGCGTTCCTCTACTCGGCGCTCTACGCCCGTCTGACCAGGGCGGGCATGCTGGAGACGCTGAGCGAGGACTACATCCGCACCGCACGCGCCAAGGGCCTGGGGGAGCGCACCGTCGTCGTCCGGCACGGGCTGCGCGCCGCCCTGACCCCGCTCATCACCGTGTTCGGCATGGACCTGGGGCTGCTGCTGGGCGGTGCGCTCATCACCGAACAGGTCTTCTCGCTCCAGGGCGTGGGCGCCTTCGCCGTCCAGGCGATCACCGCCAACGACCTGCCCAACATCCTCGGCGTCACCCTGCTCGCCGCGTTCTTCATCGTCCTGTGCAACCTGGTGGTGGACGTCCTGTACGCCGCCGTCGACCCGCGCGTGAGGCTCTCGTGACCGACTCCGACGACACCGCATCCGGCGCCCCGAAGCCGTCCGGCGAGGGAGCACCCTTCCTCGACGTCCGCGATCTGAAGGTGCACTTCCCGACCGACGACGGCCTGGTCAAGTCCGTCGACGGCCTCTCCTTCACGCTGGAGAAGGGCAAGACCCTCGGCATCGTCGGCGAGTCCGGCTCGGGCAAGTCCGTCACCTCGCTCGCCGTGATGGGCCTGCACCGCGCGTCGCGGCGGCAGCGCGCCACGGTCCGGATGTCCGGCGAGATCCGGCTGGACGGCCAGGAGCTGATCGGCGCCGACCCGGACGAGGTACGCCGGCTGCGCGGCCGCCGGATGGCGATGATCTTCCAGGACCCGCTCTCCGCGCTGCACCCCTATTACACGGTCGGCAAGCAGATCGTGGAGGCGTACCGCGTCCACCACGACGTCGACAAGAAGACGGCGCGCAAGCGGGCGATCGAGATGCTGGACCGGGTCGGCATCCCGCAGCCGGACAAGCGGGTGGACGACCATCCGCACCAGTTCTCCGGCGGCATGCGCCAGCGCGCGATGATCGCGATGGCGCTGGTCAACAACCCCGAACTGCTCATCGCGGACGAGCCGACCACCGCGCTGGACGTCACCGTCCAGGCGCAGATCCTCGACCTGATCCGCGATCTGCAGAAGGAGTTCGGCTCCGCCGTCATCGTGATCACCCACGATCTGGGCGTGGTCGCCGAACTCGCGGACGACCTGCTGGTCATGTACGGCGGGCGGTGCGTCGAGCGCGGCCCCGCCGACAAGATCTTCGAGGCGCCGCAACACCCCTACACCTGGGGTCTGCTGGGCTCCATGCCGCGCATCGACCGGGACCACGCCGACCGGTTGATCCCGGTCAAGGGGTCACCGCCCAGCCTGATCAACGTCCCCTCCGGGTGCGCCTTCAACCCGCGCTGCCCGTACGCGGACGTGCCCAAGGACGACCTCACCCGTACGGTCCGCCCCGAACTCACCGAGGCCACGACCGGCCACTTCTCCGCGTGCCACATGGCACCGGCGGAGCGGAAGCGGATCTGGACCGAAGAGATTGCGCCGAAGCTGTGAGCGAGAACGCGAAGAAGAAGGCCGGGAAGTCCGGGAAGACCGGGAAGGCCCAGAAGGCTGCGGAGGCCGAGAAGGCTGCTGTGGCCGAGAAGGCGGACGAAGCTGCGGGGGTAGAAGAGGCTGCCGCCTCCGCCGAGCCCGCTGAGCCCGCCGAGTCCGCCGAGTCTGCCGAGTCTGCCGCCTCCGCCGAGCCCGCCGAGCCCGGGAAGGCTGCCGAGGCCGTCGACGAGAAGCCGGCCGAGCCCGTGACGTCGGCCGCGGCCGTGCCCGCGCCCCGGGCGGACGCCGACGGGGTGCGTACCCCGCTGCTGCGGGTGCGCGGGCTGACGCGGCACTTCCCGATCACCAAGGGGCTGCTCAAGCGGCAGGTCGGCGCCGTCCAGGCGGTCGACGGCATCGACTTCGACGTCTACCCGGGCGAGACACTGGGCGTGGTCGGCGAGTCCGGCTGCGGCAAGTCGACCATGGGGCGGCTCATCACCCGGCTCGACGAACCCACCGGCGGCACCGTCGAGTTCGAGGGGGAGGACATCACCCACCTCTCCCCGGGGAAGCTCCGCCCGATGCGCCGCGACGTCCAGATGATCTTCCAGGACCCGTACGGGTCGCTGAACCCGCGGCACACCATCGGCGGCATCGTCTCCACCCCCTTCCGCCTCCAGGGCGTCGAGCCCGAGGGCGGTGTCAAGAAGGAGGTCCAGCGGCTGCTGGAGCTGGTGGGCCTGAGCCCGGAGCACTACAACCGCTACCCGCACGAGTTCTCCGGCGGTCAGCGCCAGCGCATCGGCATCGCCCGCGCCCTCGCCCTCAAGCCGAAGCTCGTCGTCGCGGACGAGCCGGTCTCCGCGCTGGACGTCTCCATCCAGGCGCAGGTCGTCAACCTCATGGACGACCTCCAGGACGAACTGGGCCTGACGTACGTGATCATCGCGCACGACCTGTCCGTCATCCGGCACGTCTCGGACCGGATCGTGGTCATGTACCTCGGCAAGATCGTCGAGCTGGCCGACCGCACCTCCCTCTACACCACGCCGATGCACCCCTACACCAAGGCGCTGATGTCGGCGGTGCCGGTCCCCGATCCGAAGCGGCGCACCGAACGCGACCGCATCCTGCTCAAGGGCGACGTACCGTCCCCGATCAACCCGCCCTCCGGCTGCCGGTTCCGTACCCGCTGCTGGAAGGCGACCGAGACCTGCACGACGACCGAACCGCCGCTGGTCTCGCTCAAGGACGGACACAAGGTGGCCTGCCACCACCCGGAGAACGCCCCGGGACCCGGCACGGCGTGACGGCCGTGCCCCGGCGGTGGCCGGGGCACGGGAGACGGACGTGCCTCGGGGCGTCGGCAGCGGATGCCGGCGCCCCGAAATCTCTGTGCCCTCCCTGCAACCCCCGGCGTCCGGCCGGTGTTTCTTCTGTGAGACGGGACGGCGGGCGGTCCCGCGGCGCCGGTGGCGCCGTGAACGGCCGACGCCTCCCGTGGTCCGGAGAGACGGGAGCGCGTCCGATCATGACCATCGAACCCCTGGCCGGGGAGACGGCCGGAGCCCCTCGCGCCGTCGCCGAGCCGTGGGCCGGCCGTCCGGCCACCGTCCGCCGCGCCGGCGACGCGCGCTGTGCGGCAGCCGTCCCGCACCCCACCACTCCGCACGGCACAGAAAGAGGCCTCCCCATGTCCCACGGCGCACCGGCCTTCCGGCACCCCGACGGCGCGTACCACGACGTCAACGGCCACCGCCTCTGGGTGGAGAGCGAAGGGCAGGGCGACCCCGTCCTGCTGCTCGCCGGGCTCGGCCCGGCCGGATCGCATGTCGTCTTCCACCCGCACTTCGACGCACTCGCCTCCGACCACCGCGTCCTCTACGTCGACCTGCACGGACGCGGCCGCTCCGACACCCCCGACGACCTCACGGAGCTGACCTTCGCCCGCGACGTCGCCGACATCGCCGCCCTCCTCACCACCCTCGATCCGGGCCCGGTCCACCTCTACGGCTTTTCCTACGGCGGACTGATCGGCCAGGCCCTGGCGCTCGATCACCCGGAGACGGTGCGCACCCTCACCCTCGCCAACAGCCTGCACAGCCCCCAGATGTGGCAGCTCAACCACGAGAACATCAACCGCGAGCTGGAGTTGCAGTTCCCGGAGGTGTGGGAGCGGATCACCGCGCTGCGGGAGCGGGGCGTGCCCTCCACCGACCCGCGGATGCAGGCGGAGTTCGCCGCCGCGGTGAAACTGGTCCGCTTCCACCACCCCGATCACGCCTCGCTGCTCGCCACCGAACCGGGCGCCCGCAACCTCGCGCTCTACCCCCTCTTCTGCGGCGCCGACGTCGACTTCACCGTCGGCGGTGAAATCCTCCGCATCCCCGACTTCCGGCCGCGGCTGGCGGAGATCGAGGCGCCCCTGATGGTGCTGGCCGGACGGTACGACCGGGCGCTCTACCCGGCCATGCAGCGGGAGTTCGTCCGCTGGGCGCCGCGCACCCGCTTCGAAATACTGGAGCGCAGCGGCTCGTTCGGCCATGTCGAGGAGCCGGAGACGGTCCACACCCTGCTGCGCGAGTTCTGGAAGGAGCACTGACCGTGCCGGACACCGGCGCGGGTACCACCGCCCTCCCCGCATCGCGCGGGACGTGCGAAGTGCCGAAGGTGCCCATGGGGTGAAGGACGAATGGCTGAGCGACTGACCGAGCAGCTGGCCCGGGATCTCGACGGCGGCTTCGCGGAGCTGGTGCGGATCCACGGCTCGGCCGTGCGCACCTATCTGTACCGCGTGACCGGGTCGGCGACCGAGGCGGACGATCTGGGACAGGAGACCTTCCTGCGGGCCTACAAGGCGCTGCTGGACTACACACCGGAGCGCCGCGGGGAGCTGCATCCGCGGGCCTGGCTGCTGCGCATCGCCACCAATGTGTGGCGCAACGACATCCGGTCCAAGGTCCGGCGCCCGGTCGCGGCCGTCCCCGTGGAGGACTACTCCGACCGATGGGCGGACCCCGGCCCCGGCCCGGAGGAGTGGGCGTCGCGGACCGCGGAGCGTGAGCTGCTGGGCGCCGCCCTCGGAAAGCTGCCCGAGCGCTCCCGCACCGCGGTCGTGATGCGGCACGTACTGGGCATGAGTTATGTGGAAGTCGCCGAGGCACAGGGCTGCCCGGTCGGCACGGTCAAAGCGCAGGTGTCGCGGGGGCTGTTGACGTTACGGAAGTTACTGGGGCCGGAAGCGGAACATCTGAGGGAGGTGAGGACGTGAGTGGAGGAGTGAAGGGGCGGAGTTCCGGCGAGCCGGCGCTCGTACGGGCGTTGGAGGAGCTGGCGGACACCGGCCCGACCCCCTTCGAACTGAAGGTACTGCGGTATGTGGGCGTCCCCGAGGATCGCTACGACACCTATGTCCGTGTGGAGGTGCCCGCAGGGGAGCTGTACGTGGCACGGAGCGGCCCGGTGGTGACGGGAGCCGTCCTGGCCGCGGCGGTCGGCACGGCACGCGATTTCGAGGAGCGGCATCTGGCGATCACGGGCCGCAGCGCGGTGCCGGGCACCACGCCCGCCCCCGGAGTCCGCCCCGCGGTACGGACCGGCCGCGCCCGGCAGCTGCGGATCGATCTGGCGGGGGCGGGCCTGACCCACACCGAGTCCGCCGTCCTCGGCGCGGTCCGCTCGATCCCGTACGGCCAACTGCGGCCCCTGTCATGGGTCTGGCGCGAGGCCGGGCTGCACGAACCGGCGGCTCCGGACCCCGGGAGCCGGGAGGGCGGGCTTCAGGGCGGCACGCTCCGGAACGAGACCGAGCGCCACGACCCACCGCGCCACGACGTACCAAGCCACGACGCACCGCACCACAACCCACCGCGCCACGACGAGCCGTCCCATGACGTACCGCCGAACGGCGCCGCGCAGGTGACCGCGGCGCTGGCCCGTAATCCGGTGCATCTGCTGATCCCCTGCCACCGTGTCACCGACGACGAGGGGGTGCCGCAGGACGCGGCGTACGGCGGGGCGGTCGGTGCGGCGTTGCGGGCGGCCGAGGGGATCAGCCCGGAGCGGGTGCACGCCCTGGTCCGGACCCGCACCGTCTTCCTCGGCAGCGACACCACCCATATCTACTGCCATCCGCTCTGCGCGCACGCCCGCCGTATCACCCCGCGGCACCAAGTCCCCTTCCGTTCCGCCCGCGACGCCCGCCGGGCCGGATACCGGCCGTGCCGGTCCTGCCGTCCGGTCGCCGCCTGAACCGACCGCCGCGGTGCACACGGGGCCCCGAGCCCCGCGCCGATGGCCACCACTTCTTGTCCGCCCGTTCTTGTCCGCCCGGGCCCCGGCCGCCGAGGGGCGCGGTCCTGCCCCCGCCGGGCGTCCGGACGGCGGCACATGACGCTCCGCATGACGAGTTGGCAAAGTCCCCCGCCGGGGGCGGCGGCGCCGTGCAGAGTCGGCCCGCTGGAACCCCAGCATCCGTGTGTTCGAAGAGATGGGCTCACCATGGCACTCTCCGTATCCGCACTCCGTCGTCCCCGGCTGCTCGCCCTGGCCGCCGCCTGCACCGTCGTCGCCACGGTCTGTGGCGTGGCCACCGCCCCCGGCAGCGTCGCCGCGGCGCCCGTCGGAACCCCGGGCGCGCCCGGTGCCGGCGACACCTACTTCCCCGGCCTCGGCAACGGCGGCTACGACGCCCTCCACTACGACCTGGGCGTCAGCTACCACCCCTCCTCCGGCCGCCTCGACGGCCGCACCACGCTCACCGCCCGCGCCACCCAGAACCTCAGCGCTTTCGACCTCGACCTCCAGAAGCTCGACGTCGCCGCCGTCCGGGTCGACGGCCGCCCGGCGCGCTTCAGCAGATCCGGTGACGAAATCACCGTCCGGCCCGCGCGGATGCTGCGTGACGGCCGTACGTTCAGGGTGACCGTCACCTACAGCGGCGTGCCCCAGCCGCTCGGCGGGCCGATCATCTTCGGCTCCCCGTACGGCTGGATGAAGACGAAGGACGGCGTCTTCGTCGCGTGCGAGCCGAACGCCGCCTCCACGTGGTTCCCCTCCAGCGACCACCCCGGCGACAAGGCGACGTACGACATCCGCATCGACGCGCCCAAGGGGCTGACCGGCGTCTCCAACGGGCGGCTGATCGAATCCGGTGAGCGCGGCGGCCGCTCGTACGCCCACTGGCGGGAGAGCCGCCCGATGGCGACGTACCTGGCCACCGCCACCATCGGGAAGTTCGACGTCCGCACCGGCACCACCCCCGGCGGCACCCCGATCTACGTCGCCACCGACCCGACGCTGCCCGCCGGGAAGGTCGACGTCTACGGCGTCACCGCGGAGGCCACGGACTACTGGTCGAAGGTGTTCGGGCCGTACCCCTTCGAGGAGACCGGCGCCATCGTCGACGACATGCCGCAGGCGGGCTTCTCCCTGGAGGTGCAGTCCAAGCCCGCCTACTCGGCGGTCCGCAGCGAGTCCACCATCGTCCACGAGCTGGCCCACCAGTGGTTCGGCGACTCCGTCTCCGTCAAGGACTGGCAGCACATCTGGCTCAACGAGGGCTTCGCGAGCTACGCGCAGTGGCTGTGGGCCGAGCACAAGGGCACCAAGAGCGCCCACGACGCGTTCCGCGAGGCGTACGCGTCGGTGCCCGCCGACGACCCGTTCTGGAAGATCAAGGTCGCCGATCCGCAGCGGGACACGATGTTCTCCGACGCGGTGTACGACCGGGGCGCGATGACCCTCCAGGCGCTGCGCGAACGCATCGGTGACACCGCGTTCTTCAAGCTGCTGCCCGCCTGGACCGCGGCCCACCGCTACGGCAACGCCGAGACCTCGCAGTTCATCGCGCTGGCCGAGAAGATATCCGGCCGGCGGCTGGGCGACCTCTTCGACGCCTGGCTGAACACCGGCACCCGCCCGCCGCTGCCGAAGCCGTGAGGCGCCGCCCCGGCCGGATCAGCCGTCCGTGCCCTTCCGGTCCGGCGACCGGTGCGGCCGGGGCAGGTGCAGCCCGAAGTAGACCGCGCCCATCCGCAGCGCGAAGACCAGCCCGGCGGAGGCGGCGGTGGCCGCGGTGGAGCTGATGCCGAGGTGGTGCAGGGTCAGCAGGAGGGCGGCGCCGGCCAGCGCGGCGATGGCGTAGACGTCCTCGCGCAGCAGCAGCGGCGGGAACTCCCCGCACAGCACATCGCGGATGACCTCACCGGCGACGCCCGTCAGCACCGCCAGGATGAGCACCGCGAGCGGGGTGGCGCCCGCGTCGATGGCGGCGCGCGCCCCGATCACGGTGACGACGGCGAGTCCGACGGCGTCGACGACCAGCAGGGATTTCCGTGGCAGCGTCCAGAAGCGGAGATAGACCATGGTGGCCACGCCGACGCAGATGATCACGGTCAGCAGGACCCAGTCGTGCGTCCAGTACAGGGGGTGCCGGTTGAGGATCAGATCGCGCAGTGTGCCGCCGGAGATCGAGGCGGCGAAGGCGAGCACCAGACCGCCGAAGGGGTCCATGTTCGCGCGGTACGCGGCGAGCACGCCGCTCGCGGCGAACGCGGCGACACCGAACAGGTAGAGCACGTGGAGCATCCCGGAATCATCCCAGGCCGCAGCGGTCCGGCGGTCCGCCGGGCACCCCGAACTGACACTACCGGTCGGTAACTTTTCGGTGTAGCGTTCCGGCCATGGCACAGGTGACCCTTGGTAACAGCGAGTTCGACCGGGACACGGCCGTGGTGCGCCGCGCCCCGGGGCACTACGACGCGGAGCTCTCCGCCGGCTGGACGATCATCCAGGCCGTCAACGGCGGCTATCTCCTCGCCCTCATGGGCCGCGCCCTCGGCGACGCCCTGCCGCACCCCGACCCGTTCTCGGTCACCGCGCACTACCTGACGGCCTCCGTCCCCGGCCCCGCCACCATCCGCACCGAGGTGGTCCGCACCGGCCGCACCATGTCGACCGGCACCGCCACCCTCGTCCAGACCGCACCGGACGGCACCGAGGTCGAGCGGATGCGGGTGCTCGCCTCCTACGGCGACCTCGGCGCGCTCCCCGACGACGTCCGCACCAGCGCCAAACCCCCGGCGCTGCCCCCGTACGCACACTGCCTGGGCCCCGACAGCGCACCCGACGGCGGCTCGGCGATACCGGGCAGCACCGCCATCGCCGGCCGTCTCGACATCCGGCTCGACCCGGCCACCGCGGGCTGGGCCGTCGGCGCGCCCTCCGGCAAGGGCGAGATGCGCGGCTGGTTCGGTCTCGCCGACGGCCGCGAGCCGGACCCGCTCTCCCTGCTGCTGACCGTCGACGCGATGCCGCCCACCGCCTTCGACCTGGGCCTCTCCGGCTGGGTCCCGACCGTCGAGCTGACCTGCCACATCCGCTGCCGCCCGGCGCCGGGCCCACTGCGCGTCGCCATCGCCACCCGTAACCTCGCCGGCGGCTTCCTGGAGGAGGACGCCGAGGTCTGGGACTCCGCCGACCGCCTCGTCGCCCAGTCCCGCCAGCTGGCCCGCGCGCCGCTCGGCGGCTGACCGTCCGCACCGGGGCGGGCGGCTCACGCCCCGGTGCCCGCCCCCGCGGCCAGGAAATCCGCCAACTCCGCGGTCAGCTCCGCCGGGGCGTCCTCCTGGACGAGATGGCCCGCGCCCTCGATCAACCGGAGCCGGGCGCCGGGGATGCGGGCCGCGAGGTCACGGCCGCGCTCCGGCGGGATCCAGGTGTCGCGCGCGTCCCGGCACACCGGCGTCGGCAGCGTGATCTCGCCGTACCGGCCCTCGACCGCGTCCGTCATCCGCCGGTCGTTCGCCGCGATCTGCCGGTGGAACGCGGTCCGCCCCTCGGCCGTGCACCATGGCTCCACCAGGCGTTCCAGCACCTCGGGACGTAGCCCGGCGGCGCTCGCCGAGGCGACGTACTCGCGCACCGGCGCCCGGTGCAGCGTGGGCGGCAACTGGGTGAAGACCTCCGCGTGCCGCCCCAGCAGCCGGTACGCCGGGGACCCCCAGGGGGTCACCGCCACCGGGTCCACCGGCGCCGGCCGGGAATACCGCGCACCGTGCAGCAGATGAGCCCGCAGCGCCACGCAGCCCCCGAAGTCGTGGGCCGCCACGGCCGGTTCGGCCAGTTCCCAGTGGTCCAGCAGCTCGGTGAGGACCACCGCCTGCGCGGCCGGCGAGACGTCCTGCCCGGCGCGCATCTCCGGGGCGCCGTACCCCGGCATGTCCCGGACGAAGACCCGCCGCCGTCCGGCCGGCGCCCGGGCCACCGAGCGCCAGACGTACGACGAGAGCGGGTGCCGTGCAGCAGGACGACCGGCGGCTCCGCGCTTTCCTCCGGGCCGAGCGCGGTCCAGCGCACCCCGCCGGTCGAGGAGGGGAACGTCCGGTCCAGCCGCCAGGGCGTCTCGTGCGTCGTTGATGTCATGAGCGTCAGGCTGGTAACTCCTTACCATGGCGTCGAGGAGGCCGGCGGCGGGCGTGCGGGCGGCCCCTCGTGGCGGCGCCCCCGCGCGCCGGAGATGCGCCCCCGGGGCCCCGGGCGGCCGCCCGTAGAATCGGGGCACCATGGTTTACCTCGACCACGCGGCCACCACGCCGATGCTCCCCGAAGCGGTGCGGGCGATGACCGCTCAGCTGACCGTCACCGGTAACGCGTCCTCGCTGCACGCCGCCGGGCGGCGGGCCCGGCGCACCGTCGAGGAGGCGCGCGAATCGCTCGCCGCCGCCCTCGGCGCCCGCCCCAGCGAGATCGTCTTCACTGCCGGCGGCACGGAGGCCGACAACCTCGCGGTCAAGGGCCTCTACTGGTCCCGCCGGGCCGCCGACCCGGCCCGCACCCGCGTGCTGGCCAGCCCCGTCGAACACCACGCCGTCCTGGACGCCGTGGAGTGGCTCGCCACCCACGAGGGCGCCCGCGTCGAATGGCTGCCGGTCGACTCCTACGGGCGGGTGCACCCCGACGCGCTGCGCGAGGCCGTCGTCCGCAACCCCGCCGACGTCGCGCTGGCCACCGTCATGTGGGCCAACAACGAGATCGGCACCCTCCAGCCGGTACGCGAACTCGCCGACGTGGCAAGGGAGTTCGGCATCCCGCTGCACGCCGACGCGGTGCAGGCGGTCGGCCAGACCGAGGTCGACTTCGCCGCCTCCCGGCTCGCCGCCATGACCGTCTCCGGCCACAAGCTCGGCGGCCCGTACGGCATCGGCGCCCTGGTGCTGGGCCGGGAGTGGACGCCGGTGCCCGTGCTGCACGGCGGCGGCCAGGAACGCCAGGTCCGCTCCGGCACCCTCGACACCCCCGCGATCGTGGCGTTCGCCGCCGCCGCGCGCCATGCGGTGGAGCACCGCGAGGAGTTCGCCCGCGAGATCGGCGGCCTCCGCGACGACCTGATCAAGGCGGTACGCGCCGCCGCGCCCGACGCCGTCCTCGGCGGCGACCCGGACCCGGCCGGCCGGCTCCCCGCCAACGCGCACTTCTCCTTCCCCGGCTGCGAGGGCGACTCCCTGCTGCTGCTCCTCGACGCCCGGGGCATCGCCTGCTCCACCGGCTCGGCCTGCACCGCCGGGGTCGCCCAGCCCAGCCACGTCGTGCTCGCCACCGGCACCTCACCCGAGCTGGCCCGCGGCACGCTCCGCTTCTCCCTGGGCCACACCTCGACCGCCGAGGACGTCGCGGCGCTCGCCGAGGCCATCGGCCCGGTGGTCGAACGCGCCCGGCAGGCCGGCCTGAGCTGACCGGAGCCGTCCCCGGGCCGCGCGCCCGGGGCGGCCGGCTACGCGGCGCCCTTGGGCGGGGTCTTCCGCAGCTCCCCGCGGACCAGCCGCAGATAGCCGTCCCAGTCCCAGTGCGGCCCCGGATCGGTGTGGTCGGCGCCCGGCACCTCGGAGTGGCCCACTATGTGCGCGCGGTCGGCGGGGAAGCCGTAGCGGCGGCATATTCCGGCGGTCAGCCGCGCCGAGGCGGCGTACATCGCCGTCGTGAAGGACTCCGGGCGGTCCACGAACCCCTCGTGCTCGATGCCGATGCTGCGTTCGTTGTACGCGCGGTTGCCCGCGTGGAACGCGACGTCCAGCTCCCGCACGACCTGCGCGAGGTGGCCGTCCCTGCGCACCACGTAGTGCGAGGCGGCCGCGTGGAGCGGGTTCTGGAAGACCTTCAGCGCCGTCGCGAAGCTGCCCTGGACGACATGGATCACCACCCGGTCTATGCGGTAGTCGTCCGGGCGGTCGGCCCGCCGCCAGTTCGCCGAGGACGCCGCGACCCACTCCGCGCCCGGCTGGTCGACGGCGCCGGGGGTCCGCGGCTTCGCGGTGCCCGGCAGCCCGCCGCGGGACGCGACGACGCCGGAACCGACGGCCACCACCGCGGCGCCGCCGATCCACAGCGCACGCCGTCTGCTGATGCCGGATCCGGTCCGCTCCGTCTTCCCCATGCGCTGGACAACGCGTACGGGACTGTCGGTGGTTCCGTCTACTCTGGAGAAGTTATGACTGACGCACCCCGCCTGCGCGTACTCGCCGCCATGTCCGGCGGTGTCGACTCCGCCGTCGCCGCCGCCCGCGCCGCCGAGGCCGGCCACGACGTGACCGGCGTGCACCTCGCGCTGTCCGAGAATCCGAAGTCGTTCCGGACCGGCGCCCGTGGCTGCTGCACCATCGAGGACTCCCACGACGCCCGCCGCGCCGCCGACGTCATCGGCATCCCCTTCTACGTCTGGGATCTTGCCGAGCGCTTCCGCGAGGACGTCGTCGAGGACTTCGTCGCCGAGTACGAGGCGGGCCGCACCCCCAACCCCTGCCTGCGCTGCAACGAGAAGATCAAGTTCGCCGCGCTGCTCGACAAGGCCCTCGCCCTCGGCTTCGACGCCGTCTGCACCGGCCACTACGCCACCGTCGTGCTGCGCGAGGACGGCAGCCGCGAGCTGCACCGCGCCTCCGACATGGCCAAGGACCAGTCGTACGTCCTCGGCGTGCTCGACGACCGGCAGCTGGCGCACGCGATGTTCCCGCTGGGCGACACCCGCACCACCAAGGCGGAGATCCGTGAGGAGGCCGCCCGGCGCGGCCTGTTCGTCGCCAAGAAGCCGGACAGCCACGACATCTGCTTCATCGCCGACGGCGACACCCAGGGCTTCCTCGCCAAGCGGCTGGGCACCGCCGAGGGCGCCATCGTCGACGAGTCCGGCACCCGCCTCGGCAGCCACGACGGCGCCTACGGCTTCACCATCGGCCAGCGCAAGGGCCTGCGCATCGGCACCCCCGCCGCCGACGGCAAGCCGCGTTACGTCCTCGACATCTCCCCGGTCGACAACACCGTCACCGTCGGCCCCGCCGCCTCCCTCGACGTCACCGCGCTCACCGCGATACGCCCCCGCTGGTGCGGCCGCCCGCCGGCCGGCGGCCCGGCCACGTACACCGCCCAGCTGCGCGCCCACGGCGGTGAGACGGAGGTCCGCGCCGAGCTGACCGACGGCGAGGAACTGCACGTCACCTTCGCCGAACCGGTCCGCGGCGTCGCCCCCGGCCAGGCCATCGTCCTCTACGACGGCACCCGCGTCGTCGGCTCCGCCACCATCGCCACGACCCGCAGGCGGGCGGCGGCGGAGGCGTAGGAGGGGCCGACGCCTGGAAGGGAAGGTTCCGTACGGACGCCTGCCCTGCGTCCGGCACGGCCGGATTCCGCGGTGCGGATGAGGTTTTCCCCACAGTGCTCTCGATGTGAGGCCCTGCGGCAAATAGTCTCGGTACCGCGACAGGACGTTCAGTAAGCCGCCGCCCCTTTCGATTTCGGCTGGAATCGGGGCGCGGGCGGCTTTTCGTCGGTCATGAAGGGATCCGAAAGCATGTCGACTGTTCATTCCGAGGGCCGTTCCGGGGTTCACCCGGGGTGGCACGAGGCCCTGCACGCGGAGCTGGTCCGGCGGAATCCCGGGGAGCCGGAATTCCACCAGGCGGCGCTGGAGGTGCTGGAGACACTGGCCCCGGTGCTCGCGGCGCGTCCGGAGTTCGCCGAGGCCAGGATCGTGGAGCGGATCTGTGAGCCCGAGCGGCAGATCATCTTCCGGGTGCCGTGGCAGGACGATTCCGGGGCGATCCGCGTCAACCGGGGCTTCCGGGTGGAATTCAACAGCGCACTCGGTCCGTACAAGGGCGGACTGCGGTTTCATTCCTCGGTCAATCTCGGGATCGTGAAGTTCCTCGGTTTCGAGCAGATCTTCAAGAATTCCCTCACCGGCCTCAATATCGGCGGCGGTAAGGGCGGCAGCGACTTCGATCCGCACGGCCGGTCCGACGCCGAGGTCATGCGGTTCTGTCAGTCGTTCATGACGGAGCTGTACCGGCATCTGGGCGAGCACACCGACGTACCGGCCGGTGACATCGGCGTCGGCGGCCGCGAGATCGGCTACCTCTTCGGCCAGTACCGGCGGATCACCAACCGCTGGGAGGCCGGGGTGCTCACCGGCAAGGGCCTCGACTGGGGCGGCTCCAAGGCCCGTACGGAGGCCACCGGCTACGGCAACGTCCTCTTCACCGAGGAGATGCTCAAGCGGCGCGGCGAGGAGTTCGACGGCCGGCAGGTCACCGTCTCCGGCTCCGGCAATGTCGCCATCTACACCATCGAGAAGGCGCAGGCGCTCGGCGCGCACGTCCTGACCTGCTCGGACTCCGGCGGCTATGTCGTCGACGAGAAGGGCATCGACCTGCCGCTGCTCCAGCAGATCAAGGAGGTCGAGCGCGGCCGGATCTCCGAGTACGCCGAGCGGCGCGGCAGTTCGGCCCGGTACGTCGCGGGCGGCAGCGTGTGGGATGTCCCCTGCGACGTCGCGCTCCCGTCGGCCACCCAGAACGAGCTGGACGCGGACGCCGCCCGGACGCTGATCCGCAACGGCGTCAAGGCCGTCTCGGAGGGCGCCAACATGCCGGCCACCCCGGAGGCGGTGACGCTGCTGAAGGAGGCGGGCGTCGCGTTCGGGCCGGGCAAGGCGGCCAACGCGGGTGGCGTCGCCACCAGCGCGCTGGAGATGCGGCAGAACTCCGCGCGCGAGGCGTGGAGCTTCGAGCGGGCCGAGGGTGAACTCGCCGCGATCATGCGGAACATCCACGACACCTGCTACGAGACGGCCGAGCGCTTCGGCCTGCCGGGCGACTATGTCGCGGGCGCGAACATCGCGGGCTTCGAGCGGGTCGCGGACGCGATGCTCGCCCAGGGCCTGATCTGACGCGCCCGGCGGCCCCGCCCAACGACGTGCGGGGCCGGCGGTGCCGGTCGCGGGACCGGCGCCTCCACCGTGGTCGGCCGAGGGACACCGCTCCCCGACTCGTAAGCTGGCGCGTATGAACATCTGCGTCTTCTGCTCCGCCGCCGACCTCGACGACCGCTACACCACCCCCGCCCGCCAGTTCGCCGAGCTGATCGGCAAGGGCGGCCACTCCCTGGTGTGGGGTGGATCCGACACCGGCCTGATGAAGGTCATGGCGGACGGTGTGCAGGAGACCGGCGGACGGCTGATCGGCGTCTCCGTGGAGTTCCTGGCACACAAGGCGCGCTCCGGCGCCGACGAGATGGTCGTCACCCGGGACCTCGCCGAACGCAAGGCGCAGCTGCTGGAGCGGGCCGACGCGATCGTGATCATGGTCGGCGGCACCGGCACCCTCGACGAGGCCACCGAGATCCTGGAGCTGCGCAAGCACGGGATGCACACCAAGCCGGTCGTCCTGCTGAACACCGCGGGCTTCTACGACGGCCTCAAGGAGCAGTTCCAGCGCATGGAGACCGAGGGCTTCCTGCCGATCCCCCTGACCGAGCTGGTCTTCTTCGCCGAGGACGGCGTGGGCGCCCTGGCGTACCTGGAGGAGCAGGCGGGCATCACCGCCTGAGCGGTCGGTCACGCCATACGCCCAGGTCACCGGCAGTCCGGCGGTGTCACGGCCCGCGCCGGGGGTGCGGGGGAGCGCCCCGGTGGCTCGTTAGGATCGGGGTATGGGTACGCACTTGATCACGGGCGCAGGGTCGGGCATCGGAGCGGCGGTCGCACGGCGGCTGGCGGAGCGCGGGGAGGACCTGTGGCTGCTGGCCCGGGACGCCGGGCGCGCCAAGGAACTGGCCGCGCGGTACCCGGGTGCCCGGACGCTCGTCGGCGACCTCGCCACCCCGGAGAAGCTGGACTGGGCGCTGGGCAAGCAGCCGCTGCCCGAACGCCTCGACTCGCTGATGCACATCGCCGGCGTCCTCGAACTGGGCGCCATCGGCGACTTCGGCGCCAAGGCGTGGCAGCGGACGCTCGCCGCCAACCTCGTCTCGCCCGCCGAGCTGACCCGGCTGCTGCTGCCGCTGGTCCGCGTCGCCAAGGGCCACGTGGTCTTCGTCAACTCCGGCGCCGGGCTGCGCGCCAACCCGGAGTGGGGCGCGTACGCGGCGAGCAAGCACGGGCTGAAGGCGCTCGCCGACGCGCTGCGCGGCGAGGAGCACGGCAACGGCGTGCGGGTCACCTCCGTCTACCCCGGGCGTACCGCCACGCCGATGCAGGCCAGCACGCACCAGCAGGAGGGCAAGGAGTACGACCCGGCGCGCTGGATCGACCCCGAGTCGGTCGCGACGGCCATCCTCACCGCCGTCGACCTGCCGCGGGACGCCGAGATCAACGACCTCTCGGTCCGCCCGGGGCGCTGAGCCCCGCCCGCCCCGGAGGGCGCCCACCACCCGGCGGCGCCTCCGGGCGGGCCGCCCGCCACCGGGAGACGCGCCGCGTCATACGCTTCCGGGGTGAGCGAGAACAGCACGAGTGAGCGCAGCGGCACGGACGGGCGGGGCGGCGCGCGCCCCTGGGGCGCGGGGACGGCGACCGCCGTGGGCTCGATGCCCGGCGGCGACGCGCGTGAGGCGGTCAAGACCGTCACCGGTTCGCTGGAGACCTTCCCGCACCTGCCGGAGCTGCCCGCCCGCGGCCCCGGCGCCGACATGATCGGCCGGACCTGCGGCCTCCTCGTCGAGCTGTACGCCCATGTGGAGCCCAGCGGCTGGCGGATCAGCGACCGCCCCGGGCGCGACACCCGCCGCGCCCGCGCCTGGCTCGGCGAGGACCTCGACGCCCTGGAGGAGTTCACCCAGGGGTACGAGGGTCCGCTGAAGGTCTCCGCCGTCGGGCCGTGGACCCTCGCCGCCGCTCTGGAGCTGCGGGGCGGCGAGGCGGCGGTCAGCGACCCCGGCGCCTGCCGCGACCTCACCGCCTCCCTGGCCGAGGGCGTCCGCGCCCACCTCGCGGACCTGCGGCGCCGGGTGCCCGGCGCGCAGCCGGTGCTCCAGCTCGACGAGCCGTCGCTCACCGCCGTGCTCCAGGGCCGCGTCAAGTCCGCCAGCGGATACCGCACCCACCCCGCCGTCGACCGCGCCGACGTCGAGGGCGCGCTGCGGAGCCTCGTCGAGGCGGCGGACGGCGTCCCCGTCGTCGTCCATTCGTGCGCGCCCGCCGTCCCGTTCGCGCTGCTGCGCCGGGCCGGTGCCGCGGGCATCTCGTTCGATTTCTCCCTGCTCACCGAGCGTGAGGAGGAGGCGATCGGTGAGGCCGTGGAGGGCGGCACCGCGCTCTTCGCCGGGGTGGTGCCCGCCGCGCGCGGCCGATTGTCAGACCCTGCCGGTAGCGTCATGGGGGTCAGGACGCTGTGGCGCAGGCTGGGGCTGACGCCGGGGACTCTCGCCGAGTCCGTGGTGGTCACCCCGTCGTGCGGGCTCGCGGGCGCTTCGCCCGCATACGCCCGCTCCGTGCTCGCCCATGTCGTCCGGGCCGCGACCTCGCTCGCAGACAACCCTGAGTGACGACCACTCACGGACCACGGGAGGACAACACGGTGGCTGGCGAACAGCACGCAGCGGCATCAGAGGTGCCCGCGGCGGCGCGGGAGGAGCACGCGCAGCTCGCTGAGCAGATCGAGGAGCACCGCTTCCGGTACTACGTGAAGGACGCTCCGGTCATCAGCGACGCGGAGTTCGACCGGCTGCTGCGCTCCCTGGAGGCGATGGAGGAGCAGTACCCCGAGCTGCGCACCCCGGATTCCCCGACCCAGAAGGTCGCCGGTGCGTACGCCACGGAATTCACCGAGGTCGAGCACCGCCAGCGAATGCTCTCCCTCGACAACGCCTTCGACGACGAGGAGCTGGCGGCCTGGGCCGAGCGGCTCGCCGGGGAGCTGGGCGGCGACCCGAAGAGCGCCGGCTACCACTTCCTGTGCGAGCTGAAGGTGGACGGCCTCGCCGTCAACCTCACCTACGAGCACGGCCGCCTCACCCGCGCCGCCACCCGCGGCGACGGCCGCACCGGCGAGGACATCACCCCCAACGTCCGTACCATCGCCGAGATCCCGCACCGCCTCACCGGCGAGCGGATCCCGGAGCTGGTCGAGGTCCGCGGGGAGGTGTACTTCCCCATGGAGAAGTTCCTGGAGCTCAACGAACGCCTCGTCGTCGACGGCAAGCCCCCGTTCGCCAATCCGCGCAACGCCGCCGCCGGTTCGCTCCGCCAGAAGGACCCCAAGGTCACCGCCACCCGGCCGCTGCACATGGTCGTCCACGGCGTCGGCGCCCGGCAGGGCTTCGACATCGACTGCCAGTCGCACGCCTACGACCTGCTGCGCGAATGGGGCCTGCCCACCGCCACGCACAACCGCGTCGTCGACTCCCTCGCCGCCGTCCGCGAGTTCATCGCCCGCTACGGCGACGCCGAGACCCGCCGCACCGCCGTCGAGCACGAGATCGACGGTGTGGTCGTCAAGCTCGACGAGATCCCGCTCCAGGGGCGGCTGGGCTCCACCTCCCGCGCGCCGCGCTGGGCCATCGCCTGGAAGTACCCGCCGGAGGAGGTCAACACCAAGCTCGTCGACATCCGCGTCGGCGTGGGCCGCACCGGCCGCGTCACGCCGTACGCCGTCGTCGAGCCGGTGACCGTCGCCGGGTCCGAGGTCGAGTTCGCCACGCTCCACAACCAGGACGTCGTCAAGGCCAAGGGCGTCCTCATCGGCGACACCGTCGTCATCCGCAAGGCGGGCGACGTCATCCCGGAGATCCTCGGCCCGGTCGTCGATCTGCGCGACGGCGGCGAGCGGGAGTTCGTCATGCCCGCCGACTGCCCCGAGTGCGGTACGCCGCTGCAGCCGGCCAAGGAGGGCGACATCGACCTGCGGTGTCCCAACGCCCGCTCCTGCCCCGCCCAGATCCGCGAGCGGCTCTTCTACCTCGCCGGGCGCAAGTGCCTCGACATCGAGAACTTCGGCTATGTCGCCGCCACCGCGCTCAGCCAGCCGCTGGAGCCCGCCGAGCCGCCGCTCAAGGACGAAGGGGATCTTTTCGGCCTCTCCATCGAGCAGCTGCTGCCCATCAAGTCCTACGTTCTGGACCCGGATTCCGGACTGCCCAAGCGGGACCCGAAGACCGGCGAAGAGAAGATCGTGACGTTCTTCGCCAACCAGAAGGGCGAGCCGAAGAAGAACGCCCTGGCCATGCTGGAGAACATCCAGGCGGCCAAGGAACGCCCGCTGGCCCGGATCATCACCGGCCTGTCGATCCGTCATGTCGGCCCGGTGGCCGCCGAGGCGCTGGCCCGCGAGTTCCGCTCGATCGACCGCATCCGCGAGGCCGACGAGGCGGAGCTGGCCGCGGTGGAGGGCGTCGGGCCCACCATCGCCGCCTCCCTCAAGCGCTGGTTCGAGGTCGACTGGCACCGCCAGATCATCGAGAGCTGGCGCGCGGCCGGTGTCCGGATGGAGGAGGAGCAGCAGGACGACGAGGGCCCGCGCCCCCTGGAAGGCGTCACCGTCGTCGTCACCGGCACCCTGGCGTCCCACACCAGAGATGGCGCGAAAGAGGCCCTGCAGAGTCTCGGCGCGAAGGTGACCGGTTCCGTTTCCAAGAAGACCGGATTCGTCGTCGTGGGTGACAACCCCGGTTCCAAGTACGACAAGGCGATGCAGCTGAAGGTGCCCGTCCTGGACGACGACGGCTTCGCGGTACTGCTGGAACAAGGGCCCGACGCGGCACGCGAGGTGGCGGTCACACCGCCTGAGGAGGAGTGACAGGGCCGCCCCTTCGGCGCATACCAGAGTGATCGGGATGGCCGGGTCGCATTCGGGCAACCGCTGCCGATCGCTGCCCGTAGGGGCCCTTCGCGTCCTACTGTTGAGGGGTGCGCCTGCCGTGGCGCGGGCACAGCCGGCTGTGAGAGGGATCGGAATGAAACCGACCGACAGCGCCGCTCCGGCGCCGCGGCTCCGCCGGCTTGTCGTGCCGGCGCTGCCCGCCGCCTTCACCGTCCTCGCGGCTCTCACCCTCCTGACCGGGGTGATCTGGACGCTGGGCGAGCGGCGGGCGCTGTTCCCCTCCGGCACCGTCGGCTGGTCGCTGGCGGTGCTCACCGGCATCATCGTCGGCCATCTCGTGGCCCTCGGCCGGGACCGCTGGTGGGGCGGCACCGGCTCCGGCGCCGCCCTGGCCCTCGCGGTCGTCCTGCTCTACGGCTGGATGCCCGCGGTCCTGGTCAGCCTCTCCGTCGTCGTCCTCGTCGGCGCCGCCCGCCGCCACCGCTGGCGGCAGGCGGTCCTCCACGGCGCGGTCGACCTGCTGGGCGTGGGGGCCGCCGCCCTCGGCAGCACGGCCCTCGGCAGCACCGCCACGGTCCGCCACCCCTGGCACCCCGAGGTGTGGGACCTCTCCGTCCTGCCGCAGGTCGTCGCGGCCGCCGCCTGCTACCTCCTCGTCACCCGCGGCCTGTTGTGGTGCACCCTGCTGCCGCGCGGCGGCGGCCTGCCCACCGTCACCCGCACCGCGCTGACCCGTCAGATGCTCGTCGGCGTCGCGCTGTTCGGCATCGCCCCGCTGATCGCCGTCACCGCCGACCACGCCCCGCTGCTGCTGCCGTTCTACGCCGTCCCGCTCATCGCCCTCGACTCCACCCTCTGGATCGCCCGCGCCCGCGCCGAGGAGCAGTTGCGCGATCCGCTCACCGGACTCCCCAACCGCCAGTGGCTGCTGGAGCGCACCTGGTCCGCGCTGGACGAGGCCGAGCGGATCGAGGCCCGGTGCGCCCTGGTCCTGATCGACCTCGACCGCTTCCGCTCGGTCAACGACACGCTCGGACACCTCGCCGGTGACCGCCTGCTGCTGCAGATCGCCGACCGGTTGCGCGACGCCCTGCCACGCGGCGCCGAGGCGGCCCGGCTCGGCGGGGACGAATTCGCCGTCCTGCTCCCCACCGCGGACTCCCTCACCAGCGCCCAGCGGGTGGCCCGCAACCTCGTCGCCACCCTGGGATCCCCCCTCGACCTCGACGGTCTGACCCTCGTACTCGAAGCGAGCGCGGGGGTCGCCGTCTTCCCGGACCACGCGCTGGACGCCGAGGGGCTGCTGCGCCGCGCCGACGTCGCGATGTACCAGGCCAAGCGGGACCGCAGCGGCGTCGAGGTCTACGAGGCCCGGCGCGACGGCAACACCCCCGACCGCCTCGGCCTCCTCGGCGATCTGCGCCGCGCCCTCGACGCCGGGGACGTCGAGCTGCACTACCAGCCGAAGGTCGGCTTCGACGGCCAGGTCGCGGGCCTGGAGGCGCTGGTGCGCTGGGTGCACCCGGACCGCGGGCGGGTCCCTCCCGACGAGTTCATCGCCATCGCCGAGACCTCCGGCCTGATGCCCCGGCTGACGGAGTACGTCCTGGAGACCGCGCTCGCCCAGGTGGCGCGGTGGCGGGCGATGGGTCTGGAGGTGCCGGTCGCGGTCAACGTGTCGCCGCGCGACGTCCACTCCCCGGGCTTCGCGGGCGCGGTCGCCGCCCGCCTCGCCCGGCACCGCGTCCCGCCCGGCGCCCTCCAGCTGGAGATCACCGAGCATGTGCTGCTGGAGGACCCGCAGCGGGCCGCCGACACCCTCGCCGGGCTGACCGGCCACGGCGTCAAGATGTCCCTCGACGACTTCGGCACCGGCTACTCCTCCCTGGTCCATCTGCGGCGGCTGCCGGTCAGCGAGCTGAAGATCGACCGTTCCTTCGTCGCCCGGCTCGCGGTCGACAACGAGGACGCCGAGATCGTCCGCTGCACCCTCGACCTCGCCCACTCCCTCGGGCTGCTGGTCGTCGCCGAGGGCGTGGAGGACGACGAGACCTGGGAGCGCCTGCGCGACCTCGGGTGCGACGCCGTGCAGGGCTGGCTGGTGGCGGCGGCGATGCCACCGGACGAGACCACCGCCTGGCTGCGCGCCCGCGGCAAGAGCGGGTGGCACCGTGAATCGGAGACGGCCGCCCTGGCGGCGGAGAAGGCGGGGGACCGCCCTTCGGGACAGGTCCTGAACTGAGGACCCGGCCACCGGCCGACCCACCCGACCCGCCTTCCCGCCCCGACCACACCGCCCGCCCGTCGCCGGGCGCGCCCCCCGCACCCGGGGAAGGCTCCGCGCCGGACCCGTCCGGCACACCACCCGGAGGCGGCCGTCCCGCCGGTCCCGCCGCGTCCGCCGGTCCCGGCGTCCCCGCGCCGCCCGGGGAACCGGACCTGCCCGGCGACCCCGGGGCCCCGCCCTCCGGGCACCGCTGACCCGCGCCGGGACGCCACCGTGACCCGGCCGCCGGTGCCGCCCGCCCGGCCCGCGGGAACGCAGGCGCGGCTCCGTACGCCGGGGCCATAGGATTGGGCCGTACAGATTCACGTAGATCTCCGACAGATTCACGTTCACGTAGAACTCCGAGAACCAGCAGAGGAACGCTGCATGCCTGGCATCACGCGCGAGGAGGTCTCTCACCTCGCCCGGCTGGCACGTCTGGAGCTGAAGGACGAAGAGCTCGACCACTTCGCCGGACAGCTCGACGACATCATCGGCGCGGTCGCCCGCGTCTCCGAGGTCGCCGACCAAGACGTACCGCCGACCTCCCACCCGCTGCCCCTGACCAACGTCATGCGGGCGGACGAGGTCCGTCCGTCGCTCACTCCCGAGCAGGCGCTCTCCGGCGCCCCCGCCCAGGAGCAGCAGCGTTTCAAGGTGCCGCAGATCCTGGGGGAGGAGTGACCGACATGGCAGACCTGATCAAGCTCACCGCCGCCGAGACCGCGGCGAAGATCGCGTCCGGCGAGGTCACCGCCGTCGAGGTGACCGAGGCCCACCTGGCCCGTATCGAGGCCGTGGACGAGAAGGTGCACGCCTACCTCCACGTCGACCGCGAAGGCGCGCTGGCCCAGGCCCGCGCCGTCGACGAGAAGCGTGCCCGCGGCGAGAAGCTCGGCCCGCTGGCCGGTGTCCCGCTCGCGCTGAAGGACATCTTCACCACGCAGTCCATGCCCACCACCGTCGGCTCCAAGATCCTCGAAGGCTGGATCCCGCCGTACGACGCGACGCTCACCAAGCGCCTCAAGGACGCGGACGTCGTCATCCTCGGCAAGACCAACATGGACGAGTTCGCCATGGGGTCCTCCACCGAGAACAGCGCCTACGGCCCGACCGGCAACCCCTGGGACCTCACCAAGATCCCCGGCGGCTCCGGCGGCGGTTCCTCGGCCGCCCTCGCCTCCTTCCAGGCCCCGCTCGCCATCGGCACGGACACCGGCGGCTCCATCCGCCAGCCCGCCGCCGTCACCGGCACCGTCGGCGTCAAGCCCACCTACGGCGCTGTCTCCCGCTACGGCATGGTGGCCTTCTCCTCCTCCCTCGACCAGGGCGGTCCCTGCGCCCGTACGGTCCTGGACGCGGCGCTGCTGCACGAGGCGATCGCCGGCCACGACGCGCTGGACTCCACCTCCATCGACGCGCCGGTTCCGCCGGTCGTCGAGGCGGCCCGCAACGGCACCGTCCAGGGCATGCGCGTCGGCGTCGTCAAGCAGTTCCGCGGCGAGGGCTACCAGGCCGGTGTCGTGCAGCGCTTCGACGAGTCGGTCGAGCTGCTCAAGAGCCTCGGCGCCGAGATCGTCGAGCTGGACTGCCCCTCCTTCGACCTGGCGCTCTCCGCGTACTACCTGATCGCGCCGTCCGAGTGCTCCTCGAACCTCGCCCGGTTCGACGCGATGCGCTACGGCCTGCGGGTGGGCGACGACGGCTCGAAGTCCGCCGAGGAGGTCACCGCCCTCACCCGTGAGGCCGGCTTCGGCGACGAGGTCAAGCGCCGCATCATCCTCGGCACCTATGCGCTCAGCTCCGGCTACTACGACGCGTACTACGGCAGCGCCCAGAAGGTTCGCACGCTCATCACGCGGGAGTTCGAGGCCGCGTTCGAGAAGGTCGACGTCATCGTCTCCCCGACGACGCCCACCACGGCCTTCCCGATCGGCGAGCGCGCCGACGACCCGATGGCGATGTACCTCGCCGACCTGTGCACCATCCCGACGAACCTCGCCGGCAACGCCGCCATGTCGCTGCCCTGCGGCCTGGCGCCGGAGGACGGCCTGCCCGTCGGACTGCAGATCATCGCCCCCGCCATGAAGGACGACCGGCTGTACCAGGTCGGAGCCGCCGTCGAGGCCGCCTTCGTGGAAAAGTGGGGCCACCCGCTGCTCGAGGAGGCACCGTCACTGTGAGCAACATCGGCAAGAAGGCCAAGAACTTCAAGAAGTCGAAGTCCGGTGTGTACCTGTCGATCGGCACCACCGCGTTCGGTGCCTTCGGCGTGTTCAAGCAGGCCCGCGAGGCCCGCAACGAGCACGACACGCTGCGGCTGATCGACGCCGGCGTCTCCGCCGCGGCGATCGTCACCGGCCTGGCGATCCTCTACCGCGAACTGAAGCGCCTGGGCGACGACGACGTCCTGCTGGGCTGAGAGGGAAAGTTTCACCGTGACAGTCACTGACCTGGTGTCGTACGAGGACGCCCTCGCGTCCTACGACCCCGTCATGGGCCTGGAGGTCCATGTCGAGCTCGGCACCAAGACCAAGATGTTCTGCGGGTGCGCCACCACACTGGGTGCCGACGCCAACGCGCAGACCTGCCCCACCTGCCTGGGCCTGCCCGGCTCCCTCCCGGTCGTCAACGCGATCGGCGTCGAGTCGGCGATCAAGATCGGCCTGGCACTGAACTGCTCCATCGCCGAGTGGTGCCGCTTCGCCCGGAAGAACTACTTCTATCCGGACATGCCGAAGAACTTCCAGACCTCCCAGTACGACGAGCCGATCGCCTACGACGGCTACCTCGACGTACAGCTGGAGGACGGCGAGGTCTTCCGCGTCCAGATCGAGCGCGCCCACATGGAGGAGGACACCGGCAAGTCGACGCACGTCGGCGGCGCCACCGGCCGTATCCACGGCGCGTCCCACTCCCTGCTGGACTACAACCGCGCCGGCATCCCCCTCATCGAGATCGTCACCAAGCCCATCGAGGGCGCCGGCGAGCGGGCCCCCGAGGTCGCCAAGGCGTACGTCGCCGAGCTGCGTGAGCTGATCAAGGCCCTGGGCGTCTCCGAGGCGCGCATGGAGATGGGCCAGATGCGCTGCGACGTCAACCTCTCGCTGCGCCCGAACGGCACCGAGACCTTCGGTACCCGCTCGGAGACGAAGAACGTCAACTCGCTGCGCTCCGTGGAGCGGGCGGCGCGCTTCGAGATCCAGCGGCACGCCGCGGTCCTCTCCTCGGGCGGCACCGTCGTCCAGGAGACCCGGCACTTCCACGAGGAGGACGGCTCGACCACGGCCGGCCGCATCAAGGACAACGCCGAGGACTACCGCTACTTCCCCGAGCCGGACCTGGTGCCGGTGGCCCCCGCGCGCGAGTGGGTCGAGGAGCTGCGGGCGGGCCTGCCGGAGCTGCCGCGGGTGCGCCGCAACCGGCTGCGCGAGGAGTGGGGCGTCTCCGCCCACGACATGCAGTCGATCCTCAACGCCGGTGCGGTCGACCTGATCGTCGCCACCACCGAGGCGGGCGCGGGCTCCGCCGCCGCCCGCAAGTGGTGGATGGGCGAGCTGGCCCGCCGCGCCAACGAGGACGGCGTCGAGCTGTCCGCGCTGGCGATCACCCCGGCGCAGGTCGCCCGGGTCGCCGCGCTGGTCGACGAGGGTTCCCTCAACGACAAGCTGGCCCGGCAGACCATCGAGGGTGTGCTCGCCGGTGAGGGCGACCCGGACACCGTCGTCGAGAAGCGCGGCCTGAAGGTCGTCTCGGACGAGGGCGCGCTCGGCGCCGCCGTCGACGAGGCCATCGCGGGCAACGCCGCCATCGCCGACAAGATCCGCGGCGGCAAGGTCGCCGCGGCGGGCGCCCTGGTCGGCGCGGTCATGAAGGCCACCCGCGGCCAGGCCGACGCGGCCCGCGTCCGCGAGCTGATCCTGGAGAAGCTCGGCGTCGAGGGCTGACGCCTCCCGGCACGCGCAGCGGCGGCCGTCTCCCCGGAACTCCCGGGGAGA
Organism: Streptomyces sp. NPDC014733; assembly: GCF_043083385.1. Taxonomy (NCBI): domain Bacteria; kingdom Bacillati; phylum Actinomycetota; class Actinomycetes; order Kitasatosporales; family Streptomycetaceae; genus Streptomyces; species Streptomyces sp. NPDC014733. The sequence continues at coordinate 50,758 of NZ_JBIBYO010000001.1, read as the reverse complement.
CGGCCGCCGTTCGCGCTATCTGGCCGCGCGGATGCTTCCGCTGATGCCCGCAGGGGAAGAAACCGACGCGTTAGTCGGGTACGAGTAGTTCTCCCCAATGGCGCGCGGCCAGGCTTCCCCTCTTTTGCTGAGAAGTGGAGAACGTTGGTGCGTGCGATATGTCATGGAGTGCCCGGGAAACGCGTGATCCATTTTGCTGAATTTTACCCGATTGGGGGTTCCCATACGCTGATTTGATAAGCTCACTCATCAGCGTTGCTGGAACTCGCAGGGGGCTGAATTGTGACTTTTCAGGTTGAACCGGGTGATTTGAACGCGTTCTCCAAGCAGCTCGGGAGGGCTGCTGACGATACCAATCAGGCATTGGAGTATGTGCGGCGCCAATGTTCGATCGGAGTCTTTGACAAGGGGCCGGTTTCTGCCATTGCCAGTATTTTTGGCGGCGGCCATGACGGAGTGATGGAGAATGTGGAGTCAATGCTGAAGAAGCTCCACCGGATCCTGGAGTCCTCGCAGGGGGAGATGGCGCGCAGTGCCTCCTTTTATGAGAGGACTGATCGACAGCAGGCGTCCAAGATTGACTCCACCTATCCTGCGTCAAAGCGGTGAATGGTTCCGCATCCCTTTTCTCGCAGTGAACGGATATCGTGTGAACCGGGAGTATTCTGATGAGCTTTGCTGATGTCGCTGAGCCCGCCGGTCGGCTGGTGAACCCCAAGTTGAACGAGGACAAGGACGAGCCGGGCGGTCTCTACCGGGACCTCACGGCTTACGGGGATGTCCTGAGCCCCTCGGCGATGATCAGCAAAGGATTGGAGCTGGCGTTCGACTTCAATCCGGTCGATGAGGCGAAGAAGCTCCTGGGGGGAAGCTGGGAGGAGTATGCAAAGTGCGCTAAGGCGTGGGGTGCCCTAGGGGATTTCTGCGATGAACTAGCCCAGAACATCGAATCCGGGAACAAGGCGCTCGATTCCACCTGGTCCGGGAATGCCGCGGACTCCGCGTATGTCTACATGAGTACTCTGGCGAAAGACGTCTCCTCCATGAAGGAGGGATTTGATGAGCTCAAAAAGCAGTATGAAGTTGTGACGGAAGCCGTCTGGAATGCTGCTGAGGCATGTGGTGACTTGTTGAGCGGGATTCTGGACCTCGCTCTCACTGCGGCCATTACTGCTGCCGCCGGTGCGTCGACGAGTTTCACTCTGGTCGGTCCGGTTATCGCGGCAGGTGCGATCGCGGGAGAGATCGCGGCCATGATTACTCTCTGGGGCAGGATTTCTGCTCTGATCACGCAGGTGCAGACCTGTGTGAGTGGTTCGGTGGGGGTCGTTACAGGGTTGACTCACCTCCATGACGCCAACATGGTGAAGTTTCCGCTGCCGGGAAAGGGATATGACAGCCCAGCGGTTTGATCAGTATCTGAGGACTAGGAGTATGCATGCCTGAGCGCGATGATGACCCTCGCGTCGGAGATGAAGAGTTCCTTCCCATCACGCGAGACCCTGCTATGGCTCGATTGCTGCGAAAGCAGTTGGAGGTGCTGGCTGATGGCAAGGCCGGGGAGGTTATGCAGGAAATGGCTCGTGAAGTTCTCTCCGGCCGCATCGGTTTGCGTGAGGCGGTGCGTGTGGGGGCGTACGAAGAAGAGCTGGTGAAGCATGTCGATACATTCCGTGGCAAGTGGGATGAGATGTCGGAAGCGGAACGTGCCCATGCGGAGCGTGAGGGTGCTAAATTCTTGGAAGAGCAGCGCGAGGAGATCGCCAGGGAGCGTGAAGAGCGGACGCGTGCCTCTCGTGAGAAGAGCCGTCACGGTGGCCAGAGGGGGAGTTCGTTCTGAATCTTGCGTAGGTGAAGGGGCTCATATGAATAGGGGGGAACGTGATGAATTCGGAACTACCTGATCTCGACCGTATGGGTGCTGTCGATGAAATGGCACTCCGCGAGCGAGGGCAGTTCACCACACTCTTGCTGGGGGCGGGAATCCTGGCGCCCTGGGTTCTTGTCATTCTCTCTGTCGTGACAGGCAGAAATCTCTGGGTGACTCTTGTCAATTTGGTGTTCATGTGCGGCGGCCTCATCGTGATGGTGCGTGGGTGGCGATCGGACCGTTCACGAGTGGTTGCCACGGGGGGCTGGATCATGGCCTGCTCGCTCCTCCTGTGCCTGGTCGCCCTCTCACTCCTCGCCTGAGGCGACCGGAGCGGTTGTCCCCGGAACTCCCGGGGAGACGGCCGCCGTTCGCGTGTCCCCGCCGCGTGAAACCGCCCGTCCGATCAAGGAATGCCGGGCGCGCCGGGGACGCTGTAGAGCGCACGGAACGGGACGCGGACGTCCCCCGACCCTCTGGAGGAACGGTGTCCCAGCACGCTCTCGCCCCGCGGATCGGCCGGGTCGGTGTCTGGCACGGCGGGCTCGGCCTGCTCCCGGCGGCGACCGGACGCCGGGCCGCCGCCGCGATCGAACGCCTCGGCTACGGCGCCCTGTGGGTGGGGGAGGGCCCCACCTCGAAGGAGGCGTTCACCCACGCCGGGCTGCTGCTCTCCGCCACCGAACGGCTCACCGTCGCCACCGGCATCGCCAACATCTGGGCCCGCGACGCCGCCGCGGCCCAGGCCGCCACCCGTACCCTCGCCGAGGCGTACGACGGCCGCTTCCTGCTCGGCCTCGGCGCCAGCCACGCCCCGCTCGTCGGCGCGCGCGGCCACACCTACACCAAGCCGCTGGCCGCGATGCGCGGTTACCTCGACGCGATGGACGGCGCGGCGTACGACGGCCCGGCCCCCGCGGCGGAGCCCGACCGGGTGCTGGCGGCGCTCGGCCCGAAGATGCTGGAGCTGGCCCGGGACCGGGCGTCCGGCGCCCACCCGTACTTCGTGCCGGTGGCGCACACCACCCACGCCCGCGAGGTCCTCGGCGACGGCCCGCTGCTCGCGCCCGAGCAGGCGGTACTGCTGGAGAGCGACCCGGCGACGGCCCGCGCCCTGGCCCGTGAGCACCATGTGAGCCGCTATCTGACGCTGCCGAACTACGTGGGGAACCTGCGCCGGTTCGGCTTCGGCGACGAGGACTTCGCGGGCGGCGGCAGCGACCGGCTGGTCGACGCGCTGGTGGCCTGGGGCGATGTGGACGCGATCCGGCGCCGGGTGCGTGACCACCTCGACGCGGGCGCCGACCACGTCGCCGTCCAGCCGCTGACGGCGGACCCGGCGGACCCCGGGCTCGGTCAGCTGGAGGAGCTGGCACCGGCGCTGCTCGCGGACTGAGCCGCCGCGGGCCGAGCGGGCCCCGTGCGCCCGGCCGCCCGGTCCGCGGCGGGGCCCGCACGGCAGCGGCTTCGGTCACGTGTTCCCCAAGTTGTCACCTCAGCACCTGTCGCAGGTCACACCGGGCCGCTAGCGTCCCCGTCGCACCCTCTCGACGGCCTGACCGAAGGCCGTCGACTGTCGACTGGGAGGTCGGGCGTGGCACCGGAGGTATCTCGTAGGCGGGTCCTGGGCGTGGGCGCCGCGGCGGCGGGTGCGGCGGCCGTCGGGTCGCTGCTGCCGCCGTCGTTGCAGCAGGCGCTGGCCGCCGATGCGGCGCGGCCCGGGCGGCGCGGCGGGGAGCTGGGCGACATCCGGCACGTCGTCGTGCTGATGCAGGAGAACCGTTCGTTCGACCACTACTTCGGCACTCTGCGCGGCGTCCGCGGTTACGCCGACCGCAACGCCGTCGAACTGCCCGGCGGCCGCTCCGTCTTCGAACAGCCGGGGCTGCTCGGCGTCGGCACCGTCCTGCCGTTCCCGGTGCGCGAGGCGGCCGCCGCCCAGCACAAGGACCTCCAGTACATAGGCGCGCTGAACCACGAGTGGGACGGCGGCGCCAAGGCGTGGAACGACGGCTGGATGAACAACTGGGTCACCGCCAAGACCGCAGCCACCATGGCCCACTACGACCGCCGCGACATACCGCTCCACCACGAGCTGGCCGACACCTTCACCGTCTGCGACGCGTACCACTCCGCCATCCACTCCTCCACCAGCCCCAACCGCAACCACCTGGTCAGCGGCTGGACGGGCTTCGAGCCGGGCAGCGGCCGCCGCGCCGTCGGCAACGACGCCTACGACGAGGACAACCACCCCGGCTACACCTGGACGACGTACCCGGAGCGGCTGGAGAAGGCCGGCCACAGCTGGCGCGTCTACCAGGAGTGGGACAACTTCACCGACAACAACCTGGAGTTCTACGCGAGCTTCAAGGCGGTGGCGAGGAAGGCCCTGGCCGAGGTGGACGGCGCGGCGAACATGACCGCCTTCTACGCGAAGGTGGCCGCCGCCGACGCCGCCGGACGCGAGAAGCTGCTGGCACAGCTGGAGCAGGGCGTCCGGGCGCTCGGCGCGGGTGACCGCAGCCTCTTCGAGCGGGCGCTGCGCCGCGGGGAGCCGGACTCCACCGCCACCTCGTTCGCCGCCGATGTGGCGAGCGGGAAGCTGCCCGAGGTGTCGTACATCGTCCCGTCGGCCGCCGACTCCGAGCACCCCGGCTCCTCCTCGCCGGTCGCCAGCGCCACCATCGTCTACAAGGTCCTCGACGCCCTGGGCCGCAACCCGGACGTCTGGCGGCACACCGCGCTCTTCCTGACGTACGACGAGAACGACGGGTTCTTCGACCACGTACCGCCGCCGGTGCCGCCGCCCGGGACCGAGGGGGAGTTCTGGGACGGCAAGCCGACGGGCCTGGGCATGCGGGTGCCGATGCTCGTCATCTCGCCCTGGACGGTGGGCGGCTACGCCTGCTCGCAGGTGTTCGACCACACCTCCATCACCCGGTTCCTGGAGAAGTGGACGGGGGTGCGCGAGCCCAACATCAGTGCCTGGCGGCGGACCGTCTGCGGCGATCTGACCGGCGCGTTCGACTTCCGCCGCGGCCGCAGGCAGCCGTCGGTGGCGCAGCCCGGCGCGATCCCGCCGTTCAGCGGCCGCTGGGCGCCGCAGCCGCCCGTCCACCAGGCGCTCCCGGAGCAGGAGCCCGGGGTCCGCCCGGCTCGCCCGCTGCCCTACCGGCCGGACGCCGACGGCGCGTTGGACGCGGACGCCGGCCTCTTCCGGCTGGCCGTCCGCAACGACGGCGCGGCCTCCGCCCACCTGGCGCTGTACCCGTACGCGAAGGAGTACGGCACGCCCCAGCACCGCGACGTGGCGGGGAAGGGCACCTGGGACGTGCCGGTCAAGGACGGTGCGTACCGCTTCACCCTCACCGGGCCGAACGGCTTCCGCCGGGAGTTCGCCGGGAGCGCCCGGGGCGCCGCCGCCGCGTTGGCCGTCCGCACCCGCCTCGACGCGGACCGCCGCGAATTGCATCTGACCGTCGTCAACGGCGGCTCCGCCGACCTCACCCTCACCCTGGCCCCGCTCGCCTACGCCGACGCCGCCCCGCGCACGCTGACGGTCCGGGCGGGCGCCACCCGCACCGTCGCCCATCCGGCGGCCGCGGCCCACGGCTGGTACGACCTGGCCCTGACGGCGGCGGAGGACACGTCGTTCCGTCGGCGGCTGATGGGGCACATCGAGAACGGGGAGGAGTCGGTGACCGGGTGACGGCGCGTCAGGTGGGGTTGCCCCACGCCGCTCGGGCGGGCGCGCCCCGCGCGGGCGGCGTGGGGCGGCACCACGGCCGGGCCGTCACCCGCGCCCCGCGCTGTCCCCGCGTTCATCCGACTCTCATCCCGCTCTCAGACGCGGCCCCTACGGTCGCGCCCATGGGAACGACCAGGACGACGACCGATGAGCGCGACGCGACGCGAACCGACGACCCGTCCGTGACGGGGGACACCGCCACGGAGACCCCGCGGACGGAGGGGAAGGACGCCGGGAAGCCGGCCGGTGACCGGGACGACGCGGCGACCGCCGCGGCCGCCGCGGCCACCACGTCCGCCACGGACGAGCAGGACGGTGCGGACCCGGCCGACGGCACCGGCGCGGACGCCGTGGACACGGAGGACGCCGGGGACGCCGGGGACGCCGGGGACGCCGACGGCGAGGCGGACGGTGCGGCCCCCGCCCCGACCGGGGTGAAGCGGGGCGCGGGCGCCGTCGTCGCCGCGGGGCTCGGCCTCGCCTCCGTGACCGGCACCTGGCTCGGCACGCTGCTCGCCGAGCGGCAGACCCTGCTGGGGCAGATCAAGCTCCAGTCCGGCAAGGCCACCGACCAGATCGCCACCGTCTACGGGGCGCCCTGGCACACCACCGCACTGATCAACGGTGTCTTCGCGCTGCTCGCCGTGGCCGTCGGCGCCGCGGTGCTCTTCAACCGGCCGCGCGCCACCTGGACCCGCGCCGTCGCCTGGGGCGGTCTGGCCCTCGGCGTCCTCGGGCTGCTCATCTCCGCGGGCATGTACTTCGACCTGCTGGCGAGCCTGCCCACCATCCCCAAGGCCCCGGCCCAGGCCCCGGCGGGCTGACGGCGTCGGCTCCCCGCACCACCACGAAGGCCCACCGGTCCGGTGGGCCTTCGGCCATGCCGGGGAGCGGCCGTCAGCTGATCTTCACCCGCAGAATCCGGTCGTCGCCCTTCCGCGGGTCCCCCCGTCCGTCCGTGTTGCTCGTGACCAGCCACAGCGCCCCGTGGTCCGCCGGCAGGACGGTCCGCAGCCGCCCGTAGCGCTTGGTGAAGAACGCCTGCGGGGCCGCCTCCGGCTTCGCCCCGTTCAGCGGGATGCGCCAGAGCCGCTCACCACGGAGCGCGGCCATCCACAGGGATCCCCCGGCGTACGCCAGCCCGCTGGGCGAGGCGTCGGCGGGCCTCCACTGGAGCACCGGGTTGACGTAGCGGCCGTCGGCAGGGCCCTTGCCCTCGCGGGCCGGCCAGCCGTAGTTGCGGCCCGGTTCGATGAGGTTCAGCTCGTCCCAGGTGTCCTCGCCGAACTCCGAGGCCCACAGCCGCCTTCCGCTGTCCCAGGCGAGACCCTCCACGTTGCGGTGGCCGTAGGAGTACACCACCGAACGGGGGTCGGGGTTGCCGCGCGCGGGCGCGCCGTCCGGGGTCATCCGCAGGATCTTGCCCGCCTTGGACTTCTTGTCCTGCGACAGATCCTCGTCGCCGGTCTCGCCGGTCGACGCGTAGAGCATCCGGTCCGGCCCGAAGGCGAGCCGCCCGCCGTTGTGGATACGGCCCTTGGGGATGGACCGCAGCACCACGCCCGGGGTCCCCAGCTGATCACCGGCGTGCCGGGTGTCGTCGTAGCGCATCCGGGCGATGCGGTTGTCGGAGGCGGTGGTGAAGTACGCGTAGACGAGGTGGTCGCCGCGGAACGACGGGGAGACGGCGAGCCCCAGCAGACCGCCCTCGCCGCCCGGGGCGACACCGGGCACCGACCCCACCTCGGTCTTGTGCCCGTCGCGGGCCGAGACACGGGTGAGCGTGCCCTTGTCGCGGGAGCCCACCAGCAGATCACCGCCCGGCAGCGCGGCGACGCCCCAGGGGGAGTTGAGCCCCGTGGCCAGGGTGCGGGTCACCTCGGCCGACCCCTTGGCGGGCGGCGGGGAGGCGTCCCGCTCCGGCCCGGTGACCGCGGCGGCGGACCGCCCCGGGGACGGCGCACCCGGGACGGGCCGGGCCCCCTCGGCGGAGCAGCCCGCCACGAGGAGCAGGACGGCGGTGGCCGTCACGGCGGCCGGAAGGCGGTGTGGCACGGCGGGTTCCTCTCGTCGGGGGCGGTGCGCGGGCGGCCCCGGCCCGTACCGGGAGGGCGTGCGCGCCGGGCCCGCGCGCCGTCCGGCCGCCGAACGCGCCGGAGGCGCCGGGCCGGACGCGCGGGCCCGGGAATGTCAGGACGCGGACAGCGGCCGTACGGCCGACGGGGCCGCCCGTACGGCCGCGCGGACACCGCGACATCCGGCCGCCCGGCCCGCCCCAGGACACCACACCCGCACCGCGCCGCGCGGCGGCCGACACCGCGATTCCCTCCGCCGCCGCACGGACGCCCACCGAGGCGGCGGTACGGGGGACGCCGTCTCGGGCCGGACGGCGTGACGTCAGGCTTCGCCGTGCGGTGATGCGGCGTCAGGCCCTTGCCGGCGGACGGGGCGCCGCCCGGGCCCGCCCGGCGGGCGCCCGGCAGCCGTCGGCAGCGGCAGCCGCCGGCGGTCCCGCACCCGCGTCAGTACCAGGACCCCCGGGCCGGTGGCAGGGACGCGATCTCCGCCAGGTCCGCGCGGTCCAGTACCAGATCGGCGGCCTTGGCGTTCTGCGCCGCCCAGCGCTCCTTCTTCGTCCCCGGGACCGGCACCACATGGCGGCCCTGCGCCAGCACCCAGGCCAGCGCGACCTGCCCCGGCGTCGCGCCGTACCGGGCGCCGACCCGGCGCAGCCCGGCCACCACCGGCTGGTTCGCCGCCATCATCTCGGCGGTGAAGCGCGGATGGCGGGCCCGGATGTCCTCCGGTTCGAAGCCCTGGCCCGGCGTCAGGGTGCCGGTCAGATAGCCGTTGCCCAGCGGCATCGCGGCCAGGAAGCCGACGCCGCGCGACTCGCACCACGGCACCAGCTCGTCCAGCGCCTCCGGCGACCACACCGACAGCTCCGCCTGCACGCTGCTGACCGGGAAGATCTGCTGGATCCGCTCCAGCTGACGCAGGGTCAACTGATGGGTGCGCACCCCGGGACGCCGCCCGCCCCCGGGCACCGGCCGGTCCGTCCGCGTCGGCCGCAGCGCCCGGGCGCCCACCGCGCACAGCCCCAGTGACCGCACCTTGCCCGCCGCCACCAGCTGCGCCATCGCCCCCCAGGTCTCCTCGATCGGCACCTCCGGGTCCGCGCGGTGCAGCTGGTACAGGTCGATGTGATCGGTCCGCAGCCGCCGCAGCGAGGCGTCACAGGCGCGCTTCACATAGCCGGGCCGCCCGTTGGCGACGATGTGCTGCTCGCCCACGAGCAGCCCGCCCTTGGTCGAGATGAACGCGTCGGACCGCCGCTCCTTGAGCACCCGGCCCACCAGCAGTTCGTTGGTGAACGGCCCGTACATGTCGGCGGTGTCCAGCAGGGTGCACCCCCGGTCGAGCGCGGTGTGCACGGCCCGCAGCGAACTCTCGAAATCCCGCTGCGACTCGGTGTACCCCCAGCTCATCGGCATGCAGCCGAGCCCGATTGCACCTACTTCGAGCGTTGCCGCGCCGATTGTCCTGCGCTCCACCTGGTCGTGCCTCCGTCCCCTCGCCCCCGGTCAAGGGCCAGACCAAACTAACGTCTGGAGGAACGGTCCTTCGCATAGCCTCGGACCATGGCAACCGCAGACCCGCACGGCAGCCCGCACGACGTCTGGCTCCCGATTCCCCCGGAAGAGATCGACGGTCTCCCCACGGGCCTGAACTACGTCCACTGGGACGCGGGCCCCGAGTATCCCGCCGACCCCGCCCGCTGTGTGTTCTACGCCGTGCCGTACATGAAGGACGTGGCGGTATCGCTGCGACCGCTCGCCCGGATGAGCGCACTCCGGGTGGTCCAGACGCTGACCGCCGGCGTCGAGCACATTCTGCCCGCTCTGGGCCAACTCCCGCCCGGCACCCGGCTCTGCAACGCCCGCGGGCTGCACGACGCCAGCACCGCCGAGCTGGCGCTGACGCTCATCCTGGCCGCGCTCCGCGGCGTCCCCGACTTCGTCCGCGCCCAGGACGCGGGGGAGTGGCGCCCCGCGTTCCGGCCCGCGCTGGCCGACAGATCCGTTCTCATCGTGGGGTACGGATCGATCGGCAGTGCCATCGAGGACCGGCTCACTCCTTTCGAGTGCGCGCGGGTGACGCGCCTCGCGCGCACCGCGCGTGAGACCGTGCGCGGCCCTGTGCATCCACTCTCCGCGCTCGGCGACCTCCTGCCGGACGCCGATGTCGTCGTCCTCGCCACGCCGCTCACCGAAGACACCCGTGGCCTGGTGGGACGCGATTTCCTGGCCCGGATGAAGGACGGCGCCCTGCTGGTGAACGTCGCGCGCGGCAAGGTCGTGGACACCGCCGCGCTGCTCGCCGAGGTGACGTCCGGGCGGCTGCGGGCGGCACTCGACGTCACCGATCCGGAACCGCTGCCTGCCGAACACCCCCTGTGGCGCGCCCCCGGTGTGCTCATCACTCCACACGTCGGGGGCCCCAGCTCTGCTTTTCTGCCCCGTGCGAAGCGCCTCCTGCGCGACCAGCTGACCCTTTTCGCCGCCGGACGGCCGCTGCGGAACACCGTCGCGACGGCGGAGCGGAATGCCCCGGAGTAGCGCTACGGGTCCGTATGAATGCGCAGCGTGTCCGCACTTCACGCATAGTTACGCTCCGTAGAGAACCTATATCCCTGAGTGACCGATCTGGTGTATCGTCCCGAGCGGGGACGGCGCCGACGAGGCAAGCGGCGCCCGTGAAGCATCCGGAACGCGAGGGGGGCGACGGGCGATGTACGGCCGATGGGCACACCGCGAATCACGCGATCCACGAGCACCGGGAAGAAGGGGGCAGCAGCCTCCGGTGCGCCGACCGCGTCACAGCCGGACCGTGACCGGGAGGGTCCGGTGAGCGCGCCGGGTGCGGTGCTCTCCCAGCCGCAGCTGCCCGCCGACCGGCCGCCGAGCCTGCTGCCGCAAATCGTGCTCGCCGCGGTCTGCGGGGGGTACGCCGTGGGCTCCGCCCTCGGCTGGGGGTCCCCCGAAGTCGCACTGATCATGGGGGACTTCGGGCTCAGTATCGCCGCGCTGGTGGCCGCCGTCTCCTGCGCACTGTACGCCCGCGCCGTCGGCTCCCACTCCCGTCCCGCCTGGACGCTCTTCGCCATCTCCTCGGCGATGGCCGCACTCGGCAACGGCATCTGGGGCTGGTACGAGGTCGTCGAGGGCGCCCCGGTGCCCAGCCCCTCCCTGGCCGATTTCTGCTTCCTGCTCTTCGCCCCGCCCGCCATCGTCGGGCTGCTGGTCCTCGCCAAACGGCCGGTCACCCGCGCCGGCTGGGTCTGTCTGGGGCTGGACTCCTGGCTGATCGGCGGCTCCCTGCTCACCCTCTCCTGGAGCCTCGCCCTCGCCCACACCACCCACTTCCAGGGCCGTTCGGTCGCCCGGTGCGCGCTGGCGCTGGCCTATCCGCTGCTGGACATCGTGCTGGTCAGCATGGTCCTCGCACTGCACTTCCGGCGCGGCTGCGCCCAGCGCTCGGCGGTCAACACCGCCATCGCCGCCCTCGCCCTGACGGTGCTGTGCGACGCCCTGTTCACCTCACCGCTGCTGCGCGAGCACTACCGCTCCGGCCAGATCCTCGACGCCGGCTGGTTCGCCGGCTCGATCCTCCTCGCCTACGCCCCCTGGTTCACCCGCCGGGTGGGGGAGGCCACCGAGGACGCCGTCCGGCCGCCGCGCCGGCTCCCGTACGCCGGGGCCCGGCCGCTCGCGGGCTCGCTCGGCGCGCTCGCGCCGTATCTCGCCGCCGCGGTGTGCACCCTCGGCATCCTCACCAACGTCCTCGACGGGCAGCGGTTGGACCGCGTCGTCCTCTTCACCGGCTGCACCGTCGTCCTCGCCCTGGTCATCCGCCAGGGCATCGTGCTGCTCGACAACCTCACCCTCACCCAGGAGCTGGCGCAGAAGGAGAACCACTTCCGCTCGCTGGTGCAGGGCTCCAGCGACGTCATCATGATCGCCGCGCCCAGCGGGGTGCTGCGCTACGTCAGCCCCGCCGCCGCCGGTGTCTACGGTCGCGACGCGGAGGAACTGGTCGGCTCCGAACTCTCCGCGCTCATCCACCCCGAGGACCTCGGCCGGGTCCTCCACGAGGTCCGCCGCTTCCTCGCCGCCTCGCCCGAGGAGGAGCCCACCACCCGCATCGAGTGCCGCTTCCGCGCCGGTGACCGGCGGCCGGGCGGGGGAGGCACCTCCCGTTCGGGCGAAGCCGGGAGTGGGGGAGGCTGGCTCAACGTCGAATCGACCGTCAACCGCCACCACGGCGGCCTGATCTTCAACTCCCGGGACGTCACCGAGCGGGTCCGCCTCCAGGCGCAGCTCCAGCACAACGCCTCCCACGACGCCCTCACCGACCTGCCCAACCGGGCCCTGTTCACCGAACGCGTCAGCAAGGCGCTGGCCGGCCGCCGCGCCGGGGACCACGGCACCGCTGTGCTCTACATCGACCTCGACGGCTTCAAGCAGGTCAACGACACCATCGGCCACCAGGCGGGCGACGAGCTCCTCATCCAGGCCGCCAAGCGGCTCGGCGAGTCGGTGCGCTCCGGCGACATAGCGGCCCGGCTGGGCGGTGACGAGTTCGCCGCGCTGATCACCGGCGACGCCACCTGCGACCCCGCCACCCGGGAGTTCCGCATCCACGAGATCGCCGACCGGCTGCGCATCACGCTCTCCGAGCCGTACCGCATCGAGGGGCGCGACGTACGGGTCGCCGCCAGCATCGGCGTGGCCTTCGCCGAGCCCGGCATCACCCCGGCAGGTCTGATGCGCAACGCCGACCTCGCGATGTACCGCGCCAAGCAGGCCGGAAAGGGGCGCGTCGAGCTGTACGCCCCCCAGCTGCAGGCCGAGGTGGCCCGCCGCGCCGAGCTGGCCACCCGGCTGCGCAGCGCGCTGCACGACGGCGAGTTCCTGCTGCTGCACCAGCCGGTGGTCGAGCTGGCGACCGGCCGGGTCACCGCCGTCGCGGCCCACGCCCGGTGGCGCTCCGCCCAGGGCATCCTGTTCACGCCCGCGGAGTTCCTGCGGGTCGGCGAGCGCGGGCGGCTCGCCGACGAGGGCGGCGACCGCACCGCGGAGCTGTGCCGCTGGCATCTGGAGGCCGCCGTCGAGCAGGCCGCCGCCCGGCACCGCGCGGGACACCGCGTGCCGGTCGCCGTCCAGCTCTCCGCCCGCCGCCTCCTCGACCGCTCGCTGCCGCCCAAGACCATCGAGACCTTGCTCTCCCGGTACGGCCTGCCCTCCGGCGCGCTCGTCCTGGAGCTGTCCGAGAGCGATGCCCGGACCCCGCTGGACGAGCTGGAGCGCCGTCTGGTGGCGCTGCGCCGGCTGGGCGTCCGTATCGCCCTCGACGGCTTCGGCAGCGGGTACGCCGCGATCGGTGCGCTGCGCCGGCTCCCCATCGACGTCCTGCGGCTGGACCGCGGACTGATCGACGGTGTGGCGGAGTCCGCCCGGTTGCACAAGATCACTTCCGGCCTGTTGCGGATCGCCTCCGACCTCGGGATGCAGTCGGTCGCCGAGGGCGTCGATCTGCCCGAGCAGGTGCTCGCCCTGCGCGCGATGGGGTGCACCCATGGCCAGGGCGCCGCCTTCTCCGGGCCGCTCGACGAGCACCGGCTGCGCCGCGTGCTGACGGCCGGTTCCACCCCGCTGCCGAGCCAGGCCGGACCGAGCCGCGCGGTGGTGCTCACCGGCAGTGGCCTGCCCGTTCGGCACGGCGGATCGGGTCCCGACGCCATCGTCCACCCTCCGCTCCGCTCACATAGTGAGACCTCCGTCCCACCCACTTGACACTCATGGCGCGCCGGGGGGAGGGTCAGTGCCATGCGCACCCGAATTCTCGTACTTGGACAGCGCGTCGGCTGAAGCTGGGCAACGACCCAACTGACCGCACCGACGCGCTCCCCTCGCTTGCCTCCTGGCACGAGGGGTTTTTTGTTGCACCAGACCCCCCAAACCCCGCCAAAACCCTCAGCTTCGAGAAGAGACGCAGATGACCGAGCAGGCCACCGGGGCCCACCATCCGCAGCAGCGGACCCGTCACGCCCAAGGAGCGCAGCGCACCGCCGCCGTCGAGCACGTCACGGGTGCGCAGTCCCTCATCCGCTCCCTGGAAGAGGTGGGGGCCGACACGGTCTTCGGCATTCCCGGTGGTGCGATCCTTCCGGCGTACGACCCGATGATGGACTCCGCGAAGGTCCGGCACGTGCTGGTGCGGCACGAGCAGGGCGCGGGCCACGCCGCCGTCGGATACGCCCAGGCCACCGGCAAGGTCGGGGTCTGCATGGCCACCTCGGGCCCCGGTGCCACCAACCTCGTCACGCCGATCGCCGACGCCCACATGGACTCCGTCCCGCTGGTCGCGATCACCGGTCAGGTCGCCTCCGGCGCGATCGGCACGGACGCCTTCCAGGAGGCGGACATCTGCGGCATCACGATGCCGATCACCAAGCACAACTTCCTGGTCACCGACCCCGCCGAGATCCCGCGGACGATCGCCGAGGCGTTCCACATCGCCTCCACCGGCCGCCCCGGCCCGGTCCTCGTCGACATCGCCAAGGACGCGATGCAGGCGCAGACCGTCTTCGCCTGGCCGCCCCACACCGAACTGCCCGGCTACCGCCCCGTCACCAAGCCGCACGCCAAGCAGATCCGCGAGGCGGCCCGGCTGATCGTCGAGTCGAAGCGCCCGGTGCTCTACGTCGGCGGCGGCGTGATGAAGGCGGGCGCCACCGCAGAGCTGAAGGTGCTGGCCGAGCTGACCGGCGCGCCCGTCGCCACCACGCTGATGGCGCTCGGTTCGTTCCCCGACACCCACCCGCAGCACGTCGGCATGCCCGGTATGCACGGCTCGGTCACCGCCGTCACCGCGCTCCAGAAATCCGACCTGCTGATCACCCTCGGCGCCCGCTTCGACGACCGCGTCACCGGCAAGCTGGACTCCTTCGCCCCGTACGCCAAGGTCATCCACGCCGACATCGACCCCGCCGAGATCGGCAAGAACCGCGTCGCGGACGTGCCGATCGTCGGTGACGCCCGCGAGGTCATCGCCGATCTGATCGTCGCCGTCCAGGCGGAGCACGAGGCCGGTCACCGCGGCGACCACGCCGCCTGGTGGACGGACCTCAACCGCTGGCGCGAGACGTACCCGCTGGGCTACGAACTCCCCGAGGACGGCAGCCTCTCCCCGCAGCAGGTCATCGAGCGCATCGGCAAGCTCGCCCCGGAGGGCACCATCTACGCCGCGGGCGTCGGCCAGCACCAGATGTGGGCCGCCCACTTCATCGACTACGAACAGCCCTCCACCTGGCTCAACTCCGGCGGCGCCGGGACGATGGGATACGCCGTCCCCGCCGCGATGGGCGCCAAGGCGGGTATGCCCGACCGCACCGTCTGGGCGATCGACGGCGACGGCTGCTTCCAGATGACCAATCAGGAACTGACCACCTGCGCGCTGAACAACATCCCGATCAAGGTCGCGATCATCAACAACGGCGCGCTCGGCATGGTCCGCCAGTGGCAGACGCTCTTCTACAACCAGCGCTACTCCAACACCGTGCTGCACAGCGGTCCCGACGCCGAGCCCGCCGACGGCGCGCCGCGCGGCACCCGCGTCCCGGACTTCGTCAAGCTGTCCGAGGCGATGGGCTGTGTCGCCCTGCGCTGCGAGGACCCGGCCGAGCTGGACACCGTCATCGCCAAGGCCAACGCCGTCAACGACCGGCCCGTCGTGATCGACTTCATCGTCCACGAGGACGCTCAGGTCTGGCCGATGGTGGCCGCCGGCACCTCCAACGACGAGGTCATGGCCGCCCGCGGGGTGCGCCCCGACTTCGGCGACAGCGCGGACGACTGAGACCGGGACGTCACGGAAGATAGAGAGAAGACGACATGTCCAAGCACACGCTCTCCGTCCTGGTGGAGAACACCCCCGGCATCCTCGCCCGGATCGCCGCCCTGTTCTCCCGCCGCGGCTTCAACATCGACTCCCTCGCGGTCGGTGTCACCGAACACCCCGACATCTCCCGCGTCACCATCGTGGTGAGTGTCGAATCGCTCCCCCTCGAACAGGTCACCAAGCAGCTCAACAAGCTCGTCAACGTCCTGAAGATCGTCGAGTTGGAGCCGGGTCACGCCATCCAGCGTGAGCTCGTCCTCGTGAAGGTCCGCGCCGACAACGAGACCCGTTCGCAGATCGTCGAGATCGTCCAGCTCTTCCGCGCCAAGACCGTCGACGTCTCACCCGACGCCGTCACGATCGAGGCCACCGGCTCCAGCGACAAGCTGGAGGCGATGCTCAAGATGCTCGAACCCTTCGGCATCAAGGAGCTGGTCCAGTCCGGCACCATCGCCATAGGGCGCGGCGCCCGGTCCATCACCGACCGTTCGCTGCGCGCCCTGGACCGCACGGCCTGACCCCCGCGGGCACCGTCCGACCTGCGCAGACGCCGCCCGCCCCGCTCGCATCGCGAGACCCCGAAACCTTCCGCACGCTGCCCGACGTACTGTGTGGGCAACCAGCTAGATCCAAGGAGATACCCGAAGTGGCCGAGCTGTTCTACGACGCCGATGCCGACCTGTCCCTCATCCAGAACCGCAAGGTCGCGGTCCTCGGTTACGGCAGCCAGGGCCACGCCCACGCGCTGTCGCTGCGTGACTCGGGTGTCGACGTGCGCGTCGGCCTCCACGAGGGCTCCAAGTCCAAGGCCAAGGCCGAGGAGCAGGGTCTGCGCGTCGTCACCCCCGCCGAGGCGGCGGCCGAGGCCGACGTCATCATGATCCTGGTGCCGGACCCGATCCAGGCGAAGGTCTACGAGGAGTCCGTCAAGGACAACCTCAAGGACGGCGACGCCCTGTTCTTCGGCCACGGCCTCAACATCCGCTACGGCTTCATCAAGGCCCCGGCCGGCGTGGACGTCTGCATGGTCGCCCCCAAGGGCCCCGGCCACCTGGTCCGCCGTCAGTACGAGGAAGGCCGCGGCGTGCCCTGCATCGCCGCCGTCGAGCAGGACGCCTCCGGCAACGCCTTCGCGCTGGCCCTCTCGTACGCCAAGGCCATCGGCGGCACCCGCGCCGGTGTCATCAAGACCACCTTCACCGAGGAGACCGAGACCGACCTCTTCGGCGAGCAGGCCGTGCTGTGCGGCGGTACCGCCGCGCTGGTCAAGGCCGGTTTCGAGACGCTGGTCGAGGCGGGCTACCAGCCCGAGATCGCGTACTTCGAGTGCCTGCACGAGCTGAAGCTCATCGTGGACCTCATGTACGAGGGCGGCCTGGAGAAGATGCGCTGGTCGATCTCCGAGACCGCCGAGTGGGGCGACTACGTCACCGGCCCGCGGATCATCACCGACCAGACCAAGGCCGAGATGAAGAAGGTCCTGGGCGAGATCCAGGACGGCACCTTCGCCAACAACTGGATGGCGGAGTACAACGCCGGTCTGCCGAAGTACAACGAGTACAAGAAGGCCGACGAGAACCACCTCCTGGAGACCACGGGCAAGGAGCTGCGCAAGCTCATGAGCTGGGTCGACGACGAGGCGTGAGCATCCGGGTGACGGGGGCCGCGGGCGGTGCCGCGGCCCCCGTCACCCTTGTGGCCGCGGGCCCGCACACGCGGGCCCCGGCCGCCTTGTCCACCCCGTAGAACCCCGCACGGGTGATCCTTACGCTCCGGCGCAGGAGAAGCCCCGGGCCGCCACTACACTGCCAGGCACAAGCGCGTCAGGCTCACAACGTCGTGCGTCTTCACGCGGCTGCCCCCTTCACCGCCTTCGGCCGTCGGGACGGCCGTCCGCGAAGGACTAGTGAGGACTGAAGACCACGTGAGCAAACCCGTCGTACTCATCGCCGAGGAACTGTCGCCCGCGACCGTCGACGCGCTCGGCCCCGACTTCGAGATCCGGCACTGCAACGGCGCCGACCGCGCCGAGCTGCTGCCCGCCATCGCCGAGGTCGACGCGATCCTCGTGCGCTCCGCGACGAAGGTCGACGCCGAGGCGATCGCCGCCGCGAAGAAGCTGAAGGTCGTCGCCCGCGCGGGCGTGGGCCTGGACAACGTCGACGTCTCCGCCGCCACCAAGGCCGGTGTGATGGTCGTCAACGCCCCGACCTCCAACATCGTCACCGCCGCCGAGCTGGCCTGCGGTCTGCTGGTGGCCACCGCGCGCAACATCCCGCAGGCCAACACCGCCCTGAAGAACGGCGAGTGGAAGCGGAGCAAGTACACCGGCGTCGAGCTGAGCGAGAAGACCCTCGGCGTGGTCGGCCTCGGCCGGATCGGCGTGCTGGTCGCGCAGCGGATGTCCGCGTTCGGCATGAAGGTCGTCGCCTACGACCCCTACGTCCAGCCGGCCCGCGCCGCGCAGATGGGCGTCAAGCTCCTCTCGCTGGACGAGCTGCTGGAGGTCTCCGACTTCATCACCGTCCACCTGCCCAAGACCCCGGAGACGGTCGGTCTGATCGGCGACGACGCGCTGCACAAGGTCAAGCCGTCGGTCCGGATCGTCAACGCCGCGCGCGGCGGCATCGTCGACGAGACGGCCCTCGCCGCCGCCCTCAAGGAGGGCCGGGTGGCCGGCGCCGGTCTCGACGTCTACGCCTCCGAGCCCTGCACCGACTCGCCGCTGTTCGAGTTCGACCAGGTCGTGGCGACCCCGCACCTCGGCGCCTCGACGGGTGAGGCACAGGAGAAGGCCGGGATCGCGGTGGCCCGCTCGGTGCGGCTCGCGCTCGCCGGTGAGCTGGTGCCGGACGCCGTCAACGTCCAGGGCGGTGTCATCGCCGAGGACGTCAAGCCGGGGCTCCCGCTGGCCGAGCGGCTGGGCCGGATCTTCACCGCGCTCGCCGGTGAGGTCGCGGTCCGCCTCGACGTCGAGGTGTACGGCGAGATCACCCAGCACGACGTCAAGGTGCTCGAACTCTCCGCGCTCAAGGGCGTGTTCGAGGACGTCGTCGACGAGACCGTGTCGTACGTCAACGCCCCGCTGTTCGCGCAGGAGCGCGGCGTCGAGGTGCGGCTGACGACCAGCAGCGAGTCGGCCGAGCACCGCAACGTCGTCACCGTGCGCGGCACCCTCGCGGACGGTCAGGAGGTGTCGATCTCCGGCACGCTCTCCGGCCACCGCAACACCCAGAAGATCGTCGCCGTCGGTGAGCACTCGATCGACCTGGCGCTCGCCGACCACATGGCGTTCCTGCGCTACGGCGACCGTCCCGGCGTCGTCGGCACCGTCGGCCGGATCCTCGGTGAGGCCGGGATCAACATCGGCGGGATGCAGGTCTCGCGGGCGGACGTGGGCGGCGAGGCGCTGGTCGCGCTGACCGTCGACGACACCATCCCGGCGAATGTGCTCGCGGAGATCTCGGACGAGATCGGCGCCTCCTCGGCGCGCGCCGTGAACCTCGGCTGAGCCGCACCGTTCCCGACGGGCCCGGATTCCGCTGCCGCGGGGTCCGGGCCCGTTCGCGTACCCGGGTGCCGTGCGGGCGGCCGGCCGCGAACGGTGCGCGTCCGGCCGGGTGAGCGGCCCGGTGGCTCCAGCCCCCTGCGTTCACCCGAATGGAGTAGTGACCGGGGTGGGCGGGAGCGCCGTCAGGACCGTCCGGGGGGCCTCGGAGCTGCCTGGCGGACCCGTTCCCGAGTCGCTGCGCGGGTCGGGGCGACGCGCAATGGGAAATGCGCGTGCCCCCTCCGGCGCGTGCGGAAGGAGAAGACGCCATGAATGCACCCCTGGGTGACACCCCTCAGGACCTCACCGGCCTGCACGTGGTCGATGCGGAGGGCGCCAAGGTGGGCTCGGTCCAGCAGGTCTACCGGGACGACGCCACCAACGTCCCGGAGTGGATCACCGTGCGGACCGGGATGTTCGGGATGAAGGAGACCTTCATCCCGCTCGCCGGGGCCCGGCGGGTCGACGACGAACTGCATGTTCCGCACACGAAGGACACCATCAAGGAGGCGCCGCGGATCGACGCGGACGGGCACCTCGACCCCTCCGAGGAGGATGAGCTCTACCGCCACTACGGGCTGACCCGGCCGGGGACGACCGGCGGCCCCAAGGGCGCCGACACCGGCAGTCCGGCCGGCACCACGACCGGTACGCCGGGGACGATGAAGGGCGCCGGCCTGGCGGGGGGCGTGGCCGCCGGGACCGCCGCGGGCGCGGGCGCCGGGATGGCCGCCGGGCACCGTACCCGGGCCGGGGAGCGCGACCGCACGATGGCCGAGGGCGAGCGCGCCGCTCGCACCGAACACACCGGCCGGCCGATGGCCGGCGCCGGGATGTCCCGCGGCCGTGCGGAGGGCGAGGCCCCGGAGACCGGGAAGACCCGCGAACAGGTCCCCGAGATCGTGCTCTCCGAGGAGCGGATCCAGATCGGCACCGAGGAGCGCGAGGCCGGCCGGGCGCATCTGCGCAAGCACGTGGTGACCGAGGACGTGCACCGCACCGTCCCGCTCAGCCACGAGGAGGTGCGGCTGGTCCGGGAGAAGATCAGTGACGAGGAGCGGATGCGCGGACGCACCGCCCCGCGGCTCGGCGAAGGCGAGGTCGAGGTCGTCCTCCACGAGGAGGAGGCCGTGGTCACCAAGCGGACCGTGCCGGTGGAACGCGTACGGCTGGAGACCGAGCGGGTCACCGAGCAGCGGGAGATCAACGCCGAACTCCGCAAGGAGGAAGTGGAGTTCGACAACGGTATGTCCACCCGCAAGGGAGAGCGCAAGGGACCGGGGCCGGAGCGCCGCCGGTAGCCCGGGTGGGGCGTCGCACCCGGGGGAGTGGCGGGGGCCGGCGCCCGGCCCCCGCCCGCCCGCGACGGCGCGGCGCCGCACCCGACGCCGCCGGGCACCCGGGCCGGTCCGACGCCGCCGGGCACCCGGGCCGTTCCGGGGCCCGACGCCGTTACAGCCGTGAAGCCTTCAGCCCCATGTGCAGCAGCAGCCGGTCCTCGCCGTCGTCCAGATCGAGGCCGGTGAGCTTCTCCACCCGGCCCAGCCGGTAGTAGAGCGTCTGCCGGTGGATGCCGAGGACCTGCGCGGTGCGGCCGGCCTGACCGGCGCAGTCGAGGAACGCCTCGGCGGTGCGGGCCAGTTCGGTGTGGGCCGGGTCCAGCAGCGGCCGCACGGAGGCGTCCGGGGCTTCGGTGGGCAACGCGGTGAGCAGCCGGTACGAGCCCAGGGCCGCCCATTCCGCGACGGTGCCCAGCTTGGGTTCGGCGCGCGCCGCGCGGGCCGCGTCCAGCGCCTCGTGCCAGGCGCCCGGCAGCGCCGCCAACTCCGTGGTCCCGGCGGCGATTCCGGCGACCCCGGCGCCGATCCGGGCCTCCGGGTGCGGCTGCGTACGGGCGCTGCCGCGGCCCTGCTGCTGCGGGGCGACCGCGCCCGCGCGCGGGGAGCGCAGCAGATGTTCGGCGACGGTGTGCGCGGGCCCGAGCGCCCCCGGCGACCGCAGCCGTACCAGCGCGGCCAGCGCGGGGGCCGGCTGCCGCGGGCGCGGGGCGGTGAGCACGGGGATGCCGCGCGGCGGGGTGGTGCCGTCCAGCGGCAGCGTCCCCGGGGTGTCGGCCCGGCCGCCCGGCCCCTCCGGGTACATCGCGCACGCGGCCAGCAGCCCGGGCAGGCTCGGCGGCGGCGCGGCGTCGGTGTCGGTGGTGTCCCAGGGCAACACCGCCACCAGGGTCAGTGGCGCGCCCGGGGTGAAGCGCAGGGTGTCGCGGAGCGCGTCGCGCAGCAGGACGGCGCCCGCCGGGCGGTCCCCGGGGTGCGCCAGCAGCAGTTCGCGCAGCAGGTCGCCCAGCTCCGATCCGGCGCGGGCGTCCTCGGCCAGCAGTGCGCCGATCCGCGACGCGGTCTCCATGGCGTGCTCGATCCGCGGGTCCGGCGGGGTGTCCCGGCCGCCCAGCTCCAGATCGGTGAGGTGGCCGTCGTCCAGCAGCCAGACGTAGCCGTGCACGATGCCGCGGTGGCGTACGGGCAGACAGATCCGGCCTTTGAACACGCCCGCCGCCGGGTCCGGCGGGATACGCAGGGCGGACTTGGCGCGGGCGATCCCGAACGCCTCGAACCAGGCGCGCACCGCGGCCGACGAGCGCCGCTGGAGGATCGAGCGGGTGCGCACCGGGTCCATGACGAGATCGTCGTCGCCTTCGTGCGCACCGAACGCGATCAGCCCGAAATCGCGGTCCTCCAGGGTCGCGGGCGCTCCGAGCGCCGCTGAGATGTCGTCCACGAGCTGCTGGTAGTCGCCCCGCATCCGCCGGCCGTCTCCTTCCGTGTCACTTGCCTTACCCGCCCCCGTCCCCCCACAGCCCCCCCGCCGCCGTCATCGGCAGCCCGGCGGCTCGGCTGCCCCGCTCGCCGTTCATTTCATTGTCATACATCTGTCTGAGATCCGGGACACGAAGGCGTGACAGCTGTCGATGGCTGAAAGGTGGCGAGATCCTTAAGTTTCAGGTGGCTCACCTTGCCGCAGCGCCCGCCCCCAAACGGCGCCCGCCCGGCATTTGTCATCCTGAATCGTGGAGGTGCCCCATGCTGGGTCCCGTGCTTCTCGCCGCCGCGCGCAGCGACAGCATCCGCCGCATCGTCGCGGCCGCTCCGATCACCCGCCCGGTGGTCGACCGATTCGTCGCCGGTGAACGGCTCGACCAGTCGATGGCCGTCGTGCGGTCGCTGGCCGCGCGGGGGATGGAGGTCACCCTCGACCACCTCGGCGAGGACATCACCGACCCCTCCGAGGCGCTCCGCAACCGCGACGCCTACCTCCGGCTGACCGAGGCGCTCTCGGAGCAGGACCTCGGCACCAAGGCCGAGATGTCGGTCAAGCTCTCGGCCTTCGGCCAGGCGCTGACCGGCGGCCACGAACTGGCCCTCAAGAACGTCCTCCCGGTGGTCGAGGCCGCCGCCGAGGCCGGTACGACGGTGACCCTCGACATGGAGGACCACACCACCGTCGACTCCACCCTCGCCATCCTCTCGGAGCTGCGCCAGCGTTTCCCGCAGACCGGCGCCGTCGTCCAGTCCTACCTCTTCCGTACCGAGGACGACTGCCACGCACTGGCCGGCGAGGGCTCCCGGGTCCGGCTGGTCAAGGGCGCCTATAAGGAGCCCGCGACCGTCGCCTTCCAGGACAAGCGCGAGGTCGACAAGGCGTACGTGCGCTGCCTGAAGATCCTCATGGCGGGCGACGGGTACCCGATGATCGGCTCCCACGACCCGCGGATGGTCGCCATCGGCCAGGACCTCGCCCAGCGCAACGGCCGCAAGCCCGGCGACTACGAGTTCCAGATGCTCTTCGGGATCCGCGAGGCCGAGCAGGAGCGCCTGGTCAACGAGGGCCACCGGATGCGCGTCTACATCCCGTACGGCACCGACTGGTACGGCTACTTCATGCGACGCCTCGCCGAGCGCCCCGCCAACCTGGCCTTCTTCCTCCGGTCGCTCGCCACCCGCGGCTGACGGCCCCGGACGGGTCGGCGCGGGTGGATGCTGGAGGGTGGGACACGAGTCCCACCGCAGCGCCCGCGCCGCCCACCCGCAGCGGCGCTGCCGCTCGCACCACGATGGAAACCGACGTCGAAACGAAGGAGACACGGCCGTCATGGACGCTGTGACCCACGTCCCCGCCCCGTACAACGAGCCGGTGCACGGCTACGCCCCCGGCTCCCCGGAGCGGGCGCGCCTGGAGGCCAAGCTCAAGGAGCTCGCCGGTAACCCCGTCGAGCTGCCGATGACCATCAACGGCGTCAAGCGGATGGGCGGCGGCGAGCGCTTCGACGTCGTGCAGCCGCACAACCACAAGGCCGTCATCGGCACCTACGCGAACGCCACCAAGGCCGACGCGCAGGAGGCGATCGACGCCGCCCTGGCCGCCGCCCCGGCGTGGCGCGCGATGTCCTTCGACGACCGCGCCGCGATCCTGCTGAAGGCCGCCGACCTGCTGTCCGGCCCGTGGCGCGAGACCATCGCCGCCTCGACGATGCTGGGCCAGTCCAAGACCGCCCAGCAGGCCGAGATCGACGCGCCCTGTGAGCTCGTCGACTTCTGGCGCTTCAACGTGCACTTCGCCCGGGAACTGCTCCAGGAGCAGCCCCCCATCCAGCCGAACGGCGTGTGGAACCGTCTGGACCACCGCCCGCTGGAGGGCTTCGTCTACGCGATCACGCCCTTCAACTTCACCGCCATCGCCGGCAACCTGCCGACCGCCCCGGCGCTCATGGGCAACGTCGTCGTGTGGAAGCCGTCCCCGACGCAGACCCACTCGGCGATCCTGCTGATGGAGCTGCTGGAGGAGGCGGGTCTCCCCAAGGGCGTCATCAACCTCGTCACCGGTGACGGCAAGGAGGTCTCCGAGGTCGCGCTGCCGCACCCGGAGCTGGCCGGCGTCCACTTCACCGGCTCGACCGCCACC
This sequence comes from Streptomyces sp. NPDC014733, assembly GCF_043083385.1. Classification (NCBI taxonomy): domain Bacteria; kingdom Bacillati; phylum Actinomycetota; class Actinomycetes; order Kitasatosporales; family Streptomycetaceae; genus Streptomyces; species Streptomyces sp. NPDC014733. The sequence goes on along the minus strand of NZ_JBIBYO010000001.1, from coordinate 26,668 downwards.
TTCCAGTACCTGTGGAAGGCCGTCGGCGAGAACATCACCAACTACCGCTCCTACCCGCGTCTGGTCGGCGAGACCGGCGGCAAGGACTTCATCGTCGCCCACCCGACCGCCGACCCGGCGATCCTGAAGACCGCCATCACCCGTGGCGCCTTCGAGTACCAGGGCCAGAAGTGCTCCGCGGCCTCCCGCGCCTACGTCGCCCGCTCCACCTGGGAGGGCGGCCTCAAGGACGCGCTGGTCGCCGAGGTCGACGGCCTCACCATGGGTGACGTCACCGACCTGTCGAACTTCATCGGCGCCGTCATCGACGACCGCTCGTTCGCCAAGAACAAGGCCGCCATCGACCGCGCCAAGGCCGACCCGACCTGCGAGATCGTCGCCGGTGGCACCTACGACGACTCGGTCGGCTACTTCGTCCGCCCGACCGTCATCGTCTGCTCGGACCCGGAGAACGAGGTCTTCAAGACCGAGTACTTCGGCCCGATCATGGCCGTCCACGTCTACGAGGACGCCGACTTCGACAAGACGGTCGAGCAGATGGAGTCCGCGTCGGCCTACGCGCTGACCGGCGCCGTCCTCGCCAAGGACCGGGAGGTCGTCGCCGAGGTCTCCGACAAGCTCCGCTTCGCGGCCGGCAACTTCTACATCAACGACCGCCCGACCGGCTCCATCGTCGGTCAGCAGCCCTTCGGCGGCGGCCGCGCCTCCGGCACCAACGACAAGGCCGGCTCGAAGTTCAACCTGCTGCGCTGGATGTCCCCGCGCGCCATCAAGGAGACGATGGTCGCCCCGACGGACTACCGCTACCCGCACATGGGCTGACGCCCCCGGACACCGGGCGGCGGCCCCTGAACCCGCCCGGTGGTCACCGGCCTGCGACCTCCCCCCAGTTCGCCGGTGACCCGCGGTTTTTCCTGCCGCGCGAAGCGCCCCTGGCCCGACCGGCCGGGGGCGCTTCGCGTGTACCCGGCGGGGCCCGGTACGGGCCGCCCGACGCCCGTTCGGGGCGCTGCCGTCTCAGATAGTAGGAAGACCAAGTAATTGTGCAGACATCACGGCTCCGCTCGCCTAGCGTTGTAGGAGCCGAACGAATCGCTCCATCGAGCGACGGCGGATGCGGCCCGCGCTGAGGGCAGGTGACCCCTGCCGCGCCGGCCCCCGCCCCTCCGGCCTTCCGAATGATGTGACCCTTTCGCCCGGTGCGCCCGGGCCGTGGGGCCTAGGTATGGGAGACGTGCATCATGGCCGAGACCGCCGTCCGCAGGACCCGTCACTCCGCCCGCCGTACCAACGACGCCGACCGCAAGAACGCGGCCGCCGCCCTCCAGCGCGCCCTCGACCGCCGCGACAACGGCGGCACGACCGGGCACTGAGCCCCACGGGGGCGCGGCCGGCGCGGCCGCGCCCCGCTCGCCGATCCGGCCGGGCCGGCGCCGCCCCCGCAGTGTCCCAACGGGCCAGATGTCCCATTGGGACATTGTGCGTGTACGATGGCGGCATGAGCACGGAGGAAAGCGGAGCAGAGCGGCCCGACCGGCGGTCCCGGAGGTCGCGCCGTACCCGTGAGGCGCTGGCGCAGGCAGCTCTGGAGCTGGTGCTCGATCGCGGGCTGCGGGAGGTCGGCGTCGAGGACATCGCCGAGCGCGCCGACGTCGCCCGGCGCACCTTCAGCCGCTACTTCACCGGCAAGGAAGAGGCCGTCGCCGACTGCATCCGCGCCGACGCCGACCGCATCAACGACGCGCTGCGCGCCCGGCCCGCGGCCGAACCGCCGCTCGCCGCCTACCGCGCCGCCGTCCTCCACTGGGTCGCCGACCCGGTGCACCCGGCCTGGCACCGCCGGCCGCACGTCTTCGCCCTGCTGACCCTCGCCGAGCGGGAGCCCACGCTCTACGCCGCGCTCCAGCACGCCCGCGTCGCCGCCCAGGACGACTCGGTGGCGATCCTGGCCGACCGGATGGGCACCGACCCGGCCGTCGATCTGCGGCCCGCCGTACTCGTCGGCGCCGGGGCGGGAGCCCTGGTCGCCGCGGAGCACGCCTGGGTCCGCGGCGGCGAACTCGCCGCCCTGCCCGCACTCGTCGAGCGCGCCTTCGCCGCCCTGGCCGACGCGCTCGGACCCGCCGCCCCGGCGGCGCACCCCGGGGAGCCCGACCGGCTCCCGCAGCACCACGAAGGACCCGCCCGGGAACCCTGAGACCCAGGGCCCGCCACGGTCCACCAAGGATCTGAGCACATGCAGCAGCACAACGCCCCCGCCGTCGTCCCCGACGAGTTCGCCGGGAAGGCGGCGCTGATCACCGGCGGCGCCTCCGGCATCGGCCTGGCCGTCGCCCGCCGTCTGGTCCGCGGCGGCGCCGCCGTCGTCCTCGCCGACTTCGACGAGGCCAAGGCCCGCGCCGCCGCCGAGGAGCTGACCGCGGTCGGTGCCCGCGCCGCGGCCGTCGCCGTCGACGTCACCGACGCGGACTCCGTCGCCGCGGCCGTCGCCCGCACCGTCGAGACGTACGGCAGCCTCGACCTGGCGGTCAACAACGCGGGGATCGCCGGCCCGTCGGCGCCCACCGGCGCGTACGACGTCGACGCCTACCACAAGGTCATCGACACCAACCTCAACGGCGTCTTCCACTCGCTCCGCCACGAGCTGCCGGTGATGGCCGCCGCGGGCCGCGGGGCGATCGTCAACATGGCCTCGATCCTGGGGACCAACGGCTACGCCGGGTCCCCCGCGTACGTCGCCGCCAAGCACGGCGTCGTCGGTCTCACCAAGACCGCCGCCCTCGAATACGCCGACCGCGGCATCCGGATCAACGCCGCCGGTCCCGGCTTCATCGACACCCCGCTGCTGGCCCACGCCGACCCCGAGGGCCGCGCACACCTGATCTCGCTGCACCCGGCGGGCCGCCTGGGCACCGCCGACGAGGTCGCCGAGCTGACCGCGTTCCTGCTGTCGGACCGCGCGTCGTTCGTCAACGGCAGCTACCACCTCGTGGACGGTGGGTACTCCGCGCGCTGAGCCGCGCCGGCTCGGGGGAGTCGGGGGTACGGGGAACCTTTCGGGACACATCGAGAGAAGAGCGCGAGATGAAGGCTGTTCAGTACCGTGAAGTCGGCGGGGCGCCGCAGGTCGTCACCGTCCCCGACCCCGAGGCGGGGCCGGGGCAGGTGCTGCTGGAGGTGACCGCCGCCGGGGTGTGCCACTCCGACATCGCCGTGATGGGGATGCCCGCGGACGCGCTGCGCTTCCCGCTGCCGCTCACCCTCGGCCACGAGGGCGTCGGCACCGTCGCCGCGCTGGGCGCGGGCGTCACCGGGCTCACCGTCGGCGAGCAGGTCGCGGTCTACGGGCCGTGGGGCTGCGGCCGTTGCGCGGCGTGCGCGCAGGGCCGGGAGAACTCCTGCCACCACGCCGCCGAGTTGGGCATCTTCCCGCCCGGACTGGGCGCGCCCGGTGCCATGGCGGAGTACATGGTCGTCGACGACGCGCGCCATCTGGTGCCGCTCGACGGGCTCGACCCGGTCGCGGCGGTCCCGCTGACCGACGCCGGTCTGACGCCGTACCACGCCATCAAGCGGTCGCTGCCCAAGCTGGTGCCGGGCTCGACCGCCGTGGTCATCGGCGCCGGGGGCCTGGGGCACGTCGCGATCCAGCTGCTGCGTGCGATGACCGCCGCGCACGTCATCGCGCTGGACGTCGCGGACGAGAAGCTGGCGCTCGCCCGCGAGGTCGGCGCGCACGAGACGGTGCGCTCCGACGCGCACGCCGCCGCCGCGGTCCGCGAGCGGACCGGCGGCCTCGGCGCCCAGCTGGTGCTGGACTTCGTGGGCGCGCCGCCGACCACCGCCGCGGCCGGGGCGATGGCCGCGCCGGAGGCGGACGTCACGATCGTGGGCCTGGGCGGCGGCGCGCTGCCGGTCGGCTTCGGGACCACCGCGTACGAGGTGTCGGTCTGCTCGCCGTACTGGGGCAGCCGCGCCGAACTGGCGGAGGTGCTGGCGCTGGCCCGGACCGGCGCGGTCGCGGTGCACACCGAGACGTACGGCATCGACGAGGCGCCGCTCGCCTACGAGCGGCTGCACCAGGGGAAGATCACCGGCCGGGCCGTGATCCTCCCCCGGGGATGAGCCGGATCACCTCACCACCTCGAAGTGGTCGATCCGCGCACCGGACTCGGCGAGCGCGGTGACCTTCATCGTCGGCCGGTGGCCGGGGACGACCTCGACGGCGAGGAACGAGAAGCCGGTGTAGCGCACCCGGGACCACTCCACGGCCTCCTCCGCCTTCCCGCGGTCCTTCGTCCAGTGGTAGGTGTCCACGTGGTCGAGGTCCTTGACGTGCCCCTCGTAGCTGTCGGGGACGGGGAAGTCGTAGAGCGCCCGGCCCGCGCCGCCGGCGGTGACGTAGACGATGCCTTCGTGGCGCGGGTCCACCCGCTCGCCCGGGGGCATCCGCTTCGCCACCCGGCCGCCCTTGAGGGCGTCGGTGCGCTCGTAGACGTGGTTGTGGCCGTTGACGACGAGGTCGACGCGGTGCTTCTCGAAGAGCGGCAGCCAGGCGTCGCGGACCCCGCCGTCGGAGGCGTGCGCGGTGGTGGTGGAGTACGCGCAGTGGTGGAAGAAGACGACGACGAAGTCGATGCCGGGGGTGGCGCGCAGCTCGCCCAGGCGCCGGTCGAGCCAGCGGGTCTGACGGCCGCCGGTGTAGCCCTGGTTGGCGGGGATCTCGTAGGAGACGTCGTTGGCGTCCAGGGCGACGACGGCGGTGTTGCCGTAGGTGAAGGAGTAGACGCCGGGTGCCGCGTCCGGGTCGGGGCCGTTGCCCGGCAGGGTCCAGCGGGCGTTCTGGCCGCCGTAGCCGTGGGGGGAGTACCACGCCTCCATGTCGTGGTTGCCGGTCGTGACCATCCACGGCACGGACTTCGCCACCGACTCGGTCTGGGCGAGGAACTGGTCCCACACCCGCGCGTCGTAGGTGTCGTGCTCGGAGCCCTGGCCGTCCGGGTCGGCGTAGCAGAGGTCGCCGGCGTGCAGATGGAAGGCGGGGTTCTGGCCCAGGATCAGCTGGTCGTTGGCGAGCGCGTGGTAGCTGACGCCCTGGTCGCCGAAGGCGGTGAAGATGAACCGCTCGGCACGCGCCGGGGCGGTGCGGAAGGTGCCGACGGTGGAGAAGTGGCGTGCGTCCGCCGGGTCGAAGCCGTCGTGGCCGACGCCGTAGTAGTACGTGGTGCCCGGGCGCAGTCCGTCCAGCGCCGCGTGCAGGTAGAACTGGTCGACCGCGGGCAGCTTCGACGACAGTGACGGGGTGTGCAGATCGCGGACCTCCGCCGGGATCTTGCGGCCCAGGTCCCACGGCTCCAGCCCGACCCGCAGATACGGCCGCCGCACCGCGAACGGCACCTGCCAGCCGACCCGCATCTGTGTCGTCGGGTCGGCGCCGAACGCCAGATGGCGGGCGAACGGGGCGACCAGCGCACCGTCCACCGGCGCGGTGCCCGAGGTGAGCAGCGTGGGGGTGGCGACGGGCGCGGCGTAGGCCGAACCGGCCAGCAGCCCGCCGCCGGCGACGGCTCCGGCGCCCGCCGCCGAGGTGCGCAGCAGGCCCCGCCGGGTCAGCTTCGTCCGCAGGTACGCGTGCTGTTCGGGCATGCTCATCCGGGCCGCGAGCCGTTCCGGGATGCCCATGCGCGGCAGCTGCGAGGGCTGGGGGGCGCTCCCCCGGGAGTCTCCAGTCATGGCCCCGAATGTCCCAGCGCGACCCGACCGCGGTGGGTCGGTGAGGTGAACGGCGGCTGACCGGCTCCCCATGTGTCCGCATGGCGGACGCCGCGTGTCAACGAATGGGACGACGAGTAGGGTCCAGACATGTCTCGCAGCATTCGCCTCGCAGTGATCCCCGGTGACGGTATCGGCCCGGAGGTCGTCTCCCAGGGCCTCAAGGTCCTGTCGGCCGTCCTCCCGCAGGACGTCAAGGTGGAAACCAAGGAGTACGACCTCGGCGCCAAGCGCTGGCACGCGACCGGTGACACCCTCCCGGACGAGGAGCTGGCGGCGCTCAAGGAGCACGACGCGATCCTCCTGGGCGCGATCGGTGACCCGTCCGTCCCCTCCGGCGTACTGGAGCGCGGACTGCTGCTCAAGCTCCGCTTCGCCTTCGACCACTTCGTGAACCTGCGGCCGTCGAAGCTCTTCCCCAACACGGCCACGCCGCTGGCGGGGCGCCCGGACATCGACTTCGTCGTCGTCCGCGAGGGCACCGAGGGCCCCTACACCGGCAACGGCGGCAGCCTGCGCACCGGCACCCCCGCCGAGGTCGCCACCGAGGTCAGTGTCAACACCGCCTACGGGGTGGAGCGGGTCGTCCGGGACGCGTTCGCGCGGGCCGCCGCCCGGCCCCGTAAGAAGCTGACGCTGGTCCACAAGAACAACGTGCTGGTCCACGCCGGGCACATGTGGAAGAAGATCTTCGACAAGGTCGGCGCGGAGTACCCCGAGGTCACCACCGACTATCTGCACGTCGACGCCGCGACGATCTTCTTCGTCACGCAGCCCGAGCGGTTCGACGTCCTCGTCACCGACAACCTCTTCGGCGACATCCTCACCGACCTCGCCGCCGCCGTCACCGGCGGGATCGGCCTCGCCGCCTCCGGGAACATCAACCCGACCGGCGAGTTCCCCTCGATGTTCGAGCCGGTGCACGGTTCCGCGCCGGACATCGCGGGCACCGGCAAGGCCGACCCGACCGCCACGATCCTCTCGGTCGCCCTGCTCCTGCGCCACCTCGGTCTCGACGCCGAGGCGGTCCGCATCGAGGAGGCGGTCGCCGCCGACCTGGAGGCCCGCGACGGCACGGCCCGCACCACCGACGAGATCGGTGACCAGCTCGCCGCACGCGTAGCGGGCTGACGCCCGCGCCGTACCGCCACACCACGGAGCGCCGGGCCGGCAGGGCCCGGCGCTCCGTGCCGTATATCCCGTGTACACACCACCGGCCCGGTGGGATGCTCGGTGGAAACCGGTCCGCACCGGCGTACGCCGGGCAACAGGACCCGCGCACGCCCGTTCCGGACCCGGACACCCGCGCGCGATAATCGGACATGGACCGCCGGCCGCGACGACGAGGCCCCCTGACGCCAGGGACCACCCCGCGCCCCGGGGCGCGCGGCCGTACCAACCGCACCGGTGCCGCACCCCGAGCACTCCCCGGCCCCGCCCGCCGGCTCCGGAAGACGCAGTGAAGGAACGCATTCATGACGACGCCCACGATCGAACTCAAGCCCTCCGCGAACCCGCTGTCCGACGCCGAGCGGGAGCGGATCCTTTCGGCCCCGGGTTTCGGCCGGCACTTCACCGATCACATGGTGACGATCAAGTGGACGGAGGGCCGCGGCTGGCACGACGCCCAGCTCGTCCCGTACGCGCCGCTCTCCATGGACCCGGCGAACATGACGCTCCACTACGCGCAGACGATCTTCGAGGGGCTGAAGGCGTACCGCCGCCCCGACGGCAGCGTGGCCACCTTCCGCCCGGACGCCAACGCCCGCCGCTTCCAGGACTCCGCGCGCCGTATCGGCATGCCCGAGCTGCCCGTCGAGACCTTCATCGCCGCCTGCGACGCGCTGGTCGCCCAGGACAAGGCGTGGGTGCCCGCCTCCGGTGAGGAGTCGCTCTACCTGCGGCCGTTCATGATCGCCAGTGAGGTCGGGCTGGGCGTCCGGCCCGCCAACGAGTACCTCTTCATCGTCATCGCCTCCCCGGCGGGCGCCTACTTCGCCGGTGGCGTGAAGCCGGTGTCGGTGTGGCTGTCGAAGGAGTACGTCCGCGCGGTGCCCGGCGGCACCGGCGCCGCCAAGACCGGCGGCAACTACGCCGCCTCGCTGGTCGCCCAGGCCCATGCCGCCGAGCAGGGCTGCGACCAGGTCGTCTGGCTGGACGCGATCGAGCGCCGCTGGATCGAGGAGATGGGGGGCATGAACCTCTACTTCGTCTTCGGCGACCGCATCGTCACCCCGGAGCTGACCGGTTCGCTGCTGCCCGGCATCACCCGCGCCTCGCTGCTCTCCATCGCCGCCGACCTGGGCTACGAGGTCGCCGAGGGGCGGATCAGCGTGGAGGACTGGAAGGCGGGCGCCGTCGACGGTTCGCTCACCGAGGTCTTCGCCTGCGGTACCGCCGCCGTGATCACCCCGGTCGGTTCGGTGAAGTCCGCCGACGGTGACTGGGACGTCGCCGACGGGCAGCCCGGTGAGGTGACCATGAAGCTCCGCAAGGCGCTGCTGGACATCCAGACCGGCGCGGCCGCCGACCCGCACGGCTGGATGCACCCCCTGGGCTGATCCCTCCCGCGCACGAACGGGCCGCCACCCCTATGGGTGGCGGCCCGTTCCGCGTTCCGGGAGGGGTGAATTAGAGCAGTGATCAATGACACGAATCCTTCCTGCATCAAGCTCCCTGGCACCCCTTCCGTAGTTCTGCTCCTCACATTAGAGTGACGCTCAAATCGAGCTGGAGGTGTGAGGATGCGGCTGACCCCGACGGAACGCGACCGGCTGCTGCTGTTCGGCGCCGCGGAGCTGGCGCGGGCGCGCCGGGCCCGCGGGGTACGGCTGAACGTCCCCGAGGCCACCGCGCTGATCGCGGACACCGTCTGCGAGGCGGCCCGGGACGGGCGCCGCCTCGCCGAGGCGATCGAGGCGGCGCGCTCCGTGCTCGGCCCGGACGACGTGCTGCCCGGCGTCGCCGACGTCGTCACCGAGGTGCATGTCGAGGCGGTCTTCGACGACGGCTCCCGGCTCGCGGTGGTCAGCGATCCGATCCGCGGGGCGGTGCCCGACCCGTACGGCCCCGGCGCCGTCCTGCCGGGACCGGCGGATCCGGAGCCCGTACCGGCGCTGCGGCTCACCGTCCGCAACACCGCGACGGTGCCGGTCAGCGTCACCTCGCACTTCCACTTCTTCGAGGCCAACCCCCGGCTGGAGTTCGACCGCGCCGCCGCCTACGGCATGCGGCTGTGCGTCCCGGCGGGCTCGTCGGTGCGGTTCGACCCCGGTGGCGCCACCGAGGTCGGGCTGGTGCCGATCGGCGGCGACCGCGTCGCGATCGGCTTCGCCGGACTCGTCGACGGGCCGCTGGACGCGCCGGGGGCCAAGGCCGAAGCGCTGCGGCGGGCCGCCGCCTGCGGCTACCTGGGAGCGGAAGGACAGCGGTGATGACCGGAATGGATCCCCACGAGTACGCCTCGGTGCACGGGCCGCGCGCCGGTGACCGGGTCGTCCTCGGCGACTCCGGGCTCGTCGTCCGCGTCGAGTCCGATGCCCAGAAGCCCGGCGACGAATTCCTCGCCGGATTCGGCAAGACCGCCCGCGACGGGCTCCACCTCAAGGCCGCCGCCGTCCGCGACACCTGCGACATCGTGATCAGCAACGTCCTGGTCATCGACGCGGTCCAGGGCATCCGCAAGATGTCCATCGGCATCCGCGAGGGGCGGATCGCCGCCGTCGGACGGGCCGGGAACCCGGACACCCTCGACGGCGTGGACGTCGTCGTCGGCACCGGCACCACCATCGTCTCCGGTGAGGGGCTGATCGCCACCGCCGGAGCCGTCGACACCCACGTCCATCTGCTCTCCCCGCGGGTGATGGAGGCGTCGCTCGCCTCCGGCGTCACCACGATCATCGGCCAGGAGTTCGGCCCGGTCTGGGGCGTCGGCGTCAACTCGCCGTGGGCGCTGGGGCGGGCGTTCGGCGCATTCGACGCCTGGCCGGTCAACATCGGCTTCCTGGGCCGCGGTTCGTCCTCCGGCGCGGCGCCGCTGGTCGAGGCGCTGGCCGAGGGCGGTGCCTGCGGCTTCAAGGTCCACGAGGACATGGGCGCCCACACCCGCGCCCTGGACACCGCGCTGCGGGTCGCCGAGGAGCACGACGTGCAGGTCGCGCTGCACAGTGACGGCCTCAACGAATGCCTCTCCGTCGAGGACACCCTCGCCGTCCTGGACGGCCGCACCATCCACGCCTTCCACATCGAGGGCTGCGGCGGCGGACACGTCCCCAACGTCCTGAAGATGGCGGGCGTCCCGAACGTCATCGGCTCCTCCACCAACCCCACCCTCCCCTTCGGGCGGGACGCCGTCGCCGAGCACTACGGCATGATCGTCTCCGTCCACGACCTCAAGACCGACCTGCCGGGCGACGCCGCCATGGCCCGCGACCGCATCCGCGCCGGGACGATGGGCGCCGAGGACGTCCTCCACGACCTGGGCGCCATCGGCATCACCTCCTCCGACGCACAGGGCATGGGCCGCGCGGGCGAGACCGTCCGCCGGACCTTCGCGATGGCCGGGAAGATGAAGGCGGAGCTGGGCCCGCTCGACGGCGACGGACCGCACGACGACAACGCCCGGGTGCTGCGCTACCTCGCCAAGCTGACCCTCAACCCGGCGCTCGCGCACGGCCTGGCGCACGAGATCGGGTCGATCGAGACCGGCAAGATGGCGGACATCGTGCTCTGGCAGCCGCGGTTCTTCGGCGCCAAACCGCAGCTGGTGCTGAAGTCCGGGTTCCCCGCGTACGGCGTCACCGGCGATCCGAACGCCGCCACCGACACCTGCGAACCGCTCGTCCTGGGCCCGCAGTTCGGCGCGCACGGCGCCGCGCCCGCCGACCTCTCCGTCGCCTTCGTCTCCCGCGCCGCCGCCGAGGCCGGCGGCGACCATCTGCCCACCCGCCGGCGCCGGGTCGCCGTCCGCGGCACCCGCGGCATCGGCCCCGCCGACCTCGTCCGCAACTCCCGGATCGGCGAGGTGCAGGTCGACGCCCGCAGCGGACTGGTCACCCTCGACGGCGAGGCGATGCGCTCCGACCCGGCCGCGTCCGTCTCCCTCTCCCGCCTGTACTTCCTGTGAGCCGCCGGGCGCGCGCCACGGCACCGAACTGTGAGGAACCCCGTATGAACACCCCCGCCGCCGACGGCTTCCGTATGCCCCCCGAGTGGGCGCCGCACGACCGCACCTGGATGGCCTGGCCCGGCCCCAACGCCACCTTCGGCCCGGAGGGCGGCGGGACGCTGCGCGCCGCCCGCCACGCCTGGGCCGCGGTGGCCCGCGCGGTGCGCCGCTTCGAACCGGTCACCGTCGTCGCCGCGCCCGCCGCCGCCGAGGGCGCCCGCGCGCTGCTCGGCCCGGACATCGACGTCGTCGAGGCGGAGCTGGACGACGCCTGGATGCGCGACATCGGCCCCACCTTCCTCACCGACGGCGCCGGCACGCTCGGCGCCACCGACTGGATCTTCAACGGCTGGGGCGCCCAGGACTGGGCCCGCTGGGACCACGACGCCCGGATCGGCGCCCACGTCGCGGGGCTGGCCGGGGCCCGTACCTATGCGTCCGCGCTGGTCAACGAGGGCGGCGGCCTGCACGTCGACGGCGAGGGCACCGTGCTGCTCACCGAGACCGTGCAGCTCGACCCGGAACGCAACCCGGGCCGCACCAAGGAGGACGTCGAGGCGGAGATCCATGCCCACCTCGGCACCACCAAGGCCATCTGGCTGCCGCGCGGACTCACCGCCGACTACGGCCGGTTCGGCACCCGCGGCCATGTCGACATCGTCGCGGCCTTCGCCCGCCCCGGCACCGTCCTCGTCCACAGCCAGCCCGACCCGGCCCACCCCGACCACGCCGTCGGCAAGGAGATCGCCGAGGTGCTGCGCGCCGCCACCGACGCCCGGGGCCGGCGCCTTGAGGTCGTCGAGGTGCCCGCGCCGACCGTCATCGAGGCGGACGGCGCACTCGTCGACCACTCCTACCTCAACCACTACCTCTGCAACGACGGCGTGGTCCTCTGCGCCTTCGACGACCCCCGCGACGAGGAGGCCGCGGCGCTCTTCCGCCGCCTCTTCCCGGACCGCACCGTCACCCTCGTCGACGCCCGCACCCTCTTCGCGGCGGGCGGCGGCATCCACTGCATCACCCAGCAGCAGCCGCGCCCCTGACGCCCGCCTGGGACGGTGGACCGGCCGCCGTCCCCAGGCCGTAGGGTCCTTCTGTCACACCCCCGCCGACCCCGGAGGCCCCCGTGTCCGGACCCGACCGCCGCCCCCGGCGGCGGCTCAACCAGCCCCGCGAACAGGTACTCGCCGCCGCCATGGCGACCATCGCCGCCCGGGGCCTCGCGGGGCTGACGATGGCGGGCCTGGGCCGCGAGGTCGGCATGAGCAGCGGCCACATCCTGTACTACTTCGGCACCAAGGACGAGCTGCTGCTCCAGACCCTGGGGTGGAGCGAGGAGCAGCTCGGCGCCGACCGCCGCGCCGCCCTCGCCCGCCGCGTCCCGGTCCGCGAACGCCTCGACGCGCTCGTCGACCTCTACCTCCCCGACGGCCCCGGCGACCCGCGCTGGACGCTCTGGCTGGAGGTCTGGAACCGCACCCGCACCGCCGACGACGCGGCCCGCGAACGCCAACTCGACCTCGAACTCGCCTGGCACCGCGACCTCGTCGCCCTCCTCGTCGAGGGCGCCTCGGACGGCACCTTCCGCACCGCCGACGCCGAACGCCTCGCCACCCGTATCCGCGCCCTCCTCGACGGCTTCGCCACCCACCTCGTCGTCGGTCTCCCCGGCACGGACCTCGCCGCGGTCCGCGCGCAGGTGGCGGAATTCCTCGACGAGACGCTGACCCCGGCGTAGCGCACGCCCGGAAAGACCCCCGCCCGCGAACGCAACGCACGCAAGTACGCGGGATCGTTGCGGACGTTGCTCTTGCCGAGCGGGCGCCGGTCGGCGACCGTGATCGGCTATGGGGAGAGAACAGTGGAAGAAGATCTGGGTCGGCTCGGCCGGGAACATGGTCGAGTGGTTCGACTGGTTCGTGTACGCCAGCTTCGCGGTGTACTTCGCGGACGCGTTCTTCCCCAAGGGGAACGACACCGCCAACCTCATGAACACCATGGGGATCTTCGCGGTCGGCTTCTTCCTGCGCCCCGTCGGCGGCTGGCTGCTGGGCCGGGTCGGTGACCGCAAGGGCCGCAAGGCGGCGCTCACCCTCACCGTCACGCTGATGTCCGCCTCGGCGATCCTCATCGCCGTCGCGCCCACCTACGCCACGGCGGGGTACGGCGGCGTCGCCGTCCTGCTGATCGCCCGGATGCTCCAGGGCCTCTCCGTCGGCGGTGAGTACGCGGCCAGCGCCACCTACCTCACCGAGGCGTCCGCCCCCGACCGCCGCGGCTTCGCCTCCAGCTTCCAGTACGTGTCGATGACCGCGGGACAGCTCCTCGGCCTCGGCCTGCAGATCGTCCTCCAGCGGACCCTGTCCGACGAGGCGCTGCACAGCTGGGCCTGGCGGATCCCGTTCATCATCGGCGCGCTCGGCGCCGCCGTCGTCTTCTACCTGCGCCGCAACATGCTGGAGACCGACGTCTACGCCGGCGACGAGGACGCCGCCACCGACCCCGACCGCGGCACCCTCAAGGCGCTGCTGGCCCACAAGCGCGAGGCGTTCCTCGTCATCGCGCTGACCATGGGCGGCACCGTGGCGTACTACACGTACACGACGTACCTCACCAAGTACCTGTCGAACAGCGCCGGGATGGAGAAGTCCACCGCCTCGCTGGTGAGCTTCTGCGCGCTGTTCCTCTTCATGTGCCTGCAGCCGGTCGCCGGCCGGCTCTCCGACCGGATCGGCCGCCGGCCGCTGCTGATCACCTTCGCGATCGGTTCGACGTTCCTGACCGTGCCGATCATGACGCTGCTGCGGCACGCCGGTTCCTTCTGGCCCGCGCTCGGTCTCTCGCTGCTGGCGCTGGTCGTCGTCACCGGCTACACGTCGATCAACGCCTGTGTGAAGGCGGAGCTGTTCCCCACCGGCATCCGCGCCCTCGGCGTCGCCCTGCCGTACGCCATCGCCAACGCCCTCTTCGGCGGCACCGCCGAGTACGTCGCGCTCTGGTTCAAGAACGGCGGCATCGAGTCCGGCTACTACTGGTACGTCGCCGGGTGCGCCGCCGTCTCCCTCGTCGTCTACCTGACGATGCGCGAGACCCGCACCATCGACCTGCACCGCGTCGGCAAGGACGACGCGCCGGGCGCACCCGCCCCGGCCACCCGGCGGGCCACCGCCTGACCCGCCGGGCCGGACGCCAGCCGTCCGGCCCGCCCCGCACCACGGCGCCCGTACGGACCCTGACCGGCGGACGCCCTGCCACGACGCACCGGGCCGGTCCCCCCGAGCCGGCCCGGACCGTCGGCCGGCCGGCGGCGGCCCTCTCCCCGGGCCGCCGCCGGACCGCGGCACCCACGGTGGATCAGCCCCGCGCCCGGACCGGCGCCCGCATCGTGAGACCGGCTACCTCGCGCCGCCGGGGACGTGCCAGACTGCCCCTCGTGCTCTCGTTTGCCATGATTATGGGCAGCAGGCGCGCCGGTCCGCAGTGACCGCCCCGTACTTACCGCGTACGGCGCGGCCCTCGTCGTCCCAGACCCGCGCGCAGACCTCTCGCATCCGCGAGAGGTTTTTTCGTTTCCGGACCCACCCGGCACCGGAAGACGGAGCGCGAGGGAACATGGAGGGGCGGTGGAGCCGGTCATTCCGGTAGACCGAGATCCCGACAGGAGCCAGACCAGCATGACGGACGCACCCACAGTCCCGGCGTCGCCCGAGCCCCGCCCCGCGGGCGCGGTCCCCGACGACTTCCACGTCTTCGACACCACGCTGCGCGACGGCGCCCAGCGTGAGGGCATCAATCTCACCGTCGCCGACAAGCTCACCCTCGCCCGCCACCTGGACGACTACGGCGTCGGCTTCATCGAGGGCGGCTGGCCCGGCGCCAACCCCCGCGACACCGAGTTCTTCCAACGCGCCCGCGCCGAGATCGACTTCCGGCACGCGCAGCTCGTCGCGTTCGGCGCCACCCGCAGGGCCGGGGTCCGCGTCGAGGACGACCCGCAGGTCGCCGCCCTGCTGGAGTCCGGTGCGCCGGTCGTCACGCTCGTCGCCAAGTCCCATGTCGGGCACGTCGAGTTGGCGCTGCGCACCACGCCCGAGGAGAACCTCGCGATGGTCGCGGACACCGTCGCCCATCTGCGCGCCCAGGGCCGCCGGGTCTTCCTCGACTGCGAGCACTTCTTCGACGGCTACGCGCTGGACGCCGCCTACGCCAAGGACGTCGTGCGCACCGCGAGCGAGGCGGGCGCCGATGTGGTCGTCCTCTGCGACACCAACGGCGGCATGCTGCCCGCGCAGGTCGCCGCCGTCGTCCGGACCGTCCTCGCCGACACCGGCGCCCGGCTGGGCATCCACGCCCAGGACGACACCGGCTGCGCCGTCGCCAACACCCTCGCCGCGGTGGACGCCGGCGCCACCCACGTCCAGTGCACCGCCAACGGCTACGGCGAGCGGGTCGGCAACTCCAACCTCTTCCCGGTGGTCGCCGCGCTGGAGCTGAAGTACGGCCGCGCGGTGCTGCCGCCCGGCAAGCTCGCCGAGACCACCCGGATCTCGCACGCCATCGCCGAGGTCGTCAACCTCACGCCCGCCACCCACCAGCCGTACGTCGGCGTCTCGGCGTTCGCGCACAAGGCCGGGCTGCACGCCTCCGCGATCAAGGTCGACCCCGACCTCTACCAGCACATCGACCCGGCGCTGGTCGGCAACACCATGCGGATGCTCGTCTCCGACATGGCCGGCCGCGCCTCGATCGAGCTGAAGGGCAAGGAGCTGGGCATCGACCTCGGCGGCGACCGGGAGCTGGTCGGCCGGGTCGTCGAGCGGGTCAAGGAACGCGAGCTGGCGGGCTACACCTACGAAGCCGCCGACGCCTCCTTCGAGCTGCTGCTCCGCGACGAGCTGGCGCGGGGCGGCGAGCGGGGCCGGGCCGCGCGGTTCTTCCGTACCGAGTCCTGGCGGGCGATCGTCGAGGACCGCCCGGACGGCTCGCACGCCAACGAGGCGACGGTGAAGCTGTGGGCGAAGGGCGAGCGGATCGTCGCCACCGCCGAGGGCAACGGCCCGGTCAACGCCCTGGACCGGGCGCTCCGCGTCGGTCTGGAGCGGATCTACCCGCAGCTCGCCCGGATCGAGCTGGTCGACTACAAGGTCCGCATCCTGGAGGGCCGCCAGGGCACCGGTTCGATCACCCGGGTGCTGATCTCCTCCACCGACGGCAACGGCGAGTGGTCGACGGTCGGCGTCGCCGAGAACGTCATCGCCGCCTCCTGGCAGGCGCTCGACGACGCCTACGCGTACGGACTGCTGCGCGCCGGGGTGGAGCCGCAGGAGTAGCCGGTCCGGAAAGGGGTGCGGCCCCGCGACCGGTCCTCGGGGGAGGGGACCGGCGCGGGGCCGCGGCATGTGACGGCACTCAGGCGGCGTTCTTCACCGCGGAGATGTCGAAGGTGAGCTTGACCTTGTCGCTGACCATCACGCCACCGGCCTCCAGCGCGGCGTTCCAGGTCAGGCCCCACTCGGAGCGCAGGATCTCGGTGCTGCCCTCGAAGCCGACGCGCTCGGCGCCGTAGACGTCGGTGGCGGCGCCCTGGAGTTCCAGGTCGAGGGTGAGCGGACGGGTGACGTCCTTGATCGTGAAGTTGCCGGTGACGCGGAAGCGGTCGGCGGTGAGCTGCTCGACGGCGGTGGAGACGAAGGTCATCAGCGGGAACGCCTCGGCGTCGAAGAAGTCGCCGCCGCGCAGGTGGGCGTCGCGGTCGCCGATGCCGGTGTCGACGCTCTCGGTCCGGATCTCCAGCGCGGCGGTGGAGCGGCCCGGCTCGGAGCCGTCGAGGTGCAGCCGGCCCTCGTAGGCGCCGAAGGAGCCGCGGACGTTGGTGACCATGGCGTGGCGCACCGCGAAACCGATGGTGCTGTGGGCCGGGTCGATCGTGTAGTCGCCGGTCAGCGCGGCGAGGGCGGGGTCCGCCGCGACGAGGGCGGGGGCGGCGGGGGCTTCGGCGCGCTTGCGGGCGAACAGAGCCATGGCTCCTCCTCGGAAGAAGTTGTTTAACGTTCAACGAGAATGACTGTAGCGAGGTCTCGTTCAATTTTCAACTTCCTCGGAGGGTGAGGGCCCGGACGGGGCCGCGGCGCGGGTCCGCCGGTGCGGGTCCGCCGGTGCGGGGGAGGGGCGCGCGGCGCCTCTCCCGTCCCGCCCGCCCGGCCCGTTCCCACCCCTCCCGCGGAGCCCTTGTTCCGTCGTGCGCCCCGTGCTACACCGGCGCTCCGTCCGCCAAGTGCGCCGTCCCGCAGGCCGGTTGGCCGGTCCGGTCCCGCCGTGGGCGGCCGCGGCCGCCGTGCCGTCACCGAGAGGAACGACCGTGCCGTACCCCTCCGCCTGGTCCCGCCGCGCCTTCCTCACCGCCACCGCCGCGGGCGCCGCCGCCCTCGGCGCCGCCACCCCCGCCGCATCCGCCGCGCCGGCCCGAAGATCCGCGGCCGCCGACGACGTCTTCGCCGCACTGCGCCACCGCTGGGCGGAGCTCATCCTCGGCACCGGCTTCGACCCGGCCGCCGAGCCGTACGCCCGCGCGCTGCGCGAGACCGGGGAACTGGCCGGAGAGTTCGCCGCCACCATGCGGCCCGCCGCCGCCTCGCTCTGGCCCGACCAGCCCTTCGACCCGCCGGCCGGCATCACCCGCAGCTACACCCGGCTGCGCACCATGGCCGAGGCGTACGCCCAGCCCGGCACCGGACGCACCGGCGACACCGCCCTCGCCGACACTGTCCTGACCGGTCTCGACCACCTCGAAGCCGCCGTCTACCACGCCGGGGCCGACCGCTACGGCAACTGGTGGGAGTGGCAGATCGGCAGCCCCCAGCAGCTCCTCGACACCCTCGCCGTCCTCGACACCTGTCTGCCCGGCGGCCCGCTCCCCGACGACGCACGCGCCCGCCACCTCGCCGCCGTCGACCACTTCGTCCCCGACGCGATGCTCGGCGCGTACACCGGCACCAGCACCGGCGCCAACCGCGTCGACCTCTGCCGCGTCGTCGCGCTGAGCGGCATCCTCGGCCGGAACCCCGCCAGGATCGCCCTCGCCCGCGACGCCCTCTCCCCGGTCTTCCCCTACGTCACCCACGGCGACGGCCTCTACGCCGACGGCTCCTTCGTCCAGCACACCGCCGTCGCCTACTCCGGCACCTACGGCTACGTCCTCCTCGACGGCATCGGCAGACTCCTCGCCCTGCTCGGCGGTACCGCATGGGCCGTCACCGACCCGGCCCGCCACACCGTCCTCGACAGCGTCACCCACGCCTACGCGCCGCTGCTCCACGACGGGCTGATGATGGACATGGTCAGCGGACGGGCCGTCAGCCGTGGCGCGCTGCTCACCGACGACCGCCGCGTCCCGCGCAGCGACCACTACCACGGTCACGCCCTCCTCGCCGCGATCACGCTGCTCGCCGAGAGCGCGGACGAGGCCGACCGCCACCGCTGGCACGCCCTCGTCAAGGGCCACCTCGTCCGCGACCGGGTGCTGCCGGTCCGCACCGACCGCCAGTACACCGTCGCCGACCTCGCCCGCCTCACCGCCGTGGCCGACGGCCCCGCCGCGCCCGCCCCGGAGCCCGCCGGCCACCGCCTCTTCCCCGCCATGGACCGCGCCGTCCACCGCCGCCCCGGCTGGACCGCCGGGCTCGCCATGGCCTCCGACCGCATCGCCCACTACGAGAACGGCAACGGCGAGAACCCGCACGGCTGGCACACCGGCGCCGGCATGCTCTCCTGGTGGGCGGGCGAGACCGGCGGCGCGCAGTACACCGACGCCTTCTGGCCCACCGTCGACCCCTACCGCCTGCCCGGCACCACCGTCTCCACCAGGCGCCTCGCCGACAACGAGGGCGGCGCCTTCGGCGCGCCCCGCCCCGACGTCCGCTGGGTCGGCGGCGCCACCGACGGCAGCTACGCCGCCGTCGGCCAGCATCTGCGCGGCCTCGGCTCGACGCTCGCCGCCCGCAAGTCGTGGTTCTTCCTCGACGACACGGTCGTCTGCCTCGGCGCCGGGATCACCGCCGAGGACGGAGTGCCGGTCGAGACGGTCGTCGACAACCGCGCCCTCGGCGCCGCCGGACGCGCCACCCTCACCGTCGACGGCCGCCCGCAACCCGACGCCCCGGGCGCCGTCCGCATCTTCCCGGCCGCCCGCTGGGCCCACCTCGCCGGACACGGCGGGTACGTCTTCCCCGGCGGATTCCCGGGCGGCGCCGCGCTGCACACCCTCCGCGAGGACCGCACCGGCTCCTGGCACGACATCAACACCGGCTCCGACGCCACCCCGCTCACCCGCCGCTACCTCACCCTCTGGCACGACCACGGCACCGACCCGGACGGCGCCCGGTACCTGTACCTGCTGATGCCCGGCGCCCCGCCCCGCGCCGTCGCCGCCCGCGCCGCCGACCCCCGGTGGCTCACCGTCCTCGCCCACACCGCCGAGCAGCAGGCCGTCGCCGTCACCGCGCTCGGCCTGACCGCCGCGAACTTCTTCCGCCCCGGTACCGCGGGACCGCTCACCGCCGACGGCCCGGTGAGCCTCCTCGTCCGCCGCACCGGGCCGCGCACCGCCACCCTGCACGCCGCCGCGCCCGAGCGGACGGGCGAGCCGCTGGAGATCGTCTGGCACCGGCCGGTCGCCGGCGTACCGCACCACGACCCCGGCATCACGGTCCTCGCCACCGGCCGCGCCTTGCGCCTGCGGCTCACCCCGGGGACCGCCTGCGCCACCCACGCCGCCGCCCTCACACTGCGCTGACCGGCGCGGACGCCGCCCGACGAGACGCCGCGCGCCCGCCCCGGTTTTGTCGGCCCCATACAGCACACGGGTCGCACCCCACCCGAACGGAGCAGCGCGGCGACCTCACGTACAGGAGGCTTCTGTACTGCTTGCCCACCAAATCGCATCCGACGTTGTACGAAACTGACATCGGCGCCCGGGCCCTCGCCCACGTACCGTCGATGCATGACCACTGTCGAAGAGGTGCCCGCGGGCGCGACCGACGCCCGTGGGCGCGTCGCCGAGTTGCACGCGATCCGCGAGCAGGCGTACCGAGGCCCCAGCGAGCGGGCGACCGAAGCTCAGCGCGCGAAGGGCAAGCTGACCGCCCGCGAGCGGATCGAGCTGCTGCTCGACGAGGGTTCGTTCAACGAGGTGGAGCCGCTGCGCCGGCACCGGGCGACCGGCTTCGGCCTGGAGGCGAAGAAGCCCTACACCGACGGTGTGATCACGGGCTGGGGCACGGTCCACGGCCGGACGGTCTTCGTCTACGCGCACGACTTCCGGATCTTCGGCGGTGCCCTCGGCGAGGCGCACGCCACCAAGATCCACAAGATCATGGACATGGCGATCCAGGCGGGCGCCCCGCTGGTCTCGCTGAACGACGGCGCCGGCGCCCGTATCCAGGAGGGCGTCTCCGCGCTCGCCGGCTACGGCGGCATCTTCCAGCGCAACACCAAGGCGTCCGGTGTCATCCCGCAGATCTCCGTGATGCTCGGCCCCTGCGCGGGCGGCGCGGCGTACAGCCCCGCCCTGACGGACTTCGTCTTCATGGTCCGCGAGACCTCCCAGATGTTCATCACCGGCCCGGACGTGGTCCGCGCGGTGACCGGCGAGGAGATCACCCAGAACGGTCTGGGCGGCGCCGACGTCCACGCCGAGACCTCCGGCGTGGCGCACTTCGCCTACGACGACGAGACCACCTGCCTCGAAGAGGTCCGCTACCTCCTCTCGCTGCTCCCGGCCAACAACCGCGAGAACCCGCCGGTCGTCGAGTGCGAGGACCCCGCGGACCGCAGCGGCGACGCCCTGCTCGACCTGGTCCCCGCGGACGGCAACCGCCCGTACGACATGCACAAGGTCATCGAGGAGATCGTCGACGACGGCGAGTACCTGGAGGTCCACGAGCGCTGGGCGACCAACATCATCTGCGCGCTGGCGCGGCTCGACGGCCGGGTGGTCGGCCTCATCGCCAACCAGCCGCAGTCGCTCGCCGGCGTCCTCGACATCGAGGCGTCCGAGAAGGCCGCCCGCTTCGTCCAGATGTGTGACGCCTTCAACATCCCGATCGTCACCCTGCTCGACGTCCCCGGCTTCCTGCCCGGCGTCGACCAGGAGCACGGCGGCATCATCCGGCACGGCGCCAAGCTGCTCTACGCCTACTGCAACGCCACCGTGCCGCGCATCTCGATCGTGCTGCGCAAGGCGTACGGCGGCGCGTACATCGTCATGGACTCGCAGTCCATCGGCGCGGACCTCACCTACGCCTGGCCGACCAACGAGATCGCGGTCATGGGCGCCGAGGGCGCGGCGGGGGTCATCTTCCGCCGGCAGATCGCCGACGCCGAGGACCCCGAGGCGATGCGCGCCCGCATGGTCAAGGAGTACAAGTCCGAGCTGATGCATCCCTACTACGCCGCCGAGCGCGGTCTGGTGGACGACGTCATCGACCCGGCGGAGACCCGTCACACGCTCATCCGCTCGCTGGAGATGCTCCGCACCAAGCACGCGGACCTGCCCGCCCGCAAGCACGGCAACCCGCCGCAGTAGCCGCGGCGCCGGCCCGCCCGGCGACGCAGGCGAGCACCGCGGCACCGACGGCACCGAGAAGACGACGAAGACGACGAAGACGAAGACGACGGAGACGAACGCATGAATTCCGCAGCACCCGCCGACCCCATCCGCGTGGAGAAGGGCGAGGCCAGCGAGGAGGAGCTGGCGGCCCTGACCGCCGTGCTCCTGGCCCGCGCCGCCCACCGGCCCGCCGCCCCGGCCCGCCCCCGCGCCACCGCCGCGCGCTGGCGCCGCCTGGAGCGCCAGCACGGCTTCCACGGCGCGACCAGCTGGCAGCGCTGACCCCTCGCCGGACACGCCCCGGGCCCCGCACCAGTGCATGGTGCGGGGCCCGGGGCGTTCGCGTGCAAGGTCAGGCGCGGACCGGGTCCGGCGCGGCGTCCGGCCCGTCCGGCACCTGCTCCGCCGCGGCCCGTTCCTCCTCCGGCGTCTTCAGATACAGCGTCAGCAGCGCCGAGACGACGTACAGCGCGGCGAAGATGATGACGACGCCGGACGGGCCCAGCGGCCCCAGGAAGAGGCTGACGATCGCCGGACCGACGAACGCGGCGCCGCCCGCACCCAGGTTGAGCAGCGCCATCGCGCCGCCCTTGTTGTCGGGGGCGAGCGCCGGGATCAGCGCCGAGATGGAGACGAACCCGGCGAGCGTCACGCCGTAGAGCATCCCGACGACGATCGCCACCCAGTAGTGGCTGCCGACCGCCTTCGGGACGAAGTACAGCGCCAGCGTGGTGATCGCGCAGCCGATGCCGCCGAACGACGCGATCGTGCGCCGCCAGCCGATCCTGTCGCCGATCACGCCGAAGAGGAGGTTGCAGAAGACGTTGGTGCCGTAGATGACGGCGAGCAGCGTCAGCCAGCGGCCCTCGCCGAAGTGCAGCTCCTTGGCGAAGAACGTCGGCAGGAACACCAGGAAGCCGAACTCCGGCGCGGTGTTGATGATGCGCACCACACAGCCGACGGCGACCTTCGGATGGGTCCAGGCGATGGAGAGGCTGGAGAGCAGCGACTGCACCGGACGCACCTCCGGCGGCGCCAGCCGCGCGAAACCGGTGCGCTCGCGCACGCCCAGCAGACAGCACGCCCCGCCGACCGCGATGATCGCCAGCGCCACCCACAACGTGCCCAGGTGGCCGAAGAGCGGGTTGGTGACGCCCGCGACGAGGGAACCGAGCGTCGGCAGACCGCCGGTGAAGGCGACGTAGAACCAGCCGACGGCGGTGCCCATCCGCGCCTTCGGGGCGGTCGCGGTGATCCAGACCAGGAATCCGAAGGCGAAGAGCGGGTACCCGAAGCCGCGCAGACCGTAGAAGACCAGCATCAGCGGGTAGTTCTGCGGGCCGATGGCGAGGGTGAGGAAGAGCACGTCGAAGACGATCCACACCACGAGCCCCAGCTGCATCACCCGGCGCGGCCCCCACAGGTCCGACAGCGCCCCGGAGAGCCAGGAGGCGAGCATGACGGTCACGCCGTACGCGGTGATCACATAGGAGGCGTGCACCTCGCTCCCGGCGCCGTGGTCGGCCATGAACGGCGCGATGAAACCGGACTCGACGCCGTCGCCCACCATGAACAGCAGGACGCCGAGGTAGCCGAAGACCAGCGGCCGCGGGATGCCGATCCGGTCGAACAGGGTGGGTGGTGCCATGTCACGCCTCCGTGGGGCGGGTGCCGCCGCAGGACGGCGGACGGCGGGTCGGGACAGGGGAGCCGGGTCTCCGGGCTCGGGCGCCGCCGGTCGGCGGGCGCGGTGCGAGCATCATCAATCCTGAGATCTTCACATGCAAGGTGTGATGCGAGGGATTTTGATCGGCTGTTCTCCCAGGTGGCCCCGTGATTTCCGGGGCAAGGGGTGACGAGATCTGTGATGTAGGTGTTAAATCAAACAGGGACGAAACAAAGGAGTGTGCCCCTGATGACCACCACCCCCGTCGGCCCCGGACACCACGCCGAGACCTTCCGCGAGGACTGGCTTGAAGGGTTGGCCGACGCCTACGCACGCACCGTCCGCCGCGTCCCGGGCGCCTTCGGCGTCGTCGGGCGGCACGCGCCCCGCCCCGGCAAGGTGGCCGTCGTCATCGGAGGCGGCTCCGGCCACTACCCGGCCTTCGCCGGACTCGTCGGCCCCGGACTCGCCGACGCCGCCGCCATCGGTGACGTCTTCGCCAGCCCCAGCGCCGAACAGGTCTACCGCACCGCCCGCGCGGCCGACGGCGGCGCCGGCGTCCTGATGACCTACGGCAACTACGCGGGCGACGTCATGCACTTCGGCCTCGCCGCCCGCCGCCTCGCCGCCGAGGGCACCGACGTCCGCACCGTCCTCGTCACCGACGACGTCGCCAGCGGCCCGCCGCCGGTCGACGGGCAGGAGATCGACCCGTCCCGCGACCGCCGCGGCGTCGCCGGCGACTTCTTCGTCTTCAAGATCGCCGGGGCGGCGGCCGACCGCGGCGACGACCTCGACACCGTCGCCCGTCTCGCCGCCCACGCCAACGCCATGACCCGCACCTTCGGCGCCGCCTTCGCCGGATGCACCCTGCCCGGCGCCGCCGCGCCGCTCTTCACCGTCGAACCCGGCACCACCGAACTCGGCATGGGCATCCACGGCGAGCCCGGACTGCGCTCCACCGGCGGCCTGACCGCCACCGAACTCGCCGACGCGCTCGTCGACCCGCTCCTCGCCGAACTGCCCCCCGCCGCCACCGGCCGCGTCGCCGTCCTCCTCAACGGCCTCGGCCGCACCAAGTACGAGGAGATGTTCGTCGTCTACCGCCACGTCAACCGCCGGCTGCGGGCCGCCGGACTCCGGCCGTACCGCCCCGAGGTGGGGGAGTTCGTCACCTCCTTCGACATGGCCGGCGTCTCCCTCTCCCTGATGGCCCTCGACGACGAACTCACCGCCCTCTACGACGCCCCCTGCGACACCCCCGCCTTCCGCGCCCTGCCCGGCGGCCACACCCCCACCGCCGACGACCGCACGGCGGACGAGGAAGCCACGGACACCGCCCGGATCCCGGCCGCCCGGACCGCACCCGCGCACCCGGACGACGCCGCCGACCTGCCCGCCACCGCCGCCCTCCGGGCCGCCCTCGGCGCCGTCGCCGCCCACGAGGACGAACTCGGCCGCCTCGACGCCGTCGCCGGGGACGGCGACCACGGCATCGGCATCGTCCGCGGACTGCGCGCCGCCGTCGCCGCCGCCCGCGCCACCGAGACCGGCCCCGCCACGCCCCGCACCGCCGGCGCCGCCCTGCTCGCCGCCGGACTCGCCCTCGCCGACGCCTCCGGCGGAGCGTCGGGCGCGCTCTACGGCGCGCTCCTCGCCGAGACCGGCGCCGTCCTCACCAAGGCACCCGACGGCCCCTGCACCACCGCGCTGTTCGCCGACGCCGCCGACGCCGCCCACCACGCCGTCGCCGCACTCGGCGGCGCCCGCGTCGGCGAGAAGACCCTGCTGGACGCCCTCGAACCGTTCCGCCGGACCCTGCGCGCCCACACCGCCGACGGCCCCGCCAAGGCCTGGTGCGTCGCCGCCGAGGCCGCCACCCGCGCCGCCGCGGCGACCGCCGGCCTCGTCCCGGCCCGCGGCCGCGCCGCCCGCATGGGCGACCTCGGCCGCGGCCACCCCGACGCCGGCGCCACCTCCCTCGCGCTGCTGCTCACCGCCGTCGGCACCACCCTCACCGACTGAGCCGCACATGCCGAAGGCCCCCGTACACCAAGCGGTGCGGGGGCCTTCGGCGTGGTGCGTGCGCGGCGTCAGCGCAGGCGGGCCATGAGCGCGTGCTCCACGAGCGTGATGAGTGCGCTCTTCGCCTCGCTGCGGTGGCGGGCGTCGGTCGTGATGATCGGGGCGTCCGGCCCGATCTGCAGCGCCTCGCGGACCTCGTCCGGCGTGTACGGCTGGTGGCCGTCGAAGCCGTTGAGGGCGATGACGAAGGGGAGTCCGCTGTTTTCGAAGTAGTCGACGGCGGGGAAGCAGTCGGCGAGGCGGCGGGTGTCGACGAGGACGACGGCGCCGATGGCGCCGCGTACCAGGTCGTCCCACATGAACCAGAAGCGGTCCTGGCCCGGCGTACCGAAGAGGTACAGGATCAGGTCCTGGTCCAGGGTGATGCGGCCGAAGTCCATCGCCACGGTCGTCGTCGTCTTGTCCGGCGCGTGCGTGAGATCGTCGATCCCCGCAGACGCTGAGGTCATGACGGCTTCGGTGCGCAGCGGGTTGATCTCTGAGACGGCCCCGACGAACGTGGTCTTACCCACGCCGAAGCCGCCCGCCACCACGATTTTCGCGGAGGTGGTGGAGCGGGCTGCACCGCTAGAGCTTGCGAAGTCCACTGAGCACCCTTTCGAGCAGTGTCACATCTGGCTGTCCGCCGGCGGTCTCGTCCCCGCCGGGCTGATGGATGGCGACGAGTCCGGCCTCCGCCAGGTCGGCGACGAGGATCCGGGCGACGCCGAGGGGGATGGAGAGAAGCGCGGAGATCTCGGCAACTGATTTGATCTCGCGGCACAGGTGGCAGATGCGTTGGTGCTCCGGCAGCTGTCCCTGCAGCTGGGCCGGGTCGGCCGTGGTGCTGACCAGCGCCTCGATGGCGAGCTGGTAGCGCGGCCGGGTCCGGCCCCCGGTCATGGCGTACGGGCGCACCAACGGATTGTGCGCGCCGCCCGCGGGCGCCTGGGGCGCCGGGGGCTGCGGCCGCACCGGCTGAACACCGGGCGTCCGAGGGGGCTCGTACACCGACGGCTCGTACGGCTGGGGGTCGTACGGGCGGGGTGGGGACTGCGGGGGCTGCTGCTGCCGCGGCGGCTGGGACCGCTGCGGCCGGCGGCTCGGCGCGGACGGGAAGTTGAAGCGGTTGTGAGGGGTCTCGCCCTGCGACCCGGACTGCTGTCCGGGACCGTACGGGTACCCGTCAGGGGGCGTTGCCACGTCTCCTCCTCCAACTTGCCTGTCTGACGCCGGTCGCGCCCTCGCACCCTAATGGGCCGAAGGCGGGAAACGCACTGCTTGTCTGCTAGTTCAGAAGGCTGCCCTGGAGTTCGGCGCGTAGGTCGGGGGTGAGGACGTTGCCTGCGCGGTCGACCAGGAGGGCCATTTCGTAGCCGACGAGGCCGATGTC